>JBDVMU010000053.1:0-286103 GCA_039969995.1 Rhizobiaceae bacterium
CCAAGTTTGAAACGCGGTCATGCAGTAAGCCAACCCGGGGGAGGGATCCCGGATTTGATCGCGATTCAGATTTGGGTAGGGGCTACGATATTTCCCATATGCCAAACTGTCGCATCTGGAATTCAGCGCTCAATTATCGGCAACTGTCCAGGTGGGTCCCCGCCGAAGCAGGTCATTAGTGTCTTTGCTTCCAACCTGCGCCTTGGCTTTTTCGGCAAGACCGTTGACCCCTTATTCGTAGGTCGGCGCAAGATCGCAATAGAGCACACCAATAGCCACAGGATGGTCTGCATCGCGCATTTCAGCCCGCATATGAGCCATCATTCGGTCGGTCTCATCATGAACGGCAATGTCGGATTCGGTAATGCCATCTTGACCGATAGTGACCACATCCAGGCTCAGTCTGTTTAGTGACAACCTGAGACCATATTGGTCCTGGGAGCCAAAACCATTTTACGACCGCGTTCGAGAAAAATTTGCCGGTCTGCGGCTACCGACTTGTCAGTGAATGACGAAAACACGGCATCGTTGTAAACAATGCAATTTTGATAGATCTCAAAAAATGATGTGCCCCTTTGCGCGTGAGCCCGTGAGAAAATACCAGGCAACTGCTTCTGCGTTGACTCAGCGAAAGGCGAACCGAGATACTAGGTTCGCAACGATATTAGTTGACTACTCGGCCAAGTGACAGGCGACGCGTGTCTGGCCTATCTGCCGCGATTTTGGAGCTTCAACTTTGCATTGATCTACAGCCAATGGGCAGCGCGGATGAAAGACACAACCGGAGGGTGGATTGATCGGATCTGGGATCTCCCCTTCAGGCAATTCCGGGGTTCGGTCGAAGCCATCAAGTTTCGGCGCAGCTTCCAGCAACATCTTCGTGTAAGGGTGCTTAGGTGCGTCAAACAACTCATCGCGAGGCGCTTCTTCCACCAAACGGCCCAGATAAAGCACGCCGACCCGGTCAGCCATGTGGCGCACAACGGTGAGATCATGACTGATGAACAGATAGGTCAATCCGAACTCGTCCTTCAGATCGCTCATCAGATTGAGCACCTGCGCCTGAACCGAAACATCCAGCGCTGATGTTGGTTCATCGCAAACGATCAGTTGGGGTTCGGAAGCCAAAGCCCTGGCAATACAAATACGCTGGCGCTGGCCACCTGAGAATTCGTGCGGATATTTATTGGCATCGTTGGCAGACAGGCCAACCTGTTCCAGCAACCGCTCAGCCAGTCCGTCGACATTGCTGCCCCGCGAGGCGACCGGCTCGGCAATAATATTGCGAACCCGCCATCTTGGATTGAGGCTGGCAAATGGATCCTGGAAAATCATCTGGATGTTGGAACGGACCTGATCGACCCGCGCTGGGTCGGTTTCCTTGAACAGGTCTATGCCCTCAACCTCAACCTTCCCGCCGGAAGGCGGCAAAAGACCCACCACCATTTTGCCAATGGTCGACTTGCCCGAACCGCTTTCTCCGACCAGAGCGTAGACGGATTTTTCTTCTATGTTCAGACTGACATCTGAAACAGCCGTCAGCAGCGCCTTCGGCAAACGCTCAATCACCCGATTGAGCCAGGGTTTTGAAACATCAAAGATGCGTGTCAGGTTTTCAACGACCACCAATCCCTTACTCATGCCTCTTCCCCCCCAAACCAACAGGCGGCGCGGTCATTGTGCGCAGCCAGCGACGGCGATGGATCTTCGCGACATTGCGTTTGTGCCCGCGAGCAGCGCGGATTGAAAGCGCATCCAGCCGGCAAAGCATCCAGGCGTGGCATTGAACCATCAATCTGGAACAGCCGTTCACGTCCAGCAGACGCCAGCGGTGTCGAGCCCATCAGTCCTATTGTATAGGGATGTTGCGGATGAGTAAGCACATCGCGCGCCGAACCCAGTTCCGCCATCCGTCCTGCATAGAGAACAGCGACACGGTCGGCTGTCTCTGCAATCACCCCCATATCGTGGGTGATGAGCATGACCGCCGTACCCCGTTCCTGGCAAAGCCGTTTCAACAGCGCGATAATTTGGGCCTGAACTGACACGTCCAACGCAGTGGTTGGCTCATCGGCAATGATCAAGGACGGTTCTGCGCAAAGCGCCAGCGCTATGACAACCCGCTGCCGCATGCCGCCGGAAAACTGGTGCGGATAGGCGTCGAGGCGTTGTTCAGCAGCCGGAATGCCAACTTCCTTCAAGCCATCAACCGCCCTTTGCCTTGCTTCGGCGGTGGACACATCCAAATGTTCCAGGATGGTTTCAGTCAGCTGCTCGCCGACTGTCAACAAGGGGTTCAGGGACGTCAACGGATCTTGAAATACCATGCCGATATGCTTGCCGCGCAACCTGCGCAGCGCATCGCCGGTCAGCTGATCGATACGTTTGCCATGCAGCAGAATTTCACCGCCTGCAATCCGTGCCGGACGATCCAACAATCCAATCACGGCATTGCCGGTCATCGACTTGCCGGCGCCGGATTCCCCGACCATGCCGAGAATTTCGCCGGGTGCGAGCTCGAAGGTTACCCCGTTTACCGGGTGCAGCACCGCATGACGAGTTGGAATCTCGACCACAAGGTCGCGTACAGAAAGAACCGGATCAGCCATTAGCGCAACTTCGGATTGAGAGCATCACGCAGCCAATCTCCCAACAGGTTGACCGACAGCGCGAGAACCAGAAGGGTGATGGCCGGAAACAGGATGATCCACCATTCGCCTGAAAACAGATATCCCTGGCCAATACGGATCAGGGTGCCAAGCGAAGGCTGGGTGGGCGGTGCGCCGACGCCAAGAAAGGACAGCGTTGCCTCTGCAATGATCGCCAAAGCCAGTGAAATCGTTGCAATCACCAACACGGGGGACAGTACATTGGGCAAAATATGTTTGAGCATAATTGCACCAGGACGTCGCCCGATGAGCTTCGCTGCCTGAACATATTCCTTGTTCTTTTCCACCAGCGTCGCGCCGCGCACGACACGAGCAAACTGCACCCAGTCAGATAGGCCAATGGCGATGATCAGGACCCAGATAGCCATTTCATCACGCATATGAACTGGCGTGATGCCCTTCGCGATGCCGAAAATCAGCATGGCAACCAGGATGGCAGGAAAAGTAAGCTGGACGTCGGCAACCCGCATGATTGCGGTTTCTGTCCAGCCGCCGACATAACCGGCAACCAGACCCAGCGTAACACCCAAAATGAGAGCGAACAGAACCGCGGTGAAACCAACAAATAACGAGATCCGCATTCCGTAGAGAATGGTGGAGAAGACATCGCGCCCCTGATCATCCGTTCCCAACCAGAAAACGTCGCCGGTAAACGCATTCGGCTCCATCGGTTTGGAGAAGCCATTCATCAAGTTCAGCGTGGCGGGGTCAAAGGGATTGTATGGGGCCACCAGCGGTGCACAGACCGCTGACAGAACCAGAATGACCACAACGGCAAGCGAGATCACCGCCACGGGTGAATGACGGAACGACCAGACGAAGTCGGAGTTCCAGGCTGTTTGCAATCTTTCCATGATCACCCCTCCGCCACAGTGCGATCAACACGCAGCCGTGGATCGATGGCAAAATAGAGCAGATCGACAATCAGGTTGATACCGACAAACATCACCGAGATCAGCATCAGATAGGCCGCCATTACCGGAATATCGACAAACTGAATCGCGTTGATGAAAAGCAGGCCAACCCCAGGCCATTGAAACACCGTCTCAGTAATAATGGCAAAGGCGATGATTGAACCAAGCTGCAGACCGGTCACCGTGATCACCGGCACCAGCGTATTTTTCAATGCATGGTGAAAATTGATCGCCCGATCACGCAGGCCGCGGGCGCGGGCAAAACGAATATATTCAGCCCGCAATACTTCCAGCATTTCCGATCGCACCAGGCGCATGATCAATGTCATCTGGTAGAGCCCAAGCGTGATCGATGGCAGGATCAATGCCTTCAGACCGGTGGCCGTCAAAAAGCCAGTGCTCCAACCGCCGATCATCACCGTGTCACCTCGCCCAAAACTCGGTAGCCAGCCCAACTCCACCGCGAATAGGTAAATCAACAGGATGCCGATCAGAAAAGTCGGCAACGACACCCCAAGCAACGAAACCGTCATGATCACGTTGGCGGCAATTCCATTGCGTCGTATGGCTGTGAAAACGCCCAAAGCCACTCCGATCAGGATGGCAAACAGCCCTGAAACCGCCGCCAACTCGAGCGTTGCTGGCGCGCGCTCAACAAGGATCGTGGCAACCGGTCGCCCCTGGCGATAGCTGACACCAAAATTGCCACTGGCGGCATTGGTCAAAAACTTGCCGTATTGAACAACAAATGGCTGATCCAGCCCAAGCTCAGTGCGCAACCGCTCGATGTCGGCATCTGTACGTTCCTGTCCCAGCATGTTGTCGATGGGATCACCAACAAAGCGGAACATCGAAAACGCCACCAGTCCAACAACCAGCAGAACAACGATCGACTGAAATATCCGTCGAATGGAATAGGCTAACATTGAGGCTCCGCCGCTCGTGTCGCCAGCGGATTACCCGCTGGCGACAAGGTTTGTCAGGTTATTTTACAGTAACCCAGCGCAGGATGAAGAAGTTGTCCGGACGTTGAGTAAGCTCAACATTGTCACGGGCACCCCAGACCAGCGGCTGAACATAAAGCGGCACATAGGCCACCTCGTCCTGAAGGATCTTGGCGGCCTCATCCAGCATCGACTGGCGCTTACCGGCGTCAATTTCAGACTGGATTGGCGCCAACATCGCGTCGATACGGGCGTTGGAGAAGTCCCCGAAGTTCCAGCTGCCCAGCTTCTTTTCCTTATTTGGCGTATGAGCCAGGAAACGGATTGGGTGCTCGGCGTCAAATGTGCCCGGAGACCAGCCCAGCAGATACATGTCGTAAGCATCGTTTCGCAGTTCCGGCCAGTAATTGCGCACCGGCATGGCGTCCAATTCGGCTTTCACACCGATCTGTGCCAGCATCGACACAACTGCCTGACAAACGGCCTCATCATTGAGGTAGCGGTCGTTGGGGCATTTCAGGCCAAAAGAAAAGCCATCTGCATATCCGGCCTCTGCCAGCAACGCCTTGGCGCCGGCCACGTCGAACGCGGGGCGTGCAGCGTTGGCTGTGGAATATCCACTCATGGCCGGGCTGACCAACTGTGAGGCCGGTTGAGCGTTGCCACGCATGATGGTTTTCAAGATGGCGTCAACATTGACCGCATGAGCCACTGCTTTGCGCACCCGCACGTCCTTGAACGGGTTGGGCTTGCCAGCGTCAGTGCCATATTTCAGCTCCGCCGCCTGATGCGGGAAGCCAAGCATGATGACACGAGCTTCAATGCCCTCAATTACCTTCACGCCATCAGATTGCTTCAGACGAGCAGCGTCCTGGATTGGCACCGGGTTGACCATGTCGACATTGCCAGAAAGCAGCGCAGCGACGGCCGTTGCAGAATTCTGGATCGGGGTAAATTCGGCCCGGGTGATATTGTGCTCAACCTGACCCCACCAACCGGAATAAGGCGTCAGCACAGTTTTCAGTCCGGGCTGACGTTCGGCCAATTGAAATGCACCGGTGCCGTTGGCGTTCAACGTGGCATGATTTTCAGTTTCTTTCGACGGCAGTGCAGCACCATTCGATTCAGCCCAGCCCTTGTCCAGGATCATGAAGTTGGCAATCGAGCTTGGAAACAGCGGGTTCGGAACTTTGGTCATGAAGTCGATTGTATAATCGTCGACCACTTTGACTTCCGATACCGGCGCAAACCACGAAGCAGTGTCGGCGGCTTCACTGGAAGCGCGCTGATAGGAGAACATCACATCGTCGGAATTAAAATCCGAGCCATCATGAAATTTCACGCCTTTGCGCAGGTTGAAACGCCAACCCTTGTCGCCAATCGGCTCCCAGCTTTCGGCCAACGCACCTTCAACAACCATGGTTTGGTTGCGCCGCACCAGGCCTTCGTAGACATTGTTCAAGAAGCCCAAAACAGGGGCGGAGTTGACCGCATGCGGGTCCATCGTTTGAGGATCGGTATTTGATGCCCACTTGAATGTGTTGGCTTGAGTAACACTGCAGCTCAACATCACACCCAGCGCAACAAGCGCGGATTTTTTCAAAGTCATAGTTTTCTCCCGGTTTTAGACGTGGCGAAATTTGGCGCCCACTTAGAAATTGAGAAACCGGCGGAAAATAAATTCCCGCCGGTTTTTGATCCGGTCAGACCGGATCGATAGAGTCCGTTCAGATCCGACTACTTCAATTTGAAGTATTTGAATTTGGCAGCATCATCTGGTGCCACAACGGTATCAACTTTGTCGGCCATACCCCAATTCAAAACCTGGTGATGAATAGGCAGATACAGTTGTTCATCCTGAACAACCTTCCAGATATCGGCAATCATGCCATTGCGTTTTGGCAGATCTGTCTCAGCGGCCAAGGCCTCAATCGTCTTATCGAGATCCGGATTGGAGAAACGTGTACCGTTCCAAGAGCCGTATTTCTCGCCCTTGGTGTGAACCAGGAAGTTGAAGATATATTCAGAATCATAGGTCGGGACACCCCAACCCAGCATATAGAAATCCGTCTCCAGCTTGTTGATCAGCGGGAAGTGCTGCGCCTTCGGCTTGGCATCCAACTGAACTTTCACACCAATCTGCGCCAACATTCCAACAGCTGCCTGACAAATTGGCTCATCGTTGATGTAGCGGTCATTGGGGCAATCGAGGCGGATCGTGAAGCCATCACCATATCCGGCCTCAGACATCAGACCTTTGGCCTTTTCGATGTCGGTGGCGGGCACAGCATCAAGCTCTGCAGTCCAGCCATTGACGAATGGTGGCGAGATCATTCCAGCCGGAATCGACTGCTCACGCATCACGATCTTTTTGATCGCTTCGCGGTTGATCGCCATATTCATCGCCTGGCGTACACGCAGATCAGCCAGCGGGTTCTTGCCTTCGACATCATCAGCTTTCAGATCGGCGTCGCCCTGGTTCATGCCGAAGAAGATGACGCGGTTTTGCGGCGCGGTCTGCACCTTGAGCCCATCAGCACCATCAACCCGCGCCAAATCCTGCACCGGCACGTCCTGAATGAAATCAACTTCGCCCGACAGCAACGCCGCAACGCGTGTCGCCTGGTTCTGAATCGGTGTGTAGATGATTTCCGTTACTTCCATCGGGAACTCACCTTTGCCCCAATAGTTTTCGTTGATCGACATCACTGTTTTTACGTCAGGCTCGCGGCTGATCAGCTTGTAGGGACCTGTGCCGTTAGCATTACGCGCAGCAAATGTTTCTTCGCCACCTTCATAGTCCTGCACCTTGACGGCATTGTTGGCTTCAGCCCAACCCTTATCCATCATGAACATGTTGGTCAGGTTGTTGGCCATGATTGGGTTTGGACCATTGGTTTCAATAATCAGCCCGTATTTACCATCGGCACGAACGCTTTTGACCGATGCCAGCAATTCTTTGTAGTCAGAATCTTTTGTCATCGCCCGTTCAAGCGAGAACACCGCATCTTCACTGTCAAAGTCTGCGCCATCGTGGAATTTGACACCTTCACGCAGCTTGAAATGCCACTCGTTTGGATTGTCAGCAGATGGGCCCCACTCAGTAGCCAGCGCGGGAACTACCTTACCGGTCATATCGCGCATGATCAGCGGTTCCATGATCTGATGCGCCAGTGCCGATGTCGGCCCTTCGTTCTGAGCATGGGGGTCAAGGGTCAGTGAATCGCCAGCGCGCGCCCATCGTAAGGTCTCAGCTTGCGCAATGCCGCTTGCACCAACAAGAATGGTGGTGGCCAGCAAAGTCTTCAAAATTTTCATGTTTGTTCTCCCGAAAACACAGAGCAAAAAGACATGCTGCCAGCATTCGGGCGGCTCGTCCAGTTGCGGCTGGTGCTTGCAAACGTTTGCACTGCAAAATATTGTTGCAGCATGGTAACCTATGTATCGATGACGACCGCAAGCACCGCCAGACAGTCACCTTCCTGCACCAATCCGGGAAAATGCTTGGCAATCAACACTCCGTCGCGATTGGCATGAACTTCGAGCGGCGCGGCGCCCATGCCAGTGGTTGACCAGATCCTGGCAAGCAATTGCCCGGATCGCACCTCAGCACCCAATTCTTCCGTAACTTCAACAAGTCCGGCTTGCTCGGCAAAATGAAAACAATCACCATCCGGCTGGGCCAGATGCACGCTGTCGGCAGGCCTCAGAGCACCATCCAGAATGCCTGCATGAATGAGAAAATTGCGCAGACCCTGGCGGGCACAATCAACACTTTGCGGCGTGTTGGTTCCTCCACCGCGCAACTCGGTCGTGACGAAGGTTTTTCCCATCGCCTCGGCTGCATCATCATACATGCCAGCACTGTCGATCTCGCGCATCGACAGACTGTATGGCGCACCGAAGGCATCACGCGCTGCAGCGCAACGGGCCTGCTGTTCTTGGTCATCCAAAACATGGCTTGCCGCTAACGGAACAAAGTCCAGCGTCTTACCACCGGAATGATAGTCCAGAACAAACTCGGCCAGAGGCAGCAGTGTGTTTTGAAAATAGTCAGCGATCTTTTCCGTCACCGATCCAACCGGATTGCCAGGGAAAATGCGGTTCATATTGCCACCATCCAGTGGCGAAGTGCGGCTTGCCGCTCTGAACGCCGGATAGTTCATGAATGGCACGGCAATCACGCGGCCCGTCACGTCGTCAAGATCAACATTTGCAGCCCAGTCGACAATCGTCAAAGGCCCTTCATATTCATCGCCATGATTGCCACCGCTGACCAGCGCTGTTGGTCCTTCGCCGTTTTTCACCACGCAAATGGGAATACGCATGGTGCCCCAGGCACTTTCGTCGCGGCTCCACGGCAGGACCAGGTGGCCGTGATGAATACCGTCCTCATTAAATGGTATCGTTGCTGAGATCGGATTGCGCGGGCCATTGGGATCGGTCATTTGACGAACAGCTCCCGGGGGGTCGTGCACAGACATTCAGCACCCGTTTCTGTGATCAAGATAGGTTCGGTGATTTCGATCCCACCATCATCCAGCCAAAGCGCTGGCATGAAATGAAAGGTCATGCCCGGTTGCAACTGGGTTGTATCATTGCCACGCAACGACATGGTGCGCTCGCCCCAGTCGGGCGGATAGGAAACGCCAATGGCATATCCGCAGCGACTGTCCTTTTCAAAACCCAGACGGTTTAAAGTGGAATTGAATGCGTCTGCCACCTGTCCGCAAGTGTTGCCTGGTTTAGCCATCGCCAAGCCGGCATCAGTTGCTTCTAGTACGGCCTTTTCGGCGTCGCGATATTTTTCCGGTGGCGTTCCCAAAAACAACGTTCGCGACTGCGGGCATTGGTAGCGACGATGAGCCCCGGCAATTTCGAAAAAAGTGGCCTCCCCCTGCACCATTGGCTTGTCGTTCCACGTTAAATGCGGGGCGGTCGCGTCCATGCCAGACGGCGCCATGGGAACGATCGCCGGATAGTCGCCCCAATGACCATCCGCCCCCTCGATACCAGCCTTGTAAATCTGAGCGACCAATTGGTGCTTCTGGAGACCCGGTTCGGCCGTTTCCAAAATAACCTGGTGCATGTGTTCGACAATGCGGGCAGCACGTCGCATGAACTCAATTTCGGTATCGCTTTTTATTGCCCTGCACCAATTAACCAGACCGGTCACATCTGCGATCTGCCCAAACTGCGCAGCCAGCACCGCATGGGCCTTAGCGGAATAGTAATAGTTGTCTAATTCCACCCCAATCCTCGCCGCCCCGAAGCCGCGCTCATTTAGGAGCTCTATCAAAGTCTCCATGGGATGCGCATGAGGGTTCTGCACATAGTGGTCGGCATAGCCCACCACCTGATCAGGGGCCATCCAGACGGTGCGCAGCGCACCCTTGGCGTCCATGCCACGGCCCCACCAGATTGGTTCACCTTCCAGCGGCAGAATGACAGCCTGATGCACATAGAAGGACCAGCCATCGTAGCCGGTCAGCCAGTTCATATTGGATGGATCACTGATGATCAGAACTTCGTGCCCATCAGCCTGCATAGACGTGCGGGCGCGCGCCAATCGCTCCTGATATTCGGCGTGCGAAAAAAACAACTCAGCGGTCATCGAAACTCTCCCGGAACAAGTGCGGCACTACTAGAGTTTCAGCCTAGGCAGAATTCATCTATGAGGCCAACAGATTGTTGAACCCCGAATTCACGGTTGGGGAAAATTCAGGGCCCTAGCCGATGCCGAGTTTGCCAAGCAACTTCTTGGCAAAAGACTTGAGTGTCTGCAAACGACGCTTTGCCTCAATGACGCTGTCCAACTGCCGGGCAGCTGCTGGGGTCAATCCAATGGTCAAGTCAGCAATCGATACCCGGTCTGGCCAGACCCGATTCATCATCACGTGGTCAGCCACTGCTAGGCTATCGGCTTCCACAAAATCCCGACGTCCCTTGAGAATTTGGGTCGCATTGACCATCACCTGCATGCCCGGCGAATACGCAGACAGTGATTCATCGAAAGCCATTTTCCAGGGAACCAACCGACCATCGCGTCCTAGCATGATCAGTGAGGCAATGGGCTTGTCGTTCTGGTTGAGCGAATAGATCTCACAGTGGTTTTCAGCCGCAAGTTCCGAAACAATCTGACGTGAAAAAGCAGCAATTTTCTTGTGATTGTAAAGCGCTGTTCCCTTGCGCCCTTTCCAGCCTTTCAATTCAAGTGTCAGGAAACTCTCGATGGCATCGTGAATGTGGGCGCTGGTCCGCGCACAATCAAATTTGATTGGACCAAGCTCTTCAAGCTTACGCAGTTGGCGCGCCAATTCCCGGCGACGTTTCTTGCTCAGTGTTGGACGCTGTTCCTGTCCTTTGTCTGCATCAGGAAACAGGGCCGCCCGCTTGAAGGACACATTGAGTTGCGTTTTCAGTCCCAGACTGGTTGCGGCCCGTTCCAGCGTCTGATGTGTCTTGCCGCCTTCGCGTTGCCAGATGAAGTCGATGATATTTGGCAAGCGCAAACATGGGTCGGCCAGCAGCCGAAACAGCGTTTCTGCAGCTTCATCGCTGCAATTCTTATCGATCATCGGCGTGCCCAGGGGCATAAACTGGTTGGCCAGGGGTTCGAGAACCTTTTTCGCCGGGAAACCGACTTTGTTAAGTCGTACTGGCATGAACAAGCGCAGACTGCGGTCCTTGCCAGTGGATTCCCAAAGGCAGAGCATCCACGCACCATGTGGTGCCAGCAGCGAAGTCAGCCGGGGCCAGGCGGAACGCAGCACGGGTGATTCAAAAAAGATATTCTGGTCCAAAGTGTTTTTGGCCAATTTGTCGATGTCTTCGCACAGTCTTATCAATCCAAAGGCCGGAACCATTTCCAACTCCCAAAGGTGGGAGGTCATTCCTGTGGTGCTGGTTCGCAACATTGGGTCGCGCTTGACCGCACGACGATCGATCACCCGAGACAGGCTGCCGGGCCTGCGAGTGGATTCAGCCAGAATGGTTTCAAAAACACCCATGATCAGAACTCTGCCTTCGACGATGCCAAGCGCACTTCTGGTGCCCGACTGAAGACAAACATGTGGAGGCCCAACCGTCGCAGAGTGATCGCATAGAGTGCCGTTGCTTCAAACATCATGGTGATGGTTGTGGCCCAGGCAGCACCAAAAAGACCGAATTGAGGAATAAGCGAAAGGTTGAGCAGAATGTTGATGACCAGAGCTGCACCGTAGACGGCGGCGCAGACATTTTGATTGCCTGACATGGTCAGCACCGCTTCAGCAGGACCGACCGACGCCCGAGCGATGATGCCCACCGCCAGCACAAACATGAGCGGATAACCGCTGGTGAATTCAGCGCCAAACAGGCCCAGCAGAATTTTTCCAGCTGCCAAAATGATGACTGCCATCAACAAGGAAGGCCAGAAAGTCCACTTCACGGTATCACGCACAAAGGCATCGAAACGATCGGCGTCTCCGGCGGTGAAATAGCGTGCATAATGGTGGGCAGAACCGGCTTTCACAGCAAAATACACAAAATGCACCAGTGCCAGAGTTTTGACCGCAGCAAAGTAAACGCCAACCTCGTTGGGCTCCAGATAGAGGCCAGCGATCATGATGTCGACATTGGTCAGCAGGGCAAAAAAGCCCTCTACCAGAAAGATCGGCAATGCAACCGCAATCCAGACGCCAACCGTCACCGTTTTCGGCCCGTGGACCACCGTGCGTTTCAAACGCTGATTGACAATAATGGTCTGCATGATGGTGGTAAACCAGGTCGCAAATATTGCGGCGGCCAGAGCTGTCGTGGCGGTCGGCTCCATGCCCCAGGCAAGGGCTGCAATCATCGCAACCAGGATCAATACGGGACGCAAAAGATAAGTCGGCGAAAAAGCAAGATCTGACCAGCTGAACGCCCGGGCAACCCCGTTTTGCACGTCTGACAGCGACAACATTGGCAGACAGACCGCAGCCATGATCAGCGGAATGCTGTAAATTGATGCCAGATTGCCGTCCAGCGCATAAATCGCCGCTATGCCCAATCCAGCAATCAGGGTTGCCACCAGCGTCGAAATCAGTCGGGAACCAAAGATAACGCCGCGCAGGGACTTGTCATCTTGTTCAACCAGATACTGGGGAATGAACTTCACAACTGCCGAAGGGAATCCAACGCAGGAAAGGCCACCGCAAATAACTGCTGCGACCCAAACCCAAACGAAAATTCCATATTCATGAACACCCAACCATCGCGCCATCAAAACCTGACTGATGAAGGCAATGAAGGCGCTGATGATGCGAATGGTAAAAGCAATCAGAGCGGTGCGAAGCGACTGGGCACGCTCGTCCTTGCCGGCAAAGATGGCATCGGCCATATCCAGGCCGGTATCGACATGTTGCCCCAAGCGCGCACGCACAAACTGCGGTACGAGCGGTCGAATCACGCTTGAGGGTTGAAAATTTTCGCCCATTGCCAGGGGTGGTCCCGAGTTGCCGGTTTTTAAACTCAAGACAATTTGCGCAGATTTCGTTTAAGATTTTATTGGAATTTAGACAGCCAAGTTGGAAATGGAGTTAAGCAGGCGTTAACCAGAAAACCCGCCACCATCCAGAAAAGCCTGCTCCGAATCTGTCGTTTTGCGCCCAAGTAAGGCGTTGCGATGCGGAAACCGGCCAAAATCTGCGATTATATCCCGATGTTGAATGGCTGCGCGCAGGCTGGGCGTGTTTTCGAGGCGTTCCATCTCGGCAATGCACATCTGCTGATGCTCCAATTGTTCGGAATGCATTAACGGTAAATAGCAGAAATGCATAACGTCGGGATGCATTTCTCGGTCAGCCCCAGTTTCCATTTGGGCCAGCACGATGCTGACGCATTGTTCATCCTGGGCAAAGGCGCGCGGGCTGTTGCGGAACAGATTGCGGGAGAATTGGTCCAGCACGAGGATTAGAGCAAGTGCTCCGTCTGGCGTGGTACCCCATTCATCCAACTCACCAGCGGCAGCGCGCCGATGGGTTTCGCCAAAACGCTGTTCAATCTCCGCGTCAAAGTCAGGGTTTTTCTTCCACCACTTCTCCGGCCCGGCATCGATCCAGAAGTCGATAACGTCCTGAGGACCAGGTTCAGCCATGATATTTACGTCCTATGGGTGGTTGTTATTGATGAATTGAACACGAAATAGACAGCAAGTTAACAGCTGCGACGCAAGTTCATGCTGCGTTTGCACACTTGCGGTGATAAGCAGATCTGCATCGTAATAATGCGCGCGGCCCGGAGCACAAATGGCAACAGAATTGGATCTTCGGGGTTACCAATGCCCGCTGCCGGTCTTGAAGACCCGCAACGCCATGCGCAAGCTGCAGCCAGGAGATCGAATTCTGGTTTTGACCGATGATCCCCTGGCCGGTCTTGATATTCCAGCCTTCTGCAATGAGACGGGCCAAAAGCTGGTTGAACAGTCAGGCGGAGGTAACGGCGGCGACGGCGGCGCGGACGGCGCCGATGGAATTGGTAAGGTTGGCCACACTTTCCTGTTGGAACGGCAGAGCGGAAAGCTTTAGGCCCTATCAGAATTAGCTGCCCTGGTGACCGGGAATTGCAAGCGGATTGTTTTCCAGCGCCTGTTTGTCGGCAGTGTCGACTGCCGTGGTGCCGACAAAGGCATCAAACAGTTTGCGCACGAATGCTTCAGACAGATCGCGGGTGATCATCACCAGACGCGTATCCCGATCAGCAACGTTGGTGTCGCCGTCACCGCTTGGCCAGCCTGGCAATGTTGCGGGCGGATGAAAGACCTGCTGGACACCATGGATAACAACCGGGTGGTCAGGTTGCTCGGCCACTTTGATGATACCCTTGACCCGCAGCAGATTGGGGCCATGTGCGGAGCGCAACAGGTCGATGAAGTTGGTCAGCGTTGAAGCCGGAATCGGCTTGGCTGTTCGCAGGGTAAAGGCGCGTATGCGGGCATCGTGGCGATTAACATCATGGTGGTGGTGGTGATGATGATTCAGAGCCTCATCATTGAGCCAGCGCGCGACATCAGCTGTTTTGGTTTGTGGATCATAAAGACCGCAATTGAAGAGTTCCGCGAATCCAGGGCTATCGCGATTTTCGTCAAAACACTTTGCCGTCGGATTGAGCAACTTCAAGCGCTCGGCAAGCGCGCGTGGAACTCCCTCGCTGCCCGTTTTTGTCAAGACCAGGCGGTCGGCCACCGCCACCTGTTTGACTGCCTCGTCATGGGAATCAAGTGTACTCATGCCATTGATGGCATCCACCAATGTTACCACTCCATCCAACCGCAGCAATTCGCTCAGCAGCGGATGTCCCATGATTGACTGAAGGATAGGAGCGGGGTCAGCAAGACCGGTGGATTCGATAACAATCCGAGCGGGCAGCGATTCAAGATTTATCAGTCGGGTCAACGTGTCGACAAGGTCGCCGCGAATGGTGCAGCACAAGCAGCCGTCCGACAGTTCAACAATTCCTTCATCGGCCGTTTCAACCAGCAGGTGATCGATGCCGACATCACCAAATTCATTGATGATAACGGCCGTGTCCTTCAACTCGCCCTGATTGAGCAGACGGTTGAGAAGCGTGGTCTTTCCTGCTCCCAGGAAACCGGTGATCAGGCTGACTGGAAGTGGATCAGCCATCAACTGCTCGGACGAAACGAAGGAAGAGGAATAGGTGATTTCCCGACTTCAGCCACTTTCGCAACTGGTTCGACGGGCTCAAGTTTGGTCGGTTGGATAGCGCTGGCAGGGCGGAAGTTGGGCAAAGGGACGCGGGCCAGAGCCGCCAAAGCTGTTGCGCGACCAAGCAGGCTGACCTGCAGCGGCGAGCGAGTGATTTCCCGTTTCAGCAGCCAAGGCGACTCGATCACAGCCTGGCCAGCCCCGGGCTCGTAGCGGGCAGCGCGGGCCTGCTGCGTGCAAATAGTGTTGCGCATATTGCGTGGGCCCGTTGGCACCGCTCCACCGGGTTGCAATTTGTCGATCGGTTGCCCCGCATTCAACGGTTGCTGAAAGCCTTCGGTCATCAGCTTGGCAGCATCAACGGCACGGCTGGTTTGGGAATCTCGGCCCATAACCACTGCTGCGATACGGCGGCCGGAACGGGTGGCAGAACCAATAAAATTATATCCAGAGGCACAGACAAACCCAGTCTTGAAACCATCGGCTCCACGATAGCGCTCCAACAACAGGTTGTAGGAGTAGTAAAGACGTTGGATTGTCTTACCGTTTTTGGTGCGTCTGGGAGCAAGCACCGACGGGGTTTCAAACATCGCGCGATATTGTGGATAGGTCTTGTGGAGAGCCTGAACCAGCAAGGCCATATCTCGGGCGGTTGTCACCTGACGGCGGTCATGCAGCCCATGGGGATTGACGAATTGTGACCCACTCATGCCAAGTTGCCGGGCATCGCGGGTCATCTGCTGGGCAAAACGCGGCACCGATCCGGACACGCTTTCAGCAATTGCCACCGACACGTCATTGGCGGATTTAACCAGCAATAGTTTGAGGGCGTTATCCAGGGTCATTGTGGTGCCAACCCGGTACCCAATGCGGCTGGGTGGCTGTTTTGCGGCATTGCGGCTGATACGAACCGCCTGGTCTGCGCGTGCGCTTCCATTTGTGATCGCACGAAACACCGAGTAGGCGGTCATCAATTTGGTCAGCGAAGCCGGATGCCAGGGATCGAACGCCTGCTGATCCGACAGGACCTGTCCGGAATCAAGATCAACAACAATATGAGGCGCAGCGGCGAGTGGCGAGACAGTAAAGGGCGACAGGGTGAGTGAAATGGCCAGCATTGAAGCGGCAAGCTGCGAAAAATTTCTCAACATTTTCAAAAACGGTCGAATCGCCTCAGACATTTCTCATATCCAGTTCTTACGTCGAGATCTGCAGAATTCAAACAGCAGGATGCTTTCTTGATTAACCGGCAACCAGTGGATCCAAAGCAGCTTTCAGTGTCCCTGCTGCCGCCGCCATGGAATGTTTTTTGGCGATGCTAACCTGCGCAGACTGGCCAAAGTCCTGCCGCAGGCTGGGATGAGAAATCAGGGTTGACAAATTGTCGACAAAACCCTGCTGATCATCTTGCGCCGCCAATAGGCCGGTTCTTCCATGGTAGACCGACAGGGAAACACCCATTGAGTCCAGCGCCGCGACCGGCAGGCCCATCATCTGAGCTTCCAGATAGACCATGCCAATTGGCTCCTTCCAACCCGGCCAGACAAACAGATCAGCCGCCCTCATGGTGGCCAGGACCTGTTCATGAGAGACAATTCCAGCGAAGTGAAGGCGATCAGGATCAATGTCGGCAAAAAACGATCGAATCGTATCCTCTTCCGGTCCACCACCGATGATCACAAGGTTCCAATGCAAGGATTGCAACGACGTCAGCGCTTCAGCCAACAGGCGATAATTCTCGACTTTCTTGCCAGGGCGCATCATTCCCGTTGTCACCAAGACCGGTGAACCCGGGCGCCAGTGGGAAGGCTGGTCGACGGCTGGCAGCTTTTCTGGGATTGTTGTGTCGATGAACGGGGCGATCATTGAAATGGGAGCGTCTTCTCCCAGCAACTCTCTTAGATAGGCCGTGTCTGTTGGTTTGAAGGCGAGATGCAGATCTGCCGACTTCAGACCCTGCTGTGCTTCGTGACGCCACTTAGCCCAACGGTCGCCACCGTTTTCAAACCCCTGTCCCGTCCTGGCCGCCTCTATGGTGACGTAGGGAATGCCCAGGGCGGCGCTGACCCGGGGCCCAATCCAGTCCGGCGCCTTGCAATATGGATGATAACTCACCCAGATATCGGGGGGTGAATTGGCCAGTTCAGCGATCAGCCGGTCGGCTTCATCCAGCGCACCAGATTTTCGTTGCTCAAAATATTCGTCAGCTTCGCGCTTGGAATAGGCAATGTGGCGGCTGGCCAGTTCTACATCGTAACCGGCCAAGGCCAACGCCGACATCAGGTTGCGGGCAATCAGCCGGTCGCCGGACGCGATGTGATGATCCGGTGGCTTGATCGTGGCGTAAAAGGCGATACGAGTCATCTTGCATCCAAAAAACTGCGCAGCATCTTGGCACTGTTTTTGACCCCGCCAAAATCGACCTCGTGCTGAACCTGTTTCAGCAATCTAGCCTTTTCACAGGCTTGCAGCAGCGCTTGCGACGTCAGTTTCGATTGCGGAAGGCAAACGGCATAGCCTGCCTCTTTCAGCAACTGAGCGCGTCGCAACTGCTCGCTTTGGCCTTCGGTATCGTAGGGGACAAATACGGCCCGGCAATTGCTGTCACGGTGAGCAGCCAATGCATCCATGGCAGTATTGTAACCGCATTGGGAAATCGAAACACCGGCCCGCTTCATCTGCTCTGCCAGATTAGGTAAATAGCGCGTCACCGTAATGTGGGACGGCAGATCCCTGGTCAGTTTCTCATACTGGTCCGACGCAAGATTGGGGCCTGTCGAGAGGCACCAATTGTGACCGCCGTCCTGTTTGGCAGCCGCCATTGCGCAGGCCATCAACTCGCCACCAAAAGCACCGCCTCCGGCGGAAACCAGCACGTCGAACGCTGTCGCTCCGGCAGCGGCCTTAGTCGGTGGCACAACAAAACCTGTATAGGACAACTTGTCGGCAATCCGGTCGGTCAGCGGAAAGGTTGAATCCAGGCGTATGACCTGCGGGTCCGAATGCACCAGAACATGATCGAAATGCCGGTCAATCCAGTCGCAGGTTTCCTCAACCCGACCGGCCTTCTTGCGTTCCTGAAGGATGTCGCGCACAGACGAGACCACGAGCGGCTTTGGCTGCCGGTTTTCGGCCGCCTCAAGCAGTGCCTTCATTTCATGGCGCACCATGCGACGGCCAAAAGGAAAGGCTTCAGTCAAAACAATGTCTGGATCGAGTTGATCAAAAATAGTCAGAATTTCCCGCGCACGCTGCTCCTGAAAGGGCTTTTCCAGCGGGCGATCATGAGCATCGAGATAGCTGGAATAACTGTTATCGGCGGCCCGTATCGGCGACAAATAATGCACGCTGTCTGCCGCAAACACGATGTCGGCGAGCCGAGAGCCGCCGTAAATCACATCAATGGCAAACCCGCGACTGGCAAACCCTTCGATCAATCGTTGGGCGCGGTAGACGTGGCCAACACCCAGAAGATGCAGAAAATAAAAGAGAATTCTTGGCTTATCCGCCATGGAGAGGGTCCTGGGTCGAATTTGGGCGCATGAGCCTGATCAATTGCTTGATCTCGTTAGCTGCATCGAAGTCCGAGCGAACAATTTTCATTCCAGCTTTGCCCATCTGTTGTCGACGTTTGGGATCGCGGGCCAATTCAACCAACGCAGCGGCAAGTTTTTGCGGGTCATTCGGTTCAACCAGCAGGCCATTTCGGCCATCTGTAATCAACTCAGGAATACCCGAGATGGGCGTTGAAATCACTGGGAGACTTTGGCTTTGCGCCTCGACAATCACATTGGGCAGCCCGTCCCGATCTCCATCAGGCGCAATACGGCAGGGCAAAACAAACACGTCGCATTCTCGATAGGCTTGCAACACACGTGATTGTGCCTGACTGCCCAGAAATTCCAGGCGATCGGTCAGGCCCAACTCCTGCGCCTGCTGCTTCATCTTGCCGAGCAGTGGTCCACCGGCAATATGCGTCCAACGCCAATTCAGATTGGCTGGTAGCAAACTCAACGCATCCAGCAGCGTGTCGAACCCCTTTTTTTCAACCGCGCGGCCGACACTCAAAAACTGTACCGGATCGCTGACATCTGCACCGTTGCGAAAGGCGCGCGCCGGTCGGCCGGAGCTATCGGCGCCTTGCTCTTCCGGCGGCACCGGAAAGCGCCTCAGATCCAGACCATGATAAAGCAGCTTCACCGCGTCTTCTTTATAGGCCAGCGAAGCCAGGTGATCGGCACCACCTTTGGTACAGGTTACAGTCCACTGGGCATCATCCAATTTTTCGCTAAGCTCCCAATCGGGCGATGTCCAAATGTCCTTGGCATGGGCGCTGATCGAATAGGGCAGATCTCGCATAATGGCGGTATAGCGGGTGACCGATCCCGGTGTGTGGATGAAGTGACCATAGAGCCAGGCAATATCATCGCCAAGTTCGGCAGCGGCAACCAGTGATTGGACAAAGCGGCGCACACGATTGCGCGTGCGATCGCGGAAAAGATCCTTCAGCCAGACCGACCGTGCCTTTCGATAGCCTGGCAAATGGCGGACTTTCAACCAGGCCCTAAGACACCGCTTCGGCTCGTCATGAATATATTCCGGCAAATACCGAACCGGAGCCGTAATTTCTTCATGCACCGGATGGCGCTTGCTATCCGTTGGATGACGCAAGGAAACCAGTTCCAGATCAAGCCCGGCCTTTTGCAGACCGAGAATCTCTTGCGCGATGAAGGTTTCCGACAAACGCGGATAGCCTTTCAGGAAAATGGCAACCTTGTTATTGGAAGTCATCAGGTTACGGCGTGCTCTTCCGGCGGCGGCGGCGGCGACGACGAAGACGAAGACGACTGGGGCGTCGAAGTCAGTGATGAACTCTCGGCTAGCTTATCGTTGCCCTGCTGCTCTGCGCCCTGCATGTGCTCAATACGCGCACAGATTTTTGGCAATCCGTCGAGGCGCAGATCATAGTTGGATGCCGTTGGAGGCGGCTGATTTGGCAATGCATGCAGCGCATCGGCCATTTTCGCCGGGTCAATAGCGTTGTCTGTGTCGAGCACCTGTGTCAGCCCCAACTCATTGGCACGGGTTGCCCGAATGAGCTGTTCCTTGCGGGGCCGGGTTCTCGGTACAAACAGGGCTGGTTTGTCAAACGACAGAATTTCGCAAAATGTATTATAGCCGCACATGCCGACCACCGCTGTGGCACCATCCATGATGGTTTCGAGCTCATTGTCGAAGTCGATCACCACCACGTCTTTTAAATTGTTTGCACGCTGATGGATCTCTTCGCGCTGTTCGCTTTTCATAAATGGCCCAGGTACCAGCACCAGAGGATACACCAAATTGCGGTCATGTTCGCGGGCAGCAAGCACCATCGACATCAAATCCGCCCCGTCGCCACCACCACCCGCAGTGACCAGGATATAGTTGTCCGGCAGGGGCTGCTGCATCCTGTGATGGTCAGAACTCGGCGTTTCACGCTGCAAAAACCCTGTATAGCGTAGCTTGTCACGGATCCGCTGTGGCGTGTTCAAACCTTGCAGCGGGTCCCAGAAATCGTCAGGGCCATAGATCCAGATTTCATCGTAGAGGCTAGCAATTTTCTCCATCACCTCTTTTTTGCGCCATTCTTCTTCGAGTAATTCTGCTGAATCCATCACATCGCGCAGACCAAGAACCGTGGTACAGCCCTTCATCTGAAGTGCAACAAGGGTTTTTTCCACCTCGCCGCGCAGACCCATCGGTTCCTTGTCGACGATGAACACGTCCGGATCAAAAAACTCTGCAGTTTCAAGAATCAGGGCTTCGCGAATGGCCAACGTGTCAGCAATATCAATGTGGTTGCTGATCGACGTATATTCGCCGGAATAGAGCTTGATGACGCTGGGAATCTTGACGAAATCCACCCGCGCCTTGAAATCAAAGGCCCCAGCAATTTGCGAACCGGAAATAATCAGCACAGTCAGACCCTTGAACCGGTCGACCAGTGCATGGGCAATGGCGCGGCAGCGTCGCAGGTGCCCAAGCCCGAACGTATCGTGACTATACATCAATATTCGGGCGTCGTTGAGGCGTTTCATTGTCCCTGACTGCGCTACCCTTGTCCCACCCGGCCGGACCTTAGATTGCTCTGAAGCGAACTGCAACGGTTGTGTGGGCATGCAATGGGTCCAATTTGTGTCGCCAGCCCATTGGAGGCCTAGACAGGTTGGGGTCTGCCCAGGGACAAATACTGATAGCCCAAATCAGACATTTGCTCCGGCGCATACAAATTTCGAAGGTCAATCACCACTGGAGCATTCAATAGTGGTCTTTTTTCGGCCCAATCCAGTGTTTTGATGACATCCCATTCAGTCAACACGACCACGGCATCCGCGCCTTCCAGCGCTTCATCAATTTTGGTGGTGGTTTCAATGTGATCAATCGCTGCTTCCGCAGCCGCTGCAGCTTCTGGATCAAAGCCAATGACGCTGGCTCCCTGTTTGATCAACAGCGGTGCAATCACAGTACTGGCAGCAGACCGAATATCGTCCGTATTGGCTTTGAACGCCAACCCAAGCACGGCAACACGCTTGTCGATCAGTGGGTTCTTGCTGTCCACCCCCCAGCTGCCGGCACAGAACTCAGCAATTTTTCGGCCCAGGCGGCGAATGTGGTTGGAATTGGAATCCACCACGCTTTCGATAATGCGAGAGGGTGAATCAGCTTCCTGCGCCAGAATCGTCAACGCCAGGGTGTCCTTGGGAAAGCATGACCCGCCATAACCCGGTCCAGGTTTCAAAAAGGCCTTGCCAATACGCGTATCAAGGCCGATGCCGACCGACAAATCCTCAACATTTGCGCCGGTTGCATCGCATAAATTTGCCATTTCATTGATGAACGCCACCTTGGCCGCGAGAAAGGCATTGGCGGAATATTTAATTAGCTCAGAGGTTTCCAATGTGGTCTTGACGACAGGAACGGTGCTGGCGCTGAACTGAGCATAGATTGCATCCATGATTACCTCAGCATCATTCGAATTGGTTCCATATACGATACGATCCGGTTCCATGAAGTCAGATATCGCATTACCTTCCCGCAGGAATTCGGGATTTGATGCAACCTGAAATTCATGGTCGGCGCAATGCTTGCCGAGAATACGTCCGACCCGTCGGCAGGTTCCAACTGGAACCGTCGACTTGACGACAATCAGTTTGTTGCCGTTGGCGGATTTTGCAATCTGCTTTGCTACAGTCTCGACCTGGCTAAGATCAGAGCGCCCATCTGACGCCTGTGGCGTGCCGACAGCGATGAAAATCACTTCCGCCGATTCCACCGCTAATGTCAGATCTGTGGTGAAGGAGAGCATACCATTTTGCACACTTTCGACTACGATTTCCTCCAATCCAGGTTCATAGATCGGAATCACGCCGCCCCGCAAAGCTTCAACTTTAGTCTCATCCTGATCCACGCAAATGATTTCGTGGCCAATCTTGGCAAGGCAGGTTCCCGTCACAAGACCCACATAGCCTGTTCCGATCATTGCAATTTTCATCGTTCTCACCTGTTTGCAGTCGGATCTGACGTAGATCGTTTAGTTGCTCAAAGGGGATTAACCTTCGTTTAGCCATAAGATCAATCCATCGGTAAAATTTTATCTAAAAGTTTAGGAACGTGACCTAGCCTTGCAGGCACAAGCCTTGGGGGTGGCATAACCTATGAACTCGACGCAGCAGACAGACCAGCAAACAGAACGATCAGTTCATCGATCTTTTGTTCAGTCAATTTATTCGGAAGATAAATTGTTGCTGGTGGGCGTACCTACAACGACAATAGCAGTCGGGCTGACAGCCTATATGTCTGCGTCTCTGGCGCTCTATTTCCTTGCCGTTGCAATGTTTGTTGTTGGTTGCAGCCGCTATCTGCTGACCATCACCTTCCAGCGCAAGGAACGCGGTGTCGACCCTGACCTATTCGACTATCAAAAGTGGGAAGATTGGTACACGCTCGTGGCCGTGTTGCACACACTTGTGCTCGGCGTTTGGTTCCCGATCAGCATATTGACCGGCAATGCCTTTTCCCAGTTCGTCTCGATCTCCATTATTTTGGGCAATCTGATCGGCGTTTGCGGCCGAAACTTTCCGCTTGCCCGGCTGGTCAACAGTCAGATCATGGCAGTTGGTTTGCCGCTGATCGGTGGCTTTATATATATGGGCGATGCCTATCTTGCCCTGGCATTCATGCTGATGCCCTATGTGTTTGGCCTCAAAAAACTGGCAGCCCGGCAACGCGAAAACCTGTACAATAACGTTATTAACCGCCGGAAGGCGGAGCAATTGGCAACTCAGTTCAACAATGCGCTGGAAAACGTGCCCCAGGGCATTTGCATGTTTGATGCTGAAGGCAAGCTGGAAGTTGCCAACAAGCACATTGCCACCTTTATCGGCAAACCCCTGGAATCGCTCCACGGTATTGAAGCCGATAGTCTTGTCAGACTGCTGAACAGTGATTTTGGACTGACCGACGAACACACGGTGGAAGTGCGCCAGTGGATGGACAATCCGGCACAGGGTTCCGTCGTGCTGTTCTTTGAACTTGGCACGCGCAAGAAATTCAGCATCAAGTTCCGTGCATCGCGCATGGAAAATGGCGGTCTGGTGATGACGTTTGAAGACATCACACGCGAAGTTGATGCCGCTTCCAAAATTGAACATATGGTCCGTTTTGATCGCCTAACCGGCTTGATGAACCGCAACCAAATTCCGCAACATATCGACGATCAGTTGAAAGAGTTGAACAACGAAGAATCCTGCGCAGTGCTGCTGGTGAACCTGGACAGGTTCAAACAGGTCAATGATGCTCTGGGTCACAGCAAGGGTGATTTGTTGCTGCGCAATGTCGCCGAACGGTTGGCTGGACTATCAGAGAAACTGGGTGTTTGCGCACGCTATGGCGGCGATGAATTCGCTATTGTCATCCGCGAAAAAGGGAGCCTCGATCTGGCTGCGAGCCTGGCCGACACCATTTGCGATTCGTTTGCCAAACCATTCAGGGTGGGTGGCCGCAAGGTTGTGCTTGAATGCAGCATTGGCATCGTGTTGAGCGGCCCAGAAAACGACAACTCTGAGAAGCTTCTGCAAAACGCTGACCTGGCGCTGTTGAGCGCCAAGAAAAACGGTCGCGGCGATTGGCGGGTATTCAACTCTGAAATGAGCCGGGAAATGCAGCGCCGCCACAAGTTAGAAGGCGAT
The DNA here is from genome assembly GCA_039969995.1 of Rhizobiaceae bacterium. Taxonomy (GTDB): domain Bacteria; phylum Pseudomonadota; class Alphaproteobacteria; order Rhizobiales; family Rhizobiaceae; genus Pseudahrensia. The sequence continues at coordinate 24,446 of JBDVMU010000053.1, forward strand.
CTTCGACTGGCTCTCGCTGGTGATCAGTTCGAGGCCCACTTCCAGCCGATCGTCAATATAAGAGAAGGCCGGGTGACCGTTTGCGAAGCACTGTTGCGCTGGAGCCATCCGACCAACGGCTTCATTTCTCCAGCGACATTCGTCCCGATTGCCGAAGAACTCGGTCTGATCGTTGATATCGGTTCCTGGATGCTGTTTGAAGCATGTCATGCCTGTGCCTCTTGGCCCGGCGGGACACGAGTAGCGGTTAATTTGTCACCCTTGCAGTTCAAACAGGGTGACCTGGCCCAGACCGTCAAGGACGCGTTGATCACAAGCGGGCTGGAGCCGGAGCGGCTTGAATTGGAGATCACCGAATCGTTGATGCTGGAAAATGTCGAGCAAACCATTGATCTGTTGAACCAGTTTAAGGAAATGGGTGTTCGCATCTCGCTGGACGACTTCGGCACAGGCTATTCCAGTCTCAGCTATATGAATGAGCTGCCACTCGATAAGATCAAAATCGACCGTTCCTTCATTCTCGACATGCATCAAAATTCCAACAGCCTCACCCTTATTCAGGCCGTCACCGCGCTTGGCCAGAAACTTGGCCACACTGTTGTGATTGAAGGCGTTGAAACAACGGAACAATTGCAGATGTTGCGCGCCCAGACACCGATTGACGAGATACAGGGATATTTGTTCAGCAAGCCTGTTTCAGGAGAGGTGGTGCGCTCGCTTTTGGACAAGCGTCAACTCGCCCACAAGGCCATGATGGACAAACTTGGAAAGGCCAACGGCCTGGCAGCTTAAGAATTATTTATGCCGATTAAGAATCTTCAATCACGAATTCCTTAATTTTATTAACCATTTCGCTCATTTTGCTACCAAAACGCTTTACATCGATTAACTTTTCGTTAACCTAAACGTAAGCGGTAAACAGTAGTTCACGGGGCAACATGAGCAGCTTACCAAACCTAAAAACTGTGGAACCGCGTGGTGCGGAATCCAAAAACCTATCCTTGAATGAGCGTATCGAATCGCTGATGCATCGGGTTGAATATCGGCGCATGATCGATTTTGAAGATCGCGAGGCGGTCTACCATCTGCGCCGCAAGGCTTACGCCAAAAACAACACCGATATAGAAGAATGGGCCGCAGAGGCGATCGACGATCCACACGAGGAAAACTCTGACACCGTCGGCGTTTTTATCGATGGTCGTTTGGTTGGCTCAGTCAAAATCACTGTCGCCACACAGTCTTCACCAAATTGCCAGAGCAGTTCCTATGCACCCGAAGCGGTTGGAAAGTTGCTGGAATCGGGTGGCGTTGTGATCGACCCAGGCCGGCTGGTCGCAGATGTAGATGCGGCGCGGGACTATCCTGAACTTCCTTATTTGCTGCTCCGAGTAGCAATCCTGGCAGTACAATATTTTGAGGCGTCCTATTCCCTGTCGCTGGTTAACAAGCGACATGCACCCTTCTACAACAGAGTTTTCATGGCCAAGACGATTGCTGGTCCGGTCTGGTGTGCACCGCTTCAGGCTGAACTGACATTGATGGCCTGTGATGTTGAAAAAGATCTGATGACCGTGTTGGAACGCTTCCCGTTCTGGCGGGCGAGCTATCTGGAAATGCGCCAGATGTTTGGTCCTATGGACGACTGGAAGTGCATAACCCAACGACGGTTAATGGCAGCCTGAGAACCTTCGGGACGCTCCACGGCTAGTTGGACTTAGATCTCTATCTGCAAAAGATCTTCCGCAATTCCGGAAACACCTGAGAAATTGGCGGCAAGCTCCGCCAATATCTGCCTGCGGCCATCATCTGTATCCATGGACGCACGCAGATGTGTCACCAGCACTTGGCCGACTGCGCATCGTGTTGCCAAACAAGCAATTTCGATCGGATCGGGTGACATCTTGCGAATGAACTCATTGGTCACGTCGCCACTCATTCGATAGCACCAGTGAATCAGCAAATCCGTATTCTGCGCCAATTGCTCGACTTCATCACATAGCGCCGAGTCACCAGTATAAACAACCGACTTACCCGCCGCCTCGAGGCGGAAGGCCATGCAGGTGAGCAATGGCTGGGCGTGGGGTGCATTGCAGGAATACAGGCTCCAGCCATCGCCAGAGTAGGAAAATCCAGGTTCTACTTCCAGTATCTCGGGCTGCGGCCAGGGTCGTGGCAGGGTCCCGCCCCGCTCCAGCCAGACTTCCTGGCTGCCCTTCAATTCTGTTCGGGCGGCCAGGTCTGTGGCAAATACGCCATCGCGGCCAAATAGCTTATCAGTAATCTTGGAAATGGGTGCCGGTCCAATGACCTTCATCGCGGCGCCGCCCTCATCCCAAGCGGCATGGACCAGGCGCGCATAATCCATCATGTGGTCGGTATGCAGATGGGTAAAGAACAGGTGGGTGATATCCGATGGTTTGCGACCCGATTGAATGAGCCTGTCAAAAACCCCGCCACCGCAATCCATCAAAATAACATCTTTACCGACCTCTACCAGATAGCCGGATGAAGCGCGGCGTGGATTGGGTTCGGGGCAGCCAGTTCCCAGGCAGGTAATCTTCATGCCAACACCTCGGGAGGTGGTGTTGCGCCAGGTGCACCCAGTTTCAGCGCAGCTTCTCGACCACCCATCCGGTCAATCAGCGCCGCCTGATCGGCATGGGCCAATTGATCCATGGCCTCCGGATCACAAATCTTCAGTAATTCGCCGTGCATTTCCTGCTTCTTTTCCGCGTAGACAGGAGAATTGGCTAAATTCTCGGTCTCTTCGGGGTCCTTTGCCAAATCAAACAATTCCGGCTCAAATCCTACATAATGAATGTATTTCCAGTTGCCTTTGCGCACCATGAACGCACCGCTGACCGCGCCTGCTGCATGGTATTCACTAAACACCACACGATCGCCGTCATAGTCGTGGTGGGCCAGCGTATTGAGGTTTTGTCCTGGTCCCGTAACTGGCAACCCAGTGCCGAAATGTTCCACGATTGTTGCTGAAAGATCGAGCAAGCTAACCGGCGTATCGCAGGTGCCGTGATTGTAACTCGGCCCCGCAGCAATCATCGGTATCGCCGCTGATTCCTCATACATGTTGGATTTACCCCAAAGCCCGCGCGCGCCGACATTATCACCATGATCGCTGGTATATATGATGTCAGTTGAATCGGTCAGACCAGCCTTTTCCATGGCTTCAAGAATGCGCCCAATATTGTGATCCAGAAAGCTGCACAATCCATAATAGCAGGCCATCGCCTGCTGACGCTCTTCGGCATCGACAAATTTGGTTTCCGAATCCATCATTGCATTTTGCTTTTCCACCCAAGGATGGCGACGATAGCCAGTCGACGGGTGCAGTTTTGGTTCGGGCAGACTGCTCAACGGATATTTGTCATAAAACTCCTGCGCCACAACCAAAGGAAAGTGCGGTGCCACCAGCCCGACATAAAGACACCAGGGTTGTTCTAGCTCCTTTGCCCTGCTCGCCAGCCATTGGCAGGTTCGATCAACGACAGCCTCGTCATACTCGGTATATTTGCTCGAGCCGGGGCCGATATAGTTTCCCAACATGCGGTTCTTGCTGCTGACGCGTTCATCTTCCTTGCGTATCGAGGCCCAGACCATGCCAACCCCATCGACCACCATCATCGGAATGTGTTCAACGTCAAATCCCGCCGGATCCTCCTCGGCGCGGTAATGCAACTTACCGATGCTCTCGACCGGCACATTGTTGGCCTGAAGTGCATGGCCCCATCCGGCAATCTCACCGGTATAAGGCATGGCATTGTCCCAGAGCCGGTTGTGGTGAACATATTGTCCAGTGGCGAATGCGGCCCGTGCCGGCACACAAATTGGGCTCGGCGTATAGGCATTGGTGTAGCGCATGCCCCGGGCGGCGAGATCATCCAAAACCGGAGTCTCAACAAATGGATGGTTGGCACAACCCATGGCGCGCGATTGATGCTCATCAGAAACGATGACCAGTAGGTTGGTATTGCTCATCTAAAAATCCCGATTATTTGCAGCTGTGTTGATGCGATCCAAAACGCTCAAAAAGGTGGCATATTCTTCTTCGCTGATTTCGTTTGCCAAATGATTTCGCCGCGCCCGCATCGCTGGCAAAACGCGTTCATGGGCCGCTCGGCCAGTCTCTGAAATGGTCAAATTTTGCTTACGGAAGTCATCAACATCCGGCTGAGCATGGATCATGCCCTGTTCTACCAAAGCCGATATCCGGCGGCTTAATTGCCCTTTATCCATGTTGGTCAGAGAGACAATTTCAGCCAAAGTTGACTGCTTTAGACTGTTGAGTATGCGCAAGATGCGCCAATCGGTAAGTGTTGGACCGTCATGATTGCGCAAGATCTGCGCAGCCTGAGCGTTGAGCTTGTTCTGTAACCTTGTCAATCGATAGGTCAGGTTCTTGTTGAACCCCAAAGCCTCGCGCTCAACTGTTTCGGAATCTCTGGTCATGGCATAAGCATTTACATTTTCCGTTGATAGGTCAACTAAATTATGCGGCGTGGCTTGCGAGCAGTACGCCGAAGGCAAAAGTGCAACGGCGGCGGCCGCGGTGGGGCGGTGGCAATGCTGTGGCTATTGGCGGCTGACGGCCAGATTAATGCCAAGTCCAACGAGCAGCGTGCCACCAAATCGATGGGCCAGCCTGTTGGCTGATTGGGAACGGTTCATCAGCGCCATCACCTTGGTCGACATTAGCACGCAGACCACATCCGCGCTTGAGAACATGACGTTGACAATGGTGCCAAGGATCAGCAATTGCGCCCAGACTCGAAAGGCAACGGTGGGATCGGTGAACTGCGGCAGGAAGGCGAGGAAAAACAACGCGGTTTTTGGATTGAAAATCTCAACCATGGCGCTGGCAACAAAGGCTTTTGAGGCGGATTTGGGTTTGATCACCTCCGATGCTTCTGAAGTATCCACCTTAGCTCGAAACAAACCAATTCCGAGCCAGACAAGATAGGCCGCACCAACCAACTTCAAAAACACATAGATGGACGGGACCGCCTGAAACAAAAGGGCTAATCCAAAGGCCGCAGCAAAGACATGGACATAACCACCAACATGGATGCCAAGGGCAGCCATCCAGCCAGCGCGTTTACCACCCCCTATGGTTTGGGCTGTGGCATAGATCATGGCCGGGCCTGGCATATAGGCAAACACCGCTGTCGCCAGAAGAAATGATATTAGCAAGTCAGTATTCGGCATTTAGACCCTTTCAGGATTAGAAAGACGCAACTCTGAGAGGGTCTAACCCTCCGCATCGCTACCCAGACGATAGAATTGGCGCGCTGTTTGCGAATAGATTTGCGTGTCAGCTGTTTCGCCCAGTCCTGCCGTCATGGACTTGGCCAACCCCAACCAGTCACCATATTCCATCGAAAGCCGGCAGACCGGCCAATCGGACCCCCACATAACCCGGTCGGCACCAAAACTGGAAATGACGTGATCAACATAGGGTTGCATGGCCGTTAAATTGGCCCGGTCACCCGCCTCCGTTACCAGCCCTGAAAGTTTTATGACGGCACCGGTCTGGCTCGCTAATTTCTCAATATCCGCCGCCCATTCTTCAAATGAACCATCAACGATTTGTGGCTTGAATGAGTGGTCAATAACGGCGCGCATATCGGGGTAGCGCTGAAAGATCTCGAGAAAGCGGGAGGCATGTTTGGCAAAGCCCAGCGCATCAAAGCACAGATCCAGTTCGGTGATCGCGTCAAAGGCCCACTGGATATCTTCACCCAACAACCAGTCGTCATCTTCTATGTCTTGCACCATCGGGCGAATGGATTTCAGCTTGCCGTGTTGGGCCAGACGTTCCAGATGGCTGCGGTCATGTCTGTCTTCAAAATCGATCCAGCCGACAACACCTGCGACCAGCGGTGTGCTGTCGGCAATTCCAAGCATATATTCAGTCTCGTGCACGCTGGGAGCAGCCTGGACCAAGACAGTTTGAGTTATGCCATTGGCTGCTGCCACTGTATGCAAATCGGAAACCGCATATTGCCGGTATAGGATCTCATCGTCCTTTGGCATCCAGTCATAGTCGCCCCGCTGTGGGTTCCACAGGTGATGGTGGGAATCGATCAAGTGCTCATTCTCCGTGACTTGTCAGCTGCGGCTTCCACCCTACATAGCGCCTTTTAGCGGCGACAACCAGCGACGCCGATCATTGCCTGACAGGCTTTATCGAGTCAGGTTAGTTCCACTGGGTTGGAATAACTGGGCAGGCACAAGAGGAGATACGTCATGACGGAAGCGGATAAGCTTGAGCTCGAAATTATGGAAAAGGCCCAGCAGCTCGCAGTCTTGCGCAGCAGCGAGGCCAATGCGGAAGTCCAAAACTACCAGTTTGAAACTCTTGAAGGCCGGGTTGGCCTTGAAAATCTGTTTGCCGGGCGAGAACGGTTGCTGATGATCCACAATATGGGCCAGGGCTGCCGCTACTGCACGCTATGGGCAGACGGCATAAACGGAATAATCGATCATCTGGAAGACGCAATGGCGGTTGCGATGGTATCCAAAGACGCTCCGGCATCACAGCGACGCATGGCGATGAACCGCGGATGGAAATTCAGAACCGCATCCCATGGTGGTGGCCTCTATATGGAAGAACAATGCACCATGGGCGAACATTCCAACTATCCCGGGGCGGCGGCCTACCAGATGCGCGACGGCAAGATTTATAAGACGGGACGAACATCCTTCGGGCCCGGCGATCTGTATTCGCCAATGTGGCACTTCTTGGCGCTGACTGGGATCCAATCAACCGATTGGACGCCGCAATTTCGTTATTGGCAATTGCCGGAAAAGCTTGATGACGGTGGCGAAAACCTGCGCGACTAAGCCCTATTCGCCTTCACCGAACTTGTCTTCGATCAGCGCCTGCAGTGAATCCAGCGCGTCGTCTGCCTGAGGTCCACTGGCGGAAATTTCCACGTCGCATCCTTTCGAGGCGGCCAGCATCATCAGCCCCATAATGGACGTGCCGCCAACAGTTTCCCCGCCTTTAGATACGGTTATGTCTGCATCAAAGGTTTCTGCCAGTTTGACGAACTTGGCTGAGGCGCGTGCGTGCAGTCCGCGTTTGTTGCAAATATTGGCGCAGCGGGTCTGTGACCCCGACGAGTCACTCATTTGGTTGACAACACCTTGCTGGCAATATTGATGTAGCGCTTGCCGGACTCGACCGCTTTTTCGAGAGCAGAATCCATATCGTCGCTGCTGCGCACACCAGCCAGTTTGATCAACATCGGCAGGTTTACACCGGCGACGACTTCGATCAGACCAGGCTCCATAATGGAAATCGACAGGTTCGACGGTGTACCGCCGAACATATCGGTCAGAATTATTGTACCGGAGCCGGAATTGACCCGTCCCACGGCATCAAGAATATCCTGACGCCGCTGCTCCATATCGTCGTCCGGTCCGATGGAAATCGTATCCACCTGTTCCTGGGGTCCAACAACATGTTCCAGAGCGAGCTGGAATTCTTTGGCCAAAGAGCCATGTGTGACGAGCACAAGTCCTATCATCTATTGCCTGTTGAGCGTGATCACAAACTGGTCGACCACCATATTTACAGGCAATTTCACACTTGCAAGCAAAATATTGCCATCTCATGGGATTCAAGCCATTGGAGCCCAATAAGTGGGTCAATTTTGCTTCAAATGAGCCTCGACCAGTTCAATTGCCTGTTCAATCGGATGGCAGGGCACCTTTATGAGAGGAAGTTCAACGCCTCCTAGTGATGTCCATTTCAAGTTTGAATCAGGTAACCGTTCGAGATTTTCAGTTGGTTCCAGTTGCACGACAAGATCGACAACGGCTCTAGTTTGATAGGAAACTGGTTCAATGCCGCGAAAACGTCGTTCGGCTAAACCAGCAATTGAATCGGGTGAGCGGACAATCAATTTGTCGCCAGGGACTTGCTCCCCGGCCTCTTCGAAAAAAAGCCGGTCATCCGCCACCCAGCGCGCATAAAGGCTCTGTTCCGTTCGGCGCTCAATCAGAAGATGGCACAGCCGCGATTTACCACTGCCGGACGGTCCCAGCACAATCAACCCACGAGCGCCCAATACAATGGCACACCCATGTTGGCTGACTGGCTCTGGATTGCTCATATCAGCCTTTTGCATTGGCCAGCGGCAGGGTGACAACAAATTCCGCACCGGATTCTTGATCACTTCCACCTTGGGAATCGCCGATGCCGCGGTTGCGGGCGATGATGGTGCCATCATGCGCCTCAATGATTTGACGGGTAATAGACAGGCCGAGACCTGAATTCTGTCCAAATGCCTCGCCTGAGGGGCGGTCTGTATAGAAGCGCTCAAAGATACGTTCGGTGTCTTCCGGTGGTATGCCCGGTCCGTTATCACTCACGGTGATGATTGCATGATCCTTTGACCGGGCAAGCGAGATGTCGATTTGCCCTTCTTTTGCTGGCACAAAGCCGCGGGCATTTTCCACCAGATTGGCAATCACCTGACTGAGGCGGCCTTTGTGCCCGGAAATGTTCCAGTTGGGTTTTTTGCGACTGCGTTGACGACTTGCGCCACTGCCCGACGGGGATTTCTTTCGTTGCGCGACAGCCGGGGTAGCCAGCACGTCCAGCGTAAGCTTGGGCAATTTGAGTTTGGCAGTAGCGTTTATATTGTCGTGGGTTTCCTTGTAGCCCTGAAGCAAGGCCTCAAGATCGACCAGTTCGGCATCATCGCGGGCCAGTTCAGCATCCAGTCTTGAAGCGTCTGAAATATCGGAAATCAACCGATCCAACCGCCTGACATCGTGGTTGATAATCTCCAGCAACTTCTCATGTTGTTGCTTGTTCTTGACCAAAGGAAGCGTTTCAACGGCGCTGCGCAGAGACGTCAATGGATTCTTCAATTCGTGACTGACATCGGCGGCAAATCGCTCAATAGCATCGATACGAGCATAAAGACTTTCCGTCATCTCACGCAGGCTGCTCGACAAATGACCAATTTCATCGCGACGATCTGAGAAATCCGGTATCTGCTCGCGGTTTTTGACGCCCAGCCGCACCCGCTCTGCGGCCTCCGACAAGCGCCGCAACGGGCTGGCAATGGTTGAAGCCAAAAGAATCGACAGCAAGGCGCTCACTGCAGCTGCCACACCAAATGTGCGCACGATTGCATAGCGTTCTTGGGCGATGATCTTGTCGATGTCGCCAGCCTCGGTGGAAAGCAGCAACACCCCGAGTACCGCGCGGAAACGCTGCACCGGCACAGCAACGGACACCACTGTGTCGCCGCCCGTCGTACGCCGCGTCTTGCTGCCGGGACTGCCGGTCAGAGCTATGACGACCTCACTATAGGCGGTGCCATTGCCGTCAGGCGTTTCGACGTAAAGCGGCAGATCGCGTTGCCAGAACCAGTCACGGAATTGCAGCCAATATTTTTCCAGAAAATCACGTTGTTTCTCAGCGATCGGTGGCAGATCAAAACGCAGGATTTGCCCGCTGGAATAAAGCCGGTCGGAATCAAGAATGATAATGCCATCCCGGTCATAAATGCGGGCCCGGGTACGGGTTGGTGAAATCAAGCGACGCAAAATTGGTGCGACATCTTCCGGATTGATTGGAAAGTCGAGGTTTTCCAGCTCATTTTCCATCGGGTATGTGCTTTCCCCGGCTTGCAGTTCCAACAGGCGTTCCGGGTCGATGGTGATGGAATCCGTATCGACACTGGCGCGCGCCGATATAGCAGCGGCGATGATCTCACCCTGAGTCAGCAGGCTTTCTTCGCGGGCTTCGATCAAACTGTCGCGAAACTGGTTGAGCAGCAAAATGCCCGACACCAGCACAAACAGCGCTGCCATGTTGAGGAAAATGATGCGTTGGGTCAGGCTGGAAAAAATATAGCGCCCGAAAATCTCTGAAATTGGGGCGCTGAGACGGGTCAGAATACCGGATCGGGGTGCCTGTTTCTGATCAGATGCAGAATTGACTGCAGAATCCACATGTTGTGATGCCGACGCGGCGTTTCGCTCGGCTGCCCGAGACCAAGAGGACTTGTCATCCTCCGGGTCGGTGCCAATTGAAACAGGGGCATCAGTCAATGCGTCAGCCTTCCTTAAATCGATATCCCACGCCGTACAATGTTTCGATCATATCAAAATCATCGTCGACCTGCTTGAATTTCTTTCGCAGACGCTTGATGTGGCTGTCGATGGTGCGGTCGTCGACATAAACCTGATCATCATAAGCTGCATCCATCAGTGAATCACGGGATTTTACCACACCAGGGCGCTGAGCGAGGGCGAACAGGATCAGGAACTCAGTAACCGTCAATGTCACCGACTTGCCCTTCCACTGGCTGATATGGCGTTCCTGGTCCATGGTCAGGTGTCCGCGCTCCAGCATGTTGGTACCGGCTGTTTCTTCACGCGCGGCGCCTTCGATGCGTGCCGCCGAGCGACGCAGCACCGCCTTAACTCGCTCAACCAAAAGACGCTGGGAAAATGGCTTGGTGATAAAATCATCCGCCCCCATTTTCAGACCGAACAATTCGTCGATCTCATCATCCTTTGACGTCAGGAAGATCACCGGCAGATCCGACTTTTGACGCAACCGGCGAAGCAGTTCCATACCGTCCATGCGCGGCATCTTGATGTCAAAAACTGCAAGATCAGGGCGCTTGGCGGTCAGACCATCCAGGGCCGATGCACCATCGGTATAGGTCTCAACCCGATAGCCCTCCGATTCAAGGGCAATGGAAACCGATGTCAGAATATTTCTGTCATCATCGACGAGGGCGATGGTCGCCATGAAATCTCTCCACTTTTCATTCCAGCGGCAAAAGCTGCGAATCAAGCCCTGCTGCCTGGCCATTTTCAGCCGGTATAAATTGATTAGAGGCAAATGATGTTTGTGCCAAGAACCGACTCTTTTTTGAGCACAGGAGCAATTTGCCAAAATTGCGCACAAATTATGACCAGCCCTCAATAGCGCAATCACCGCGGCCAAAAAAAGCTAAACGATTGAATTTTGACGCCGTTAATCCTGTCAAAAAAAACTTTCAATTTTAATCGATTAACCGGTCGAATCACTTCCAAATTAGCCTTTCGTTATCTTGTCATGCCGGTTTCCTCTGCCTAGGGTCCGCTGCAAATCCGGTCGCAGAAGACAAATACAGTTTTTGGTTTCCAGCATTGCGACACCGTCGTATTTCGCCGCCGGCAGCCTCTTTCTCATTTGTTGATCAACAAAGGCACTGAGTTATGACGCATATGTTCCCAGGCACTGTAAATTTGGACCAGCTGGCACAGGTTCGTTGGAACGACGACGAAAAAACACTATTCGATCTGGCAGTTCAACAAGGTGAAGGCATCGAAACAGCTCAGGGTAACCTGGCCGTTGAAACCGGCAAACATACCGGCCGATCCGCCACCGATAAGTACATTGTTCGAGATTCCGAAACTGACACCACCGTTTGGTGGGACAACAACCAGGCAATGTCGGAAGCTCATTTTGACGTGCTCTATGCCGACTTCATGGCGCATACCAAGGACAAGAACCTGTATGGTCAGGAGCTGTTTGGCGGCGCCGATCCTGCCTACCGCGTTGGTGCCCGCATTTTCCTCGAATTCGCCTGGCACGCCCTGTTCATCCGGCACCTGCTGAGACGGCCAAGCGCTGAAGAGTTGTCGGCCTTCCACCCGGACATGACAATCATCAACTTGCCGAGCTTCAAGGCCGACCCAGCGCGTCACGGGTGTCGCTCTGAAACTGTCATCGCGGTCAATCTCAAGCGCGGTATCGTCCTGATCGGCGGAACCGAATATGCCGGTGAGACCAAGAAATCGGTGTTTGGTGCCCTCAACTATTTCCTCCCAGCCAAGGGCGTTATGCCGATGCATTGCTCTGCCAATCTGGGCGACGATGATCGCAGCGCTTTGTTCTTTGGCCTTTCAGGTACCGGCAAGACGACCCTGTCTTCCGACGCCTCACGCACATTGATCGGCGATGACGAGCATGGCTGGTCCGACAATGGCATCTTCAACTTCGAAGGTGGCTGCTACGCCAAAACCATTCGCTTGAGCGAAGAAGCCGAGCCGGAAATTTATTCGACCACCCAAAGATGGGGCTCGATTCTTGAAAACGTGGTGATCGACCCGGAGACCAAGGAACCCGATTTCGACGATGGTTCGCTGACCGAAAATGCCCGCGTCGCCTATCCGATGCATTATATTCCAAATGCTTCAGAAACCGCCCGCGCACCTCACCCGACAACCATCATCATGTTGACAGCCGATGCCTCTGGCGTGTTGCCGCCGATCGCCCGCATGACCCCGGCGCAAGCCATGTACCACTTCCTCTCCGGTTACACCGCCAAGGTTGCGGGGACTGAAAAAGGTGTGGCCGGAACCCAGGCGACCTTCTCCACCTGCTTCGGCGCACCCTTCATGCCGCGTCATCCAAGCGTCTATGGTAATTTGCTGCGCGACAAGATCGCCGAACACAGCGCCACCTGCTGGTTGGTCAATACCGGCTGGACCGGTGGTCCTTACGGCGTCGGAACCCGCATGCCAATTGCTGCTACACGTACCCTGTTGAAAGGTGCGCTGGATGGTTCGCTGAATGCCGCTGAAATGCGCATCGATGAGAATTTTGGCCTTGAAGTTCCTGTTTCCGTGCCAGGTGTCGACGACCTGTTATTGCGGCCCCGCGATTCTTGGGCTGACAAACAGGCCTATGACGTTGCCGCTCGCGATCTGGTGGCCAAGTTTATTGCCAATTTCGAAAAGTTCGAACTGCATGTCGATGACAATGTCCGTGGAGCAGCTCCGCGCGCCGCTTGATCAGCGCTTGCACTTCTCAATTGCGGAACTAACGTATCGCCAATTCAACTGTGTTGATTTGGCGAGCGCTGCATGACTGACCAATCCAGCTTTATCACCGAACCTCTGGGCTTTGAGTCAGCGGAACCAGATACCGTGGGCCAGCGGGCCCGGCAGTTCCAATCCGACATGAAGTCGCGCCGAACCGTGCGCCACTATTCGACCCGCCCGGTTCCCCGCGAAATCATCGAAACCTGCATTAAAACAGCCGGCAATGCACCATCGGGGGCCAATCAGCAGCCCTGGCACTTCGTTGCCATCAGCGATCCGGAAGTCAAACATCAAATCCGTCTTGCTGCGGAGGAGGAAGAACGCGCTTTCTATGCCGGTCGTGCCGGTGAGGAGTGGCTGGACGCGCTGGCCCATCTGGGCACCGACGACAACAAGCCCTTTCTTGAAGAAGCTCCCTGGCTGATCGTCATTTTCGCCCAGCGCTGGGGCGAGGATGAGCAAGGCAATCGGCTGAAACACTACTACGTGCCGGAATCGGTTGGCATAGCCAGCGGATTTTTGATTTCTGCCCTCCATATGGCTGGGCTGGCCAGCCTGACCCACACCCCCGCGCCGATGAAGTTCCTCAATCAGATCTGTAAACGGCCAGACTCGGAAAAACCGGTTATTCTGCTGGTCGCAGGATATCCTGCCGACGATGCGGAAGTACCGAAAATCAGCAAATATCCTCTCCACAAAATCAGCAGTTGGATTTAGAGCGCCAACCTTATGTTCCTATTTTGTTCTTGCGCTGTGGAGCAAGCTGAGCTAGCCTAGCTCCATCAGCCGCGCAAAAACACTGAGCCTGCGGGCTCTATAGGCGCGGGTGGTTCCATGGTTTCACGCTGTACGACGATTGCATTTCAGGGCATCCGGGCCGTTCCTGTCGATGTTCAGGTGATGGTTGGCCCTGGCAAGATGATGATGCAGATTGTCGGACTGGCTGACAAGGCTGTGGCTGAAAGCCGGGAACGGGTTCAGGCAGCCTTGCACGCCTCCGGCCTATCGATGCCGAACAAGCGCGTCACCGTGAACCTTGCCCCGGCTGACCTGCCCAAAGAGGGCAGCCATTATGATTTGCCCATTGCGTTGGCATTGATGTGCGCGCTTGGTGCAATGCCCAGCGATGCCCTCGACAATCATGTAGTGATGGGCGAGCTCGGCCTCGACGGCACAATCGCTCCTGTCGCCGGGGCGCTGCCGGCTGCAATTGAAGCCAACGGCATGGGCAAGGGTCTGATCTGTCCCCGTGCTTGCGGCCCCGAGGCCGCATGGGCTGATGAAGCAATGAGCTTGCTGGCACCTCGAAGCCTGATTGCCATGGCCAATCACTTCAAGGGAACGCAGGTTTTATCTCGCCCCGTGGCAAGACTGGAAGAGAGCCAAAACGACGGTCCAGACATGGCGGACATCAAAGGTCAGGAAACCGCCAAACGGGCCCTGGAGGTTGCGGCAGCTGGCGGCCACAATCTGATCTTTGTCGGCCCGCCAGGGTCGGGCAAGAGCATGCTGGCGTCGCGATTGCCGGGCATCTTACCGCCGCTCGCACCTCAAGAATTGCTGGAAGTCTCAATGATATCGTCGATTGCTGGCGAGCTTTCGGACGGCAAATTGTCTTCGGCACGGCCTTTTCGCACGCCGCATCATTCTGCGTCGATGGCTGCAATGGTCGGTGGTGGCCTGCGAGCCCGTCCGGGTGAAGTATCGCTTGCCCATAACGGCGTCTTATTTCTTGACGAGTTTCCTGAATTCACGCCGCAGGTGCTGGACAGTTTGCGGCAACCGATTGAATCCGGCGAAACCGTCATCGCACGGGCCAATCACCGCGTCTCCTACCCCTCGCGCTTTCAGTTGATTGCGGCGATGAACCCCTGTCGCTGTGGCATGGCAGGTGAACCGGGCCATGTTTGTCGACGTGGTCGCCGTTGCGCCTCAGACTACCAGGCCAGAATTTCTGGCCCGCTGATGGATCGCCTCGACTTGCGGGTCGAAGTGCCGGCGGTTTCGGCCAATGATTTGATGGTGCCCGATAAAGCTGAGTCGAGTCGCAATGTTGCGGAACGGGTTCATCGGGCACGGCAAATTCAGGCCGAACGCTATTCGTCCATGGGTCTGAACAAACTCACCAATGCCCAGGTGGGTCACGGTGCAATTGAGCAGGTCGCTAAACCAGACCTTCCAGCCCAACAGCTGCTGCAGCAGGCTGCCGAAAAACTGCGCATCTCGGCACGCGGGTTCCACCGCATCCTGAAGGTCGCCCGCACCCTGGCGGACCTTGCCGGCGCACCCTCCGTCGGGAAAATTCATATCGCTGAGGCCATTGCCTACCGCGCTACAGATAATCGCCTAGAGAATTGCTGAAATTGGTGCATCGCCTGCTCTGAACGGCCTGCGAGCAGGTAAGCAGTTGGCAACACTTATTGGGCTATTTTGGCGCCATGACGCTCCTAAAGAACCTGCAAGAAGCCTATTCCAGCCCCGACAAGACCGATGTCGGCAACCTGACATATGCGGATTTGGAAGAATTGGTGGAACAGGAAGGCAATCAAACGCCACCTGACAATGATCCAGCACGCAAACAGCAAACTTCAACGGCAGCAGTACCACACCAGCAGCGCAGCCGTTCGCGGCAACGTTCGAGCCCCTCCATGTGGTCCCAGATCAAGGCCCGCCTAAGCCGCAAAAAATCGGGCCACACGGCCAGTGATATTGAAAGCCTGCGGGCAAAGAACCAGCTGCTGGCTGACCGATTGGAAAGCCTCGAGGATAAGTCCTGGGAGGTGCGCGAAAGCGAAGAAATACATCGCAGCATTTCTGAAATCCTTGGCGACATTGTCATTCACCGCAGCAGCGGCGGCGACGGCGACAATGGCAACCTGCTGTTCAGCAACGGCATCTATGACCGCTATTTTGACAACGAACACCGGCCACCTGCTGCCGACGCATCGACAGCTGCCGGGAGTTTGGATAATTATGATCCAGCCCAATCCCGCGACCTCGAACTCGATACCTTGCAAGGACGCCGTTGGTTTCGCTGGACCGACTTTCCGGTCCGCGACCCCCACACCGGAGAAGTCGCGATAAGGTCAGTTGCCCGCGACATTACCCAGCAAAAAAACAGCGAACAGGAAATCTTGGCCGCTCTGTCCCGGGCGGAACAGGCCAATGCGGCCAAATCACGTTTCCTGGCCATGGTAAGTCACGAAATCCGCACCCCCCTCAACGGCATCATCGGTATGGCCGGGCTCATGCGGGACAGCCAGCTCGCACCGGACCAAAAGAGCTATGTCGATGCAATTTCCAGTTCCGGCGATACGCTGCTCAATTTGATCGAAGACCTGCTCGATACGGCCCGCATTGAGAGCGGCCAAGTCGAGTTGGCTCCAAAATCCTGCGATCTGCGCCAACTGGTCGAGGGCGTGGCCGAACTACTCGCCCCTGTCGCACAGGAAAAGGGGTTGGAACTGGCCACCTTTGTGGCCCCTGAAATCCCACAATATGTCGTGGCTGATTCAGGCAGATTGCGGCAAATCCTGCTCAACCTGGCTGGCAATGCGGTAAAATTCACAAAAACCGGTGGCATCGGAATTGAGGTAACGAGCTCTTTCGACTCCTGCCACGATGATCAAGCCAAGATCGCATTCAAGGTCCGTGACAGTGGACCGGGCCTTGCGGAGTCAGATCAGCAACGCATTTTTGAAGAATTCGTTCAAACCGACGAGGGCGCAACCCGCGAACATGGTGGAGCGGGCCTTGGACTGGCAATCAGCCAGAACCTCGTCGAACTGATGAACGGTCACATTGGTGTTTCAAGCAGGATGGGTCGCGGAACCAGTTTTGAGTTCGCCATCACAGTCGATGCTCTCGAACAGGATTCGAGCTGGGACCGGTCACACGATCAGGTCAATCAGCACATTGCCGTTATCTCGGATCGTAATCCGGCACGACAAGCGCTGTTGCATAGTTTGCGTGCGTTGGGAGCCCGCATCAGCACTTTCGATTCACCTCAGGCGTTCCAATTGAACGACACCAACTCCTCGCCGTTCGACGCCATTATCGCGCCATTTGCGGACTGGGCTCTTGGAGATACGTCGCTGTTTCGAATGGCCCTGGCACCAAAAGGTCGACTCATCAACATCTCGGACGTCACCGTAACTGCCTCCAATCCAGGTAAGAGCAAACACGACATTGATGCCTGGCTCACACGACCGGTGCGTCAACAAACCCTGGTGCGGGTGCTCTCGCGGCAAATAAAACCTGACCCTTCCTGGCACCGTGAGGAAGACGAGGCGCTTGGCGGATTGCCGCCGATGGACATCCTTCTGGCCGAAGACAACCCCATCAATGCCCTGGTCGCCAAATCGCTTTTGTCCAAAATGGGTCACAACGTTGTTCACGTTGAAAACGGCCAGCATGCATTGGAAGAGTTGCACGCTCGCCAGTTCGATCTGCTGTTTCTTGATCTGCACATGCCGGTAATGGACGGCCTGACAACGCTGGAAAAAATGCGCGACGAGTTGGGTGAAACCAACAAAACACCGGTCGTGGTATTGAGCGCTGATGGCCAGGAAGATGTGCGCGATACGGCCTTGAAACTGGGGGCAAAGGACTTTCTTATCAAGCCAATTGATCCGCAAAGCCTGCTCGAAACGCTGCAGCCATTTGCTGCGCCAGACAAAGCGATTTCCTCTTAAGTCGGACTTCTCTATACTCAATCACAGCGGTCGCCGGATGGCCGCTTCAGGCCACTGTCTTACAAGTGTCACCAGATCAATATTGATTGGGGCTGAGAAATTTGGGGGTTGATTCGATGTCTCTTTTGCCAACTCAATACCTTTTCAAACGCGGCCAGGCGCTTGATCCAGCCGCACCAGTCATCGGGTCAGTTGGAACACTGATTACGCGCTTGGCCCGCACGCGCGCGGAGATCCGCACCGCCCAGGCGCTTCGCTACAACGTCTTCTATGGCGAATTGGGGGCACGGCCGAAGGCCGCCAATCGGCTCTTGAAGCGCGACAAGGACTTCTACGACCGCTATTGCGACCACCTTCTGGTGATCGATACCGAAGGTGGCCGTGACCGCATTGTCGGCACCTATCGCATGATGCGCCAAAGTCAGGCCCAGCAGGCCGGTGGATTCTATTCGCAGACCGAGTACGACCTCGCACCTCTGTTAAAGCACCATGAGAATGCCCGCCTGCTCGAGTTAGGCCGATCCTGCATTTTGCCTGAATATCGCAACAAGCGAACAATGGAATTGCTTTGGCACGGCACCTGGGCCCATGCCCTGACCCATAAGATCGACATCATGTTTGGCTGCGCCTCATTTGAGGGCATCGACCCACAAAAATTTGCAGCCGCTCTGTCGTGGCTGGCCGACAATGCCGTGTTGGAAAGTGACGAAAACTGCCACGCCAAGGTAGAAGACCATATCAAACTCGCTGAATTTACCCGTCCAGAAGACACGCCCGCTGACCTGCGCAAGGCGATGGCTCAGATGCCTCCTTTGATCAAAGGTTATCTGCGGCTTGGCGCTAAAATTGCCTCTCACGCTGTGCTTGATCGTCAATTCGACACCACAGATGTGCTGGTTGTGTTGAAAGTTGACCAGATCAATCCACGCTATCTGGCCCATTTTGGAGCTGATGCATCCAGATTTGCTGCCTGAGCTGGCAACAAAACCAAAAACATCCACAGTTCCTGCTCGCTGACACGGTGGATCGTTCGGTCTGCAATGGCGAGACACGGCCAGGCATGCTACAGCCTGTTGGGCATTGATCCCTCGTTCACGCGTTGATTATGACTAACCAGCCCACCCCAATGATGGCGCAGTATATCGAGATCAAGGCGACTTATCCCGATGCCCTGCTGTTCTACCGAATGGGCGATTTCTACGAATTGTTCTTTGGCGACGCCGAGACTGCCTCACGGGCCCTGGGCATCGCCTTGACCAAACGCGGAAAACACTTGGGGGAAGACATCCCCATGTGTGGCGTGCCGGTTCACGCATCCGACGATTACTTGCAGCGCCTCATTACACTTGGCTATCGCGTGGCAGTCTGTGAACAGGTGGAAGATCCAGCCGAAGCCAAAAAACGCGGATCCAAGTCGGTCGTTAAACGCGACGTCACCCGGCTGGTCACACCCGGCACCATCACCGAAGACAACCTGCTCGACCCAGGAAACGCAAACGTGTTGGCCACTCTGGCCCGGGTCCGCGGCGGCGGCGGCGGCGGCGGCGGTGAGACTCCAGATAGTGGTGGTGATCAATACGCCCTGGCGGCAATCGACATCTCCACCGGCGTCTTTGTTCTGGCGCAGTCAACGGCTGAACAACTGTCGGCAGACATCGCCCGTCTGGCCCCGCGCGAGCTGGTGGTGCCCGACCGGTTGTTTGACGAAGACTCCCTTCGAATGCTGTTCGAGACACTCAACTGTGTGGTTCAGCCGCAGCCATCGGCAATATTTGATTCCACTCGCGCCGCCCAAAACATTCAGCAGTTTTATGGAGTTTCGACGCTGGACGGTTTTGGCAGCTTCTCTCGCGTCGAACTGGCGGCGATCAATGCGGCAATCTCCTACGTTGAAAAAACCCAAATCGGCGAGCGCCCGCCTTTGGCCCGTCCGTCGCGCAATGAATCCTCGCAGGTCGTCTATATCGACGCCGCCACCCGGACCAACCTGGAGCTGATCCAAACCCTGTCAGGCAGCCGCGACGGCGCTCTGCTCAACACGATCGACCGCACCGTATCAGGCAGCGGCGCCCGGTTAATGGCACAGCGGCTTGCCAACCCCCTGACAGATGTCGAAGCCGTTGTCGCACGCCACGATGAAGTAGCATTTCTGCTGTTGCAGGAAGAGTTGCGCGATGCAATGCGCCAAAATTTGAAGGCCATGCCAGACCTCTTGCGCGCCCTCTCTCGGCTTTCGCTCAACCGTGGCGGCCCCCGCGATCTGATTTCCATTCAACGAGGACTGGCAACAGCCGGATCGTTGATGGAACTGATCGGGCAACACGTCATTGATCTGCCGGCAAACCTTCAGTTTGGCCTTTCCTGCCTGGAAGACACTCCGCAGGAACTGGCTGCGTTTTTGACCAACCTGCTGGATGAAGAGGTGCCGTTGCAGGCACGGGATGGTAACTTCGTTCGGACCGGGTTTGATACCGATCTTGACGAACAGCGTCAGTTGAGCAACGAGAGCAAACGGGTAATTGCCGGCCTGCAGGCCAGCTATTCGGACGAAACCCAGGTCAAGAACCTGAAAATTCGCCACAACAATGTGCTGGGCTATTTTATCGAAGTCACGGCCCTCAATGCCGCCGCACTTGAAGCAGACAAAGAACGCTTCATTCACCGTCAGACCATGGCCAATGCCATGCGCTTTACAACGACCGAACTGGCCGATTTGGAAAGCAAGATCGCCAATGCCGCCGGTAAGGGGCTGCAATTGGAACTGGCGCATTTCGAGGATGCCCGCACCCGGGTACTGGAACAAACTCAGACATTGCAGGCCATAGCCTGGGCCCTGGCAGAGATGGATGTGGCTGCAGCGCTCGCTGAACTGGCGCAAGAACAAGGTTATGTGCGTCCGACTATTGATGATTCACTGGCCTTTGAAGTGATCGCCGGTCGACATCCAGTGGTCGAACAAGCCCTACGCAAACAAGGGGCCAATCCATTTGTTGCCAATGACTGCACAATCGGTGGCACAGATGCAGGTAAACTTTGGCTGCTTACCGGCCCTAATATGGGTGGTAAATCGACCTTCCTTCGGCAAAATGCGCTGATTGTTATTCTGGCGCAGATGGGCTCATTCGTGCCAGCAGGCAGCGCCCATATCGGCATTGTCGACCGGTTGTTTTCTCGTGTTGGTGCTGCCGACGACCTGGCGCGCGGCCGATCCACCTTCATGGTCGAGATGGTTGAAACCGCCGCCATTCTCAATCAGGCTGGCTCCCACTCGCTGGTTATTCTGGATGAAATAGGCCGCGGCACGGCAACCTTTGATGGCCTGTCGATTGCGTGGGCTGCGCTGGAACACCTGCACGAAATCAACCACTGCCGAACCCTGTTCGCTACCCATTACCACGAATTGACCGCGCTTTCGAAACCTCTGGATCGCCTGTCCAATGTGACCCTGAGCGTCAAAGAATGGGACGGCAATGTCGTCTTTCTGCATGAGGTGATCGAGGGCACGGCAGACCGCTCCTACGGCATTCAGGTAGCGCGACTCGCTGGCCTGCCAGACAAGGTTGTGCAAAGAGCGCGTGGTGTTTTGGATCAGTTGGAAAATCAAAACAGGGAAAGGCCTGCCAGCACATTGATTGACGATTTGCCACTGTTTTCCGCAGTGCAGGCAGAACCCAAACCAACCGACACAACGGCTACAAAGCTACAGGAAAAGCTCGATGCGATTTCTCCCGATGAACTAACGCCGCGCGAAGCGTTGGAGCTGCTCTACGAGTTGAAATCTGGTCAGTAGCCTTCCGAAGCCGAAGCGGCGGCGGCAGCTTCATCGCGACCATCAAGAGCTGCCAGCAAGTCACCCAACACACTGGAAGCACCGAAACGCAAAGTATTCGAACTTGCCCATTCTCGGCCCATGATTCGGTCTGCCAATTCCAGATAAGCGCCACAGTCTTCGGTTGTCTTGATCCCGCCAGCCGGCTTAAATCCAACTGCCATGCCGGAATCGGCAATCGCCTGCAGCATGACCTCAGCTGCCTCCAAGGTCGCGTTAACAGCGACCTTACCGGTCGACGTTTTGATGAAATCAGCACCACCGGCAATTGCCAATTCGCTGGCCTGACGGATCAGCACTGCATCCTTCAACTCGCCAGTTTCTAAAATTGTTTTCAGCAACGCCTTGCCCGAGGAAACCGCGCGGATGGCGCTGACCATAACTTTCACTGCATCCAGATCACCGGCCAACATGGCGCGATATGGAATCACCAGGTCGATTTCATCAGCACCGTCTTCAATCGCTTGGATAGTGTCTGCCTGAACTTTTTCAACGGGTTCTTCACCACCTGGAAAATTGACCACCGTTGCAATGGGAATATTGGTTCCGACCAGCTGTTTCTTTGCATGGGTAATCAGACGTGGCCAAATGCAAATGGCGGCAACTGGGCCATGTTCGGTCTGGGCGCGGGCGCAAAGAGAGTCAATTGCTGCTTCATCGCTGTCGTCATTAAGATCGGTCAGGTCAACCAGACCGAGGGCTCTTTGGGCGATGGACTTGCGGGCTTCAGCAGACATCAAAAATCTTCCTTGAAAGCAGCATTGAGAAGCCGGGCGATCTTTTCACCACCGCGCGGCGCCACGTCTTTGGTTTCGGTATGGGATAGTTCATCACCGGTCATGCCAGCGGCAAAATTGGTGATGATCGAAAAAGCAGCAACTTCCATGTCGAAGAAACGGGCCAGAATAACCTCCGGTACTGTCGACATGCCGACAGCATCAGCCCCCATCTTGCGTGCCATTTTGATTTCCGCCGGTGTTTCAAAGCTTGGTCCCGAGAACCACATGTACACGCCGCGATGAAGACTGATGTCCAGATTCTTGGCGTGGCGGCGAAAGGCTTTGCGCAGCTTCTTGTCATACGCGCTGGTCAGCCCGACAAAGCGCCTGTCCGTGGGTTCGCCAAACAACGGGTTGGTGCCGGAAAAATTGATGTGATCCTTGATCTGCATGATTGAGCCGGGCCCCATATCCGGATTGGTGGAACCGGCAGAATTTGTCAGGATCAGCCGGTTGACGCCAACCTCTTTTAGAGCAGCAAGCGGTGGCCGCATGGCGGCAGGGTTGCCGTCTTCATAATAATGTACCCGGCCAGACAGCACCGCGACCCTATGACCGGCCAGGGTTCCGGCGATGACTTCAGCGGAGTGGCCCGACACCTTGCTCACCGGGAATCCATCTATGTCGGCAAAGTTGGTGCGATTCTCCACCTCCACGGCATCGACGACACCGCCGAGACCGGAACCCAAAACCAACGCAGTTTCGGGCTGAAATCCATTCAGTGCTGCTCTCAAGTCCATTATGTTCAATCCAAATCAAAACTGGCGGGAAGCAGGTCCCCGAGGGTTATGGTCTCCACAATGCCCTGCTGATCACAAAGGTGAACGGGCGTTTGGGGTGAAGCAAATTCAATCAGACGTTGTCGGCAGCCACCACAGGGTGTTGCCCGATCCTTCTTTTCAGCGACCACCAGAATTTCGGTAATCTGCTTTTCCCCCGCGGTAATCAGATGGGAGATGGCGCTGGTTTCAGCGCACCAGCCTTCCGGATAAGAAGCGTTTTCGATGTTACATCCGCTGAAGATAGCACCACTTCCAGACAACAGGGCGGCACCAACGGGAAATCGCGAATAGGGCGAATGGCTGTTGGCCATGGCTTCACGAGCAGCGGCAAACAGGGCGTCTTTCATTGATTTATCTTTCCTTGGTGTAAGGAACACCACCTGCTTTGGGCGGGATCGCTTTGCCGATGAACCCGGCCAGCAGGATGACCGTCAAAATATAAGGCAAGGCCTGCATCAACTGTACCGGAACCACGCCGACGATTGGCAGAGCAACACCTTGATAGCGAATTTCGATGGCCCCGAGAAATCCGAACAACAGGCAAGCCCACATGGCAGCGACCGGGCGCCATTTGGCAAAAATCAGCGCAGCGAGCGCAATGAACCCGCGACCCGCCGTCATGTCTTTGACATATCCGGCTGAAACACCAATGGACAAATAGGCCCCGGCTATCCCGCATAGCACGCCACAACAGATAACCGCCCGGTAGCGCGCCCATGATACTGAAATACCGGCTGTATCGACAGCCGCCGGGTTTTCGCCAACCGCCCGAAGCCGCAACCCAAACCGGGTGCGGAACAGCACCCACCAGGTGATCGGCACCATGGCAAAGGCAAAATAGGCGAGCAGATTATGACCAGAAATCAGATCCTGATAAATGGGGCCCAAAACAGGTATACCAGACAAGGTATCAGCCAGCGGCAGATCCAGAGGATTAAACCGACCCTCCGGCTGCAACTGAGGCGTGCGGCCGCCCTGATTGAACCAAGCTTGGCCCAACAACGCCGACAGCCCCGCCGCCATGAAGTTGATCGCGACACCGGAAACAATTTGATTGCCCTTGTTGGTGATCGAGGCAAATCCGTGAATCAGCGAGAAGGCCACTGCTACCATGATGCCTGCCAGCAAACCCAGCCATGCTGACCCCGTAACGGCAGCAGCTGCAGCTGCGGCGAAGGCACCGCCCAGCATTTTGCCTTCAAGACCAATGTCGAAAACGCCGGCCCGTTCTGAGTACAGACCAGCCAAACAGGCGAGCAACAGGGGCACTGCCGAGCGCACCGTCAGGTCCAGCAATTGGATCATCGTCTCCATCAGGCCAATTTCTCCTGTTGTGAGGCGAATATGCGCACCAGCGCCGGTCGGAACATGAACTCCATGGCACCGGCAAACAGGATGACCAGACCCTGAATCATCACGATCATGTCGCGGGTAATGTTGGGCATATCAAAGGCAAGTTCCGCCCCACCCTGATACAGCGCACCAAACAGGATAGCGGCGGGAACAATCCCAGCGGGATGCGAGCGTCCCATCAACGCCACTGCAATGCCGACAAATCCTGCGCCTTCCACGAAGTCGAGCTGCAAGCGGGCCTGATCTCCCATAACCGGGTTGAGCGCCATCATGCCGGCCAGTCCGCCGGACAACATCATGGTGACGACGATGATTTTTACTTCAGGCATCCCGGCATAAACGGCGGCACGCGGGCTGACCCCCTGTGTGCGCATTTCAAAGCCAAATTTTGTACGCCAGACAATCACCCAGACCACCGCCGACATGACCAAAGCCAGCAGGAAAGTAATGTTGAGCGGGGAGGCGCCCATATCGATGCCGAAAGGCGAGAACAGCCAATCCAGTTTGGGAATTTGACCACCAGCCTCAAAATCTCGGGTCCTGGGGCCCAGATTGGCCGACTTCTGCAATGGCCCGGCCAGCAGATATACCATCAGCGCCGAAGCGATGAAATTGAACATGATCGTGGTGATCACCACATGGCTGCCGCGCTTCGCTTGCAGAATGGCCGGGATGAATGCCCAGGCCGCTCCAAACAACGCCGCACCGATGATCGCCAGTGGGAAGGTGAGCCACCAGGGCAGAACTGTGTCCATGGATAGACAGACCAGGCCAGCGCCCAGCCCACCAACATAGGCCTGCCCTTCACCGCCAATATTAAACAGTCCGGCATGAAAAGCGACCGCAACAGCCAGGCCTGTAAAGATGAAGGTGGTGGCGAAAAACAGGGTGAAGCCAATGTTGTAACCGTTGCCGAAAGCACCGCGCACCATCAGATAGGCCGCCTCAACAGGGCTTTCGCCGACAAACAGCACAACCAGACCAGCAATCAGGAAGGCAACCGCGACGTTGATCAGCGGCATCAGCCCGTAGTCAACCCATTTCGGCAAGGCCAGATTCATTCACTATCCCAACGCGCAACCCGCCAGACCCAATTTGGTCTAATGTACAGCGGTTGCGTCACTATCGACCATCAGGTCGCCGCTGTTAACAACCTTGGCATATTGACCGTCCAAAATGCCCAAGGTCAACGCATGGACGTCATCAGCGCTCCATTTTTTGCCATTAATATCGGTTTGTCCAAGGCTGACAGTGGCATCTGCGGCCAGATAGACCATGAAGCCGAGATTTCCAGCCATCCGAACAGTGCTCTCGACACAGTCCTGCAAATGGACTCCACAGACAACCAGCTCGGAAGATCCAATCTCCTCCAGAACCTGCATCAGGTCGGTACCGACGAAGGCGTTATTGGTGCGCTTTTCCACGATGGTCTCGTGATCCAGCGGCGCCACTTCCGGCTTGAACATATTGCTGGCCCGTTCTGGCGAATAGGGCGACGCGGGATCCATGCTGTCATGGCGAATGTGGACGATAGGATTGCCCTGATCGCGCCAACGGGCAAGCAGCGCCGCAGCACGACCCAACGCTTCCGGTTGGCCCTGGCTTGAGAAAATTGGATCGTCCATGGCCTCTTGCATGTCGATCAGAATCAGCGTTGCGCTCATGATTATTTGGTCTCCAATGCCAATTGGCCTGTTGATGCATCGCCCTGAAAAAATGGATTGTAAGCCACTTCCCAAAGGTGTCCGTCAGGGTCGGCAAAATAGCCCGAATAACCGCCCCAAAACACTTTTTGCGGTTGCTTGGTTGCATCAGCACCGATGGAAACCGCTTTGGCAAAAAACTGATCCACAGCGGCTTCGCTTTCCATGTTGATCGCCAGGGATACGCCGCGAAACCCGGAACCGGTGGGATCTACTTGGGCATCTTCAGCCAGCGCATCGCGACGATACAGACCAAGGACAACACTGCGGCCTTGCAAGAAGGTCACGCTGTCCTGACTGGCAGTGGTGTTGTTCCAGCCGATCTTTTCGTAAAACTCGGTCGACGCCGCAAGATCTTCGACCCCCAGGGTCACGATCGAAATGTTAGTTGTCATTTGAGATCACCAATCATTTTCGTCAAACATGCGTTTTAATGCGGCGCGATAGTCAGGCCATTCATATACCATGCCCAATTCAGCTTTCGAGCGTTCATTGCTGACGCGCTTATTGTCACCATAGAAACTCTGCGCCATGGGGGAAAGCTCGGCAGTTTCAAAATCAAGTTCAGGTGGTGGTTCAGTGCCCAATAGCTGATGTGCAAACGCGACCACATCCTGGGGCGCAGCCGGTTCATCATCGGTGACATTGAAAATACCCGAAGCATTGTCATCAATGGCAAGCTCTACAGCCTTTGCAATATCACGCACATGAATGCGGTTGAAGACCTGGCCTTTTTTGATCAACCGACGCGAACGCCCTTCATTTGCGGAGCGCAGCGCGTTGCGGCCGGGACCATAAATCCCGGACAACCGAAAAATCGACAAGGGCAGGTCATTTGCCTTGGCGCACGCCATCCATTCGCTTTCGGCCCGCACCCGCTGACGCGACCTTGCAGATGTTGGCGACAAAACAGCCGATTCATCCATCCACTCACCATCATGATTGCCATAGACCCCGACTGTTGAAAGGTACCCGACCCATGCAAGCTTCGGCATTAATGTCTTCAGCAACTGATTCCCAAATGCAGCAAGCACCGGATCTACAATGCTGTCAGAATTGTCCGGATTTTCATCTCGCGGCGGGGCGATTGAGATCACCAGATGAGTTACGTCATTCATTGCTTGAAGCAGCCCATCAGACATTGTCGACCCGTCAAATTGCAGGGGCAGCGCACCAGCGCGTTGCACATCGTCAAATTTATCTTTCGATCGGGACGTGCCAATGACCTGGTCTCCTTTTTCGGTCAGCCGCTCAGCAATCGACTTTCCGGAAAAACCACAGCCGAAGATCAACACTTTCATGGGGTACCCCCGTCCAATTGTTTGATTGCCCAATCCGCTGCATCGCGGATAACCGAATTATCGTCACTACAGTGCGGTCGTATCGCTGATTTCAGCCTTTCGGAACCGGAATTACCTGCTGCGATCAAGCAATTTCGAATGAACCTGTCGCGTCCGATACGCTTGACCGGCGAGCCGGAAAAATGCTGCCGGAACTCGGCGTCACTAAACGACAACAGACGATACAGGTCGCGAGTGCGGGGCGCGTCCGGTGTGGCCAATTTCATCTCTTCGGCCTCTCTGGCAAATTTGTTCCAGGGACACACAGCCAGGCAATCGTCGCAGCCGTAAATTCGATTGCCCATTGCAGGCCGGAGAGCCTCATCAATCGGTCCCTTGTGTTCAATCGTCAGATAGGAAATGCAGCGCCGGGCGTCCAGTTGATAGGGTGCCGGAAAGGCTTTGGTCGGGCAAATATCAAGACAGTTTGAACAAGAACCGCAGTGGTCCTGTTCCGGCGCGCCAAAAGGCAGTTCCAGCGACGTGAAAATCGATCCGATGAACAGCCACGAGCCGCTTTTGCGCGACACAAGATTGGTGTGTTTGCCCTGCCAACCAAGTCCGGCCTGTTGCGCCAATGGCTTTTCCATCACCGGGGCGGTATCGACAAATACTTTGACCTCGCAATCAAGGCTCTGTCTTGAGGCCACTGCGCCCAGCTTACTGGCCAGCGTTTTCAACCGCCCCTTGATGACGTCGTGATAATCTCGGTGGCGGGCATAAACAGAAATCACTCCCTGCTCCACCTCGTCAAGCAACGGCAACGGGTCGGTTTCTGGCCCATAATTCATAGTCACAACAATTACCGAACGCGCATCGGGCCAAAGGATCTTTGGATCCGAGCGTCGTTCCAACGTTTCAGGCATCCAATCCATGGTGCCGTGATAGCCTGCATCGACATAGGCTCTCAGCCGGTCAGCAGTTTGTGTGTCGTGCTGCGGCGGTGCAATGGCAAGTGAGTCAAAACCAAGCTGTTGCGCCTCGTGCCGAAGGTCGACAACAATTTTATTCAGGTCGTTCAAAAGTCCAGGTCAACATAGTGGGAAACCGGTGGCATGCCGCGTATCCGGTCGGCCAGAAGGGGGCGGAATGATGGGCGTGACTTAACCCGAACATACCAATCCTTCAGTTGCTCTGATTCGCTCCAATCGACCTCCCCGAGATAATCAAGAACCGAAAGGGTTGCCGCGGCGGTCAGGTCTGCCTGGGTCAACATATCGCCGGCCAACCAGTTTCGGGTTGAGGCCAGCCAGCCGAGATATCTCAGGTGATAACTGATATTGGCCCGCACCGCCCTCAATGCCTGACTGTCCGGTGCACCGCCCCCAAGATTTGCGGGCATCAACCTCTTGGTCACCCGTTCATGCACCGCATAGCGCGTGACTTCCGATTCGAACTTGTTCAGGCACCACTCCATGATCCGGCGCATTTCGGCGCGGCCGGCTGGATCTTCCGGAAAAAGGCGCCGATCGCGTTTCAGCGCTCCTTGTGTTTCGTCAAGATATTCACAAATCACCCCGGTGCCGATAATTGTCAGTCCATCATCGATCAGTACCGGAACCGTTCCAGCCGGGTTCATGGTTAAGAATTCTTCACGTCTTTCCCATACATTCTCGCTGACAAGTTGGGCATCCAGGCTGAGTTCACCAAGCATCAGGCGGACGGCTCGAGAGCCAGCAGACATGGGGTTATGAAAAAGTGTCAGCATTGAATATCCGGGGCTCTTTGGCGAGAGATCATGTGGTGGTGGAACTGATCCGTGAACCTCTCTATAGGAGGCTGGGAAATAAGCGGCAAGTCATCCGAATCAACGAGCCTGGAGCCATTTCATGAGCATTGAGCAAATATTGGTGCTGGCCATCGTTCAGGGTCTGACTGAGTTTCTCCCAGTTTCGTCTTCCGGACATCTGATTCTGATCCCGGCACTGACCGGCTGGCAGGATCAGGGCAGCGCGACGGATGTCATGGTTCATATCGGATCGTTGTTTGCGGTTCTGGTCTATTTCTGGAAGGACGTCTTTAATCTGGTTGGTGGCATTGGCGATGTTTTCAAGGGCCGCGTTACCCAACATTCCCGCATGGTGACGATTATCGGATTTGCAACGATCCCGGCGATTGTCTTCGGTGCCATTTTGAAGTTTACCGGCTGGTCAGACGCCATTCGCGGCGTTGAGATCGTAGCCTATGGTGCGATTTTCTTTGGCATTTTGATGTATGCCGCCGACCGTCTGGGCCAGACCACCAAAAAGATGGAAGACATGACCCTGGCGCCAGCTCTGCTAATTGGCGTGGCGCAGGCTGTGGCGCTTATTCCCGGAACCAGCCGTTCAGGCATTACCATGACGGCGGCCCGATTCCTTGGTTTCGAACGGGGCGAGGCGGCCCGATTCTCGTTTTTGCTGGGCATTCCTGCCATTCTCGCAGCCGGTATTTTTACCGGCCTTGAGGCCACGCAGGCTGGGAATGCCATTTCTGCCGATGCCTATTGGGCAGCCTTCATCACCTTCTTTGCCGCACTGGCAGCAATTGCCATTTTGATGGCGGTGGTGAAGCGCACAACCTTTCTGGTATTCGTCATCTACCGCTTCATCCTGGGCTTCATTCTGCTGGCAATGCTATATGACTGGTTCCCGGACTATCTGCCCTCTCTTGCTTGACTCTAACTGGCAATCGGTGGCCGGCCAGTCGCTATGGCGACAATGCGCGCTTCGACTAGCATGTCGCGGGATTCAACCTCGGCGCGCTTGATGTCCCGAGAAAGCCTGATCTCGATCTCTTCAGCTCCGGCTTCCTGGGCCAAGTGCTTTGCCCGATCGGTGGCCAGCGCCTCTGCCTGTTCGATGGCCTTTTGCTCATCTACAAAGGCAGTGTCGAGACCAGTGACCTGGTAACGCCCTTCCCCGGGCTGTGAAATAATCAGCTCTGCCTTCATCATGATCTGGCCAACGACGGCACCGATCGCATTGGCAACATCAGCGTGTTCGGGAACGTCAACATGGGTATCAAGGTAGCCGGCCATGGCTGGGTGATAGGCGTGTGATGATGCGCCAAGACCAATGATCGGCCGATCAAGTTTCACCATGAAACGCGCCGTTGGCAATTCCTTTTCGCCACGGCCGCCGTCGCCGCCGTCGCCGCGGTCGCTGCCGTCGCTGCCGTCGCCGTCGCCGCCACCGCCGCCGCGATGGTCAAGTACTTCCGTAATCAAGGGATGGTTAAGCAGTTCGTGACCATCCTTGCCATCATTTTGAAATGCGGTTTCAAGCACGACTTCGGCAGACCTGCGCTCGACGCATGAAATGATGCGCCTGGCCAATATTTGCGGGTCATCGCAATAGGGTCGGCCCGAGCCGTCCCGCTGACGGCCGAACAGTCGCAAACACTTAATTGCCGCCTGCTGATCCCAGATGTCATGATCCCCCAATGCGTGCATGGCGTCACTTGGGGTCAGTCCGGCAATCTGAACCAGACCGCGGGCAACCAGACGGTCTAATGCGGCGGATTGCCGTGTGCCCTGCAAAACTTCATCCAACGGGGAAGGAATATCGGCGATCTTGTCGTAGACCTCCGACTCGCCACTGGGCAGATCAGCTTCCAACCCCATCCCGGAGCGCACAGCAAAACGGCCATCATGACGACCATTGAGTGTTGATTTTAACTGACGATCCAGCGCTGCATGAATTTGTTCAGCGTGCTGGTGTGCTACCAGAGAAACCGGGATCAGCCGACGTGGCCCCAGCTTCAATTGAGGTTTCAGGGCGGTGCCCCCAAGATTCACCTCGGAATCGCCACCCAGGCCAAAAGTGTGCATTGCAACGGCTTCGACCATTGTGCGCAGACCACCAACCCGCGCGCCCTGCGGATCAAGCATTGGCCGGCCATTTTCCAATATGGCCACATCTGATGTGGTGCCGCCTATGTCATTGACAAACGCACGTTCAGCACCAGTCAGATAATGTGCGCCAACAAGACTTGCTGCCGGTCCGGAAAGAATCGTCTCGATGGGGCGTCGAATGGCAAAATCAGAGCCCACCAGCGCGCCATCACCGCGTACGATCATAAGTGGCGCGTCGATATTGTGCTCATTCAGTGACCGCTTGGTAGCGCTGATCAACCGTGTGATGGTTGGCACCAACCGCGAATTTAGAACCGTAGTCAGGGCACGCTTTGGGCCATTGAGCTGGGCGGAAAGTTCATGACTGCAAGTGACCGCCTTGCCGGTTCTTGTGATCAGCAGATCCCGAACCGCCAGTTCATGGCTGGGATTGCGAACCGCAAAATAGCCCGCCACTGCAAATCCAGTCACCGATTGCGCCAGTGTCTCAAGTTGTTCTTCCAGAGCCGACATATCAAGTGCCGCCGCTTCGGCACCATGGATTGAATGCCCCCCTGGCAACAAAATGACCGGATCACTGCCCAGGGCTTCCTTCAGTCCAGCGTTATTCAGGTCGGATTCAGCAAATCCAATGGCAATCAGCACAACCCGCCCACCTTGCCCCTCGACAAGTGCGTTGGTGGCCAGTGTTGTCGACAATGAGACCATGCCAACCTGCGCCGGATCACACTGGGCCTGCTCGATCACTTGGCGCGCGGCATCGGCAACTCCAATGGCAAAGTCATGCCGCGTGGTGAGGGATTTTGCCTTTGCCACAACCACGCCACGTCCGCCGCCTGCCGAATTGTCCAGCAATGCAGCATCGGTAAACGTGCCGCCTGTATCAATGCCAAGTAAAAGCGCCATCAAAGCACCACAAAATAAACGTCAACGGCCTATCTGACGCTTTTGTGCCGGTTCTCCAAGCAAAAAATGCAGCTAGGGGCGGCGGCGGCGGCGAGGCGGCGGGGTGACGAGGTGGCCTGCCCGACTAGATCAACGTGATCCTGTCCATCAAGGTTTCAAGGTCAGGTGCTATTGGCGCCGTCTGAGATTTGGCCTGCTGCCTGACCTGCAGCTTTTCTTCCCAGGCCAGCGCTGTCTCAACAATTTGGTCCAATTCGGTGTATCTAGGCGTCCAGTTCAACCGCTGCTGAACCCGCGAGGAATCAGCCACAATCGCGGCAATATCTCCAGGCCGACGGGGGCGGTGATCAACCGCGAAATCAACTCCGGAAACACGCTTAACCGCTGCCACAACATCCAGCACCGAATGCCCCATGCCATAGCCGACGTTGCCGGTGAATTTCAGACCACCCTCCTTGAGGAAATAGAAGGCGTCCACATGGGCCTGAACCAGGTCAGTCACATGGATGAAATCTCGCACGGCACTGCCATCAGGAGTGTCATAGTCAGTGCCATAAACCTCGAAACGGTCGCGTTTACCCATGGCGGTTTCACACGCCAGTTTCATCACATGAGTAGCGCCGCGGGTTGAGAGGCCTGTACGGCCCTGAGGATCTGCACCTGCAACGTTGAAGTAGCGCAACGCCACATACCGCATGCCATGAGCCAGGGAAACATCACGCAACATCATCTCACTCATGAGCTTCGACATGCCATAGGGTGTCGACGGCTCAAGCGGTGTGGTTTCGTCCACTGCATCCAGGGTGGCCGGGGCCCGATAAACAGCGGCGGTTGATGAAAAAATGAACTTTTCAATGCCACAACGCACGGCTGTTTCGAGCAGATTGCGGGTATTGCTGGTATTGTTTTCGTAATATTTGAGCGGTTTTTCCAACGACTCAGGCACCACCACAGATCCTGCAAAATGCACGATTGTATCGACATTGTGCTGGCGGATAGTCCGTTCGACCAACGCCCGGTCTCCAACGTTACCCAGGACCATTTCTACTTGCGGTGGCAAGGCCCAGTCGAACCCGGTAACCAGGTTGTCGAGAACAACAACCTTCTCGCCTTGATCAAGAAATGCCCAGACCGCATGGGATCCGATATAGCCGGCACCTCCGGTAATTAACACGCTCACACTGTCACCTCATCCTAAAGGCTTCGAATTTGAGCTAACTTTGAACGAAATCTGATACGATTGAGTTAAGAAATGAGGTTTTCCAGCGATGCCAGTGTATCGGCTTCATTTGGCGGTTTGTCCCAGCGCAACCGTGAAATCCGCGGAAACCGCATGGCAACACCAGATTTGTGGCGCTTGGAGCGATTCAAGCCCTCAAAGGCGACCTCAAAAACCAGACCAAAATCCTTGCGTGCGGTAACCGAACGCACCGGACCAAAACGTTCAATTGTGTTTTCTCGGACAAATTTATCGATCTGTTTCAATTCGTCGTCAGTGAAGCCGAAATAGGCTTTGCCCACCGGGACCAGAATTCCTTCGTCGGTCCAAACCCCAAATGTATAGTCAGAATAGTAACTTGAACGCTTGCCATGCCCGCGCTGGGCATACATCAGCACAGCATCAATCAGCATCGGATCACGCTTCCACTTGAACCAAGGACCCTTGGGTCGACCAGGCTGGTAGGTCGATTGCCATTGCTTGATCATTACCCCTTCAATGGCTACGTGCGGCGGGTTTTCGCGGTTATCAGCCAACTCCCGCCACGACTGAAATTCGATCAGCGGAGATATGTCGAACCTGGACTGCTCCAGCGGATTCACGAACCGCTCCAATCGTTTCCTGCGTTCCAAGAAAGATAAGTTCCTGAGATTTTCGCCATTCTCATCCAACAGATCGTAGGCGCGCAGAAACACAGGATGGGAGACCCGTAACTTCTTCGAAACCGTCTTGCGATTAAGCCGCTGTTGCAGGTCGCCAAAACTGCCAACTTCGAGCCTATCTCGCAGTTCCGGCCTTGCAACAAGCAATTCGCCATCTAAGGTTCCCTCAAATTCCATGGCCTCAAGCAGGTCGGGAAACGCCTGGCCAACATCATCACCGGTGCGGGAATAGAGCCTCTTAACGCCAGCTTCTGCGGTGGCCTGGATGCGAATACCGTCCCATTTCCACTCCGCCGCGTAGAGGTTGGCATCAAGCCGTTGGC
Organism: Rhizobiaceae bacterium; assembly: GCA_039969995.1. Lineage (GTDB taxonomy): Bacteria > Pseudomonadota > Alphaproteobacteria > Rhizobiales > Rhizobiaceae > Pseudahrensia. Next base: position 58,735 of record JBDVMU010000053.1, read on the forward strand.
GGTCAGTCTCCGACAGGGCGTTGGCCAGCATGACAGGACGAAACGGCGCTGCTGCCATTTGGCGCGGTTTGGGTGAATTGCCGCTTAACCAGGCGAAAAGAGCCAAAAAAGGCACCTCTTGACCGTGCCAAAGCTCCTCAACTTCCGTTACGTCAACTTTTCCGTAATCCGCCAGAGCCAGCTTTGCCAGCCGGGCTGACACACCAATCCGGAGCCCACCGGTCACCAGTTTCAGCAACGCGTAACGGCCTGATGAATCGAGCTGATCCAGCCATCGGATGAGAATGGCCAGCGCGTCGGTTTTACCCGCCATCTGGAGCGAGCCGACAACATTGGCGAGGCTCGCGGGTTCGACAGCAGCCTGCTGCGGCATAGCCACTGCCTGCTGATCCCAAACCAACGCGATGGTCTCGGCCAGATCACCGACATAATCATAAGAAAGGCCAAATAGAACCTCGTCCATGCGCTCTGCCATCAGGCCTCGCAGCATCGCTGGTTTGACGCTGGCAATATCCAACCGTCCGGTCAGTGCAGCTAGTGCAATGCCCCGATCCGGGTCTGGGGTCTTGGCAAAATAGTCGCACAGCAATTGAAGCTTGGCGTTACGTGAGGGGGTTAGAACCAGCCGGTCGAGAAGTTGTGCAAACCGCTTCACTCGTTGTCCTCCTCATAACCGATGAGATTGAGCGGGCGCGCCTGAATTTGGTTGAGCTGGCACCAGCGAATCAGAGCATCGTCGCGACCGTGGGTCACCCAGACCTCGCCCGGATTGAGTTCCTTGATGGTAGTGAGCAGTTCGTCCCAATCGCAATGATCCGACAAAATCAACGGCAGCTCGACACCGCGCTGCTTGGCCCGCTGGCGAATTTGCATCCAACCCGAAGCGAAGCAGGAAATCGGATCAGCAAAACGACGACCCCAACGATCAACAAATGCTGACGGTGGGCCAAGCACAATCTTGCCGGCAAAACTGTGCTTTTGCCCCTTGTCCAGCGTCGCTGGCTGCAAGTCGCCAAGTTCAATGCCCTGACTGGCATAATAGCTGCAGAGCTTTTCCAGCGCTCCGTGTATATAGATGGTTTCGTCATAACCGGCATTTCGCAACAAGCCGAGCACCCGCTGCGCCTTGCCCAGTGCGTAAACACCGACCAAATGAGTGCGATCGGGAAACTGATCCACGGATCGCAGCAATTTGGCAATTTCATCACTGGGTGCAGGATGTCGAAACACTGGCAAGGCAAAAGTCGCCTCGGTGATAAAAACGTCAATAGGGCGCTGCGTCGGTACCGGCTCATAGGGAGCACAGGTGGGGTCTGTTCCGCGCTTATAGTCGCCGGAAACAACGATCTGGACGTCGGCGTGCTGTATCAGAATCTGGGCCGAACCCAGCACATGACCAGCCGGCCAGAAACTGACCTTTACGCCATTCACTTCGAAAACCTCACGCAGCGCCATCGGTTGCGGCTGGCGGCAATGATCATCGCCGTAGCGAATGGCCATAATGTCTAGGGTCTGTTGAGTCGCCCAGACCTGTCTGTGCCCGGGACGTGCGTGATCGGCATGCCCGTGGGTAATCAGCGCCCTTGGCACGGATGCGACCGGGTCGACATAAAAATCGCCCGGTGGGCAGTACAGCCCCTTGCTGGTTGGGTGGAGAAGTTGCGCAGGGTTCATCCGGCCAGCATATCACGATGCTGAGCCGGCGCATCCCCGTGATGGGTTAGACACTTTCAGGTTTAGCTGGATCTATTCTGAAGGGTTTAATGAGCTGTTATGCCTGCCTCCCAGCCGAGCATGGCGCGCTTGCGGGTCAGGCCCCAATGATAACCGCTCAATTGACCCGACTTGCCCAAAACCCGATGACATGGCACCACAAACGAAATGGGATTGCGCCCGACGGCTGTGCCGACAGCGCGGGCGGCATCTGGACGATCAAGACTATTGGCCAGGCCGGAATAGGTCGTCGCCTTGCCGACTGGGATTTTCAGCAAGCCTTCCCAGACCCGGATCTGGAAGTCGGTGCCAATCAGAACCACACGCAGCGGTTGATCAGGTGTCCAGCAGGATGGATCGAATATGCGGCGGGCATAGGGTGCCGTGAAGGCCTCATCCTCAATATAGGCTGCTCGAGGCCAGCGCTTGCGCATGTCTTCAAGAGCCTCTGGTCTGTTGAAAGATCCTGTGCCGACCTCTCCGGCATGCCTGCCATCGCCGACATCGCCGCCATCATTACCGCCGCCTTCAGAATCGGCAAATGCCAGACCGGCCAGACCGCGATCTGTAGCCATGATCAGCGCCTCACCAAAGGGCGAAGGTTGGAAGCCGTAGCGGATTTCCAGGCCTTCGCCCTGCGCCTTGTAAACGCCCGGCGACATGGCCTCATGAGTGACAAAAAGGTCATGCAATCGCCCCGGACCCGACAGCCCAAGTTCAAATGAAGTCTCGAGTAAGGGTAAACCTTCACCCAGCAACCGCTTGGCATGATCCAGCGTCACTGCTTGGAGAAAGGCCTTGGGAGAAAGACCTGCCCAACGGGTAAAGGTTTTCTGCAAGCGGGTGGCTGGCAAGCCTGTCAGGTCTGTCAGTTCGTCCAGATCCGGGTGATCACGCCAGTTCTCGGTGATGTGCTGCAGCACAGCGCGCACGGTTGCATAGTCTTCATGGGTATGACTGAAGTCGGTGGCTGGTTTCAATTCGCTGGCTGTCGCTAACATGACTGTGCTCCGCAATTCGTTTGTTGCGAACAATCAATCAAATTCAGCCCGACCTTGCCACCCGAAACTTGCTTATCGTTTGGCTTTAGCCATTGCCAATTGGAAGGCGGAGGCGAAACTCTCACGATCATTGGGGTTGAGAAAATAGCCAAATTCAACCGAGTCGGCCCGATTGGCCAGGCGCATTTTGGTAATGCCAATTTCATCATGCCGATCGACCTCGAACCGCGTCCCGAATTGGGGGAACGTGTGATCGGATGCCAAGCCTTTAGGTGTCACTTTACGCAGGAAAACATGCTGGCGCGAAACCTCCACATCTTCATAGGCCTTGGCTGACCAGTAATTGGACTTGAAGGCCCAATAAACCAGCAGCACATCAAGACCCATGAAACCAAGTACCGGCCACAGGCCCAGCGCAAGAAACACCATGCCAACGAGGAAACAAAAGCCCGCAACCAAGCCAAACATGATCTTGAACCCTTGCGGCCCCAAAGACCGATAAGGCGTGAGTCGTGCGGAAAAGACGACTGGATCAGATGTCATGTTGTCTGCGCTCATCAGCCTGTTATAGATCAGGGTCATGAGCAAGATAAGTCCCAAACCAGAATCGGCGAAAAAGCCGCAGGTGCGAAAGCCCAAAAAACTGCCGCGGAGCAAATACACCCGCGCAGAGATCGCTGAAATATTCAGCCGGTTCAAACAACTACGACCAGAGCCCAAGGGAGAGCTGGATCACGTCAATCCTTACACACTCGTCGTCGCCGTTGCCCTGTCGGCGCAGGCCACTGATGTTGGCGTGAACAAGGCCACAAAGGATTTGTTCAAGGTTGCTGATACACCGCAAAAAATGCTGGCGCTGGGGGAGGCCAAAGTCCGCGATTACATCAAGACCATTGGTCTTTACCGCAACAAGGCGAAGAATGTGATTGCTCTGTCACAAAGACTAATTGACGATTTTGACGGTGAAGTTCCAGAAGATCGCGACGCTCTGGTCACCCTGCCGGGAGTTGGGCGCAAGACGGCCAATGTGGTTTTGTCGATGGCCTTTGGACACTCAACCATGGCCGTGGACACTCACATATTCCGAATCGGCAACCGGCTCGGACTTGCGCCTGGCAAGACGCCGGATGACATCGAAGACATTCTCATGCGGCGGATCCCGGAGGAATATCTATTCCATGCTCATCACTGGCTGATTCTGCACGGCCGTTACACCTGCAAGGCGCGCAAGCCGGAATGTGAGTCCTGCATCATCGCTGATTTGTGCAAAGCTAAGGAAAAGACCTGTTCCATTCCGGCCGCCATTGTGCCGCTGGACGACTAACCGAGCGCCCTTATCACCCTTATCGGGAGGCCTTGGCTTCGATCCCTTTGTAAACATGCACCATCAGCGCACCCGCAAACAGCGGTGTCAGCAGATTGACAATCGGAATGGTCAACACGGCTGCAATCGCCAGGCCAGCAAGAAAGACTTCGCCACTGTATCGCTGTTGCAACTGTGCCACCTCATCTAACGTCCGGTGGCGCAAGGCCGCAAACTGGAAGTATTCCCTGCCGAGAAGATAGCCGTTGAGCAAAAAGAAAATCAGCACTCCCAGGCCCAAAAACAGAACCAGCAACAGGGCAATCAAGTTGCCAACGATTACCAATCCCAGAAACCGCGCCGTGATGCTTATTGTTTGAGACAGCGGCAGCGGCACTCCTTTGGGATCAGATGAATAATGGCGCTGTTCTACCTCATCGGCGATTTCATCAAGAAAGACACCGGCAAATACCGAAGTGACCGGGGCAATCAAAAAACCCATTCCGATGACCAATCCCGCGCCCAAAACCCAGCTGACCATCGTCGCGGCCCAAGAATAATCTGCCAGCATCGGCGCAAGAAACGCCCCATTGAAAGCCTGCAGCACAAACCAGAAGCCAACAAACATGGCGATGGTCAAGCCAATCGATTTCCAAAGCACGTTGCGAAACGGAGGAGAAAACAGCTGAGTGAATGTCTTCGAAATTGCGCCGAAAAGGCCTTGGTTATTCATCTAGGGTCCACATGGATGACGACTTTGACCTCTAAATGGGTGGTCAAATTCGCCCATGCAAGCCATGGGGCTTTATTTTCAGCTCACTAGTCGCTAGGGGATCTCAAACTTCGCTGGTTTGGAGCTCTCCGTGACAACTTCTGAATTCGACGTGTTGACTGTAGGCAACGCGATTGTCGATATCATCGCCCGTGCTGACGATGATTTTCTGGTGCGTGAGAACATTATCAAGGCGTCGATGAACCTTATCGATGCAGAGCGTGCCGAGCATCTCTACGCCGCCATGGGACCAGCTATTGAGGCTTCCGGGGGAAGCGCTGGTAACACCGCCGCCGGGCTTGCCGGCCTGGGCGGCAATGCGGCTTATTTCGGTAAGGTCGCCGATGATCATCTGGGCAAAATTTTCACCCATGACATTCGCGCTATCGGCGTCAATTACAATACCGCACCGCTGGCCGGCCCACCCCCAACAGCACGTTCAATGATCTTCGTCACCCCAGACGGAGAGCGTTCAATGAATACCTATCTAGGTGCCTGTGTCGAACTCGGCCCAGAAGATGTTGATGCAGACATCGTTGCAGCTTCCAAAGTGACCTATTTTGAAGGCTATCTGTGGGATCCACCCCGCGCCAAGGACGCTTTCCGCTTGGCCGCCGAAATCGCCCATGCCAATGGTCAACAAGTATCGATCACCCTGTCTGATCCATTTTGCGTCGACCGTTACCGCGGCGAGTTTCTTGAACTAATGCGCAATGGCACAGTCGACATAATTTTCGCCAACGAAGCTGAACTGAAGTCACTTTACGAAACCTCCGATATGGCCACTGCCCTGTCGATGATCAAAGACGATGTGACCCTTGCCGCGATTACCCGCAGTGAACATGGCTCAATCGTGGTCAATGGGGACGACCTTGTTGAAGTGCCGGCCCATCCGATCGATGTTCTGGAAGACACGACTGGCGCCGGTGATCTTTATGCTGCTGGTTTTCTGTTTGGTCTGGCTCGGAATAGGTCGCTGACCGATTGCGCGCTTATCGGTGGGCTGGCAGCGGCCGAAGTGATCCAGCATATCGGCCCGCGTCCGCAAGTTGAATTGAAGGACTTGTTGGCCCAATCCGGGATCTGACCCCTGCGCGGCAGATCAGCCGAGCGCTTCCAGCAAATCGGCCAGAAAATCATCCAGGTGATCGGTTGAGAAATCGATCATCTCGTGCTGTTCCACTTCATGCTCCCAGGCTTCCGCATTGTGTTCGGACCCTTGGGCAGGAACAACCAAAACCGTCCGCATTCCAAACTTCTTGGGCACATCAAGATTGCGTGGCATGTCCTCAAACATTGCCGCCTTCAGTGGATCAACCCGATGACTGTCCAGAAATTTGACATAGGGGCTTTCGGCTGGCTTGGGGACCAAATCTGACGCGACAATGTCAAAGACCTCATGGAAATGCTCCGTGATACCCAGCCGATCGGTGGTGCGCCGCGCATGGGGCACATCGCCATTGGTGAAAATATGCTTGCGCCCCGGCAGGGCTGCAATCAAGTCGCCCAGCACCGGATTTGGGTCAACCGGCGAATAGTCAATATCGTGAACCTTGTCCAAGAAGTCATGCGGATCGATGTGAAAACGCTCCATCAGACCGCGCAGTGTGGTTCCGTGGCTGCGGTAAAGTTCCTTTTGCAACACCCGCGCCTCAGGCTTGGGCATGTCCAGAAGTTCGGCGACGTAGTCGGTCATCTTCCAGTCAATCTGTGCAAACAAGTCGCAATGACGCGGATATAGGGTGTTGTCGAGATCAAACACCCATTCGGTGACTGACCCAAAACTCGTCCGCAATTGGGCTTTCCGCTCAGCACTCATCGGACAAACATTGTCCCGGCACCGTGATCGGTGAACAGTTCGAGCAGCACTGCATGCTTAGCCCTGCCGTTGACAATAACCACCGCCTCAACACCACTGTTGAGCACCTGAATACAGGTCTCAACCTTCGGGATCATGCCACCGGATATCGTCCCATCTTCAATCAGATCCTTGGCTTCCTTGATGCTCAACCGCGGAATCAGATTACCCTGCTTGTCCAAAACGCCAGGGACGTCGGTAAGAAACAACAGGCGGTTGGCGCTTAGCGCTCCGGCCACAGCCCCGGCAAATGTATCTGCATTGACGTTGTAGGTCTCGCCATCGGCACCAAAGGCGACTGGAGCAATAATTGGAATAAGTCCGGAACCCACCACCGTATTCAAAACCGACGTGTCGATCTTTTCCGGTTCACCGACAAAGCCCAGATCGATGACTTCTTCGATCTTGCTGTCGGGGTCACGCTGGGTTCGGTGCATCTTTTTGGCCCGCACCATATTGCCGTCCTTGCCACACAGGCCAATGGCGCGTGCACCCTGGGCATTGAAATCTGCAACGATGTTTTTGTTGATTGATCCGGCCAGAACCATTTCAACAATTTCTACGGTAGCCTTGTCGGTGACCCGCATGCCGCCCTTAAATTCGCTTTGAATATCCATGCGATCGAGCATCGCGCCAATCTGCGGACCACCGCCATGCACTACGATCGGCTCGACGCCCGATTGGCGCAACAGCGCGACATCACTGGCAAAGGCCTTGCCCAGTTCAGCATCCCCCATTGCGTGGCCACCATATTTGATCACCACCGTCTTGCCCGCATGGGCCTGCATATAGGGCAGAGCCTGGGCCAGAAGGTGAGTCTGGGTGTCGGCGTCAATAATCGGCGGATTAGAATCGTCAGTCATGGATAGGCAGCCTTCAGTTGTCGGCTCTTGCTACATCAATCCTCGACCAGCCGCCATAAAAAAGGCACCCGGCTCGTCAGAACCGGGTGCCTCCATCAATTTGGCCTGTTGGTCGCTCAGATTTCGCCAGAAATCCAGTCCGACAATTTGTTCTTGGGCGCAGCGCCAACCTGGATGGCGACCGGTTCTCCGTCCTTAAACATCAACAGAGTGGGAATTGAGCGAATGCCATATTTGGCAGCCAGATCAGGATTTTCATCCATATTGACCTTGGCAATTTTCACCTTGTCGCCCATTTCTGTGGCAATTTCTTCCAGACTTGGTGCGATCATCTTACAAGGTCCGCACCATTCGGCCCAGAAATCGACCACAACGGGAGTATCAGAATTCAGGACATCAGAATCGAAGTTTCCGGTGTCGATTTTTACAGTAGCCATATTTTGCTCCTAAACATTCCCGCAACGGGGAATCACGCTTTGCGCCTCGGTGGGTGGAACGTAGGGAGCCGAACATGGCGGGTCAAGGAGCAGCAGCGGACGAATCTGTTCACAGCTGCGCGATTTCTTCCAACGCCGCTTTCATCGCCGAATCTGGTACTTCCATCACCACAGGCCCATTTGCAGCATGGGTCCAGACGAGCATACAGCGCACCGTTCTACCAACATACAAGCGGGCGATCAGATCCTGGTAAAGCGCCATTTGACTGACATAGTCGGCAGCAATCGCATTCTGCGAGGAAGGCGCTTGCAGGCTGGTTTTGAAATCCAAAACCACCACTTCGTGTTCAAATGTTGCCAGTCTGTCGACCTGTCCGGAAACAGGTTTTGGGCCATCCCTCGTGGTTATTGATCCCAATATTGGAACTTCGCCGCGACTGGTCGCGGGATCAAAACATCCAGCCAGCTGCGAATGCTCAAACACACGCCTGACAGCTTCAATCATATTCTGGTGGGCTTCTTCACCATATTCCGGCAATCGCTTGGCGAGATACCCGGCCGCAAGGCTTTGCCAGCGCGATTGGTCGAGCAATGGCAGATCCTGCAACAATTTATGCAAAACCGTTCCCCGAATGCGGGGGTCAGGCAAGGCAGCTACAGGCTCCTCCACGACAAATGGCGACACCTGCTTGCCCTGCTGCACCAATGCCTCATCAATGATGGCCCGCGTTCCCGACGGATTGAGTGGCCGGGGCATTGCCGCCTCAGCTGGCAGTTTTTTCCAAACCCAATCCGGAAGCATCGACGCTGCGGCGGCGGCCGAAGTGGAAGCGGAAGTGGTTCCCACGGGAGTCTCGGTTTGAGCCAATGCCAATGTCGGCCCTTGGGGTGAATCCTTAGCTTTCCATCGATGCCACAACAGCGCGCCGTCATCGTCGCAAACATCCTGCCACTCAGGCTCCAGCGCTCGGCTCACCATGGCATGCCAGTTTGGTGAAGTCGGCTCGCGACTGCCGCGATAGCCACAAACGATCAGCCTGTCTTCAGCACGGGTCATGCCGACATAAAGCAGACGGCGGTATTCCTCTTCGGCACGGCGTTTTTCGACATCGCGCAGATCCCGGGTTGTGGCATTGTGGCTTGCCGATGTCGGTACCCAAAAATAGCTATCCTGCTGATCAGATGAGGGCCACTTATAAAGAGCCGGCGCATGCTGTGACTGGAAAGCCGGACTGGATTTGTCGACGAGGAAAACAATGGGAGCTTCCAGTCCCTTGGCGGCGTGCACGGTCATGATGCGCACTTCACCGGCGGTGCTGTCCATTTCACGTTTAATCTCGGGACGCTCCTCCAGCAGTTGGTCAAGAAATACCTGCAATCCGGGCGCGCCGGATTGATCATGGGCCAGCGCCGCGTCCAGAAAGGCGTCAATGACATCTTCCGCCTCACCACCCAGCCGAGCGAGCAGCCTTTTGCGCCCCCCCAAAGTGCCCAAAATGGCGGCGTAGAACTCATAAGGCGGCAAACGATCACTCATCTCCTGCCACCGGCGAATGGTTTCATAGGCAGCAGAAATGGGCTCGCTGTCGGCATGTTCCATGGCCTCAAATAGGCTGCGCTCAAATTTGCCAGGAAATCGGTGCTGATTAAGGTTGTAAAGTTCCGATTCACTCAAACCAACGAGTGGTGATTTGAGCACGGCTGCCAGCGAAAGGTCATCCTGCGATGTCAGGGTAATTTGACCCAGGGCAACAAGGTCCTGAACCGCGATATGGTCAGTGATCGTCAGCCGGTCCGCACCGGAAACAGCAATGCCCTGGGCCTTAAGAGCTCGGTTGAGAGCCCCGACAAAACGATCACGCGACCGAACCAGAACCAATATATCACCGGCCGAGATAACCTTACCGCTGGCCTCAATCGTTTCGCGGCCAATCCAGTTTTTCAGCTGGTCTGCAATCTTTTCTGCCAACAGCAAGGCCTGATGCTGACCGGTAAAATCGACTGGCGTGTGCCAGTTTTCAGGATCGTCCCCCGGTGCTGCTTCGATCAAGCCCCAGGCATCAACCGAACCCGGGTCATTTCGCCGAGCCGCGGTGTGCGGTGGCGGGGCGGTATCAAATGTGACGCCCTCGGCATGTTCCTCAATTTCGAACACAGCATCGACCGCCCCAAGCACATCTGTGGTGGAACGAAAGGACAGCCCCAGACCAACATCGGCAAAACTCTTGCCAGCAGATTTGGCCTGTCGCAGGAAGTGACGTTTCTGAGCAGCAAAATTGCGCGGTTCGGCCCCACGGAATGAATAGATCGACTGCTTTTCGTCACCCACTGCAAAGACTGTACGGTTGGTCAGTCGCGCCGATTGTCCGGCAAAAAACTCTTCCACCAGCGCTGAGATTATCTGCCATTGCTTGGGGCTTGTGTCCTGCGCCTCGTCCAGCAGGACATGATCAATGCCCAAGTCTAGCTTATACAAAACCCAGGCGCGGGCATCGCTGCGTGACAAAAGTTCTGCGGTGCGCTCAATCAGGTCATCAAAATCAAGCAGGCCGCGCTGGCGCTTGGACAACCCATAATCGGCAATCATCGCCTGGGCAATCACCAAAAGGGGCTGCGTATTCTCAATCAGCCGCAGCGATGCGATTCGACCCTTCGCGGCCAGCCAACGCTCGCTTTCCTGTGTCAGCTGATCGCGTAGATCTGGAAAAACATCTGCCACCGCTTTTGACGGATAGCGGCTAAATTTGCGGGGGCCACCGGACTTGGTCAGCAAAAGCGCATCGATTGCCTCTGCCTCATTGGCCTGACCGATAGATTGCGAGATCACACTCAAATAATCAGCAAATTCAACCGCCTTAATTTCGCCTGTCGCGGCAGCATGTTCAGCAATTTCGTCATTGTTGAGAGTTCGAAACAGGCTTGCCGAAACGGCAGCATTCAGCAGATCCTCGACCGTTTCTTGCGGGGCGAAGCCAAGCCGGTCACGCGCCTGGCTGGTGGCAGCAACGGGACCACCAATTTCATTGAGCCAATTCGCCAATGCCTCGCGGTTATCGACGACCTCACCCAGCGCCTTTTCAATCTGCTCGTCGCTTGCCACCTCCATCATCGCGATGAACGCCGCCCCGATCTCGCTTTCCGGTTGGGCGTGGGCGGTCCTGGCGATGTTCTGACGGGCCTGCGCCATCAATTGCCGCTGCATACCGTCATCCATCACGGTGAAGGTGCCGGGAACGTTGGCTTCCAATGGAAACTGGTGCAACAGGGCTTCGCAGAAGGCATGGATGGTCTGAATTTTCAGTCCGCCCGGTGTTTCCAGCGCCCGTGCAAACAAGATGCGAGCGCGCTCCAGCTGTTCCGCTGACGGTGAAGTGCCTTCGATACCGGCCAGTTCATTGTGCAATTCTTCGTCGCTCAATCCGACCCAACGGCCTAGAATGGCAAATACCCGGTTCGACATTTCGCCCGCTGCAGCCTTGGTATAGGTCAGACACAAAATGCGCGAAGGCTCAACTCCAGACAGCAGTAAACGCACCACCCTCTGGGCCAGAACATAGGTCTTGCCGGAACCAGCATTGGCCGACACCCAGGCGGAACTGACTGGCGCCGAGGCTGAAGCTTGCGACAGTTTGGTGTGGTCGTCGATGGTCAGAACGCGGCTCATGCATCGCCCTCCTGATCATCGGTGACGGCCCATTCCTTGACCCGGGCCAGGTGCTCATAATCGTCCTGCCAATTCCGCTCAGGAGCCTGACGCGCCTTGGAACGATAATCCTTTTCTGGCTCACGATAGGCGGCCACAAGGCGACCCAACCGCTGCCAGGCCTCTTCGCTCAATTGCGCGGCAGAAGGCGTACCCTTGGTCTCTTCAGCGATCGTATCGACCTGCAATTCATTCGAGGGTCGCAACCGAATATAACCAATCTTGGCCGTGTGGCGTGCCAATTCATCACCAAACCCACCGCGCAGAGCCATAGCCGCTTCCAGCGGCAATTGAGGTGACTTGAACTGCACCATCGATCTAATGTTGGGATTGATCCCGGTCTTGTAATCGAAAATGGCCAGGCGTCCGTCTTTTAGCAGGTCTATGCGGTCAACCTGTCCGCGCAGAACAAAACCATCGAGATCGCGGTCACAATCTCCCGACAATTCAACATAAATCTTGTCGGTTTCCTGCACCTGTTGACGCTGCCATTGCACCAAATTGGCAGCAATGTTCTCAAACCGCGGCCACCATTGTACCGCGTATTCAACCGGAATTTCGGCTGACCCAAATCGCCGTCTTGCTAATTCGATCAAGCGTTCCAGTGAATCCGGTTTCTGCGGGTCGATATTCTGGCGAACAAAATCTTCGACGATTGCATGATAAAGGTTGCCGCGTTCGCGGGCATCCGGTGCGCGCTGCAGCGGGTCGAGCGAAACCAGCTTCAAAATGCGCTTAGCGTAAATCGCGTAGGGATCATTGATCCAAGTTTCGATATCGGTAATTGAAAGGCTGTTGGGCCGCACCTCAACGGGAGGGGTTGGCCTTGGCTGAGCGCAGGGACGGGGCGCATGGTCGGGCTGGTCCAACCTGCGGGCCCAATCCAGATAGACTTGTCCTTGACGCCGCATGTTTTTGCCAGCCGATTCTCCGGCTACGATCTGCAAGCGCTGCAGCCAACGCGACGCAATGGCTGGCGCATTGTCGACCTTGACCGCGCGCGTCATCAGCACGCTGTTGATTCCCAACAGGACCTGAAAGTCATGAGCCGCGAGACCGGTACGGCGTTCTGGCGGGGGCAGGCCAAGAGCAGACTTCATCGGGCGGGACAAAAAGGCATCATTGCGGGTGTTGGCAGGCCAGGTCTTTTCATTCAGCCCACCCAGAACCACCCGGTCAAAAGTTTGCAACCGTGCTTCCAGCGGACCAAGTATGGCGACCCTTGGGTGAGCACGCCCGGTTGGGCGGGTCACTCTTTGGGCCATCAAGGCATCAATGATGTCTGGGAACTCCACCGTTGAAGTTTGTAACAGGGAGCCGTGATCGAGCATATCGGAGAGGAAGTCGGCAAGCACACGCCCTTGCTCATTGCCATAAAGGCCATTGAAGTGACCTTCATGGTCAATCGCGCAGGCTTCCATCAGCTTGATGGATCTGCGGGTCAGAGCGTCAACCGTTGCCGCGGCTTCGCCCTCCTCGCCACGTACACCGTCAGCGAATCCAAATATTCGGTCCAGCAACTCTGCCAGCCAGAAAACATCCTGCCAGTCATTGTCAGAGAAACGGCGAATGACCCGATGCACACGCCTATCCGGGTCGGCGAGTGCCTGGTGCTTTTGCTCGGCCAATTGCACAAACCTGCCCATGGCGGGTGGGCCTATCGCACCCCGCAAAACCGCAAGCTCAAACAGTCGGGCGGCATGCCGGGCACGGGCCGCTGTGTCACCGAACATGGCGAGCGGATGCTTCAGCAGGCTGACCAGATTAACGGCAGACGGAGGCGCAAAACCAACCAACAATACCAACCGCAGAAAACGCCCCACCGGCGTGTTGCGCAACGGTTGGCCGGATGAATCATCCACCTCAACCCCAAAGCGCTGCATTTCCACCGCCACCCGGCGTGCCAAATTGCGGTCAGGCGTCACCAGTGCGCAGGTCTTGGCGGGATCTTCAAGGGTCTCGCGCAGCGCCAACGCAATGGCCACTGCTTCCTGACGCTCATTTTCAGCCTCAACCAAGGCCACATCCTGCAGGGCTTGCTGCATCTGGTCGTCACTGATTTTGGACTTCAGATCCTGCCATTGGCCAGTGGCTTGCGGTGGCCGCAAGGCTTCGCTGACCAACAATTCACGTACCCGCATGGGGCCGGTTTCTGAAGCACTTCCCAGGTGAACTATGTCCTGCAAGGCGCGGCCTGAACCAAGGTGATCCAACAACCTCTTTAAGCCATATTGCGGATGGCCCGGAGCCGTACCGCCTGATTCTCTTGGATTATCGGGCAGGTCAATTTTTTCCCAGGTCTCATTGTCGAGATCACGATCCAGCGCAGGCAGCACCACAACGCCGTTGGGTAAATGGGCAATAGATTTCAACAGATCGGCTGTTGCCGGAATCGAGCCGGTTGAGCCGGCGGCGATAACAGGTCCGCTGCTGCCTCTTTCCTTGTACAGGCTAGCCTGCGCCCGCATGCGTTTGGCCCGTTCATCAGCCGCGTCGGATAGTTGCAATTCAGCCAAAATTTCTGGCCATTGGGCGGTGGCTATCTTGAGAAATTCCAACGTCAGCTGCCACCAATTGGCGTGGTCTTCGGGTACCAGATGCAGCAATTGCGACCAATCCACCTCTTCGGTGGCAATCGTATCCATCAACCGAGCCAATTCAGCAGCAAACCAAACCGCATCGCTGAGCGAAGATGGCATCATGATGTCGGCACCGGCATAAAGGTCGCGCTGGGCCTGGTTGAGGGATTGGGACCAGCCAAACACCAGCCGGGAGAGGATCAGCTGCCGCTGTGCTGGCGCAACAACCGGATTGAGGCCCTCGCCAAGTGAATCGACTGCATCTTCCAGATCCATGTCGTCTTCATCAATTCCACCGAGGGTGCGGATTGATGGCAACAGGGCGACATCACCCTCAAAGCGGCCGACAAATTCGCCCGCCAGTTCCCGCGCCGCGCGACGTGTAGGCACCCAGATGGTGACATCAGCCAGCGCAAGAGGGTCTTCACAACCGCTAAATCCTTGAATCAAACTGCCATCAAAAAGCGCATCAACCAAAGTTGGCAGGAAAGGTGCACCGGGCGGAATAGAACAAATATTCGGCAGGCCGTCGCGGCTCAGCGATGTGGGTGGTGAGCTGCCGCTATCGGTTGGGCTGAGGCCGGTTATTTGCTGCGTATCGGTCAATGGCCTGCTCTGCCTCTTCAATCGAAGCTGGTGTGCCCACATGTAACCATAAACCATCTAGGGCAAGGCCATACAACCGGTTTTGTTGAATAGCCGCATCGAACAATCGGTTCAGTGAGAATTTCTCGTCCGCAACCTTACCAATATAGTCGATCGTCGTGACAATGGCCCCTGCATAGATGCAAGGAGCGGAAGGGGCCGCACCACGCCGGGTCAGTTGCCCTTGTTCGTTTATGAAAAAATCGCCAGCACCGTCAAAACCAGTCGCCTGATCTGCTGTCGCGAGCAGCAGCAGCAAATCCATTTTACCCGGATTCCAAGCTTCTTTCAGCCGTTCAACATTCGACTGATCCGCATCAACCCAAAACGAGTCGCCATTGAGGATGAGTATTGGTCCGTCGGCTTCACCAGCAATTGCCTTTTTCACCCCACCGCCTGAATCAAGCAATTCCTCGCGTTCATCGGAGATGATGATCTGCGGCTGGGTTCTGGTCTCAATATGCGCTTCGATCTGATCGGCCAGATAATGCACATTGACGAAGCTACGGCCAATACCACCGGCGACAAGAGCGTCCAAAGCCCGGTCAAGCAGGGTCTCGCCGTGCACTTCCACCAGTGGCTTGGGGATTGTATCCGTGATCGGACGCATCCGCGTTCCCAACCCGGCTGACAGGACCATGGCAGTATCGATGGTTGTATCTGCGCTCATCGCACCTTTTTTGGCCGTCGCGTTGTTCAAAACTTCAAAACCGTTTGTAGCCAATTGCGATAATCCGCCAACCGTGGATGGGCAATGGACCGCCGCAGATAGTCTTCCACCCGTGGCAGATGCGCAAGATAATTGGGTTTAAGGTCGCGCTGAGCCAACCGGACAAATATGCCGACAACTTTAGTTGCACGTTGAGCGGCAAGCACCGGATAGCAGCGCTCAAAATGCACTTTATCAATTTTGTTCCTGTGCTGAAGGTAATGTGCCACAAGGTGCGCTTCCAGATCTGCTCCAACGGTTACACGCGCATCTTGCGCAATCGAAGCAACATCATAGGCGGTGGGCCCATGAAGAGCGTCCTGAAAATCGATCAGAGCGGTTCGGTCTATGCCGCTGGCACCGTCCATCCAGATGATATTGGGCGAATGGTAGTCGCGCAGCAAAATGGACTTTTCAGCGCCCGCAATCTCTGTCGCCAGATCTTCCCAGATCGCAACAAAGTCGTTGTAGTGCCCGGTGTCCAGCGCAGTGCCATCACGGCGATAAGGCGCATACCAATTGGCCAATAAATCGACTTCGATCAAGATTGCATCGCGATCGAATTCCGGCAGGCTGTGAGTGGTGCCATCTTCAAGCGCCACATCAATTGGCCACTGGCAATTGTGAATAACCGCCAGCGTTTCCATCGCGGCCAGATAACGCTCCGCGATGGGCTGACGCTCTTCAGTTATGATACCGCCAGTCCCAAGATTCTCGATCAGCAACAGGCCAAGATCGAGATTTTGGGCATAGATGCGGGGGCCCCGAATGCCATTGGCCTCCAGACGTTTGGCCACAGCCGCAAAGGCGTGCATGTTTTCAGCAAGATGGGCAATCTGACTATATGGCTTGCCATCGCGAATTGGTGGACCGTCAGGCTGCGCCGGTGCATTCATCAAGATCAGGCTGGGGCCTTCCAGCGGCTCAATCAGCTCATAAGCTCTGGTCGATGCGTCACCGGTCAAGTGAGAACGACGGCTCGACCCATGTCCGTGATTGGCCAGGAAAGTGACGATCTGATTTTCGCGGCTGGTGGTGCTCATGTGGAACAAACCTCAGTGATCATTCAGATCACTGAGCGGCTTCCATAGCCGGTTGCGTATCTGCATTTGGCAGTTTTGGCATCCGGCAGATGAATCGGGTTCCTGTGGTACAGGTTGAATCAAGTTCTAAACTGCCGCCATGCAGTTCAACCAGCGACCGCGCAATGGCAAGGCCCAGACCGGCGCCGCGGCGTCCGTCTCCTGAAGCGCGACTGCTGAAGCGCTCAAACAAGGTCGCCCGTTGTTCAGATGGGATACCCGGCCCCATATCGCTGACGACAAAGGCAACAGAGTCGGCATCCACCCGATTTTCAAGCGTGATCGCAGAGCCTTCCGGCGAAAATGCTACAGCATTCGACAACAGGTTATAAAGCACCTGCTGAACGCGGTTGGCGTCCGCCACAAAGTGTCCTGCATCTGGCGCGCCTCGCGCCGGTTTCAAATTGAGCGTAACTCGTTTTTCATGCAGCAATTCAGCAACGCTCTTTGCTGCCGCCCGCATCGTATCCCTTGGGTCGATCTGGTGCAGATCAAGTTCCATTATGCCAGCATCAACCGTTGCCAGATCCAGCAGATTATCAACCAGTGCATGCAGCACATTGGACGAAGAAGCGATATGGCTGACATATTCCGCCTGTTTGTCGTTTAACTCACCAAAAGCCGGTTGCTGCAACATTTCAGCAAAGCCCTTGATATTGGTCAGCGGCGCCCGGAACTCATAAGATACATGCTCGATAAAGGCGTTTTTCAACCGTTCAGCCGCCTCAAGCGCCTCGTTGCGCTCCTTCAACGTATGCTCCAGCGTCACGCTGGCCGAAACATCGGCAAAACTGATCAAGGTCTGACCATTCGGCAGCGGCACCAGAGCATAATCAAGTATCGACCCGACGATCAGCGTGATGCGCCCGCTCAAGGTTTCGCGCATATCGGAAACGCCCGTAATGCCGGTGCTCAATTGTCGCCAGATGGAGGGATCTTCCGTGAACGGGCTGCACAAATCAGTGATCTTGGAGATCGGCGTGTCAGCAGCCACCTGTTCATCGTCCAGATTCCACAGTTCCTGGAACGACGGATTGGACAGTTTCAAACGGCCGTCGGGGGCAAACACCGCAATGGCTTCACCAAGATGGTCCAGCGTTTCACCCTGAACTTGGGTCAACGCAATATAGCGGCTTTCCATTTCCAGCTGCTCGGTGATGTTCTCAAACACCCAAGTCACACCGCCTTGTTTTTGCGGA
This sequence comes from Rhizobiaceae bacterium, assembly GCA_039969995.1. GTDB lineage: Bacteria > Pseudomonadota > Alphaproteobacteria > Rhizobiales > Rhizobiaceae > Pseudahrensia. Next base: position 76,599 of record JBDVMU010000053.1, read on the forward strand.
CTGGCCACAACGCGCAATGTGCGTCGGTCGGGCAAGTGCCACCAATCTTCCATCGGTTGAGTAGACTCGTAAACCTGCAGCAGGCCATTGCGCCATTTCGACCAATCCGGCTGCTCAGCAACCTTGCCTGCCTCGCGCAGGAAGTCGAAGAAAGAGCCGTTATCTGGCTCAGTTTCCAGATAGCGCGGTTCCAGCTTCCACAAATCTTCAAATGCAGAATTGTAGAACACCAGGTGCCGCCGCTCATCAAATATGGCCACCGCGGTCGCCAGTTGATTCATAGTCTGGGCATGGCTTTCCAGCGTCCGGCGCAGGTTTGACTGCACTTCTTCCACTTCGCTCATATCGACGGCCATGCCAGCCGAGCCACCTGCATAGTGCACCTCGCTGACATCCATCATGCGCCTGTCGCCCGAAACGGTTGCCGGCAACCGCTCGCGAAACTGGCTGTCACCAGATTCGCTTATCTCAAGCTCTTGCGAGTGGGTCGCGGCAATTTGCTGACGGGCGTTTTCATCCAGAAGATGGCGGTTTTCTTCGCTCACCCGATCCAGGTTTTCGCCGTCAACAGCCTCAACATAAGACTGGTTGGCCCAAGTCAATCGACCTTGTTGATCACGCAACCAAACCGGAAAGGGTATGGCTTCCAACAATGATTTCATCGTGTCAGTGGTCTGCATCAAGCGTGTGTGCTGGGCCTCCAGCGCAGCAAGCGCTGCACGGTCACCAGACAGGCTGATAAAGCGTACAAAGGCATGCGACCCGGATGCTCTGCCCTGAACCTCAATAACCGTACCCGATTTGGTCTCCACGGTCAGGTCAAAACTCTCCGCCCGCTGGCGCAACCGATCAACCGCATGTTCAAAACTTTGCGCAGATTGAGCGCTCATCCAGGTGCCAAACGCAATGAATTGCGCCGGATCAAGCGGCGCCGCCGTGCTGTGCGGCAATTGTCCGCGACACACCGGAGCATCTTCTCGGTTTTCCCAGATCACTACCCGCTGGTCCGGCACATCAAGCAGCGCTTGCGCCCGTTCATGACGGGCCTTCAGATCCGCAAGCTCGAGCTCGGCCCGCCGATTGTTCTCATCCAACATCCGCCGCTCACGAATGAGCCAGGTCGCCGACCACATGGCAAATGCGAAGGCACCGACGAAAATAATCATCATAATGCCGCTATTGGCGACGCTTTGATCGGGGAGAATATCAGTCAGTGAATTTTGCTGGGCCACAGACCGGTCGGACAACAGCAAAGGTCCGACAATTACGGAGGTTGCAACCCATTTAAGACGTGGACTCAAAGCCATTCGTGTTCGTTTCGTTTTCCGACGGTCCGAACACCCAACAGGGACCATTTAAAATCTTATAATGCGGTTACGCGAGACTGACTGATTCGCACCAATTTAACGCACATGAGAATCCCGCGCGAGGGGCACAAAACGAAAACGCCCGAATTCTCAGGGGTGTACGCATTGGTACCTGCGCCATGGTAAATGACAGGTTAACTTTTCAGCGGCGAGCGGCGAGCGGCGAGCGGCGAGCGGCGAGGCTGCCTGCTCAATAGTTGGCGTGCCGCAAACTGCCTAGGCTTTCTGGCGTTCCACCGCATCCCAGAACAGAGCGGCAATGTCAGCACCGCCAAAATTCTTCACCTCTCGAATGCCGGTTGGCGAAGTCACGTTGATTTCCGTCATATAATCGCCAATCACATCGATGCCGACAAAAATAAAGCCGCGACGCTTCAGTTCCGGGCCAATCGCAGCACAAATTTCTTCCTCGCGCTTGGTCATGCCAATCGCCTCGGCTCGGCCACCCACATGCATGTTCGACCGGGCTTCGTCTTCAGAAGGCACCCGATTAATCGCGCCAACGGGTTCGCCGTCAATCAAAATGATTCGTTTGTCGCCGCTGCGTACTTCCTTCATGTAGCGTTGAGCGATGAAGGGCTCCGGCCAGGTCATTTCAAACATTTCAAGCAGCGATGACAGGTTCTGGTCACCCTCCTGAATGCGAAACACCCCGGCACCACCATTGCCATAAAGCGGCTTGATAATGATATCGCCAAACTCCTCACGGAATTTGCGGATTTCCTCGCCCGACCGCGTAATCAACGTTTCCGGCATCAATTCGGGGAATTCGGTGACGAATATCTTTTCCGGCGCATTGCGGACTTCGGCCGGATTGTTGGCGACCAACGTCTTGTCCTTGCCGGTGCCATGAATGCGCTCCAGCAAATGTGTTGCTGTGATATAACCCATGTGAAACGGCGGATCCTGACGCATCAAAATGGCATCCATATCCGCCAGGTTTTCGTGCTTCGCCGGACCCAGATTGTAATGCGCGCCCTCAACGTCTTGCACGGTCACGGGTTCACACTCAGCAAACACCACACCATCACGCATGCTCAACCGATCGACTTCGTAGTGATAAAGCTCATGCCCCCTGGCCTGCGCCTCCAACATCAGCGCAAAAGTCGAATCCCCTTCGATCTGAACGGTTTTGATATGATCCATCTGGACGGCGACGCGGAGTGACATGAGGCTCTTTCCTGGCAAGCTGATAGGACTTCTATTTAGCGATGAGGATAGAATTGCAAGACCCGGAGGCTCTACCAGACGTTCTTGAAGTGGCGAGGCCATCGCCATGGGACCACCGTAATGACGTCAAACCGCCAGTTCAGTCGGCCACAATCCCCCTGTTGATTGAGCCACCAATGGGCCGCAGCCTCTATTCGCTGTTGAGCGGTGAATGTGATGCTGTCCAGTGCCAATTGATGACTAACCCGCGCTTTGACTTCAACAAAGAGCACCAGATCACCACGCCGCGCCACAAGATCCACCTCGCCAACCGGCGTCTTGAAGCGTCGGGCAACAATACGGTACCCTGTCAGCAGTAACGGCAGCGTTGCAAGATATTCAGCAACCTGCCCTCATCGATACGCCCGCTTGCGCTTATTGATCATCTTTCAGCGTCAGGGCCTGTCGATACAAAACCTGTTTGGAGAGCCCATTCCTTTCCGCAACAAGTGCAGCGGCTTGCTTGGTTTTCATTGTTTGCAGCGCAATGCGCAGCTGCGATCCGATGGATTCCTCGGACACAGCCTGAATGCCAGCCCCTTCCACAACAACCACAATTTCACCGCGCACCTTTTCAATGGCGGCAAACTGATCTTGCAGATCGCGCAACGCACCCCGGTAAAAGGTTTCGTGCATCTTGGTTATTTCACGGGCCACGGCAATCTTGCGATCGCTTCCAAAAGCATCTTCCATGGCAATCAAGGTGGCCTTGATCCGGTTTGGACTCTCAAAAAAGATCAACGTGGTTTGCGCTTCTGCTAACTCTGCAAGGCGTCGACTGCGAGCCTGCGCCTTGCTTGGCAAAAATCCGCAAAACCTGAAATCCTCACTCGGCAACCCACTTGCAACCAAAGCAGCAAGGGGAGCACTTGCGCCGGGCAATGGAATCACTGGCAGGTCAGCGTCAATCGCCTCGCGCACCAGGCGTTGGCCGGGATCACTGACCAGCGGTGTGCCCGCATCGCTGATCAATGCAATTGCCGCGCCTTCGCCAATCTGACGCAACAGGTCCGGGCCTCGCTCGTCAGCATTGTGCTCATTGTAGGAGACCTTTGGTCGATTCACCCCAAACCGTTTCAACAAAATGCCACTGGTGCGCGTATCTTCGCAAGCAATGACCGAGCATCCCGCCAGCGTCTCCAGCCCACGCAGCGTTATGTCGCCGAGATTGCCAATTGGTGTCGCCACAACATAGAGTCCGGCCGGCAGTTGCGGCACAGAAATCCAATTATTGCGATACAAGAATCGAAGATTTTCATCTGACATCATAATCTTCACCCTGCTCCAACCAGATTAAAACGTAAACACAATCCCTTGAGACTATATCCCGTTCAGTCTAATCTTCAGTCTGGCATTTGAGGGGAAAAGTGCCTTACAAGGCCTATGATGCGGATGAAAAGACCCCAACGGAATAATTTATTGACTGAAATTTCGGTTTCCCTTCCTTCAGCGATTTCACGTGCGCTTGTCGTGATTTCAGCCCTGATGCTGTCGTCGTGCCAGCAAGGTGCCACCCAAATCAGCGGTTCTGGGACAAATGCCAATGGTCGTCTTGAAGCGGAGTTGCCAGCTGCCCGCCCCCTCACTGCGAAGGTAGAGGGTGAAACTGTTGGCAACGGCCCGATCCGAATTGCCATGCTGTTGCCAAAGACAGCTTCCGGTGCAGCCGGGATTGCCGGGACAGAACTCGCCAATGCAGCACGCATGGCCATGCAAGATTTTGCCGGTGGCCGCTTCCAGCTGGTTATCAAGGACACGCGAGGCCAACCATCCGAAGCAGCAAGTCTGGCCTCCCAAGCCCGTGACGAAGGCGCCACCCTGGTGCTTGGACCGCTGTTTTCCGCCAATGTCAGCTCAGCTTCAGCGGTAACCGAACCGGCCAAAATCCCGATGATCGCCTTTTCATCCGATATCGCCCGAGCCCGGCCCAACGTCTATCTTCTGTCCTTCGCGCCGGATGCTGACATCCGTCGTACCCTGAGCTATGGATTCTCATCCGGTGCCAACAAGATTGTCGCTTTGCTTCCACAAAGCTCGTATGGCCGCCTCGCCGAACAGGAAATGCGACGCGCTTACGATCAACTTGGCGGACAGATTGTTTCAGTCGCGCGCTACCCCCGTGATTCGGAAGCCATTGTCGAAGCTTCCCGCTCGGTTGCTCTGGCGCTACAGGACGCAAATGGCGTTTACATTCCTGAAGGCGGCCGGGTTCCGGCCCTGGTGTTGAACAGTTTGCGAAAGGCCGGTGTCAGTCTGCGTGGCAAATTGATCATGGGTTCTGGCCAATGGACGAGCACCAGCAAGAAAAACAGCGTGTTGAACGGCGCCATATATGCTGGTGCCGACAAAACCAATTTTCAGTCATTCTCTGAGCGCTACAAACAGACTTACGGCAATGAACCGACTGTTACAGCAGCGCTGGGCTACGACGCCATCTCGCTGACCGCCGAATTGATTCGCCGCAGTGCCCAGGCTCCGTTTTCTGCCAAAAACATACAAAGTCGTTCCGGGTTCCGTGGATCGACTGGTATTTTCCGTTTTGAGGCCGATGGCCGTCTGCAACGTGCTCTGGTGGTCAATCGCATCGAATCCGGCCAGCCCGTCATCATTTCGCCGGCACCGACCGGGTTCTTCCGTTAGCAGCTAGACCGTTCAGGTTTAGCGGCCTCAGGCTGCTAGATCGGCAATCACCGCGTCCAGCACCAGCCAACCCTGCGGCGTTGCGCGGATTTTGTTGCCATCCATTCGTTCGATCATTCCAAGATCAACAAGACCACCCAGCCGGATCGGATCCAGAGGCCGGCAAAACTCCTGCTCATAGCGGTCGACGTCCAACCCTTCTCGCAGACGCAAGCCCATCAGCAGCATTTCATCACCAGCATCCTCATGAGACAGCAGGTCATTTTCGACCATGCCATGACCTTGGCTATTCACCAGCTCCAGCCATTTTTCCGGATTGCGCATGGTTGAGGTGGCATGTCGACCGTCATTCATCGACAAACGACCATGAGCCCCTGGCCCAATTCCCGCCCACAGCCCAAAGCGCCAATAGGTTAGATTATGGCGGCTTTCGCTGCCTGGTTTGGCATGATTGGATATTTCGTAGGCTGGAAGGCCGCGGTCGTTGGTGATCTGCTGCGTGAGTTCATACAGTTGCGCAGCTTGCTCGGCATCCGGCACCTGCAAACGCCCTTTGCGATTGAGGTCATAAAAGGGCGTGCCTTGCTCGATCGTCAATTGATAAAGTGACAGATGGTCTGCCGCCAGATCGATCGCCGCGGTCAGTTCACTTTCCCACTGATCCAGCGTCTGATCAGGGCGGGCATAAATCATGTCAAAGGAAAGCCGCGGGAAGGTTTCACGCGCCATATCGATTGCCTTGCGCGCTTCATCGGCAGAGTGCAGACGCCCAAGAAACTTCAGTTGGGCATCATCCAATGACTGCACGCCAAGCGACAGTCGGTTGACTCCGGCCTCCCGATAGCCGCGAAAACGCCCAGCATCGGCGCTCGATGGATTGGCCTCCAGAGTGACTTCCATGCCAGACCTGCTGGGCCAGGCTTTGTCGATCGCTTCAAGAATGCGCGCAACTGTGGATGGTTCCATCAACGACGGCGTGCCGCCACCAAAGAATATCGACGTCACCTGCCGACCCGGTTGCAAAGCCGCCATATGGGCGATTTCCTGCTCGAATGCTGCAGCATAGGCGGACTGATCAGGTGCCTGATGCCGCACATGCGAATTGAAATCGCAATAAGGACATTTGGCGGCACAAAACGGCCAATGAACATAAACGGCAAAGCCCGGCGACCCATCATCCTGATTGTCGAATTCAGCCAAGGCAGGCTTCCGCAAATTTGGCGAAAGCGCGAGCTCGGTGGGAAAGGCCATCACCTTGTCCTGGCGCCCAGGAATGCTTTTCTTCGCCACTCATTTCACCAAACGTGCGCTGATGACCATCAGGTTGGAATACCGGATCATATCCAAAGCCTTGCTCGCCGCGCGGCGGCCAGATCAGTTGACCATGGGCTTCACCACGGAAATATTCTGCGTGACCGTCCGGCCAGCAAAGGCACAGAACAGCACAAAAATAACCACGACGGTCATCAGCCGAAATTGCACCTTTTTCGTGAAGCGCTGTTTCAACTTTCTCCATCGCCATGGAGAAGTCGCGCCCGGAACCATCTTGCTTTTCCGCCCAGTCGGCAGTGTACACCCCCGGCTGGCCACCCAGTGCCTCAACACAAAGACCGCTGTCATCGGAAAGCGACAGCATGCCAGTGGCCTGGGCTGCTGCAAACGCCTTGGTATAGGCATTTTCTTCAAAGGTAGTTCCGTCTTCATCGGGTTCTGGCAAATTGAGCTCAGCGACCGAAGTTACATCAAATCCATAAGGCTCCATCAATTGACGGATTTCCTTCAGCTTGCCCGCATTATGGCTCGCCAGAACAAGTTTTTTGGTGTCGATCTGGCGCATCATAGAGACAAGTTTTGCAAATCCACCAACTCGCCAATGCCCTTTTTAGCCAGGCCAATCAGCGCCGCAAATTCATCTTCGGAAAAAGGTGTACCTTCGGCAGTTCCCTGAATTTCGACAATGCCACCGGTGCCTGTCATGACAAAGTTGGCATCAGTTTCGGCCTCTGAATCCTCATCATAATCAAGATCAAGAACCGGTGCACCGTTGTAGATGCCACAGGAAATCGCCGCGACATTGTCTTTCAGCACATTGCCGCCAACCATCGAACGGGCCTGCATCCAGTTGAGACAATCCTTCAACGCCACATAAGCGCCGGTGATCGATGCGGTACGGGTGCCACCATCGGCCTGAATGACATCACAGTCGATGGAAATCTGGCGCTCGCCCAACGCTTCCATATCAACCACGGCACGCAAGGAACGGCCAATCAGCCGCTGAATCTCCTGAGTTCGACCCGACTGCTTGCCGGAAGACGCTTCCCGACGCATCCGGCTGCCGGTTGAGCGCGGCAGCATACCATATTCAGCGGTCACCCAACCTGAACCACCGCCACGCAGCCACGGTGGCACCCGGTCCTCAAGTGAGGCCGTGCACAGCACATGGGTATCACCAAACTTGACCAGGCAAGACCCTTCGGCATGTTTTGAGAAGCCCCGTTCAAGGGTGACGGCCCGCATTTCGTCCGGCGCACGTTTGGAAGGTCGCATGATTTGATTCCAATTATCTGATCGGCCTTCTTTTAGACGCGCAAAACGTATGGCGCTAGAGGGGATCAAGCCCTATATTTGATCCTATGACGACACCGACTTCATCCCTGTCCGGCAAACTTTCCGAGAATCTCGATGAACGCTCGCGAGCGATTTTTCGCGAAATCGTCGAAACATATCTGGAAACCGGAGAACCACTCGGATCGCGCAACCTGGCGCGGCAACTGAATTTGCCCCTGTCTCCAGCCTCGATCCGCAATGTGATGAGTGATCTGGAGCATTTGGGCCTGATTTACGCACCGCATATCTCGGCGGGGCGACTGCCCACAGAACAAGGGTTGCGCTATTTCGTCGATGGGTTTTTGGAAATTGGCGATCTGACCTCGTCTGAACGCAATTCAATAGAAGCTCAGGTGCGCGCTGCTGGCCGGGATACGACAGTTGACGCCATGTTGACTGAAGCCAGCCAAATGCTTTCCGGCCTTACTCAAGGGGCCGGGTTGGTCATCGCCGGCAAGGCCGACGTCCGATTGAAACATATTGAATTCGTGCGGTTAGAAGCCACCAAGGCGCTGGTTGTCATGGTTGGTGAAAACGGCGCGGTGGAAAATCGAATTCTCGAACTGCCACCAGGCTTGTCGGCATCGACATTGATTGAGGCTTCCAATTATCTCAACGCCCACATTGCTGGCAAAACGCTGGGAGAAGCCAGCCAGGCTATTAAGGCGCGGTTAAATTCAGCTCGAGATGAACTCGATACAATTGCCAAATCACTGGTCGATCAGGGACTGGCGACCTGGGCAGGGGCGACAAGCAACCAGATGCCGCAACTCATTGTGCGCGGGCGCGGCAATTTGCTGGAAAGCATTGCAGCACAGGAAGATCTGGCACGGCTGCGGCATCTGTTTGATGAGCTTGAAACCAAAGATGGCCTGATGCAGTTGCTCGACCTCGCCGAACAGGGCGAAGGGGTAAAGATATTCATTGGATCAGAGAACCAATTGTTCTCACTGTCAGGCTCTTCTGTCGTCGTTGCTCCCTATCGTGACAGCGATCAGCGCATCATTGGTGCGGTCGGGGTGATCGGTCCGACACGGCTGAACTATGCGCGAATCGTTCCAATGGTTGACTACACCGCACAGGTGGTTGGACGGCTTCTGACCTGAGCTGACCCGTTTAAACGTTTTTTCAACGCAAATGACGTAGTTTGCCTTGATTTTTGCGGTCCCAGGTCCGATATGCGGGACTGCAATTCCCGAACTCACACCTGAGATGTGCCATGCCCGGAAACCGTTCCCCTGAAGATCAATTTTTCGATGATATCGAAGCAGAAGAAGCCATGCAGGAAGAACGCGAACAGGCAGAACTGGAAGCTGCCGACGCCATGGATGCGTCCGAAGGCCGACCTGCCCGCCAAGCAGACCCCAATGATCCGGCCCAGGTTCTATCAGTTCTCGACAAGCTGAAAGCCGAGAACGAGGAACTGAAAGACCGCACTCTGCGCACCGTTGCTGAGATGGACAATCTGCGTAAACGCACAGCCCGCGAAATGACAGATGCACGCACCTACGCTGTATCCAATTTTGCCCGCGACCTTTTGGGCGTCGGCGATAATCTGCAGCGGGCTATTCAGGCGGTTCCTGCCGAAAAACGCGAATCGGGTTCAGAAGAATTCAAGGCGCTGATTGAAGGTGTTGAGCTGACCGAGCGTGAACTGCTCAAGGCGCTTACGCGGGCCGGCGTTAATAAATTCAATCCGGAAGGTGAGAAATTCGATCCCAACTTCCATCAGGCGATGTTTGAATTACCCGACCCCAACCTGCCGAACAATTCCGTCGCTCAGGTGGTGCAGGAAGGTTACAAGATCGGCGACCGGGTATTGCGCCCGGCCATGGTCGGCGTTGCTAAGGGTGGCCCGAAATTTGAGGACGTGGTCAAACCCGATACGGCTGATGCAGATGACACCGGATCCGGTGCAGCATCTGAAGAAGCACCACAGCAGGACTAGCAGCTATAAAAACGCTCGCCACAGCGGTCCAAATCAAAAGATGACTTTTCCAGGTGGCAGCCTTGGAAAAATCCAGCTACGCCCAAAGCCTCTTCATGATCTCCAATATCAAAGCTGGGCGCCAAAGGAATAAACAAAAATACAACCATAGGGTGTATTTCTGGTAACTCTATGGTAGGTTATTGCTGAAACATCGCCCCCGAGTTTGATGGGAACCGAAGCGGCACATAGGATGTCGCCGCCGTCAATTGCTTCATTTTCAATAGAAAAGGAGGAATGATAATGTTTACTAAGTTGATGGTTATCACGTTTGTTTGTCTTGGCGCGGCCAATACGCCTGCGTTGGCCAAGATGTGCAATGTCCAAAATGAAAATGGCTGGAGATGGACAGGCGCTACACACCATGAAAGGCAAGAATGCTTTCGCGGTAGTCCTCCCAATTGTCTAATCAACAATTGCTCTAACTCAGGACTCGAAACTGAGTGGCTGTCGGTGAAAAAGGGCCCCTATCCACAAGTCTGTCGAAACGGCAATGTCTCCTATTGCGGCCATGGCAGTTCGCCATGGACCGATCACATGTGGGTCGGCACCGCACCGCTTTGTGATAATGTTGACTGTCCTGACGGCTATCATAAGATCACACGGGATCCTTATGGCGACTCGCCCATTAAATGCACAAAAGGGAAACGTAACTTATGCGTGCTACGCAGGGTGGACTGAGAGGATGCCAAGCAAGGTCTGATTTTGCCGATTAATGCGCTTCGTCCCAATTGCTGGCTGCTCGGGCGTCGACCTTTAGCGGCACGCTCAGGTTCAGTGCGGGCATAGTGGCCGTCTCCATCACCGAAACGACAGTCTCAATGGTTGCGTCAACTTCAGCGTCGGGCACTTCGAATATCAATTCGTCATGGACCTGAAGTAACATCTGCGCGCTGAGATTGGCCTGCTCCAAGGCCGGTTCCATCTTGACCATCGCGCGGCGGATGACATCTGCTGCACTGCCCTGAATGGGAGCGTTGATCGCTGCCCGTTCCTGAAAGGCCCGCATCTGCGGATTGGGTGATTTGATCTCCGGATAATGGGCCTTGCGTCCGAAAACGGTTTCCACATAACCGTGTTCACGGGCAAATGCCTTGGTTTCTTCCATATAATCCCGGATGCCAGGAAAGCGTTCGAAATACATTTTGATGTAGTCCGACGCTTCGCCGCGGCTAATTCCAAGATTGTTGGCCAGCCCAAATGCCGAAATGCCGTAGATTATGCCGAAATTGATCGCCTTGGCCTGACGACGTATCATCGGATCCATGCCCTCCACCGGCGTGTTGAACATTTCGCTGGCGGTCATCGCATGAATATCAATATTGTCGGCAAAGGCCTGCTTCAGTTGCGCAATGTCGGCGACATGGGCCAAAACCCGCAACTCAATCTGGCTGTAGTCAGCGCTGACCAACTTGTTGCCAGGTTCAGCGACAAATGCGGTGCGGATCTTGCGACCCTCTTCAGTACGAACGGGAATGTTCTGCAGATTGGGGTCAGAAGACGACAGACGACCGGTGGAAGTTGATGCCATCGCATAAGAAGTATGGACCCGTTTGGTTTCGGGATTGATATATTCCGGAAGAGCGTCGGTATAGGTGGATTTCAACTTGCTCAGCTGACGCCAGTCGACGATTTTGCGTGGCAATTCATGGCCTTCAGCCGCCAAGTCCTCCAGAACCTGCGCCCCGGTGGCCCATTGGCCGGATTTGGTCTTTTTGCCACCGGGCAAGGCCATTTCACCAAACAGAATTTCACCCAATTGCTTTGGCGAGCCTACGTTGAACTTGCGCCCCGCCAGCTCATAGATTTCATCTTCCAGCCGCGCCGCGTTCTGGGCCAGCTCTCCAGAAAGCCGAGACAGGATCTGCCGATCGACCGAAATGCCCCGCGCTTCCATGCGGCAAATGACGTCAACCAAGGGGCGTTCAAGCCGTTCATATACACGCGTCATGTTTTCCGCGACCGAACGAGGCTTCAAGAGGTGCCAGAGGCGCAAAGTCACGTCAGCATCTTCGGCTGCATATTCGGTCGCCTTGTCGATCGGCACCTTGTCAAACGTGATCATCGATTTTCCGGAACCGGCAATTTCTTTGAAAGGAATGGGTGTGTGACCCAGCAAGCTTTGCGACAGGGCATCCATTCCATGTTTCGCGCGCCCCGCATCCACCACATAAGACAGCAGCATCGTGTCATCGAAAGGTCCAACCTGGATGCCGTAGCGGGAGAGAACCAACAGGTCATATTTCATGTTCTGGGCAATCTTCAGCACCGCCGATGATTCCAGCAGTGGTTTCAGCAGCTCCAACGCTTCGCGCAGGGAAATCTGGTCCGGATCCAATCCTTCACTGAACATGTCACCAGCATCGCTGGAGCCGTTCTTGGCGTGCAGTAGCGGGATATAGCAGGCCTTGCCCGGTTGGGTGGCAAGAGATACGCCGACAAGCTCGCATTGCATGGCGTCGACCGAGGTTGTTTCCGTATCAACGGCGACGAGCCCCAAATCTGTGGCTTCCGCGATCCACTCTTTAAGCCGCGCCACATCGCGCACAGTTTCATATATTGTTGGATCGATTTTGGTGGAAAGCGCAGCTTCCGCCAATTTGTCCACCAGATCATCGGGCTTATAGCGCACCCCATCTGATGGCCCAGCATTATCTGCCAACGGATCATTGCTTGCATCAACGTCGGAGGCCCCATCTAGATCGGGGCCACGAATTTCATAGCCATCGACTGACACAACATCAGCTTCGATTTCCGCAGCATCGGATTCTGTTTCCGCAGCCACCCGGCGGGTCAATGTATTGAGCTCCAACCCCTTCAAAAAGGCAATCAGTTTGGGGCCATTAACCGGATGCAGGGCGAAATCATCCAACGGCACATCCACAGGCGTATTTTGATCCAGCGTCACCAGCTTTTTGGAGATCCGCGCCTGTTCGGCAAATTCGATCAGGTTTTCCCGTCGCTTGTTCTGTTTTATCTCTGCAGCTCTCTCAAGCAGAACTTCCAGCGTGCCATATTCTTCCAGCAATTGAGCCGCAGTCTTGGGACCAATGCCCGGCACACCGGGCACGTTATCAGTGGAGTCACCCGCCAGTGACTGCAAATCGATCATCTTTTCAGGCCCGACACCGAATTTTTCGATCACTTCATCGGTGCCAACGCGCCGGTCCTTCATCGTGTCATACATGATGACTTGTGGCCCGACCAACTGCATCAGATCCTTGTCCGAAGACACAATTGTGACGTCAGCTCCAATTTCCCGGGCCTGCCTGGCATAGGTGGCGATCAGGTCATCAGCCTCGAAGCCAGCCTTTTCAATGCATGGCAGGTTGAAGGCAATCGTCGCCTCCCGGATCAGCCCAAACTGGGGCCGCAAATCTTCGGGCGGCGCATCGCGATTGGCTTTGTATTCTGGATAGATTTCGTTGCGAAACGTGGTGGAAGAATGATCGAAAATCACCGCAAAGTGAGTCGGCACCACCCCTACTGCTGTGTCACGCGCTTCCTGCAGCAATTTCCACAACATGTTGCAGAATCCGGAGACTGCACCAATCGGCAATCCATCAGACTTGCGCGTCAAAGGCGGCAAGGCGTGATAGGCGCGGAAAATATAGGCCGACCCGTCAATCAGATAGAGATGATCACCCTGCTTCATACCAATTCCGAACCTTGAAACTTCGTTTGAGCAACGATGGGCAAGGCGGGCGCTGATTGCAAGTTTAGCTCACGAAACCCTCACATTTTTGTAATGATTGCGAGGGGCAAAATGTCTTGAAATCGTCACTATTCGTCACCACCTTGATTGCATGCTGGTGACGCACCAGTTTTATCGGGCAGCAATCTCCCCAATTGTTGGCCCAGATGTCAAATTCGCCCCTTTCCCCTCTCCTAAGGCGACTTTGACACCGCGTCCTGAGCCTCTGTGATCCATTTTACGAAATGGGTTCCAGAGGCTCTTTTTTTTCCTGCATTTATGGTGCAGATCTTGCTGTGAAGATTGTTTGCAGGAGGCTTGTGATGAGCGATTTGGAAAAGACCCTGAAATGCGTAGATGCCAATCTGGATGCATCGCTGAACCGTCTGTTTGAACTGCTGCGAATCGAGAGTATTTCTACCGATCCCGCCTTTAAGGACGAATGTCGCAAGGCTGGCCAGTTTCTCGTTGATGCATTAAACGACATCGGCTTTGAGGCCAGCCTGCGTGTCACCCCAGGCCATCCTATGGTGGTGGGTCACCATGATGGACCGGCTGGCACACCTCATGTGCTGTTTTATGGCCATTATGACGTTCAGCCAGTCGATCCACTTGAGCTTTGGGATACACCGCCATTTGAGCCCACCGTCAAAGAGGTCGATGGGGCAAAGCGGTTTTATTGCCGTGGATCTTCCGACGACAAGGGCCAGTTGATGACTTTTGTTGAAGCTTGCCGAGCCTGGAAAGATGCAACCGGCGCCCTGCCTTGCAAGGTAACAATCCTGTTTGAAGGTGAAGAAGAATCAGGCTCTCCATCATTGGCCGACTTCCTTGACAGCGCGGTCGATGAGCTGAGTTGTGATCTGGCATTGGTCTGCGATACCAGCATGTGGGACGCTAATACGCCCGCCATTACTACCGCTTTGCGCGGCATGTCATCGGACGAGGTGACCATTCACGCGGCGAGCCGCGATCTGCATTCCGGCTATTATGGTGGGGCGGCTCAAAACCCAATTCACATTCTTTCGAAGATCCTGGCAGAATTGCACGACGAATCCGGCTCCGTAACTCTGGAAGGTTTTTACGACGGTGTTGAAGAAACCCCCGACGATATCAAGCAGATGTGGGAAGGTTTGGAATTTTCCGCAGCCGATTTTCTTGGTGCTGTTGGCCTGTCCATGCCTTCAGGTGAAGCCAATCGCTCGGTTTTGGAACAAACATGGGCCAGACCAACAGCGGAAGTTAACGGCATTACGGGTGGCTATACCGGTGAAGGATTCAAGACCGTCATTTCGGCCCAGGCATCAGCCAAAGTCTCCTTCCGCCTCGTCGGCAAGCAGGATCCCCACAAGGTCGCAGAAGCTTTCCGCAAACACGTCAACGAGCGACTGCCGGAAGACTGCACGGCATCTTTTATTCAGCATGGCCGCAGCCCGGCAACCCAATTGGACTACAACCTGCCTCAGCTGAAAAAAGCTGCTTCGGCTTTGACCGAAGAGTGGAACAAGGAAGCTGCAATTATCGCCGGTGGTGGATCGATTCCGATTGTCGGCAATTTCAAACGCCAACTGGGCATGGATTCCCTGCTCATTGGATATGCACTGGCTGACGATGCCATTCACTCACCCAACGAAAAGTATGAATTGAAGAGCTACCATAAAGGCACTCGTTCCTGGGCGAGGGTACTTGCGGCTCTGGCGAACTGAAGCGTTACTCGGCTGGCTGGATTGAAGGCGCACGGGCCCGAAATGTGCCCGTAAGCTTGGCCCAATCCGGCCTTGTAAACAGGAACTGGCCGACACCAATACGGTTGATCACAGCATAGCCAATCAGCGGGGCGACCACTGCAAACAATGTCGACAGAGCCGCCATTGTGCCTGCATCTAACCCGGGCACGAGCTTGGTGAATGCCAGACGGGCAACCACCATGGGAATGAAGAACGCCAAATAGACAACGATAGACCGTGCACCCAGATGGTTGAGTGCAGAACCAGCCGCAAACCTCGCCAACAGGCTGGCGGCAACGACAATTGCAACCGCACCTGCGCCGCCAAGCAGCAACGATACAACGGGCAGGCCAGCCAGGCTTGCATAGACAAGTCCCAGATTGATCAGAAACCATGCAGTCAGCAGGCCAAGGGCCTTGCCGCTGTTGGCCTGTGCATAATGCGCCAAAGCAAACAGCTTGGGAGCAAACAGGTAGCCAGCCAGAAAATAGACAAAGAAACTGCAGAATTCATCCACCAGAACCCAATGGTTATCGATCCCAACCACACCGCAAAGACCGATTATTTCGACCCAAATCGCTTCAGTATTGATCGGTAGGACCTGCAAAAGAATGGCGAAACCGAACAAATGCCAAGGCTTGGATCGAAACAATTTGGTAACCACAAAGAACACCGGCAGCATGTAAATGAACCACAGCGTGCCAAATGGCTGGATGATGGAAAACAACAATGTGCGAGCAATGGTGCCGATGGAATGACCGTCAGCCATCAAAAATGGCGCCTTGAAAGCGAACTGAATACCCACCCAAAGGAAGTAAAAGTAGAAGAAGTGCACCACCTTGCGGTCAAGGTAGAGACGCCAGGGTCGATCAATTGTCATGGCGAGGAAAAGGCCTGAAATCAAAAAGAAATCTGGCATTCGGAACGGTTTGGCGAACGCCACCACCGCATGCATCCAACCGATTTCACCGGTTGCTTTTTCAAGCCCAAACGTGGTGTGCATCATCACCACAAGGACAATGCAGATGCCCTTGGCGATATCGACCCAGGCCACGCGAGGGGCCGGACTGCTCATATGGGGGCTTTGATGCATCATGACCCAATTATTGCCGAACTGCAGGAATAGAGTGTTAATATCGGGGCAATGCGCGAAAAAGTGATCGCAGCGCGTCCCCCCGCCAGCGGCGCTGCAAACCACCAGTCGCACCGCAGTTAACGAATTCCTTTACCGCTGCTTAAAAGCCTCAGGTTATTGTGCAGCACTGGCTAACCCTGTTTTGCGAAAAGAAACCGCCCGATGGCACGCAAACCCCGCTCCAAAAGGCGCATAGAGCCCCGGTTCTCCGCGGAGTCCGAGGGCGATATCCGACTGTCCAAAGCGGACCGGGTCGGCGCGGCGCAGAAAACCCGTAAATCAGCAGCCAAACCGACACGCGGAGCTGCAAAAAAGTCCCGTGCCAAAAAGAAACCTGCCAGAAGTTTTTGGATGTGGCGGCTTGTCCGCTGGTTGTTCAAGCCAACCCGACGACTGGTTTATTGGGGCGTTGTCTTTTCACTTTGGGGTGGAATAGCCGTTGCCGGTATCATTGGCTTCTACGCTGCCCAACTGCCCAGCGCCGACAACTGGACGATCCCGGAACGCCCGCCCAATATGCGCATCGTGGCGGATGATCAATCTCTGGTTGGCAATCGCGGTATCACGGGTGGCAAGGCGCTGCGACTAGAAGACATGTCGCCCTATATTCCGCAGGCCGTGATTGCCATCGAGGACCGTCGCTTTCACGCTCATTTTGGCTTCGATCCCATTGGATTTACCCGCGCCATGGTGCGTAATGTCTGGCAGAAACGGTTGCGCGAAGGCGGCTCAACGCTGACCCAGCAACTGGCCAAAAATCTGTTTCTAACTCCTGACCGCACGATGGGACGAAAGGTACAGGAACTGATTCTCGCCTTCTGGCTGGAAGCCAAGTATTCGAAGGCGGAAATTCTCGAACTCTATCTTAACCGGGTTTATTTTGGTGCCGGAGCCACTGGCGTCGATGCTGCAGCACGCCGCTACTTCGGCAAATCTGCCAAACATGTCACCATCGCCGAGGCCGCTCTGCTGGCGGGGCTGTTAAAGGCACCCTCCAAATATTCGCCATCGCGCAATCCCAAACTTGCCCAGGCACGTGCCCAGACCGTGCTCGCCGCCATGCAGCGGGAAGGTTATGTCAAATCCGGCAAAATTGATCTTGGAAGTATAAAACCGGGTGAAAACGCCCGCCATTTCCGCTCAGGCCCCGAACACTTCGTTTCTGACATGATCGTCAAGCGGGTTCGCAAATTGTTGGGCGATGTCAAGCAGGACATTGTCGTCGAAACAACCCTTTCCCCCTACATGATGACGGCGGCTCAGGCTGCAATTGCCGAATCACTTGGCAAATACAGCAAGAAGCGCCGGGTCGGACAGGCAGCGATGGTTGCCATGGCCCCTGATGGGGCCATTCGCGCTATGATTGGTGGCCGCGATTACGGCAAAAGCCAGTTCAACCGGGTGGCTGAAGCAAAGCGTCAACCAGGTTCTGCATTCAAAACATTTGTTTGGCTATCTGCCATCGAACGAGGCCACTCGCCGCAATCGGTTTTCAATGACGCACCAATCAAGATCGGCCGTTGGCGACCGGAGAATTACGATCAAAAGTTCCGCGGCGCCGTCACACTATCTGAAGCCTTTGCTGAATCGGTGAACACGATTTCGGCCCAACTAACAGTTGAAGCAGGCCCCCGCACGGTCGCCAGGGCTGCCAAGCGCCTGGGCATCAATTCCAAACTTTCCCGCAACGCTTCGCTTGCTCTGGGGACCTCTGAGGTCAGCCTGCTGGAACTTACCGCCGCCTATGTTCCCTTCGCCAATGGCGGATTAAAAGCGCAGCCTTACCTGGTCAATCGGATCACAACGAGCAATGGCAAGCTGCTTTATCAAAGACCAACCCCCCTGCCCATTGAGGTTATCGATCCCCGCTCACTGGGCATGATGAATGCAATGTTGCGCAATGTGGTGGAGACTGGCACGGGTAAAGCAGCCAGACTGAAAGGCCATATTGCCGGTGGCAAGACCGGTACCAGCCAAGAGTTCCGCGACGCCCTGTTTGTCGGCCACACCGCCCATTTGGTGACCGGAGTCTGGTTCGGCAATGACAACAATAAACCAACAAAGAAGGTCACCGGCGGCTCCCTGCCCGCAACGGTCTGGAAACAATTCATGCACGCTGCGCTGCGCGATCTGCCGAGACGCGATTTGCCGGGACAACCGGCATATCTGGCCGATTTGCCAGCCGAGATCCCTAAGCCGACGCCACGTCCAGGCAGTTCAAATCTGCGCCAACAAGCCGCTAGCCTGCGCGACCGAGTCAACGAAGTGCTAAAACAACGAGCGCCGAAATCAATTCTGGATCTGATTCCCAGCAACTGACGATTGGCGCTCCTGCCGGGCGGCGAGCGGCGAGCGACGGCGGCGACCAACGGCGGTAAGTGGCGGCGGCGAGTGGCGGCGATATCAAATGGTGTCAGCAATCGGCCAGGACGTTGTCCTGCGGCTAAATTTCCTTTGCGCCGAACATATTGCCACGCAGAGCATCAAAGGTTTGCGGCTGAACATAATCCCGGGCCCGAGCCCCGAGATATTTCAAATACTCATTGACCATAAAGCGCAGAGTGGTGGCGTTCTTCCACCATTCTTCCTTGTTGATGGAGTCCAGGGGAACCGGATAAGGCACCAGTTTCAACCCGTCCATCTGACGGCGAAATTCCAGCATGCTGCGTGGCATGTGGTAAGCGCTGGTGACAATGATCAGGCTTTTATACCCATTGGTCGCAGACCAGCTCGCCGTTTCACGGGCATTGCCGATCGTATCAACAGCAACGCGCTCAACATCGACACAGCACTCAAACAGATCGGCCTTGTCGGAATGCATCGCCGCAATATCAGATTTCAGCGTGTCTTCATTGACGCCGGAAATTAGCAAGCGAGCACCCTTCTTTTGCTGCAGAAGCTCTAATGCGGTCGCAATTCGGGTCGACCCACCAGTCAACGCTACGATCGCATCCGCGGGCTCGATACTGGCAGGCTGCACCGCATCGGCGACCTTGTTGGTAAATTGCAGAAATCCACCGATAAACAAGCCGGCGGCGATGAACAAAGTAACCAGCAGCAGTTTCATCACAAATCGGAAGAGCCACGATCCGGCGCGGCCAGTACCGCGGGCCGCACGGCGTCCAAGCGACGGCTTTTTTGTTGAATTTGGATACTCAATATCCGGCATGGAAACCTCTTCACGCCACACAGGCTTCGGCTTTCGGGCACTCGATTCGACGACTGCCCAAACTTAACAACCAAATATGTCGGGTTTACGCCGCAATATCAATTGACTGAATTCTATACTGCCTTGTTTCCGTCCAACGCGTCGACATGGCGAATAACGGTGTAGCGCGAAGTCACAGCAGTCAACAATGCAATGACGAAAATCAACAGCACCGTGCCAAGATAACCGCTGAGACCAACGGAAAAAGTGCCAAACAACGCACTGACCTGACCACCCGCCGGATCAGATATGCGGGTTCCCGTCCACACGCCGACCACCAAAAAACTCAGCAGCGCCACGCCTCCCCCGGCCAATGCGCCCTTGAGGCCAAGTAACAAGAAATGGCGTTGAAATTCACCAGCAATATAGCTTTGTTCTGCGCCGACGAAATGTAGAACCTCAATGACATGTTGATTGCCGGCCATCGCACCACGGGTGGCAAACACGACAGTAAGAACCGTTGCCACCATCATCAGCATGAAGATCAGCACCCCAATCAAAATGGTAGTGGTTGCCATGGTTGTCAGTCGGTCCAGCCAGGCACGATGATCATCCAGTGAAGCCCCCGGAACAGAACTCGCAAGTTTGGTTTTCAGTTCGGCAAAATCGGGCGGATTGTCCGGATCAATTACAATGGTGATCAATCTGGGCACAGGCAGTTCATCCAGGCTCAGACCTGTCCCAAGCCAGGGCTCCAACAGCGCCTTTGTGGCGCTGTCATCAACCAATTCCACACTGCTGATTCCGGCATAACTGCGGGCAATCTGTTGGGCAGACTGAACGGCATCCTCAATGTTAACTTCTGCAACCGGGCGCACCTGGATGGTGATTTCACGCGATATTTCATTCTTCCAACCGCGCGCTGTATCATTGACCAGGGTGACCGCTCCCAGAGTCAAACTGGCCAAAAACGCCATTATCGCGATCACAGTGGTCAGAGCAGACCCAGCGACCGATTCTCGCGGCACGATCGACTGAGGCTCCCGATTCCGCATGGTTGGATCCGGCTTTGCCTCTTCGACATCAGCCTTTTGCGACTTTGCGTAATGGGTGGGAATGGGCTCAGTCATAGATCTGCATGCGCCCCTCGTTCAAAACCAAACGGCGGGCGTCATACTGATCCATCAGGTTTAGGTCATGAGTTGCGATAACAACCGAAGTCCCATTGCGGTTGAGCTCAATGAACAAACGCAACAGGCGCCGCGCCAATGTGGGGTCGAGATTGCCCGTCGGTTCGTCGGCCAACAGCAATTCAGGCTGATCAATCAGGGCCCGGGCCACCGCAGCCCGTTGCTGTTCCCCACCCGACAATACCGAAGGATGCGCATCAATGCGATCGCTCAGACCAACCCATTTCAACAGGTCGACCACATCCTTGCGATAACCACGTTCGTCACGTCCGCGAACCCGGAGTGGAAGAGCGACATTTTCATACAGAGTAAGGTGATCAAGCAGGCGAAAATCCTGAAACACAATCCCGATGCGGCGGCGCACCGCAGGCAGCTCGACATTGGTCAAAGTCGCCGCATCTTCGCCAAAAACCCGAATCAGCCCGCGGGTCGGCTTCAGCGACATGAATAAAAGTCGCAGCAGGCTGGTTTTGCCAGCGCCAGACGGACCGGTCAGAAACTGGAACGACCCCGGTTTAATGGCAAAGGAAAGATCCTTGAGAATTTCCTCCCCGGATCCATAGCGGACGCCGACGTTTTCAAAGCGGATCATACAGGTCTCTGCGGGTGGTGAAACATTGTCTGGTGCCGATGTCGGCCATCTATGGTTAACACAGTCTTAACATCACCGACAGCAGCATGCCGCTGCCAGTGCTCAGCTAAGCGTAGTTTGACCACTTTTGGCCAAGCGTGGCGCATTGCATTTAATAATTTCACCAGTTTCACAAGTCTCCAAGTAAGTGAAGCGTTAACCATTTTACCGTTAGATTTGGCAAGAATTTGTCAACCATTTGCCTCCACGCGCGCGGCTCTCTCCTCATCGCGTGGAATGTCGGCAGCAAAGGCGATCATGACCATTATTTGCCCCTCCTGCGAAGCAAGATTTCGCGATCCACCCGAAGACGTGTTGAAATCCCGTACGCTGCAATGCAGCAAATGCGAGCATGAATGGAAACTCGAGGACGAAAAACCGGCCCGCATCAAAATGGATGCCCCCAGCCTGGCGCCCGAAATGTCTGATCTGGTGGATGGTGATGAAGCCATTCAAACGGGGTTGCCTGTTGTGATGTCCAAAAACACCCAACGAGCGCCGATCTACGTCGATCGTGCACCATCAACCGACACAGTTCCACGCCGCTCATTCATGTTGCCTGCGCTCATTTTGACCTGCCTGATGGTGGTGGCCAGCGGCGTTGCGCTGCGCGACGCGGTCATGAAACATGTGCCGCAGACAGTGGCCATGTATCAGGCCGTCGGCCTGGCCTCGCAAAATCCAAACTTGAAAATTGAAAATGTTGTCACAACCAAGGTCAACCGGGACGGCATTCGCCAATTGATCGTCAAGGGGGAGATCCAGAACGTTGCTGACAACACCTTACCGGTTCCGCCAGTCAAGCTGATCATGCGTGGTGAAGAAAAGGCCAATCTGTTTGCCTGGACCGTCAGCGCCAACAAGTCGAAGCTGAAAGCCGGTGAAACCGGTAAATTCACAGCAATTGCACACGACTTTCCTGCCGAAACAGTCAATGTCGACATTGAATTTGTTCCCCTAAAGGTTCTAGATAAGGCATCGCCAATCCCATCCGAGTGAGCCATGATCGAGGTCCGCGGAAAACGCATTTCCACCCTGTTTTCTGCTGAGCAGATTGCCCAGCGAAACCTGGAAATGGCTGCCGAGATGCATGGCAAAGTGCATCACGACCTTTTGGTCATTGCGATTTTGAAGGGGTCCTTCATTTTCGCAGCCGATCTGATCCGCGCCATGCATGCCCAGGGCATCGCACCAGAAGTCGAGTTCATTACGCTATCGAGCTATGGCAAGGGAACCGAATCCACCGGCGTTCAGGTATTGCGGGACATTGACAGCGAAGTTGAGGGACGTGATGTCCTGTTGATCGATGACATTCTGGAATCTGGCAATACGCTGAAATTTGCCCATGACCTGATGAGCGAGCGCGGCGCCCGAAATGTTGAAGTCGCGGTGCTGCTCGACAAACATTCCAAACGCAAGGCACAGATCGATGCCGACTATACCGGTTTTGAATGTCCCGACCATTTTGTCGTTGGCTATGGCATGGATGTCGCCTACGCGTTTCGTGAACTGCCCTTTGTTGGCGTCGTCGAAGGTGACGCCTAGACCCTTTCAGGCTTGAGCAACGCCCGCCCGCTTCTCACTGTTTCAGACAGAGCAACCGGTTTTCTTTGGTGCGAAACACTTCCCCATAACCACGCTTGTCCAACATTGCCATCAGATCGCGTTGCCAAAGACCTTGATGTGCGATCTCAATGAGAATGTGTTTGGGCCACAGGGACTGGTCCGCCGTATCGAAAAACGGAGCCAAAGCCTGGTCTTCAAAACCTTCTATGTCGATCTTCAGCACATCGATTTTGGAGAGGTCATGCTCTGCCAGCAATTCCACTAGCGGCACAATGCTCACTTTATGGCGAATCTTCGGATTGGCCGTGCCTTGCTTCACCATCGATGTGTGACCAACATTGCTGCCGCCATCTGACCACAGATCAATGGAGCCGCGAGTTGGCCCGATACCAACATTGAGCGCCATATCGGTGGCAATGTCATTGGCCTGCAAGTTGAACACCAGCTTTTGATAGGTACGCGGATGCGGCTCCATCGCCAATATTGTACAGTCGCCCTTCAGCATTTGGCTGACATAAATCGAATAGGTGCCAACATTGGCGCCTATATCGACAAAGACACAGCCCGGCTCCAACACTGAACGAAGTGCCTCGTGCTCTGGACGCTCCGGCAGATCATCACGCCCGAACAGCACCCGGTCACAATAATTCTCAGCCGGATACAGGCGAAACTTCATCCCGTCATGGGTGATGTCAAACGGACCAACAACCTTGCGGGCGTAGCGCTTTCGCAGCTTTTGCCGCCATTTCTGTGGCAACGGCCGCCAATCACAGACTTGCCAGATGAATTTTTGCCAAAAGCCAGCCCGCAGGGCACCAATAGGAGTTGCCAGATCAAGTTCCGCCTTAACGCCCGCCATCGTCCTTCTTACCTCCCGCTGCCGCCGCCGCCGCCTCGTCGTCAGCGTCGATCACCCGCCTGGCGGCAGAGGACACAGCTTGCTTTTCCTCATCCGTCAAGCTGTCGACAGACTGGTCAGCAAGACGCACGGTGACTTCCTTATGGGCGAAGTGGATGCCTTCACGCACAAACAGATCCTGAATGCTCTCATAAACAACCTTCCGGGTGACAAATTGCTCGCCGGGCTTGGTCATGAACTTAACGCGAATGATCATCGCGCTGTCTTCCATCTTGTAGACGCCCTGACTTTTCAACGGCTGCATAAAGGTATGGCCGACCTGGGGATGATTGAGCAATTCCTGGCCCAGCTTCTTGACCAGTTTGCGCACCTTCTCTGTGTCGGTGTCGTAGGTGACCCGCAATGGTAATTTCATCAGCACCCAGTCACGGGAAAAGTTGGTCAGCTGCCTGATTTCACCAAATGGAATGGTGTGCAATGCACCAAGGTGATGGCGCAATTGGAATGAGCGAATAGAGATTTTCTCGACCGTGCCCTTGGTGCCTTCGATATCGACATACTCGCCGCGCCGGAAAGCATCATCCAACAGGAAGAATGCGCCCGAGAAGATGTCACGGATAAGCGTTTGCGCACCAAAACCCACTGCAATACCGACCACACCGGCACCGGCAAAGATCGGGGCAATGTCGAAACCCATTCGCGACAAAATGACCATTACGGCGATCGAAAAAATGATGATCATCATCGCGTAACGCAGAATTGGCAGCAGGGTTGCGGCACGGGTTGCACCAGCTCCACCACCTTCACCGCCAATTTCAGCCTCGAATTGGTCGCCGCCTTCATTTTCCAGCTTTTTATCGACAAAGACCCGAACCGCAGTATAGGCCAACCAGCACAGCACCACGGATAGGCCAATATCCAGCGCCGCAGCCCAGATGCTATCTCCACTGCTGACCGGTACGCCCCAAACACGCGCCAATTGCCCAAGACCGAGTGCCACGACGATGGCCAAAGCTGCCTGCTCAAACAATCCGCGAAACATCGGTTGATATTCAAATACAACCTTGGCGGCGGTGGCCGGTCCGACTTGCATTTCTTCGCCGGAATCGTGGTCGATCAGCGCAGCTTCCTGTTCTTGTCGCTCGCGTTCTGCAGCGGCAAGTTCCTCAAAACGCCGCATGCGCCGATTATACAGCGCCTGAATGATGATTAGGATCAGTCCGTAGACCACGATGCCAACATAGAAAATAGCAAAAGGAGCAACAATCACGACGCCGGGCGACGGCATATCCAAAGCAAGCCGGAATACAAACATCGCCATTGCCACAAGGCTGTAGATCAGGGCCAATGGCGGAACCAACTTGGCCAGGTTTTTGCGTAGTGTATAGAATTGAGCACTCGCGTCGGCCGGAGCAAAGATGTGCTGCCATGCCTTCCAGTCCTTCAACAGGAAGACAATCAAGCCCACTGACGCCAGAAGTGCGGAACTGATTTGCAACAGCAATATATTCTCTGGTGTCAAAACACCACTCATGCCCGCTGCCAACTGGTCTTCAGCGGTGAAACCTGCAAAACGGGCAAAGGCCGCATAGCAGGCAAAAATGCCAAATGCGATATGCCAATGCGAGTGTATTTTTCGAGCCTCGCCATCAGTGAGATTAACCAACCGATATTTTGGCATATCACCGGCAAACAGGTTCCAAGAGACCCCATGGCGCATAAAGCGATAGGCGCAATACCAGGCAACCATCTCGAATATCACGCGGCGCGACGGCTCATGGGCCGAATCCAGTACGATGGCGACAATCATGGCGACAGCAAAATAGATTGTCACATAGATCAGCGCGAGAACGGCGCGCGCCAATAGATAGGAGATTTTGTCGGCGTTGGTTTCAGGCTCTCTTTCAGCCATGCTCATCATGTTGGCCATCGACCACCGGATAATCGGGCGCGTGGCATACCAACCGATCACCAGCCCCAGCAAAGCCGTACCTATTGCCCGCAACAGCCAGATCCAGGACCCGTCGGGGCTTGCCGATTTAATAGTGCCTATCAGGTTGGGAATCAGCTTGGGTGTCGACTGAACAATCTGCTTAATACGCTCACGGGCTTTGAGTGCCATTTCTGCCCGCATATTCGTCGCGGCATCAGCGTTGGCGGCGTCATTGTTTGCTGGACTGATCACAACCACAGTGGACCCGTCCCTGCGCGCTTCCTCAAGTAGTAAATCAAGACCTGAGGTCGTCTCGTTGGCATCAGACTTAGGCAGAAGCATCTGCGCCTGGGCTGGAACAGGATCGATGATTGAAGTCGCGGCGGTGAAAGCTGTCAAAACCAACAACAACACGCCAAAATATTTGATGAGCTTTTTCATGGCGGCACAATGATTAATGGGCGTCAAAATCGCAAGCGAAAGATAGCCAGCAGGACCGGATATACAATCAGTGCTATGGCTCGGCAGGAGGAACCGCGCTCAATTCAACATTGAAAATTCAGCGGGGATTGCGCATTGCGGCCTGACTGAGGGATGCACCATGCGGGGTCTTTTCCCAAACATGAGGGGAGCGGATTAATTGCCAGATTGCCCTCCAGGCCGCAACGGAGAGCAATGTCCAATAGACCGGAATCGAAAGCAATGAGAGCCGCAGGTGTTGCAGATTTCGTATGGGCAATGTCTTTGCCGCCAACAACCCCCACGCCAGAAAGCAAAATAGGATCGCAGTCATATCCACCCAAGCCAAAATGTGCTTCCACGTAGGCGCGTGCCCATCAATGATTTCGACAAGGCATGTGGCTAAGAAATACACCCAGAAGGGATATACCAGCGCAGCCAAAGCCGTGCCAATCGACAGCATTTGAAACGCCAGGAATTTTACCATGCCCAATTCCGACAAAAGCTGAATGGGATGGCGCATGTGGACCAACCAGGTCTGATACCAACCTTTGAACCATCGGGTCCGTTGACGAAGCCACACCCGCCAGGTGTTTGGCGCCTCTTCATAGGTTGGGCGCTTCAACGTACCTGCAACACAACCTGCTCGGGACAACCGAATTCCCAAATCGGCATCTTCAGTTACGTTGTAGGGGTCCCAGGCTCCTATATTGACCAGGGCCTGCCGCTTGAAATGGTTCGACGAACCACCCAGCGGAATGGGCAAGCGAAATCTTTCAAGAACTGGCAGAAATCCATCGAAGTGGGCCGAATAATCAATCGCAAACATGCTGGGCAACCAGCCATCAGCAGCGTTGTGAATGCTGAGTGGAGACTGCAGGCAAGCCAAATTGGTCGGCCCAACGGCAAATGCTGTGAAGGCTTCACGCAATTGGGCTGGGTCGGGACGATCTTCCGCATCATAAACGACGACGCAATCACCACTGCAAAGCGGCAGCGCAAAGTTCAACGCTTTTGGTTTGGTGCGGGGCCATCCAACAGGCACGACAACAACGGACAATATTGAACCATATTTTTGACCTAACACATGCTGACAGGCAGCAATTGTCTGCAGGTCATCAGCTTCGCAAATCAGCTTTATTTCAAGGCGCTCTTTTGGCCAATCCAACCGCAACAGTGCAGCCACCAATTTGTCCACCTGATTGGCTTCATCGTGCAAAGCAACCAGAACTGAGTAAACCGGTAATTGCGCATCTTGTATGCGCGGCGTGGCCGAAACATCCTGTTGATTGATCGGCCGGACCCAGCCCAAGAACCGCAGTCCGGCATGTGCGAAATAACCCAGCAACGCGGGCAAGTGAAAAGCCATCAGAACCGGCTCAAACGCTACATATCCCAAAAGAACCAGAGTTTGAGCTGTGAGCAACAAAAACAAAGCCTGACCGATGGTCGCAACACGCTTTGCAGAAAGGTGAGAGTGCTGAAGATGCAGCCCGTTTTGGGCCCGATACAACAACTCAAAACTCGCCCGCCGAACCAAATGATTCAGGCCACTGGCATGGGTCATGATCTTCAGCCTCTGGGCATAATGCGGGGATCGCAATAGCAATTTGCGCAGGCCATGCAGTTGATGCACGTCGGGAGCAATATAATAGTCGGCCTGCTTGCTGTTCAGAAATGAGTTGCAACATTGCGGCGAGTAAGCCGCTATTCGGGCCATCCGGCTCCATTCATCTGGTGCGGGCAAACGAGGCAACACAGGAACGCCATCTGGAACAGTTTCGCAGAATTCCAATCCGAGCTCCATAGCCAATAAGCGGAAGTAGCGATCCTGGCTCACCAAGCCGCCATCCAGGAGAACCTTTGCAGGTGGCAAGCCAAGTTCAACCGCACGCTGTTCGACCGTTTCGAGACAATCCCTGGACACGCCAAATTTTAACAAAAATGAGATGTCGTTGCCGAGTTGCAGCGGCACACACGATGACCCATCTTCGTCAAGGGGTGGCTGTACTCTTGAACCCAGTTGAACTGCTGAGGCGACTGATCCGCGTTTCGGTGGCATGTTGCCGTACAGCCCAGACATTTTGAATGCACTCCTGTTTGGGTCGAATTCAAGTGCGTTAGAACATCATCCCTGGAGCCAAATTAGAAACCAAAATCTGGAGAATTTTCATCTCTAAAGCCATGCAAATTTATGTGCGACCTGAGAGTTGACAGATTGAATTTTAGTTCGAAAAATTCAATTACCACTGTATGTTACACCTGATAAACGACGTAATAGTCGCTTGCGTTGAAGCAAATTATTGACCGATACTTTAGGTTTGATGAGGGTCGAAATGGCGAGCAAATCTTGGACTATCCCTGTTCCGGAATCAGAACAGGCAAATCGACAATTTGACTGGAATGACATTCGTCTTTTTGTGCTCGTTGCTCAGTCTGGCAGTTTTCGACGTGCCAGCAGTATTTCCGACAAATCAGTCAATTCACTGCGCCGCCGCATCAAACAGCTCGAACACCGATTGCGCTGCCGCTTATTTGTTCGGGATGTTCACGGAGCTCATCTGACCGAGCGGGGAAGCCGATTGTTTGACGCCAGTCAACGCATGCTAAATGCCTCCCACGATGTGGGGGCAGAGCTTCAACGCCAGGCAGATGATCCAAGGCTCAGCGTCACACTGAATGTTTGCGAAGGACTGGCGGTTTATTGGTTGGCACCGCGATTGGCAGAATTTCACAGTGCCAATCCAGATACCCGAATTGAACTAGGGTGTTTATCGGGACCTTTGGGAACCGACGAACTGAAATCTGATGTTCAGATCCAACATGCGCCACCATCGCAAAATGACCTCATGATGGTGCGACTGGGACATGTGCATGAACAATTGCTGGACAGGGCACCCCAACCTCTGTGGAGGAATTGCGGCAGTTTTCATTTGTGGAACTGTCCGCCACGAGCAACGGTGAACGCCGCAAAATCACGCAAAGCCTGTTCGACTGGCCCGTCGCATTGCGCACTGTCGACACCTGTTCGCAACACCAGGCAATCTGCCATGGCGCATGCATAGGCATGTTGCCGACCTATATTCGGGTGTTCGACGAGCAACTCGTACCGTTGTTTGACCAAACGCATTATCGCCAAGACATTTTTCTGACGTATCGCGCGGAGATGAACCAGTTCAGGGAAATTCGCAGGGTCATTGACTGGTTAAAGACTGTTTTCGACGCAAAGCGGTATCCGTGGTTTTCCAACGAGTTCGTGGTTTCAGATGCTTTTGGCCAAACAAAAGGCGCGGCATTGAGTTGAAATCAATCCAACCCAATGCCGCACCAATAATAATGTCTTAAGTGGTCGACGCCTAACGCGGAGCCAAAACCATCATCATCTGACGGCCTTCAAGCTTTGGTTCGGCCTCCACCTTGGCAATTTCCTCGGTGTCTTCCTTGACCTTTTTCAGCAGGTCCATGCCGAGATTCATGTGTGCCATCTCACGGCCACGGAAGCGCAGAGTAACCTTGACCTTGTCGCCATCTTCGAAAAACCGGCGCACCGCACGCATCTTCACATCATAATCATGGGTGTCGATGTTCGGACGCATCTTGATTTCTTTGACGTCGATGGTCTTTTGCTTCTTACGGGCCTCGGCGGCCTTTTTCTGGGCAGCGTATTTGTATTTGCCGAAATCCAATATCTTGCAGATCGGCGGGCGGTTGGTGGGCGAAATTTCGACCAAATCCAAGCCCGAATCCAGAGCCATTTCCTGAGCAGTTTCGAGGGATACTGTGCCGTGGTTAGTACCCTCGGCATCAATCAATTGGACTTCTGGAGATGTAATTTCCTGGTTTGCGCGCGGGCCAGATTTTTGTGGCGCGGCGGCTCTGTGTGGACGACGAATAGCGATCTTCTCCTAGTTATGGTGCCCGATCACGCCCGTTGACGATGATCCAAGCTTCAAATGCATGTGCCTCATAGCATGTTATGATTTGAAAAACACCATTGGTTTTACACCTTTGGTGAGCGATTTGCCCCCGAATCCATCAATAGTTTTTCATAAATTGCGATGGTTTTGTCGCACATCTGTTGGAGCGAAAAGTTCTCCAGCGCGTGTTTTCGGGCACGTTTGCCGATCTCGGATCGTTTTTCTGGCGACATGCTCAGCGCCTGGCGCAAGGCAATGGCCAGGCTTTCAACATCTGCCGCAGGCACCTTCCACCCGGTTGTCTGATTTTCAGGCACATCAGCCGCCGCCAGAACGGTTTCTCCCACTGCACCAATATCGCTGACAATGACGGGGCGCTCCAGGGCGCCTGCCTCGATGGTTGTGCGACCAAATGCTTCGGGTTGGACGGTGGCGCCCACGACAAGATCCGCCACAGCAAGCGCCGCAGCCGGATCGCTGCAATGGCCTGTCATCACCACACGGTCCTGCAAGCCATGGTGGGCAATCTTAGCTTCCAGTTCGTCCTTGTATTCTTTGCTCCCCAACGCGTCACCAACCAACAGAACGCGAAGTTTTGGAAACTCAACAATAATCTCAGCCACGGCATCGATCAGAAACTTGTGGCCCTTGCCGGGGGTCAACCGGCCCAACTGAACCAGAACGGTTTCAGAATCGCTGATTGACCATTGTCGACGCAAAGTGTCGCACCGTTCTTGCGTAACGGTGTCGAGATTGAATTGCTCAAAATCCGTACCCCTATGCACCACAACGATACGCTCGGCTGCCCATGGGTTGCGCCCGATGATCAAGTCACGTGTCCAACCGGAATTGGCAATCACCACATCGCCCCGTGCCATAACGGAATTGTACCAGGCCTTAAGCCGTGACTTCTGGTTGTATGAGCCGTGATAGGTCGTGACAAACGGAATGCCAGTGCGTCGGGCAGCAAGCAATGCGGACCAGGCAGGTGCCCGTGACCGGGCATGGATTAAGGCGATATTTTCTTGTTCAATCAACTGCGCCAAACGTCCGGCATTGCGCCAAATCGTAATCGGGTTCTTGCTTTTCAGCGGCAGCATGACGTGCTGGTTGCCGCCTTGCGTCAGCTGATCCAGTAGCCGTCCTCCCTGGCTGGCCACGATTGAGGTCCATCCATGGGCGACAATCGCATCACCAATATCAACCGCAGTGCGCTCGGCGCCACCGGTATGCAGGGTAGGAATAACCTGAAGAATTTTTGGCTGTTGCATCATCTCACTTGGCGAAGCAATGTTTGCACCGGATATGCTGTGCCCAGACCGACGCGTCAACTAAAACCGCCGTCGCGACTACCAGAACCGCCGACACGTCGACCAGAACCGAAAGGCCAATTCGTGGAAACCAAAGCAAGCCTCAATCACTCCTGGCATGGAGACGTCACTGAAATTGCGATCATGAAAGCAACGCCGAGCACCGGCTCCCAATTGCCCGGATTGGTTTGGCTGGGCGGGTTCAAGTCCGATATGGATGGCACAAAGGCCGTGGCTATGGTGGATGAAGCGTCGAAAATCGGATGCAACAGCTTGCGATTTGATTATTCCGGCCACGGCCAATCCGGTGGTGAATTTGTTGATGGCACCATTTCTCGCTGGGTGGATGAAAGTCTCAACGTTCTGTTATCTCACACCGAAGGGCCACAGATATTGGTCGGATCCTCTATGGGGGGCTGGATTGCGTTGCGGTTGGTTCAGGAATTGAAGACCCGCAAGGCCATGGATCGCCTCGCCGGATTGCTGCTCATCGCACCGGCACCAGATTTCGCAACCCGGTTGATGGAGCCAGCTTTCAGTGACGAACAACGGCAGGAAATGAAAGACGAAGGGTTCATTTCCGAACCAAGCGAATATTCTGACGAACCCAACATCATAACCCGCAAGTTGATTGAGGACGGACGCAACAATCAGGTGATGACGGGCGATCTGGCGGTTGGCGTGCCGGTACGTATTCTTCAGGGTATGGAAGATCCAGACGTTCCTTATACCCACGCCCTACAACTGGTCGAGTACCTGGCCCATGACGATGTGCAGATGACCCTGATCAAGGATGGTGACCACCGCCTGTCGCGGGACGAGGACATTGGATTGCTGCAGCGAACCATTACCCAGATGGTCACGGCCGGCCCATAATCTGGCTCAATCAGTTTGCAGGTTTGTTGAGCTAACCATTGCCGATCAAGATACCAGCCGCCAGAACCAACGCACCACCCAGTACAACCTGCAGGGCGGCACGGAAGAATGGCGTGTCCATATAGCGATTTTGTATCCAGGCAATCGCCCAGAGCTCGATCACAACAACAATCCCGGCAATGATGGTGGCTGTCCAAAAGTCTGAAATCAAATAAGGCAGCGCATGTCCAAGACCGCCCACAGTGGTCATGATCCCTGAGGCAAATCCGCGTTTGATTGGAGAACCCCGACCGGTCAGCTTGCCATCATCGGACAGGGCCTCAGTAAAGCCCATGGAGATGCCGGCGCCAATTGATGCGGCGAACCCGATGAGAAAGGTGTCCCAGGTATTCATCGTCGCAAACGCTGCGGCAAATACCGGAGCCAGTGTTGATACGGATCCGTCCATCAACCCGGCCAGGCCCGGCTGCACATAGGTCAGCAAAAAACGGCGATGCTCAGACTCGGCTTCCTCGTCTACCGCCCCGGAATCAACAATTGCATCTGTCAGCTTGCCGGCCAGCGACATGTGGGAAGTTTCCGCCTCAGCCAGATCACCCAGAAGTTTGCGGGTGGAAACGTCCTGGGCTGACTGCGCAGCCTCAAGATAAAACCGCTGCGCCTGTTCTTCCATCGCAACTGCCTGCTTGCGCACGGTGTCGATACCCAAGGGTCGCACCAGCCAATCTGGCTTGCGCTCGTAAAAACCACGAACATGTTCACGGCGGATCAATGGCACCGTGTCTCCAAATCGCGCCTGATGTAGGGTCAGCAACCGACGACGATGCTCGTGCTCTTCTTTGGCCATTTCGTCAAATACGCTGGCGGAAGCGGGAAAGTCTTCACGCAACCCATCAGCATAAGTCTGATAGATACGCGCATCTTCCTCCTCACTGGAAATCGCCAACGCCAAAATTTCCTGCTCCGACAGGCTTTCAAACGACCGCTTGCTGCTGAACAAGAAGGGACGAGCAATTCTGGGCACAAGCATTGAGACTGTTCCTAATCTGACGATTGGTTTTCAACTGCACGCAAATTCACGTGAAATACCTTGAAACAATAGGTCGCAATCGCCAATAACTCCACCATGCACCGATGAATTACGGATAAGTCTCCAGGGAAGTGCAGTTATGGAAGGGCAGAACATGGATGAGCGTAGCGGATGAGCGGATCACGTTCCCTTCTTGACCGGATTGCCGAAGTCATTGCCGGCAAGGTAACGGCTCAGTCTTCCGGTTATGAGCCCTATACGCCATCCGATCCTGCCAGTTTGCGGCGGGCATTGGAGCCCGGCGATGTTCTGCTTATCGAGGGCAATCAAAAGGTTTCCGCCGCCATCAAATATCTGACTCAATCCACATGGTCTCACGCTGCCATGTATGTCGGCGAAATTCTTGGAGAAGATCAAGACGGGCATCAGCTCTGTCTGATCGAAGTCAATCTCGGCGAAGGTTGCGTCGCCCGGCCATTGGAAAAATACGAAACCTACAACACCCGCATCTGCCGCCCGGTTGGGCTGACCAAAGAGGACCGCAAACAAGTGGTTCAATTCATGGTCGATTCAATCGGCAAAGCCTACGACACCCACAATATCATTGACCTGATGCGCTACCTGCTGCCGACACCGCCGGTTCCCATTCGCTGGCGCCGCAAAATGTTGTCATTTGGTTCGGGTGATCCAACCCGGGCCATCTGCTCCACACTCATTGCCGAGGCCTATCAGTCGGTGCGCTATCCGATCCTGCCAGACGTTACCAAGCTAACTGCCTGTCTGGACGATGATTGCGAAACCTATGTGGTCGATGAAATTCTCCACATCCGCCATCATTCCCTTTTCGCCCCCCGCGACTTCGACCTGTCGCCCTATTTCAAGATCGTCAAACCGACAATCGAATTTGGTTTCGACTATAAAAAACTGGAGATGCTTGAGCGACCGGCTGGGGACCAGCATCCCGACACCTAACCGGTAGCAGGATGTCGCAGTTTCAACACTGCACGCTTTATGACTTGCACGGAGTGGCTTTGGTGATAAACAGCACTCATGACCACTCCGCTTTCAAAAATTCGCAACTTTTCCATTGTTGCTCATATCGACCACGGTAAATCGACAGTCGCTGACCGACTGATTCAGATGTGCGGTGGCTTGGCTGACCGTGAAATGTCTGAGCAGGTGCTCGACAATATGGAAATTGAAAAAGAGCGCGGCATCACCATCAAGGCGCAGACCGTGCGTCTGCCCTATGTGGCCCGCGACGGCGAAAACTACATTCTCAACTTGATCGACACCCCCGGCCATGTGGACTTCGCCTATGAAGTCTCCCGCTCGCTGTCGGCTTGTGAAGGATCGCTGCTAATTGTAGACGCCTCTCAGGGCGTCGAAGCTCAGACCCTGGCCAATGTCTACCAGGCAATCGACAATGACCACGAGATCGTCACCGTGCTCAACAAGATTGACCTGCCGGCAGCTGAACCCGATCGAGTCAAAGCGCAGATTGAAGAAGTGATCGGTCTGGATGCCACCGACGCAGTTGAGATTTCAGCCAAGACCGGTCTCGGCATGGAAGATGTGCTGGAAGCAATCGTCACCCAATTGCCACCCCCAAGTCATGGCGAAATTGACGAGCCGCTGAAGGCACTGCTGGTTGATTCCTGGTATGATGCTTATCTTGGTGTCATTGTCTTGGTTCGCATCATCGATGGAGAACTGAAGAAAGGCCAGGTCATCCGCATGATGGGGACCGATGCCAAATATTCTGTCGACCGGGTTGGTGTTATCTCGCCCAAACTCGTTGAGGTTGATGCACTTGGCCCGGGAGAAATCGGATTTATTACGGCCTCGATCAAAGAGGTGGCGGACACCCGTGTGGGGGATACGATTACCGAGGACAAACGGCAGACGTCAGAAGCCCTATCGGGCTTTCAGCCTGCTCAGCCTGTCGTGTTCTGTGGCCTGTTTCCAGTAGACGCCGCCGATTTTGAAGACTTGCGCTCAGCCGTTGGCAAGCTTCGGCTCAACGATGCGAGCTTCTCGTTCGAGATGGAATCCTCTGCTGCATTGGGCTTTGGTTTCCGCTGCGGCTTTTTGGGCTTGTTGCATCTCGAAATCATTCAGGAACGGCTTGAACGCGAATTCGATCTCGACCTCATCGCAACGGCTCCCAGCGTTGTCTACACACTGAAAATGCGCGACGGCAGTGAGATGAACCTGCACAATCCGGCCGACATGCCGGACGTCATGAAGATCGAAGAAATTCACGAACCCTGGATCAAGGCCACCATCCTTACACCTGACGATTATCTCGGGCCGATTCTAAAATTGTGTCAGGACCGCCGTGGCGTTCAGACCAACCTGACCTATGTTGGCGCCCGCGCAATGTTGGAATACGAGTTGCCGCTCAACGAAGTGGTGTTTGACTTTTACGATCGGTTGAAGTCAATTTCACGTGGCTACGCTTCCTTTGATTATCAAATTGCAGAATACCGCGAAGGTGATCTCGTCAAACTCTCCATGCTGGTCAACGGCGAACCTGTCGACGCCCTTTCCATGCTGGTTCACCGCAGCGCGGCAGCAAACCGCGGCCGGGTGATGTGTGAAAAACTAAAAGATCTGATCCCCAAACATCTGTTCAAAATTCCAATTCAGGCAGCAATTGGCGGCAATGTCATTGCCCGCGAAACCATTTCAGCGATGCGCAAAGACGTGACCGCCAAATGTTACGGCGGTGACGCCAGCCGAAAACGCAAACTGCTCGACAAGCAGAAGGCCGGTAAGAAAAAGATGCGCCAATTTGGTAAGGTGGAAATTCCACAAACCGCCTTCATCGAAGCGCTGAAAATGGGCGACTAGCGGCGAGCGGCTATGCTCTATGTGCAGGCTAACCGAATGCAAGCAATACTGGCCGGCGCTTAGCCGCGCTCCGGATGACGCATCGACAATTGCGCCCCACGCTGTTTGATCACCATGGCAACCGGAGAACTTTCGTCAGTCTCTTTCTTCTGCTTGTAATCAAGTGCCGTAAACATGCCCCAGACCCAGGCAAAAACGAGCAACGGCAAAGCCGCCAGTTTAAGACTGCCGGTGAACCACAGCAAAATGGCCAGTATAGTGATCAGCAATTGCAGCGATCCACGCACCATCTCACCCGCCAAAAGGCTGCCGACTCCCGGGGCCACCAGATTGGCCAGGATAACAATCAGTTTTTTCATCTAGTCCCCGTGCCGGAGCCGCTTAGCCGGTTTGTGGAATCATATTAGTGCAAGTCAGGGGCAGAAAGAAAGTTCTCTTAAGCAGCTTTTTGACTGTAATCGAACCTGGACGTTTCCAGACCGAGATCTGTCAAAGACCCGTTTCATTGGCGGCCGCTGCGCGCATCCAATTCTGCAACACCATGATGGAATGTTCGGAATTCACCCCACCGGCCGGATCGACCACCAAAGGGCCCGGACGATAGCCCCGCGATTTCAGACCCCGCTGTACCGATTCGACCAAATCAATGTCTTCAGCAACAGTGGTATCCAGATCCTGCTGAGCCAGATTGTCAATCAACTCGCTGGCTTCCCCGTCAACACTGTACCAACCACGCCATACAATCACATGATCCGGGTCGATCGGGCGCCAATGATAGGTGTTGAGAATATTGCCGGGATAGACCTGAAATGAAAACAAAGGCCACAGAAACCAGGACGAATAGTCGCCCGCATGTTGGTTGGAATCCAATTCAATCGGATAGCTCATTTGATCAAGATTCTGGCATTCAGTCGTATGCCGCAAACAGTGGCCTTGTGGCTGAATGTCGTACGTGTCCGGCTTGACCACGCCATTGGCAAAGGTCGGATGATTGAGCTTGCAGTGGTAGCATTCCGAATAGTTTTCGACACTGACCTTCCAATTACAGCTTTCCGGGATCTTTTCCCAGCGCACAGGCTTCAACCGATCATGCTGCGGCACAAAGGCGGCAAGCTGCTCCCGCGCCTTGGGAAACCAAGCTTCCATTGGCGCCGCCTCAGGGTCGAGATTAACAAACAGAAAGCCGCAAAACTCTTCTACCCGAACAGAAGTCAAACAGATCTCATTGCGGTCGAAACCCGGCACCGAGCGGATGTTCGGGCCAGAACGCAATTGGCCGGTCAGCTCATAAGTCCATGCATGATAGGGGCACACAATCAGCTTTGCATTGCCCTGGCCGCTCAACAGCTGATGGGCACGGTGCTGACATACATTGTAAAAGACATTAATTTCATTCGACTGGTTTCGCAGGCAAAATAAGCTTTCGCCATTCAGCTCGAAGGTGAAATAGTCGCCGGCATTGGCGACCTGGCTGACATGGCCGGCAAACTGCCAGGTGCGATTAAACAGACCGTTGCTTTCAATCTGGAAAATCTTCGGATCAGTATAGTATTTGGCCGCAAGGGAGCGGACGGGAGACGCCATCACATCTCTTCCTCATAGATGCCCAATTCATGGCGCCGTTTGTGAAAACTGTCGACCCGCTCAACAATCTTGGGCGATGCAACGGCAATGACAAAGCTCAACAACGTCTCCAGCAAAGCTATTGTCGATACCGATGAAGGAAAGAATTGCGGCGTGTCGGCGGCGATGACAAAACCATGATCCGCACCAGCAACCACGGGTGATGCCGGACTGTCCGATATACCAATAATCTTGACGCCCTGGTCCTTGGCAATGCTCATGGCTTCCAACACCTCGCGACGATAAGGCTTGCATGTGATGGCAATCAGCACATCACGTTCATCGGCCCAGGCCAGATCATCCGTTGCCGTGCTGCCGACGCGGGGAATCGCGTGAAACTGGACCATGCCGGTGGAGGCCAGGTAGGTGAAATTCTGTGCATTGGCAGAATTGACGCCCACACCCAGCGTGAATGTCTGCCGCGACGCCCAGATCGCCTCTGCAGCAGCCTTCAACTGCTCTTCGTCAATTGCGGCAAATGTCGCTTCGATATTGCCGATGGCTGAACTGACCATCTGAGCATAAAGCGCACCCATCTTGCCGGTTTGTCGAATCGATTGCAGCCAGCGGGCTCGGTCGGGAAAACTAGTGACGCCTTGTCTGATCGCCTCACGGAAAGGCTCACGGAAATCCTCATAGCCGTCAAACCCTACTGTGCGCGCCAACCGCACAAGCGTATTCGGTTTAACATCAGCCGCGTCGGCCATCTCGCGGATCGAGGAAACCCCAATGTCATTGGGGTTTTCAACCACATGGGAGGCGGCCTTGCGCATTTCTGGCGTCAACGCATCGAGTTGCCCGGCAAGCGATTTAAGGATCTCTTGGCAAGCTTCGGGTTCTGGCAATGGTACAATTGTATTATTCATAGTTGACTAACGTACATACATACCATTAGCCTGACAACAACGAATTCTCTTTTTCAAGTGACGATCATGTCGGTTTCTGGTTCAAACCTGCCCAGCCACGCCCGGGTGGTGATTGTCGGTGGTGGTGTGATGGGGTGCGGGCTGGCCTATCACCTGGCCCATGAGGGTTGGAACGATGTTGTGCTGCTGGAAAAAGCCGAACTGACTTCCGGCTCTACGTGGCATGCCGCTGGGCAAATCACCCACTCAACCTCGAGCTACGGCCTGGGAAAATGTGTCGATTACAATATCGGCCTTTATGCAGGTGGCCTTGAAAGGGAGACCGGCCAAAGCGTTACTTGGCATGGGTGCGGGTCTTTTCGATTGGCCTATACCGAAGACGAGATGGACTGGCTGCGCCATACCCTTTCTGTCGGCCGGGCACTTGGTTTCAACATCGACCTGGTTGATCCGGAATTCATCGCCACCAAACACCCCTTTTACAATCTCGCCGGGGTGTTGGGCGCGCTTTATACGCCCGATGATGGTCACGCCGATCCCTCAGGCGTCACCCAGGCAATGGCGATTGGCGCGCGGAATCTCGGAGCAAGGATTATTCGTCGCTGTCGGGCGACCAACATTGCTCAACTGCCCAGCGGCGAATGGAAAGTATCCACCGAACAAGGCGACATTATCTGCCAGCATGTGGTCAATGCCGGCGGCACCTATGCCCGCCAAATGGGCGAATGGAGCGGTCTGCAATTGCCCATGACCTCCATGACCCATCATTATTTCGTTACCGATCCGGTACCTGAATTTGCTGACCTAACGCCCGAACTGCCGGTAATTCGCGATGACAAACTGGTTTCCGGCTATATCCGCATGGAGCAGAAATCAGGCCTCATTGGCATCTATGAAAAGGAAAATCCCAACACGGTGTGGGAAGATCATTGTCCATGGGAGGCTGAAAACGAACTGTTCGACGCTGACTATGAGCGGGTCATGCCGTGGCTGGAAAACGCGCTGGACCGCATGCCTATTTTTGCCGAACTGGGAATCAAGCGCGAGGTCCACGGAGCCATATCTCATCCGCCGGACGGCAATCCACTGATCGGCCCGGCCCCAGGGGTGAAAAATTACTGGTGTTGTTGCGGCACCCAGATCGGCATTGGCTGGGGCCCCGGCCTGACACGGGAACTGGCGCGCTGGATGGTACATGGCGCCGCCGCCATTTCGATGCGCGAATTCGATCCGCGTCGCTTCGGCGCCTATGCCACCAAAGAGTGGCAAGTGATCAAGGCGAAGGAAGACTACTGTCTGCGACACGAGATCCCGTTTCCTCATTTCAACCGTCTGGCAGGACGTCCCGTGAAACCAGGGCCGCTCTATCAGGCATTGAAAGATAAGGGTGCCGTTTACGAAGAAGTCTACGGCCACGAACGCCCGCGCTGGTTTGCGCCTCCCGGAATTGAGCAAGCGGATCAATATTCTTTCAAACGCAATCAGATCCACGACATTGTCGGTGCTGAGGTTAAGGCAGTGCGTGAAAAGGTCGGCATTATCGACGTCACCGCCTTTACCAAGGTCGAGGTGTCAGGTGCCAGGGCCGAGGTATTCCTCGAAGGCCTCGTGCCGAACCGGCTGCCAAAAAAGATCGGTGGAATCATCCTCGCCCATTTGCTGGGGCCAAGCGGCCGAATCGAAGTGGAGGTCACCATCGTTCGGCTTGCCGTCGACCGCTATTATCTGGTCTGCGCCGCATTCTTCGAACAGCGCCTGCTCGATCATCTGAACCAACGGCAAAATGGCGAGGCTGTAACCGTCACAAATCGATCTGACGACTGGGCGGCGGTGGCGCTGAACGGGCCACGGGCCCGCGACGTCCTTGCCCAATGCACCAATACAGCGTTGCACAATGCCAATTTCCCTTGGCTCACAGGTCAGGCAATTACAGTCGCCGGCCAGAAAATCTGGGCTTTCCGTCTGTCCTACGCCGGCGAACTCGGGTGGGAACTTCATCTGCCACGAGACAGTGCATTGCCGGTCTACGAGTCCCTGTGGGCGGCTGGTGAAGCTCATGGCATTGTCAATTACGGTTCCTTCGCCATGAATGTTCTGCGCATGGAAAAGATGTTCCAGGGTGCCGGTGAGTTGACCAATGAAGTGACCCTGCCGGAAGCGGGTGTCATGCGATTTGTCAAAATGGATAAGGAATTTGCTGGCAAACAACAGACACAGGCCAACCTCGATTCCGAGCTGCCATGGATCTGCACCTATCTGGAGATTGACC
Source organism: Rhizobiaceae bacterium (assembly GCA_039969995.1). Lineage (GTDB taxonomy): Bacteria > Pseudomonadota > Alphaproteobacteria > Rhizobiales > Rhizobiaceae > Pseudahrensia. Next base: position 117,498 of record JBDVMU010000053.1, read on the forward strand.
CAAATGGTGTCACAGATGGCCACGGTGGTGAGGCGGTGCTGCTTGACGGTAAAGTGGTCGGAGCCACGGCCTCCGTCGCCTATGGCCACAGCGTTGGTAAAATTCTGGCTTTTGCTTATCTTAAACCTTTCGCTGCCGCCGATGGCACCCAACTCGAAGTGATCATCGCTGGCGAAAGTCGTCAAGCGCGGGTACGCACCCAGCCAGCCTATGATCCTCAATCTTTGTTACCGCGCACCGATACGGGCCAATTGGAGCAAACCTCATGACAACCACAATGAAAGCCTTTGTGCTGACCGGCCACGGCGAACTCGACCAATTGGTATGGCACGAAAACTGGCCGCGCCCGGAACCCGGGCCAGACGACGTATTGATCAAAGTCCATGCCTGTGGCCTCAACAATACTGACGTCAACACCCGCACTGGATGGTATTCCAAGGCTGTCACCGACGCGACCACCGGCGGCGCTTATGAAAAGGTCGACGACGCCGACCCAACATGGGGTGGAAAAGCAATCCAACTGCCCCGCATTCAGGGTGCCGATGCTGTCGGCACAGTTGAGGCGGTGGGTGCCAATGTCGACCCCATGCTGGTTGGCAAACGAGTCATGACAGACGGCTGGATGCGCGACTGGAACGAACCTTACAATCTCGATAAAACTGGATATTTCGGCTCCGAAGCAGATGGTGGATTTGCTGAATATACCAAGACCCACCACAACAATGTTCTGCCAGTGGAATCGCCCTTGAGCGATGCTGAACTAGCGACATTCTCCTGCTCCTACACGACAGCGGAAAACATGTTGAACCGCTCCAATGTCGGACCCGGAGACCGGGTCTTGATCACTGGGGCTTCCGGCGGTGTGGGATCGGCGTTGATCCAACTGGCCAACCGCCGTGGCGCAACAACAATTGCCATGGCGTCAGCGGCCAAACACGATCAGGTAACAACGCTCAATCCAGATTTCATTCTCGATCGCGCACCTGAAAACCTGGCCGATGCTCTGGCACAATCCAGCGGTAGTTCCGAAGTTGATGTGGTTGTCGACATTGTTGGTGGCGACGTATTTCCTGATTTGATCGGAGCAATTTCCCGTGGTGGTCGCTATGCCTGCTCAGGTGCCATTGCCGGCCCGATTGTCGAATTCGACCTGCGCACATTCTATCTGCGCGATCTGTCTTTCTTCGGATGCACAGTCACCGCCACTCACACTTTCGCAGACCTGGTTTCCTACATCGAGAAAGGCGAGATCAAGCCGATCCTAGCAGCTTCTTACCCTCTACAAGAGTTGAAGCAGGCGCAGCAGGCATTCATCGACAAAAAACATACCGGCAATATTGTCGTCACCGTAGGTGCCGCTACGTGAAAATTGTCAGCATCAAAGTCTGGCAACTCGACCTGCCCCTGACCGAGCCCTATTTCCTGTCCGGCGGGCGGTTGAGGTTTGAACAACTTGATTCGACCTTTGTGCGGATTGAAACTGATGAAGGTCTCCACGGATGGGGCGAAGCCTGTCCCTGGGGGCACACCTATCTGCCAGCGCATGGGCCTGGCATTCGCGCCGGTATCGAAACCATGGCTCCGGCGCTGATAGGTCAGGATCCACTTGCCATCGACGCACTCAACCGGGTCATGGATATCGCGCTGCCCGGTCACCCCTATGCCAAGTCTGCCATCGATATGGCCTGTTGGGACATGATGGGAAAGAAAGCGAATCTGCCTCTCTGGAAGCTATTCGGTGGAGACCGTGCGGCCGCGGTTGCCGTCAATTCGTCGATTTCCACTGGCACTGCAGAAGAAATGTTGAAGAAGATCGAGCGCGCTGCCAGCATGGGCTACACAACCCATTCCGCAAAAGTTGGTGGCGATGATGTGGGCGCAGATGTTCAGCGCATTGAGGCCATTTCCGCTGGGCTCCAACCGGGTCATAAGGTAACTTTCGACATCAACCGGGCGTGGACACCGGGAGTTGCAATCCAGGTCCTCAATTCCGTCACTTCCCGCGACTGGATCGAGCAACCTTGCGAAACTCTGGCCGAGTGCGCCCACGTGGCTTCGCGGGTTGGCAATCCGATCATGCTGGACGAATGCATGCACACATTTTCAGATCATCTTGAGGCCTGGAAGCTTGGCGCCTGCGAAGGGGTGAAGGTCAAACCCAATCGCCTTGGTGGCTTGACCAAGGCCAGACAGGTGCGGGATCTGGGCATTCAACTGGGTTGGCAAATGCATATTGAAGATGTCGGCGGGTCAGTTCTGGCAGACACCGCAGCGCTGCATCTTGCAGCGTCCACACCGCAGAAAAATCGTTTGGCGTCCTGGTTGTGCCATTACCATCTGGCGGTTGATCCGGCTCCGAGGCAGGGAGCGCGCAATGAAAACGGTTACGCAAAACCGCCATCTCAGCCAGGGCTTGGCGTTGCGCCTGACCTGGCTATGCTGGGCCCACCGATTGCAGAATATCGCTGCAATTGAGCCAAATAATTTCAGGCCACCAAACGGCAATCAAGGGGAGTGATGTGATGACAAGTCAAAGCGATTGGATCGAACGGGCCAACACCGTTTTGCCAGCAGGAGGTTTCGGCAATTTTGATCCGGGCATTATTATTCGCGAAGGCAGAGGCTCCCGCGTCTGGGATGAGAACGGCAGGGAATATATCGACTACTTGATCGGCTCCGGCCCCATGTTGCTCGGCCACGGCCATCCCGAAGTCCTCGACGCAGTACACCAACAGGTCGACAAGGGCATGACATTCTTCGCCAACAACGCAGCAGGCGTCGAACTGGCAGAAGAAATCTGCCGCGCCGTCGCCTGTGCCGAACAGGTTCGCTACGTATCGTCAGGTGGTGAAGCCGACATGTATGCCATTCGCCTCGCCCGGGCTTTCACTGGCCGAGACAAGATCGTGAAATTTGAAGGTGGCTATCACGGCATGTCGGCGGAAGCCCAGATGAGCCTTGCTCCGACGTCCGCCAAGTTGAGCAATTTTCCTCAAGCCGTGCCGGATTCAGCAGGCATTCCCCAGTCAGTGCGCGACGAAATGCTGATCGCCCCGTTTAACGACCTCGACTTTATCCGCTCCCTGCTAGCGGAACAGGGCAACCAGATTGCCGGCATTATCGTTGAACCCTTGCAACGGGTCGTGCCGCCAGCCGAAGGCTTTCTGCAGGCGTTGCGCGAGGAATGTGACAAGTATGGGATCGTGCTGATCTTTGATGAGATCGTCACAGGGTTCCGCTTCGCTTATGGTGGAGCACAGGAGTTATATGGCGTTACCCCGGATGTCTGTACATTAGGCAAGATCATCGGTGGTGGATTAGCCTTGGCAGCGATAGCTGGCCGGGCCGATATCATGGCTCATTTTGACAAGGACAAGGTCGGTGCCGATGGCTTCCTGATGCAGTTAGGAACGCTTTCCGGCAATCCTGTTGCTGCGATCGCAGGGTTGAAAACCATGGAGATCCTGCGCCGACCGGGAGCCTATGAGAAGCTCCGTTCCAACGGTCAAACCTTGATGGATGCATTGCAACGTGAGCTTGGCAAAGCAGGTCATGCGCACCAGATTGTTGGAGACCCAACTTTGTTTGATGTGGTCTTCACCGCTGATCCGGTTAACGACTACCGTTCATGGCTGAAAGGGGACGCGCAGAAAAATGGCCTGTTCAACGACCTGCTGCGGGCGCGGGGAATCTTCAAGGCTCCCGGCAAGCTCTATCCATCCCTGGCACTGACCGAAGATGACCTGACGCAGACAATTGAGGCCATCGCTGAAGCCGCAGCTTTGCTTAGCGACTGACGACATCAACCAAAGGCGATGTGCACCTTCATTGCCTGGTTGCGGTCACATGCCAGATCAAACGCCGACTGCGCCTCCTCCAGTTTCAACGTGTGGGAAATCAGCGGTTTAACGTTGATACGGGCGGACTGCATAAGCGCAATAGCGGTGGTGAATTCTTCATGAAAGCGGAACGAGCCGCGCAGATCGAGTTCCTTCGCTGTCACCTGCATCATTGGGATCGACATATCGCCCCCGAGGCCAAGCTGCATAACAATTCCGCGTGGCCGCATGACCGAGATTCCCGCTGCCAGCGCCTGCGAAGCACCGGAACATTCAAACAGCACATCAAATGTGCCCTTTCCTGCGGCATACTGATCCAGCTCCGCTGCGCCTTCTGCCATGTTGATGGTCTTGTCGGCCCCAATCTTGCGGGCATATTCCAGCGCGTTTTCCGACAGATCCGTCGCGACGATATGAGCGGCGCCTGCCGCCCTTGCTGCCAGGATGGCCAATGTACCAATCGGACCACAGCCCGTCACCAAGACCTTCTTGCCCAGCAAATCACCGGCCCGCCTGCAGGCATGGAGCACCACCGAAAGTGGTTCAGCCATCGCCGCTTCTCCCGCACTAAGCCCGTTGGCAACAACGCATTGACCAGCGTCGGCCACCAGCATTTCCCGAAACGCACCTTGAATATGTGGAAATGGCATGGCCGAGCCGTAAAAGCGCATGTTTTCACAATGGTTGCGACGGCCCTCGGCACAATAGGCGCAATTACCGCAAGGACGCGATGGTGAAACTGCCACAAGATCACCTTGCTGAAGACCTGTCACATCATCGCCCATGCGAACAATATGGCCACACACCTCATGGCCCAGGATCATCGGTTCTTTCAGGCGGATCGTGCCAAAGCCACCATGGTTATAATAATGCAGGTCAGACCCGCAAATACCTCCGGCGGCGAGTTTGACCTCAACCTGACCTTTACCGATCTCACTTTCCTCAGGGTGCTCGTCAATCCGCAGGTCTTTGGCTTCGTGAATAGTGATAACGCGCATGGGTGCCTCGCTTCCAGAATGTGTCGGCAAACTAGACCAAGTGCGCCTTCGTGCAAGCTTTGGATTGTGCAGAAGGCAAGTTTTGCGCGATGTGTGGCTTTTGATATGATAGGAAAGAGCTTCCAAACAGGGTGCGCCAGGGCAAATGGTATCAATGACTTTGAAATCCGGAAAACCAAATCTGGCTGACATCCGCCTGTTTGTCGTCATGGGTGTCGCCGGTTGCGGCAAGACGACGATTGGCGAAAACCTAGCCGCTGCTATTGATGGCATCTTTCTGGATGGTGATGCCTTTCACCCACAATCCAATATTGAGAAAATGAGCCAGGGCATTGCCCTGACTGACGAAGACCGCTGGCCCTGGCTGGAGACATTTGCCCGCGAAATTGCTGTTCGGCCTGGCGCTGTTATCGGAGGCTGCTCCAGCCTCAAACGGGCCTATCGCGAACACATTACGCAGGCCGCTGGAGAGCCCGTGCTGTTCATCTATCTCGACGGTTCAAAAGAATTGATCGCCGACCGCATGGGAAAACGCCAAGGTCATTTCATGCCAACCTCCCTGCTTGATAGTCAATTCGCCACGCTGGAAGTCCCGACTGCTGATGAAACCGCGATCCATATTGACATTGACGCACCTACTGGAGAGATCGTGCGTCGCATTCGACTGCAAATCAACGACAACGCCTGACCGATGTCACAATTGCAATCTCGTCAAAATCACCTTGTCGTAATTCCCTCGCGCTCTATATAAACGGCCAGAGTGGAAAAGGTGTCAAACATCAAAAGGCCGACAGCATCGTGCCGGCTTGAACGCGACGCCTGAACCGCACACTTGATGAATAAAATTGAGCGAAGAGAGAATTGACCGCCATGACTGATACGGCTTCCAAAGAAACCTTTTCCTTTCAGACCGAAGTCGGGCAACTGCTCGATATCGTCGCCGGTTCGCTTTATTCCAACCGTGAAATTTTTCTACGCGAACTGGTCTCCAATGCATCCGACGCCTGCGACAAGCTCCGCTACGAAAGCCTGACCAATTCTAAACTCCTGGACGGTGGCGAGGGCGATTTCCAAATTGCCATTGAAGTGTCTTCCAAGGCCAAGACCCTGACGATCTCCGACAACGGGATTGGCATGAACCACCAGGACCTGCTGGACACGCTGGGTACTATCGCACGTTCCGGCACCAGTTCCTTTCTTGAAAGCCTGAAGACCAGTCAGGAAGGCGACAATAAGGATAAGGCAGAATTGGGCTTGATCGGCCAGTTCGGAGTAGGCTTCTACTCAGCCTTCATGGTGGCCGAGAAAGTCGACGTGCTGACTCGCAAGGCCGGTGAAAAGGAAGCTTGGCTGTGGTCGTCAGACGGCAAGGGTGAGTTCTCAATCGAACCAGCCGAGCGCGATGGTCGTGGCACGACTGTAACGCTGCATCTGAAAAAAGATGCCAAGGAGTTCATGGAAGACGCCCGCATTCGCCACATCATCAAGACCTATTCCGACCATATCGGCTTTCCCGTGATGTTGGGCGATGATGCGCTCAACGAAGCTTCAGCACTTTGGACTCGCCCCGCTAAGGACATCAGCACCGAACAGTATACCGAGTTCTATCACCATACCGCCCATGCTTTTGATGAGCCGTGGTTGACCATGCACAATAAGGTCGAGGGCATGGTTAGCTACACCAACCTGCTCTACATTCCCTCCACTCCCCCGTTCGATCTCTACGAGCCGGAACGCAAGAGCCACGTCAAACTTTACGTCAATCGTGTCTTCATCACCGAAGAAGCCAAGGGCCTACTACCTGCCTGGTTGCGCTTCTTGCGCGGCGTGGTCGACAGCGAAGATCTGTCGCTTAACGTTTCACGCGAAATGCTGCAGACCGATCCGAAGCTCGCCAAGATCAGCTCCGGCCTGACCAAAAAGGTGATTTCTGAGCTGAAGAAAAAGGCCACCAAGGCAGCCGAAGAATATGCCGGGTTCTGGAAGAATTTTGGCGCGGTGGTGAAGGAAGGCCTCGTTGAAGATGCCACCATACGCGAGAAACTCCTGGAAATTTGCAAATTCACATCCACCCAGGGCGATGACCTGATCAGCCTAAGCGATTATGTCGGGCGCTTGGCTGAGGGTCAGGAAACAATCTTTTATATTGCCGGAGATGACGCCGCCAAGATTGCCCGCTCACCGCATCTGGAAGGATTCCGCGCAAAAGGTGTTGAAGTGCTTTTGCTGTCTGATCCGGTAGACGAATTCTGGCTCCAGCACATCAACGAATTTGACGGCAAGCCATTTAAGTCCATCACCCGCGGTGCCGCCGATCTCGATGCAATCAAAAGCGGCAAAGATGATGATGAGAATACCGACAGCAAGGATGAACCCGAAACTCTGGCGCTCGATGGCCTGATAGCGGCGATCAAGCTGGAGCTTGGCGAGACCATCAAAGACGTGCGCCCCTCAAAACGCCTGACTGACAGCCCGGTCTGTCTGATTGCAGATGAGGGCGATATGGACGTTAATCTGGAGCGATTGTTGCAGCGCCACGGCCAGCTTAATTCAGCAATGCCCCGTATTCTTGAGATCAACCCAGGACATGCGATCATCAAGAAACTGGCAGAACGGGCGGGTGGCGATGGCGCGGCAAACGACGACCTGCTGAAGGATGCGTCGCATCTGCTGCTGGATCAGGCACGCATCGCTGATGGCGAAGCTCCTGCCGACCCGGCCGAATTCAGCCGCCGACTAACAGCCGTAATGCAAAGCGCCTTATAATCGTCGCTAATCGCCGCTGTCATAACTCGGTCGAACAAACCCGAGTTATGGTGGCGACGATTGTGGCCGCCTTATTCGTCCTTCAACGTAGTGGAAAATCCATCAACTGGGTTTAGCGCACGATAACCTTCGTGCCGTGCGTAACCTGTGTGTATAGCTCCTGGATATCCTTGTTGAGCATGCGGATGCATCCCGAAGATGCTGCGTGTCCAATGCTTGACGGGGCATTCGTCCCATGGATCCGGTACAAAGTATCCTTTTCGCCCTGAAACAGATACAGCGCAGCGGCTCCCAGCGGATTGGTCGGTCCGCCCGGCTGTCCCTTGGCCCATTTCTTGAGTTTCGGCGAACGCGCAATCATTTCTTTCGGCGGTGTCCAGGTTGGCCACTCGACCTTGCGCTCGACATTGGCTTCGCCACTCCAGGCAAATCCTTCGCGACCAACGGCAACGCCATAACGAATGGCCGTCTTGTCATCGACCACGCGGTACAGATGACGCGTGCTGGTTTCAACGATCAGCGTTCCTGCAGGTTCTGCTGAAACATAATCAACCTCGGTACGCTGGTAGAGTTCAGGAATTTTGACCACTTTTTTGACGGGTTTTCTGACCGAAGCGACGCGAACGCGCTTCGACTTTTTGCGCTTCTTTGTAACCACCCGCTTTTTTGTGACAACACGCTTTTTAACCGCAGCCTTCCTGGTATCGTTGACGGTGGTTTTTTTGCGCGCGCTGCGGCGTGACTTGGAACGCAGCGCGCGCCGCTTGGCAAACTCGGCACGTTTCTTGGCACGGTTAGCCCTTCTCTTGGCTCTGCGTTCATGGCGGTTTTCCCAGTGTCTTTGCAGCGCTGCCCGTCGACTTGAACTGAGGACTTCGACAAGACGTATGGCATCACTCGCAATTGGCCTTACGCCACCCAAACCAATTGATTTGGCGACAACGGCGTCCACCATCGCATCGCCCAAACCTGGTACCACGGAACCATCCGTCTCGACTTCAGAATAAACAGAAAAATCGACTGGTCCGCTCCACTCGCCATCAACCGCTTTTGCTGATGTTGGACCTGAAAATACCATCCCGGCGCAGATGCCCACAAGCATCGCCCACACACTAACTCTCATTCTCTTTACCCCAATTACCCATTACGAAACGTCATGTTTCCTGATTATTTGGGAAAAATCAATTCCACGAAGAAAATTGACGTCTCGATTCTTGGAATGGCGACATTTTTTACATCGATTTTCGGTTAACCAAATAATCAGCAAGGACCAGTCGAGGATTAGTCCGGTTGCTCAACTTCCTTTGCTTCAAAGTAGGACTCAACCTCCAAAATAGACTGGCTTTCATTGCATTTCACTCTGCCGGGGACGCGCAACGACTCATTTGATCGACCCGCACAACGCCCAATTCAGATGGGTTTTGAATGAAATTAACCGGAAGTTAACCATAAATCTGACTATTGGGGGTCGGCAGGGTTATTTGGGACAGCAATTCGAGCGTGGTTGGGATTCGAACACACGGCCAACGTGTAGTTGGCGCAATCAGCTGCATGCTGACAGCTGTGCTACTCACCGCCTGTGCACAGCCGCATAAAACGAGCCTACAGGATAATTCGCAAAGGATTGGCTTCCGCGGGAAGGATCACCATGTGGGGGATCGCTTTCGTAATGCCGGAGACTATACACCCAGTCCCGGTGGAAACTGGGCAAAACTGGCATTTGATCCCTACCGCAAGCACATCGAAATACCTGACGATCATGTCGTAACACGTGAACAGGCGCTTGCTGGGCTACGGCAAAGTTCAAAGACTTCGGCCAGCATTTCCTGGATTGGTCATTCGACATTTTTGATCCGGATTGGCAAGCGCTGGTTGCTCACAGACCCGGTTTTCTCCGGCCATGTATCGCCAATACCGCCTTTCGGCCCCAAACGACTGGTCAAGCCAGGACTAAAACTGCAAGACCTGCCGAAGCTTGATGCAATTATTCTGTCTCACAATCACTACGACCACATGGACTTTGACAGTCTTGTCAAACTGGCAAACCTCAACCCCAATGCAAAAGTTTTGGTGCCTTTGGCAAACTCAAGCGTGCTGGAACGTGCTGGATTTACCAATATCGTAGAAGCCGACTGGTTTGACACCATTCGCCTGGCCGGAATGCAGTTCACGGCAGTCCCATCGGTTCACTCGTCCCGGCGGGGACTGGCAGACCTGAACAAGTCTCTGTGGGGTGGATGGTCGATACGCGCCGGTGGGCGCAAGATTTACTTTGCAGGCGATACCGCCAAGGGTTCCTTCATCAAGGAAATCAGGCGTCGGCTGGGCCGTCATGAACTGGCGATAATGCCAATCGGAGCCTATTCGCCACCCGAGATTGAAAAAGGCCATCATGCGACCCCCGAACAGTCGGTCCAAATGGCGCGCCAGATCGGTGCACGGCATGTGGTACCCATGCATTGGGGAACCTTTGCACTAACGAAAGAACCGATCAGCGAGCAGCGCAGACGGTTTATTCGCGCCACAAGAGGTGGGCCAAGTCCACATGTTCTAAGGATCGGAGAGACGATTCCTCTGCCGCGCTGAACGAGCTGATAAACACTCAACAGCCCCAATAACGAACCAGACACACCAGCTTTGACCTTAATGCGAATGACGGGTGCCACGGGGTTTCATCCCGCTGCCCGATACTATTTGACGATGGACAGATCAGCCAGTTGTGTAGCGATCTGCTGGAACGTAGCCAGTAATTCCGCGTTGTTTTCGGCGTCAAAATATTGTTTGCTGCCGCCTGAATCAAACGATGCACAATCCTCCATCAAGGCTTTGACCGGTGAGCCATCCGCTACGTCAAATGCTATTGTATAGATCGAAATACCGACCGACTTAGCGTTTTCGCAAGTACTGGCCATGTGGGCATTCATTGCAGATTCCAAGTCAACCCTGCTGTCCGGGCTTGGTCCAAAGATGCCGCCAACACCATCAAAAATACGCATGTTTTCTGAATGGCCCCAGGTGTTGTAATGCGCCTTGTTGAGTGTTGAATAGTCAGAACCCTCGATTGGATAAGCCGTGTTTTCGCCATCGGTCATGACAATCATGATTTTCTTATTGTCGGCAACCGAATATCCCCGGCCCTGGGTAAAAGGCTCACCGGCAGACAATGTACGCCAGCCCCAGGCAATTCCTGCCTGAATGTGCGTCGTCCCAAATGCTTGCATCGAAGCAATGTCATCCAACACGTTGGCTTGGTTGGGGGTAAGTTCTGTAGTCTCCTGGGCGGTGCAATATGCATTTGGTCCACCTTCAATTCCAGAAATCGATGGCAGATTCGACAAATCATTGTTCACATCATATGGGTTGGGATTGTTGAAATATTTCCACGTCCAGTTCTGGCGCTGGTGCTGGTCTGCTCCAGTGCCCGTGTAGGAAGGGGACTTTGGGTGGCCCTGCGGCAGCGCAAAGTTGTGATCATCTTTCAGATAGTTATTGTGGTAGTTCCGTTCGACAATGGCACCACCAGACTCAACCACAATGACATGGTCCTCGTCGCCGATAAATTCGCCTTCACTGTATTCGACACCGTCATCCCAAGTGGGTCTATAGGACGGGTCCTGTGGGTGATTCCTGCCGCTATGGCCATCACTCCAGGTTCTGCAAGCCTTGTTTGGCCTGTTCCTTTTAAAAACAGAACAGATCGCTTCGCGCGGCGTGACTGTCTCCTGTTGTTCCATTTCCCCGGTCCAGTTGTCCGGCGTGTCAGGCGCAAATGTCGGCACAAACATGGTTGCCGGAACGGCCAGATCAGGCTCCGTATCCAACGTTAGCTCTGGATAGGGGCGCGATTCAACGCAACCCCGCCAATCGACACCGGGTAGATTGTCAAACAGCGTAAACCGGGTCAGCGGTTCACCAGCAACAGTTTGATATCTGTTTCCAATCTTGATGGCCTGTGGATCTGCGTCCCAGTTGAGATATTCATGGTGGTGAGTACCAACGCCGGTTGTGTCCATCCAAGATTCATTGCGATTTCCAGATCCGACATTCACCATGCCGGCAAAAGGAACGATGGAAAATTGCAGCGGGTTAGGTTTCGTCAAACCTCCCATAGAATCGTGCAAAGTGGTTACAAGGTCCTCCGCAGCAATGCGCAGTGTATTGATCTTGCCATCGCTTTCCATCGAACCAGAATTGTCCAGCACCAATGCAATTTCCAATGTATCTCCGCCACACAGAACTTCTGACGAGGAACTCATTGATACCATGCGTTCGTCCTCAGTCGCCTGTTTCGTTCCGTCAATGATACCAACAACTTCGGTGGTGGCAGCCCGCATAAATGCAAAGAAGACCTGCTTACGTATAGTCCCATTGCCGACAATCGGCTTTTGCGCGCATTCGCCGGCATTTAAGGTAAATTCAATCGACGCATCCTTGATATCAGGAATGACGTTTCGGATGTTGGAAAGAAACAGTTCTCGCCCTGCCGCAGATGCCACCACAGCATTGCCGGTTGATGCCAGCTTTTTTGCCGCCATCAGGGTTCCAGCATCTACCGCGCTTTGTAAATTGATGCGGGCGCGGTAGAGCTCGGCTACGTCAAAGCCTCCACCTGCGATAAGCATGACAAAGGGAAGGCTGATTGCTGTGAGGATTTTCACTCCGCCACGCTGATTACAATAAAACTTCTTTTCGCAAATGGTCTCTGCGATCCGCTTCCACATGGCCTTACCCTCAAGTTCGACAGTGAAGTCTGCAGGGTAATTCCGACCCGATCTCTGGGCGGCACCCTGGCGATAGGCATGCAAATTACACTGCTAAAGCTGAGATTGCTCTAATGCAGCCGGGCAAGTTTTATTAAAAGACTGTCTATCGCACTACCTGAAACGACAGGTGCCAACCGAGCTTTGAAGCGCCGCTTCAGTTAGCCAATCAGCTCGTCTGATTTATCATCAGTCTCACCAAAACGCTTCAGTGTGGCAGGTCTGGTGCCTTCGTAGACCCGTTCGAGATTTTCCGAAATCTTGGCATTTTCGCGTTCGAAAAGGCTGTTTCCCTTCAGATCGCTTTCGACGATGAACGGACCCATATTGTCCGCCTCCAGCACCCACATAGCCTGGGCAAGGCCCAGTTCCTTGTTCCAGTGAACGGTTTTCACACGCTTCACCCCGCGCCCCAGCAGTGCACCAGTACCATAACCAACCGTGGTCAAATAAATGGCACCATTGGGGACAAAGTGATCCTCGTAATCCTTGGCGCTCATTCCGCCCTTGCCAATGATCAGCTTGGCGCCCGACTTGGCCATCCACTCGCCAATCCACTTGGAAAATCGAAACGACGCGGTCGCCGTCACTGCTCCCAGTTCAAACGTGCCATCATCGTTGATTCGCGCCGCCGGTGAACAATGAAAATTGGCGGCGCTTTCGGCCGGCAATTCCATTGGAATGTTGGCCTTTTGCTCCAACGCCCGCATGTAAACACCCTCGCGCGCCGTATAGATCAACCCATCAAGATAAACCACGTCGCCAAGGCGTAATTCGGCCAAAGCTTCCCGCGTCGGTGTTGTGCTTAGGCGTATTGTGCGGACTTTTGGGGCATTTCCCATTCAACCGTCTCCCTGCGTTGATAGTCGGTGAACCAATCCGGATCGGTACGATATTCCACACGGCCATCGCTGTGGATGCGGGCAACGGCGCGCCGCGATGACAGACAAAAGGCATGAACCGACATCTGCATGCCGCCAGTGTGGCAATAGCCAACTTCGACATGAGCATCGACCACCATCGATTTGCCGACAAAACCCATGGCTCCCATGCCGATGGAATTGCCAAGTTCTTTCAGTTCGTCTTCTAATTCTGCAATTTTTGGATCCGAATTCTTCGAACCGACAACCCGCAAACAGGCGGCGCGCTTGCCAAGGACCATGCAGGTGTCCTTGCAACCGCCCAGGCCAATACCAATGATTGCCGGTTGGCAGGCCAGCCCCCGCTTACCGAAAGCGACAAGGCAATCAAGGTAGAAACGTTTGATACCTTCGATCCCGTCGGAGGGAAATAACATGCGATAATCGGTGCCGAACAAGCCGCCCTTATGGACGGTGATCAGGTCAATCCACTCGCCACCCGGCTCATAACCATATTCGATTTCGGGTGCACCAATGCCGACATTGTTGTCATGGTCGGTCCGCCACAGGGGATGCACCCGATTAGGGCGCAGTGGTACTCCGTTGGTGGCATTGGCCGTGGCGCGACGCAACGCTGCTTCAAGGGCAATCGGGCCCCCTTCAATCTGGGTTTCATTGCCCATTTTCACATACCAGCGTGGCGTGCCGGTATCACCACACATGGCGCGGCGATCTTCCTTGGCGGCCTCGTAATTCTCCAGCATGGCCTGCAATACGAAGGAAGAAAGATCGCCATCTTCCACTGCCGCCTGTGCCTTCAAACCATCAAGATAGTCCTGTGGAATTTCGATAGCCGCCTTATCCATCAGGACTTCCGCGGTCGCTTGAATCGTATCGATCGAAATCATGGGTTTGCCACCAGAGTTTCAGGTTCATGTTCGGGCAGGATCGTCTCGCCCGGTTTGACTATTGTGAACTGAACATCTTCGCGTGTCACGTTCACCGGGTCGCCATCTGTATCACCCCGGGTTGCAACGGTGAAATAGGAGCTTTCCATTGTTCCACTGTCTGGAAAATCCTCGCGAAAGTGTGCACCGCGGGAGTTTTCACGGGCCAAAGCCGCCTCGGTGATCACCTGCGATATGTCACAAAGGCTCGCCATGTTGAGCCAGTCATGCCAGGTCAGATTGAAAGCAAGATTATCGTCCGCAACACCCATTTGCATCAATTCATCCTGAATTTCAGTGATGCGACGCGCTCCGCGCTGCAGGCCGGTACCGGTGCGTATAACGCCAACATCATCCCACATGACATTCTGCAAGGTCTGGCGGACTTGATAAATGTTAGCGGGTTTTTTGGAAAACGGCCTTTGTACACGTTCTATTTCTGCTGAAAGCACGTCTTCATCCGGATCGCGCAGAGTGGGAATGTTGCGGATATCCGAACCCATCACATCACCCGCCACGCCACCATAAACGGTGGAATTGGCCACCCCATTTCCACCAAGACGGTTGGAACCGTGGGCACCGCCCGCATCTTCGCCTGCCACATACAGGCCTTCCAATGCAGTGCGGGTGTCAGGATCAACAACCACGCCCCCCATGAAATAATGCGCGGTGGGAACCACCTCGACCAATCCGGCGGCCAGATCGAACCCGCAATCGGCGCAACGTTTAACCATGCCCTTGAATTTCCGCCGCACATCATCCGGCCCCAGATGAGCCATGGAGATATAAACCCCGCCATTTTCAGACGAATTGTTCTTGCGCATTTCATCGTAAATACCGCGGCTAACAACGTCACGCGTGGCCCGCTCACCCTTCGGGTCATAGTCGAATAGAAAGCGGTTTTCCGCCCCGTTGAGGAGGTGCCCACCGGCCCCGCGCAGGCCTTCTTCCAGCACTGTGCCGGTCATCTTTGTGTGGTCACCAGCCAGCAATCCGGTTGGATGGAATTGCACCATTTCCATATCCCGCAAGGGCAAGCCTGCCCGGAGTGCCATAGCGAGCCCATCCATTGTCTTGTCACCCGATGGGGTGTGGTATTTGTACATGGTCGGGCCGCCACCCGTTGCCATAAGTACGGTTTTTGCCCGAACAAAGCGCAATCCTCCCGTCCGCATATCGATGAACAAGACCCCAGACAAGGACGCTCCATCTTTTGTCGGTACAAGGCCAACTGCACGATGTTCCTGCAGCTTTTCGACACCACCACTCAGCACCTTTTCCATCAGTCGGTTGATGATCTCGATGCCAGTAAGGTCACCCTTATGAACGGTGCGGTCAGCCGTTTGTCCGGCAAAGGCCTTTTGGTGCAGGCTGCCATCGCTGTTGCGATCGAAAAAGCAACCGACTTCATTCTCCAACTCGCGTATGCGCACCACTGCCTGTTCACAAAGCTTCCAGGCCATATCCTGATTGGGCAGCCACTTGCCACCGTTGATCGTGTCCATGAAGTGGCGTTCAACCGTATCCCCCCCGCCCAGCGCGACATTGTAGCCCCCCTGAACCATGCGGGTGCAGCCGCACTTGCCGATCAGGCCTTTGACAGCCAGCGTGATATTTGTGCCTTCAGGTGCCGATTGCTGGGCATGAAGCGCAGCAAACATGCCCGCACCACCGCTGCCGAGGATCAAAATATCGGTATCATGACGTTCTAGTTTAATACCCATCATGTCCTCACATCGCGCTCAACAGAAAACCGCCAGAAACAAACAGCGCCGCAGCAACGGCTGCAGCAGCAAATGTCTTTTGCTTGGGAGACCAGGGCAGCCACTCCAAGGCCATCAGACGCAGTCCACCGAAAATATGCACCGCCAACAGAAATATCAGCCCAAATTCCGCCGCCTTGACCAACGGCTGATCGCTCCAACGCAAGAAGCCATCCAGCTGCTCCGGCTGGTTCAGCGCCAGTGACAAAACGTAGAAATGCAGCGGCAAAAATAGCGCCAATGCCACTCCGGACAGGCGGTGCAGGGCAAATGCCAGCCAAAGGCCATGTTTGCGATGACCCTGGCTGTTCATGGCGCCACCGTCACTGCTATCACAGCGTAAAGTCCCATAATGGCCAGACCAGCGGCAACCATCCAGGTCAGCACGGTCAGCCCAGCACCCTTCATACCAAATGTCTCATGCACAACAACCCGCAGCCCAATCGCCCCATGAATGGCAACGGCAATGACAAAACTGCCATAAAACAGCATCCACCAGAAACTACCCTGGGTGCGGCCGAGAATTTCAGCAGCCGACAATCCACCCTGAATGGCATATATCATCACAGCGATATGGCCCAGAGTCAGCGGTGCCATGATCAGCGCGGTAATCCGTTGCAACATATATAGGCGAATATCCAGCATCACGAATCCCGCCGTGTTGAAGGCCTGTGCCAGCCAAAGAAGGAGGCTGCGCTGGCTCGTTTCAGTCCGGCAATTGCTTTCATCGGATTAAGTTCGTTGGGGCAATAGAGGCTGCAGCCCCCTTGGCTGTGGCAGGTGTGACATCCGCCCTTGCCGGAAACAGCATCCAAAATAGCCGCCTGTCCACTATCCTTGGTATCATTATAGAGGGTCCAAGCCCGCTGCAGCGCCGCCGGACCGAGATAGTCATCGTTGGCGGCAACCGTATCGCACGCCGCATAGCAGACCGCACAATTGATACACTCAATGCCTTCGCTGGCCTCAAGGCGATTGGAATCCGTTGGATCAACGGGGGCAATTGGTTCGTCGCGGCTGCGGGAGGCGTGATGAACCCCTTCGGCACCAACCCATTTGTCAAAGAACGGATCCATATCGGCCGCCAGATCCTTGATCACTGGCAGGTTACGCAATGGTGCAATCTCCAGACGGTTGCCCTTTGCTGCGTTATTAACATGGGTTCGGCAGGTCCAGCGTGGTTCGCCATTGACCATCATGGCACACGACCCACACATGCCAACGCGACAGGCAAATCGATAGGTCAGCGCCGGATCGATATTTTGTTGAATATAGGCAACGACGTCGAGCACAGTTTGATTCTGCCGTGCCGGAACAGAAAACTCTTCAAATTCGCCGCCCTTTTGGTCGCCACGCCAGACCGATACGGAAAGTTCTTCAGTTTCTATTGGCAAGGTCTAACTGTGAGTGCGCGGTGATTTGTTAAATTAGTGGCAGGTTTTGACGCGGGCAACAAGGCGCAATCGGGGCAATTGAGCAGATGACGCGGCTTGACGGCGGTGTTGGTGCAAGGCAGTAAATGCCCATCCACGAACAATTTGTAGGCATCACATGAACAAGCCCGTCGTCGGCGTCATTGGCAATGGCCACAGTCTGGAAGCTCGCTTTCAGGTTCAAATGACCGGGGAGGCCAATATGGCAGCCCTTGCCCGAGTCACCGATGCCTTGCCTTTGGTGTTTGCTGGCGATCCAGAAATTTGTGATATTGGGGCGCTGCTGGACGCTGTTGACGGCATCGTCCTAACCGGTGCCCGCGCCAATGTTCATCCAACCCGATTCAATACTGAACCCGATCCGGCTTACGAACCCTATGATGAAAAGCGCGATGAGTTGGCGCTCAATCTGAGCCGCGTCTGCCTTGAGAAGGGCGTTCCCCTGTTCGGCATTTGCCGCGGCATGCAAGAAATGAACGTCGCCTTTGGCGGCTCGCTGCATCCGGAGATTCGCGACCTTCCAGGCCGCATAAACCACCGTATGCCACGGTTGGAAAATGGTGAAATCCATCCCGATCCCGAGGTTGTCTTCGCAGATCGCCACAGCGTGCATCTGGTGGAATCAGGCGAATTTGAGCGCCTGTATCGCAAGCCATCCATCCGGGTGAACTCGCTGCACGGCCAGGGCGTTTTGGACAAGGGCGATCGCATTGTCATCGAAGGTGTGGCTGATGACGGCACAGTTGAAGCTATCAGCGTAGCTGGTGCAGAAACATTTGCCCTTGGGGTACAGTGGCATGCGG
Organism: Rhizobiaceae bacterium; assembly: GCA_039969995.1. GTDB lineage: Bacteria > Pseudomonadota > Alphaproteobacteria > Rhizobiales > Rhizobiaceae > Pseudahrensia. The sequence continues at coordinate 135,667 of JBDVMU010000053.1, forward strand.
AATATGACCCGCATGAAAACCCCGTCAATCAAGTGCTGTTTGAGGAATTTGGTGCTGCTTTGCGCAAGGCAAAGAAGAGCTGATGCCTACATCGGCCTTGGGTGGTCCCGATAAACCGTCTGAATGTCAGCCAATACGTCTTCTGTGAGCTGCACATCCTTGGTGCCGATATTGATTTTTAACTGATCCATAGATGTTGCGCCAATGATCACGCTTGTCATAAATGGGCGGGTTAAACAAAAGGCAGGCGCCATTTGGGCCAGATTCAGGCCGTGTTTGACGGCAATCTCGTTGTAAAGCGCAATCGCCTTTTCACTCTGAGGTCCATAGCGACCATTGAGTCCATCCTGCATGGAGCGGCGCGAGCCTGGCTCGATGGAACCGTCTATATATTTGCCCGACAAACCACCGGCTGCAAGCGGTGAAAAGGCGAGGAGGCCGACATGCTCCAACACGCTCATCTCAGCCATATCCGTATCATAGATACGGCATATGAGGCTGTATTCGTTCTGCATGGATGCAATGCGCGGCAGATTGTGACGCTCTGCGACCTGCAGGAATTTCATTGCCCCCCAGGCGCTTTCATTCGACAGACCAAAATGCCCCAGTTTACCTTCCTGCTGAAGAAGGCTGACCTCCCCCAATATATCGGCAACTTCCTGGTCCACGTCACCCGCGTTGAGGTCGGATGGGTCGAACTTCCAATATTTGCGGAAGTGATAGGAACCCCGGTTGGGCCAATGCAGCTGATACAGGTCGATGCGGTCCGTCTGCAAACGCTGCAGACTTTCGTCCAGTGCGCTGCGGACCATCCCGCCGGTGACACGGGCACCATTGCGGATGTCGTTGTTGCCCTCGCCGGTGATTTTGGTGGCGACGACCAGCCGGTCCCGATCAGCTCGGTTTTTCAGCCAAGTTCCAATATATTCTTCGGTGCGTCCGCTGGTTTCAGCCAGCCGGGGTGTGGTCGGGTACATTTCCGCCGTATCGATAAAATTCACGCCTAGGTCGATGGCATAGTCCAGTTGCGCGTGGGCCTCGGCCTGAGAATTCTGCGAACCCCAGGTCATGCTGCCCAGGCAGATTTCGCTGACTTCGATATCAGTACGACCAAGCTTGTTGAATTTCATCTATGTCTCCGTGGAATGGTTTATTGAGCGGCCAGGGGGCCGGGTTTGGGCAATGCGAGCAGCAACAGAAGGCTGATCACGGCACCGCCGCACAACAATGCAAAGGCATAAAAATAGCTACCGGTCACATCAAAAATCCAACCCGCTACGATGGGGCCAATGGATCCACTGAGGGTGCCGAAGAAGACGATGGTGCCAAAGATTGAGGCCAGGGCCTTCACCCCGAAATAACTTGCCGCAGTGGGGTTCACAACAGTGAAGAAACCACCGTGACCAAAACCATAAATGGCCATAATCGGGAACAGCAAACTTACTGAAGATATGCTCATCAATGCTGCAAGACTGACGATGATCGGGATAAGGCACATTGCAATCCCACTCTTTCCGCCGATCCGGTCAACGGCGAACCCCGTACTGAGACGACCTACGACGCTTGCAGCCCCCATGGTCGACAGCAACAGGGCAGCGACAGCTGGCGTACTGCCCAAATCAATGGCATGGACGACAATATGCAGTGGCACTGTCATCAAGGTGGGAAATACCAAAAACTGGATCGTGCACATCAACCACATAGTCGGCATACGCGCGGCCTGTTTTGATGAAATACCATGAAGACTAGCCTCCCGTTCAGAAGCCTCCGTCTTCGGCGGGTCGGCCAAGCAGGCTGATGCAACTACCATCAGACCAGTTGCAACGGTTCCAAGAACGATCAACGCCGTTTGCCAACCGAACTGGGTGAGCAGCACTGCAGCAAGCGGCGGCACTGCGACCTGACCCAAAGCGGTTCCGGTTTTCACGATGCCGCTCATCAGACCGCGCTTCTTTGGGAACCAGCGGGCAACCGTCGACAGGGTTACCACATCATGAGCCGCCATTCCGGAACCGATACAAAGACCAAACAGCACAAATAGATGCCAGATCTCCGTCACCTGCGACATCAACGCATAGCCAATGCCATACAGGGTTCCCGAAATGCCAAGCACCAATCTGGGGCCGTACCTGTCATTCAACCGACCGATCGCAATTGCAAACACGCCCATCAGGAAGAAGGCGACCGAAGTGGTCGCCGAAATCGCTGTGCGGGACCAGCCAAATTCGGTTTCAAAGACCTTGAAAAACAGCCCATAGGAAATCAACAGGCCGATAATTGTGAACTGGGTCAAACAGGCGCCGAATACCACACGGTAACGGGTCATTGCGCTGCTTTGCACACTGGCAATGGTCACTTGGATTGGCTTTCCAGGAGGATGTGCCCGACGGGCGATGGAGTTACTCTAGACCGGAAGTTGAGGCCGCGTCATATGATTATTCTGCAGAGCCGCACAATTTCTCAATTCTAAACTTTTTCCAGGCCAATGGCGATGCCCTGACCAACGCCGATGCACATGGTGGCAAGCCCATAGCGACCTCCATTCGTTTGCAGTTCCAGCGCTGCCGTACCGGTGATGCGGGCTCCTGACATGCCCAGCGGATGACCCAGAGCAATCGCACCACCATTTGGGTTGATATGCGGCGCGGCCTCATCCAACCCAAGTTCGCGCAACACGGCAATGCCCTGCGAGGCAAAAGCTTCGTTCAGCTCCACGACATCGAATTCGGTTGGTTTCATTCCGAGCCTGTCGCAAAGACGCTGCGTGGCAGGCGCTGGTCCAATACCCATTATACGTGGTTCAACGCCAGCAGTCGCACCGCCCATCACCCGGGCAATCGGCGTTAGACCATGCTTTTTTACTGCTGCCTCACTTGCGATGATAAGCGCTGCTGCCCCGTCATTGACACCCGAGGCATTGCCCGCTGTTACCGTGCCTTGCTTGCGGAACGGCGTCGGCAAGGAGCCCAGTTTTTCCAATGTCGTGCTGCGGGGATGTTCATCACTCTCCACCACAATGGCATCGCCTCGACGCTGGGGAATTGTCACCCGGGTAATTTCTTCGGCACGCCGCTCACCACTGGACGCCGCCTTTTCCTGACTACGCAGGGAAAATGCGTCCTGATCTTCACGTGAAATGTTGAACTGTTCGGCAACATTTTCGCCAGTCTCCGGCATGGAATCGATGCCATATTGGGCCTTCAGCACCGGGTTGACGAAACGCCAGCCAATGGTCGTGTCATAGATTTCCGCGTTGCGTGAAAACGCGGTTTGCGCCTTCGGCATTACAAAGGGCGCCCGTGACATGCTCTCAACTCCGCCTGCCAGAATCAGGTCGGCTTCGCCTGCCTTGATGGCGCGGGCTGCATCAATGACGGCATTCATACCGGAGCCACAAAGACGGTTGATGGTTACTGCGGGCACCGATTGCGGCAAGCCCGACAGCAACACCGCCATGCGGCCAACATTACGATTATCCTCACCCGCCTGATTAGCACATCCGTAAATCACATCTTCTACTGCCTCCCAGTCGACATTGGCATTGCGGGCCTGCAGAGCGGCGAGAGGAATGGCTCCGAGATCATCGGCACGAACGCTCGACAGCGCCCCACCAAACCGGCCAATTGGAGTGCGGATGTAATCACAGATAAAGGCTTCTGGCATGGTGTCCTCAAGGGAGTGGTGTTGAAATACAGCAGGTGGTTTCCGGTGCAATGTTAGGCGGCTTATCCTGAATCAGCCTATGGCGTGAGGATGGATTGTAAGACCTTGCGCAATTCGTCTGTGGCAATTGCTGCGTCGTCACAGGAGCTTTCGCAACGCCAGGCCACATGTTGATCGGGTCGCACAAGAACAATGCCACCGTCCCGTACTTCGCGATTACGCGCCCAGTCGCCAGCAAAATCCTGCCAATGCTGACGCGGGCCTATTTTGTGGCAGACGATCTCGATCCCCAGTTCACGACCAACCGTCTCTGCAGCCGCTTCCCAGCCATCGCCGCCAATGCCAGTCAGCACAGTGAATTTGCCCTGACCACTCAGGTCCAGAGTTGAGGCCTTATTGCCCTGATCATCAAAAAGCCAGACATGGGGGAGGCGCGCGCCAGGCCATGTGGTCGGATGATAATGCAGTTCGGCATCCATGGCGAATTCCGGCTCCGGGGTGCCATCTGAGACAATCGCTTCAGACTGATAGCGCTGGTTCATCTCGACACCATGGCAGTCAAACTCATACTTCTTGTAGGCAATCGCATCGGCAATCGCCTTGCGCTGTTCTTCCGCCTCTGATGTGTCATCACAGCGAGCATCCATATTGGCCTGCATTTTCACTGGGTCGATGGAATCCAACAAGCCCAGCGCACCAAAAATGGGTCCGAATTCATCAATTGACTGATTGGCCCGGGTAACGATTTGCTTCGCGATTGGCGCCCGTTCTGCCTGATAGGAATCCAACAGGCCAGCATCGGCCTTGCCCTTCAAGACGGCAGCTATTTTCCAGGCAAGGTTGAATGAATCCTGAATCGATGTGTTGGACCCCAATCCATTGGAGGGTGGATGGCGATGAGTTGCATCACCTCCGCAAAAGACACGACCATTGGTATTTGTGGTGGCGTACATGTTGTTGACGGTCCAGGTGGAAACCGACGTGATATCGATTTCCAGATCCTCATCACCGACAAGCCCACGAATTGTTTTCTTGGCGAAATCGTCGCTGACTTCAGGGACCGGTTCGTTGATGTCGTAGCCCCAGATTGCCAGCCATTCGTTCCACGGACGGATCATACGCACCACACCCATGCCGATGCCGCCAACATTGGAACCGGGCTGCAGCACCCAGTAGAGAACCGAAGGACGATGCGCGACATATTTCGACAGATCGGCCTTGAACAAAAGATTGATCGAACCGGCAACCCCCATCTGTCCCTCAAACTCCAATCCGGCATGTTCGGCGACCAGTGAATTACCACCATCGGCGCCGTACAGATATTTCGAGCGGATGGTGAATTGCTTGCCGGTCAGTCGATCAAGGCAGGTGGTGGTCACACCTTCTGCATCCTGCTCATGGCTCAGATATTCGGTCGACATGCGCGCCTGGGTGCCACGCGAACAGGCGGTCTTGAACAGCAGCGGTTCCATAAAAGTCTGCGGCAGATCGTTCATGAAACAGGGCGAGGACAGAAGATGTTCGGCCGCCGAGTTGGGAGCTGTGCCCCAGGTCTTCAAGCGACCAATTTCCTCACCAGCGAGCGACGTGCAGAAAACATTCTCTCCCATCAATTCTTTTTCAGTGGCGTGCATGTAGGCTTCGGCCTCAACCTCGGGTCCGAGGTCCCGCAGCACTTCCATTGTACGCTGATTGGTAATGTGAGCCCGTGGCGTGTTGGCCAGCCAGCGGTAACGGTTGATCACCATGTTCTCAACGCCATAGGTCGACAACAGCGCCGCCATCGACGAGCCAGCTGGTCCTGTTCCAATGATCAAAACGTCAGTGGTTATATCAGCCATCAGTTTTCCTCCCCGGGTCCCATGCCATTTATACATCGTGCGCTGCATCTTCCCGCCCATGGATCGCCCATCAGCAGGAAAGTGCTAGCTTTGTACAATAACGACAATCTCGCCGACGAGAAGATGCCAATGAAAATTATCCTTGGCGGCAAGGTGTTGATGGCTGGAGGAGGACCGAACCAACCTTTCTCCCTGTCACTCAGCCGCCACAAATTAGCAGATCAGCTGTAGCTGACCACCTCGATTTCAATGCCGTCTTGATTGTTGAAATAGAAGCGGCGGCCGGGCTCATAGTCCCATTGCGGTCCCGGCTTGTAACCTGCCGCCTTTACCTTGGCTTCCATCGCGTCAATGTCGGGCACCACCACCCCGATATGATTAAGGCCTTGCTCGGTCGTATAGCTGCTCTCGTCTGAACGACCAGCACTTTGATTGGGTGCGTAGAGGGCAAGATAAGACTCCTCTGAGCCAACATGATAGGTTTCGCCCAGCCCATCCATCGCATCACCATGCCAGCGCACCTGCCAGTCGAACAGACCACAGAGTTCCTCTGCAGTCGACTGCGCATCGCGGACAGTGAAGTTGATATGTTCCAACGTAACTTGAGCCATAATTTTTCCTTTTCATTGGGCTTGAACAAAAGGCTGAGAAACAACCCGATGGACAAAACCTAATTCCTCAAGTTAACTTGAGGTCAAGCTCTTTATCGAGGATTTTTGTGTGGCCGGTTCTTCCACCAAACCCAACCAACTTCCGATCGGCGAGGTCGCGCGGCGCACCGGGCTGTCTGTATCGGCAATCCGCTTTTACGAAGAGCGTGGGTTGGTCGCGTCAGTTCGAAACGCCGGTGGTCAACGCCGATTTGCCCGCTCGGATATACGGCGGCTGTCAATTGTCATGATCGCTCAAAATATGGGCTTCTCACTCACCCGCATCAAACAAGCCCTATCGGTCCTGCCTTCTCATCGCGCCCCAAACAAGGCGGAGTGGTCCGCCATGGCAAGCGATTTCAGAGGTGATCTCGACGACAGAATCAAAGTGCTTGAGCGACTGCGCGACAGGCTCGGCATGTGTATTGGATGCGGTTGTCTGTCACTGGAGGATTGTGGCCTCTACAATAGCGACGACAGAGCTGGCCGGACCGGTTCAGGTCCACGCTATGTCGTAGATGACATCAATCAGACTTAAAGCGCCGTCTCGATCAATTTCTTAGCGTCGTCACTCGCCCATTCAGCCGGGCCGCTAAGCGCGCCAATCACACAGCCCTTGCCATTGACCAGCAAAGTCGCCGGCAGACCAAATGCCAGACCTTCCTTCTTCAAGACATTGAGTGTCGAAAGATCCGCATCATGGAAGAATCTCGCATGTTGCATGCCAACATCTTTGTAAAACTTTTTCGGCTTTTCATCCGAGCCAAGATCAACACTGACCAGCACGACCTCAAACTGGTCACTGCCAAGATCGGCTTGCAACTGATCCAGCGCCGGCATTTCTGCACGGCAGGGCGCGCACCAGGTAGCCCAGAGATTAAAAAGCACTGTGCGACCACTCCAGTCACCAAGGCTCTTTTCTTGGCCGTTCAGATCCGTAAATCCAAGTTCAGCAACTGAAACAGGTCGATCCAACGCCTTGAAAGCCGCCACATGGCCGCCGGAATTGTTGTCAAGCTTGGCGCGCAGGCTTTCATCGACCGCGCAGCTCGCAGATGCCAGCGGACCAGTGTTTTGATCATTGCCAACGCGATCAGAAAACGCGTATAGCCCTGCCCCAACAGCAAGTCCCAGCACGCCCGCCAGCATCGCCAGCTTGGCGGTCTTTAGAGATGGGTTGCTTGCGACATTTTTGTCGGGTGAATGATCTTCATTCATGCTCGTTCCAAACAAGGTTTTGACCCATGGCCAACGAAAAAACTTCTTCCGGAAATGCCAGCGAAAACACCATGTGGGGTGGCCGGTTTGCTTCCGGCCCTGACGCAATTATGGAAGAAATCAACGCATCGATCGATTTCGACCAGAAACTCTACGCCCAGGATATCGCTGGTTCCCGTGCTCATGCTGCGATGTTGCACGAACAGGGCATTTTGTCATCAGCAGATCACGCAGCAATTGATCAGGGATTGAGCACAATTTCGTTAGAAATCGAATCCGGTCGTTTTGAATTCTCCCGGGCGCTTGAGGACATTCACATGAACGTCGAGAGCCGCTTGGCCGAATTGATCGGACCGGCAGCCGGTCGCCTGCACACAGCCCGCTCGCGCAACGACCAGGTGGCCCTGGATTTTCGCATGTGGGTGCGGGACCAGACGGATGCCGCTCAAACCGCCCTGTTGGCCTTCATCGAAGCGCTGCTGGACAAAGCCGAAGCCCATGCGGATTCGGTGATGCCGGGATTCACCCATTTACAAACTGCCCAACCTGTTACCTTCGGACACCATTGCCTCGCCTATGTGGAAATGATGGCCCGTGATTTGTCGCGTTTTCGCGATGCCCGCGAAAGGATGAATGAATGCCCATTGGGCGCCGCCGCACTGGCCGGTACAGGCTTCAACATCGACCGCCATGCTACAGCCAAGGCGCTGGGCTTCCGTGAACCCACCCGCAACTCACTCGATACCGTGTCAGACCGCGATTTTGCGTTGGAATTTCTTTCTGCTGCCAGTATTTGCGCCACTCACCTGACCCGTTTGGCCGAAGAAATTGTCATTTGGTCAACACCTCAGTTTGGTTTCGTTCAGCTATCGGACAAGTTTTCGACCGGTTCTTCGATCATGCCGCAGAAGAAGAACCCGGACGCTGCCGAACTGGTGCGCGGCAAGGGTGGTCGAATCACCGGCTCGCTGATCGGTCTGCTGACGGTGATGAAGGGTCTGCCGCTGACTTACTCAAAAGACATGCAAGAGGACAAAGAAGGCGTTTTTGACGCCGCTGAAACCCTCGAGCTTTGCCTTGCCGCAATGACCGGCATGATCGGCGACATGACGATTAACGCCTCCAGCATGGAAGCGGCAGCCGGGTCTGGTTATTCGACTGCAACCGATTTGGCCGACTGGCTGGTGCGGGAAGCGGGTATTCCGTTCCGCGACGCCCATCATGTGACCGGGCGTGCAGTGGCATTGGCGGAATCAAAAGGCTGTGACCTATCACAGCTTGCTCTGGGCGATCTGCAGCAATTGCATGGCGACATCACCAATGCCGTCTATGACGTGTTGACCGTGCAGGCCAGCGTTGCCAGCCGCACCAGCTTTGGTGGAACGTCGCCTGTCAATGTTCGCAGCCAGGTCGCCGAGTGGCGCAAACGTCTCGGCTGAGGCGGGTGGTATCCGTTTCAAAACATGATATGACAGCAGTTGAACTTTGACATCCCAAGCACGAATTGGCGAGACGGCGAGACTATGACAACTGGTTTGACCACGAAAACAGCAACGGTTCTGGTGCTGCTTGTTGCAGCATCCGCCCTTTTGTCGGCTTGTGGTCGGGTTGGTCCACCATTGAAACCGTCAGAAGCAGCGATTCAGCAGGCCAAGGACGCTGGAGAAGAACCTCCCCAGGCACCGACGCCGAACAGTGAAAACACCGAAAAACGCTTTGTTCTCGACGGGCTGCTTGAATAGTCCCCGGGCAAACGCGCCACTCAAAGACAATATCCCATGAACCACTTCGATTACCGAGATGGCATTCTGCATGCCGAAAACGTAAGCCTGCCGACAATTGCCGATGCGGTTGGCACTCCGTTTTATTGTTATTCTACGGCGACGCTTGAACGGCATTACACGGTCTTTGCCAAAGCATTCAACGACATTGATGCGATGGTCTGCTACGCGATGAAGGCTAACTCCAATCAGGCGGTGCTGGCTACATTGGCCCGTTTGGGTTCAGGTGCAGATATCGTTTCGGAAGGGGAATTACGTAGAGCCCTTGCCGCCGGAATACCTGCCGAAAGGATCATGTTCTCCGGTGTTGGCAAAAAGCCCGGTGAAATGGACTTTGCTCTTGAGCAGGGCATCTTTTGCTTCAACATCGAATCTGAACCGGAACTTGAAGTGCTTTCCGCCCGTGCTGTGGCGTTGGGCAAAGAAGCCAGTGTTTCGTTCCGGATCAATCCCGATGTGGACGCGATGACCCATGAGAAAATCTCAACCGGCAAGGCTGCCGACAAGTTTGGCATTCCCTGGAAGGAAGCGCAGCGAGTCTATGCCCGCGCCGCCGCACTGCCAGGCATCAGGGTCACCGGAATTGATATGCATATCGGCAGTCAGATCACCGATCTGGACCCGTTTGATCAGGCCTTTTCGAGACTGGCGGAATTGATCGGCCAATTGCGGGAAGATGGCCATGAAATCGAGCATGTTGACGTTGGCGGTGGTCTGGGAATCCCCTATCACGAAGACAACCAGCCGCCCCCTGACCCGGACGCTTACGCAGAAGTGGTCAAGCGCCATGTCCGAAATTTGGATGCCCAGGTGATCTTTGAACCCGGTCGGCTGATTGCCGGCAATGCCGGTATATTTGTCACCGAAGTCACTTATGTGAAGGAAGGCGATGATCGCACTTTTGTCATCGTCGATGGTGCGATGAACGATCTCATTCGCCCGACCCTTTACGAGGCCTATCACGAGGTGCGTCCGGTCGATATCAGCCGTGGATTCTCGGCTCGGATCACCGCCGATATTGTCGGGCCGGTTTGCGAATCTGGCGATTTCCTCGCCAAGCAACGCGAAATGCCAAAACCCCTCGCTGGTGACTTACTCGCTTTGGGTTCTGCCGGAGCCTATGGCGCGGTACAGGCTGGCACTTATAATACCCGCCCGCTGGTTCCCGAGGTGTTGGTGAGCGGCGATCAATTCCACGTAGTGCGTCCGCGACTGAGCTATGATGAACTGATCGGCCTGGATTCCGTGCCGGACTGGCTTTCCTGATTTATTCACATTTATGCGACCGGTGCGACGAATTCGCTCAGCGGTCTCGCCTTTGCCACTATTGGTGATAAGGTGGGTCTATGGAAAACAACAATATCGGTCCACGCGCAATTGACGAGGCGACCTCTTCGCCGCGTAGGGCCGGTCGTGCCAACACTTCCTCTGGCCTGACGCAAGCCCGCTCGCTGGCCTGGCTGGCCGAAACCTGGGAGCGTCTATGGCCCAGGATTGTGCCATTCGTCGCGGTTCTATGCCTGTTCCTGAGCGTTTCATGGCTCGGTCTGTGGCCAACAATGCTGAACGAAGTGCGCATTGCACTTCTGGTTCTTTTTGCTGCTGCGGCCCTGGTGGCGTTAGCACCGATGCGTGGCATGACGCTGCCCACCTCTGCCGAAGTCGACACGCGGATTGAACGGGTTTCTCAGCTTCAACACCGACCCGTCACGGCACAAGAAGACAATCTGGCGCATGTTACCGGCAGCAACGATCCATTTGCCGCTGCTCTGTGGACCGAACATCGCCGCCGAATGGCCACGTCGCTTAAGAATCTCAGCGCTGGAACACCGGTGCCGAAGGTCGCTGCAATAGACCCCTTTGCTCTTCGCGGGCTGGTCGCACTTGTGCTGTTCATCGGTTTCGCCGCCGGATGGGGCAACTGGTCTCAGCGGATTGGTGGCGCGTTTCGCACGCATAGCGATGTGGTGATTGCCGCTGGTGGCCGGATCGACGCCTGGTTGACCCCGCCTGCATATACAAACCGGCCTCCCGTGTTTCTTGGGGCGGAAAACAACTCGGCAACAGTGCCGGAAGGTAGCGAGCTGATTGTGCGGCTGCTTGATATCGATGCGCCCGCTTTGAAACTGGCCAAATTAACCCCAAAAACCGATAACACGGACGGCACCACCGAGCTTGAATTTGCCGACATCAATCCTGAACAAGTCGAAAACGTCGACGAAGTGGTCAAACAGCAAGACCCAAAAAAGCCCAATCAAAGCACCGTCTACAAAACGGCCTTGAACAACTCCTCCAGCCTTGTTCTGACATCCGGTGGTCAAACAGTCCGCAACTGGTCGGTGACCGTCCTGCCTGACAACGACCCAATCATCACCTTTGTCGAAGATCCAACTCCATCGACGCGCGGTGCGCTGGAATTCGCCTATTCGGTTGAAGATGATTACGGTGTCGTGGCAGCACGAGCCGAAATTCTTCAGGCAGCACCTGGCACAGAAAATGCCGACCCGCTGATCGAAGCCCCCGATGTCGATCTGCCTTTACCAAGCCGCCGCGCCAAGCAAGGTACATCGCGCACCAGTCAGGACCTGACGGCGCATCCCTGGGCTGGTGCCGAAATCAAGTTGACGCTGATTGCCGAAGACGAAGCCAGTCAAGTTGGCCGCAGCCAAACCAAAACCCTGGTCCTGCCAGAACGCATTTTCACCAAACCTCTGGCCCGCGCCGTGGTTCAGGAACGGCGCAATCTGGCTCTCGACGCCAAGGCCGCTCCGCAGGTGGCTGAAATGCTCGACATCATTACCGACACTCACCCGGAAGAATTTATCAAGGATATGTCGGTCTACACGGCACTCCGCGTCGCCTATCGCAGTATCAGCCGGACTGATGACAAGGACACGTTACGCGAAGCACTTGATCTGCTTTGGGAAACCGCGCTGGCCATCGAGGATGGTGACCTGTCACTAGCCGAACGCAGGTTGCGGGACGCTCAGGAGCGTCTTTCACGGGCGTTGGAAAATGGCGCCTCAGATGAAGAGATCGACGAATTGATGAAGGAGCTGCGCGCCGCCATGGACGCCTTCATGCGCGAACTGGCGGAACAGATGCAGCGCAACCCGCAAAACCAGCAGGCGATGCCGATGGATCCCAATACGCAGGTTCTGCGCCAACAGGACCTGGATCGACTGATGCAACAGATTGAGGATCTCGCCAAATCAGGCTCCCGTGATGCGGCACGCCAGTTACTGCAGGAACTGCAGCGTATGATGAACAATCTGCAAACGGCCCAGCCCAACGGCCAGCAACAGCAGCAGACCGATCAATTCAGCCAGCAAATGAACAAGCTTGGTGAAATGATGCGCCGCCAGCAGGAACTGATGGATGAGACGTTCGACATGCAGCGCCGCCAGCAACAGGGCCAGCAACAAGGTCAACAGCCGGGTCAGCGCGGTCAGGAGCAAGAAAGCAATCGTCAGGGTCAGCGTCCCGGAGAACAGCAGGGCCAGGAAGGTCAGGCCGGGCAACAGCGTCCGATGACGGCAGATGAATTCGCCGAAGCCATGCGCCAGCTGGAGCAGCAGCAGGGCGAACTGCAACGCCAGATGCAGGAAATGCAAGAGCAATTGCGTGGCATGGGTCTGGATCCCGGACAACAGCTGGGCGAGGCTGGTGAAGCCATGGGCGAAGCTGAGCAGCAGCTTGGACAGGGCGAGACGGGCGAGGCCACCAATCAGCAAAGCCGTGCCCTTCAGGCAATGCGTGAAGGGGCCCAACAGATGATGCGCAATATGCAGAACCAGGCCGGAGAGCAAGGCCGTCGTGGTGAGCGCGGCCAGCATGGTCAACAGACCCGTGAGGACCGCGATCCCTTGGGCCGCCAAAGCCGCAGCCAGGGCCCGCAATTGGGCAATGATACCAAAGTACCCGGCGAAATCAACGCCCAACGGGCCCGACGTATTCTGGAAGCCATCCGCCGCAGGCTCGGCGAAACCACCCGCCCGAAACTCGAACTCGACTATCTGGACCGGCTACTGCCAACCCGATGACAGAGAATTGCCCAGCTCAATCCCGCAGCTGATCGCGCAGGACGAATTTCTGAATTTTACCGGTGCTGGTCTTTGGCAATTCCTGGAAGATCACAGTTTTGGGGATTTTGAACCGCGCCATGTTTTCGCTGCAAAACTCGATGATCGCTGCTTCGCTGGTCTGCACCCCTTCGCGCAGTTCAATGAAAGCACACGGGGTTTCCCCCCACTTTTCGTCCGGTTTGGCCACAACGGCGGCGGCCGTGACATCAGGATGTTTGTAGAGAATGCCTTCAATTTCCACTGACGAAATATTCTCACCACCAGAAATTATGATGTCTTTGGAACGATCCTTGATCTGCAGATAGCCATCGGCATGCATCACTGCGAGATCTCCGGTGTGGAACCAACCACCTTCGAAACAGGCATCCGTTGCGTCCTTGTTGCGATAGTAGCCTTTCATAACGACATTGCCACGGATCATGATCTCACCCATGGTTTCACCATCAGCAGGTACCGGCTGCATGGTTTCAGTGTCGGCCACCATGACGTCTTCGGTTACCGCATAGCCAACACCCTGGCGCGAGTTCATTTCAGCCAGCGCATCGGCTGCCAGACCAGACCATTCTTCCTGCTCAATGCACTCAACCACATGACCATAGGTTTCTGTCAGCCCGTAGACATGGGTCAAATCAAAACCAGCCTGCTTAAAAGCGTGAAGCACGGAAGGCGGCGGTGGCGCAGCAGCTGTATAGACCTGAATCGGCCAATCAAAAGGCTGCTTTTCCTCTTCCTTGGCATTGATCAGCATCGACAGCACGATGGGCGCGCCGCCGAAATGGGTCACCCCATGTTTGGCGATGCCTTCAAACAGGTTTTTGGCCGTGATGTTGCGGATCAACACACTCATGCCTCCTATTGCTGCCAGCGCCCAGGCATGTCCCCAACCATTGCAGTGGAACAGAGGAACCACATACATGTGAACGGGAAATTGACCTTTTCCAGCACCAGTCAACGGCCATGCGGCGATTGTGCCCATGGCGATCAGGTAGGCCCCCCGGTGATGCACCACGACGCCTTTTGGGTCGCTTGTCGTGCCTGATGTATAGTTGAGCGAAATCGCATCCCATTCATCACCAGGCATCTGCCAGTTGTCGAGATCTGCCAGGTCCGCCGACTGCAAAAATGCCTCATAATCCATCGAGCCAAGAGCCTCTCCTTCCGGCTCGTCGGTCTCCTGGTCCAGTATATCAATCACCAGCAGTTCGGGATTATTCAGTTCTGCAAGCGCTGCTTTGACCTCCCCAGAAAATCGACTGTCGGTAACCAGCGCCTTGGCTTCGCCGTGGTTCAAAATATAGGCGATGGTTGCTGCGTCGAGGCGGATATTGATGGGATTGACCACAGCACCCGCCATCGCAACAGCAAACTGCGCTTCAAAAATTTCCGGGATGTTGGGCGCAATGAAGGCGACCGTGTCATTCTTACCAATACCGACCTGATTGAGCGCTACGGCAAACTGCCGACATCGGGTGTAAACCTCACCCCAACTGCGCTTGGTATTGCCGTATACATAGGCGGGACGCTGTCCAAAAACCCTGTTTGCCCGATTGAGAAACGACAACGGCGTCAAAGGTGTAAAATTTGCAGCGTTGCGGTCCAGATTGTTGGAATAGGAATTGCTCATGGCAAAGCTCGTTTCATTCATTGTGCCGGCACTTGTGCAGGCCATTATGTGGTCATTGTGTTGGCTCAGCCATACTCAAGATCGGCCTGCAGGGGAAGTTGCCATTAACTGAATCTTAGCCAAACCCCTGAACCAAATCCCAACCATCAGGAGCTAAGATTTTCGACGGTTACGGAGCTTTTTTGGAAAAGACCGATGTTGAATGCTGTTAAACTGGCTGTGATTTGTGGACTTCTGTTGTGCACCTTGCCGGCGTCTGCGGAGCAAACTGGTCTGCTGGAACTCGGCACCAAATCAACCAAAGACACCATCGTGCCAATTGGATCTGTACCGGCCAAAAAGATAATTCCGCTCGAGCTTGGAAGCTTGCGCACTGAAGAAGCCCAGCTTCCGCCAGCACCACTCACCCGCAGTCAGCGCATGGCGCTGCGGGCCAAACGTGCCGTATCGCGCCAACGCGCCGTCGGCGAGGCGCGCCGCAGCCGTAACACTTCCCGTTCTCACAAACCGCCGCAAAAGGTGGAATATGACATGGACGAGGAAATCCCGATGGGTTCCAACGGCGAGCCTGTCCTCGAATAGGCATCCAATCCCGGCGGGACCAGGCCCTTAAAGGGTTTCCCCAAGATTGACATCGCGCGTAGCGGCGCGGATCGATACCGAAAAACCAGCCATCACATCAATCAGCGTCATCAGCATCAGAGCAAAGAATACTGACGTGGAAGCGCCTGGTACCAGCAAAAACTCGATCAGGAATATGATCAACACGACGGTCGACAGCAGATGATCGATAATCGACATCTTGCCGACCCGTGTGGCTTTTAGAATTTCGATGAACAGCAAAACGAGGCCAATGGTCAGCATCAGATCGCCCAGATTGAATGTCCAGGTCGCTCCTGAGACCATGTTCAGCGAAAAGATTTCAGTCTGCCAAGTTAGCGCCTCGCCGCCGAGACCGAACATAATGCCATTGTAAACGATCAGCGCCAGCGCCATCAGCGGAAGGTTGGTGAGCATGGTAATCCCCGAATTTATTGCCGAGTCTTTGGTTTCAGACTGATACTAGCGGCACAATGACATAAAAAAAGCCCGTGTCGCCACGGGCTTCTTAAATTCAATTCATTGTCGATTAGACCGAATCTTTTGGTTCCAGAACCTGGCGACCGCGATACATGCCTGATTTCAGGTCGATGTGGTGCGGACGACGCAGTTCGCCGGAATTCTTGTCTTCAACATAAGTTGGGTTTTTCAACGCATCTGTCGACCGGCGGTGGCCGCGCTTCATGCGTGTGATCTTACTCTTTGGGACAGCCATTTTCTTGCTCCGTCGGACGTCAAAAGTGTTATTATCTCGTGCGATACCGTTCTTGGTGACCGCGACCAGCACACTCTTTTGAAAATTTCAGTGTGAATTGGCGGTTGATATAGCGAATATCTGGAAAGAAGCAAGTGTTATCGCACCTGCAGCGTCATGTGATTAACGAAGGCATTTGACATAGGCACCTGATTGCCGCGCCCGCTTTTCAACCAACCGGG
Organism: Rhizobiaceae bacterium; assembly: GCA_039969995.1. Lineage (GTDB taxonomy): Bacteria > Pseudomonadota > Alphaproteobacteria > Rhizobiales > Rhizobiaceae > Pseudahrensia. Next base: position 152,065 of record JBDVMU010000053.1, read on the forward strand.
CCAATCGCAGCAATCCGCGGCTGGGCTTGCGCGGGTTTCGCAGGATGGGATTGGGCAAGGAGACCGCCAGCAAGGCTGCCTGTCGACGGGTGAGTTTCTTGGCGCTTTTCCTGAAATGATGCCGTGCCGCCGCCTCAATGCCAAAAATGCCTGGCCCCCATTCGGCGATATTCAGATAGATTTCCATCATCCGCCGCTTGCTCCAAGCCCAATCGGCGGCTAGGGCCAAAGGCAATTCCAGTGCTTTTCGGACATAGGATCGGCTATTCCACAAAAACAGGTTTTTCACTGTCTGCATGGGAATGGTGCTGGCGCCCCGTGGCCGCTCCCCCTCGATTAAGTCATCCACCACCAGATCAATAGCATTCCAGTCGACACCGTTATGGGCACAAAACTGACCATCTTCGGACGATACCACCGATTGATAGACAAATGGCGAGATATCTTCCAACGCCACCCATTGTCGTTTAGCAGGCGCTCCAGACAGCCATTTGGTGATCATCAGAGTTGAAACTGGATGTACAGTCGATGGTGCATAGGCAAGCATCAAGACGAACGGTGTCAGGGCGACCAGGACCAGAAAAACGAAAAACCACTTTATGAGTCTGCGAATGTAAAAGGTTGAACGCTTCTCCGTCTCGGTACGGCGTCGACGGGGCGAGGATTGAACACCAGCGGGTTTTTGGCTGCGAGCGGAAGGGCGGCGGCCTCGCCGACTCGCAGTTTTTGCATCGCCCCTGACGCCCGTCCCATCCTGTTTGCCCTTTTTTGCCACTCTTGACTGCGATATCCTGATGCCTGGTCGGCCCCTGTGTAGCGATGCTTTGACGCATCGGCAATGCGCGACAATTCCGCCAAACCAGCTCATCAAGCAAGTGCACCCCATTGCCTTCCGCCACAGACCATCATAGGACGCCTGCATGAAGACGACCTTCCAACAACAACTTCAAGACAGTGCCGATGCCGTTAACAATCGGCTCGAGCAAATCATGTCCGTGGAGGCCCTGACCGGAGAGGTCGCCCGACCGCGCCGATTGGTCGACGCCATGCGCCATGGCCTGCTAAATGGTGGCAAACGGCTGCGGCCCTTTCTGGTAATCCAGACTGCTGCTCTTTTTGATGTTGCGGCAAAAGACGCCATGCAGACCGCCTGTGCGCTGGAATGTCTGCACTCCTACTCACTGATCCATGACGATCTGCCAGCCATGGATGATGACGATCTGCGACGCGGGAAACCCACCGTCCACAAAGCATATGACGAGGCCACCGCTATTCTGGCCGGCGATGCGTTGTTGACCCTGGCCTTCGACTTGTTGACCGACGAAGCATGTCATTCCAATCCGCAGGTGCGGGCCGAGCTGGCCAATAAACTGGCGCGGGCATCGGGGCTTGGGGGCATGATTGGTGGACAGATGCTGGATCTGGCCGCCGAAACGTCAAATCCAGATGAAGCCCAGATTCGACTTTTGCAAAGAATGAAAACCGGGGCGCTGATCCGCTACGCTTGTCTGGCTGGTGCTATCCTGGGCCAGGCGAGTCCTGCCCAGCTCGATCAGCTAACCCGATATGGTGAGACGACTGGACTGGCCTTTCAACTGGCCGACGACCTGCTTGATGTGACCTCCAACGCCGAGACAATGGGCAAGGCCGTGGGCAAGGATGCCGATCGCTGCAAAGGTACTTTGGTGGGCATATTCGGTGTTGAGGCTGTCGAAAAACTGCTGGCGGGAGCCGTCGAGGATGCCGATGCCAGTCTCGTAGAATTCGGTGATAGGGCAGATGTCCTGCGCCAAACAGCGCGCTTCATTGTGGAACGCAGCAGCTAAGCCGCAGTGGTCTCGCCTTTGCTAACGCCGCTATCGCTGCCCTCGCCTCCATCGCCGCCTTCGCCGTAACGGGTTTTGACATAGTCCTGCACCAGTTCCTCGAACTCCTCAGCTATACGCGGGCCGCGCAATGTGACCGCCTTGCTGCCATCAATAAAAACTGGGGCGGCTGGTGTTTCGCCCGTGCCGGGCAGAGAAATGCCGATATCGGCATGCTTGCTTTCACCGGGACCGTTGACGATGCAACCCATCACCGCGACCTTCAATTCTTCGACGCCGGGATATTGGTCACGCCAGATCGGCATGTTTTGCCTTAACTGACCCTGAATTTTTGCTGCCAATTCCTGGAACGTGGTCGATGTTGTGCGTCCACATCCGGGGCAGGCTGCAACGATGGGGACAAATGACCGGAACCCCATAACCTGCAGCAATTCCTGTGCAACCTGCACCTCACGCGTGCGGTCACCGCCGGGCTCAGGGGTCAAAGAAATGCGTATAGTGTCTCCGATGCCCTGCTGAAGCAGAATGCCCAAGGCCGCCGATGAGGCGACAATTCCCTTGCTGCCCATTCCAGCTTCGGTAAGACCGAGATGCAAGGCATGGTTGCTGCGTGTCGCCAATTCGGCATAAACGGCAATCAGGTTCTGAACTTCCGACACTTTTGCCGACAGGATGATCTTGTCGCGGCCAAGGCCAATGCGCTCGGCTTCTTCGGCGGACAGCAAAGCCGATTGTACGATGGCCTCGCGCATCACCTGTTCGGCGCTGAGGGGAGAGCCGTTTATCGCATTCTGATCCATCAACGAGGTCAGCAGAGCCTGATCGAGTGATCCCCAGTTAACCCCAATGCGGACGGGCTTGTCATATTTGATCGCTGTTTCGATAATGGCAGCGAATTGCTTGTCTTTTTTATCCTTGAAGCCGACATTGCCAGGGTTAATCCGGTATTTGGCCAGAGCTTGAGCGCAATCGGGATGATCGGCCAGCAACTTGTGGCCAATGTAATGAAAGTCGCCAACCAGCGGCACATCAATACCCAGACGATCCAGCCTTTCTCGGATGCGAGGCACACAACGCGCCGCCTCGTCCCGATCAACCGTGATGCGCACCAGTTCCGAGCCGGCCTTGGCCAAAGCTGCAACCTGCTCGACGGTGGCGTCGACGTCAGCCGTATCCGTATTGGTCATCGACTGTACGACAATTGGGCCATGTCCACCCACCTGTACATCACCCACTCGAACGCCAACTGTCTTCTGCCGACCTAGCGGCGCAATCAGAGGGGCATTTTCGCTAAAAGGGTCACAGGTCAAAGGCTTGTCTCGCAAAGGGGCAATTACGTGTGGTCGCGGGGTTCAATATCAGTGCGTCACTTTGATGTCATCCAGCAAAGATGAGTTTCTGCAGACCCATTGCCGCGGCGAGGCGGCGAGGCAGCGGGGTGGCGGTGCAGCAACGGGGCGACGAGACGGCGGGCGAGCGCGTCGCAAGCGACACGCCGCTTTGCTTACGGCACTTCCTGTCCCATGGCAGCAACATAGATTTCAAACCATGTCTGGCGGTCCATGTCGATTTTGGCTGCATCTGACAGGCTTTTGATCCGGTCCATATTATTGGTACCCATCACCGGCATGATGCTCGCCGGATGAGCCAGCAACCAGGCAATTGCGATCGCATCCAAACCTTTTCCGAAACCATCGGCGATTCGAGCCAGGCAATTCCGCAATTCCTGCAGGTCCGCCCGTGACTGATCAAATAATGAACCACCACCAAGCGGAGACCAGGCCATAGGAGAGATGCCTTGCTGTTGGTGGAAGGCGATGTCGCCATTGGTGAAGGGCGCATGTTCCAGAACAGAGACCTCAAGTTGATTGGTGACCAATTGTGTGGTCATCGCCGATTGCAGCAGATGCCAGTCATGCGGCTTGAAATTGGACACTCCGATACTGCCTACCTTGCCGGATGAAACAGCGGCATCCAAAGCGGCACCCGTCTCATGGTGATCCATCAACGGATCGGGGCGGTGTATCAGCAGGCAATCAATTTGCTCAATGTTCATGTTGATCAAAGATTGATCGATGCTGGCGCTGATGTGTTTTGCGCTGGTGTCATAATATTTGATCCGCCGCTCAGGGGCGGCATCGGTCATCAACAGGATATCGCATTTGGTGACGATCTCCATTTGCGACCGTAGATATGGTGCGTCTTTCAATGCCTCTCCGAGAAGCTGTTCGCAACGATATCCACCATAAATATCCGCCTGATCAAAAGTCGTGATTCCCTGATCCAGACAAGCCTCAATCTTGGCCTGGACATGCGCAGGCGACGTGTCAGTGTCATCGGATACACGCCACATGCCATAAACGATTCGACTGAACTCGATCGGCTGATCGGCGTGTTTGGTGAGGGCAACGCGCTGCATGAATTAGATCTCCAACGGAAAGAACAATCCATCATATGGAGCGACATGTTGCGCGTCGACCCCGCTGGATAAACAGGACACTTTTGTGCCAAGTTGTGCCTAACCTTCAGGGATTGGGAGATCAGTGTGATGAAATTTGGAATCGGCCAGTCGGTGTTGCGTAAGGAAGACCATCGCTTCATCACCGGCACCGGGCAGTATGTTGAAGATGCCGTCCATCCCCATGCGCTTCATGCAGCTTTTGTTCGCTCACCTGTACCCCATGCCAAACTCAATTCCGTTGATTGCGAAGCCGCCAAATCAATGCCCGGTGTGGTGCGGATTCTCACCGGAGCGGATTACTCAGCAGACGGTCTGGGTGGCCTGGGTTGCCACACCATTCTGCCAGGCATGCACAGGCCCAACGCGGTCGTCCCCACACCTGCTCTTGCAGTCGATAAACTACGCTATCTCGGGGCACTGGTGGCAGTGGTGTTGGCAGAGACCCGACAGCAGGCGCGCGATGCTGCCGAATTGGTGGAGATCGACTACGAAGATCTCGATGTGATGCTGACACCAGAAGAGGCGATGGCCGATGGTGCATCAGCACTTTGGGACAGCGTGCCCGACAATGTTGCGTTTCGGGTGGATCTCGGCGATGCCGGAGCCACGAAACAAGCCATTGACAATGCTGCCCATGTGACGCGGCTGTCACTGTTCAACAATCGTCTGTCGGCAAATTCAATGGAAATGCGCGGCGTTGTTGCCGAATTTGATGCCCGCGACGAACGGCTGATCGTTCATGCTTCAACGCAAGCTCCCCATTCAGTTCGCGGCGAGATGGCCCGCATATTGAACCTGCCGGAATCGACCATTCGGGTCATCGCTCCCGATGTCGGTGGTGGCTTTGGCATGAAAGGTGGGGTTTATCCCGAAGATGCGGTCGTCGGCTGGGCCGCCTGGAAATTACGCCGGGCCGTGCGTTGGCATGCTGATCGGTCGGAATCCTTGATGAGCGATTACCACGGACGCGACCAGAAGGTTGATGCGGCATTAGGGTTCGATGCGTCGGGTAAGATTGTCGGTCTGGAGGTGCATTCCCGCTATAATACTGGTGCCCATTTATCAGGTGGAGCCGGGGTCTCACCGATGTTTGCCTGCACCCTTGCAACCGGCTGTTACCGGGTGCCCGTCGCCCATGCTCTGGCCGAAGCTGTCTACACAAACACATCTCCAACCCAGCCTTATCGCGGAGCCGGACGCCCCGAAGCAAGCTACCTGATTGAGCGATTGATCGACAAGGCGGCAGCAGAACTTGGCAGGGACCGGGCCGAGCTGCGGCGCATCAACTTGGTTACTGCGACAGAAATGCCTTACAAGACTCCGCTGGTTTACAAGATCGATTCCGGTGATTTTGGTGCGGTAATGGAGCGCGCATTGGCCCTAGCGGATTGGGGCGGCATAGAAAAGCGCAAGAAAAAAGCTGCCAAATCCGGCAAACTGCGCGGTATCGGCCTTGCTCTTCATATGGAAAATGCCGGTCTTGCCAATGAGACGGCAGAAATCCGCTTGGGCCCGGATGGCGGCGTGTCCGTCATGCCCGGTACATTCAATCATGGACAAGGCCACGAAACGGTATTTGCGCAAATGGTGTCGGACTGGTTGGGAGTGCCCTTCGACAGTATTCGCGTTCTGCAGGGCGACACCGACACGGTTACTTTCGGTCGTGGAACGGTTGCGTCCCGGTCGATGATCAACGGTGGGGGCGCCATCAAGGCCGCCGCTGACAAGGTGATTGACAAGGCCCGTGCTATTGCTGGCCATTTGATGGAAGTTGGAGCAGATGATTTGGTTTTCGAGGCCGGAGAATTCGTTGTCGCTGGCACCGACAAGAAAATGCCGATCCAGAAAATTGCACAGCTTTCCTACAAGCCAATTTTGCCCCCTCACCTGGGCCTTGGATTGAGCGGCCAGGGTGACTTCTTGCTTCAGGGTTTTACCTTCCCCAATGGATGTCAGGTGGTGGAACTGGAAGTCGATCCAGAAACCGGCGTAACTGAACTCATTCGATTGGTGTCCATTGATGATGTTGGCACGGTGGTCAATCCAATGCTGCTTGAAGGCCAGCTGGTTGGCGGCATTGTTCAGGGCATCGGCCAGGCTTTGCTGGAAGACGTAGTTTATGAGCCCGATACTGGTCAATTGCTGTCAGGCTCTTTCATGGACTATGCCATGCCCCGCGCTGCCGATGTGCCACCGATTGAAATCGAATGCTTGGGGACCCCAACACAGAGCAATCCGCTTGGTGTTAAAGGCGCTGGCGAGGCTGGAACGGTTGGCGCTACACCGGCCGTAATTTCTGCCCTGTTGGACGCCTTGGCACCCAAAGGCGTAACAGACATTGCGCTGCCAGCAACGCCGGAACGAGTTTGGCAGGCTATCAATCGGGGCTAAAAGCGCATTGATGGGCTGCTGACTGGCCTGTCAACGGCACACGCCTATGGCCGCGATATCCACACCCTGTCATATTTGCGACCATAAATGCCGCAATTGCGCACTACCCTTACGTAAACGTTACGTATCCCTTGAAGGCGGCCAATAAGGGGTATCGGTATGGTATCAGAACTCGGTGAGCTGATCGCTCGCTACGAGGCTGCGCAGCAACAGGTGATGGAGATGGTCGAATCCGGCCCAGACTCCGATGCCGAGCTGCTCCGTGCCGACGCAGAATTGTCTTCCGCATTCAATGACATATTGAACAAGGAATTGGATACTCCTGAGCAGTCGGTTGAACGGGTGAGATTTCTGCTAGAGCAGATTAAATCCAGCCAGCACGGCAATCACCTGATCGAACGCCTCGCCGATCAGGTCTGGCAGGATATTATTGAGAGCGAGCTCCCTGTCGCTGATGGTTCCGGCTATCTGCAAAACAGGATCGCTGGTCAAAACTAAGATCAGTATTCAGAAATCCTGACTCACCAATTTTGAGAAATCCGGCAATCGGTGTACATGACAGCCTTTGACCCACTGCGGAAATGGGGCATCTGCAAGCAATAATCGAAGGGGTTTTTCGCATGAGACATACATGGCGCTGGTTTGGACCGCAGGATCAGGTGAGCCTGGAAGCCATGCTTCAGGCTGGCGTGCAAGGCGTGGTCACCGCGCTTCATCATATCCCAACTGGCGCTGTATGGACGAGCCAAGAAATTGCCAAGCGGAAGGCCGATCTGGCGACGATTGAAGATGGGTCACCTTCCAATCTAGCCTGGGAGGTTGTTGAAAGCCTGCCAGTATCAGAGGACATCAAGAAACAAAAAGGCGATTGGCGCGAGCACATTGCCAACTACAAGGTCAGCCTGGAGAACCTTGCACGAGGCGGCGGCGACGGCGACGGCGACGGGGTTTCAACCATCTGCTACAACTTCATGCCAATCCTCGATTGGACCCGCACCGACCTTGCCTGGCGCCTGCCTCATCGCGGCACCTGCATGCGTTTTGACTATCCAACATTTGCCGCCTTCGACATTCACATCCTGCAACGACGCGGCGCTGCTGATGACTTCACTGACGAAATAGTCTCGCTTGCCGCTGAGCGTCACGCCCGGATGGACGAGGACGACAAGCAACGGCTCACCAACAATATCGTTTGCGGACTACCCGGCGCTGCCGAAAACTTTTCGCTCGAAGATGTACGCCGGCACCTGGCTGAATACGACGACATTTCAACCGACCAGCTCAGGCAACACCTGTTCGATTTTTTGGAAGAGGTGGTTCCAGTCGCCGAAGATCTCGGTCTGCGTCTTTGCTGTCATCCCGATGATCCTCCATTCGGCCTGCTTGGCCTGCCGCGCATCATGTCAACGGAAGCTGACTATCTGGCCGCCATGAATGCCGTCGACTCTCCCACCAACGGCATTACCCTGTGCTCCGGGTCGCTTGGCGCCCGGCCGGACAATGATCTGCCCGGTATGATGAAGCGGCTAGGCTCTCGGGTACATTTCCTGCATCTGCGCAATGTCCACCGGGAATCGTCAGATCTGAAGGGTTCGTTCTTCGAAGATGAGCATCTCAATGGTGACACCGACATGGTGGCTTTGATTGCTGCCGTTCTCGACGAAGAAGCACAGCGTCTCCAAACAGGCCGCACGGACCACACCATCCCGATGCGCCCGGATCATGGGCAGGACATTTTGGATGACCTCAACCGCAACAGCCAGCCTGGCTACCCGGCAGTCGGCCGCCTGAAGGGGCTGGCAGAATTGCGCGGAGTGGAAGCCGCTCTGGGCCATGCCGGCACGGTTCGCTAAACCCGAAAGGGTCTCATTAGAACCAGAAAAGCAAAACGCCCGTTCCACCCGCAAGTTGAGTGGTTCGGGCGCTGTACTTGATTGCCTGTCACCTGTTTACAGGTCACTTGTTTACAGGTCATGGGAGCCTGCCATTGGCGCAAGTCGGCAGGCTTTAAAACCGCTTAGCGAGTGCGGGCTTTATAGGCGATGCCACCGATGGCATTGCGGGAGATGCCGATGTCTTCCAACTGCTGAGTTGAAAGGCTGTTCAGCGCATTGCGGGTAAGGCGGGCACGGTTCCATGTCTGTACTGAGTTGAAGATGTTCATTGTCTTAATCCTGATACTGGGGCCGGAAAGCTCGTTCTCCCGGCGGAAATGATTGCGGGAGGTCTCTGCCTCCGATGCAGCATATCTGGTGGATGTCGCTGCTATTTACGAGCGCGAAGATTGCAGATGAGCCCTGCATTTTGCGCATGGTTTATGAAGCGTTAGCGGTCCACTTAAACCTGAAATGGTCTAGCTGGACGCAAATCGAAACAAGTTGGGGAGTTCATCTGCCTGAACACCGTTGGCGCGCAGTGATGCGAGGCTGACGTCGCCATCGGATTTCGACAGTTTGCGTCCGTCCTGATCTAAAACCAGATCGTGGTGGTGATAGAGCGGGACTGGCAAGTCCAACAGGACCTGCAAAAGACGATGAACGGCCGTTGCCTCATACAAATCACGCCCCCGCACCACATGCGTGACGCCCTGAAGCGCATCGTCGACCACCACAGCCAGATGATAGCTTGTAGGCGTATCTGATCGGGCCAGAACAATATCTCCCCAGACTTCCGGGTGGGCTGAAACCTGCTGGCTCTGTTCCTGACTTTCAAAACTGACTTCCCGCCAACTCAATGAACCACCAACATGGTCCAGCGCAGCCTTCATATTGAGCCGCCACGCATGTCTGGGAGTGGAGTGCCGTTTCGCATCACATTGTCGAACTGACCAGCCGCGCTCTGGCCCCGGATAGTGCGGCGAGTCATCAGGATCCTTTGGCCATGGCTGCCCGAATTTTTCCAAATCACCCACCATCTTGCGAATTTCCCCGCGGGTCATGAACGATTGATAGACCAGCCCCTTGGTACGCAGTTTTTGCAATGCCATTTCATAATCGGCAAAGTGTTCGGATTGGCGGCGAACCGGCGTTTCCCATTCAATGCCCAACCATTGCAAATCATCGAGCATCTGCGCCTCAAGCTGCGGTGTGCAGCGGGTGATGTCGATGTCTTCCAACCGCAACAAATATCGGCCGCCCAACTGCTCGCATAACTGCTTGTTCAACAGCGCTGAATAGGCATGACCCAGATGCAGCAATCCATTTGGACTGGGTGCAAATCTGAAAATGGGTGGCGTGGCTGACAGCATTGAGCAAAAGTAACGGTTATGATTGAACCCAACATCACCCGGATTCGAAGCCAAGACAATCTCCTTGCCGGAGTGGAAGCCTTTGTGACGCAGTTTCCAAAAATGCAGCCCGTAGTCGAGGCTTTGCCGGAAATTCCTTTGCGGGCACGGGCACCTGGCTTCGAAGGGCTGGCCGAGATTATCACTGCTCAACAAGTATCCAAGGCCAGCGCAGCCGCCATCTTTGGCCGCACGAAAGCTGCAATACACCCGTTTTCAGCGCGGAAATTTCTCGAGTCAGGGACGCAACCGCTGATCGAAGCCGGACAATCCCGCGCCAAACAAGTCGCACTAGTCGGTTTGGCGAATGCCATCGTCAATGACGGTCTGGATCTGGAAGGCCTGTGCAACGTATCGGTCGAACAGGCGATGGCCCAGCTAACCGCGCTAAAGGGGGTCGGGCCCTGGTCGGCGGAAGTTTTTTTACTATTCTGCGCGGGGCATACCGACATCTTTCCGGCAGGTGATGTGGCGTTGCAGCATGTGGTTGGTGAAATTTGCGGACTAGAATCCAAACCGGATACGAAACTAACTCGCTCTCTTACAGCCCAATGGGCACCCTTGCGGAGCGTCGCGGCCCGTGTTTTTTACGCCCACTACGCCCATACCCGTCGTCGCTCGGCCATCTGAATGGCACTTTTCTGGGGGTTGATGGCCGTGATGATGAGGCTGCAGGGTTCACAAATCTGTCGCAGTGGCCCTACACTAACACGATGACGCCGAATCATGCGCCACCAAGGAGGACCCATCGGTGACGATTGCCGTCAATCCGGAGATGCATCCGGCTCTTGTTCTGAATGCGGATTACCGACCGCTTTCTTATTACCCACTCTCGCTCTGGTCCTGGCAGGACGCCATTAAGGCGGTTTTTCTCGATCGGGTGAATATTGTCTCTGAATATGAAGCGGCAGTCTCGTCGCCATCCTTTCAGATGAAATTGCCCAGCGTTGTTTGCCTTAAGCAATATGTACGCCCCCAGCGCCACCCTGCGTTCACCCGATTCAATCTGTTTTTGCGTGACGAATTTCAGTGCCAATATTGCGGGGAAGACGAAGGCGACATGACTTTCGACCATCTGATCCCCCGTTCATTGGGTGGCCAAACGACCTGGGAAAACATCGTCACCGCCTGCTCTCCCTGCAATCTACGCAAAGGCGGCAAGATGCCCAGGGACGCGGGCATGATGCCAAATCGCAAACCCTGGATTCCAACAGTATTCGATCTGCACAATGCGGGTCGCAAATTTCCACCCAACCATCTTCACGACAGCTGGATGGACTACCTTTACTGGGACGCACCGCTGGAGCCCTAGCCGCTCGGCGTCAACAATCATTGAGAGCCTAATCCAGATCGGCCGGGCCGAAGGCACCGCGAAACGCGAATGCGGCCAAAATGCCTGCCGCCACAACATTCCAACCGGCAAAGCTGAGGCCGAGAAAACGTCCTGCCGCATCATCACAGCTGGGCGGTTTGGCTGTCGACAGGCTCTCCAACAGGTTACTGGCATCGCTCGATGTCGCACTCAGGCCTGCACCACAGCTGACCGGCGCTTCAAAAAAGCCCCATTCAACCCCAGAATGATAAATCCCGAGCCCCGCCGTAATCAGCAAACAGACCATGACCACGGCAAGCAAACCGCGTGTCAGCAGGGCCGGACCGGCAAACAATGCCGAAGCCAAACCAACGGCCATCAAAGGAATTCCCCAGTAATAGGGAACGCGCTGCTCCAGACACATCGCACAGGGGGCATATCCACCCAGATGTTCAAACCCGAGCGCTGAGCTGATCACCCCGATCATGCCAATCAACACAAAAGCGGAGGCCAGGGTTTGGCGCTTTCCAGAAGAGCGCAGTGTGGGCAAATCGGATATCAAAGTCATTGAACCTAAATCAAATATTTTATTGCTACGAACCCGCCGACGAGGAGCGCAAGTCCCAAAAAGAAAAGCGGTCCTAGCCAGCGTTCAACAAAGGTCTGAATCGGCGCACCAAACTTGTAGAGCAAGAAGGCAACCAGAAAGAAACGCAGTCCTCTGCCAAGAACTGATATGCCGATAAACAGGGCAAAATTAAGCCCGGTTGTTCCTGAAAAGATGGTGAAAAGCTTGTAGGGCAGAAAAGTCACCGCACCTGCAAATACGGCGAGCAGGCCCCATTCGCTGTTGTAGGTTTCGGCGAGTTCCGCAAAGGCCGCTTCCTTGCCATAAAATTCCAGTATCGGCTTGCCCAGCCATTCATAAGCAAGTGCCCCGATGGCATAACCCAACACCGCACCAGCTACGGAAGCAAAGGTACAGATTAGCGCAAACCGCCACCATTTGGCGCGATTTGCCATGACCATGGGGATCAGCATCACGTCTGGTGGGATCGGAAAGAATGAACTTTCGACAAAGGCAATGCCACCCAGCGCCTTGTCTGCATGGCGATGTCCCGCGAGTCGGAACATCCAATCATAAAGGGCTCGAATCATATCGGTCTGCAATCAGGGATTTTTCCATGTCTGTTTAACTCAAGACCTTGGCAGATGCCATGCCCAGACAGTTTGGATGGGATGAGGCAATTGCGTTCTCGGTCCCTTGGCTCACGTCAAGGTGGCACGTCTTGGTGGGAACCGGATGGTTTTTGAAGATGAAGGTTAGAAAGGCGTTGCCAATTGAATTGCGATGGCTATAGTCCGCGGCGTTGAAAGACGAGTCTACCGTGTTTCATACGTGCCCTCCTGGCGGAATTGGTAGACGCGCTGGATTCAAAATCCAGTTCCTTCGGGAGTGCCGGTTCGATTCCGGCGGAGGGCACCATTTTTCTGTTTTTTATCGTTTTTACCGATCCTCTAAAGTTCGCATTATGCTCTGTTTTTCAGATGTTTAATGCTCTTCTGAGTGTTTTACTGTATCTGACTGTGTGTGGCTAACCGCCGTATATGTTGGTACATTTGTTGGTATTTTTGCTGTTTTGGACTTATGTTGCTGTTGTCGGATACCAACAAATCAGCGGGACCCTGCCAAATGCCCCTTACCGATACACAAATCCGAAGTCTGAAGCCTTCCACCAAAACCGCAAAGATTGCCGATGGCGGCGGGCTCTATCTGCAGGTGAATCCCAGCGGCTCAAAGCTTTGGCGCATGGCCTATCGGTTTTCGGGCAAACAGAAGACACTGGCCTTTGGCAGTTATCCGGCGGTGACACTGGCAACGGCACGACGTCAAAGGGATGATGCCAAGGCGTTGGTTGCTGTCGGAACTGATCCTTCTGACGTCGTGAGGGAACAGAAACTGCAAAGCCGGATGAACAGCGATAACACGTTTGGTTCAATCGCGAACGAGTTTCTGGAAAAGTGCGCAAAGGAACAGAAAGCCGAAACGACCCTGAATAAGAAACGCTGGCTGCTGGAACAGGCGCAATCTTCTCTTTTCCACCGGCCCATTTCAGAAATAACCGCTGCTGAAATTTTGGTGCCACTTCGTGCCGTTGAATCAAAAGGCAACTATGAATCGGCAAGGCGGTTACGTGCTGAAATCGGACAGGTGTTTAGATACGCCATTGCGACTGCAAGGGCTGAAAACGATCCGACATTCGGTTTGCGCGGTGCATTGATTACACCTGTGGTCAATCACCGCGCGGCACTAACCGACAAAGCCGGGTTTGCTGGTTTGTTGAAATCCATCTGGGGTTATGACGGGACTCCGGAAACCCGCGCGGGGCTGAAGCTTATGGCTTTCCTTTACCCAAGACCGGGAGAATTGCGCAAAGCGGAATGGAGGGAATTTGATCTCGACAAAGCGATCTGGACGATACCAGCGCCGCGCATGAAAATGCGTCGTGAACATGCCAAACCATTATCGCAAGCAGCTGTTGAAGTCTTGCGGGAACTGCAAGTTTTGACGGGTCACCGCAAACTTGTCTTTCCGTCTTATCAATCGCCCTTGCGACCGATGAGCGAAAACACCCTGAACGCGGCTTTGCGCCGTATGGGATATACCAAAACAGAAGCCACCGCACATGGTTTTCGCGCTTCTGCCTCTTCCCTGTTGAACGAAAGCGGGAATTGGTCTCCAGACGCCATTGAAGCCGAATTGGCGCATATCGGTGCCGATGAAGTGCGCAACGCCTACCACCGATCTAATTATTGGGATGAGCGACAAAAGATGACAGAATATTGGGCGACGGAGATAGACAATATGATGAACTAGGTCTGCACTGCGGTATCTGAGTATTTCCAATTGGGTAGGAAGCTGAGGATGTCACCACAAAACTCAATTCCGAACAAAGCCAAGGAACCATTGAAGATGGAAATCAGTGATGCACTACCGTTAGCCGCACCCTATCTTGTCGATGAACTGGTTGAATTCGAAGCACTTATTGTTCCGTTCTTTCCAGAGTTGATTGGCGATCACAAAGGTGCTGCATTTGAAATGGAATGGCTATGGACAAGTCATGCACACTCATCAATTGAAATCGTATCTTCTCCCCGTGCGAATGAAGAGCTCATTGGACTAGAAAAGGCACTAAACTACCTCATTGAACATGATATGCCTTACTATTTGAATTTGAACACTGTTGTGCGTGATTATGAGGGAACTGATAGAGAAACAATCGACTTTTTTGTCAATTTTCTAAACGAAATCAATCGTTCAATTAACGCTCCTGTAGATGTTGGGGGAAGGGAAAGGGTTGCGCATTTCGTCGATGCATGCCGACAGGCAATTACAATTTCTCATGAAAAGAGAAATATTAATTGGAGCGGCATATTGGCGATTGATTCCCTTAGAACTCTCTGGTGGAGAAACACTGGTCGCAGGCAGGAGGCGCCTGTCTACTTGAATACAGAAACCCAGTTTGCAGATTACTTGAGGGCGGGGTTTCAGTTTTTGGATGCAAAAGGAGATATTGTGTCTGCATTTCGAAGCTGGCGCAAAAATATGCCTGATTTTAGGATTAGAAAATAGCATACCCCTCCTTCCAAAAAACCTGCGTTTGTACCACGAACCCGGAGAGCTGCTTGTATTATTGAATGTCCATTGAAACCATAATGGACATGAGAAAATGCCAAAACAGGCTTACACTGTAAACGAAGTTATCCGCGAAATCGGCATTGGCCGGTCAAAGCTCTATGCAGAAATCAAGGAAGGGAAGTTAAAGCCGCGCAAGATTGGTAAGAAAACCATATTTCTTGCAAAGGACTTGGAAGCCTATCTGGAGGCACTTCCCAAAGGTATCAAGTAGGCGCGTCACGTGCCAAAAAAAGCCGCTTGGCGGGCAGTAAAGCGCCATCGAAACTACACTGTGGATGAAGCTTCCCGTGCGTTGAACGTTGCCAAGGGCACGGTGCGGCGCTGGATCAAGGATGGTCTGCCCGCTATCAGCGACCGCAAGCCAGCACTGATTCTTGGGGATGATCTGAACCACTATCTGAAAAGTAGAAAAGCGGTCAAACAGAAATGCAGACTCGATGAGTGCTTTTGCTTCAAGTGCCGCGAACCAAAACGGCCTGCCTTGAATGAAATTGAGTTTCACCCGGTCAACTCGAAAACCGGCAACCTGCGCGCCCTTTGCGAAACCTGCACGACACTGATGCACAAGCGCATGGCACGGGAAAAACTGCCTGACCTTTCCAGGCTTGTGACGGTAGAAATTGTCAACCCCCAGCCTTCCAGTCCAACAGGGCGGTTCAACCCTAATCAAGGGCGCCAAAACCTGTCTGAATGATCACTTGAAAGCGGGAAACAAACTCATGAGAAAACACCATCCAAAAAACGAACGGATCAAGCGCCGTTATCTTTCCTATCTGGAAGAGGCAAAACGATGCCAGGCAAAAACCACCGATCAGGTTGCTGCGGCGCTGGCGCTGTTTGAACAATCAACCAAATGGAAAGACTTCGCTGCCTTTCACATTGAGCAGGCCAAGGCCTTCAAGAGCCAGCAATATGACCAGCGCAATGAAAAGACTGGCAAACCACTGGCAAAGGCAACGGTGCATTCAAGGCTTATGCACTGCAAGGCGTTTTTTCTCTGGCTGGCAGGGCAACCGGGTTACAGGTCGAAAATCAGCTACTCTGACAGCGACTATTTTAACCCCAGCGCCAATGACACCCGTATTGCCACGGCCAAGCGGGAAAAACGGGTGCCGACTCTGGAGCAAATCAAGCGGGTGCTGGAAACAATGCCCGACAATTCTGTGCTGGAACGACGTGACCGGGCAATTATTGCCTTCACCCTGCTATCCGGTGCCCGTGACGATGCAATCGCTTCCCTTTCCGTACGCCATGTCGATTGGAACAATCGCAGGGTGTATCAGGACAGCCGGGATGTACGGACAAAGAACCGCAAGACAATCACCAGCTGCTTTTTTCCGGTAAGTGTCGACATTGAAACGATGGCACGCAACTGGGCGAACGAACTTGAAACTGATCATCATTTTGGTCCTGATGATACACTTTTCCCGGCAACGGAAATCGGCCTTAATGATAACCAGGAGTTTGCGCCTGTGGGCATTTCCCGCAACCAGTGGAAAAATGCCAGCGCCATCCGTCGGATATTCAAAAGAGCCTTCACCAGTGCTGGACTGCCATATTTCAACCCACATTCGTTTCGCAACACATTGGCTCAACTGGGAGAAAGACTCTGTACCACGCCGGAACAGTTCAAGGCATGGAGTCAAAATTTGGGCCATGAACAGGTACTGACGACGTTTACGAGCTACGGGCAAGTATCCAATCTACGCCAAACAGAAATTCTGGACGCCCTTGGCAAGTGTAAGCCGGATGGTTCGCGCGGCAGCAAAAACGATACAATCGCTGAAATGGAAGCCATTCTTCAGCGCATGAAAGCCGAGAAAGCCGCATGAAATAGAACCTTAGATTGGCGCCCCCTATTGCGGACATTCACAATGCAATCAGTTCTCCAATTCGACTTCATCAAAACAGTCATTCTGTTTCTATGAATCGCCGTGACGCTGAATGACTGAATTGCGGACATTTTACCGTTTTCGGGTTTTTCAATTATCCAGCAGACGACACGCCCCTCGATGTCGCTTTGTGCCAACACCGGTCATTCAATTTTTGCGCCCCTAGATTAAATGGGCTGGCTTCCAACGAAACAGGCTCTGCTCATAATCGGTTACCGATTTTTCGAGCCATTGCTTAAATAGCTTCAAGGTCGGGCGCTGTAGTCCCGGCAATGTCACGAAATAGTACCCGATCCCGGGGATGGGATCATCGAACAGAGTAACGAGTTTCCCCAACTTCAACTCATCGGAAATGAAAGCGGGCACCGTCGCACCTATCCCGTCGCCCTGGCGAATACCGTCCAATAACATGTTTCCCGGCATGCGGATAACTTTGCGCTTTATGTTTGAAGAAACGCCTACCTTCTCCAACCACAAGTCAAACTCGACAGAGGCGTGTTCCTGTAATAGCGGATATTCTAAAAGCTCAAGGGGATGGGTGAACACACGGTCACCGACAAGTTCACGCGAAGCTACGACCGTCAAGCAGCCCGGCAATAACAAGTGGGAATCTAACCCTGACCATTGCCCTGTACCATAACGAATAGCCATGTCGACTCCTCCAGGCTTCAAGGTGACGGCTTCGATGGTTGAGTCTAGGTTCAGCTCAATCTCCGGATGCGCCTCGATGAAGGCCGATAGACGCGGCATGAGAAAGGCGCTGGCAAACATTGGTGTTACCGACACGAGTAACGGTCGCGCCGCTTCAGCTTCCGAAAGGCTTTCGGTTAATGAAGCCATTGATGCAAATGCCGCAAGCAGACCAGCGGAGAGGTATTCACCCTGGGATGTTAGTGTGATGCCATGTTGACCGCGCATGATAAGTCGAGCCCCAAGACGTCGTTCCAAGGCTCGGATTTGTTGACTGATCGCGGAATGTGTAACGTTCAGGACCTCCGCAGCTCTGGTCAAATTTCGATACTCGGCCGCAGCCGCAAAAGCTCTGAGAGATGTCAATGAAGGAAGATCACGCCAATTCATATGTCAGATGATCTAACAACAAAGAAAAATTTACAACTGGCGATCTTTGAGGCTTTAGCACATGTTCTCAGGCGAATTACAAATGTCGTCTCGGGAGAACATCATGGCAAATGTATCTGTGTTGGGCCTGGGATCCATGGGGACCGCCCTCGCACATTGCCTGATCAAGGCGGGACATCGAACTGGAGTCTGGAACCGGACGCCGGAAAAGGCGGTACAGTTGGCCAATGCTGGCGCGCAGGTTCATGCTTCAGCCGATGAGGCCGTAGCTGCGAGTGATTTTACAATCATCTGCATAAAGAGTCACCGGCAGACAGTTGACTTGGTGGCAGGCCTCACTACCGCGCTGGCCGGTAAAACCGTTTGCGATATGAGCACCGGTGATACGGCGGATGCAGACAAGCTAGTCACTACTCTTGCAGAGCGCGGTGCCGACTACTTGTTGGGTATGATCAATGCATATCCATCGGGTATCGGGAATGGCGACACCACAATCCTGACGGTAGGCAGCGCCCAAGCATGGGATAACTATGGTGACATCATCAGTACACTAGGAGGGAAATCAGCCTACGTTGGCGAACAGCCCTCAGCACTAGCAGCGCTGTTTGCAGGCTTATTTACTGTCCGCCAGGGGTTTATGTTTGGTATGATTTACGGAGCTCTCGTCTGCCAGAAAGCCGGTATTCCCTTGAAGGTATATTCCGATCAGATTCCAGCTTCTCTAAAGCTGGTCCATGACTATTATGACCTCTTTTCCAGGACAGTTCCCGAAGAGAACTTTGACAACCCGGAAGCTTCCTTAAAGGTTTATGCACTGGCTCAGGAAGATGCGCTGAAGACCTTTCGATCACTGGGCGCGCCAGATGAGTTTATTCAGCTTATTCATGAGCGGACCACTGTGGCCTGGGATGAGGGCCTTGGAGAAAAGCAATTGACCGCTTTGGTCAAACACATGGCTACGAAGAAGGCCTGATGTCCGAAATGGGCCAAACCTTACTGGCATCGACGTTTCAAGTTGCTCTATGCGCGACAAGGCCGAAATCGGCAAAGTGGGCTCTGAGTGTGAATTCGTACAGAAATAGAAATGCAGAATTGAATGTCCGCTTCGGATTCCAGCTTCACCTGAACAATCTAAAATTGAACCCAGTTTTCTGCAATTGTTAGTCTATCAACGCGACATGTCAGATGAATAATCAAGCTTGCAAACTGAAACACCGGACGAGGGCTTTAAACGTGCGATCAATTTGTCGCAAATGGAAGGTAAGAAAACTCGGCCAGATGATGAAGTGCGTTCTAAACTGCGCGTTGCTTATGCCAACAATGCTGACAGCCTGACGATGGCGTCGCATGTGGGTGCCGTCAATTTTCAGACGCTCGCAGCGACAAATGATTATTTGCGGTAATCTGTCTTCTAATCAAATCGACCAGGTTCGCTGAGCTATTGAAAGACTTTCGTCGATGGCAGAGAAAACTTGGATAAGATGGTCTATGAGCACCACATGCTGCAGCGCTCATAGGGTTGATTGTTTCGTCAAGAATTGACCGTAGTGCGGTCAACCCTTGCAGTCGGCAATCTCTGTTGGGCGAGAAGAACCACCATCGTGAAGTGGGTGACTAATAAGACCGGCACAACAAAGGTTGGGATGTACCAGGCTGCACCCATATGAGGGATGGCCTCGGCTTGTCTCAATGCATTTGCGAGATCAACGATACCAACGATATTTACCAGCCAGGCGATGGGTAACATGAGCAGCCAGTTGCGCTTTATGGCGATCAAAGCAATGATCGCAAGAACGCCAGCCGCCAGGTCACCATAGGCTGCAGCGCCAGCAAATGTTTGTGGCATTGAGTGCTCGACCACACCAGGCACGACGAACACAAGCCCGAGATGTCTCAAGGCGTGCGGTACCATCAGCCAAAACAACGCTGTTTGCAAAGTCTGGTTACTCAACCAGGGTTTCACAACCCATAGGAAAAGCAGGGACACCACAAATAGGCTTAAGGAAAACTGAGTGAGAAATATCTGCTCTATAGTCATTGGAGTCCTCCTACTTTTTGCCTGATTAAATTTGTTTTCCCATCAGTGTTGATAGATGCACGTTCCAATTGATTGATACGAGTTTCTAGCAGTTGGAGCTTACCATAGATGGCGTCATGCGGATCATAGTCGACCGCCTCATCCAGGGCTTTCATCCAGTGGAGCATGTCGTCCCAAAACTTGTTGCCTTTTGGGTTCGTTCTAATTTCGGTATTCATTTGAGTTCTCCTTTCGAAGTTAAGTTGAAGCGTTAGAAACGCCCGGGCATCGGACTGCCCCGGTTTCGGTTTGGGATGCGACTGCACCGGCTGAACAGGCGGTAATTAAGCATGATACGTGTATATACACCTTTAAAGATAAGACTTATCATCTCTCCTGCACCTTCTTCACCAACGCGTTTAAGTCTGAAATCAACTCTGGAACTTTCTCTGTCCCAATACTCGATTGAACAATCTCTTGGGCGTGCTGCCAGTAAGGTGTTGCATCTGAAACAAGGCCCTCACCCTCTTTTGTTATTGAGATCAACCTGACACGTTCGTCAACTTCGCGTCCTATTTTCAACCAACCCTTCTTGATCAAAGGTTGCAAGTTTCGAGTAAGAGTTGTGCGGTCAACAACCAATAATTCTGCCAGCTTGGTCAATGGCATCTCTCCACGCTTTGCTAATACGGCTAACATAGTGAATTGCGTGGCTTTTATGCCTGCTGGCTTCAGCGTCGCATCATACAGTTGCGAAATGATCCTTGTTGCCTGACGTAAGTTTGCGTTCGCGCACAACTTTATGTCCGGCTTTTGCGAAGGGTTATGAACTACAGGTGATTTCATCATAATATGTGTATATGCACGTATATGCTTGATGTCAAGCTCCCGCACCGAAATCTTTATGTCTGAATTGTCACCCCGGAACAGAATTGGCCCCACTAAGTTGTGGTTCGCAGTATCTCTTAATCAGTCTCCTGGACGACGCTATATCAAGGTCGGCAAAGGCTCCATGCAGACCTAGGCGTAAGTTGAGTGAGCGGCAGCAGAGCGGGCAAAGTTGCCGTTAGTCGATCGCGTTTGGTGATCTACTCGGGCACACGACGTGCAATGGGCGAAGAGTTCGGGGTTCTACCGGCACTACATTGCAAGACAGATGATTCAGCAATCACCAACATTGCCGGGCAAACCAAATTACTTTAGCGACAAGTTGTCCTGTCCGAAGATTGCGGGCTAGACTCTTTCTCGGATAAGTTACACGTATTCTGCGGTTAAGTTGTCGTATGGTATACACGTCAGGTACGGGCAGTCATGGTGGAAAAGAGAAAATTGTCCTATCTTGATGAGAGGCTTTGTTTTGCCCTCTATTCGAGTAGTAAAGCCGTAGTCGGGCTGTATCAACCTTTCTTAAACGCCATCGGAATCACTTACCTTCAGTACCTGATAATCATTGTTCTGATCGAACATGGCGATCAAACGGTCAGCCAATTGGGTGAAAACTTGTTTTTGAACTCTGGCACCCTCACACCGGCGCTAAAACGCATGGAGTCGCAGGGCCTGATCGATCGAACACGCTCGGAGCAAGACGAACGAATTGTTTTGGTGAGTTTGACCGAAAAAGCTCGAGGATTGGAAGGGGATATTGCAGAGATGCAGTTTGAAGTATCCTGCAGCGTCGGCCTCGACAAGGCAACATTTCAAACCCTTCGCGACGAGCTAAAGACGTTGAACACCCGCTTGCGCGAGTAATCTCAATACCCCTGTGTCTATATATCGTACAATTATATTGCATACAATTAAATTGTACGATATGCTCTTATCATGGCACACTCTATACCTTGCGACTTGGATGAATTGATCAAGGAATACAGGGATGCGAGTTCGCAACTTAAGACGGCCATAGCCCAATCCGGTGACCGAGATCTCCAAGCCATCATTCGGATTGACAAGATACTATCGAGCACTTTTGAAAAAATCCTGGAACTGGAGCTGGAGTCCGAACAGCGTCTTGCCAGAATAGACTTTCTTTCAGAATTGCTGTTGAGAAACTACACGAATGAGGAAACTTTAGGCTCCGAGTTGATTTCTACCATTCGTTCCGATTCAAAAAACCTGCTCGATATTGCACGCGCTTAGTCCATATGGTTTCGTATTCAAATTCGTTCTTGTATTATGTGGCCCAAGTTCATTGCCATCTGCTCATTTTATCGATGAGCGGCGTCGTGCAAATGTTGGGCGTCAGCAAGAATGATTGAAATCATTCTGGACCCAAGCGTGTCTTTTCTAACATAATTTGTCAAAAACAGATCAGAAACAAATTCAATCCTGGCGAGACATTGTTCTGGTTGCGGATCTAATTTCAAAATTTTGTCAAGGATGCTTGTCAGCTTCCTATCGTATCGCTTGACGCCTTCTGGTTCGTCCAGAGGGCTTTCGGATATCGCCATCTCAAGCTGTATACTTACGTCAGCGTATCCTTCGACTAGAATTTTGAGATTATCTCGCATGTTGTCCTCCAACCACGCCCGAGATTACTTTGATCACTGTTGAAAATGATGCTAAAAATGTCCTTTTAACAATGGATAATTCGCGAATTGCCAAGGATCTTCGTGAACGGTACAGTCTGGACACATGTAATCGAGCGCTGGGCATTTGTTGTCCGATCACCAAAATTTCTTGTGATCTTTTTGGCGTTCGTCGTCACTGGATCTGTATTTGGACCATTTGGCATATCTGAAGCTTCGAGCTTGCTGGGGCGACTTCAACTTTCCCTGGTGCTGAACACCATATCTTGGACAATCGGCGTCCTGGTTGTTGTTCCCATTCGCATGTGGATGTTCTCAGAAGGGCACTCACATCCAAGGTCGATTATTTTTGCCGCCACGATTGCGAACTTCATCATATTGCCTACTTTCATTTGGACTCTAGAGGCCTGGCTCGACCGAACAGTCGATTTATCGCAGATATTTGAACAATTCTTGGCGTTGGCGGCTTTGATAACTGTCATTCCATTGTTCATGGCTCCCCCCCCAGATACCCGTCTAATCAATGGGAAGACACCCGAGCAATCGAGTCCAAATAGAGAAACGGTCAACGAAGCGTCCTGGACGAATTCGATCTTGCTGAATATTAGTCCAGACAAGCGCGGAGCTCTTTGGGCGTTGGTGGCGAGGGACCACTATGTTGAGGTCATCACGGCACGTGGCACCGAACTTATTTTGATGCGGCTGAGCGATGCAATCGAACAATGCGACAATCGAGCCGGAATTCGATGTCACAGATCCGCTTGGGTGTCGAAAATTGGTTTCAGGGATGTGCTTCGAAAGCCCAACAGAAAATTGGTTGTCAGGCTGCCTGATGGATATGAGATATCCGTATCCAGATCTCGCGAAAAGCAAGTGTTGAGTTATTTTGATGCGGTCAAAGCCGCATAATCATCAGTTTGCAACTTATCAATCTGAGTAGTCATACTCAGATCAAAAGGCATTCGAGCGCACGCCCTTGACCGAGGGTTGAGGTGGCGGCTTTTTGTAGATACCGTTTCTTCTCAGGGCGACGCAATAGTTGGAGTCGCTCTGGGCTCGAAGCCGACCTAGACTTCATCTGAGCGAACGGCAGCAGTGCGGACAAAGTCACCACGTTGTGTGATTGCTTCAATGGCCGCTTTGCGTTTTTTCAGTGGGCTCAAGCAAAGCAACGATTTCCGAACAATTTTCAATCTGCCCACCACAGCAATCCGCGATCAGGAACTGAACGAGCGCGTTCACACTTGCAAGATTTGCCGCATAGTGGATTTCACGTTGATGGCGGGTCGCTTTCAGAACGCCTGCGCGTTTAAGAACGGACAGGTGGCCCGATAGCGTTGATGGTTTCGTTCCCAACCGCCGTGAGATTTCCAGAGCTGGCAGGCCTTCGCGACCCACTCTGACCAACAAACGGAATGCCTCCAACCGCGTTGGTTGGGCGAGGGCTGCAAAAGCATCGATGGCTTTGGTTTGATCCATAATTCGGTAATGCCCGAAATACAGAAGCTTGACAACATGCCTTACCTCACATAGCCAAAAGATATTTCGGTATTTGCCGAAATGAAGTTGAGAGGGTGGGTTATTGACCGGAACATCGATCACGTCCGAGGTAGACTTTGAGGCCACTGGCAAACAGTCAGGCTTTCTGCGTGTGCCCCATTCTGTTCACCGATCTGCCTATGGTTGGCTGCCGATTCCGATCACTTGCATTCAAACTGGAGACGGTCCGACCCTTGTCATTATGGCGGGCAACCACGGCGATGAATACGAAGGTCAGATTGCGGTTTCGAACCTTGCCCGCACTCTGGTTCCCGGCGACATTCGCGGCAGGTTGATTTTGCTTTCCATGGTCAATGCACCCGCAGCTGAGGCCGGTTTGCGCACGTCGCCCGTTGACGAGGGAAACCTCAACCGCCTGTTTCCCGGAAAGGCCAATGGCACCCCGACCGAAATGATCGCCCACTACGTCGAGGAGGTTGTGATGCCGCTCGCCGACTATGCGATTGATTTGCATTCTGGAGGCAACTCGCTGTTTTACCCGCCGACCTTGTTGCGCGGGCAAGGGCAGAGCGTTGAAGAAACGCAGGAACTGATCGGGCTGCAAGAGGCGTTTGATCTGCCCTATGCTTGGGTCTTTACCGGCGGCGGGGGGCGCAACAGCACGGCGCGCACGGCAATGGGGGCGGCGAACCGTAAAGGCGTGATCAATGTCATGGCCGAGCTTGGCGGCGGAGGCGAGGTCACTCCTGATATCCTGCACCACACAGAGCGGGGGTTGCGACGCATATTGCATAGCCTCGGCATGTTGCCCGATTATGTTCCTGACGTCGCACGCGGCACCCGAGAGCTGAACGCTCAAGGATCGGTTTATGCCTATGCTGCAGGGCTGTTCGAGCCGTTGAAATCCATCGGAGATGATGTGGAAATTGACGAACTGATTGGCTTCATTCACCACCCCGATACCCCTCAAGCCGAACCGGACAAAATCACCTCTCCCTATGCAGGCATCATATTGTGCAAACGTGCCATGGCGCAGGTTGTGCGCGGTGACGCTGTGTATCAGGTCGCCTCAAAAGTCACACCCAGAGCAGAAAAAGCATGAGCGCGCACCCGGTAACGCTTGACGACATTCGTGCTGCACAAACGGCTCTGGGTGGATTCGTCGCACACACACCGGTGCTTGAGAACGCTGATGTGAATGCGATGTTGGGCGGGCAGCTTTTGCTCAAGGCGGAAAATTTCCAACGCACGGGCGCATTCAAGATTCGTGGCGCCTATTACCGCATAATGAATATGACACCCGAAGAGCGTGCTTGTGGGGTCGTGAGCTATTCATCCGGCAACCACGCTCTGGGTTTGGCGCGGGCAGCAACCATGTTGGGCACATCCGCTGTCATCGTGATGCCCAGCGATGTGCCTGCGGCAAAGATAAAGGCAACTCGTGCACTTGGCGCAGAAATTGTGACGTTTGATCGTGACACCGAAAACAGTGCGGATGTGGTCGCGCAGATCACATCGAAGACTGGCAAAATTGAAGTTCCGCCAAGCGCTCACGCGCAGGTCCTTGCCGGGGCTGGAACTGCCGCCTTGGAACTGTTGGAAGGTGCGCCCGAACTGGACAAGGTGTTGGTGCCCTGTGGCGGTGGCGGATTAACGGCAGCGATGGCTGTGGTCATGGCAGAGGCTTCTCCCAAAACTCAGGTCTATTCGGCAGAACCCGAGTTGTTTGATGATACGCGCCGTTCGCTGGTGATTGGAAAGCGCATTGCAAACCCTGTGGGCCAGAGGACGATCTGCGACGCAATTATGACGCCAATCCCAAATGAAGTGACCTTTCCGATCAACTCCGATCTTCTCGCAGGTGGCGTGACGGCCAGCGACGAGGATGTCCGCACGGCGATGCGCTTTGCCTTTGAGCATTTCAAAATTGTGACCGAACCGGGTGCAGTTGTAGGCCTTGCCGCCATCCTGAACGGACAGGTCAAAATTAAAAACAGAACCATCGCAACCGTCATCACAGGCGGCAACATCGACCCAACGAGGTTCGCAGCGCTAACGGGAGAAGACAATGACACTTGAACGAAGACTTATGGCAGAATGGCTGGGAACGTTTTCGCTTTTGGCGACCGTCATTGGCTCTGGCATCATGGCGGAACGGCTAGCGGGTGGGAACGTGGCTATTGCACTGTTGGGCAATACGATCCCGACCGGTGCAATCCTTGTTGTGCTGATTACCATTTTTGGGCCAATCTCTGGCGCACACTTCAATCCTGCAGTCACACTTAGCTTTGCTCTGCGGCGCGAAATCGAAAAACGTGACGCCATGCTCTATGTGACTGCTCAAGTCTTTGGCGGGGTCGTCGGCGTGTTGGCAGCACATGTGATGTTTGAACATCCCTTGCTTGATCCCTCTACCACGACACGCGGCGGCATAGGTCAATGGGCTGGTGAGTTTGTTGCGACTTTCGGTTTGGTTGGGACGATCCTTGCCTGTATCAAAGCTCGCCCTTCTGCGGTGCCTATGGCTGTCGGCCTCTATATCACCGCCGCCTACTGGTTCACTTCATCCACGTCCTTTGCAAACCCAGCCGTCACGATAGCGCGTGGGTTTTCGGACACGTTTGCCGGAATTGCTCCCGTTGATGTAGCCGCCTTCATTGCCGTTCAGTTGATCGCGTCGGTGTTGGCGACATGGTTCTTTGGCTGGCTCTTGGTAGAGGATCAAGATGGCTGAGGCATTCGACTTTGATGAGGTTATCAACCGCCGCGAAGTGCCCGCGCTCAAGGTCCATCGCATGGTGCTGGGCGTGGACGGGATGGATCTATTTCCTGCAGGCGTTGCGGATATGGACTTTCTCGCACCGCAGCCAGTGTTGGATGCAATGGCGAAAAGATTGGCCCACGGCGTCTTTGGGTATGAGACAGTTCCAGATGGGCTTATACCTGCACTCACGGGGTGGTTGAAAACCCGTCATGGTTGGGATATCGACCCAGACCACATCCTACGCGCGCCCAATGTGCTCAACAGTCTGTCAATGGCAGTAAACCTGTTTACGGAACCGGGCGACGGTGTCATCGTGCAGTCGCCGGTGTTCTTTGATTTTGCGGATATCATTGCGGAAAACAGTCGTCGGATGGTTGAAAACCCGCTGGTATTGTCCGCTGGCAGATATGAAATGGATTTCGCGGGCTTGGAGTCCTGTGCAGCCGATCCACGCACCAAAATGTTATTCCTGTGCAATCCGCACAATCCTGTGGGACGGGTTTGGACCAAGGGAGAGCTGACAAGGCTGGGCGCGATCTGCAGAAAGTACGGCGTTCTTGTTGTGTCGGATGAAATCCACGGGGATATCATCTTCTCAGGCCATGCCTACACACCGTTTGCCACTGTTTCGCAGGCCGATGCGCAAAACTCCATCAGCTGTTTGTCTCCCGCCAAGAGTTTCAACATCGCCGCCTGTTGCGGTGCGTTTACAGTGGTGCCAGATGACTTCCGTCGAGACGCTTTCAAGTCTGAAAATAGTCGCCTGACGGTGCATAAGAACAACGCGTTTGCCAGCGTAGCGATGGAAGCCTCCTACCAAAATGGTGGCCCGTGGATGGATGCGGCTATCGCATATATCGAAGGCAATTTGTCCCTGGTGCGTGCGCGTTTGGACGACATGCCGGAGATCATTTTGATCGAGCCCGAGGGCACCTTCCTGTTGTGGTTAGACTTTCGCTCCATGGGCCTATCTCAAGACGAATTGACCCAATTCCTGCAAACCAAAGCCGGATGGGCCATCACCCGCGGAGTTTCCTTTGGAACAAGTGGAGAAGGATTTGGGCGATTGAACATTGCATGCCCACGCGCGCAATTGAAAAACGCGCTGAAAGGGTTAGCCGATGCAGTTGTAATTTGGAGAGACACGAACGTATGACCGACACACCCAACCTCGAAGAAGACCATTTTCGCGCAATTGACAGTGAACGTCTGTTTTCGGGTGAAGACGTGCCCCACCCGCCACGCATTCTTTTACTCTACGGCTCGCTGCGCGAAAGATCATTCAGCCGTTTGATGACGGAGGAAGCTGCACGTGTCTTGAATCGCTTTGGGGCTGAGACCAAGACCTTCAACCCAAGCGGACTGCCATTGCCAGATGATGCGGACACAGATCACCCTAAAGTTCAGGAATTGCGCGATTTTGTTACCTGGAGCGAGGGTATGGTCTGGTGTTCGCCAGAGCGCCACGGGGCCATGACTGGCATCATGAAATCGCAAATCGACTGGATTCCGCTCTCGCTGGGGGCCGTTCGGCCAACCCAAGGCAAGACGCTTGCGGTGATGCAGGTCAATGGTGGATCGCAAAGCTTCAATGCTGTCAATCAACTACGTATTCTTGGCCGCTGGATGCGACTTGTGACAATCCCGAACCAGTCCTCAACCCCCAAAGCATTTCTCGAATTCGACGATAATGACCGAATGAAGCCATCACCTAACTATGATCGGATGGTCGATGTCATGGAGGAGTTGGTCAAATTCACACTTCTGACCCGGGGGCGTTCTGATTATCTTGTCGAACGCTATAGCGAGCGCAAAGAAACAGGCGAAGAATTGATCAGGCGCGTGAACCAGACTGCAATCTGATGTGCCTTGAGAAGTGCCATTGTGGACATTCAACGGTAGTATTTAATTGGACACTAAGGGCTCGGAACGGTCATTGGCTTGATTCCATTCAATGACCGAGAAGCGGATGCGGAACTAAACAGGGGCAAGTCCACAAGACATCTGAAGCGGATTGGCCGAAAATGAACCACGGCCGCTAGAGATCAGCAAATTTCCACAGCTTGAGCAAATCCGGGATTCTATTTCTTGCTCCCCCACGGTATCCTTGTGGGAAGACAATTGGGCATAAGGCACGACTATCAATGCGTCAGCTTACTTCACACGACCAGGTTTGGATTGATAGTCTTCTGAACCATCTGACCCTTGATGATAAACTGCGTCAGCTGTTCACCTTGATTTGCCCTGGTCACGATCCGGTTTCGCTTGAGACTGCCCGGGCGTTTCGTCCTGGCGGGATCACCCGCATGATGACTACTACGCCGGAAGACGAAAGAGCCATTCTGGCGGAGTTGAATGCCAACATGCCGGTTCCCCTGTTCGTCTCTGCGGATTTGGAAGGATCGCGAATGAGCCTCAAATCTGGGGCAGAATGGCCAAATCCATTGGGGCTCGCTGCCATCGAAGATGTTGAAATCACTGCGTCAGTAACAAAGGCGATGGCGCTTGAAGCGCGGGCCATGGGCATCAACTGGACCTTCACGCCAGTTGCAGACGTCAATGCGGAATGGCGCAGCGCCATTGTAGGGACTCGGAGCTTTGGCAATGACCCGGCGCGTGTTTCGCGGCATGCTCTCGCTCAAGTCGAAGCGTTTCAAGCACATGGAATTGCCGCAACGGTCAAGCATTTTCCAGGCGAAGGATTTGACGCTCGTGATCAACATCTGCTGACCACGATCAACCCCCTGACGGTGGAGGACTGGTGGGACGTGTTTGGCAAGATGTACAAGGCGGCCATTGCCCAAGGTGTTTGCGCAATCATGTCAGCTCATATCGCCTTCCCCGCTTACATCCGCTCGCTCGTCCCCAAAGCTGAACTCTCTGCATTTATCCCGGCGAGTATCAGCCACCACATCAATCAAAACTTGTTGCGCAAAGAGTTGGGATTTGAAGGTTTGATCGTGTCGGATGCCACTGCTATGGCGGGTCTTGGGTCCTGGGGACCACGCAGCCAAGTACTGCCGGAACTGGTAGCATCGGGTTGTGACGTGATCCTGTTTTCCGACGATCCGGAGGACGATCTCGCTCACCTGTACGAAGCTCTGGAAGCCGGCAGCCTCACTGAAGAGAGGATCGACGATGCCCTTCGACGACAGCTGGAACTCAAGGCCCGCTTGAATTTGAATGATCCGGATCGACAAGTACCGGCGGTCGACCGAGAGGCTGCTCTCGTTCTGTCACACGAGGTCGCCCGTAAGGCACCGACCTTGGTGAAAGACACGGCCAAAACCCTGCCAATCTCGCCTGATATTCACAAACACGTATTGATATTCGGCGAGGGCATCAAAATGCCTTTCCTGCCGGAACCCATTCCATTCGTGCTGCCGAATCTGTTGGAGACAAAGGGGCATGAGGTCACTCAGTTCACACCAGAAAGTAACATTGATCCTCGCGACTATGATCTGATTTTGTATCTGTTTGGCGATGAGACTCTGCTGACCCGAGGGCACCTGTTTCTGGACTGGCTGTCCATCTGTGGCGGATTTGGGCCTGCGATGAAACGGTACTGGCACGAGGTTCCCACAGTGCTGGTCTCGTTCGGCTTCCCCTATTTGCTATATGATGCGCCGCGCGTCCCGACCTACATCAACGCCTATTCAAATACGGAAACAGCCCAACGAGCTGTCGTCGATCTGCTGCAGGGGAAAAGCAATTGGAACCAGGACAGTCCGATAGATCCGTTTTGCGGACTGGAGGACGCAAGATTTTAGTGGCTGGGACAGTTGTGCAATAGTTGCTGAAGATCTCCTTGAAAACTATCCCCCTTATCTTTTGGGCGGGCCACTTCTTTACCAACGGTCCTTTGTTCCCTGTTTGGCTCAAATTACGCGAAGCCACACTTCTGAATCGCCTTCCCTGAAATCAAAAACACCCACCAGAACAGATCTGGTGAGCGCAATCGCTGCTTCAGTGACGGGAGGAGAACCATGAACGCGTACTTCATTTTCCATCCTTGGCGAAGTACGCGGTAGCCTTTTTTAAAATGTCACGCTCCTCTGTGACACTCGCCAGTTCCAACTTCAGCCGCCGTATCTCGGTCGACCGATCACTTCCAGATGCGTTGGAAAACTCCTTAACTCATGCATAAAGCGAATGCGTGCTAACCCCCAATCGCTTCGACACTTCCGAAACAAGATACCAGTGTCTCGTCTGCGACAATGCACAAATTGGTAATAAGGGCTCAATCCAGACCTGGACGCGATCTGAGCGAAAGGCAGAAGAGCGGACCAATCAACCTTTTAAGCGGCAGCTCATCACGCGTTCAGATCGAGTTTAATTAAGTGCTGAATGGGGCTGTCCCCCTTTGCTGCAAGTGCTATGCCTCTGAGGTCGGTGTTTGCAACAAAGCTGCCACCGTCATCCTGGCGCAAATGCCATGCCTTTTTCATGGGGGATGTGTAAGGATGGCTCCGTTTGGTCGTCATCAGCCCCGGTGCTTCCAAATGGAGCCGATTGAATTTACTCTTTCCCAGCTCATTCCGCTGATTCTAATGTTCCAGCCAGCTGCATGCGTTGAGAAATTATGCTCCAACGGATTAAAGACTGCAGTGCGGACCGTCTTGACGTTCGAACTCAGGAAGTTCTGTCTCGTCAACGGCGATTGCCAACAAAGGTTTCGCATTTATTTCTAGCGACCAAACGAACGGTGTGAATTGTGTACGGTCGGCTCGATTGGGGTCCCATCGTTTTCTGTGGCATGGCGGTCGAACACATTGTATCCGGCCGGGAAGATAGTACCGGGCCGAGCCTCGGATGCGAAAATATGTTTGGTGTTTTCGGGGTTCACTGAGATCGACGTGGGATCATCTAGCGTGCCGACATAAATGCCCAGTCGATCGGGCCAACGCTCGAAGGTCAGAGCAAGTTTGGTCCCGCACTGCGAGCAAAAGTGAACATTCACATTCTTTCCACTACCATCTGATCTCAACGTATATAAAGCAGGGTCACCTTCAACGAACGTAAACGGATCGTGTTCAAATATAGGCTCAATCATCCGGTCTGAACCGGTGGCGTGCTGGCAGAACTTACAATAGCAAATCGTCACCCAAAGTGGATCGCTGCCAGTGTCGTACTTCACCTTTCCACAAAGGCAACCACCTGTGAGTCCATTTGACATATCAAGCTCTATCCCAATGACTTAACGCATTGTGACTTAGGCTAGTCGGTTCCTAAGCGGTTGTCGAACCGCGGCCACATTGACGAAAGCTTTGCGACACAGTCGTTACTACCCATTTTGCGACTTGTCATTTGAGTCCGTTGAGGGCTCGTAGTGTGAATTGCCCGACGTTGTTCTGGTAGGTTCACCAATGTCGGCATGTTGCTGATGGTGCGGAGTGGAGGGACGGATTGGAGAACGGTAATGTCCACTCCCAATCTACCTGCGATTATTCCCCCGCGCCGTGCTTGGAACCGAGGACGGATCGTCGGGCAAAAAAGGCCGCTACAACCAAAACACGTATGGGCAATACGTGTGCGACTGGAACTAGCTGACAATAGGCGCGATTTGGCGCTCTTCAATATGGCTGTTGATAGCAAACTGCGTGGTTGCGA
Organism: Rhizobiaceae bacterium; assembly: GCA_039969995.1. Classification (GTDB taxonomy): domain Bacteria; phylum Pseudomonadota; class Alphaproteobacteria; order Rhizobiales; family Rhizobiaceae; genus Pseudahrensia. The sequence continues at coordinate 184,429 of JBDVMU010000053.1, forward strand.
CCTTGTAAAACTACTTGTCAAAGATGTTCTCGCCGCAGGGCACCTCAAAGAGCGCACGTCGATACTCCAATCGAAAACGGCACAACCCGTTCAATTCGAGATAACAGAAGGAACCAGACGGTCTCTGCGATCGTGGATCGATGATCCAGCTATGACTGGATCAGATTTCTTATGGCCCGGACGCTTCCATGATCCGGACCACATCTCAACGCGACAGTACGCCCGCCTAGTCAAAGATTGGGTCGCATCGATTGGTCTTGAACCAAGCGCCTATGGAACGCATTCACTACGACGAACAAAGGTGGCTCAGATCTATAAGAAAACTGGAAACCTTAGAGCAGTCCAACTGCTGCTTGGCCATACCAAGATGGATAGCACTGTCCGCTATCTGGGAGTTGATCTAGAAGATGCACTCTCGATTTCAGAGAGCGTAGAGATCTGATGATCTTGGGCCGACGCCTCGGTGTCGGCCCATTGCCGACATTGGATCTGATCAAAACGGGCAAGCCGAATTTTACAAAAGCGGTCGTTCAAGGTGAGCATGTGTCTACAATCATGTGCGACCAAATGCGGATGTCGCAAACGTGAGATAAAAAACCTCTCCTTGTATGTATCGTCCTGGGCAAGATCCCCGCGAAAGGTGCCTTGTGACAGCGATTTTCCCCGTTTCCCATTCGGATGAGATTTCCAGATATGGTGTGCTCTTCGTCTTCGCGGCCGGTGTTCTGTGGTCAACCGTTGGTCTCGGCATTCGCCTGATTGAGGATGCTGTCGTTTGGCAGATCCTTCTCTATCGCTCGATCAGCATGTCGCTCTTTCTATACATAGTCATTCGCTTGCGCTCAGATGAAAGCCCGTTTGCGCAAATTCGCCGCGTCGGATTCCCCGCGGTCGTCGCTGCTCTCGCGCTGGTGGTCGCCTATTCCGGCGGCATCTACGCAATTCAAAATACCTCCGTTGCTAATGCGATGCTGCTTTTCGCGACAGCGCCGTTCATGGCAGCCGTTCTTGGTTGGATGGTTTTGCGCGAACCTGTTCGTGCAGCGACGTGGATCGCGATCGTGGTGGCCCTGGCGGGCATTGCGATCATGGTTGCGGACAGATCCGGGAGTGTCGCTCTGCTAGGCAGCTTAGCCGCACTAGGATCGGCTCTTGGATTCGCTGTCTTTACCGTGGCGTTGCGTTGGGGGCGGACAGGTGAAATGCTCCCATCCGTTTTTCTATCCGGTCTATTCGCCTTCGTTATCACCTTGGGAATTTGCCAATTCATGGGGTTGTCGATTGTTCTGAGCATGCACGACGGTGGCGTTGCAATGGGCATGGGGGTCTTCCAGGTGGGAGCTGGCCTGATACTTTACACGCTGGGCTCACGCAGTTTACCGGCAGCAGAGCTGACCCTATTATCCTTGGCAGAGGTCTTGCTTGGCCCGCTCTGGGTTTGGCTCTTTCTCAGTGAGACAGTAAGTACGTATACGCTGATCGGCGGCGTAATTCTGCTTTCGGCGATTGCAGGAAACGCACTGTCAGGAAAACGTCGCGTGCCTCCACCGATCACTTCTCCATAGGGGAAATCCGGCCCAAACCCGCCATTCGAGAAAGAATTGGTCTCTACGTCTAATTTCGCCGGAGCTGCCATTCATGCAAGTTGGCCAAGCGCGCGCCTGCAAGGTCGGTAGAGCGGACAAAATGAACCTTCAAGGGCGAACGCTCAATGTCCGAAGATGATGTTATGCCGTTCCGCGTTCGACCAATCTGTAACCAACGTCAATGATCTTGTTGGCTCTTGCCGTTTCGGGATCAAGAAGCGCTTTGGCCGAGGCGACACCGATATCATATCCTGGAATCGCAATCGTGGTCAGATCAAAACCTGATGGCGACGAAATTTCAAATCCACCGAAACCCGATACTGCGATGTCGCCAGGGACTTCCACACCACGTCTTCTGGCTTCGCAAAGAACGCCAACCGCCACCTGATCGCTCACGCACATGACCGCATCGAGCTGCGGATCTTCTTTCAAACATTCTTCAAAAAATGCCGAGCCAAGTTCGATTCCGGAGCGCAGATCTTGATCTTCATTGGGCCACATTGCCGGCCCCATGCCAGCCTGGTTGAGCGCAGCGGCATATCCCTCGCGGCGACGCCGGCCACGTTCATTTCGCGGCTCATGTCCCCCAAGAAAAGCAATGTTCCTTCTGCCTTTGCTGATCAGATGATGCGCCATGTCGCAGGCGGCCTGAAAATTCGAAAAGCCAACTGCAATGTCCAGCGGCGCTGGCGGTAACTGCCAGATTTCGACCACCGGTATGTTCACCGATTGAAGCAGTTTCGCGACCTCGGCGGAATGAGATGTGCTTGTCAGAACAATCCCGTCCGGACGGCGGGCGAGAAGTGCCCGTAACGCGTCTTCTTCTACGTCCGGATCATAGTTAGTGCTCGTCAAAAGCAGTTCATATCCAGCCGCCCGCAGGGTGCTCGACAGGCTGTCCAACGTTTGAGCGAACACCGAGTCATTTATCGTGGATACGATTGCTCCAAATACCCGACTTTTGCTTGACGACAGCGCTCCTGCGGTGTTGTCCGGGACATAACCGAGTTCCCTAATCGCCTTTTGAACCCGCTTGCGTTTTGCTTCCGTGACCTTTTCTGGGGTTCGCAAGACTCGTGAAACCGTAATCGTCCCCACCTGGGCAAGATCGGCGACGTCCTTCATTGTGACCCATTTGCCCTTACTCAAGGCTCGTCTCCTGCAGTGTTAACTACGTGCTTGTTGACGGGTTCAATAGACCTTGGTATCGATACCAAATCAAGTCTGGTATCGATACCATAAAACAGTTTTACGGAAGGGAACCACGATGCTCACCAGGGAACAGATCGAATCTTACCAAGAGAATGGTTATCTTCTCGTCCACGATGTCGTGACCCCCGAACAGCTTCAACGCATGCAGGATGTCACGCACGATTTCATCGATCGCTCTCGTCATGTGAGCGAAAGCAACGATGTCTATGACCTGGATACAGGGCACAATTCCGAAACCCCAAAGCTGACCCGGATCAAATTGCCTCACAAACAGCACCCGTTCTTTTGGGACGTATTGAAGAATTCAGGGATCACCGAGGTCCTGCGGCAGCTCGTTGGCCCAAACGCGGTACTGCAAACATCTAAACTGAATGCAAAGGCCCCTGGTGGCGGTGCTGCCGTCGAGTGGCATCAGGACTGGGCCTTTTATCCCCACACCAATGACGACATGTTGGCCTTCGGCGTCTTTTTGGAAGACGTCACTGAGGAAAATGGCCCGCTGCAGGTCATTCCTGGTTCTCACAAGGGACCAGTTTTGAACCACAACAGCGCAGACAACGTTTTCTGCGGTGCCGTGGATCCGTCTGACCCTGATTTTCAGATTGAAAAGGCGGTTACAATCACTGGCAGGGCCGGTAGCATGTCCGTCCACCACGCGCGGACCCTGCACGGTTCAGCACCGAACGTCTCTGATCGCGCAAGGCTGATGCTGTTCTATGAATGCTGTGCGGCAGATGCATGGCCGCTCATGGGCGGCTCCGCGTATATACAGCGCTTGTCGCAGCAAGAGCAGTGGGACGACCTTTCGGACAGAATGATCATTGGAGACCCTGTGCTGCAGCCCCGTATGAAGGAGGTTCCTGTTCGGTTGCCTTATCCACCGGCGGCAGACATCAGTTCGATCTTTCAAGTCCAAAAGTCCGGGGGTGCTAAAAGCGCTTTTGCTTGAGGGGAGGCCACACATGAAACGCATTTATGATTTTTCCCGCAAACCGGCGAAGCGCAACTACACGATCTCGGACTTGCAGGCACTTAAGGAAACGAACAAGAAGCTCACCATGTCCAACCCCGCCAACGCCGATGAGATCCGGGCTTGTCGGGACGCTGGCATCGATCTGTTTGTGGTTGGCATGGACCAGATCGACAATGTTCGCGCCATCGCCCCAACCCACTTCTGCCGGGTGGGCTCCCGATGGGCCCAATTCGGCTCGAACGAGGAACTGCTGGCTGACGCGTTTGAGGCGATGCGCCGTGGTGGAGACATGTATTACACGCTGCGTTCGCTTGATGCGCTGGAGATGATGTCGCGAGAGGGTATTCCGGTACAAAGCCATATCGGATTGATTCCGACCTTCAGCCACTATTGCGGTGGTCTGCGCGGATGGGGTCGCAAGGCCGATGAAGCAATGCAGATCTTTGAAACTCTGAAACGAATGGAGGACGTGGGAGTCATCGCCGTTGAAGCCGAATGCATCGCTGAAGAAGTGCTGGAAGCGGTCAATAAAAAGACTTCCATTGTGACTTTCTCACTGGGGTCCGGCATGGCCGGCGACGTGATCATGTCGTTCGTTGCGGATGTGTGTGGTGAGGCCAGCGAAGAGGACAAACCGCCCAAGCATGCTCATGCTTTTGGCAATGTGGGACGTTTGCACAAGCAGATCCACGAAGAGCGCGTCGCTGCTCTTGGTCAGTTTCAAAACGAAGTGACGGCAGGCAACTTCCCCTATCCGCACACCAACATCACAATGCATGAGGGAGAAAAGGACAGATTTCTTGAAGCTCTCGATAAGTGGAGCCCAACACATCAGTAAGCGGCTTTCACCGAAAGCAGACATTATTTCCTTACGCAGTATTGTCCGAAAAGGGCTCAATCCAGACCTAGACGCGGTTTGAGCAAACGGCAGAAGAACGGGCAGAACTGCCTTTGAAGTTGAGTAAATTTTTCGTCGACGACAACATACAAATAGACGAAAGGAGTCCAAAATTTACATCGCACTTCCTCAAGGCGACCGTATCCATGTTAGCTGGCAGAGAGAATTGTTCGGGCTCTGGCGGCTATCGCTTCGCCAAGCAACTCGTGCTGATCAAGATCCAGATGAATTCCGTCGACATCGCTGGAAGTGACCACTTCAGCGGCGTCAATGAAGTGGCAGTCGAAAAGTGAGGCCAAGGCTTTGTAGTGCCTGGCCAGCAGGTTAGATTTCTTACTCCCCCCCTCGAACATTTCGGCGAGGAGACTAAGCCGAGCAAGTGGCGGCGGTGCTACAACCAGAGTTTGAGGTTTTTGTCCGCCGTTTTTTGGTGCAACTGATGAAACAATTTCTAAAAGTGGCTTGATCCCACTGGCGATATCGAACGCCGATAGTGAAAATCGGCTTTTTAGATCATTTGTTCCCAACATAATTATTATCAAATCAAGCGGCACATGAGATTCAAGGCATGGCAGAAGATAGGATCTACCGTTTTTGTGTGTACCATCGATTGGGTCGTCATGAGCAGTCGTCCTAGCGTTCAATCCTTCTTCAATCACCTGATATCCTTCGCCTAGTCGTTTGCTCAAGATGCCAGTCCAGCGATCATCTGCGCCAAACCGTTCAATATGACCCAATTTCTCGATCGGTTTGCAGCCCCAAGTGTTGGAATCTCCGTAGCAAAGGATGTTCTTCATGGCTGGCGTCCTCAAGTGTATTCGCGAGTTTTAATCGTTCTACCAAACCTAATTGGGCGACAGCAACAGTCGCATCATTAACAAAAATCCTGAGAGTGCCATCAGCGCAATGAGCGTCCGTTGGAACAAACTGTCGTCCATTTTTCCAAAAACCCAGATGCCAAGCATCGCCCCACAAATAGTCGCGGGCATTGCCACAACGATGGTTCTGAGAACGTGCGTCGTATAGGCTCCCTGAATAAAAAGACCGGCGGCTGAAACTAGTAAAACGATCATGTTGAAGGGTTGTAAAATGCCTCGAACCCGCAACTTGGGCCACCGTCGCAAGGACAACCACATGGTTGGCAAAGCACCGGATAAGCCTGCAAGAGCCCCCAAAACACCGCTGGTAAACCCTATGCAAATGTCGATGGTGATCCATGGGCCGCTGATCTTAGGCAGGTTTTTCCGTAGTCCAAAATATATACCGTATACGAGCATGAAAACGGCAATAACCCACATCAGCATATGACTTGAAACGTATTCCAGAAGCACCAGTCCAAGTGGGATTCCGAAAACTGCTGGAATGAGAAAACGGTTGAGAGCACGCCAATCAATTGAGTTGCGGACCATGACCAAACCAGGAGAGCCGGACAACATTGAGACAACGAGACACAAAGCAACCGCCTCAGAAGCAGGCATAATTTGCAACCACCAACCAAGAGCAAACAAAGCCGTGCCAAAGCCTGCTAGACCACTAACGAAGCCGCCTAGAGCAGCACCAATCAAGAGGAATAATAGGAATTCAGAGGTCACGGATAAAACGAGTAATGGGGCGTGGCGAACCTATTTTGGTTACAGTACTGCGAGCAATCTTTGAACCATCGGTAATTCTTTTGAGCAACCTTTGTTCTAAAGGCAGCCCGATTGAATGTCTGCTTCTTTCAATCTCGGCGAAATTGCTAGCGTCCGCAACAGGTCACACTCGCCAGCCATGTAGTCGACAATCAATCGCATCTGCGATGCGCACTATTTTGGTAACTATGGGCTCGAACCGGACCTAGAGCCTTTTGCTGGCAGCACTTGAACCATTGGCCGAGATGCGGGCCAAGTACCAATTCACTGTGGTATTTCTTATGTCAACTTTCTGTAAGTTCCTGTCGAGCAATGACTCCCATTGTGGCTGCCACCAACCTGGAAACCGTGAGGCCCCCAATACCGTCGACATCCACTTCCGGCATGATTTCTACGAAATCAACCGCAGCAATCCGACCTCGATCTGCAGCGGCAGTAATCAATTCAAACACTTGATAATAGCTTAGTCCCCCTGGAGCGCGACCGATGGTGTTGGGTGTGATTGAAGGGTCCATGGCGTCAATATCGATGCAGAGGATTACATTGTCACCGGTTCCTATTTGTTCAATTGCAGGCTGCAATCCGTGGCGATGTATATCTAAACCTGGAAAAAACTTTGCACCCCATGCGACAGCGTCCTCATAGTCAGATGAATGACCTGACCCGATTCCTCGTGCTCCAACTTGGATGATTTTCTTAATATGACCCATTTCAGAAGCTCGACGCATAGTCGACGAGAGACCGTGAGTTTCGCCCATGTGGCTTTCCCGCCAATCAATATGCGCGTCAATCTGCAAAACAGTATACGACTTTCCCGTATCTGCCATTGCATCGAGCATTGGGATCGGGATGGAATCATCTCCCCCTATCACGATTGGAATTACACCATGGCTAACCACTTTGGATACGGTTTGCCGTATGGTTTGTCTGTTCTTGGCAAAATCGGTGTCGCTCCAAGGCAGATCACCACAATCGACCGCACGTTTTGTGCCTTCCGGAAACGTTGGGCCACCAAGATCAAAATTGTGTCTATCGATATTTGCAGTTAGTGAACTAATGGCCTTGCGCAGTGAAGCGGGACCATTTTGCGCATATGCACCAACTGAGCCATAGGGAGTTGAACACGGTGCTCCAATAAAAGCGGAAGATGCGTCAATATTATCTAAGTCTCCACAGGCTTCTAGGCCAAGAAATGTTTTTGACTCCGTTGCCCCAAATAATGCTGCGAGGTCTGGTTTATTGCTCATAAAGACTTCCCTCAGTGATAAACGTCGAACACAATCCCCGACGATATTGCGATTTGCCTTGATAACGCAATTAGCAGTCATTCAAGATCAGACAGATTCTTGGTAAATTGGGCTCAAAGCAACCTTTGGGCAACTGCAGCTCCATAATTTTTCAACGTCCGCTTTGGCGACTTTGACCAGCTATATCGACAATCGGCCAACGGCCGGTTTTCCCCAAAAGTAGGAGCTGCAGATTGATTTTGTTGGTACAATTGTTGGTACTAATCCCAATTGATTTTTGAATATCTCATTGTATCAATTGGTTGTATAAATTATTGGATTCCGGCGGAGGCACCACATGTTTTGTTTTCCACTGTTCCCAGATGTCTATCGTTTTCCGACAAGACATCTGAACTTTGAGGATATTCTGTTCATCTCAGCGATCTGATGTTCATGTTTGTTCATCTGCGGTCACAAATTGGTTGGTTCTTTATGTGTTTTGGATGAATCAACCAAACAAAGTGATGGCGATGGGCTGTTTTTCTAATGGTCACGCCCTACGACATCGAAACTGCTCAGGAACATCTAACCAGCCTTAAAGGAGATCGTTGCGGTCTTCGATAATAACAATCCTTTGGCGCACGGCACCGGGCAGATGCGCTTATGCGAGTGTCTGCAACACCCCCTCGCACAGCCAACCGCACTGCTCACCTTTTGCTAACCATGTCTGTCAACCAGAAATGTAGAACTGAGAATTAGCTTGCCCACCATCGGTGCTGAAATTTTTTGGCAACGGCTGGGGCTTGAGGGATCTATTGGGGATACACAAATGACTCAAATTGAAAAATTCATCCGGAATGAAAGCGGCGCCACGGCAATGGAATACGGCATCGCTGCTCTGCTCATTTCAGTCGTCGCAATCATGGGCATGGGCGACACCGGTCAGGAAGTGAACAACCTCTATACCGATGTCGAGGGGGCGGTCGGAACCGCCGCTGACAATTAAGCCACGCGCTAGCTCATAAAACCTGCGCCAAATCGGCAATTAGATCGTCGGCATCCTCCAAACCAACGGAAAGCCTGAGAACACCATCGCCCGCATAGTCGCGATAGCTTTCCAGCGCGTCTCCAGTCAGGCGAAATGAGGTTTCCATCAGCGGATCCGTTTCCATCCAGAAGATCAGACTACGATGGTGACCCAGAGATACCGCGTAGTGAATAATGGCCAGCTCATCGATCAGTTTCTGCGCGATGTCACGACCCCGCGCGGCATCACCAACCTGAAACGAAATCATGCCGGACATGTTGGTCATCTGGCTGCGCGCCAGTTGGTGTTGCGGATGTGAGGCAAGACCCGGATAGATCACCCGGGTCACAGATTCCCGGCTCTCCAGCCATTCGGCAATCTGCTGGGCAGAACTCTCATGAGCCTTCATTCGCAACGGCAATGTGGCCGCTCCACGGGCAATCAGCCAAGCATTAAACGGCGACATGATGGAGCCGTGATGGATTGAAGATTCCAATCGCATTTGCTGAATGGTCGCTGCAGATCCAGCAACCGCACCGCCCACGGCATCCCCGTGCCCACCAATATATTTGGTCACCGAATGCATGATCAAATCAACACCAAGTTCGGTACAGTTCTGGCCCAGCGGCGAGGCAAATGTTGCATCGCAGGACACCAGGGCGCCAGCCGCATGGGCCAATCTGGATACGCCAGCAAGATCGGTTAATCGGCCAATTGGATTAACCGGGCTTTCGCAATGAACAAGCTTGGTCTGTGGCCGTATAGCCGCTGCAACAGCGGCGAGATCCGCCATATTCACCAGCGTCACCTCAATGCCAAATCGTGGCAACGTATCGCGAGCCAGTTCGGCAACCCCGGCATAGGATACATCCGACATCACCGCATGGTCTCCGGCTGAAAGAAACGTCAAAAAGATTGCCGTTGCCGCAGCCATGCCCGAGGCAAAACACAAACAATCTTCGGTGCCTTCCAGGGCGGCAATCTTCTTCTCGAGCATGGTGACGGTTGGATTGCCCCATCTGGCATATAAAAAGCCGGAATCCTCCTCGATCTCATGGGCCGAGAAGCCAGCAACCTGATCGGTCACAAACGTTGAGGACATGTGCAACGGCGGAGCCGATGCACCAGTTGCTGTATCTGGCGCTTCGCCGCCATGAACAGCCCGCGTTCTGGGTCCAAGATTTTTGTTGCGCGAAACCATGTGCCGAATTCCTGGTGAGTTTTGGTGGCAACACCGAGCTTCACCAACCCGGTTTTGTCAATATCCAAGTTCGCCCAATCGGTGATTTTGAGTGTTCACACCCACCGCTCGAAAGTGTGGCTTTGGGCATCATCCTCGATTTGCTGAACCTCTGCCTGCAACCAACGGGAAAAAGCTTCAGCCTGCCGGGTGTTTTGGTTTTGGGCAATCGTCAAATAATAGCCGTCTTGAGCGGTCATTTGCTGCTTCTCAAGCAAAATTAACGAGCCATCGAGCAGGCAGGGAGCCGCAACTGAAAAGCTGGTCAAGGCAATGCCGGTTCCCGCACGGGCAAAATCCACCGCCGCACCATGGGACTCAACGTTACAGGTGATATTGAGCAATCCCTCGTAGCCGTGCGCAGCTGCCCAGCGAGTCCAGCTGTCACTGGTGCCCAAAACCTGAATCAAGGAGCGTTCTGCAATCTGATGTGGCCGCAGGTTGACCGTCCGGACAGCCGAGCCATTTACCAAGTCTGGAGCGGCGACAGTGACGATCTTGTCGCTGCCAATCCTGGTTGACCCGGGTTCGGCGGAGCCGGGGGCATCAAAGCGAATTTCAACATCCGCATTGGAACCAGCAAACTCATCGGGCCAGACTTTTGAGATAATGCGCAGACCGAGATCAGGATGCTGTTGGCTAAATTTCTTCAACCTTGGGGCCAGATACCATTGCGCCAGGCTGGTGCTGACGCTGATGGTCAAAAGGCGTTTGTCTGTCGGAGTTTCGAAGGTCTCTGATGCCGAACGCAATATGCTGATGGCGCTGGCCACTTCCGGCAACAAACGACGTCCCTGATCGGTCAGGGCAATTCCCCGGTGTTTGCGGACAAACAGCGCGCTGCCGAAGCGGGCTTCTAATGACCGTATATGCTGGCTGATCGCGGATTGGGTCAGATTCAACTCCTGCGCGGCATGGGTAAAGCTGAGATGCCGGGCGGCACACTCAAATGCCCGGAACCAGGCCAGCGGAGGAAGCGGTTGTGCCATTTGCTAAAATTCATGCATTAGTTTGACTAATGCCAATGACCACAAATCCATCGTTTGTCAATTTCTGACCAATTCTGCAGGCTGAGGCTCACCTGTCCAAAGCCTTGATGAGAGCCGCCATGAGCCCGGAAATCCGCAAGATTGTCACCTATGACGAAGAGGTGCTGATCGAAGGCTTCAAGCCCGCCAGCAAGCCGTGGCGCATGTTTGCGGTTGCTGCGGTCGTTACCAACCCTTGGGCCGGCCGTTATGTCGAGGACCTGAAGCCGGAGATCATGGCCCTTGGCCCCGAATTGGGCGCTCTGTTGACCGATAGAATGATTACGCTGGCTGGCACTGGCGACGCCATCGAAGCCTATGGCAAGGCGGCTGTTGTCGGTCTCGATGGTGAAATTGAACACGCCTCTGCGTTGATCCACACATTGCGGTTCGGCAATTTCTATCGGGAAGCCGTCGGGGCTAAAAGCTATCTGGCATTTTCCAATACGCGAGGCGGGGCCAATGCGCCGGTATCTATCCCACTGATGGACAAGAACGATGCTGGTCGGCGTTCCCACTACCTGACCATTCAGTTCGCCATTCCAGACGCGCCGCGCGCCGACGAACTGGTGATCACGCTTGGCGCAGCGACCAGCGGGAGGCCCCACCACCGCATTGGTGACCGCTATCAGGACTTGAAGGATTTGGGACATGACCTGGACAACCCGGCCGCGGTCTGAGCTGACATCTGGCCTCACAGGCTGGCGCTGCGGCGAGAACAGCGGCGTGGTCAGCGGCGAGAAAGGCGGCAGGGAATGCCAGCGGCCTTCAATGGTGCTTATTCATGGAGTTGGATTGCGCGGTGAATCCTGGGGCGCCATGCTGCCCCACCTTGTGCCACATTTTGAGGTAGTCGTTCCGGACTTGCCTGGCCACGGCGAAAGCCCGCGATTGGCCGACGACACTGAATTGTCGCTTTGCAGCTACACCAACACAATGGCTGACTTGCTGCACCAACTCGACCGCCCATCGATAGTGGTCGGTCACTCGCTAGGAGCGCTGATTGCTCTTGATCTGGCGGTGAAACTTCCTGATCAGGTTTCCATGGTTGTGCCACTCAACGCCATTTATCGTCGGACTGATGCAGCGGCCGATGCGGTGAAAGCGCGGGCCGCAGAATTAAAGCAAGCGTCCCTCTCCGACCCATCACCAACGATCGCCCGTTGGTTTGGCAACCAGCCACAAGGCAATGAAGCCCAGATGGCCCATCAATGCCGTGACTGGTTGATGAACGTTGACCCTGATGGTTACCGCGACGCCTATCACGTGTTTGCCCATGAGGATGGCCCCACGAACAATGACCTGCAGCAAATGGCTTCACCGGCACTGTTCATCACTGGCGCAAACGAACCCAACTCGACACCTGAAATGTCGAACATCATGGCCGGGCTTGCTCCACTTGGACGCGCCATAGTGATCGAAGACGCGCGCCACATGATGCCGATGACCCATGCGCAGGAAGTATGTGGGCACATCAGGGTATTCCATCGCCAAATGAGTGCTGATCATGTCTGACCTAGATCCAAAGGAATTGCGCGCCGCGCTCGCCAGTTACATGACTGGCGTCACTATCGTCACCGCCCAATCGCCCGGCGGCGAACCAGTTGGCTTCACCGCCAATTCCTTCACATCGGTGTCGCTGAATCCGCCGCTGCTTCTGGTCTGCCCGGGAAACCACCTCTCCAGTTTCGACGCCTTTTCCAATGCCAGCCATTTTGCCGTGAACATTCTGGCCGAAGGCCAGGAGGCCATTTCCAACATTTTTGCCAGTTCCAAAGGCGACCGGTTTGGACAGGTTTCCTGGCAGGCTGATGAATATGGTTGTCCACTCATTGACGGTGCTGCTGCCCAATTTTCCTGCAACCAACATCAATCGGTTGACGCTGGAGATCACCTGATTCTGATTGGCAAAATTTTAAGTTTCCACAACGCTGCAAAGCCAGGTTTGGGATATTGCAGAGACGGCTATTTCAGCCTCAATCAAGAACGCCGCTCCGAGGCACCTGCACCAAGGGATACAACAATCATAGCCGCCGCTTTGGTTGAACTAGACGGCCAGTTATGTGTTATCAAAGATACACAAGGTGTACATATTCCCAGCGTCAAAATTGGTGATCGGGCAGGCGCGCGCTCAGCCATTGCGCAGCATTTGGTTTCGATTGGAATCGAGGCCGAGCTAGGACCGGTCTATTCGGCATTCGATGACACGGACAATGCCAACCATGTTACCGTATTCCGCGCTCGTTTGAGCAAGGAGCCAAAAGCCGCCAACTGTGAGTTTTGGCCCATATCAACGCCCATGCTGACTGAGCTGAAAGAGCCGGCCAACCCGGACATGATGCGCCGCTATCAGCACGAGTACCGCAACAATCAATTTGGACTGTATATCGGCGATGCCCAGCGCGGCGAAGTACATCCAGCAGAACCGGCACAAGTCTAGGAGTTTTTGATGGAGTTCTCTCTCTTTGCCCATATGGAGCGCCAGGCTCCGCAGCAGGATCATCAACATCTATATGATGAGTTTTTGACGCTGTGCACCATGGCCGATCAGGGCGGCATGCGGGCCATATGGACCGGTGAACACCATGGCATGGAATTCACAATCGCCCCCAATCCGTTTATCACCATCACCGACATTGCCCGCCATACAAAGAATGTCAGGCTTGGAACCGGGACAATAGTCGTGCCGTTTTGGCACCCAATCAAGTTGGCTGGTGAAGCTGCTATGACTGATCTGGTGACCCAGGGACGTCTGGAACTGGGCTTGGCCCGGGGAGCCTATTCCTATGAATACGAACGGTTGATGCCGGGTATGGACGCCTGGGAAGCTGGACAAAGAATGCGGGAAACTGCACCGCTTATGCGACAACTATGGAACGGAGATTGCACCCATTCAGGTGAATTTTACCAATTCCCAGCGACCAGTTCGGCACCGAAACCATTACAGCAGGACGGTCCACCAATCTGGATTGCAGCGCGTGATCCCAACAGCCACGAATTTGCCGTGCAAAACGGCTTTAACGTCCAGGTGACACCGCTTTGGCAGGGCATCGGCGAGATAGAATCGCTGATGCAACGGTTCAACACGGCCTGCAACGGTTATTCCGACAAGCGCCCCAAGGTGATGCTGTTGCACCATACCTATGTGGGCTCAGACGCCGATGACGTCGACCTTGCAGCCCGGGAGTTGAGCCAGTTCTATTGCTATTTCGGTGCCTGGTTCCAAAACAAACGCACCGTCCGCCAAGGCCATATTGACCCGCTGTCGAACGACGAATTGGCAGCAAATACCATGATGGCTCCGGAAAACATGAAACAAGATCTGACCATAGGTACGGTGCAGGAAGTCGTAGATCAGATCAAAAGATATGAGGATTTGGGCTATGATGAATTTTCATTCTGGATCGACAGCGGGATGTCGAGCGAGAGAAAACGCGCCTCTCTTGATCGCTTTCTTTCCGATGTCATGCCGAAGCTGAGCTGAAGGACAAACCATGTCAGACCTCCCTCATTATCAACTTTTCATCGATGGCCACTGGTCGGCAGGATCTGCCGGACAGACTATGGAAAGCATCAACCCGGCAAGTGGCGAGAGCTGGGCAAGCTTCGATTGTGCCAGCGCCCAGGATGTCGACAAGGCGGTCGCTGCAGCAGTTCGCGCGCTCAACGACCCGGCATGGCGCGACATGACTCAGACGGCGCGTGGAAAATTGCTGTACCGGTTAGCCGATCTCATAGAAGAGAACGCAGACCTGCTCGGACGCGTAGAAACCAGTGACAGTGGAAAATTATTGGCCGAGACCGCTTCCCAAACAAAATATGTAGGCGATTACTACCGCTACTATGCTGGCCTCGCCGACAAGATTGAAGGCGCTGTTCTACCAATCGATAAGCCAGACATGCATGTCTTTACCCAGCGCATGCCGATTGGCGTCGTTGCAGCCGTTGTGCCGTGGAATGCACAGATGTTTTTGACCGCCACCAAACTTGGCCCTGCACTGGCGGCGGGTTGCTCGATCGTGCTGAAAGCCTCAGAAATGGCCCCAGCGCCGATGTTTGAATTTGCCAAACTGATCGAACAAGCCGGCTTTCCCGCTGGCGTGGTATCAGTGATCACCGGCGACGCTGAAAACTGCGCCATTCCATTGACCCGGCACAAAGATATTGACCGCATCGCCTTTACCGGTGGAGCGCCAACTGCACGTCACGTGGTGCGCAACTCGGCTGAGAATTTCGCCGTTACCACCCTCGAGCTTGGTGGCAAATCGCCCATCATCGTCTTCGATGACGCTGATATCGAGACGGCGGTCAATGGCTTGATCGCTGGCAATTTTGGCGCTTCAGGCCAGTCCTGCGTGGCTGGCACCCGTGGTTTCGTGCAACGCAATGTGTTCGATGCGGTGATTGCCCAGATCAAGGAGAAGTCGCAACACATAGTAGTGGGTGATCCGCTGGCCGCGGACACCCATGTCGGACCCCTTTGTACCACGTCGCAGATCGAAACCATTGAATCCACGCTTACCAAGGCCAGGGAGCAGGGCGCGACAATTCACTTTGGAGGCAATCGAACAACCGACATGCCAGGCAATTATTTCAACCCGACGCTGGTTGAATGTGCTGGCCCTGAGACTGAGACTCTGAAGGTTGAAATGTTCGGCCCCGTCATGTCCCTGCTGCCATTTGATACGGAAGAAGAAGCAATCACGCTGGCCAATGACAGCGATTTTGGCCTTGGCTCCGGCGTGTTTACGCAAAATGTTGGCCGGGCGCATCGTGTCTCCAACCGTTTGCGCTCCGGGATTTGCTGGGTCAACACCTATCGGGCGGTGTCACCAATTGCGCCGTTTGGCGGCTTCAACCAGTCGGGCTATGGGCGTGAAGCTGGCATGGAAGCCATCCTCGACTACACCCGTACCAAAACAACCTGGATAAACACATCAACCCAACCCATGGCCAACCCCTTCGTCATGCGCTAGCACCGGTCTTTGGCCCCACGGTCTTCCTCGTCGCTTCAACTGCCAATGATATGGAGATGGTCTTTCCCTTGCCCTTGTTTGACGGGGAGACGGTCAGGTCACCACCATGGGCGCGAGCCACATCCTTTGCGATGGAAAGCCCAAGGCCACTGCCAGAACTCGGTGCATTGCCGGTTGAAAAAGGTTGAGACAGGCGCACCAAGTCTTCAGCGTTCAGCAGCTCACCTGAATCTGAAATTTCAATATGGCAGGTATTGTGATCAGGCCGGGCAATCACGATGACCGAAATCTCACCTCCCTCGGGCGAATGCCGAACGGCATTGTCAATCAGATTTGCCACTGCTTCCTGAACCAAAATCAGATTGCCTTTGACGATGATTGGATGATCTCCGGGAACGAAGGAAAGATCCTGATCCTTCTCCATTGCGGAGATAGCACAAGTGCGGGCCGCCCCCTCGGCAACGGAGTTGAGATCGAAACTTTCACCGGAATCAAACTCCTGCGTATTGGCGCGCGCACTGGCCAGCATCTGCTCGACCATCTGGCCGGTTTGATTGGTCGTCTCGACAACCTGCTCCAGGCTTATTCTCAGATTTTCCTTTTGCCCTGAATCCAGCGCCGTTTCGGCCTGTACCTTCAGCGCCGCAATCGGGTTGCGTAGCTGATGGGCGGCATCGCCGACAAACCGCTCCCTGTTAGCCTTCGAGCGGGCAACTCGGTCAAACAACTCATTCATAGAGCTCACAATGCCTGCAAGTTCAGATGGCATGCGGCGTTTGATGGGAGTCAAATCATAAGGTGTTCGACTGTCGATGGCAGACTGCAACTGCAGCAAGGGGCGTAAGCCAAACAAAACCGCAATCCAAACGATACCACCAGCCGCCAGCACCAGCAGGACCAAGCGTGTCAGGGAACGTGTAAATAGACTGATTGTCAGGTCCTGCCGCTTGGTGACATGCTGCCAGGTGGTGATGGTGGTCACACCGTTCAGCTCTCGATCGGTAAGGTCCCGCTTCAGTTGAACGACCCTGACCGGTACTCCCTGGTGTATTCCATCGTAATACCGGTGCAGTTGCGGCCCCTGTTCGACATTGTCTGGTGGTCTTGGAAATTGACTGTATCCGGTAACAAAAGCACCGTCTGGTCCGCGCACATGATAGAAAAACCTGTCGCCCAAATTTTCGGTCAACGTCTCCAGCGTGGCATCAGCCAGCAAATTCCCGTTGGTCGATATTACATGTTCCAAAATAGTCAGCGTTGCTGCCAAAAGTGTGCGGTCATTCAGATCATTGGAGATTTTGCGCGACGAATCGAAAGTCTCAAGCGACACAAAGGCGGCAACGATGCTGAGCGGTATCATCAGCCAGAGAAGCAGGCGGGTGCGGATCGATTTCATTTGACTTCCCGAAAACTATAACCCAGCCCGCGTGCCGTTTTGATTTCAGCTCCACTGCCTGCAATGCGCTTGCGCAGCCGATGAATATAGAGCTCCACCGCATTCTCTTCGGCCTCGCCTCCAACACCATAAAGGTGTTCCAGGATCTGGTTCTTGGAGATGATACGGTCTTTGCCGGCAATCAGAATTTCGGCCAAAGCAAATTCTCGTCGAGGCAGGTCGAGTGATTTCCCGCCAATCGTGATCAACCGCCCGACTGGGTCGAATTCCAGATCACCTATCTGAACCGATTCGTTGATCTGTTTTTCCGAGCGCCGCAACAGCGCCCGCGCCCGTGCTTTCAATTCGGCCAGATCGAATGGCTTGGTCAGATAATCGTCTGCGCCTGAATCAAGGCCACTGATCCTGTCCTGCACAGAATCGCGAGCGGTCAACATCAGAACCGGCGTTTGCGACTTTCGTCCGCGCAGTTTTTTTAGCAAATCCAGTCCTGATTTTCCGGGCAGATTGATGTCGAGAATGATCAGATCGGTTTCTTCCCTTGCCAGAAAACTGTCGGCCTCAGCGCCATCATGCAAAAGGTCAACGCCATGGCCATCGGCTTCAAACGCCTTGGCAATACCGTCAGCCAGTGGTCTGTTGTCTTCGACAATGGTTATTCGCACAACCGGAATCCTTTCACCCTTGAAAGCTATATGAAAGGTTGGGCTGCAAAAAGGGAAATCGTGAAGTTTGCTTTTGGGAGGAGAGCTGCGACTTGGCTCATCCTCCCTTTTACGTTCCCAGGGAGGAAAACATGAAACGTAACCACAAAATGCTGAAAATGCTCGCCGCCACCGTTGGCGCCGTTGCTCTTAGCGCTAGCGTATCCGCTCACGCAGTCGATATGTCCGGCAAAACAATTGAATGGACAATCCCGTTCTCTGAAACCGGTGGCTCAGCCAAGTGGGCCAACTTCTTTGCACCACTGCTTTCTGATGCGCTTCCGGGCAATCCAACTGTTGTTGTAAAATTCATGCCAGGTGCCGGATCAACCAAAGGCGCTAACTGGTTTCAGCGTCAAAAGGACGGCGACGGCACCGTGATGTTCGGTTCTTCCGGTTCCACACAGTTCCCATACCTGCTGGGCGATCCACGGGTGAAATACGAATATAACGACTGGAACCCTGTCATGGCTTCCGGCACTGGCGGCGTTGCCTATCTGAGCGCCGAAGCTGGTAAGAAGTTTGATGGCACTGCCAACAACCTGAAAGACACGACATTTGTATACGGCAACCAGGGTGCAACACGTCTTGATCTGGTGCCTGCCCTGGCTTGGAAAATGCTCGGAATGAAGGTCGAACACGTAATGGGCGTCAAAGGTCGTGGCGATGGCCGCAAGATGTTTGAATCCGGCGAAGCCACCATCGATTACCAGACTTCTTCCGGTTATCTGAAAGGCTCCATGGAAATGGTCAATGCGGGCAAAGCCGTGCCAATGATGACCTGGGGTTCCCTCGACGCTGATGGCAATATCGTCCGTGACCCAACATTCCCAGAAATCGCAACCTTCAAAGAAGTCTGCGAGAAGACCGATGGTTGTGACACTTCTGGCGAGGCATGGGATGCATGGAAAGCTTTCTTCGTAGCAGGCTTCCCGTCTCAGAAACTGGCCTTCCTGCCAGCTGGCACTTCTCAGGAAGTGATCGACACTTTTGTCGCCGCGTTTGAGCAGATCAAAGCCCGTCCGGATTTTGCTGAAATCTCCAAGAAACGCCTTGGCAAGTATCCAATGTTCACCGGTGCAAGCGCCAAGACTGCTTTGTCGAAGGCAACCACCGTTCCAGATTCGGCTAAAGCCTATGTTGTCAATTGGTTGAAAGACGACTTCGGCGTCCAGCTGAAGAAATAGGCGACTAAAAAACAGACCCCGCCCAAATCAAACGGGCGGGGTCTTCCCGGCTTCGGAAAGCCCGCGGGCAAACTGGTTTGCGAAGCGACTGACAAGCAAACAAAAGGTGGGGTTCCCATGGAAATGTTTCTGGAAGCCATTCCGGCCCTTGGGTCGGCATTTTCTCAAATTTTACAACCAACAGTGCTGGGCTATCTGGTGCTCGGTGTCTGTATGGGTCTTTGCATCGGCGTATTCCCCGGTCTGGGCGGCATTGCAGGCCTTTCGTTGCTTTTGCCTTTCATGTTTGGCGTGGATCCGATCCTTGGTCTGGCGCTGATGATCGGCATGGTCGCGGTGGTTCCAACTTCCGATACGTTTGCTTCCGTTCTGATGGGCATTCCGGGATCTTCAGCGTCTCAGGCCACCGTACTGGATGGTTTTCCGATGGCCAAGCGTGGTCGCGCGGCCCGAGCCCTTTCAGCAGCGTTTGCGTCGTCGCTGTTTGGTGGCCTGGTTGGCGCCGCCTTCCTGACCATTTTTATTCTGGTGGCGCGCCCCGTTGTGCTGCTTTTCAAATCGCCGGAACTGCTGATGGTTTCCGTCTTCGGCCTTTCCATGGTTGGAATTCTGGCCGGGCGCATTGCAATAAAAGGTATTGTTGCTGCCGGAATCGGCATGTTGATTGGTACGATTGGAGAAGGTCCGTTCAACGGCGAATTGCGCATGTCGAGCTATGACTTTCCCTATCTCACTGATGGGTTGAAGCTGGTTATTGTCGGCCTTGGTATTTTTGCAATTCCTGAAATTGTTGCCCTGTTGCGTCAGGACAAGGCGATATCAGATCGCGCCGCCATTGGTAGCGGCTGGGTCGAGGGCATCAAGGACTGGTGGGCCAATATATGGCTGTCCATGCGCTGTTCCATCATCGGCGTCGTTGTGGGTGTGATCCCTGGACTCGGTGGCTCGGTTGTGGACTGGATCGCTTACGGCCACACCGTTCAAACGGCCAAGGACAAAGAAAATTTCGGCAAAGGCGATGTCCGAGGGATCATCGGACCAGAAAGCTCCAACAACGCCAAGGAAGGAGGCGGCCTTGTTCCAACATTGCTGTTTGGTATTCCTGGGTCCGGCTCCATGGCGGTCTTCATTGGTGCCCTGGCGCTGTTGGGCAGTGGCATCGATGTCGGCCCTTCGATGCTCGAAAACAATCTCGACTTCACCTATTCCATTGTTTGGTTGTTGGCGTTAGCCAATGTGGTCGGAACGGTTTTGTGTATTGCCATGTCGGGCACGATTGCGCGGTTGACCAATATTCGCTTCGCGCTGCTGGCACCATTCATTTTCATGGTCATCGCTTTTGCCGCCTTCCAGTCAGGTCAGAACCTGATGGACCTGGTGGCTCTGTTCGCCATCGGTTTGCTGGGCATCTTGATGCGTAGGTTTGACTGGTCGCGTCCGGCCTTCCTGATTGGATTTGTTCTGTCGAGCCCGGTTGAGAATTACTCCAACAACGCCACCCAAATTGCCGGCATTCGCTTCCGCGAAGGGCTTGAAGCAGGCATGGCTTATGTCTTTTCTCCTATCGTCATCATTTTGGTGATTATCACATTAGTGTCTGTGGTTGTTGGTCTGCGTCAGGCAAAAAACATTCTGGCCGAAGGTGAAGTTCCCTCAAGTGGCAAACGTGCGCCCTTCCTCTTTTTGTGTGTCCTGTTGGCGTTCATATTGTTCGCCCTCTACAACACAGCGACCATTCCTGACTATGCCGCTGTTGATCGGGTGTTCCCTGTCTTCGTGGCGTCTGTGACATTGCTTGGCGCATTGATCTTGTTGGTGCAGATGACGCTGGTGCCGGAAACCCATACTCTGTTTGCCGACAGGGAGCGTTCATCGGAAGAACAGTCAAACGTGTTTGGACTTTGGCCAACGCTCGGTTGGTTCGCCTTCCTCCTGATGGTGACGTCACTCGTTGGTTTTATTCTGGCGTTGGCCATCTTCCTGGTCAGCTTCCTGCGCTTGCGCGCCGGCCTGCAATGGCTGTATGTCTTTGCCTATTCCGCGGCTGGCATCCTATTCATGTGTGGCATGGCTTGGACGCTCAATCGTGACTTCCCTCCTGGCGTTTTGCAGTCATATTTCGACCTGCCTTGGCCGTTCACATGATGGAGTAAAGATGTCGCAAACACCTGTTCCATACCATTTCATGCGCGGTGGAACTTCGCGCGGTCCCTATTTCAACCGAGCCGACCTGCCCGAAGATCGTGAAACTCTGGCAGAGGTACTGATCGCCGTTGTCGGGGCGGGCAATCCCCGCAATATTGACGGCATTGGTGGTGGCACCGCAGTGACCACCAAAGTCGCCATGCTCAGCCGATCGACAGAAGAAGCAGCCGATATCGACTATTTCTTTGCCCAGGTTGCGGTTGAAGAGCGACTGGTGGATTTCTCTCCCACATGCGGCAATATCTTGGTGGGCGTCGGCCCTGCCGCAATTGAGATGGGGCTGATGCCAATCACCGGAGACGAAACGCGGGTTCACATTCGCGCCGTCAATACCGGAGCCCTTGTTGAGGCCATTGTGCAAACACCAAATGGCTCGGTCAATTATCAAGGCGATGTTGCTGTCGACGGCGTGCCGGGGACGGCTGCACCAGTGGCGCTGAACTTCATGGAAGTTGTTGGCTCACGCACCGGCAGCCTTTTTCCCACCGGTCGACCAATAGACCGCATTGGCAGCCACGATGTTTCCTGCGTCGATGTTGCTATGCCGATGGCCATCGCCCGGGCCGAATCGTTTGGACTGACGGGCCATGAAAGCCTCGAAGAACTCGATGCCAACAGCGACTTTTTTGCCCAGATGGAATCGGTACGCCGCACGGCCGGGCAACTGATGGGATTTGGTGATGTATCAAAATCAGTCGTGCCTAAATTCGGCCTGCTGGCGAAGGCCAAGGGCAACGGGCACTTCGCTGCCCGCTATTTCATGCCATGGACAACCCACCCCACCCTGGCGGTGACCGGCTCTCAATGTTTGGCCGCCTGCGCCCTGGCCCCCGGAACAGTCGCAGAAGGACTGGTTCGAACCATCGATCCATCACCTGCAACCGTTACGATTGAGCATCCAATGGGGGACATGGATGTTCTCGTGAATTATGCTGTTTCGGGGGATCAGTTGGACTTCCGCTCAGCGGGAGTAGAGCGCACGGCGCGCCTGATCGCCCGGGGTGAACTGATGGTGCCCAGCGGCATTCTGGAAACTTGACCTGACACCAGGATCGGCTTTTAAGCCTCCGTATCTGCCCAAGGAGATCGCCCGCCCGTGAAAGTCACTATTCTCGACGACTATTTCGACACGCTTCGAACCCTGCCCTGCTACACCAAGCTTGAGGGACATGATGTGACCGTCTGGACCGACCATGTTCAGCAGACCGGGCGGCTGGTGGAACGACTGCAGGATACGCAAGCTCTGGTGTTGTTTCGCGAACGAACCAAGATTCAGGCCGACGTGCTTGACCAATTGCCGGATCTGAAATTGATCAGCCAGCGCAGTGTCTATCCACATATCGATGTGGAAGCCTGTAGCCGAAACAATGTGCTGTTGTGTTCCAACATGCACAAGGGAACTCCGTCCTTCGCCGCAGCCGAGCTGACCTTTGGCCTGATCCTCGCCGCAATGCGTCAAATTCCCCAACAGATGGCGGCCCTGAAAGCAGGCACCTGGCAAATTGGGGTTGGCCACACGGTCCGAGATAAGGTGTTGGGCATCTATTCATATGGTCGTATTGGTGAGGCGGTTGCCCGCTATGGCGCAGCTTTTGGCATGAAAATCCTGGTCTTTGGTGGCGACGCCTCCTGCGCCCGGGCCAAGGAAGATGGTTTTGACGTGGCCACGAGCCGCGAGGCGTTCTTTTCAACCTGCGATGTTGTGTCCCTGCATATCCGCCTTTATCCCGAAACCCGTGGCATCATCTCCATCGCAGACCTTACCCAGATGAAACCCAGTGCACTGCTGGTCAATACCAGCCGCGCCGGGTTGATCGAAGAGGATGGATTGATCAATGCGTTGGAAACCGGGCGTCCCGGCATGGCGGCGGTCGATGTTTATGAAAGCGAGCCGGTGTTGGATGGCAATCATCCGCTGCTTTCAATGCCGAATGTCATCTGCACACCCCATATTGGCTATGTCAGCCAAGAAGAGTACGAAGTCCAATTCAGCGATATTTTTGATCAGATCGTTGCCTATGACAAAGGCGAGCCAATCCACATGGTCAACGACCAAGTCTGGACTGCCAAGAACTAATGACCCGTCCTGATCTGGGCAAGCTTGCCGCGATCCGGGGCAGAGTTGGCAAGCCATTTGGCCAAATCCACTGCCCGCCTCTGGGCATAATCGGGGGTCAGGTTAGCGGCATCGGCAGCCACAAGACCTTGCCGCAACTGATCCTCAATCGCACATATGTCAGCGCGGTTTGGAGTCCATAGCCAGGCTGATGCGTCTTTGCGCGCATTATCATTGATAATGCTCTTCGTGGTGATCGAATTCGCTGCACCATTCATACAAGACCGCTGATGCGCAGTGATTTGACTGGTGTCTTCGCCCAGATAGAGAATATCGGCCTGCGGTGCAGAGGCACGCATCTGCGCAATAAGATCCTCCAATACCTGTTCTTCAACGCTACCTGTCATCGCATGATCGATCATAATCAGATCTGGTGCCAGAGTGCGCAAATCGTTGGCCACCAGGGTGGCGTCCAATCGGCGCATTTGTTTGGCATTGTTGTTCAGCAGGTCAAAATGAACATGTCTGATCCCCGGCTGATTACGGCCCGTTGACCAATTCAGAATTGCTGTTTGCGCTCCCCCGCCTGGGGTCAAAGTCGCCGAGTGCCCTTTCACCGCCAGCTTGAAGAAGCTGGACCCGGGAGTTTCAGCATTGGCGTCGAATTCTCTCTTAACGTCTCCGACCTTCAATGTGAAAGTACCC
Source organism: Rhizobiaceae bacterium (assembly GCA_039969995.1). Classification (GTDB taxonomy): domain Bacteria; phylum Pseudomonadota; class Alphaproteobacteria; order Rhizobiales; family Rhizobiaceae; genus Pseudahrensia. The sequence continues at coordinate 208,479 of JBDVMU010000053.1, forward strand.
TGCGATGGTCCGGTGGCAATGGTCACACCGACCCAATCAAACGACTCGCTCTTGCTTGTCACAGTCATTGACGACAGCGATGATCGGGACGTCGCGCGCATCGCCGACAGCCCGAAACCCACTTTATGGCGATGCAGGTAAGTGCCTGTCCGCCATCTGCCAGCCTTGCTCACGACATATGAAGACGCATCGCCCTCACCAAATCTTCGGACTGGTACGATCATGCCCAGGCCACTGTCGCCATACTGCTCTTGCAACACGGCGCGCAGGCTGTGATCAAACAAGACCTTGCTGCCGTCTGAGGACTCTTCCCGCTTGCCAATATGCAGAATTGTCAGTGACAGTTTACCTGTCCCTGCTGCAAGGCGCGCCAGCTTCTTACGAAAACGAACCATCGGTTTTGGTGACTCAGGCAGAGACTTTAGATTAGGCAGGCTGCCGACAATCTCGTTTGAAACCTGCGGTGTCGACCCTGAAGACCCCAACAATCCCAAAAGCGGTTTTGCCGTTAAGAGTGTCTTGCGCTGGCGATTGAGTGCCGGACGGAGCTTCTCCAAGTTGGACTTTGAGATTGGAGACTGTGCCCCTTCGCTACCTTCTGCAGAGTACAGTTCCGCCTGCCGGTAAAGGTCAGCAACCAATTGCCGCATCACTTCTTTACTTGAATCCGCAGCTTTGGCCGCAAACGGCAGCTGCACTGCAGCACACACCAACGCGCAGAAAACCGCCCTATGCCTGTTACCGAGTAGTTTCACCGACTTTTGCCTTCACGATTGACCTAAAATCGACGCAAAAACGCCAACCTTGATCAACCAAGGCTAAACAAACAGGCTTAACGAATTCTCAATGGCCTCAGCCCAGCTGAAACTGCCCTGCAAGCTGCTCACATTCATCGGCAATGATTTCGGCCACCAGACGGCAATCATCTGGCTCGAAAGTCAGCGGAACCCGAATGTCACACGTCCGCGACAATACACCCAAAGTCTGTGGCAATTCTTCTTGCTCACCGAGATAGCGCCAGCTGTCATATCGGCTGGTGAAAGCTTTGGGTTCGGCAGCGCCAAACCATTTGATATCGACCCCGCGGTTGGCGCAATTGGCGATTAGAGGTTCAAAACCATTTTGATTCAGACGCGGTTTGAACTGGAAAGACGAGCCGACATATTCCTCGTTCTGACGCCGTAGCACCACGTCTACTCCCACCGATTTGGCCAACACAGACTCAAGAACCTGGTAGCGTTCGTTCCAACGGCGAACATTCTCATCCAGCTGCGCCATTTGTCCGCGAAGAATGGCAGCACGCATGTTGTCCATTCGACCGGAATAGTTGGGCGTGTCCAGCTTGACCCTGGCAAAGACAGATTCATCCGGTGCGGCGCCATGAGACCCATATAGCATGTACGAGCCTGACATGATGATCGCCCGGGCGGCAACTTCTGGATCATCGGTTGTCAGAAGACCACCTTCGCCGGAATTGATATGTTTGTAGGTCTGTGCCGAAAACGCAGCAACCTTGCCGAAATTTCCCGAACGTACGCCGTTCCAGCGCGCTCCCATCGTGTGCGCACAATCTTCAACAATGGCGATGTTGTGGGCCTCACAAATCGCCACAATACTTTCCATATCGGCAATGTGCCCGCGCATGTGAGACAGCATCAGAAATTTGGCACCGCTGGACTCCGCCTTGCTTTCTAAGTCGCTCACATTGATGTGCCATTCATCATCGATTTCGACAAAAACTGGCACGCCGCCAGCATTGTGAATTGCACCCGGTACCGGAGCCAGAGTGTAGGCATTAGCCAGAACCTTGTCTCCAGGTTTCAATCCGGCAGCTCGCAAAGCAACAGAAAGCGCATAGCCGCCCGACGAACAGGCCAGGCAGTATTTTGAGCCTTGGTAGGCCGCATATTCCTTTTCAAGAAGTGCCGCCTCGCTGACTTCGTCGGCAAGTGTATTGTAGCGGTGCAGACGGCCACCGCGCAGAATTTCGGCCACACGGGCAATAGTTGCCTCGTCAATGGCTTCCTGCTGAGTGAATGGTTTGTCAAATGTTGTTTTCATCACAGATCCAGCATTTCGCCATACTTCGTTTCCAGATAGTCCAGCAGCGGCCCGGCAGACAGCTCCTGGCCACTGGCGCGTTGCATCAGTTCAGTGGGAGCATAAAAGCTGCCATGGGCATGCACGTTCTCACGCAACCACGCCAATACGGCTGCCGTTTCACCGCGAGCCAATTGAGCATCAACATCCCCGAGCCTGTCCCTCAGGGCGAGGTTCAACTGCGCCGCATAAATGTTTCCAAGCGAATAAGTCGGGAAATATCCAAACAGCCCAACCGACCAGTGCACATCCTGCAACACGCCATTGGCGGCATCCGGCACCTTGCGGCCAAAGTCACGCTCAAAACGGCGATTCCACTCGGATTCCAGATCCGCTACATCCAGTTCTCCGGCAATCAATTCCCTCTCCAGCTCAAATCGGAGCAGGACGTGCAGATTATAATGAACTTCATCGGATTCAGTGCGGATAAATCCGGTCTCAACTCGGTTAACAGCCCGGTAGAGATCGTCAGCATTGCTCAGCCCGCAATCAGGAAAGGCCTCCAGAAATTTCGGCGCAAACCACTCACAATAAGCACTGCTGCGAGCGATCTGATTTTCCCACAGGCGGCTTTGGCTCTCGTGAACCCCAAGCGACACATGATTGTTGACCGGTGTCAGCCCCATTTCTCCGGCAACCCCCTGCTCATACAGCGCATGACCCAGTTCATGGACCGTGGAATAGAGACAACCAAGGGGCTCGCTTTCATCGATGCGGGTGGTGATACGGGTGTCGCTCGACGTCCCTGACGAAAACGGATGAACCGATTGGTCAAGTCGCCCGGACTGCCAGTCGAAGCCCAGATTGTCTGCAAGTTGACGCGCCAGCGCCATTTGCGCTTCGTCAGAAAAACGACCCTTCGGGATTGGTTGTTCTGCTCCACGCGCGTCTATTTTTTGGCGCAGCGCCGATAGACGTGGACGCAGTCCTTCCAGCAAAGGCTGGAGCACTGCGACAGTCATGCCCGGCTCAAAATCGTCCAGCAATGCCTCGTAAGCATTTCCATCGTCGCCCGACAGGCAAGCGGCTTCCTGGCGCTTCAATTCAATGATCTGTTCCAGACTTGGGGCAAAATCGGCAAAATTGTTGGCCGCCCGCGCCTGGGCCCAGATGCCTTGGGCTCTCGATGTGGTACGGGCCAGTTCAGCAGCGAGGCTTGCCGGAATTTTACAGGTGCGCTCATAAGAGCGACGCGTAAGACGCACATTGGCCGCTTGAGTTGGATCCAGATCTGCTTCGGCCAGTTCATCCAGCCACCCAGCCAGTTGCTGGTCGCTACGACGTTGGTGAGATACTTCCTCCAAAGCGGCAGCCTGTTCAGCCCGGGCCGGTGCACCGTTTGCCGGCATCATCACTTCCTGGTCCCAGGACAATAGGCCCGCAACCTGTCCCAACGCGCGGGTGGTTTTCACATGCGCAATCAGCGCGTCATAGGTTTGGTTCGGCATAAACTGGCTTTGATGAGAGGATTTGTCGGCCCAATTAAGCCAATCCATCAAGTCTCAGCAAGAGGTGATTAATCTGATCCGTCGGACTGCAAGAAACCGTAATCATGGTTACTCATTCGTTAACCATTATCGACCAAACATGTGGGCGTGGCATAACAAGGCGAAGAACTCATGAGCCAATCCGCTCACGCGCGTAAATCAGACAGTGAAGATCGGCGGGAATCGCAGGTTCATGCGACCATCGAACGGCGCAACATTGCCAATTTTGTGATGAATTCCATTGGCGAGTGCGCTTATGAATGGGATATCGATTCCGATCAACTTCACTGGAGCGAAGGCACTGAGCAATTGCTGTGTCTCGATTCGGTGGACCAGGTGGTGTCGAGCCGTGCGTTTAACGCCCTGATGCTGCCTACCGCAGAAACCAGCCGCAATGATGCAATCATGTCCTCCAAAGAAGAGGATGAAGGCCGGGGTGTGGCCTATCGGCTGCAATATGCGCTGTCTGCGGAAGCGCTGAATACAGCCAGCGACATCTGGGTGGAAGATTCAGGTCGTTGGTTTGCCGGCAACGATGGCGTACCCAACCGAGCGCATGGCGTTCTGCGACTAATCAATGAGCGACGTTCGATGGACGAACGCGTTAACCGACTATCGCGCTGTGACCCATTGACGGGTCTTTACAACCGGGCCCATCTGAATGTTTGCCTGGAAGAAGTGTTCAGGGAAATCAATCAATCCGGCGAACCAGCCTGCTTCATGGTCATCGGACTGGAACATTTTGATCTCATCAATTCCGTTTATGGCTACGAAGCCGGTGATGCGGTGATCACTGAAGTTGCCAAGAGGATGCAGGAAAACCTGCGTGACAGAGATATTATCGGCCGCTTTTCCGGCGCTAAAATTGGCATGATCCTGCCGGAATGCGATGGTCGGGGCATGCTGGTGGCCGGCTATCGCATACTGAATTTGCTGCGCGAAAATGTGGTCACGACATCAAAGGGACCCATCGCGGTTTCGGTATCTGTTGGTGGCGTCTTGATGCCGCAACATGCCCGTAATTCAAAACAAGTCTTTATGGCCGCTCATCAGGCGCTGAACGAAAGCCGACGGGCCCGCGATGCTTCCATCGTGGCGTATCAGCCTGACCCAAAGGAAGAACTGCAAAAGCAGCGCTCTGCACACATGGCGGAAAAGATCATCAGCGCTCTGAAGGAGCGTCGCATTCATCTGGCCTGGCAGCCTGTCGTTGATGCATCGACCAAAGAAATCGTTTTTCACGAGGCGTTGATTCGTTTGGAGTCGACCGAAGGCGAAGCACTGGTTGCGGGCGAATTCGTTAATGTGGCGCAGCGGCTGGGGCTGGTGCGTCTGGTTGACCACCATGCACTTGACCTGGCCATGGAAACCCTGCGCAAAGCGCCGACAGCAGTGTTTTCACTGAACGTGTCTTTCGAAACAGCATGCGACCCCGAATGGCTGTCCAAACTGGCCCAATGCGTGATGAACCGTCAGGACATGGCCGAACGCCTGATCATAGAAGTCACTGAATCCTATGCTGCTGACTCGCTTGAAGAGGCGGAACAGTTCATCAATTCGGTCCGCGATCTGGGGTGCCGCGTGGCACTGGACGATTTTGGTGCGGGCTATACCTCATTCCGCAACTTGAAGAACCTGCCTTTCGACATCATCAAGGTCGATGGGCAATTTGTCGACAATCTGGAAGGCAGTCAGGAGAATCAGAAGTTCATCAAGGCTCTGGTTGATCTGGCCAGCCTGTTTGATGCACAGACGGTGGTCGAGTGGGTGGAGGATGACATCACTACAGACCTGCTGCGCGAATGGGGCGTCGACTATTTGCAGGGCTTCAAGTTCGGCAAACCGCAACGTGAATTGCCTTGGCCGGTTGAAACTGATTCCTGGTCGCCAGAAATCGGCAAAATCGCCGAATAGACCCTATCGGGGCATTGGACGCCAGTCATCTGGTGCCAATTCGAAATTATCAAACTCAAACCCCGGTGCCACGGTACAGCCGACCAGGGTCCAGCGACCAAGACTCTCTGCCGTCTGCCACCAGCCAGCAGGAACAACCACCTGTGGTTTTTCTCCAGCACCGATGTTTTTGCCAAGGCGATGTGCCTCTGCATCATGGCCGTTGGGTGACAATGTCAGCGCCAGCGGTCCACCGGCATAGTGGTGCCACATCTCGGAAGACCCATGCACCTTGTGCCAGTGGGAATGGTCGCCAGCTTCTAGCAAATAATAGATCGCTGTAGATGCTTCGTCGCGAAACGTCTCCTTGTAGAAACCGCCTTCCGGATGCGGCTGCATGTCCAGTAGATTTACAATTTCGGCTGCCGTCAGGTGATCCATTAAAATCGATCCTTACGAGCCCGAATTTCGGTAAACACGTCAAGATCTGATGCATCTTCCATTTCCAGCAGCGATCTGATCTTTGCATCAGAAGCGCGCAGGAATGGATTGGTACGCTTTTCCAGTTCAATCGTTGTCGGAAGCGTGGGCTTGCCATTGTCGCGTAACAGTTCAATTTCCTGAGCACGGCTGACAAGTTCCGCATTATGGGGATCTACAGAAAGGGCGAATTTGGCATTGGCCAATGTGTATTCGTGGCCGGCATAGACCTGTGTATCGTCGGGCAGCGCGGTCAGCCGGTGAAGCGCGGTAAACATCATCTCCGGCGTACCTTCAAATATTCGACCGCAGCCAAGGGCAAACAGTGCATCTGCACAGAAAACCACACCTTGATCAGCAAAATAATAGGCCACCTGTCCCAGTGTGTGCCCTGGCGTGCCGATCACTTCAACGCGGTGGCCAGCAATTTCAAAACTCTCTCCGTGGCCATGACTTTCATCCAGCCCAGGAATCTTGGCGGCCTCTTCAGCTGGACCGAATATCTTGCAGTCATACTTGGCCTTCAACGCCTCGTTACCTTCGACATGATCGCCATGATGGTGCGTGGTCAAGATGTGGCTGAGCTTGAGGCCACGGCTTTCCAAAACATCGTCGATAGCCTCGATTTCGGGGGCATCGATGCTGATGGTGGCGCCTGAATCTTCGTCGTGCAAAATCACACCATAATTGTCCTGACGGCAGGGGAACTGGAAAATCTTGAGTTTGCTGGCGTTCACTATCTTGCTCCTTTTCGCATTTCGGATCTTGCAACCTTTTGCTATCTCTTAGCGATGCATATGGACATAGTCGACCTTCGCCAGTTTTATGCCACGCCGATGGGCAGCCATGCACGGCGCTTTATCGGGCAGGCGCTGTCAACTTTGTGGCGACCGATCACCGATGAGCGGTTGGTGGGGCTGGGCTATGCCACGCCGTATCTCGACATGTTCAAGGCGGACAGCGAACGGGCCATGGCCTTCATGCCGGCGCGTCAGGGCGCTGTCCACTGGCCGATTGGCCACTCCTGCTCCACTGCTCTGGTGTTTGATGAAGACCTACCTCTGGCGGATGCCAGCGTTGACCGGATGCTGATGGTGCATGCGCTGGAACACTGTGAAAATGCTGGCGAGACCCTGACCGAGATTTGGCGGGTTCTGTCGCCGGGGGGCAAGTTGATTATTGTTGTGCCCAATCGCCGCGGCGTCTGGGCACGGGTTGAGCAAACACCTTTTGGATCAGGCAGTCCTTATACCGGTGGTCAATTATCGCGGCTGTTGCGCGAAAACATGTTTACACCGACAGCGTGGTCGGACGCGCTGCACTTTCCGCCCAGTCAAAACCGGTTTGCCTTGCGCTGGGTTAATGCGCTGGAGCGACTGGGGCGCCGCTTCACCCCGGCCTTTGCCGGCGTGGTGGTGGTGGAAGCCACCAAGCAAGTCTATCAGGGCTTGCCCGTACGCCAGCGACAAAGCCGCCGGGTATTTGTTCCGGTATTGGCACCGCAAAATGCGACACCGAGCTCGATTGATCGCAAAAATTGAATCAATGCACCCCTTTTCTTGTCCTCGCGGATTATCTAAACCACCTTCAACTGCCAGCCATTGAGACAACAAGTCATGACCAAGTCAGATAGCCTTCCCATGCCGAATGCCGGAATCATGGATATTGCGGTCTATGTACCCGGCAAATCCGCTGTGCCGCAGGGGGTGAAGCTACATAAGCTCTCCGCCAACGAGACCCCGCTTGGCCCAAGCCCGAAAGCAAAAGAGGCCTACAAGGAGCTGTCAGATTGCCTGGAGGATTATCCAGATGGCAGCTCGATTGAATTGCGCGAAGCGATCGCCGCTGCCCATGGCTTAAACGCAGGCCATATCATGTGCGGCAATGGCTCCGACGAACTGCTCAGCCTGATCATGCAATGCTATCTCGCCCCAGGCGATGAAGCTATCTACACCGAACACGGATTTCTGGTTTACCGAATCGGAATCTTGAGCGCTGGTGCAACGCCAATTGTTGCGCCGGAAACCAATTGTCAGGCCGATGTCGACGCGATCCTGTCACGCGTAACCAGTAAAACTAAAATGGTTCTACTGGCCAATCCGAACAATCCCACGGGTAGCTACTTGCCGATGAGCGAAGTGCGTCGCCTGCATACCGAATTGCCGGAAAGTGTCGTTTTGGTGTTGGACGCGGCTTATGCAGAATATGTGCGCCGCAATGACTATGAGTCAGGCATTGAGTTGGTTGCCGGTTCAAACAATGTTGTCATGACCCGCACCTTTTCCAAAATCTACGGCCTTGCAGCTTTGCGTATCGGCTGGATGTTTGGCCCCGACCATATCCTGGACGTTATGGAGCGGGTACGCGGTCCGTTCAACGTCAATGCGGCAGCTCAGTTGGCGGCCAAGGCGGCATTGGAAGACCGCGACATGCTCGACAAGGCGATTGCTCACAATGACGAGTGGCTGGACTGGACGACCCAATCGATGCGGGATCTTGGGCTGGAAGTCACTCCAAGTGTCGGAAATTTCATTCTGATCCATTTTGACCCGACCAACGGAAAGACTGCCGCAGGTGCGGATGAGTATCTGACTGCCCGCGGTTATGTACTACGAAGAGTCGGTGGCTATGGCCTTCCCGATGCAATCAGAATGACGATTGGTACCGAAGATGCCTGTCGCGGTGTCGTTGCCGCAATTGGCGAATATCTGAAGGTCTGATATGTCTAAAGAACCTCTGTTTAAACGCCTGTGCCTGATTGGAATCGGGCTGATCGGCTCTTCCATCGCATTGCGTGCGCGTCGCGATGGACTGGCCGAAACAATCGTCGTTTCGACCCGGCGCAAAGAAACACTTGACCGGGCCCGGGCACTCAACCTTGGCGACGTTTACACCGATAAAGTAAGCGAAGCAGTCAAGGACGCGGATTGCGTCATTCTGTGCACGCCAGTGGGCAGTTTCGCTTCGCTTGGCGAAAGAATTTCACCGTATCTCGCCGAGGGTTGCATCGTCACCGATGTCGGTTCGGTGAAGCGCTCAGTGGTGACCCAACTGAAGCCTCATATGCCAGCCAATGTGCATCTGGTACCCGGTCATCCGATTGCTGGTACCGAATATTCTGGCCCGGACGCTGGTTTTTCGACTCTGTTCGATGATCGGTGGTGCTTGCTAACCCCGGAAGAAGGCACAGACGACGCAGCGGTCCAAAAACTCACTTCGTTTTGGAAGGCGCTGGGGTCTTGGGTTGAAGTAATGGAACCGGATCATCACGATCTGGTGCTTGCAGTGACCTCGCACATTCCGCACCTGATAGCGTATAATATCGTTGGAACAGCTTCCGAACTCGAAGAAGTTACTCAGTCGGAAGTTGTCAAGTTTTCGGCCTCTGGTTTCCGTGACTTTACCCGGATCGCGGCCTCGGATCCCATTATGTGGCGTGACGTTTTCCTCCACAACAAAGATGCGGTTATCGAAATGCTCGGACGGTTTTCAGAGGACCTGTCGCAATTGCAGCGGGCTGTGCGCAACGGTGACGGTGATCTGCTGTTTGAACATTTTACCAAAACTCGAGCAATCCGACGCGGCATCATCGAGGCCGGTCAGGAGACTGAACTTCCAAACTTTGGCCGCGATGTGATCCCCGAAGACGAGACCAGCATCTAGACCTTTTAGTTTTGGAACAGTGGCGGAATGCGTTCTGGCAATTGAATGAATCCAAGACTGACCTGACCGCGTCGAATGGTCAGTGTGATGGAGCGTAGTTCCTGACCCCCAAAATTGGCTGACTGCCCCATGCCGGCAACGGCCTGAGTGATCAGACCCACCTGCTGGGCCAATTGTGGATTAATTTTGCCGGCCCAGGCTGCAACTGATTCGGGTTTGTTCACACCGACATTGATCTCGCCAGTCAACAGACCTTCATTGTCGATTTGCAGGGGTCCTGAAAAGGCCAAGCGCCCGCCATCTGGCATGGCCAGAGCGAGATTGCGGATTTCAAATTCTGCACCATCCCTGATCACCGAACGAAACGGTTGGCGTCGAACGATGAGATCCTGATAGCCGTCAACCAGGGTGCCATCGATCTCCAATGTGGCATCTGGAACAGTGAGGCGTGGCAGGTTAGCCGAAAAATTGCTCAAGTTCAGGGCGCCATCCAACGACTTTGGTGACCCTTCAGCTTCCGATTCAGGCTGCGGTGTTGGTCTGATATGCACCGCTCCGGTGGCGACCTTCAGCGCTGCTGTTCCGATGCTGGAGGTGAGATCTGAAAAATTCAAAGACGCCAGCTCAAAACCGCCAGTCAGGTTGGCATCTAGAAACATCCGCATTGCTGACCAGTCGGCCGTCAATTCGCGTCCATTCGGCCAGGTTTTGAAGGGCCCATCAATTTCAGCGATCAACTCGCCTGGGGCGTAAAGCTGCGCGGCCGTGCGGATTGCCCCGGTTTCCATGCGGTAAATGTCGCGTTTGTGGGCCACGTTCAGCGCATCACAGTGAACGCCAATGCGGAATGGGAAACCCCGAATCGCTCGATTGGTACATTCAACATTAACACCGCGTTGCCCCGCACCATCCAGTGCTTCAGCAATCTTGCCATCAGCAAAATTTGCAAATGCATACCAACCCCCAAACCAAATTCCAAACAGGACGAGTATCAGCAGTCCAAACTTTCCCATTGGATGGGCAAAAAAGGAGCGATTGGCGTGTTTCGACATGGAACGTGTATCCGGTATGGTTGGAGCAACAGAACGGCTTGATATGAACAGCCCCTTCGACGTAAAACCATTTTTTGTCAATCTGGCGGCGGTGTTGTGCTTAATTCTTTCGAAAAGGAAGATTTCTGGGTTTTCGGTTACGGATCACTGATGTGGAACCCGGGGTTCAAATATGAGGACGTTCAACTGGCCCGCGTCCACGGCTTGCATCGAGCGCCCTGCATCTACTCATGGGTACATCGCGGCACAAAAGAACGACCTGGGATCGTTTTGGGACTGGCGCAAGGCGGCGCCTGCATTGGCAAAGCATTCAAGGTCAGCGCAGCCAATGGCAGCGACACACTGGACTATCTGCGGGCGCGTGAACTGGTCACCAATGTCTATCTGGAACGCCACCGCAACATTGTGCTGGCTTCGGGAGAAAGCACCCGAGCTGTCACCTACATCGCTGACAGCAAACACGAGCAATATGCCGGCCGGCTGGGACACGAAGCCCTGATTGCCCAAATCCGGGGAGCCGTTGGCAAGTCTGGCGACAATGAATCCTACATTATCGATACCACCGATCACCTACGAGAACTGGGTATCCGCGATGGATTGATGGAACGGATTTCGCATGAATTAACTCGCGCCTAGGCTGTTTGCCGCTTAGGCATTGCCGCCGCCCTCGCCGCGCTCCTCGCGCTCGTCGCTGCACAGATCTTCAAGTGTTTCGTCTCCGTGGCGATCTTCGTCTTCGAGCAAGTGAACGTACAACGCGTGGCCATTGGCAGAAACTTCCTTGGCCGAGGCGGCAACACGCACTCCTGGATTGTCTCCCTGGCCCCAATCGGTCACCGCAAACAGAGCATGATCATACAGTGCAGCTTGTTCAGGCCGAATCGATGAGAAGACATAACGGCGACCGGACACGCCCTGCAGATAGACAAATTTACCAAGGCCGGCCTCGTCGACCACCGACTTAATCATCCGTGGCGCAGGCACCGGATTACGCGCGCAACGTGGTTGCTGCCAACGACTTCCACCGCCGATGTCAAACGAAGGCATGGTGGTGGGCAAACTGGTCTGAGCGAAATCGAAAAGCGGTGCGGCTGCGGTCATGATGTTCTCCTTTTCCAGAGAACATAGATAGAACAAATTAACAGAACATTACAAGAACAAACTAAGCTTGCTTGGCATTTTCCAAACGTTTTTGCGCCCGCGCGGCCCTGGCCATGACAGCATCGTTTAGCGGTGGGTGAACCTTGTCCTGTGAGGCCATTAGGTAAAGCTCATCGCAAGCCTCTTCAATCCGGCGCTCAAGTTCGGCCGAAAACTCCTTGGCGGATAGGCCGGGCATAATAGGCTCGCAAATCTTCGTGCGAATCGTGCCCGGATAACGCAGAAATTTACGCCGCGGCCAATAAAGACCCGAATTCAGCGCCACGGGGACCACCGGACAATTAAGTTCCGTATACATCCGTGTCACACCATAGCGGTAATCGGGTTCATCACCGGGCGCCTTGCGTGTCCCTTCTGGGAAAATAATGATCTGACGCCGCTCATTGATACGCTCTCTGGCCACCGAGATCATTTTGCGCATTGCCCGCCCCTTATCGCCGCGACGGATTGGGATGTGGCGGAGCTTGGCCACGTACCAGCCAAACAATGGGATTTTCATCAACTCGGATTTCAGCACAAAGGCTCCATCCCGCACCATCGAGTTTACGGCATAAAATTCCCAGATGGACTGATGTTTACTTGCGACGATGCAGCCCTCGTCCAGCATGTTTTCCTGTCCAATGATTTCCATCTTGGTGCCCACAAGTATCCGATGTAGCCAATGGGTGCTTGAAGTCCAACGCTTGGGGATCATCCGCGCCTGTTCATGGCTGAGGAAAAAGTAAAACGGCGACTGCAAAAGCATGTGCAGTAGGATGTTGATGTACCAGGCCAGATTGAAAAGGAATGAGCGCAGATAGAGCATAACGGCAAAGCTGAGAGTAATTGTCGGGTGTATGTATTATTATTCTGTGCGAATTGAAACCGCGCGTCTCTTATTCAATGCCGAGCTCCCGTAGCTTTTGTTGTTGACGCACAACCAACACATCCAATTCCTGTGCAGCCAATGGCGACAGCGGACCTCCTGGTTTGCGAACTGTGGCGTGTGCAATCGCTCCGCGTTTTGCCAGCGTGGTTTTGCGCAAGGCGAGGCCCATGCCGGGCTGCGCCTCATACCGTATCAACGGCATATAGGCATCGAAAATATCCCGGGCCCGGTTTACGTCGCCATTGGCGCAAGCCTCAACCACCTGGGCCATCATTTCTGGATAGGCAAAACCGGTCATCGCACCATCGGCACCGCGCAGCATTTCTTCCAATAGGTAGAGGCCTCCATTGCCACAAAGGATCGAGATACGCCGGGATCCCTCATCCGATGCAGTACGAAGCCCAGTGATCTTTTCCAAACCCGGCCAGTCTTCGTGTTTCAGCATGACGCAGGTCGGGCAATCTTCAACAATCTGCAGAATCACGCGGGAGGTAATTACCACGCCCGTTGCCAGCGGAAAGTCCTGTAAAACAAAAGGCGCCTCGCCCAACGTTTCGGCGACGCCGTGATAATACGTGATGATCTGATCATCCGTCTTTAAGTTAGAAGGTGGTGCTACCATCACTCCTGCAGCCCCCACATCCATGCTGCTTTTGGTCAGGCTGGACATCGCAGCAAATCCGGGGGCCGAAACGCCGACCACGACTGGAACGGATGTTCTGTGCGTTACCCGTTTGACAACGGCAATCGCTTCATCGGCAGAAAGTTTACCGGCCTCTCCCATCATGCCCAGTATGGTCAGGCCGGTCGCACCCTTCTCCAGATAGAAGTCGACCATCCGATCGACACTTTCCAGATCCAGTCCGCCATCGAGCAGAAATGGGGTGACGGCAATTGTAAATACTCCTGCGGCGGATTCATCCAGCATTGCTACGCAACTCCCCTTGCATTTGTTGTCCAACTTTATGGCTGGTGCTCAATGCGATTTGCCCAAGCGCCATCGCTGCTGCCGCCTGACAAGGCTCCACGACTGGCAGGCCGATCGCCTCTTCCAGAAGTGTCCGGTATTGCGCCATGCCAGCGCAGCCCATAATCAATACATTGGCTCCGTCATCATCCCGTAGCTTTCGGCCCGTCTTAATCATCGCCTGAAGACTTTTGTCAGCGGAGGCGAGTTCAGCCACACCAAGGCCAAGCGCCCTATCGCCTGCAAGCCGGTCGAGAACACCCATTGCACCAAAAGACCTCAGGTGGCGCGGAATTGAAGCCGCCAATATTGAAATCACACCGAAACGGTGGCCCAGCGTCAGGGCAGTTGATACCGCCGCTTCCTGAATGCCGACCACGGGCAGTGACGTGGCGTCCCGCAAGGCGTGCAGGCCAGGGTCCCCAAAACAGGCGATCACATAGCCCGCGGCATCTTGCTGCTCCAGCGCCAATTTGATCATCGGGCCAACGGTGAGGTCCGCCTGCATCTGGCTCTCAATGCCCGGAGGACCTTCCGCAAGGGTCAGACATTTCATCGCGATACCGAAGCGACGTAACGGCTCGACTGCAGCGTCAATGCCTGAGGTGACCGTGTCGGAGGAATTCGGGTTGATGATGATAAGCGATTTGGTTTCAGCCATGAGGTTCAGTTGACTTCCCTGTTGATGGCAAGTTGATGGCAAGCCAGGAATCCGCCGCGGGATTACCATTCGGTCGTGTGGCCAGGTTCGGTCGGTCAATCCAATGGCCGTCGCCGGGCTGTCCGCGAAATTTGCCATTCTCAACCAGCATCTCCCCACGCAGCAACACCGTTTTCGGCCAACCCTTGATCAACCGCCCCTGCCAGGGATTGTAGCCGACATTGTCGTTCAGGTCGTTTTCGCCGTAGGTGGTGCTATGCTCAGGGTCCCACAGGGTAAGATCAGCGTCCACGCCAACAGCAATGCTGCCCTTGCTGTTTAACCCATAGATCCGCGCGGGCGCGGTGGCCGTCAGCTCGGCAAACATGACAGCGCCTTGGTCGCCGCCCGACGTCACCAGCGCATCAAACAGGATTGGCAAACGAGTCTCCAACCCCGGCAGACCATTCGCAATTTCATGGAACCCGGCCGTTGCCCCCGCTGTCAATTTGCCGGTCTCATCATACCGATAGGGTGCATGATCAGATGAAATCAGTTGCAGATCGCCAGCTTTCAGGCCCTGCCACAGCGACTGTTGATCTTCAACCTGACGTTGGGGAGGTGAACACATCCACTTGGCACCTTCCAACCCAGGTTTGTCGAGCACCTCTTCGGTCATGAACAAATAATGGGTGCAGGTTTCAGCCCATACGGGAGCGCCACGTGCCCGCGCCATACGGACAGCTGCAACCCCTTCAGTGGTCGAAACATGAAAGATCATCACTGGTTGATCGAGAAACTCAGCAAACCGGCACATGCGCTCAATGGCCTCGATTTCCGCCATGCGGGGGTGGGACAGAGCATGATATTTTGGTGCTGTTAGCCCGGCTTCAATCAACGCCTGCTTGGCCTCGGCAATCAGCGCGTCGTTTTCCGCATGGACACAGACCAATGCTCCATGTTGGCGAGCGAAGGAGAGAACTTTGAGAACTTCTGCATCGCTGAGTTGAATATTGTAAGTTGTGAAAATCTTCAGCGAGCGGTGCCCCTGGCTGATAAGTTGCGCCAGGTCCTGTTCAAAATCAGGTACGTCAAGATCAGTGATCGTGATGTGAAAGGCATGGTCGATCATCGCACCGCGGCGGGCGCGGGCGGTGTAATCGGCAACTGTTTCACTCAGTTTTTGCCCAGCTGCCTGAGCGGCAAAGGATATCACCGATGTCGTGCCGCCCATCGCTGCAGACCGGGTTGCCGTTTCAAACGTATCGGCGTTCATTTGCCCCATGCCGGACATCTGCTCAATATGCGCATGGGCATCAACACCGCCTGGCATAACCAGATGGCCAGATGCATCAATTTGCCGGCAATCTTCGTTTGCCTCCAGATTTGGGGCAATCTCGGCAATGCGGCCATCGACAATGCCAATATCAGCGTCAGCGACCCCATCGGGTGTCACAATACGGCCTCCATGGACAATCAAATCAAATGCGCTCAACACTGCAGCTCCGGCGGGTCATTTCCAATTATGCTGCATTGTCGACCAACGGCAAACAAGTTCAATCTGCGCGAGACCATCGTAAAACACATAACCTATTGAAAATAAATACTATTTCATTGTGTGCAGAATCGCACATTTTTGAATGCTCCGTAAGGCTAGTTTGATCTCACGGAAACAGGGCAAATGACAATCAACCCGGTTTCAGAAAGTTTCATGAAGACCCAACTTGCACCCCGGGTCCTTCAAGACAATCAGGCCCCATCGGTTCTCCAGACTGTGGGGCAAACAAAAAACCGGCTGTTTGGTTTCAAACAGTCGGTTTTTTGGTTTTTAACCCGCTCTGCCCGCGGGCATTGACCTGCCCGATCCCTTGCCGCATCTGTGAATCCTATCCGCCTTCAAGTGATTCGGGCTTCAATTTGAACACCAATTCCCCCACCGGTTTTGTCGAACGAATTGCCCAGCGGGTAATCCTGCTTGAAGGCTGGCCGAGACTGGCGCTGGCCTTTGTTTCCGGTGCCCTTTCGGCGCTGTCACTTGCACCGTATCACGCCTTTCCCCTCTTGCTCATCACTGTGCCAGTGCTGATCTGGTTGCTGGATGGTGCGCTGCCAGAATCCAGTTCCAGTGGCTTTTGGGGCGGCCTGCGTCGTCTGCTGCCCGGATTCAAGGTCGGTTGGTGGTTCGGGTTCGGATATTTCCTGGCTGGTTTCTGGTGGGTGGGCAAAGCATTCCTGGTCGATGCCGAAGACTTTGCCTTTCTATTGCCCTTTGCAGTCTTGGCGCTGCCGGCCGGACTTGCCCTGTTCTGGGGAATAGGCGGGATGCTGGCGCAACTGGTCTGGAGCGAGCGGGCAATCCGTGTTGTTGGCTTTGCTGCAAGTTTCACATTGGCAGAATGGCTGCGCGGTAGCCTGCTGACCGGGCTGCCGTGGAACATGCCAGGCTATGCAGCAATGCCGACCCCGTTGTTGATGCAGAGCGCCTCACTGATCGGCCTTTATGGCATGACGTTTTTGACGCTGCTTGTGGCGGCGTCGCCGGCGGTGATTGGAGCCAGATCCGTCAGCAAAAATGGGGCTCGTAATATCATCGCAGTCGCTGCGGTTATATGCGTGGCTCATGTCGGTTTCGGTGTGTGGACCCTTGCCGGGGCGAAAAAAACCTATGTTGAGGACATTAAACTGCGCATCGTGCAACCAGCGCTTAACCAAAGCGAAAAGTGGGATGTTTCCAAGGAAGCGCAGATCATGGCGCGTTATTTCGAGTTGTCGAACGCTAATAAAGGACCCGAAGTGGCCTCTGTTTCAGCTTTCACTCATGTCATCTGGCCGGAATCAGCCTTTCCTTTCATCCTCAGCAAAAGGGCCGATCAATTGGCCAATATTGCACAATTGCTGCCGCCGACAACAAGCCTGATCACCGGTGCCATGCGATTGGAACCTGCGGCCAACTCCGACGAATTGCCAAAAGTCTTTAACTCACTCTATGTGATCAACGGAGATGGTGAGACGGTTGCCGCCCGTGACAAGGTACGTTTGTTGCCATTTGGCGAGTTTTTGCCGTTCCAGGATTTTTTGGAGGGTCTGGGATTTCAACAACTCACCCGCCTGCGCGGAGGGTTCGCGGCAGGCCATAAACGTGCGGTTGTCGACATTCCGGGAACGCCGACTTTCCTACCACTCATTTGCTACGAGATTATTTATTCTGGACGCATTCATGCCGCACAAGGCGCCTCTGGACCGCAACCCAAATGGATCGTCAACCTGACCAATGATGCCTGGTTTGGAATGACGGCAGGGCCCTACCAACATGCTCATCAGGCGCAGGTTCGTGCGGTCGAAGAAGGGCTTCCCGTAGTGCGCGCCGCAAATAACGGCATCTCATTTGTCACTGACGCTTATGGTCGTATTGAAGAAAGCCTTAGTCTGGGTCAGCGGGGAGTGGTCGATTCGCACTTGCCTGTGGCACGTTCATTCACAATGTTCCGACACATGGGCAATATGCCGATTTTGATTTTTGTTTGCCTGATTATGCTCAGTTTGCTATTTCTAGGGCGCAATCAACTTAATTAGATGCAGAAGGTGCCGCCATTCTGTGTCTTCAGACAAGTCGGTACTGAGGCTAAATGGCACCAAAAACAAAGACTCCAAATCCGATTGATGTCCACGTAGGCAGTCGCGTCCGTCTGCGCCGAACCATGACCAAAATGAGCCAGGAAAAGCTTGGGGAAGCCCTAGGTGTTTCCTTTCAACAGGTGCAGAAATATGAAAAAGGCACCAATCGGATTGGTGCCAGTCGCATGCAACAAATTTCTAAAACGCTCAAGGTTCCTGTTTCCTTCTTCTTTGAAGATATTCCTGGAAGCCGCAACGATCCAGGAAGTGACGGTCTGGGAGAGGCTGATTCCACAAGCTACGTCATGGACTTTTTGTCCACCAGTGAAGGAATCGAGCTGAATGCAGCCTTTGTGCGCATTAGAAACGCATCGATCCGGCGGAAGATCATCGAGATGGTGCGTATTCTGGCCGATGACGACGAAGACCGCCGAGACTGAACCGGCATTGTGATAAATCCTAAACCCTGGATGAGCATATAAAGTTATCTGCATATCCGAGCTGGTTTTGCTTGACTTGCAGGGGCAGGCAATCCTAAACGATGCTGTCTGGAATGGCGTGTTTGGCACCCCTGCTTGTTGCGCCTTTCAAAAATCTGTCTGAATCAACGAACCGGTTTTCCGCCGTTGCGCAACTAAGCTAGGGAATCCCATGGCAAGAAGCAGTTATACATTCACTTCGGAATCTGTGTCCGAAGGTCACCCCGACAAAGTGTCGGATCGCATCTCCGATGAAATTGTCGATCTGTTCTTCAAACGGGCTGAGGCCGACGGCATGGATCCCTGGCAGGTGCGCGTTGCAGCCGAAACCCTGACCACCACCAACCGAGTGGTAATTGCGGGTGAAACCCGCGGTCCGGATTCGATCACCAATGACGACATCGAAGCCGTGGCTCGCGAAGCCATCAAAGACATTGGCTACGAGCAGGACGGTTTCCATTGGAAGAACTCCGATGTTGAAGTTCTGTTGCACCCGCAGTCGGCTCATATCGCCCAGGGTGTCGACTCAGGCGACAACAAGGATGAAGGCGCTGGCGACCAGGGCATCATGTTTGGTTACGCCTGCCGCGAAACCGAGGTGCTGATGCCCGCACCAATCCATTACAGCCACAAAATTCTGGAAGTCCTGGCTGCCAAGCGCAAATCCGGCGAACTGGACCAGCTGTTGCCAGACTCCAAAAGCCAGGTCTCCGTTGCCTATGAAAACGGCAAACCTGTGCGGGCGACGTCCATTGTATTGTCGACCCAACACAAACGCGAAGATCAGACTTCTGCTGTTATCCGCGAGATGGTTGAGCCAACCATTCGTGACGTGCTGCCTGACGGCTGGATCAACGAAGACACCGTTTGGCACGTCAATCCAACCGGTACCTTCGTCATTGGTGGCCCCGACGGCGATGCTGGTCTGACCGGACGCAAGATCATCGTTGATACCTATGGCGGTGCCGCTCCCCACGGCGGTGGCGCATTCTCGGGCAAGGATTCCACTAAGGTGGACCGCTCTGCAGCTTATGCTGCGCGCTATCTGGCAAAGAACATTGTTGCAGCCGAACTGGCTGATTGGTGTACCATCCAGCTTTCTTACGCCATTGGCGTGGCCCAGCCGCTTTCAGTTTATGTTGATACCGGCGGACAGGCTGACGAAGTAAAACTGGAGCAGGCGGTTGTTGCAGCCATGGATCTGTCGCCTCGCGGCATTCGTAAACATTTGAATCTGAACCGCCCGATCTACGCCCGCACCGCAGCCTATGGCCACTTTGGCCGTGAGCCGGATGCCGAAGGAGGCTTCTCCTGGGAAGCAACCGATCTGGTAGATGCACTGAAAGCCAATATGTAGGCTGAAGCCCTACGCGGGACAGTGGCGGCTGCGCGCCGCCATTGTCGAAATGGGGTAAGATGAGCCAACAACACAAATCACGAGCCACAGAATCCTTTTACGGACGTCGTAAAGGACAGCAGTTGCGCGGCCGAAAACAGCGGGTCATGGATGAACTATTGCCCCAGCTGCGTGTGCCGCTGGAGCAACCATGCGAAACCGACCTTGGCTCCTTGTTCGAAACGCAATCGACACGCTTTCACCTCGAAATCGGCTTTGGCGGTGGCGAACATCTGGCCCATCAGGCTGGCATTCAAGCCAATATCAACTTTATTGGTGTCGAACCCTTCATCAATGGCATGGCCAAGATGCTGGGTGCAATTGAAGACAACAAGCTCAACAACGTTCGCCTCTATGACGACGATGCAACCCAGTTGCTAGACTGGTTGCCTGCGGAAAGCCTCGATCAGATCGATCTGCTTTATCCAGACCCCTGGCCAAAAAAGCGTCATTGGAAGCGGCGTTTTGTCAGCCAGGTCAACTTGGAGCGTTTCTGGCGGGTGTTGAAGTCGGGCGGGCGTTTTCGTTTCGCCTCTGATATCGACACCTATGTGAACTGGACCCTGGGCCATATTCATCAGCATGGAAAATTTGGCTGGACGGCCCAATCTGCACCAGACTGGAATGAACCATGGGACGGCTGGATCAGAACCCGCTACGAAGCAAAAGCGATCCGCGAAGGCCGCCCACCTTGCTATCTGGTGTTTGAAAAGAACTGAGCGTTGTTGATCACAACCCCGCTGTTACCATCATCTCCCCTTGCGCAACACCAGTGTATAGCACATGGGCAAACCAATGTCCGACTTCTCGACATTCCACCAGGTATTGGAAATGTGGTGGGGATATTCATCGAACTCCTCAATGGTCAGAGAATTGTTGATGCCTGCCATCAAAATATCAGAAACCTTGTGGCTGAAGGAAGTGACCGGTTTGGCCTCATAGGTTTCGCCTCCAAAGTAGTCCAATCCCTCGGTTTCGACATAGGGTTGATCGCAGAAATAGGACAATTCCCATTCGACGGGCTCATTCGGGCCAGCCGGCTTGACCATTTCCAAGATCGGATGTTGTTCGTAAATGAAAACCGCACCACCGGGCCTCAGCAGGCCAGCGACGACTGAAAAAAAGCGGTCAATATCCGGCATCCAACTCAGCACTCCGATGGTGATGGTCACCAGATCGAAGCGGTTCTTGTAGACCTCATCAATCTCATAAACATCGCAACAGACAAGTTCCACATCAAGGTCGGCACACGCAGCCAGCTCTGCGGCCTGATCCAGAAAGGCCTGGGCACCATCAAAACCAACGCATCGCGCCGCACCCATGTTCTTGACTGACAGAAGCTCCCGGCCATTGTTGCAACACACCTGCGCGACGTCTTTGCCCGCAACGCCAAGTTTCTCCAGCTGACTGGTCTCAATGGCATCGAGACAGGAAAACTCGGCCTGGCTGAAAGCTTTTGTCAGATGTTCCTGATTGTGACGGCGGTGTATCGGCGCCACCTCCTGCCATGCAGCGCGATTGGCTGTGGTGAATTGTTTCGTCTGATTTGAGTCCATCGTTCATGCCTCCGCGTCATCGCCATTACCAACCATCCGGATTGTTGCTGACAAGACGCCAAAGTCAATCAGCACTGGCGGCGACTGGCGGCGATTAGTAGCAAAAGGGCCATGAAACCCATGCGCCCATTCCGGGAAAAAGGAACTGATTGTTGGATTAATGTTTCCCCGCTCACTCCCGAATTAGAATCATCGCCCTTTGCGTTGAGGCGGATTTGGTGCACAATTTGACCATAAAGCGCCAAGAAATGGTCCATTCGGCCAAAAATGGCGCGCAAAACGGCAATTTTGGGAGGATTTTGAATGTCAGTCTCTGAAATCTTGAACGGCAAGGGTGGCACCGTCATCACCGTGACACCCGAAACAAGCTTGGTCGACGTGACCAAAACGCTTGCCAAACACAAGATTGGCGCCCTGGTGGCCAAAGATGGCAATGCTGTATGCGGCATCGTTTCTGAACGTGATATCGTACGCCATGTCGCGAATGACGGTGCCGAAGCGTTGCAGCACAATGTGGCCGACTGCATGACCAAAGCGGTTATTTCATGCACCCGCACCGATACGATCGACACAGTGATGGAGAAAATGACCGCAGGAAGATTCCGTCACTTGCCGGTTATTGAGGACGGTGAACTGCTCGGCATCATCTCAATTGGTGACGTCGTGAAGCGCAAAATCGAAATGGCCGAAAGGGATGCCGAAGAGCTAAAACGCTATATTGCAAGTTAATGCGGTTTCCAATTTGCCGCCATTGGTCTAATTGCAGTTTAACCGGAACGTCCGGGCTAAACCGACCATTGGAAGACCGCCATGCGCATCGATGCAATCACAATCGGCAACAATCCCCCTGACGACGTCAATGTGATCGTTGAGGTTCCCTATGGGGGCGAGCCGGTGAAGTATGAGATGGACAAGGAAGCCGGCACCATGGTGGTTGACCGGATTCTTTACACTGCCATGCGGTATCCTGGAAATTACGGTTTTGTTCCGCACACGCTGTCGGACGATGGTGACCCTGTGGACGTATTGATTGCCAACCACAGGCCGCTCATTCCAGGTTCTGTGATCAACTGTAAAGTTGTTGGTGTGCTGCATATGGTAGATGAAGCGGGAGCTGATGAAAAAATCATCGCCGTTCCCTCCACCAAAGTGTCCCAGATGTATGCCAAGGTGAATTCGATCCACGACTTGCCTGAAATTCAACTTAAACAGATCGCCCATTTCTTTGAACGCTACAAAGATCTGGAAGGTGAAAAATGGGTCAAAATCGATCGCTGGGGCGATGCCGATGAAGCCCGTGAAGCCGTCGTCAAAGCTATCGAAGCCGCAAAAAATTCGTAATTTCAGCCGTTCGCGGCTGAAGTAATTTGGTCAATTCGTTCTCGGTCCCCGGGGCTATGAGGGTGTCATGTCGCGTGAAAAAAGCATGGGTTCGCATCTGCGTGCGACGTTGGTTCTTGGCGTGCCATTGGTGCTTGCACAACTGGCGCAGATTGCGATCGGAGTCACAGATACGATCATGCTTGGATGGCTGGGTACGACGGAGCTGGCCGCCGGTACTTTGGCTTTTCAGTGCTTCTTCATCTTCCTGATCGTCGGCATCGGCTTTGGTGCGGCCATGGTGCCACTCATTGCTAACGCGCTTGGGCGTGATGATCCAACGTCAGTGCGCCGGGCCTCACGCATGGGTCTGTGGGTGCTGTTTGCACTGGCAATTGTGTTCATGGTGCCGCTGTGGTTCACCAAATCAATCCTGCTCGCATTGGGGCAGGAGGAACAGCTTGCTCAATTAGCCGCAAACTATATGCGCATTGCCCAGTGGTCACTGGCACCGGCCTTTCTGCTGATTGGCTTGCGGTCATTCCTGACCAGTCTGGAAAAAGCCAATGTAGTACTCTGGATAACGATCTTTGCATCAATCTTGAACGGATTGCTCAATTACGCCCTTATTTTTGGCAATTGGGGCGCGCCCCGAATGGAAATCGAAGGCGCAGCAACGGCCAGTCTGATATCCAATGTCTTTGCTGTCGTATTGGCAATCTGGCTGGTTTCGCGCACCCCGGAAGCCAAACCTTATGACCTGTTCGTGCGTTTCTGGCGCCCTGACTGGGGAGCTGTCGCTCGCATTTGCCAATTGGGCGTGCCAATCAGCTTGAGTATTCTGGCGGAGGCCGGAATGTTTTCGGCTGCTTCGATCATGATCGGATGGCTGGGCGAAATTCAGCTGGCGGCCCACGGCATTGCCCTGCAACTGGCCAGCGTCGCCTTCATGATACCGCTTGGTCTGGCGCAAGGTGGGTCGGTTCGGGTCGGCAATGCGGCTGGTCGCGGTGACAAACAAGCCGTTGGCATGGCCGGTCGTGCAGTCATGATCTTAGCGGTTGGCATTGGTGTCCTTTCAGCCCTCATATTTCTGGTATTTCCGGAACCACTGATCCGCCTCTTCCTGGACGATACAACCAGCGCCGATAAGGTCGAACTGGTAGTCCGCATTGGTGTGCCAATGCTCTATATGGCGGCGGCGTTCCAGGTATTTGATTCCCTGCAGGTAGCATCCGGCAGCAATCTGCGTGGGCTGCAGGACACCAAGATTCCCATGTATATTGCGGCGTTCAGCTACTGGGTCATTGGTGTCGGCAGCGCCTATGTGTTTGCCTTCCATCTGGGCACGGGGGGTGTAGGTGTCTGGGGCGGGCTGGTCGTTGGTCTTGCCGCCGCGTCGCTTGGGCTGACCCTGCGTTTTAACAGCCGGGAACGCCTGGGCTTGGTCTAGCAGTCGTTTTTAGCTCGTCAGCATCACTCACAATAAGTTCACCAGCAGCCAGGTTGAGTTGATTTCCTGGTAACGGCTGTCTGCCATAGAGTTGGCTCAAATTTGGACTTTGGAGAACCTGAACCATGAAGAAACTCATCGCTGCCGGGGCGTTTTTGACAAGCCTGTGCGTTTCATCGGCCGCTTTCGCTGCAGACTGCACAACCGACGTCAAAAAAGATGATTTGAGCGACGAACAGATTCAGTCGCTTTACGACTGCATCAAAACCGAACTGCGTGAGGGTTATGCCTCCAAGGATGGTGCGCTGACCAGCGAATACACGAGTTGGAAAGCCGCAGCGACACAACCTGCTGCCCCAGGTGTACATGGCAAGCGCTTCCTGATGACTTTCGTCAATGACATTGGCTTTGAAGAATATGTGAAGTTCTCCGAAGAACGGGGTCCAATGCCGGTTGGCACAGTGATCGCCAAGGAAAGCTTCAACCTTTCGAAAAAGGGCAAGGTCCGCAAAGGTCCGCTGTTCTTCATGACCAAAGCCGCTGCTGGTGGCGAATCCGACAAATACGGAAATTGGGTTTATGCGGCGTTTTCCGCCAAGGGCAAGACAATGAAGATCAAGCAGAGCTTCTGTCACGATTGTCATATGGCCTATGAAGACCAGGATGCACTTGGCTATCCGGTCGAAGATTATCGGGTGTCCGGCAACTAAGCTGTACTCCATTTGATGAATTGGCCCGGTATCGGAAACGATGCCGGGCCTTTTTTTGTTTGCGACATGCTGCCAGCCGCCCACTGTCGTTGCCCACTGTCCACTCGCCGCCGCCGTCGCCGCCATCGCCGCCATCGCCGCAGCGGCATTGTGGCGCTTGATCTGAGGCAGGCCAATGTCCATCTATCAAGCAATGTTTGATTAGAGGTGTCTCAAATGACCTTTCGCCCCGTTGTTTCAGAAAGCCAGGCTGTTCCCACCATGGAAGGGGCAGGCGTGCATCTGCACCGCGTGTTTGGCTACAGTGAGGAAAATCTGTGCGATCCATTCCTGATGATGGATGATTTTCGCAATGATGATCCAGCCAAGTATAAGGACGGATTTCCATGGCATCCGCATCGAGGCATTGAAACCATCACCTATGTGCTGGAAGGCGAGGTGGAACACGGCGATTCATTGGGCAATCGGGGTGTTCTTGGCGCCGGGTCGGTACAATGGATGACAGCAGGGTCTGGCATCATGCATCAGGAAATGCCCATGGGTAATGAAAAGGGCCAGATGCATGGCTTTCAGCTCTGGGCCAATCTGCCCGCATCTTTGAAGATGACCGCTCCACGTTACCAGGACATACAAGGATCGGATATTCCAACGATTGTCGATGATGACGGCACTGCCGTGAAAATCATCACAGGCGACTTCTGGGGCAAGGCCGGTCCAGTTGATGGCATTGCCGCCGACCCGCTTTACCTAGATGTCTCGGTGCCTCCCAACACAACCAAGACGCTGCCGGTCGACACATATTCCAGCACCTTTGCCTATATCTTTGCGGGTTCAGGCACATTTCGAGATGCGTCTACCCCTGTGGGTGTTCAGGTTGAAAAGGAATTTGCAGGGCAGGAGCTGAACGTTCGGGATCTTTCGGGCAACCGAACCTTGGTGCGCTTTGACACTGGCGATGAGGTGCGGGTGCGATCGGGGGCCGACGGCATGCGCTTCCTGCTGGTATCGGGTAAGCCAATTCGCGAACCGGTGGCCTGGCACGGGCCGATAGTGATGAACACCCGTCAGGAATTGATGGAAGCCATTCGCGATCTACAGCAAGGCACTTTTATTAAATAGAGACGCCACAAATGGGCGGGCGAGCTAACGAAAATTTATGTCGGTGATGGGGTGGCGGACAGACCTATCCGCCCCTAAAGTTCGGCCCGACTCAGGTTTCCAACTGCGGAAAAATCATGGAAAACAGCAAACAGTTCTACATCAATGGCGCATGGGTGGACCCAATTGCGGGCACCGAATTTGACGTCATCAACCCTTCTACCGAAGAGGCCTATGCCCAGATCACTCTGGGTGGCGAAGCTGACACCAATGCAGCGATTGCCGCTGCCAAGGAGGCCTTTAAAACCTGGCCACGTTCCTCAAAGGCGGAACGCCTGGAATTGATGGAAAGCATTTTAGAGGTCTATACCAAGCGCTCAGACGAGATGGGCGAAACCATTTCGATGGAAATGGGCGCACCGATTGATATGTCCAAAATGGCCCAGTCCGGCACCGGCACGGCGCACATCAAGACATTCATCCGCACATTGAAAGACTTTGAGTTTGAGCGGGAGCTGCGTGAAAACACGCCAAATGACCGGGTAATTTATGAGCCGATCGGAATATGTGGCCTGATCACACCGTGGAACTGGCCAATGAACCAAATTGCGCTGAAGGTCATGCCAGCAATGGCAACCGGCTGCACAATGATATTGAAACCATCTGAACAGTCGCCACTTTCGGGCATGTTGTTCGCTGATATTCTGCATGAAGCAGGCGTCCCAGCCGGCGTCTTCAACATGGTCAATGGCGATGGTCCTGGCGTTGGCACCACGCTTTCCGGCCATCAAGACGTCGATTTGATTTCGTTTACCGGTTCGACCCGGGCTGGCACCGCGATCACCAAGAATGCCGCTGATACGCTGAAGCGCGTTTCGCTGGAGCTTGGTGGCAAAGGGGCCAATATTGTCTTTGCCGATGCACCTGAAAAAGCCGTTCAGCAGGGCGTTGCGCGTTGTTTCAACAATACAGGACAGTCCTGTAATGCACCAACCCGTATGCTGGTAGAGCGCTCGCGCTATGCTGAGGCCGTCGAACAGGCCAGGGAACAGGCCGCGCAGACCGCCGTCGATCTGGCCTCTAAGGAAGGCCGTCACATCGGCCCGTTGGTCAATGAGCTCCAGTTCACCAAAGTTCAGGATCTGATTGACGTCGGCATCAAGGAAGGCGCTCGGCTGGTTGCTGGTGGAACCGGTCGTCCCGAAGGCCTCAATCGCGGCTATTTCGTCCGCCCAACCGTTTTTGCTGACTGCAACAACGACATGCGGATCATGCGGGAAGAGATTTTCGGACCGGTATTATCGATGATGCCATTTGACAGCGAAGAAGAAGCCATCGCGATTGCCAATGATACTGATTATGGTCTGACCAACTACGTGCAGACTTCAGATGGCGAAAAGGCCAACCGCGTGGCCCGTCAACTGCGCTCCGGCATGGTCGACATGAATGGTGTTGCTCGCTCGTCCGGCGCACCATTTGGTGGCTACAAGCAATCCGGCAACGGACGTGAAGGTGGCGAATGGGGCATGGAGGAATTCCTCGAAGTCAAAGCCATCGGCGGCTGGTTCCCCGACGCCTCCTGATCAACAAGACTTTAATGGCATTCGCGGCTTAGGGCTGCGGATGCCATTTATCTTGCCGACCAATAGTGAATATCACGCCGACAAGCTTGGCCAATCTCCAATCAATGTTTAAGGACAGGTCAAACAGGAGATCCTCATGAGCCAGCCGGTAATTGATTCCCGCGCCCTGCGCGACGCGCTTTCAAGTTTTGCCACCGGGGTAACCATCGTAACCACAGCGGATACGAGTGGCGAACCAATCGGCATGACAGCGTCGAGTTTCAATTCTGTCTCGATGGACCCTCCGCTGATTCTTTGGAGCGTTACCAAAACCGCACTCTCCGCCCCAATCTTCCAAAATGCCAGTCATTTTGCCGTGCACGTGCTGGCCGCCGATCAAATGACCCTGTCCAACCGCTTTGCCCGCAGTGGAGCAGACAAATTTGAAGGTGTTGACTACAAAACAGATGACCATGGAGTGCCACACCTGGCGGGCGTCTTAACGCGTTTCGATTGCAGAACCTGGTCGGTCTATGAAGGCGGGGATCACTGGATCATCGTCGGCGAAGTGCAGAACATGGAAACCCAAAAAGGTGAAGGTCTTGTCTTCAGCGGTGGCTCTTACGCCACTGCCGCCTCAATCCAACCTCCCAATCCGGATGCCCAGTCAGAAGACGGTCCGATTGAAGACCTCCTTATCTACAACCTGGCTCGCGCTTATGTGCAGGTCAGCCGCAGGTTCCATTCCTCAGTCGAAGAATCCGGTCTGACCATCGCCCAATGGCGCACCTTGGCATCGCTTCACGGAGGCAAATCACGCAGCGTTCCGGATCTGGTGGCACGCACATTTGTCAGCCCCAAAAAGATGAACCATCTGCTCAGCCAGATGCAAGATGCAGGCTGGCTGGCACTATCAGGGCAAAACAATGAGGCAATTGTCAGCAGCACGCCAAAGGGTGGGGCTCAGGTAGATCATTTGTTCGGACTGTGCGCACTGCAGGAAGCAGAAGCATTGGGTTCAGCCGGTAAGGCAGGCCAGGACCGGCTGATTGGTCTGCTGCGCCAGGTTATCGAAAACACCAACGCCTAGCGGCGAGCGGCGGACGGCAGGCAACGACCCACGAGCAGCGGGCGCATTGGCTGGGGCGACTTCAGATTCTCTGATGCCTCTGCCAAATCAGTGGGTCAGGAGCCTCCAGGCATCTTGTTTTCCCGTCACTTTCGGTGGCACAGTGCGACAGATTATCCAAAACACCTAACAGGATTACCTCATGGACTATGATTTCGCCGTCATGTGGAATGGTGCCAGCTTTGCCGTTCGCTGGCTGCATGTCATCACTGGTATTGCCTGGATTGGCTCCTCCTTCTATTTCATTGCACTCGACCTCGGTCTGCGCAAGGCTGATAACCTGCCGGAAGGGGCTCATGGCGAGGAATGGCAGGTTCATGGCGGCGGGTTTTATCACATTCGCAAATATCTGGTTGCACCGAAAGAAATGCCGGATCACCTGACATGGTTCAAATGGGAATCCTATGTCACCTGGCTTTCCGGCTTCGCGATGTTGGCAATTGTCTACTATGCCGGTGCCGATCTCTATCTGATTGACCGAAACGTCGCCGACATCAGCACCACAACTGCAATCCTGATTTCTCTTGCTTCGCTCGCAATTGGCTGGGCGATCTATGATCAATTGTGCAAATCCAAGTTTGGTGACGATAACAACCGGCTGATGGTGCTGTTGTTCTTTCTGCTGGTGGCCATGGCTTGGGGCTATACGCAGATATTCACCGGCCGCGCCGCTTTCCTTCATCTTGGTGCATTCACCGCCACTATCATGTCGGGCAATGTGTTTTTCATCATCATGCCGAACCAGCGCATCGTGGTCGCCGACCTGCAGGCGGGCAATGTGCCAGACTCCAAGTATGGCAAAATCGCCAAACAGCGATCCACACATAACAATTACCTGACCCTGCCTGTCCTTTTCATGATGTTGTCCAACCATTACCCGCTGGCCTTCGCCACGGAGTATAACTGGATCATTGCGGCGCTGGTGTTCTTGATGGGGGTCACCATCCGCCATTATTTCAATTCGATCCACTCGCGCAGCGGCAACCCGACCTGGACATGGATCGTCACGGCAATCTTGTTCGTTATCGCCATGTGGCTGTCGACCATTCCGCGTTCGGTTCCCGAGCAACAGGCGACAGGTTTCTCGCCACAACAGCAGGTTTTTGCCGCAGCTGCTGGCTTTGAACAGGTAGCTGAGACCGTCCAGGGGCGCTGCTCCATGTGCCATGCAACAGAACCAGTTTGGGAGGGTCTCATCGTCGCCCCCAACGGCGTGTTGCTGGAAACCAAGCAACAGATCGCCGCCCATGCCTATGAGATTTACGTGCAGACCGGGGCCAGCCATGCCATGCCGCCAGGCAATCTGACCAATATTTCAATTGCCGAACGGCAGCAAATCGTCGATTGGTATAAGAACGCGACTTCGGGCTCCTAGCCTCAACAGGATATCTATGACCAAGCAGACCAACCCGCCCCAGCGCCATCCGGCGTTGAACTACCATGAGTTTCCCAAGCCAGGTAAATTGGAAGTCAGGCCCACTAAGCCGCTGGCCAACCCGCGCGATCTCTCGCTGGCCTATTCGCCTGGCGTCGCGGAGGCCTGTCTTGCAATCAAGGAAAATGCCCTCGACGCATCGCGCTATACGGCACGCGGCAATCTTGTAGCCGTCGTCAGCAATGGCTCGGCAGCCCTGGGACTTGGCAATATCGGTCCACTGGCCTGCAAACCGATCATGGAAGGCAAAGCGGTTCTGTTCAAGCAATTTGCCCATATCGACTGTTTCGATATCGAGATGAATGAGTCGGACCCGGAAAAACTGGCCGAACATGTCATTGCGCTGGAGCCCACTTTCGGTGCCATCAACCTGGAAGACATTAAGGCGCCAGACTGCTTTATCGTCGAGAAGATCTGCCGCGAGCGGATGAATATTCCGGTCTTTCACGATGACCAGCATGGAACCGCAATTGTTGTTGGCGCAGCGGCCAAAAACGCCCTGTACCTGACAGACCGCAAATTCAAGGACATCAAGATTGTATCAACCGGAGGCGGAGCCGCGGGAATCGCCTGTCTGAACATGTTGGTAAAACTTGGCGTCAAACGTGAAAATATCTGGCTCTGCGACATTGACGGCCTGATCTATGAAGGCCGCGAAGCACCGATGACTCCGCAGCAGGCGAAATATGCTCAAAAGACCGACCTGCGCACCTTGGAAGATGTCATCGAAGGGGCCGACCTCTTCCTTGGCCTGAGCGGCAAAGGTGTGTTGAAGAAGGAAATGGTCTCGCGCATGGCGAAACGGCCCATTGTTTTTGCACTGGCCAATCCCGATCCGGAAATCATGCCCGAAGAGGTTATGGAAGCCGCACCTGATGCAATCGTCGCCACTGGTCGATCCGATTATCCAAACCAGGTCAACAACGTCCTTTGCTTCCCATTCATATTCCGCGGCGCATTGGACATTGGCGCTACCGACATCAACGATGACATGAAGATCGCCTGCGTCGATGGCATTGCCGAACTGGCTCGTAAAACATCTTCAGCGGAAGCCGCCGTGGTCTATGGCGATGAAGACCTGCAATTTGGTTCAGACTACTTGATCCCCAAACCGTTTGATCCGCGTCTTTTGGCTGTCGTCGCTGGCGCCGTCGCAAAGGCAGGCATGGAAAGCGGTGTTGCCGAAAGGCCGCTAGACGATTTCGACGCCTACGTCGCCAAGCTCAATGCTTCCGTCTACCGTTCATCAATGGTCATGCGTCCGGTCTTCGAACAGTCCGGTTCACAAAGCCGCAAAATCGTTTTTGCCGAAGGCGAAGACGAGCGGGTTCTGCGCGCCGCCGTGGCTGTGCTGGAGGAAACCGTCGACAAGCCTATCCTGATCGGCCGACCAGAGGTAATCCACCAGCGTTGTACCCGCTATGGCCTGCCAAAACAGATTGTCGAGCAGTTCGACATCGTCGATCCCACCAACGATCCTCGCTACCGCGAATATTGGGAAACCTATCATTCGGTTATGAACCGACGCGGCATTTCTCCCGACCTGGCACAAGCCATTGTGCGAACCAATACAACCGTCATTGCTTCAATCATGGTTCATCGCGGCGAAGCCGATTCAATGATCTGTGGCACCTTTGGCAATTATCTGTGGCACATGAAATATGTTGAGCAGATGCTGCGCACTGATGAGTTGCGGCCCACCGGAGCGCTGTCGCTGCTTATTCTTGACCAGGGTCCGCTTTTTGTCGCTGACACCCATGTGAATCCAGAACCAACGCCGCGCCAGATTGCTGACACGGTATCGGCTACCGCGCGTCATATTCGCCGATTTGGCATTGAACCCAAAATAGCACTTTGTTCAAATTCCCAATTCGGTACCCTGAACACCGAGTCAGCCCGTCGCATGCGGGAAGCTCTGGAAATACTCGACTCGGAAAAACCCAATTTCATGTATGAGGGCGAAATGCCTTTTGACGCGGCGCTTGATCCGGAATTCAGAAAACGGCTTTTGCCGGAATCGCGCATGGAAGGTCGCGCCAACGCCTTTGTCTTTTCCAATGCAGAGACGGCTGGTGGCGTGAAAAACTCCCTAAAATCCATCGCAGGAGGCATTGAAGTCGGCCCTATCCTGATGGGCATGGGCAACCGCGCCCACATCGTCACTCCCTCCATTACTGTTCGCGGCCTGATCAACGTATCAGCGTTGGCGGGAACCCCGGTTCAGACGTATGCGTGAGCTTCCAGAAAAACCGATTTTCGGCCCCGAAACGCCGAAACTCGATCCACCCAATCCCCCTGAGATCAAAGTTTGGCGCTCCGTCGCCAAGGCGATTTCGTGGCGCATTGTCGGCACCATCGACACGCTGATCCTTTCCTATGTGTTGATCACCTATCTCGGCCCAATCTTCGGCATGGAACAGCATGGCGGCGAAGCGCTCGAAACCGCAAGTTACATCGCCATCACCGAAGTCATTACCAAAATGATCTTCTTCTTCCTCCATGAGCGCGTATGGGCAGCGCTGAAATGGGGCACCACCGTCGAAGACGGCATGCTGGTGCAAAGCCTGTGGCGCACAACCGTCAAAACCACCACCTGGCGCATTATTGCCTCACTCGACACAATGCTGCTTGCCTATTTTTTCACTGGCAATATCGGCACAGCGATCTCAATCGGCGGACTGGAAGTTGTGACAAAGCTGGTACTGTATTTCTTCCATGAGCGTGCCTGGGCAAAACTGCCTTACGGTATCGACCACTCTCACGACAACGACCCGAGCGGCGGCGAGAGCGGCGACGGCAGCAATGAAGTAGAAACAGCAGCAGCCCAAAAATAGTTTCGACGCCTGGACCTGTCAGGTTCAGCGCTTCAGGCCGGTACCAACAATTTCCTCTGAGATTTTGGCCACCACCTGATTGTCACCATTGGGATGTTTGGTACGGCCAGCCTGGAACAACTGCATTGCGGTGGAGGCGGTAAACAACGGAACACCAAGTTCCATCGCCATGTCCATCGATATGGTTAGATCCTTGTGCATCGTGTTGATGTGGCTTCCGGTGCCTTCAAATTCCCGGTCCATGACCGTTGAAACAGCCGCATTTGTGATTCCGCAGCCAGCTGCAGAAGTTGAAAAAACATCGAACAGGACCTGACCCGGCACCCCTGCCTTGGCGGCCAGTGCGGTTGCCTCAAATGCGCCGCCAAATATCGAGCCGATCAGCGATTGCAAACAGGCCTTGACTGTCTGCCCGGTGCCAATTTCTGTGCCCACATGATGGATCGTACCGCTGACAGCCTCCAATGCCGGGCGCGCATATTCCAACGCATCATTCGTCGCTGCGGTCATCAGCGTCAGCGTCCCACCCTGTGCTCCTGGGCGTCCTCCACTAACCGGCGTATCGATCAATTGGAAACCCATGCCCTCAA
Organism: Rhizobiaceae bacterium; assembly: GCA_039969995.1. Lineage (GTDB taxonomy): Bacteria > Pseudomonadota > Alphaproteobacteria > Rhizobiales > Rhizobiaceae > Pseudahrensia. The sequence continues at coordinate 241,967 of JBDVMU010000053.1, forward strand.
GATCGTGATCCAGCTGACGCATTTCGCTTGGTTTGATCGTCGCTGACACAATGATCGCCGACCCCTTGTCGAGGCTGGAAGTCAAACCACCGGTCGAGTTGGAAGGTGGACCATCGCTGCCAAATACGACCTCATTCACTTCACCGCCATTCATCACCATGATGAACACCGCTTCTGCCCCCTGCGCCACCTGCGCCGATGAACTGCAGCAGGTGCCACCCATCTTGTCGAAAGCATCAATTCGATCCGGCTTCAGATCGTAGCCGCGCACCTCAAAACCAGCTTTCAGCAGGTTGAGCGCCAACCCCGATCCCATGTCTCCCAAACCCACAACACCTACGGTTTTCATCGCCGAATCTCCCAAATTCTGTCTTTTCCCAGCCTGCCCTTAGCCTCGGTGAACGCGCAAGCAGGATTTGCAGGCAATCCGCGCTTTTTGACTGCTCCACCAAATCTCTTGCAAAAAACCGCGAACAGACATATATACGGAAAAAATCTCAGGCATTTGTCAGAGTGGGTCCCCCGGGAACCCGCTCTTTTTTATGCCATCTGACAGGATCCGACATGGTCGAAACCCAAAATGCGCAGGACAATTCAGCTTCCGCCCGCCTCGTGCAGGAAGAAGGCTTGGATGCCGTTGTGGCATCTGTTGTTGCGCCGGTAATCGAAGATCTCGGCTATCGTCTGGTTCGTGCTCGCATGATCGACCACAATGGCCTGACAATGCAGATCATGGCCGAGCGTCCAGACGGCACTATGTCAGTTGAAGATTGTGAACTGATTTCCAAGGCCCTGTCGCCCGTGCTGGATGTCGAAGATCCAGTCGCCCAAGCTTATAATCTGGAACTGTCTTCGCCCGGAATCGACCGCCCATTGGTCCGCCGCAGTGATTTTGAGACGTGGTCCGGACATGTCGCCAAAATTGAAACCGCTTATCTTTTGGATGGGCGCAAACGGTTTCGCGGCAATATCATTAAAATCGTCAGCGGCGACGGCGACGGCGGCGGCGACGGCAAACACGGTGACGGCGGCGATAGTGGCGCGACTGATAACGTCGGCATTGATGGCGTGCTGATCCGTCGCGACAACGCTGCCAAGGGCGAAGAAAAAGAAGTCATCGTGCCGTTTGAGGCAATTTCATCAGCCAATCTGGTGCTGACAGATGAATTAGTACGCGAGGCTTTGGTGCGCGATAAAGCGCTGCGCAAAGCCAATGAATTGGATGCCGACGAGAACGGTGTCGAAGAATAACAGTGATTGTATGCCTTCCTGCAAACCGGGACGGCGAACACCATATGGAGAAAGCCAATGGCTGTAAGTGCCAACAGACTTGAATTGATGCAGATCGCCGATGCGGTTGCACGCGAGAAGTCGATCGACAAGAAAATCGTCATTGATGCGATGGCCGATTCCATCGAGAAGGCGGCCAAGTCCCGCTATGGTCTGGAAACCAACATCCGCGCCGACATCAATGAAAAGACTGGCGAGATCAAACTTCAGCGTCTTTTGGAAGTGGTCGAGACCGTCGAAGACTACGAAACACAGATTGACCTGGCCGGCGCCAAGAAAAAGAATGATGCCGCTCAAATCGGCGATCATATTGGTGAATTGCTGCCGCCGATGGATTTCGGCCGTATCGCCGCTCAGTCTGCCAAGCAAGTCATCGTTCAGAAAGTCCGCGACGCTGAGCGCGACCGCCAGTATGAAGAATTCAAGGACCGTGTGGGTGAGATCATTAACGGCACCGTCAAACGTGTCGAATATGGCAATGTGATTGTCGACCTGGGTCGTGGCGAAGCCATTATCCGCCGCGACGAGCTGATCCCCCGCGAAACCTACAAATATGGCGACCGGGTGCGTGGCTATATCTATGATGTACGTCGCGAACAGCGTGGCCCGCAGATTTTCATGTCCCGGACACATCCACAATTCATGGCCAAACTCTTCCAGATGGAAGTACCCGAAATCTATGATGGCGTGATTGAAATCCGCTCGGTTGCCCGAGACCCAGGCTCCCGCGCCAAGATTGCAGTGATCTCAAATGACAGCTCGATCGACCCGGTTGGTGCTTGCGTTGGTATGCGCGGTTCGCGCGTGCAGGCTGTTGTTGGTGAATTACAAGGCGAAAAAATCGACATCATTCCATGGAATCAGGAAGCAGCTGGCTTTATCGTAAATGCCTTGCAGCCTGCTGAAGTGGCTAAGGTCGTTCTCGATGAGGAAAAAGAACGCATCGAAGTTGTCGTACCTGATGAGCAACTGTCACTGGCAATTGGTCGGCGCGGTCAAAACGTTCGCCTCGCTTCGCAGCTGACCGGTTGGGACATCGACATTTTGACCGAAGAAGAAGAATCGGGTCGTCGTCAGGCCGAATTCAATGCCAATACGCAGAAATTTGTTGCCGCATTGAACGTCGACGAAATGGTTGCACAACTCCTGGCTTCGGAAGGCTTCTCCGACATTGAAGAAGTTGCCTATGTCGAACTTGACGAGATCGCAATGATCGAAGGTTTCGATGATGACACCGCTGGCGAATTGCAGGCCCGTGCTCGCGAGTTTCTGGAAAGACAGGAAGTGGAACTGGACAACGAGCGTAAAGAACTCGGTGTCACCGATGACATGCGCCAAGTGCCAGGCATCACCACTCAAATGATGGTTGCCCTTGGTAAATCAGAAGACGAGATCAAGACGTTGGAAGACTTTGCCGGAAGTATCGCTGACGACCTGATCGGCTGGAATGAGCGTAAGGACGGCGAAGTCACACGTCATCCTGGCGTTCTCGATGGCTTCGATCTGTCCCGCGTTCAGGCCGATGAAATGATCATGGCTGCTCGTATCGCGGCTGGCTGGGTTACCGAAGAAGACCTAATCGAACCGGAACCTGAAGTCGAAGAAGAAGCCGTCGAGGAAGATGCGCGTGCTGCTGTGGTCAACGTCATCGAAGACACCAGTACACAGTCTTAACGTTTCGGGCCCAAGGCTTCGAACGTGAGGCTTTGGACCTGGCGCTATGGGCCCCATGATTTGGGCATGGTGATTTGGGCATGGTGACTTAGATTGAGAGGTGACTGAAGGGTGGATGATTTGGCGGAACGCACATGCATTGTGACACGTGAAGTCATGGATCCTTCAGCGCTGATCCGCTTTGTGGCGGGGCCGGACGGTTCCGTCGTTCCCGATCTGAAACGCAATTTGCCCGGACGCGGTGTCTGGGTGACCGCTAAAAAATCCAAGGTCGAAGCGGCTGTCGCGAAAGCTCTGTTTGCGCGTGGGCTGAAGACCAAGGCCAAAGCAGACCAAAATCTGCCTGATCTGGTCGAAAATCTGCTGTCGGAGGCTGCTCTGGGCGCATTGGGCTTTGCGCGCAAGGCCGGACAATGTATTACAGGCGCAGGAAAGGTCGACGGTCTGATCCGCAGTGGTAAGGCGTTTGCCGTGCTTCACGCAACAGATGGGTCCGATGATGGGCTGCGAAAGATAAGCCAGGCAGTCCACGCGCTTGAGCGTGATATTGGCGAGAGTGGCAAAGGTGACGAAGGCGGCGAGGGGAAAACGGGCCGCATTCGCACCGGACACGTAAAAATTTGGCGTATTTTCTCAAGTACGCAATTGAACATGGCGCTGGGTGCAACAAATGTGATACACGCTGCGCTAATCGATGGTGGTGCTGCCCGCAATTTTGCGGAGAGAGCTGCCAAATTGTCAAACTACCGTGAAATGGAGCCATCCTGATGGAGCCCCACGCGAACCAAGAATTGCCGAACTGATGTTGGCGCAACAATGAAAACGGCCCCGGATAACCAAAGGGGGTCAAAAAGGTAAAGAACTTAGATGAGTGATACGAAATCGGGTGATGACAACAAATCAGGCGGTTCCCCGCGCGGAACCCTGTCGCTGAAGCCCCGGGCACCAGGAACCGTGAGACAAAGCTTCTCTCACGGTCGCAGCAATTCAGTTGTCGTAGAAACCAAGAAACGCCGCATCGTCAAACCTGGCGAAGAAAAGCAGGTGTTTGCACCTAAGACGGAATCCGTTGCGCCGCCGGTAAAACCAGCCGCGCCGGCCGCCGAAAAACCAACCCCTGCACCCAAAGTAGCCGACACGAGCAACCTGTCAGCCGGCGAAATGGATGCGCGCGCCAGAGCACTTGAAGAAGCGAAAGTCCGCGAAAAAGAAGATGCGATTCGGGCAGCTGAGGAAGCTGAACGTCGCGCCAAGGAAGATGCGGAAACCCGCGCCAAGCGCGAAGCTGAAGAAGCAAAAGCCGCCGAAGAAGAGAAATTAAAAGCTGCAGAGGACGAAAAGCGCCAGGCTGAAGAAGCCGAGGCTGCACGTATGGCTGCTGCTGATGCATCCGCTGCGGCCGCCGCCGCTGATCCAGCCGCGATCAAGAAAACAAGTGGTGCTGCTCCGTTGCGGCCCGTTGAACGGCCGAAAGAAGCGCCAAAACCCTCACGGCCCAAGGGGGGAGATGATCGTCGTCGCACCAAGCTGACGCTGAACAATGCACTGAATGCCAACACGGAGCGGTCCCGCTCATTGGCTTCCATGCGCCGCCAGCGCGAAAAGCAAAAACGTGGCCAGCAGTCCGGCCCGCGTGAAAAGGTTATGCGCGAGGTCATTATCCCGGATACAATTACCATCCAGGAACTGGCCAACCGTATGACCGAGCGTGCTGTGGATGTGGTCAAATTCCTAATGGAACAAGGCCAGATGATGAAGCCAGGCGACATCATTGATTCCGATCTGGCGCAGCTGATTACCGAAGAAATGGGCCACACAGTTGTCCGTGTTTCTGAATCGGACGTCGAGACCGTAAATCAGGTAGAAGACAAGCCGGAAGATTTGCAGGTACGTCCGCCGGTTGTGACAATTATGGGTCACGTTGACCATGGTAAGACGTCACTGCTCGACAAGATCCGCGAAGCCCGGGTGGCTGACGGCGAAGCCGGTGGCATTACCCAGCACATCGGTGCGTATCAGGTGGAAAAGGACGGCAAGAAAATCTCCTTCCTCGATACCCCTGGCCACGAAGCTTTTACCGCAATGCGGGCCCGCGGTGTACAATCGACAGATATTGCCATTCTGGTCGTCGCCGCTGACGACAGCGTCATGCCGCAGACAATTGAAAGCATTAAGCACGCCAAAGCCGCTGAAGTGCCGATCATTGTTGCCATCAACAAGATGGATACCGTTGGTGCTGACGCAAACAAGGTACGCACCGAGTTGTTGCAGCACGAAGTGTTCGTTGAAAGCATGGGCGGTGAAATTCTTGACGTTGAAGTTTCCGCTAAAACCGGAGACGGCATCAGCTCCTTGCTCGACGCAATCAATCTGCAAGCAGAATTGATGGAGTTGACAGCCAATCCAAATCGCAATGGCGAAGGTATCGTTATCGAAGCACGTTTGGAGCGTGGCCGCGGTTCTGTTGCTACCGTTATTGTCCAGCGAGGGACTTTGCAGGTCGGCGATATTATCGTTGCCGGCAGTGAGTGGGGTCGCGTACGCGCCATGCTTAATGATCAGGGTGTCCAGCTAAAAGAAGCCGGACCATCAACACCAATCGAGCTTCTTGGTCTATCCGGGGCGCCGGCTTCAGGCGACTCGGTTGTGGTTGTCGAAGACGAGGCGAGAGCCCGCGAAATTTCAGACTACCGTCAGCGCAAAGCTCGCGAGCTTTCAGTTGCTACTCAGGCTGGCCAACGCGGTTCGCTTGAACAGATGATGAGCAATCTGCAGCAAAAAGGCGCTTCCATTGCGCCACTGGTCATCAAGGGCGACACCCGTGGTTCCATTGAGGCAATCAATGCCGCGCTTGAAGGGCTCGGTACCGATGAGGTCGAAGCAAGGGTCGTTCATTCTGGCGTGGGCGGCATTACCGAAGCCGACGTGACATTAGCGATGGCATCTGAAACACCGATCATCGCGTTCAATGTTCGCGCCAACAAACAGGCTCAGGATCTGGCTAAGCGTGAAGGCATCGAAATTCGCTATTATTCAATCATCTACAATCTGATCGATGATGTGAAAGGCACCCTGTCGGGCATGCTTGCACCAGAACGTCGCGAGACCTTCATCGGATACGCAGAAATTCTTGAACTGTTCACCCATTCGAAAATCGGCAGGGTTGCCGGTTGTCTTGTCACCGAAGGCCACGTGGAGCGCGGCATGGGAGTGCGCCTGCTGCGCGACGATGTGGTTGTTCACGAAGGTGAGCTGGCAACTCTGAAACGCTTCAAAGACGAAGTGAACCGGGTTGATTCAGGCACCGAATGCGGTATGGCGTTTAAAAGTTACCAGGACATGCGCAAGGGCGATGTCATTGAGTGCTTCACGGTCGAGATGATTGATCGGTCGCTTTAGTCTGAACGCAAAAACAATTGGCCGCCCCGCTTATTTGCCGGGGCGACCGCACCGTAAAATTAATCCAGACAAGAAATCAGCAGGCTTAACGCGGCTGGTTTCGTTGTGGTGAACTATATGAGCAAATCAAAAGCCCCTTCCCAGCGCCAGCTGCGCGTCGGCGAACTTGTGCGTCATGCATTGACTGAAGTTCTGTCTCGGGAGAATTTTACCGATCCGGTACTCGACAATCAAATGGTGTCGGTTTCTGAAGTCCGTATGTCGCCTGACTTGAAGATTGCGACTTGTTTCATCTCCCCGCTTGGCGGTCGCAAGATGAACGGCAAAGGCACTGCAGATGGTCAGGCTATTTGCAAGGCACTGGCCCGCCACGCCAAGTTCATCCGCGCCCGGGCGACCCCGCATCTGAACCAAATGAAGTACATGCCCAGCTTCCGGTTTCTGGAAGACACGAGCTTCGACAATTTTGCTCGCATCGACGAGCTCCTGCGCAGTGATGCAGTGCAGCGGGATCTAAAGGACGAGGACTAAATGGCGCGCAAGAAGAAAGGCCGTTCTGTCTCCGGCTGGTTGGTGCTCGACAAGCCCTATGAATTGGGTTCGACTCAGGCTGTCGGCAAGATCAGGTGGCTGTTCCAGGCCAAGAAGGCAGGTCATGCCGGCACTCTGGACCCTCTTGCAACCGGTGTTTTACCAATCGCACTGGGTGAAGCAACCAAGACGGTGCCCTTTGTCACCGACGGAGAAAAGGCCTACCGCTTCACTGTGAAGTGGGGATGCCAGACCAATACGGACGATGCAGAGGGCACCGAAGTCCATACCAGCGACGAACGTCCGGCACGGCAAACCATCGAAGCATTGTTGCCGGAATTTATTGGCACCATTCAGCAAGTGCCGCCTGCCTTTTCAGCGATCAAGATTGATGGCAAGCGCGCCTATGCACAGGCCCGCGCTGGCGAAACAGTTGAACTTTCTGCCCGACCCGTTTTTGTCGAATCATTTCAGCTGGTCGATTGTCCTGATGACGACCACGCAGTGTTTGAGGTTGTTTGCGGCAAGGGCACCTATGTGCGCGCCTTCGCCCGTGATTTGGGTCAAAAGCTCGGCTGCTTTGGTCATGTCACGGATCTGCGCCGCACATTTGTCGAGCCTTTTGAGGAAACTGACACGGTAAAACTGGATGATCTGTTGGCGCTTGAGGGCGATTTTGATGGATTGGACCAGCTTCTTATTTCGCCGCTTGAATCGATGCAGGGTTTTCCCGAGGTCATTCTGAGCCAGGACGAGGCGCGTCGAGTTCGATTGGGCAACGGCATCATTCTTCGCGGCCGCGATGCGCCGATCGAGGACAAAGATGTCTGCGCCGTGTACAAGGGCGAGTTGGTTGCGATTGGAGACATCAAACAGGGTCAGTTTCAACCGCGGCGCGTTTTGGTGGCCTAGATGGAATGTCTTGTTGGGCGTTGCAATGTTGCGAGAGGTCGCAAAACCCTTCATTGGCGCTTGCCGCCGCCTGTCAGGCCTTGTATGGAAGGTTCAGTGCTGCAGGCACGCCTGCACCCGTAGCTCAGCTGGATAGAGTGCTGCCCTCCGAAGGCAGAGGTCGCGCGTTCGAATCGCGCCGGGTGCACCAAATTTTGTACTTTCCACTATCGAACAGAACCGCAAAACTAAGGCACGTTAGCTATATTTTTGCGCCAAATTCCCAACTGGCATTGCAAAATATCCACTCAGCGACACCCCTGCCGCCATTGGCTGATTGATCTGCGCTCCAACGCAGTTGCCAATCTTGACATCACTGCACCAATATTGGCCTAATCAAGCGTCGCAGGGACCAGATGGTCTGCACCACCGGATCAAACAATATGTCCCAACCCACCACTTTCGTCACGCTTGGCACAGCCGGTGGACCAGTCCCAAAGTCGGACCGCGCCTCGCCCGCTCACGCTATCATCCATGAAGGACGGCCTATTCTGGTTGACTGCGGTGAAGGGGCCATGCGTCAGTTGATGCGAATCGGGGTGGACTTTCGCAAGATGCACGAAATCGTGCTCACCCATCACCACTTCGACCACATCGGCAGTCTATTTAACTGCCTCGGCATCAATATGATGCTGCAAAGACAGCAACCGCTGAACATCTATGGACCTAAAGGCACAAAACGGATCGTTGAATCACTGGCCGCTGCCTGCGATGTATCCTGGGAAATTGGCTTTGGTATTGCTGAGCAGAAATTGCCGCACCCGCGCGACTTTATAAACGTGCGAGAGATTGCCCCCGGAGATGTGGTTGAAATTGACGACATTCGCATCAGCTGCTGCGAAAACACACACTATCATTTTGAAGACAAATTCGGTCAGGGGGGACCAATGTCACTTTCCCTGCGCTTCGATTCGCCCGACCGATCGATGGTTTTCACCGGCGATACCGGCCCCTGCCAAACTGTGGAAGAGTTTGCCAAGGGAGCCCAATTGCTGGTCGGTGAAATGGCCGATGTCGAAAGAACCGTCGAAAAGATCCGGCAAAACAGTCCCTATATGTCGCAGGAGCGGGTCGACATGATGATGCAACACATGTCGCAACATCATCTGACCCCCGAGCTGCTGGGCGATCTCGCCAGCCGAGCCGGAGTTGAACATGTGGTGGCCGTTCACATAACGCTGGACTCGATCACCGAGGAGATGAAGGATGACTACGTCGCCAAGATCGCCTCCAGATTTGATGGCAAGATCACAATCTCCGAAGACCTGGCCCAGTACTAACAACACCACTTGTTCAGATGACATGATGGGTTTCTTCGACTATTCATCGATCCAAATGCAGGCCTGCACAACTTTGATTCACAGATAGAGGACTTTTCAAATGACCGATTCCAAACCTCGGGTTGACCAACCCCTTGGCGAGTTCAACTTTCCTATCACTGGCGGAGACGGGTCAGTTACGGTGGGCGCGCCCAAGGATCGTTGGACCATGCTGTTTGTTTATCGCGGCCGGCACTGTCCACGTTGCAAGCGCTATTTGAACAAGCTCAATGACGCCCTCGCGGACTGGACACAGGTGTTGGATGTGGTGGTTGTATCTGCTGATGGTGAAGAAAAAGCTCTGGCAGACAAGGCCGAGTTTGGGTGGCGTTTTGATCTTTGCCACGGGCTGACCGAGGAACAAATGCGCATGTTGGGTCTCTATGTTTCAGCACCGCTTTCCGAAGCTGAAACGACCAATAACTTTGCTGAGCCAGGCACGTTTGCCATTCGCCCTGACGGTACATTGATGCTTGTAGATATTTCCAACGGCCCAGCCGCACGCCCTGATCTGGAGGAACTGTTGGACGGTATGAAATTCAACATCGACAACAATCGTCCTGCCCGTGGAACCGCCTGACTTTTGCACCCTCGCTCGACACCCAACTCGAACTGCCAATTGCCCGGTAACTTTGCGCAACCCGGCATGTTCCAGCAACCAGCCGCACCCATTTGACTCTTTGCCCGGATTAAACTCAGAATATGCAAAGCCATTGAAATACGGTCCAAATTACAAGGTTAGATGACCGCAACGAACGATCGGATTGCGAAGCGTGGATGCATCAAAACCTGACGCGCATGCGATGGCTAAACAGATGAATCACTCAGGAGGACACTATGATCAAAATTAATCGCCGCAAGTCTCTGGCTCTCATTGGCGGCACCGCTGCCGCAGCATCTTTGCCGATGCCAGCCATTGCCATGAACAAGAAGATTAAAGTTGGCGCATTGCGCTTTACCTCCCATTCAGGAAGCTTTGTTGCCCATGAGCGCGACTATTTCAAAGAGGCCGGACTGGATGTCGAGTTTGAATTTTTTCAGGCTGCGCAACCGATGGCGGTCGCGATTGCATCCGGTGATGTGGACTATGCAGTGACAGCGATTTCCGGCGGACTGGTGTCACTGGCTCAAAAGGGTGCGATCAAAGTCATCGGTGGCGCACTGAGCGAAGAACCTGGCATTGACGGCCAAAAATTCCTGGTGTCCGATGCTGCCTTCCAGGCCGGAATAAAAGCACCGAAGGACCTGAACGGCAAAAAATATGCTGTTACCCAGGCAGGCTCATCTTTCCATTATATGGGATCAAAGATGGCTCAGGCTGAGGGCATTGAACTGACCTTCACACCATTGCAAAAAGTTGGTGCGATTATCGGTGCAATGAAATCTGGTCAGGTAGATGCATGGTCGATTGTGCCCCATATCGCTAAGCCCCTGGCCAAGGGTGGAGCGGTGCACATAATCGGCAATGTCGCCGACTATTTGCCCAATTACCAGGTCACCACAGTCTTTACTTCAGCCAAAAATGCCAGCGATGAACGCGCCATGACCGAAGGTTTCCTCGCAGGCTTTTCAAAAGGCGTGGATGACTACGCCGCCGCTATGATCGACCAATCCGGTGGTGATGACGGCATGAATGCGATGGTCGACCTGATCCATAAATACGTCTATGTCGACCGCCCGCGCGAGAAAGCAGCGCCTTCGATCATCAATGGAACCATGCGGCTGAACAAGGGCGCGGCGCTCAACATCACCTCGGTTAAAGATCAACTTGGCTGGTTTCAATCAGAAGGACTCATCGACAACGACGTGACAATCGATATGTTGGTCGATCAGTCTTACGTGAAAATCATCAGCTGAATGCTGTCTGAATGGGTGTGGGGCTTTGCTCCACACCGGAAATGTTGGTGACTCAATGGACATTCGATTGGATGGCATAGGCCATTCCTATGATGATTTTGAGGTGATGCGAGACATCAATCTTGAAATTCCTGATGGCCAAATTGTCTGCATTGTCGGTCCTTCTGGTTGTGGTAAATCAACGCTTTTAAGGTTGATCGGCGGGCTGGAACGCCCTCAGCGGGGCGAGGTTTTACAAGTCGGCACACCACCCGCCGATTGCCTCAACCCGCTCACTTTCATTTTTCAGGATTTTGCCCTGTTGCCCTGGCGCACCGTCGCTGGGAATATCTCCCTGGTGCTCGAGGATCATCATATTTCGAGCAAGCGAGCCGCTGACATTATTTCTGACGTTCTGAACCGCACCAAGCTGAAAGACTTTGCTGCGGCGCTGCCGAAACAGCTTTCCGGCGGTATGAAACAACGGGTTGCCATTGCCCGAGCGCTGGCGGTCAATCCGGCGGTGATGTTGATGGACGAACCATTATCGGCGCTCGACAGTCAGACCCGCGAATTGCTGATGGATGACCTGGTCACCCTATGGACCCGCCAGCCATTTACAGCCGTCTACGTCACCCACAATCTGGCCGAAGCCGTCAGGTTGGGGCACCGGATTGTTGTCCTGTCACGGCGGCCCGGCGAAATCCGCGAGATCGTAGATGTCGATATGCCGCTTGCCGACCGTCATTTTGGCGATGCAGAGCTCGATCGACAACAGTCTCATCTTTGGCAATTGATGAGAGACGAAGCCCGTGCCGCAGACGCTGAGTTGCTCAATGTCTGAGGGTCAGGTGAAGCTCGGTGCCAACTGTCAGCCGGTGAAATTTCGTGGGGGCGGCTTTGCTCCCCGACCCAATCGTTGGCTTGGCGTGCTCGTCTTCATTTTGTTGATCGGACTGGCTGAATGGGGGACGCAAACCGGTTGGATCTCCGCTTTAACCTTGCCAAAACCAACCGACGTGTATGAAACCTTTCAGGAACTTTACGCCAGCGGGTTGTTGTTTAAACACCTGTTGCCCTCTCTGTCGCGGCTGATCGTAGGTGCCGCAATTGGTGTCAGCGTCGGAATAAGCGTTGGCATATTGATTGGCTTGTTTTCTCATTTTCGCTCGGGATTGGTGCCACTGGTCGCGGCGATTTTCCCGATCCCCAAAATCGCTCTACTTCCTCTATTTGTCATCTGGTTTGGCATCGGTGAGGGATCAAAATATGCATTGATTGCCTTTGGCACGTTTACACCAACCGTCGTTGCCACCTATGGCGCCGTCGACAATGTCGACCGAACCCTGATCCGAATGGGCCAGAGTTTTGGTCTGACCTGGATATCGATTGTCCGCAAGATTGTGCTTCCCGGTGCCATGCCGGGTATTCTGTCCGGCCTGCGTATCAGTCTGGCGATTGCTATTATTCTGCTGGTTGCCGCAGAGATGCTCGGAGCACAATATGGCATTGGCGCTTACATTCTCGAAGCCGGTTCGCTTTATGATCTGGAACGTCTTTTCGTTGGCGTTATCATCCTTTCTTTGCTTGGCGTTCTGGTTAGCGCAGCGATTGGTATCATCGAGCGCCGGCTGTTACGATGGCGGGTGTAAGGCGTTTACCGATCTCAATGAATCATCCTCATTGCGAAAGGTCTATGTTCCACCTATGTTCTTTCAAAAGAAAGGACAACACATGGCCCTGGGTAATAAACTCAACGCGACTTTCAGAGATTTCATCGAACAACAGCCGATGTTCTTTGTGGCAACGGCAGCGGAGACCGGGCGGGTGAATGTCTCGCCAAAGGGGGCCGATTCTCTTCGAATCGTCGACGATACCCATCTGCGTTGGCTGAATCTTTCTGGCAGCGGAAATGAGACCGCAGGCCACTTGCGAAAGAGTAATCGCATCACCTTGATGTTCTGCGCTTTTCAAGGCAACGCCCGCATATTGCGTCTGTATGGACAGGCCAGAGTGATGCACCCCCGCGACGAAGGTTGGCAGGAAGCACTCAACGACTTTCCCAAAATGGCTGGCAGTCGGCAGATCTTCGATGTGACGATTGACGGCGTGCAAACGTCTTGCGGAACAGGCGTTCCGCTGATGGATTATCGAGGCCAACGGGTCACCGACGAGCTGCTGCCATTTTACGACGACATGGGCGCAGATGGCGTTGAGGCCTATTGGCGCAAGAAAAACACCCAAACGATAGATGGTTTTGAAACCGGTCTGTTTGAAGATTGATCCTTTTTGGTTCCGACTATTTGCCGAAAAGCGAGCTTTTCAAACCCATATAGCCGTCCCACGCAAACCAATAGCTGATATGGCCAGGTATCCGAGAGAGGCGTTCGTCTTCTGGACCCGCCATAAACGCTTCTTCGACCCGCCATGCGCTGCCATTTTCAGAAACCAGACCTGATCCATTATTGTTTGGCTTAAACCGCCGCTGCCCGCGCCGATATGCCCGCACGGTGCGGGTAGCTGTATCGCCGATCAGCACGATATTTGTTTCGCCGATCTTGTCATTGATAACCCGGCCACCCTCAAAAGCAGAAATCGGCCAAGCCCGCGCCGCGGCAACATCTCTGATACCAAATACATAATCCTTGCGCTTCAGCAGGCTTTCATCGCGGACAATGGTCGGGAACATCAGTTCAGGACTGGCGAAATAGTCCTTGTAAACAACACCTGATCCATAATCCCGCAAGAATCCAGTTTCCAGCGCCAGAACCTTGGTCTTTGGATTGGCTTCACGCCATGCCGACCAGGAGGTGATGACATTGGGGCGGATCTTCAGCTTAATGCCTGAACCCATCAACGGACCAACCACCGGCTCGCCGGTAAACTGATTCCACAAGCTCTTGGATTGCCGGTCAAACATCAACTTGTTGGACCGATACAAAAAACCGGAAGAACCAAAAATTAGCGGATCCCTGTCCGGCTCCACTACCGTTTCAAAAAGAATGCCCGAACCACACAACGTGCAATAGGCCAGCGCCACAGGCACCCCGCCAATCACATCATTAAACATCTCATGCCAACCCATAATGCGCAGCGGATAGGCACGTATGTCACCATTAATGGAAACACCAAACACCAGGTCATCGTCTTTCAGATAGGTCGCGTCTTCGGCCGTAATCATCGTTGGTCTGTCGAGTGAGGGAATGCCATCAACCCGAACGCCCCCCCAGGTGATTTCCTCAAACCTGATTTTCATGTCTCCGGCCGGCGCCCGGCGTGGATTAAAGAATTCCAAAAAACGGGAATCAATATTTCCGAAATACCGAAGCTTGAATACCTGGTAGCTGGGATGAGAGCGAATTTCAGGATGCGCTTCCTGCCACAACATCGCCTTGTGCCAGGTTGGCAGATCTTCGCCAGTCAGAGCTTTCAATGCCGCTGCAATATCCCTGGATTCCCCACTGAGTTTCAACATCAGGATCAAAGTAGAAATCATGTCCGTACCACCGCGCTCCACGAAGAAGTCGAGGGCCAATCTCTTTTGACCGGGACTGCCGATCAAACCCTCCATCGCCAGCTGATTGAACTTTCGAACTTCGTTAAGCTGCTGCTGCGACGGTGGCGGCGACAGATATTTATCTTGCGCAATGGCGGCGACGCTAAGAGCTGACAGCACAACGCCGACCAACATTGTCGAGCGAATTAACTTGAACACAGTTGATATCCCAGTTGACCAGTCAGATCAGTCTAGGAGGTATTAAGTGAAGGCGAAATGTGCCTCACAGCCATGTGTCTTAAGTTGAGAGGCGTTCCTCGGAAAGGAAAACGGCGATTGATGACCACTTCGAGGGCTATGGGCACTGGCCTTCGCAGGATACTTCAGCGCACGATCACCTTGGTGCCCAGTCCAACTTTGCTGTAGAGGTGCTGAATATCTTCGTTACGCATGCGAATGCAGCCAGAAGAAGCAGCCGTGCCGATACTTGACGGAGCATTGGTGCCGTGAATGCGATACAGCGTATCTTTTTTACCCTGGAACAGGTAAAGCGCTGCCGCTCCCAGTGGATTCTTGGGACCGCCAGGCTGACCATTAGCCCATTTCTTGAGTTTGGGCTTGCGTTTGATCATCTCCTTGGGCGGATACCATTTTGGCCATTCCACCTTACGCTTAACCGTCGAAGACCCGCTCCAGGCAAAACCTTCCTTGCCAACCGCCACACCGTAGCGAATGGCGCGCTTTCCATCGAGAACATAATACAAATGCCTTGTCCTGGTTTCGACAATCACCGTGCCAGGCCTTTCCCGATTGGTGAATTTGACTTCCTTACGCGCGTAGAGTTCCGGCACCTTCTTGGTTGTTTGCCTGGACCGCAATTTGGCCGTCCGCGTTCGCTTGGCCTTGCGTATCTTGCGTATCTTGCGTGCCCTGAGCCTTTTTTGGCGCAGTCGCTTGGCACGTTTTCTTCGAAGATGTGCCGCCCATTGTTCAGGTGTGTGGTGGGCAACTTGAACACCCTCAGGAGCCGCAGGTTTGGCAGCTTCTAGCTTGTTTGAGCCGTCCAGATTGAAGCTCAGGTCTGCAGAAGTTCGAGCCTGTCCGGATGTTGTGATCGACACCAGAAAAAACAGGCCTAGAAAAAGGCGGACGACAAGAGACATAACTTACACTGCCCAAACAACGCGATACTTGGAGGCAGTGTGTTTGATTTCGGTGCCGAATTCAATCCACCTCCCGAAAGCGTGATGAACTAACGCATGGTAAGATTAACGTGGATTCGTCGATTCGCTGGCGGTCCGATTTACCGTTGCTCCTTTGCCGGAAATGGCTGATGGTTGAGATTGGTCGAGCAACACTATTGGAGATCTGGGGCCATGGATATCGAACCATTTGGCGTCGAAATGTGGATGAACGAATGGGAGACCAAGTGTGATTGGAATCTCGCTGAAACCTGCGTTGAAAGTCTGACTATTGCCGAACTTTTGCAGATTTGTGGCAAGAATGACGATGGATTGTCGCCGCTTCTCGAAATGAAATTGACCTATGGCGATATTGAGGGTTCGCACGCATTGAGAGCCGAAATTGCCGCATTCTATGAAAAACAATCCGTCGAAAACATCATCATCACCCACGGTACCATTGGTGCCAATATGCTGGTTCACAAGACGCTCGTCAGCCGCGGGGACAAGGTGATTTCTGTCGTTCCCACCTATCAGCAACATTATTCGATTCCGGCCAGCATCGGAGCAAACGTACAGCACCTTAAATTGCGTGAGGATAATGGTTTCCTGCCTGACCTCGATGAATTGCGTTCCCTTGCTACACCTGGAACCAAGCTGATTGCGATTAACAATCCGAACAATCCAACTGGCTCTCTGATGGATGTCGAAATGCTGCAGCAGATTGCCGCCATTGCCCGTGATGTCGGGGCCTGGATCCTATGCGACGAGGTATACCGCGGTACCGATCAGGTTGGCGATGGGATCACCACGTCAATTGCCGACCTCTATGAAAAAGGCATCAGCACAGCCAGCACGTCTAAAGCCTTTTCGCTCGCCGGCTTGCGCTTGGGTTGGATTGTCGGTCCCAAGGACTTTTTGGCCGAAGTTGCCTTGCACCGGGACTATGACACAATTTCGGTTGGCATGGTCGACGACTACTTTGCAACAATGGCATTGCAGAACCGCGACAAGATACTGGCCCGCAGTCATACAATCACGCGAGGTAATCTCGAGATTCTCTCCGACTGGATCGATACTCAACCCAGAATTTCTTGGACCAAACCCCAATCCGGCACCACTGCTTTGCTGCGCTACGATCTCGATCTACCATCACGTGACTTATGCGTTGATCTGCTACAGAAAACCGGGGTGATGTTATTACCGGGATCAGCGCTCGAAATGGAAGGCTATCTGCGCATTGGTTACGCCAATACACCTTCCATCCTGATCGAGGGACTGAAACGTTTTTCAGACTATCTGGCCTCTCATTCTGCCAATGCATCCGCCATGCGAACGAGCTGAACAAATTCGGCCCGGTAGCCCTGATAGTCGGCACCACGGCTGGCCTGGGCCAGATCGGCGATTTGGCCGAAAGAGAAATCCGAAAGGGCAGGCTGGCCACGCAGTTTTTGCCCAAAGGCGGCAACGGCTGCAGCAAAATTACTGTCAGCAGCAAGTTGGGAACCCGTCTGAGGCTGATCGGTCGCCAAAACCGACTGTTCCAGCAACTGGCTTTTGGCTTTACCCGGCAGTTTGTAGCGTAACTTCAAAAAGCCAAGTTCCAGGTTAGATGACGTCCCTGTCTTCGTTTCGTTTTTTGAATAACGCAACGGGCTGTTCAACACTGCGGGGCTGCCGACAGGTGTCACCTCATAAAGGGCGGTCACTGTATGGCCGGCACCAACTTCGCCAGCGTCGACCTTATCGTTGTTGAAATCTTCCCGCTTAAGCGCCCGGGTTTCATATCCGATAAGCCGATATTCAGCGACTGCCGCTGGATTGAATTCCATCTGGATTTTAACGTCCGATGCAATGGTGAACATCGTGCCACCGATTTCTTCAACCAGCACTTTGCGGGCTTCAGCCAAACTATCGATATAAGCGGCCTGACCATTGCCGTTTTGCGCCAACGTCTGCATCAAAGCATCATTGTAGTTACCCTGACCAAAACCAAAGACGGATAGATATACACCACTCTTGCGTTTGGCGGAAATCAAGTCCTTTAGCTGATTGGGATCCGATACGCCGATATTGAAGTCACCGTCAGTGGCCAGCATAATCCTGTTCACTCCACCCTCAACAAAATTCTTCTCTGCCAGTCGATAGGCTTGTCGGATCCCACCTTCACCCGCCGTTGACCCTCCTGCCTGAAGGTTCTCCAGAGCATCATGAATGGCCCCCCGGTCCGAAGCCTTGACCGAATCCAAGAGGGTTGCAGAGCGTCCAGCATAGGTGACAATTGACACCGTGTCGGAAGGTTTGAGCTTGCGCAGCAAAAGTTTGAAGCTCTTGATCAGCAACGGCAACTTGTTGGCATCTGCCATCGAGCCGGAAACATCAAGCAAAAGCACCAGGTTGGTTTCCAGTGCAGCAGCTGAATCCGACGGTCCAGAAAGATCATACCCCTTTATTCCAATCTGCAGCAATTTTGTATGTTTGTTCCAAGGCGTTGGTGTCAGTGTCACCGTTGGGTGAAAGGGTTGCGAACGGTTGTCCGGCAATGGATAGGCGTAATCAAAATAATTGATCATTTCCTCGACCCGAACCATGTCCTTAGTCGGCAGGTTTCCGGCATTCAGCGATGCACGCACGCGCGCGTAAGATGCCGTATCCACATCGATTGAAAAGGTTGAGACTGGGTTGGTCGAAGTTGCGATGACCCCATTGTCCTCAAACCTTTCGTAGCGCTCTGCGTTGGTCGGTACCTGACCGGGTTGAATTAGGGGGCGAGCTATCAGACGTTTGGCACTGCGGGCAATTCCCAGCGGCTGGTTGGAAGGCTGCGACAACATCTGATGACGTTTCAGTGGAGCGTTCGCCAGGTTTTGTGCTGGCGCAGCAGCAATTTGACTCGCCGTGTCGGACAATCCCGTATCGGGCATTACTGTGATTGAGGTGAGTTCCTCCGCAACACTGACTTCAGGCTCCACCTGCCGCAACCGGTAATCTCCAGCAGAGCTGGTTGGAGCACCAGGCAAAATCTGCCCGTCCATCGCATTCCAGGCAATGACCGCTGCAAAGGGCAAGGCAATGACTCCAGTGGCCGTGGCAAACGTGGCGGGTTTCAGGGTCCAAACGGGTTTCAGAATTGAATTCAAGATTAGGCTCCACAATTGATTGAATGTGGACATAAGACGCGGCTGGCCGACAAATCCTTGGGTTGCGTTTAGTTTTTCCTGCCCAACCAACTCCATCTGCGTATCATAAGCCTCCATGGCCGCATCCATTGCACAGTCACGTGCGGTATCACTTGCTGAGTTCGGCGACAGCTTTGCCAGATTGTTTAAACTAAGATCATTCATCTCAAACTCTCGCATCCTGCACCAACAAGCGCTTCAGTCGTTTCTTGGCGTCGTGGATATTCGACGACACAGTTCCTTCAGCGCAGCCAAGGACGGACGCCGCCTCGCCATGGCTGAGTTCCTCGCCAAACACCAACATCACCGCATCGCATTGCCGGGCCGGCAGCTGACGAACCGCCAGCCAAAGCTCTTCCAACTCATTCTCGTCTTCCACATCATCCGCCATTTGCACCAGCGGACGGATCGGATCAGCCCGCCAATCGGCAAGTTTGCGAGCATTGACCTGCTGTTTGCGATGATGATCACGTGTTGCGTTGAGAACCACGCGGTAAAGCCAGGTGGAAAAACGCGATTTCCCGTCGAAGCTCATCAGGTTGCGAGCCAGTCTTATGCAAACATCCTGCGCAATGTCCTCAGCATCTTCACGATTGCCGCACCACTTCCAGGCAACCCTGAAAATCAGATCATAGTGACGTGAAATCAACGCAGCAAAGCCCGCCCGGTCACCATCGACCGCGCGCTTCACCAGAATTTCATCACTGTCTTTAGCGGCATTCATCAGATGTTAGACGTGGCGCAAGCGGCAATCCTTGGGTTTGCGTGATAATTTTTTACCAGCCGAATGAGGCGAATATTCGCTCACTAAGCTGCCTATGCCGATAGAGAATAGCGGCTTGCCATCGGGAAAACGTTAATGATTCGCTAGCGTTACCGTTCAATGAAACCAGCCATCGACAACCGCAATGTTGACAGTCTGTTAAGCATTTTTTTCAAATTGCAGGCCACGTTAATTCTATCCGAACTCGATTTTGGGACGATTTCAGATGTGGGGTGCCGCTATCGGACGAGGGAAGCGGACAATGGTATTCAATATACGACTTCGGACTGCATTTATTATCGCGCTCTTGGCAATCGGCCTGATACCGTTTTCGGTATTTGCCTGGTATTCCTATGAGCGCACTGTGGAACGGGAATTTGAGGATGTGAAAGACCGGCACTTGCTGCTGGCACACAACCTGTCATCAACGCTGTCGAGGTACGAGCGGGACGTACGTGCGACAGTACGTTCAGTTGCAACCTCTTTGTTTAGTGCCACCGCCTATCCCGGCTCAAAGGAACTTCTGCGAACCCTCAACCTTCAGGAAGTGACTCTGGTCAATCCGGAAAGTGGGAAAATCACCGCAACGCTAAGCGTGAATAATGGACGGCCCACAGAGCAAGTCGATGCCAAATTGCTGGTCGACGCAAAAACCCTGGCAAATCGTAACCGCCTTCAGTTCATGCCAGTACAGAAAACCAGCCAGGGCAACGTCATTTACATTACTGGCTGGTTCAAGAACCAACTGTTGCTGGCGCGAATGGGAACCGAGTATTTCGTCAAGATCGGCAAACAGATTTCGTTTGGCGAAAAAGGCCATGCTGCAATTGTTGACCAACAAGGTAACGTTCTGGCCCATCCGCTTCCGTCGTGGATTGCAGCTGCCAAGAACATCTCCAAAGTTTCTTCTGTTCGTAGGATGATGAATGGAGAAACAGGCATTGAGCAATTCTATTCACCAGCCCTGAAGGGCGACATGATCGCTGGTCTGACATCAGTAGAAGGGCCTGGTTGGGGCGTGATGATCCCTCAACCGGTCGAAGAACTCTATGCAAAAGCCTTTGAAAATCTGAAACCAATATTTCTCGGTCTCATTTTGTCGGTTTTTGCAACCCTGCTGCTGGTCCGTACTTCAATCAGCTGGCTGGCACGGCCCCTTGAGAACCTGACCGTTGATCTGCGACAACAGGCAACCGAAGGTAAACCTGCTGCAGTTCCACCGGACAGAACACAAACCAACATTCAAGAAGTTCGCAGTATCATTGATTCCTATAATGACCTGGCAATGATTGTTCAAAACAGCGCCACTGAAATGGCCGAACGGGCTTATCAGGACGCCGTCACTGGCATTGGCAACCGCCGCTATTTCACCAAGCGGGGGGAAACCCAGATCGCGCGCCGCACCCCTTTGGGCAAGCGCGGTGTGCTGATTTTCACTGACCTGGATGGGTTTAAGGAAATAAACGATGTCCGCGGCCATGCGGCGGGTGACGCGGTATTGCAAGAATTTGCCAAGAATCTCTACCCGGCCACGAAGCAATTCATGGACCGTGAATTTCGCGGTGTTGCCGGTGCCCATCCAATTATCGGTCGCATTGGCGGCGACGAGTTCGCCATCCTGCTGCCGATTCCCGACCATGTAACCAAGATGGAAGATGTCGCCGATCTGTGTGAGCGACTCCGTCAAGCTTTGCCCAAGTCAGTTGATCTGGATGGTATCACCATTCCTTGCGAACTGTCGGCGGGTGGCGCGGTTTACCCCGACCAAGGTGACCAGATTGAAGACCTGATACGTCGCGCCGATGTAGCGCTCTATCGAGCAAAACTGAGCGGCAAGGACAGGTTTGAAATTTACAGTCAGGAAAATGCCCTGGGTGGTAAGAGCGAGATCTTGTCGGCCGTTACGCATGCAATTGAAAATGATGAACTTATTTTGGAGTATCAGCCCAAATATTGCGTGACCAGCAAGAAGGTGACCAGTGTAGAGGCGCTGTTGCGGTGGATCCATCCAAAGCTTGGCCGAATACCGCCAAATCTTTTTCTGCCTGCAGTCCAGCAAACCAAGGTGATGGTACAGCTTGGCGAATGGGTGATCGAACGAGCTACCCGTGACATCACTGCGCTGGACGCCTCGGGGCACAAGCTCAATGTGGCCGTCAATATTGGTGCCGAACACTTTTCGGAATCCAACTTCGTTGCCAATTTGGTTGATCAATGCAAGTCCAGCGGCTTCGATGCAAACCGCCTTCAGATCGAAGTGACCGAAGATGTTATGGACACGTCGCGGGACAATTTCGCGCAGACCGTGAAAGACATTCAGGAGCACGGTTTCTCAATTGCCATTGATGACTTCGGAAAGGGCTTTTCTAACCTGTCGCGCCTGGCATCAGTTCCCGTCGATGTCATCAAGCTGGATCGTTCCCTGGTCAACGAAGCGGTCAGCGATAAACGCGTCCATGTAATCACGGAAGCAGCGATCGACATGTCCCATGCGCTCGGCTCAAAGGTGGTTGTCGAAGGCGTAGAAACGCTGGAGGAAGTCACCATGGCCGAACAGGCCGGCGCCGATGCACTTCAGGGCTTCTACTTCTCAAAGAGCTTGCCCGTTGACGAGCTTGTTGAGTGGTTGGACGAGCGTCAGGCCAATCCACAACATGGCCAGGTCGAGCAGCTAAAAACGGCTTTGGCCAGCTAATTTGCCTAAAGTCGCCGCAAGGCGACACGGTCGACCGCATGATTGCTGCCCTTGTGCAAAACGAGATTGGCCCGCTGACGGGTCGGCAGAATATTTTCGTGCAGATTAACCAGGTTGATCCGGGTCCACAGGTCCATACCTATGGCCAAAGCAGCGCTGTCCGAAACTTGACTGTAGCGATGAAAAAAGGATTCTGGCTTCTGGAAGGCTGTATCCCGCAACCGCATAAAGCGTGAGATGTACCAGTCCTGAATCACATCTTCTTCAGCATCGATGTAGATGGAAAAGTCGAAATAATCAGAGACAAAGGGCACTGAATTGCCGTCTTTGGGCAGGTCGCTGACCTGCAGCACATTAATCCCCTCAAAGATCAAGATATCCGGTTGATCAACGGTGACAAACTGATCCGGCACCACATCATAAACCAGGTGAGAATAGACCGGCGCTTTGACGTGACGCTCTCCCGCCTTGATGCGCGACAGAAAGTCGAGAACCCGGCGGCGATCAAAACTCTCCGGAAAGCCCTTGCGGTCCATCAAGCCCTGCTTGCGCAATTCAGCATTGGGCAGCAGAAATCCATCTGTGGTGATCAAGTCCACCTTTGGGCTAGCTGGCCAGCGCGCCATCAATTCTTTCAAAATGCGTGCCGTGGTCGACTTGCCAACAGCAACCGATCCGGCAATTCCAATAACAAAAGGTGTTTTCTGGCCGCGCAGATTGAGAAACTGGCTGCGCTGTTTAAATAATCCGATGGTCGATTCTACATGGGAAGCCAATAGGCGCGACAAGGACAGATAAATCCGGCGGACTTCATCCAAAGCAACCGGATCGTCCAGCGCACGCAGCCGCACAACCTCTTCTTCCGACAGCGTCAATGGTGTATCAGCGCGGAATTTTGCCCACTCTTCGGTTTCGAATTCCAAATATGGAGATGGTTGGTCCGGTGCCTTAGTCATTTTTAGCCGCTCGCGACGCTTTTTCCTGAAGACCAGATTGGCCGGTTCGCCGCTCTAACTCGGATAATACCGCTTCAATGCTCACACCTTTTATGTGAAGCACCACCAGCAGATGGTAGAGCAGATCGGCAGCCTCATTGCTTAGAGCTGCTTTATCCTGGGCGACAGCTGCAATAACACTTTCAATGGCTTCTTCACCCAACTTTTCAGCTGCCTTCTCCATGCCTTTTCCCACCAGCTTGGCAGTCCAGGAGGATGAATCGCCACTGGTCGCCCTTTCGGCGATGATTTTTTCAAGGTCTTGGAGGGAAAATTGCGTCATGGAAAACCGGTTTGTCCAATTGTCAGATCAGTTGCCGCATCGGAATGCCATGCTGCGCCATATGTTGTTTGGCCTCTGCAACCGTGTAGGTGCCAAAGTGAAAAATAGAGGCTGCCAAAACTGCACTTGCATGTCCAATTTCGACCGCTTCAACCAGATGATCAAGTATTCCCGCACCACCTGAGGCGATCACCGGAACCGAAACGGCGTCAGCAATAGCCCGGGTCAGCGGCAAATTATATCCATCTTTGGTCCCATCCCGATCCATTGAGGTCAGCAAGATCTCTCCCGCTCCCTTTTCAACCATCAACTGAGCAAATTCGATGGCATCGATACCTGTCTCGGTGCGCCCGCCATGGGTAAAAATTTCAAAGCGATCGGATTCGCCTACGGCGCTGACTTTCTTCGCATCCAGCGAAGCCACGATGCATTGATTACCGAATTTGTCAGCTGCACGGGCAATGACATCGGGGTCATTAACCGCCGCCGTGTTGAACGAGACCTTATCTGCACCAGCCAAAAGCAAATTGCGCACGTCTTCAACCTGGCGAACCCCGCCGCCGACGGTCACCGGCATAAAGCACTGCTCTGCGGTTTCCGCCACCACATCAAGAATGGTTTTACGGTTGTCAGACGAAGCCGTGATATCAAGAAAACACAATTCATCGGCGCCTGCCGCGTCGTAGGCCTTCGCCGCTTCAACCGGATCTCCGGCGTCAATTAGATCGACGAAATTGACACCTTTGACAACGCGACCATCTTTCACGTCAAGACAAGGAATGATGCGGGTCTTGAGGCTCATGCAGCGCTCCTCAACTTTGCCAAGGCTTCACCTGGATCAATACGACCATCATAAAGCGCCCGCCCCGAAATCGCGCCTTCCAGAATTTTTGCGTCCGTCTTTGTCAGTCGGTCGATATCATTCATCGACGCCAAGCCTCCGGAAGCAATGACTGGAATGGATGTGCTGCGGGCCAGTTCCAACGTGCTGGGCCAATTAATGCCAGTCAGTACTCCGTCACGGTCGATATCAGTGAAAATGATTGCCGCGACGCCTGCATCTTCAAAGCGGGCCGCCATATCAATAATGCTGAGTTCAGACGTTTCCGCCCAACCTTCAACGGCCACTTTGCCACCGCGGGCATCTATGCCAACGGCAATCTTACCCGGAAACTTCTTGCAGGCCTGACGCACAAGGTCAGGATCCCGCACAGCAATGGTACCCAAAATCACCCGGCTGATGCCCTTATCCAACCAGTATTGAATGTGATCGATGGTGCGGATCCCACCTCCCAGCTGCACTGGGTTGCTGGTGGAAGACAAAATGTCCTCCACCGCTGCTCCATTAACTGCTTCGCCAGCAAACGCGCCGTCGAGATCGACCACATGCAACCATTTGAAGCCCTGGTCCTGAAACGACTTGGCCTGGGCACCGGGATTGGTGTTGTAGACTGTTGCCTGGTCCATATCACCAAGCTTCAGACGCACGCACTCGCCGCCTTTCAAATCAATCGCCGGAAACAGAATCATGGGGCCCACCTCAGGAAGTTGGCAATCAATGCCAGCCCAAGGGTCTGGCTTTTTTCAGGATGGAACTGAGTTCCCACCATATTATCGCGCGCCACTATGGCGGTGACATCCATGCCGTAATCCGTGGTTGCAACCACGTTATCGGCCTGCGCGGTCTGAAAGTGATAGGAGTGAACAAAATAGGCGTGGTAACCATCGGCTCCGGTGGCAATGCCATCAAGCAGAGGATGGGCGCTGCGCGCAGTTAGCGTGTTCCAGCCAATTTGTGGCACTTTCAACATTGGATCAGATGGGGTCATCTCGACAACATCTCCGTCAATCCAGCCAAGACCAGCGGTGGTGCTCTTTTCCAGTCCTCGGGAAGCCATCAGCTGCATTCCAACGCAAATGCCAAGAAACGGCACCCCCGCATCACGTACTTTCTCGTTAAGAACCTCGACCATGCCGTCAACGCGGTCTAGTCCGGCGCGGCAATCAGCAAATGCGCCGACACCTGGAAGCACGATCCGGTCTGCGCCACGCACCCGGTCGGCATCATTGGTCAGGTCGATTTCAGCTGTCAGCCCGGTTTCTTTGACCGCACGTTCAAAGGCTTTGGTAGCGGATTTCAGATTGCCCGACCCGTAATCAATTATTGCAACACGCAAGATTAGCTCTCCCCGGGAGAAAACAAACCAAAGACGCCCGATGCGCTTTGATTTGGGGCTGATGCTGGCAGAAGCCGGGACCGTGGACTTTCGATCAGCTCGTCAGCTTGACTGAATTGCGGACGCTGCAACTGCGCCCGCGCAACATGGCGAGCAATGGCCTCGTCTTCGCTGTCAGCATTGATCAGAACGACCAACTCCATGCCGCGCTCTTCAAGCTTGCGCCGATAGAGTTCGCGGCCTTCCAGTAAAAGGTAAACGCCCGGCAACCAGGATAAAACCATCGCGACTAGTACATAGGAAGTGGTCGAAATTGCCATGGTCAGCATGACAAACAGCGCATAAGTCGCCAACCACCACCAAAGGCGATGGACCGCCAACCAGACCGGTGGAGCAATCAGCGCCCAAGGTGCAAGGTTTTCCGGCACAGCAACCAGATCATCGCTCTGCTGCAAGGCGGCCTTGCTGTAGATCGTGTAAATCATCTGCAAACCAACACTATTTGCTCAGGGTTCCTTTGGTCGACGGAATGGCGTCTCCCATACGCGGATCAGCCTCGGTCGCATTACGCAGAGCCCGGGCCACCGCCTTAAAGCAAGTTTCGGCAATGTGGTGAGCGTTGACCCCATAATGGGTTTTGACATGCAGAGTGATCCGCGCTGCCTGGGCAAGCGCATTGAAGAACTCGCGGACCAATTCAGTATCAAATGTGCCGATTTTTTCGCGCGGAAAATCCACGTCCCACACAAGAAAGGGTCGGCCGGACACATCAATTGCAGCGCTTGTCATTGCCTCATCCATAGGCAAATCAAAAGACGCATATCTGCGAATACCGCGGCGATCGCCAAGAGCCTCGTTTAGAGCCTGTCCCAGCGCTAACCCACAATCTTCAACTGTGTGATGGTCGTCGATATGAAGGTCGCCTTTGGCATAGACTTCCATGTCGATCAAAGAATGTTTCGACAATTGCTCCAACATATGGTCGAAAAATCCAACACCTGTGCTCATCTCAAAACGGCCGGTGCCGTCGATATTCACACTAACGGATATATCCGTTTCGTTGGTTTTACGGGCAATGCTTCCGGTGCGGGCCATGAATTGGCTCCAAAACTGTGATTTCAACAGATGAGCGCTGTCTTACAGACCCTCCCGCACAGACGCAATTGCAATCGCGAAATCATTCCATACATAGTGAAGCAATGCTGATGTGCCGAACGGGTACCGGCTGATAATCACGTTTGGAGTGCAAAGTGAGCAAAAACACCGAATCATGGTTGCCGGATGTCCATGCAACCACAATCATCATGGTCCGTAAGGATGGCGAAGTGGTCATTGCTGGCGATGGCCAAGCCTCAATGGGCCAGACAATCATGAAATCGAATTCCCGCAAAGTTCGCCGTCTTGGAAATGGCGACGTGATTTGCGGCTTTGCCGGCTCAACAGCCGATGCATTTACCTTGCTGGAACGGCTCGAATCCAAACTTGAACAATACCCCGACCAATTGATGCGTGCTTGCGTCGAACTGGCGAAGGACTGGCGCACCGATCGCTATTTGCGCCGCCTGGAAGCGATGATGCTGGTGGCTGACAAAGATGTCAGCCTGTGCCTGACCGGTGTTGGCGATGTGTTTGAACCCGAAGATGGGGTTATGGCCATTGGATCAGGGGGCAATTATGCCCTTGCTGCAGCACGGGCACTTTACGATACCAAGGCCAAGCCGCAGGAAATTGCCGAAAAGGCAATGAAAATTGCCGCCGATATCTGCGTTTACACCAACCACAATCTGGTTGTTGAGACGCTTCAAGAAGCCAAATAAGGGTCGACATTTTATGAGCAGTACAAATTTTTCTCCGCGCGAGATTGTCAGTGAGCTTGACCGATTCATCATTGGCCAAAACGACGCCAAACGAGCCGTTGCTGTAGCTATGCGTAACCGCTGGCGCCGCCAGCAGCTGGAGTCACCAATGAAAGAAGAGGTGATGCCGAAAAACATTTTGATGATCGGGCCGACAGGGGTGGGTAAGACCGAAATTTCCCGTCGCCTGGCCAAACTGGCTGGCGCACCCTTCATCAAGATTGAAGCGACCAAATTTACAGAAGTTGGCTATGTCGGACGCGATGTCGAACAGATTGTCCGGGATTTGGTCGAAATCGGCATCGCGCTGGTACGCGAAAAAAAGCGCGAGCAGGTAAAGGCCAAAGCACATCTTGCAGCTGAAGACCGGGTATTGGATGCGCTGGTGGGCAATACTGCCAGTCCGGCAACCCGCTCCAGTTTCATGAAGAAGCTGCGCGAGGGCGAGCTCGACGACAAGGAAATCGAGGTCGAGGTCGAAGATAGCAGTTCACCACTGGGTGGCATGGATATTCCTGGCATGCCGCCGGGCCAGGTTGGCATGATTGACCTCGGCGATATCATGTCAAAAGCCATGGGTGGACGCAAAAAGAAGCGCAAGACATCGGTTAAGGACAGCTATGAACTGCTGATTGCAGAAGAAAGCGACAAGCTGCTGGACGATGAACAGGTGGTGGCTGAGGCAATCAACGCGGTGGAAAATAATGGCATCGTGTTCCTCGACGAGATCGACAAGATCGCCGTGGCCAATGATCGAGGTGGCACGGTTTCGCGCGAAGGCGTGCAACGTGACCTGTTGCCATTGGTTGAGGGAACAACCGTTGCAACAAAATATGGTGCGGTGAAAACCGACCATATTTTGTTTGTCGCGTCAGGTGCGTTCCATGTATCCAAGCCTTCAGACCTATTGCCGGAATTGCAGGGCCGTTTGCCTATTCGGGTTGAACTGCGGGCGCTGACAAAAGACGACTTTGTGCGCATTTTGACGGAAACTGAAGCAAGTCTGATCAAGCAATATGTGGCGCTGATGGGAACTGAGGACCTGCATCTGGACTTCACCGATGATGCCATCGACGCATTGGCAGACATCGCGGTGGAACTGAACTCAACCGTCGAGAACATTGGCGCACGGCGCTTGCAGACAGTGATGGAGAAGGTGCTTGATGAAGTTTCCTTCGAGGCGTCGGATCGCTCCGGCGACACCATCAAGGTTGATGCTGAATTTGTTCGCAAAAATGTTGGTGATCTAGCTAAAAACACCGATCTTTCGCGCTATATTCTTTAACCATGACCCCGGATAAGCGTTGCAAAGTAGAAACAGTTTGCGCGCAAATTACCCTACATAAATATTAGATACTTGTCCGGGGGCTCTCGCCACAATAAAGATGTGGCATGAGGAAACACGTCGCTGCATATTTCTTGGCCATTCTGGTTCTGTTGCCTTCGCTTCAGATTTTGGATTCGCATGCCGCAACCTTGGTTCCCCCTGGCAACAGGAATGCCAAACAACCAGCGATTCCAGGTGGTTCGATCAAACGAACCCGTGGCACTACGTTTGAAAAGAAGTATCAGAAGATCCGCAATCTGCTGGCAAAAGACCGCAAGCTTATGCGTAAGATCAAGGCCGCAGCAAATACCCATGGCATCGATCCGATCCACATTATCGGCGCTTTGGTTGGCGAGCACACTTATAATGTCGATGCCAAGGACCGGCTCCAGAGCTATTATGTGAAGGCGATGGCCTATCTGGGGCAGGAGCTGACCTTCAAATACAAGAAAACCAAGCTGAAAGACCTGATCAAACAGCCGGCGTTTGCCAAATGCGATTCAATCTCTAGCGAATATGACAAATGGACCTGCCGGGAAGCGGTCTGGAACCGTTCCTATCGGGGCAAGAGTTTTGCCGGTCAGCGCTGGCCAAATAATCGATTCGGAGCCGTATTCTTTCAACCTCTTTATGCCGGACAGACCTTTGGACTGGGACAGTTGAATCCGCTGACTGCACTAAAGGTCAATGACATGGTTCGTGCCAAAACGCGCCGCGAACCAAAGCTATCGATCAAAAATGCCCCATTGATCTACAACACAATCATGGAGCCGGACTCATCCCTGCTATACATGGCCGCTGTGTTGCGCCATTCCATAGACGCCTATGCCCGGATCGCCAACTTCGATATTTCCAACAATCCCGGAGTTACAGCGACTCTCTACAATCTTGGAAATGTCACCGTTCGCGCCACCCGGCTTCGCAACAAGAACGCGAAACGCAAGGCGGCAGGTCAACGCGCCATATTGCCTGCCGAAAACTACTATGGCTGGCTGATCAACAAAAAGTTGAGCGATCTGCGCGGGCTTCTTTAAAGTCCGTTGTCATCTGGTTGCAGCAGAACCAATAATTCTTCTGTTTGAGACTGATTGAGATCAGCAATCCGAGCTGCCAGCAAATTAGCCAATTCGGTAGCCTGCGCCGAGAGCTTGCTTGTATCGATTGTGACCTTTGGATCCGATAGCGCAGCAAGGTTTTGCAGTTGTTCCGCGTCATCCCAGATAATATTGAAATAGCCAACAATGCGCTGCAGAAGAGCCCAGCTGGGTTGACCTCGCTGTCCATGTTCCAAAGCCGACAGATAGGCTGGCGTCACCCCAATTGCTGCAGCCATTTCCTTTTGAGTCAGATTGCGTTGTTGCCGCAGCTGGCGAAGATGGAGTCCAAAGGGTGTCATGATCACTCCTGCCGTCAAGCTCGCCGTCGACGCATACGCACATAAAGCGCACCGCCACCACCATGGGAAGTTTCGCTTTCACGGTAACCATTGACCAGATTTGCAAACGCTGGAAGGGCGAGCCAACGCGGCACATTGGCCTTCAGCACTCCACGACCCTGATCACCCTTGCCAGTTATCACCAACACCATGCGAAAATCCGCCTGTTGCGCCATTTGCAGAAAGTCGAGCAGCGCAAATCGTGCACGGTCCTGGGTCATGCCATGCAAATCAATGCGCGCATCTATGGTCTGCCGACCTTTTCCAAGGTTCTTGGCGATCCGGTCTTCTATCGGATGCGAAGCAGGTGGTTTTGGCACTGGACGCGGCCATTGCGTCTTGAAATCCAACTGTTTTTGAGGCTCCCTTTTTGTAGGTTTCGGCGGTTGATTGGGCGCAGCCGATGCCTCCATCAGCCGCTTCATTTCATCTTTCAGAAACTGTCCCCGCTCCTCCGTCAGGGGTTTGACGGTGGCCGCAACCTGTCGCCACAAGCGCCTATCCTCACGGCTAAGGGAACGAACTTTGCCTTTACCACCTGGTGACTTCTTGTCAGAATTTAGCTTCTTCATGGGTTTGGCACCAACAGGATCATACGAGCAGGGCTTTGAATGCGGCCCGCTGTCAGACCGGCAGACCGGCCTGAACCGACAAAAATGTCGCTTCTTTGCAGACCGACAATTGCAGAACCGGTGTCCTGGGTAATCATCAACCGGTCGGCACTGCCGTTATTCACGACAGGTTCGGGTGTCGACAGCCAAATGGGAAGACCATAGGGGTGAATTTTGTGATCAATAGCCAGGCTACGCCCAGCGCTGAGTGGCACACCACCAGCGCCCACCGGGCCATCATCCGCCTGCAGGTTTTGCTGTTCCTTAAAGAATATGTAGGACTGATTCAGCGCCATTAGATCATCAATTTCATGCGGGTGCGTTCGCATCCAATCGGCCAGAACGTCGCCAGTCATGTCGGCTGGCGCACTGTTCAGCCGTTCGCAAAGCACCTTGCCGAGAGATGTGTATTCATGGCCCGTCTTTGCAGCAAAAGCGACACGCATGGCATGGCCATTTTCCAAAATTAGTCTTGCTGAACCTTGTACATGGACAAAATAAACGTCGGATTTGTCCTTCAGCCAGACCAGCTCCAAGTCCTGACCTTCCAGCGCCCCGGCCTGAATGGCTGCGCGGTCCAGGTGAAACAGATCATTTGGATTATTCACCAGTGCAGGAGGAACCTTGTAAAGCGGAACCGTGTATTGATCGGTTCTGGTCAACGAAGCCGACAACTCTGGCTCAAAATATCCGGTCAAAAAACCATCATATGATTCCGTAGGGCCCAGCGCTTGGAGGGCAAAATTTTCTTCGAAGAATCTCTTTGCCTGAGCCGCTGACAATGCCGGATCGGCCAAAGCCCGTCGCGCGCATTCCTTAAACGGTTCGCGATCATCGCTCGTCCCAGCCGGAACTGGCGACGAATTTGCTGCAATGTGCGATTCGGATTGTTGCAACACCAATGCGGCGCTGCGGTAAAAAACGCAAAATGCCGCAAGGTGATCATCTTCTGCCCAGCCTCGCAGTGAGGCAAACTCGAGCGGGTTGTCCCTGGCCAGCTCCGATCCGGCTGCCGATTGGCGCTTTTTAGGCGGTTCCATTGGCAGCCAACCCGTCTGTGCCTACTCGTCGGTAGCGACAAGCTTCCAGTTCGGATCGCGCGACTTGACCGGACGGGCAAATGTCCACACATCGACGACCTCGGCAACCTCTTGCAGATCACCTTCGACGATCTCATCCTGGCTATCGAGGGTGGCTGAGATCATCTGGCTGACAAACTTGACTGTCACCTGTGCCTCTTCCTTATTTAACTCGGCCGCCTTGATATCAGCTTTCTCAATGCCGACAAAACTTGCCTGCACTTTTTCACCACGCTGAGCACGATCATCAATGGCAGCAGCAAAATTATCGTAGACCTCGCGTGACAGCAAACCCTTGAGTGCACGCTTGTCGCCATCGGCAAAGCCCGTGACGATCATTTCATAGGCCATTTTAGCGCCCATCAGGAATTGCTCCGGATCAAAGCCTGCATCACGGGCCAAAATGGCAGTCAAACCCTGTTTCAGGTTCTTATCTTTGCCTGCCATTTCGGCAATCGCAGCTTCTGCCGGACTCACTTCATCATCTTGACCGCGGCGGCGCTTCGCACCCGGCAATGTAACGACATTGTCTTCATCGTCATTAGCAACTTCAGTACCCGAATAGGGTTCATATGGTGGTCGTTCATTGCCATTTCGGGTGCCAAGCACACTGCGCAGCTTCCAGAATACAAACAGGGCAACTGCAAGGGGCAAAATCGTGAAGAGATCAAATTCCATAATTGGGTCACAGCCTTGATGCGAATATTGGGTCAGGTCCTATCAGACCTGAATATGTCATTGATATAGGACGATAGGTGATTTCATTCAAATGTCTTGATCCGCCCTGAAATCAAAGGCAACAGTTCCTATATGATATAAGACCGAAACAACTTACGAAACACCAATAAATGCCTTTCGCTCTCGTGCCCTTCCTTTTGCTTGTCATTCCAATCGTGGAAATTGCCACATTTATCGCCATTGGGGGCCAAATTGGGATTGGTTTGACCCTGTTGATGATTCTTGTCACCGCAGTCATCGGTTCGATTTTGCTGCGGGTGCAGGGATTGGGGCTGATCCGTGAGATTCAAACTAAATTCCAGGATGGTCAGGTGCCCGGACGAGCACTCGGCGATGGTGCAATGATTGTCGTCGCAGGCCTTTTGTTGCTGACACCTGGATTTGTCACTGATGGAATTGGATTCCTGTTGTTTGTACCTCCAGTTCGCAGTGCTATTTTTGCATTTATCGCCTCCCGTGTGAAAGTTGTTGGACCCGGTGGTGAATTTGGCAGCAATTTTGGCGGCGGCGGCGGCGGCGGCGGCGGCGGCGGCGGCGGCGATCCATTCGGCGATAGTCAGTCAGGTCAACCGGGCAAGCCCAACCAAGATGCTGGGCCGACAATTGACTTAGATGAGGACCAATTCAGCTCTGAACCATCGCAACCAAACCCGGATTCTCCCTGGAACTCCGGGTCATCCAAGAAATAGTCCTCCCTTCAAGCATTCCTTGCCAGTTGAGCACAGCCGTGTTAACGCCCATGCCGAATTGCGGGCCGCCATTCTGGCAGCTTCCACTCCGAAATTTTTTGAAAGCGACATGTAAATGGCTAAGAAAACAACCAAGAAGGCTGACGAGGCGAAGGAAGCCAACGCCGCAGCAAAACCTGGCAATGGCGAAGCCCCTTCACTGAATGTGCTGGCGCAGTACATCAAAGATCTGTCATTTGAAAATCCGCACGCACCGCATTCCCTGCGTCCGCGCGAGAATCAGCCAGAAATCAACATCAACATCAATGTGAACGCCAATCCACTGTCGGAAACCGACTTTGAGGTTGAGCTGAAGCTGGAAGCTGGCGCTGGCGAAGGTGCCGATGCCATGTTCAATGTTGAACTGATCTATGCTGGTGTATTCCGCCTGACCAACATGCCGGAAGAGGCGGTCGCTCCTGCCATCCTGATCGAGTGCCCTCGCCTGCTGTTCCCATTTGCCCGTCAGGTTGTGGCCGACGCAACTCGCAATGGTGGCTTCCCACCACTGATGATCGATCCGGTCGACTTTGCCGCTCTGTTCCAGCAGCGCATGGCGGAAGAGCAAGTTAAGGCTCAGATGGCTAACTAACCGGCATTAACTGCCACCCGTTGGTACAAAAATTGAGGCCGGGCTTCTTACCAAAGCCCGGTTTTTTATTGGCCGTTATTGTTCTGCCATTTGGTCCAAATAGCATTTTCACCGATTGATTGAACAAATGCTTCATGGGCAGCCTGTTCTTCTAGAGACAATCGTGATGGCAATGCATTGGGCCGCTGTCTGACGTCGACAGACCTGTCGTCCTCAGTCAGATCACTCACCCGACCGTCATCGGGCGCCATTTCCAGGCTCATACCAACCTGGCGACCACCAGTCAGCTCAATATAGACATCGGCCAACAGTTCGGAATCCAACAATGCCCCATGCAAGGTGCGCGATGCTCTGGAAATGCCGAAACGGTCGCACAATGCATCCAGCGAATTTCGAGCACCGGGAAACTTGCGCTTGGCGATAGCCAATGTGTCGACGACCCTCGTGACATCGATGGCCGGCTGTTTGACCCTGCGCAATTCGGCGTCGAAAAAACCAACATCGAATTTGGCATTGTGTGCGATCAACGTGCCTGTTTCGAAAAATGCCAGGAATTTCGGCAAAATGTCAGCGAAAATCGGCTTGCCTTCAAGCTGGGCCAAAGAAATTCCATGGATGCGCTCCGCGTCAGGATGTATCGGCTGATCGCCGGGATGCAGGTATTCGTGGAATGTGTGTCCCGTTGGGAACCTGTTGACCAGCTCAATTGCGCCTATTTCGATGATGCGATCGCCATTTTCCGGTGACAGGCCCGTTGTCTCGGTATCAAATATGATTTCACGCATCGGATTGCTTTCGTTGTTCGTCAGGTGGATTTCATCAATGGTTAGCGATTCATCACGCTGGCGACGATCTTAGCGACTTCTTGTTGGGCCCAATCCATTCCCTTGGAGGTATCAACAATATAATCGGCCCGTTGTCGCTTTTCAGCATCGGGGACCTGACGCCGCAAAATCGCTTCAAATTTTTCTGATGTCATACCATCTCGCGCAAGCACTCGCTGTCGCTGAATTTCAGGCGGCGCGGTGACCACAATAATCTTATCGACGCGGCCTTCTCCACCAGTTTCAAACAATAACGGAATGTCCAGAATTGCCAGCGGCCTTTTGTCATCGACAGCCTGTTGCCGAAATTTAAGTTCTTCAGCACGCACCAGTGGATGAACAATAGCCTCCAGCCGTTTCATCGCACCTTCGTTGCCAACAACGTGTTTGCTCAGTTCAACACGGTCGACATGGCCATCTTTGGTGGAGCCGGGAAAGGCTGCTTCAATCAATGGTGCAGCCTCGCCACTGTAAAGCGCGTGAACTGTTGCATCGGAATCGTAGACCAGCACTTCCAGATCGCGAAACATTTGGGCGGTGGTCGATTTGCCCATGCCAATCGATCCGGTCAGGCCAAAAAACACGGTCATGATGCTTCACCAAGATCTTCGAGGATCAGCCGCCGTAAAGTCTCATCGACTTTAGGACGTACACCAAACCAATTCTCAAACCCCAATACCGCTTGGTGCAACAACATTCCCACGCCATCTACCGTTGCCATCCCCAGTTTGTCTGCCTGAACCAGCAGCGGAGTCATCAACGGGGTATAGACGATATCGTGCACGATAGTGTCGGTCGGAAACCCTGTCAGGTTCACGGGACTTACCCCATCATTCATGCCGATCGAAGTTGTGTTGACGATGATTGAAGGGGCACATGTATGGCAATTGACGTCAGAAATTACGATTGCTCGACATGTTGGGCCAAACTGAGCAACAAGCTGCTCAGCCCGAGCCAATGTCCGGTTTGCAATAAGAACCTCGCCAAAGCCGCGCTCAACCAATGAATGAATCACAGCACGAGAAGCACCTCCTGCACCCAGCACCAGTGCGCCACGCCCCCGGTTATTGATGCTATCCCAGCCAGGATGACGATCGTCGAGATTGGCAAGAAAACCAAATCCATCGGTGTTCGTGCCCTGCAACACACCGTTCTCCAACCAAACCGTGTTGACCGCCCCAAGGGCGGCTGCCGCTGGCTGCGGATCTTTGATCAATGAAAAGACAACTTCCTTGTGGGGCACAGTTACATTGCCACCAACAAAGCCGTTTGCCTCCAAGGTGCTTAAAAAATCTTCCAGCTTCTCAGGTTCACAAGGGTGTTTGACGTAATCTCCCTGGTCGAGAAGCCCGTGCTGCGCCAACCAATAGCGGTGGATGATAGGTGATCGCGAATGATTGACCGGCCAACCTGTAACGAAGGCTTTTTTGAAGTCAGCCATCAATCACCTCCATTTGCCGCATTTGCGCCAAAAGCGGCAGCAGTGGCAATCCGATGATGGAAAACATATCGCCTTCAATTGAATCAAACAGTTGAATGCCGAGTCCTTCGATCTGATATGCACCGACACTGCTGAGAATACCATCGCCGACGTCGCTAAGATGGCGGCCGATAAAGCCAGGCGAAAGGTGGCGCATCTTCATTTCGCAAGTTGTGACGTGGCGCCAGAGGGTTTCACCGTTTCGGGCCAGAATCACCGCTGAATGCAAATAATGGGTGCGGCCGGATAGCGCCAACAAGCGGCGTCGGGCGCCTTCCATATCGCCACATTTATGCAAGATTTCATTGTCCAGCGATAGAATTTGATCGCATCCGATTATCAGGTGCTGAGGTTTTTTCTCGCTGACATCCAACGCCTTGGCTTCGGCAAGAATTTGAGCACGGTCTTCAGGAGGGACCGCGGCATCGTCCAGTGGCGCTTCCAGAGCCCTTTCGTCGAGATTAGAGGCAATCTGGGCAAAAGACAGACCAGCATCTTCCAGTATTTTGGCTCGATGGCGGCTGGCCGACGCGAGAATGAGATCCGACATCTTTGGGGCACACTTTGCGGTAACGTGGAGAATAATCTCCTCTTTAAGAACCGTTTCGACGCAGGGCAAGGATGGCCGCTGCGGTTTCTTCAACCGAGCGTTTGGAGACGTCGATCATTGGCCAGTCATTTTGTTTGCAAAGACGGCGCGTGTGCGCCAGTTCCTCCTGGATCGATGCCCGATCTACATAAATGTCTCCAGTAAGATCTCGGTCAAAGGCGAGGAGACGGTTTTCCCGAATTTGCAGAATGCGTTCAGCTGACGCAACCAATGCCACAACCAGTGGTCGCTTGGCCTCAAATAAGGAAGGGGGCAAATCAACTTCCGGAACCAACGGGATGTTGAATGTTTTGTAGCCCCGTTGTGCCAAATAAATACTGGTTGGCGTTTTCGAAGTACGGCTGATGCCAATCAGAATAATATCCGCTTCCTCAATATCATCGGGTACATTGCCATCATCATGGGCCATGGCAAACTGCACCGCTTCCAGACGTTGGAAATAATCGTCGTCCAGGGCGTGTTGTGCGCCCGAGCGGCCAGACATTGTATCTCCAAGGAAACCATCAAATACTTTGATAAGCGGGTCCAACACATTAACCGCTGGCACGCCTAACGCTTTGCATCGCGTAATCAGCATGGCCTCGAGTTTTTGATCGACCATTGTATAAAGCACGATGCCAGGAGACGCATCGACTCCGGCCAGAGCTTTTTCGAGCTTTTCTGAGGTGCGGACCATCGGTGTTATGTGCTCAACCGCACGCCACTTAGAATATTGAGCAGCAGCAGCACGGCCAGTCGTGCTCAACGTTTCGCCGGTCGAGTCTGAAATCAGGTGTAGGTGAAAAAAGGTTTTCTTGGAAACCTTCTCGCGCGCCCGTTGGATCCAGCGTTTCACTGTCAATATGTCCTTTTCAATCTGCTGTGGGTGACTGTGAATAAGTCGGACGAAAATTGATAGGGGATTCATTCACCCCGCTGAGGCTTATTTAATCCCCAAGCCAGTTGGGAGTGATTGATTTATCCTGTTGTGTAAATCATTGGGGATTAGATTGTTTTGAATCTCTGGCCACAGCTGGTTTACGATTTGTTAACTTTCCTAGGGATGATAACACATTGAATTAATTTAATTAAAAGATTTTTCCCCGTTATTCTTCCATGACTGCTCTTATTGTCCTAGATAGTTTTGAGCAGTGGGTCTGATTGAACCTCTGGGTATTGGTTAAAATTCTCTTAATTCACAGACTCTAATAATAATAATATACGGTTACACCCTCTGACCCGGGTCACCCGCATGTGGAAAGATCACGAATGAGCCAGTCAGATAAAGTGCAGCGAAGCATGATGAGAGTGTTGAATGGTGAAAGCCTAAGCACCCCACCAGTCTGGATGATGCGACAAGCAGGTCGGTATCTGGCTGAGTATCGTGAGGTTCGAAAACAAGCCGGTGGTTTTCTCGACCTTTGTTACAATCCCAAATTAGCAACGGAAGTAACACTACAACCAATCCGCCGATTTGGCTTTGACGCGGCGATCCTATTTTCAGACATTCTTGTTATTCCAGATGCGTTGAAAGTAGGGGTGCGCTTTGAAGAAGGCAGAGGCCCGGTTCTTGAAACGGTAGATGCGCAACAAATCGCTCAATTGAGGCCAGAAGGAGTTATGAACCATCTATCTCCTGTGTTGGAGGCTGTTTCGAGGTTGAGACAGGAGTTGCCTGATGAAACCACCCTGTTGGGCTTTTGTGGTGCCCCTTGGACGGTAGCCACTTATATGATTGCTGGGCATGGTACACCAGACCAGGGTCCAGCCAGACAATTTGCTCTCAATGATCCTACCGCCTTCCAAGGCTTAATGGATGTTTTGGTAGAGGCTTCTGCCGAGTATTTGGTTGCCCAATTGGATGCTGGAGCTGATGCGGTACAAATTTTTGATTCCTGGGCGTCTGTTCTCGACGAAGACCAATTCGAGAAATGGTGTGTTGAGCCAGTAAAGGCAATTGTTGCTAAAGTACGGAGTGTTCATCCGAATGCCAAGATTATTGGGTTTCCCAAAGGAATTGGGGCTTTTTACAAGGGTTATGGAGCTATCACGGGTATCGATATGATTGGTCTCGATTGGACCATGCCGATGGCCTTTGCCCAGGAATTACAAGGTGAATTGCCTATTCAAGGAAATCTTGACCCAAAGCGACTGATTGCTGGCGGTAAAGCTCTTGATGAGGGTGTTGATAAGATCCTTGATTGCCTGGGTTCAGGGCCCTTGGTATTCAATCTGGGTCATGGCATTACTCCAGAGACACCGGTTGCCCATGTGGAGCAGATGGTAGCTCGCGTTCGTCGTAATTGAGGGTAATTCTAGTAGGAGCAGATGATGGATCTTTGGATCAAAGCCTTGCATGTTATGGGCGTCATTTCTTGGATGGCTGCATTGCTTTATTTGCCGCGCCTTTTCGTTTATCACTGCGAAGCTGAAATTGGTTCGATTCAGTCGGAAACCTTCAAAACGATGGAATCGAGGTTGTTAAAAGCAATCGCAACGCCAGCCATGATCGCGACCTGGATTTTTGGTTTGTGGGTTGCAGCACTCTATGATGTTTGGGGAGATACCTGGTTTATCATCAAGTTTGCCTGTGTTCTGGCTATGACAGTGATGCATTTCATCTATGCCAGGCATGCCAAACAGTTTTCCCATGACGACAATCAAAAGTCCGGCAAGTATTTTCGGATGATGAATGAAATTCCTGCGGTTTTCATGATCATCATAGTCATCATGGTTGTCGTTAAACCCTTCTAAGGTCTCGGCTCTAATTCATTTTTTGCTTGCAGATTGGCCGCTGCGATTCTATGGGCTGTCTTACCAGATGTGCTATCGCCCCATTCGGGGTCCCGCCTTACTAGCATACGGCCTCACCTTGATGATTGCTGTACCGAATTTACGGGCTGGTGTTTTCCCCTGCAGATCTGCGTATCTGCGCTTGTACCTTTGGAATAAAAATATGGAACAGATGAAGCTCCAGGAATTAAAAGAAAAATCACCGAAGGAATTATTGTCCTTTGCTGAAGAAATGGACGTCGAAAATGCCAGTACCCTGCGCAAGCAGGAACTGATGTTTGCAATCCTGACCAGCCTTGCTGAACAGGATATTGAAATTATTGGTCAGGGCGTTGTGGAAGTGTTGCAGGATGGCTTTGCCTTTTTGCGCTCGCCGGGTGCCAACTACCTACCCGGCCCGGACGACATCTACGTTTCACCATCTCAGCTGCGAAAGTTCTCGCTGCGCACTGGTGACACCGTAGAAGGCCCAATTCGCAGCCCTCAGGACGGCGAACGCTATTTTGCGCTGCTGAAGGTCAATAGCGTTAACTTTGACGATCCTGAGAAGATCAAGCACAAGGTACATTTTGATAACCTTACTCCCTTGTATCCAGAAGAACGTTTCCACATGGAGATTGATGATCCGGAAGCGAAGGATCTTTCAGCCCGCGTAATCGATCTGGTTGCGCCCCTGGGTAAGGGTCAGCGTGGTCTGATCGTTGCACCGCCACGTACTGGTAAAACTGTTTTGTTGCAGAATGTTGCCCATTCTATCGCAACCAACCATCCAGAAGCCTACCTGCTTGTACTTTTGATTGATGAGCGTCCAGAAGAAGTGACGGACATGCAGCGATCGGTCAAAGGCGAAGTAATCTCGTCAACCTTCGATGAACCAGCTACCCGTCACGTGCAGGTGGCGGAAATGGTTATCGAAAAGGCCAAACGGCTGGCCGAACATGGTCGGGATGTGGTCATCCTGTTGGATTCGATCACTCGCCTTGGCCGCGCCTATAACACGACCGTTCCTTCATCGGGCAAAGTTTTGACTGGTGGTGTTGATGCCAATGCCTTGCAACGTCCCAAGCGCTTCTTCGGTGCTGCCCGTAACATTGAAGAAGGTGGTTCACTAACCATAATTGCTACGGCTTTGATTGATACCGGTAGCCGCATGGACGAAGTTATTTTCGAGGAGTTCAAAGGCACAGGTAACTCCGAGATTGTTCTGGATCGTAAGGTGGCTGATAAACGAACCTATCCTGCCATGGATATTCTGAAGTCAGGTACTCGTAAGGAAGATCTTCTCATTGAGAAGGCTGATCTTCAGAAAATCTTTGTTCTGCGTCGTATTCTGTCTTCAATGGGTAATACGGATGCGATTGAATTCCTAATCGATAAGCTTAAGCAGACTAAGAACAATGCGGAATTCTTCGATTCAATGAACACATAACGGCAGGTTATCCATAATCGATTCGGAAGCGCATCGAATCAGAAGGGGCGTAATTTTGTCAAACACGATTTATGCCCTTTCCAGTGGGTCTGTCCCAAGCGGCGTTGCAATAGTCCGTCTTAGCGGACCCAATTCCTTCGATATTGTGAATAGACTCGTTGGACAGCTGCCCGATGTGGGCTGTGCCTCCCTGCAAAATATTCGTCGTCCAAAGGATGGTGAATTGTTAGACCAGGCTGTGGTCATCCGTTTTGAAGGTCCTCATAGTTTTACTGGTGAGGATGTTGTTGAACTGCATTGTCACGGTAGCCGGCCAGTGCTGAATGCCCTGTTTGATGTTCTGGATGGCTTTAAGGAGTGCCGACAAGCTGAAGCAGGGGAGTTCTCCCGTCGTGCGTTTGAAAACGGCAAATTTGATCTAACCGAAATTGAAGGCTTGTCCGATCTTATTGGAGCTGAGACTGAGGCACAGCGCCGTCTCGCTCTGCGCCAGGCCGGTGGTCAGCTGCGTGAATTATATGAGAATTGGCGCAGTAACTTGCTTCGATGCCGTGCCCTGATCGAAGCTGAATTAGATTTCGCTGATGAAGATGAT
This sequence comes from Rhizobiaceae bacterium, assembly GCA_039969995.1. Lineage (GTDB taxonomy): Bacteria > Pseudomonadota > Alphaproteobacteria > Rhizobiales > Rhizobiaceae > Pseudahrensia. The sequence goes on from JBDVMU010000053.1 coordinate 283,812, forward strand.
GTCCCCGGTAGTGTAAGCGACCAAGTCTGGAACTCGGTGTCTAAGCTAAAAGCCGATTTTAGTGCACACTTAGCTGACAATCGGCATGGGGAAATAATTAGAGATGGTCTGCGTGTTGTGCTTTCAGGACCGCCCAACGCCGGTAAGTCCAGTCTTCTCAACGCCCTCGCCAATCGTGATGTGGCCATCGTAACGCCAATTGCCGGCACGACGCGGGACATAATTGATGTTAGTCTAGACATTGACGGTTTTAAGGTAACGCTGACCGATACGGCCGGTTTGCGCGCCAGTGATGATCTCGTTGAGTTGGAGGGTATTCGACGAGCCGAACAGGCAGCATCAGATGCTGATCTTATCTATTGGCTTCAACCACTCGGTGAAGATTTGAGTGCATCGATGCCTAACCGGGCGACGGTGGTTTGGACTAAGTCGGACCTGCGTGTTGTGGATCTTGCTAAGGATTTGCTAACTATAAACATGGTCGACCAGGATGGTTTGCATTGCTTTTTGGCGGATTTGAAGGATCGACTGAAAGGGATTGCGTCTCTATCCGAGAAACCAATAATGACCCGACGTCGTCACAGAACGGTCTTGTTGGCAGCTCTTGAACATCTTGAAAACAGTTTGCAACCCGGCCTCGATCTTGAAATCCGTTCTGAATATTTAAGACAGGCCGGCGACCAACTTGGTAAAATTGTCGGCCGCATCGATGTTGAAGACCTGCTGGACGTTATTTTTTCTGAATTCTGCGTTGGGAAATAGCCAGCTGGTTGCTGTACCAGACTAACTTTTGATGATTCACGTGAAACATCTTTCATGTGTTACCGGGGGTCGCATCTTCGCAATGTTTCACGTGAAACGAATCTTTTGACCGGGGCGTGTACAGGTCCTATAGAAGCCAAAAACCCCATGGAAGAGGCTTATGAGCGATCTTAGATACGATGTGATTGTCGTCGGAGGTGGTCATGCAGGAACCGAAGCCGCAGCCGCTTCAGCGCGCACGGGTGCCAATACAGCACTGGTTACTTTAAGCGTCGAAACGATTGGCACGCTTTCTTGCAATCCCGCTATTGGTGGGTTGGGTAAAGGTCATCTGGTTCGGGAGATTGATGCATTGGATGGTTTGATGGGCCGGGTTGCTGACCGTTCCGGAATCCAGTTTCGTATGCTCAACCGACGCAAGGGACCGGCCGTTCATGGCCCCCGCACTCAAGCAGACCGGAAACTCTATCTCAATGCGATGCAGGAGGAGCTTTCTCATCAGGACAATTTGACGATTGTCGAAGGTGAAGCAGCCACGTTGCTGCATGAAGATGGGTGCGTTACCGGTTTGCAGCTGGTAGATGGTCGTGTTTTGGGTGCTCCTGCTGTCGTGTTGACTACTGGAACCTTTTTGCGCGGCTTAATCCATATTGGCGAAAAGACCATTCCGGCCGGACGCATGGGTGAAAAACCTGCTGTGGCAATGGCCGAATCTTTGGATTCGCTTCAACTACCGTTGGGGCGCCTCAAAACGGGAACGCCCGCCCGTCTGGACGGCCGGACCATCGATTGGTGCGGATTGGATATGCAGGCGGCAGATGACCCGCCCATTCCCTTTTCCACCCTGACTGATCGTATCGAAGTTCCTCAGATCGAGTGTGGAATAACCCGTACCAATTCCCGGACTCATGAGATCATCCGTCAAAATGTACACCGCTCTGCCATGTATTCTGGTCAGATTGATGGGATCGGCCCGCGCTATTGTCCATCGATTGAAGACAAGATTGTCAAATTTGGTGAGCGAGATGGCCACCAAATTTTTCTAGAGCCTGAAGGCTTGGATGATCCAACAATCTATCCCAACGGCATCTCAACCTCATTGCCGGAAGAAGTGCAGGAGGAATTCATTGCTACTATCCCGGGGCTTGAAAACGCCAAAATCCTGCAGCCGGGTTATGCGATTGAGTATGATTACGTGGATCCAAAATGCCTTAGGCCCAGCCTCCAAACCCGGGCACTGGATGGCTTGTTTCTGGCGGGACAGATCAATGGAACAACGGGTTATGAAGAAGCTGGTGCCCAGGGGCTTGTAGCTGGCCTCAATGCTGCAAGCCTAAGCGGTTCCAGTGAAGAAATAGTATTTAGTCGGACCCAGTCCTACATCGGCGTGATGATTGATGATCTGGTGACAAGGGGCGTTTCCGAACCCTATCGGATGTTTACGTCCAGAGCAGAGTATCGGTTGAGTTTGCGCGCTGATAACGCAGATCAGCGATTAACACCGCTTGGTATTGAAATAGGATGTGTTGG
>JBDVMU010000054.1:0-87715 GCA_039969995.1 Rhizobiaceae bacterium
TGCCCATCTCGATCAAGTTTCCGCCCATCAAGCCGTGGCCATCGAACTGGCTGACTACCGCCCCAAACTTAACAGCTGGCTGAACGCACAATGAGGCTTGAACTTTGCACATGGCTGGAAGTTGAAGACTATCTGAAACAAACAACCGGATTGATGATACCGGTGGGTTCGCATGAGCAGCATGGTCCCATCGGCTTGATCGGCACCGATGCAATCTGCGCCCAAGCGGTGGCGAATGACGCCGCTGAAATTGCAGGCAACATGGTCGCCCCAACGCTGTGCTACACGCCCGCACCGTTCAATCTGGCATTCCCAGGCACTATTTCAATCCGTGAAGAAACATTTGAGCTGATGGTTACAGACATTCTGGATGGTCTGATATCTCAGGGTTTTGATCACATCTATTTCGTGAATGGTCACGGTGCCAATCTAGCCCCTCTTAAACGCATTGCCGATAAAAAAGCAGCAATGGATCAGACTTACATTCGCATTCGTTCCTGGTGGGACTTTGAGCCAGTCAACGAATTACGCAGCAAATATTACGGCGAGTGGGAAGGCATGCACGCAACACCGTCGGAAGTCGCAATCACCCAAGCAACCCACAGAGTTTTGGCCTCCGAACTGGCTGCCCAGCCACCTGAAAAACTATCTGCAGAATTTATCCGTGCCCATTCCGGCGACCGCCACGGTCCAGCGGACGAACATCGACGAGACTTCCCCGATGGACGGGTAGGTTCGCACTCCGCCCTGGCAACACCGGAACATGGCAAGGTGCTGCTGAAAGCCGCCGCGCAATCGGTTTCTCAGGACTATTCGGATTGGATTTCCAATGCCATTTGAGCGGCCTGGAATTGGCAAAGTTCGGGGCCACTTGTCTAAAACCAATAAGACATGTCATGACCAGAGTTGGACCAATTGCACGGACATTGAATGACTATGATGAGCGATCTGGAGGCCGGCATCTCCAACCTTCTATTAAATTGTGCGGAACTCAAAAGCGGTGAAACTCTGCTGGTTGTGCATGAAGACCCGGCACTGGGTTGGTATGACGACACTGCAGCACTTGCAGTGCGTGATGCAGCGCAAGCCATGGGTTTGGACACGACGCTGCTTAAAGTTGGCGCTCCGAAACTTGAGAAAGACCCAACACTGCTTGATCAGATCGCCAAGCATGACAGCACCATTTTTTTCGCCCGCGTCGGTGACCAGGATCGGTTCGCTGACAATAACGGTCGCGAGCGCAGTGTTATGGTCTATGCCCGAGATGCCGCCAACCTTTCGTCACCGTTCGGCAGGCTTCATCATCGGGCCATGATCGAGCTGAAAGCCGCCGTCAATGACGTCGTGTTGAGTGCTTCAGAGCTAACCGTTTCTTGCCCGCTAGGCACGCTGATCAGCGGACACGTTCCAGCTGTCGAACGGGAAAACGACGCCGATGTCACCGTCAGGCGTTTTCCACTGGGCGTGCCGCAACCTGTTCCGGCAGGTGGGTTTTCAGGCAGGGTTGCGCTGACCCGCTACCTCACGCCAACCGGGTCGAAGCCTTATGATCCACCCAATTGTTGGATTGATGACGTGGTCATGGTCGATGTTGAGGCAGGCCGCATTACGGGTTTCGAGGGCCCAGCTGACTCGGTTACAGCGGTCGAAGACCACTATCATCAAGTCTCCGAGCAATTGGGCGTCGACCGCAATTTCATACATTCCTGGCATGCTGGCATCCACCCCGGCAGCGGATACCCACGATCAGTGCACGAAGATCCTGACCGTTGGTCGAACAATGTTTTTACACATCCGCGCTTCGTGCACTTCCACACCTGTGGTGCTTATGCACCTGGAGAAATTTGCTGGATGGTACTCGATCCCACCATTTGCGTTGACGGAACAGCTCTTTGGGATGCTGGTCGGCTGGTACCGTCCAACTTTGCCAAGACGCACCAGGTTGTTCAGCGCTGGCCCGAACTTGCGCAGCAATTTGATGCGCCAGCCGGACCAATCGGGTTTGAACAATGAGCAACAGCGAAATGACGGCAAGCGACGTAATCGTCATCGGCGCCGGTATTGCTGGCGCATCGCTCGCCGCGGAACTCGCGATAAATCATCATGTCTCGCTGTTGGAAATGGAAAGCCAACCCGGTTACCACACAACTGGCCGGTCAGCAGCGATGTTTGTGCCCAGCTATGGCCCCAAACTAATCAGGGCACTGACCAGAGCATCCGCTGCAACCTTTCAAAGCCCTAATGCTGAATTGGGCATCGACAAGTTGCTGTCGCCTCGCGCTGTCCTGATGATTGCCCGTGATGACCAATTATCCTCCTTGCAAAATCTTAAGGACGAAGTTGCAGCGAACACCGAAATCCGGGATCTCGCAGCTAACCAGCTTGTCGAGATGAACCCGCTGCTCAGGCCCGGATACGCCGTCAAAGGTTTCCTTGATGTTGAAAGCTTCGACATCGATGTTAATGGCCTTCATCAAGCCTATCTGCGTCGGTTCAAATCCGGGTCCGGCCAGTTATTTGCACGCACCAACGTGGAAGGTATTACCAAAAACTCAGGCGACTGGCATGTAGAAACCTCCAACGGCAGCTATTGCGCGCCGTTGATCGTCAATGCCGCCGGAGCCTGGGCAGACGAGATCAACAAGCTTGCAGGATCACCACTAATCGGTCTCGTGCCAAAGCGCCGAACCATGATAGTCGTAGACCATCCAAGCGATACCGACCTCACCGCCATGCCCATGACCATCGACGTGGATGAACAGTTTTTCCTGAAGCCGGAAGCCGGGCAACTGGTGCTTTCACCGGCCGATGAAACGCCGTCGCCTCCCTGCGATGCTCAACCGGAAGAACTCGATATCGCCATTGGTATTGACCGAATTGAAAAGGCCTTTGACTTTCCAATAAAGCGCCCAAAATCGGCTTGGGCAGGATTACGCAGCTTCGTTGCTGACAAGGTGCCCGTGGCAGGATTTACCGACCAAGCCAAGAGCTTTTTTGTTCTGGCCGGTCAGGGGGGATATGGCATCCAGACCTGCCCGGCTCTTAGCCGTTTGGCCGCCGCCCTGGTCAGCGATCACAAGATCCCGTCAGATATTGCCGATCACGGAATTGACCCGGAAGAACTGGCACCTTTGCGGCTGCTTAGGTAGACTGGAACAACCGAAAGTCGAGGAGACCCCATGCTGCCATCCAAACGCGATCTTTTCGACATTCCGCTAGATGTCAGTTTTTTCAACGCTGCTGCATGGAGCCCGCTGCCTCTTTCAACTGTCGAGCAGGGCAAAAGGGGCGTTGAGATAAAGTCCCGGCCATGGGATTTTCCAACCGGACTGGATGAGGCAGAATTCGTTAAGGCACGAACTGCGGCAGCCAGCGTAATCGGCGCTTCCAGTGAAGATGTGGCCATCATTCCATCGGTGGGATATGGCGTTTCCACAGCTGCAAAAATTCTGGACCTGCCAAAAGGCAGCCGCATCCTGACTTTGCAGGACGACCATTCAGCCCCTGTGTTGGAATGGCTGACCCGGGAGGCAGATAACCCGTTGGAGGTTGTGTCCATTGCTCGGGGCTCCGATGGAGACTGGACCAGCGCCGTTCTGGAAGCCCTGATGGCGCCCGCTGCTGCACCACCTGCCCTACTGTCCATTTCATCCATCCATTGGTCGGATGGCGGTAATATCGACCTTGAAGCTGTGCAAAAGGAAGCACAGAAAATCGGCACCATGTTGCTGGTTGATGCCACCCACGCTGTCGGCGTCATGCCGATCGATGTTGCAAAACTGGACCCGGATTTTCTGATTTTCCCAACCTATAAATGGTTGCTGGGGCCATATGGTCGAGCGTTTCTCTACATTGCCAAACGACACCAGGGGGGCGTTCCGCTGGAGCAGACCAGTTATGCCCGCAAGCGTGTGGTCGCAGAGGATGATCGGCACTTCACCGATCTGGACTATATCAACAGCGCAGCACGTTTTGACATGGGAGAACGGGATTTCTTCGTATCCCTCGGCATGGCAACCCATAGCATTGACTTGATCCAATCCTGGGGCATCGACAATATCCGCCCCACGATTCAGGCCTATACGGATCGCATCGAAGCCGGTTTGCTTGAGCAGAATGTACCGGTCACGATGCTGCCGCGGCACCTCCGGGCACCCCATGTGCTGAGCCTTGGCTTTCCCGATGGCATGCCACAAGATTTTGAAGCTGTTCTGCAGCAAAACCGGGTCTTTGCAGCGCCGCGCCTGGGGCGACTGCGCATCACGCCTCATGTTTACAACAATGAGCGAGATTGCGATCGATTAGTGGAAGTTTTGGCAAAAATCCTACGATAGAGGCCGTTTATCGCTAAAAAACAGGAATTCAGATCCAATTTGATCAATTTGGCACTCATTATTCCCAGTTTGGTAAGTTTGGCTTAACCCCAAAAATAGCGAAAATGTGACCTTAACGATTGGTCAAACCAGACATAATTAGCTTGGCCGTTCCTAACGGGAGCGAACAATGCATATACGATCAATTCTGATTTTGGCGTTTTTGACGGCATCCTTGGTGCCGTCGGCCATTTTTGGCTGGTTATCTTTTACCCAGGGACTGAACCGTGAATTCGCTGAAGTCGAAGATCGGCATCTTTTGCTTGCCCAGAATGTTGGGGCGGCGCTTGAGCGTTACCACACCGACCTGGTGGGCACTTTTGAGTCAATCTCAACCAGCCTGTTAAAGGGCCAGGAACCAGCAAATCTGGAAACATTGATGTCCAGCATCAATATGATGTGAGTGTTGATCGTCAGTGATATCAACGACCAGATTGTCGCCCGTGCAGACGTCAACAAAGCTATGACCAATCAGGGAATCGACAAGGAAATTCTGATTGCTGGTCGAAAAATTGCCAAAAATGGCGAAACCGTCTTTTCCAAAGTCATGGCCAGCAAAAGCGGTTCAAACATTATGCTGGCTGTGCGCCGACATGACGAAAATATTGCCATTGCAGTCATCAACACCAAATATTTCGTCAAACTGGGCAAGAGCATCGCATTCGGCAAGAAGGGCCATGCCGCCATCGTCGACAGTATTGGCAACGTGCTATCACATCCGCTCGACAGTTGGATTGCTGAGCGTAAGAACATCGCAAAGGTTTCTGCTGTCCAGCGCATGATGAATGGCGAAACCGGTATTGAGCAATTCTATTCGCCTGCTCTGAAAGGCGACATGATTGCCGGCCTGACCAGCGTAAAGGGGCCAGGTTGGGGCGTTATGATTCCGCAGCCGGTTGAAGAACTTTACGACAAGGTATTCGACAACAACAAAACCATTTTGATGACATTGGGCGTTGGGTTCTTGATCGCCATTTTCTTCACAATGATGCTGGTCAACTCGCTGGCCTACCCGATTGAACAATTGTTGCGTTCCATGCGTCGCAATGCCCGCAACCAGAAGCTGTCAAAAACTGAGATCAATCCGGGGCTCATTCCGATCAAGGAAATCGGACAGTTTAACCAGAACTACAACGACATGCTGTCTCAGGTCTCGATTGCCAACGACAAGATCGTAACATTGGCCTATACCGACACCGTTACAGGATTGCCCAACCGCGACAAACTGCGTGAGTTGATGACCGGACTTTTGGGAGATGATGTCGCCAGGGGTCAAGGTGGCAGCCTATTGTTTGTCGATCTCGATGACTTCAAACAAATCAATGATCTGCATGGCCATACAGTTGGAGATAAATTTCTGCGCGACTGTGCTGCAAAACTGAAACAGGTGACTGTGCAACATCACCAGCAGGTATTCGACAATCGCCCAACCGCTGCCAAACCGATCCTTGCCCGCATTGGCGGTGATGAATTCGTCATCATCTTCCCCGGCCTGACAAAAGTGGCCGAAACAAAACGCTTCATGAAAAAACTGAGCAAGGAAATGAATAAGCCATCGGACAAAATGGCGTGCATTTCCAAACGCAGCGTGAGCATTGGCTGTTCGCGGTTTCCAAATGACGGCGAGTCATTGGGCGAATTGCTGAAGTTTGCAGACATCGCCATGTGCCATGCCAAGAAGTCTGGAAAAGGCAATTATGAGGTCTACAGTGCTGCCATCGGCACTATGACCACCTCCGAAATTCGAGGTCAGGTTGAAACCGCAATCAGCGAAGGCCAATTGGTGTTGGAATATCAACCCAAAGTCCGTGCTGGCGACCACAAGGTGACTGGAGTTGAAGCCCTGGTGCGTTGGGATCATCCAATTCTGGGCCGCATCCCGCCGAATGAATGGATTCCCGCAATCTCCAATTCTCCGGTGATCAAACAGCTGGGCGAATGGGTTATCGCCAGAGCCATGGACGACCACAGAAAATGGGTCTCACTTGGCCTGAACCTGTCGGTTGCGGTGAATATCGGTTCGGAACATTTCTGTTCTGCAGACATCGTTGGTTTCCTGGGCAAAACCGCAAAAGAAAAAGGTTTTGCGCCCCACAATATGGAGCTGGAGATTACGGAAGACGCGATTTTCTCCTCCGACGCCAATGTTGAAAAAGCCATCAACGCGTTGCATCAATGCGGCTATAAAATCGCGATTGATGACTTCGGCATCGGTTATTCCAACATTGCCCGCCTGTGCAGCCTGCCCGTCGACAGTTTGAAAATCGATCGCTCCGTCATCATCAATGCCGGCAAGGACCGGCGTGTGAGTTGGATGATGAAATGCATCGTATCAATGGCTGATAAACTGGGCTGTGAGACAGTCGCTTAAGGGATTGAAACCCCGCGACATGCAAGTCGTTCGGCTGCCTGTGGCATCCACACTCTTCAGGGTTTCCTGTTCTCGGCCAGCCTGCCCGTAGATGAACTGGTTGAATGGGTAAAGGTTAACGAGTCTTCAACCAGCACAAAGCCGAGCCAGATCCAAAGCGAGGCGGCTTAGCAATTCCCAAACACTCCTGAGGCACCCCCATGATTGAGCGCGCCAACCGACTAATCCTGCTGTCACCTCGTTGCCGTTCCTCTCCATCGACTCACCACTTCTCCTTGTGGTGACCTCACTCGCGGGTTTATCCTTCGATCATCCGACAAACCGGTTGAAAGGATTTCCGCAATGAGCTTGCTGGTAGAATACTCAATTGTTGAAGGAATGGCTGACGCCCAGAAAGAGGCGCTCGAAAAATTTGTCGCTGGTCTCATGGCGATTGCCGATGAGGGATACAGCTACACTGCTTTTGAAACCGACGACCCGACACGTTTCATTGCTGTCCTGGAGTTCAAGGACGAGGCAGCCAAACAGCGTTTTCTCGACAGCGGACCGTTCAACGATTATCGCGATGGATCCAAGGGCAGATTTCAAAAACCACCCGCAACGACGTCAATAAGGCTGGTGGCCTCAACCCGTGGCTGAAGCGTTGCGCAGTCAGACGTATTTGGAGATTTCTTCTTTGAAGTGAGTTGCTCGAATGTGGGTACTGGGAACAATTCTGTTAACGGCTGCTCTATGGAGTGCTGCCGTGGAGGCGGGACAGGTCACCATAACCACTCATACGCGCACCTATCGGGTTTCCGGCGACACCATCCAGGCTGTGGTCAAATCGATGAAGCGCAATGGGCCGAATTCTGAATTGCATCGGCGCAGGGCGCTCGGCATGGCCGACTATCGTTTTCGTACCCGACTGCAGACAAAGACGAAAAACGGACGCTGCCATGTCGAAGACGCTTCCGTGACCATGCACATAAGCTACATTTTACCTCGCCTGTCTAAACCCGAGCGCCTACCCCGAAGGCACTTAAGTCGCTGGCGCAATATCCATTCTATGATTGAGCGCCACGAACACCAGCACGGTCGTTACTACCGTCAGTTTGCCCACGACTTGCACCGTGCCTTGATGTCCCTGCGCCCGCAGAAGAACTGCTCGGCAGTTCGGACACAGGATAAGAGGATCAGAGCGCGGCTTGAGAAGATCAGCATCCAGCGCAATCGCCGCTATGACCGCAACCAGTACCGCCCCTTTAACCGCCGGTTGAAACTACTCGCACCCAAGCGGAGATAAACTGGATGCGTTAAACCAACATCTGAAAGATGAGCCCGGTGATAATCGCCCCGCTGATACCCAGACCAAGATAGGCGATGAAGACCTGGCGTTTGACCAGTGACCAGACTGCGGCCATGGCCGGAATTGAACTGATCGCACCTGATACCATGAACGCCATCGCCGCTCCATTGCTCATGCCCTGCTCTATCAGGCCAGCCAGCAAAGGCGGTGCCACATAGGAGTTGAGGTAAGCGGGCATGCCGACCAGAGCCGCAGTAGCAATCGGCAAAATACCTTCCCCACCAACAAGGCTGGCGATTGCTGATGCAGGCACGTAGTTGACCAGCAAAGCTTCCAGTACATAGGCCATTGCCAACCATTTGATCAGGAACACGGCGTTGGTGATGAATTCGTGTTTAAACACCGAACGGCGCTCACTGCTTTGCCAAAACTGCCATTCCGGCTTTCCGTTAAATGGGTTTGGGCCGCAACCACAACCCGATGTCTGGTAGACCTTTAGCGGTTCGGCAAACTGGCCACCATTGATCAGCATCTTGATAACAAAACCGCCAAACAGGCCGAGCGCAACAGCCGACACTGCTTTACCAATAGCAAATGACCAGCCCAGAGCAGCCGCCGTGATCAACAAAGTTGGTGGATCAATCAACGGTGATGACAACCAAAACGCCATGACAGCCGATAAGGGTGCGCCCAGCGCCAACAGACCGGCAATAAAGGGAATAACTTCGCATGAGCAAAACGGAGCAAGCCCACCAAAAAGGGCGGCCAAAACGATCATTCGGTTTTCCCGCCCCTGAAAGGCCCGTGCAATCGCAGCTTCCGCTCCTGCTGCCTTGAGGCCGGCAATCAAAAAGACTGCAAAGGCGATGTAGGGCAGAGTTCCCAAAAAGGCGCGAATAGCAAAGGAAACAACTTCGCCCAAATTACCCGGGTCGAGAATGGCAACCAGAACTGGTGCCAGAATCGTAACGGACCAAGGTGTCGCCACATAGGGTTTAATCTGTTCCCAGAAACTACTATGCGGTTGACTGATGTCGCTCATCTTCGATGTCCTCTTCAGAGCAGCATTCCCTCAAAATGTATTCGGCAAGGGATTCCAGCAGCTCAAAATTCGCCCGGTTGATTATGGTGCGCCCCTGTTTGGCCTGCAGGACAAGCCCGGCGCTGCTCAGGAATTTCAGATGATGTGCCAGTGTCGATGCGGGAATGCCTGTACGTTGCTGGATATCACCAACCGCAAGTCCTGCATTGCCGGCACGTACCAACACTTGCAACACTTCCAACCTTGATTCTGACCCCATGGCTGAAAAGCCCTGGGCTGCATTGAGCGGTTTCATCATCATTCCTTTATTTCTATAAAACTAGTTATATCGAATCATTGAGCTCGTCAAGCCGGAAATTCACCTTTTCATTTGCGCTGCGGTACGGCAGGCTTTGGCAAACAGAGAAAGATTCAAAAATTATTTGCCAACATGTCGATTTGGCGGCTCGGCGTTCGTCTGGTTGGTACAAGGGTATGATCCCTTCAACAGAAAGGAAAAATGACATGCAGTATATGTGCCTTATCTATTCACCCGAGGGTGCTGGTCCTCAGCCTGGAACGCCCGAGTTTGGTGCCTTCATGAAGGGCTATATGGACTTTGGTGAAACCGTCCAGAAAGCAGGAAAATTTGTCGCCGGTGATGCGTTGCAATCGGTCAGCACCGCAACGTGTGTTGCCGTTCGTGATGGCAAGGCCGAGACCACTGACGGTCCTTTTGCCGAAACCAAGGAACAATTGGGTGGATATTACATTCTGGATTGTGACGATCTTGATGAAGCCCTCAAATATGCGGCAATGATACCGTCTGCTGAGCATGGCCGCATCGAAGTGCGTCCGGTCATGATTTTCGACTAGGACCTGTTCACCAAACATGCTGCCCCCTTCCTCCCCTAAAACCGTTATTGAACGCACGGTTCGTGAGGAATGGGGCCGCATCCTTGCTTCGATGGTGAAGTCGGTCGGCGACTTCCAACTGGCGGAAGACAGTTTGCAAGATGCGCTGATATCGGCCTTCGAACACTGGGAAAAAAACGGCCTGCCCAATTCCCCAGCCGCCTGGTTGCTGACGGCAGCCCGCCGCAAAGCCATCGACCGGTTGCGCCGCGATCAAAGTTTTTTGGGCAAGGCCAAAGACATTGCCTACCTGATGGATTTGGAGAACCAGACTGAACAGAACTTCGATGAAGCGGCGGTGCCCGACAAGCGTTTGGAAATGATCTTCACGTGCTGTCATCCAGCGCTAGAACAGAAGACCCGGGTCGCATTGACGCTGCGCACATTGGGCGGCCTCACTACCGAAGAAATTGCCGCGGCCTTCTTGGACAAGCCACAGGCCATGGCGCAGCGCCTTGTGCGGGCGAAGAAGAAAATCAAACTGGCGGCAATTCCCTATGACATTCCAGATCATGACGTGCTTCCCGATCGCATTTCGTCGGTGCTTAGTGTCATCTACTTGATTTTCAATGAGGGCTATTCAGCGTCGTCAGGTGACAGTCCGTTTCGCGCCGATTTGTGTGATGAAGCGATACGGCTTGCCCGCATCGTGTCTCAACTCCTGCCTGATGAAGCTGAAATATCCGGTTTGCTGGCGCTGATGTTGTTACACGATTCACGCCGCCAGACCCGCATGAATGATGATGGATCCATCATTGCCCTGGAACACCAAAATCGCCGCCGCTGGGATCGCGGCAAGATTGAACAGGGCAAACGTCTGCTCCACCAAATCCTGCCTCGGCGCGCCATTGGTCCATATCAAATTCAGGCCGCGATCAGCGCTGTGCACGCAGAATCCGACAATTGGCAAGATACTGACTGGCCGCAGATTCAAGCTCTTTATGCATTGCTCTATCAGCTTAACCCCACTCCAGTGGTACGTCTCAATCAAGCGCTTGCCCTTTCCCATGCCCGCACTGCGCAGGAAGGTTTGGCCATGCTTGAAGAAGCCGCTCAGGACGGTGCCTTGTCAAACTATCAGCCTTATTTTGCCGCCAAGGCCGATCTTTTGACCCGTTGCGACAACAGGCGTGGCGCACGTAGCTGTTTGCAAAAGGCCATTGAGCTGTCCGACAACAGCGCTGATCGCAATTTCCTCAGATCCAAGTTGGATCTGCTCAAAGATTGATCGAGCTTGAGGTTTTCGCTGTGCGCCGAATGGCGACGACAAAGGCGATGATGAAAATCAGTGTCATTAGCAGCACAATGGTCGGCGCTGGCGCACTGTCTATAAAGAAACTGGCATAGACCCCCAACAACGAACTGGTGGTTGCAACCAAAACCGCTATCACCATCATATGCTCAAACCGTTTGGTCACAAGGAAGGCGATGGCTCCAGGCGCAATCAACAGTGCGATGGTCAATATAATACCAACCGCCTTTAATGCCGAGACGATGGTCAAGGACAACATGCACAGCAAGCCATAATGGATCACCCGCACCGGCAGTCCGGCCGCTTTCGCCTGTGCTGGATCAAATGCATGCAGCATCAGATCTCGCCACTTCACCGCCATCACCAACAAGACGCACAGCGCAATCCCTCCCGTTGTGGCAATATCGTCCCAGCCAACACCAAGCATATTGCCGAACAGAATGTGGTCGAGATGCACGTCACTTTGGATACTGGTGTACAAAACAATGCCGAGGCCAAACATGCCGGAGAACACCACCCCCATCACCGTATCCTGTTTGATGCGGCTGTTCTCGTTGAGATAGCCGGTCAGAACAGCACAGATCATTCCCGCCACAAAGGCACCGATCACCAGTGGAATGTTAACGATGTAGGCCACCACAACGCCCGGCAGAACTGCGTGACTGATGGCATCTCCCATCAGTGACCATCCCTTCAACACTAAAAAGCAAGACAGCAATGCACAGGGCAGCGCAATGATGAACGAAATGATCAACGCGTTGACCATAAAAGAAAACTGCAGTGGCAAAAGCAACTCTTCCAGAAGGGTCATGATCCAACCCCTTCCATCGCGTTATTTTCCCCTGAACGTTGTTCGAGAGCCTCACCCGCACGTCGCCGCGCTGCGAGCAATCCATGTTTTGGCGCAAAAAAGAATGCAGCAAGAAACAGCAGTGTTTGCAGGCAAACAATGATCCCGCCCGTGGCACCATCCAGGAAATAGCTGGCATAGGCTCCAAAGAAGCAAGTGAGTACACCAATGCTGACACTGATCATTAACAGACGGGGAAAGCGATCGGTTAGCAGATAGGCTGTCGCCCCCGGCGTTACCACCATGGCAATCACCAAAAAGGCTCCCACAGTTTGCAGCGCAGCAACGGTACAGGCCGACAGCAAGGTGAAAAAGACCACCTTCAACAAGCCAGGGTTGAGGCCAATCGAACGCGCATGACTCTCATCAAAAAACACCACCAGCAGATCTTTCCACTTCAGCAACAACACCGTCAGCGACACCACCGAGATGATCACCAGTTGCAACGTGTCTTCAGGCGTGATCGCCAGGATATTGCCCAGCGTGATGGTCTGAATATTCACCGAAGCGGGCGAAAGTGAAATCATGAATAGACCAAGCCCGAAGAAAGACGTGAAGATCAGGCCAATAATCGCATCTTCCTTTAGGCCAGACCGTTGATTGAGAAACAACATTGCCGCAGCGGCCAGCCCCCCTGACAGGAATGCGCCCAGCGCGAAAGGCAGACCAAGCATATAGGCCCCGGCAACACCGGGCACGATGGAGTGGCTCAACGCATCGCCAATCAGTGACCAGCCTTTCAACATCAGATAGACCGACAAAAAGGCACAAACACCGCCAACCAGCGCACTGACCCACATGGCGTTGATCATGTAAGAATAGTCGAACGGCTGCAGCAGCAATTCCATCATGACGCAGAATCGTTCTTATCGTCATAGACAACAAACGGACGTTCATCATCGGTGATAACCGTGACCTGGCGGTCATCCTCGTCGTCGTGAAGGTCAGCACCTCCCAAAACGAAATGGCGTAGCACACCGCTGAAAGTGCGCTCCAAATTTTTCTGGGTGAAGACTTCGCTGGTCAATCCATAGTCCAGCACGGTTTGCTTGATCAACACGGTGCGGTCACAGAACTCCGGCACGCTGCCAAGGTTGTGGGTCGCCACCAGCATCACCCGGCCTTCCTCACGCATCTGCTGCAGCAAGCCAATAATCGCCTCTTCGGACTTCACGTCAACACCGGTGAACGGCTCGTCCAGCAGGATCACCTGCCCATCTTGCGCCAATGCTCGGGCCAGAAACACCCGTTTCTTCTGACCGCCGGAAAGCTCGCCTATCTGACGTTTTCTGAAGTCGGCCATACCGACACGTTCCAAAGCGTCTGTCACCGCCAGGCGGTCGACATCGCGGGTCATGCGCATGAAATTCATATGGCCATAGCGGCCCATCATAACGACGTCTTCAACCAATACCGGAAAACTCCAGTCGACTTCTTCGGCCTGCGGCACATAAGCGACCAGGTTGTTTTTCAAAGCGGTATCGACGGATTGACCAAGGATGGAAATAGTGCCCTTTGCCGCGGGTACAAACCCCATGATCGATTTGAACAGGGTCGATTTTCCCGATCCATTGACGCCAACGAGTGCGGTAATTGTACCTGTTGGGATCTCAAAGCTGGCATCGATCAGCGCCGTGTGGCCATTGCGGTAGGTGACGGTCAGATCGCGCACCGCGATGCCGTTTGTCGTTTCAGCCTCAACCACTTTATCAAGCATCAGTTTGGCGCCAGACCTTCCGCAATCGTATTGGCCGTCTTTTCCAATAGGGAAATATATGTCGGCACTTCCCCATCCGGGCCACTCAACGAGTCCACATACAGCACACCACCATAGCGCGCGCCGGTTTCCCGCGCCACCTGCTTGGCAGGATTGGCTGGTACAGTGCTTTCAGAAAACACCACCGAAATGTTGTTCTCGCGCACTGCATCGATGACGTTGCGCACCTGTTGGGGCGTGCCCTGCTGGTCAGCATTAATCGGCCATAAATAGAGCTCTTTCATGCCGAAATCCCGAGCCAGATAACTGAACGCCCCTTCGCTTGTCACCAGCCAACGCTGATCTTCCGGAATGGCCATTATCTTGTCGCGCAAGGGTGCAACGGCGGCAGTTAGTTCTTCTTTGTAGGCTGCTGCATTAGCCGCATAGGTGGCGGCATTTCCCGGGTCATGTTTGGCAAACCCATCGCGGATATTATCAATATAGATGATCGCCGCTTCCAGCGACATCCAGGCATGGGGATTGGGCTTGCCCGTATAAGGACCAGAGGCAATGCCCAGTGGCTCCACACCGTCGCTCAAAGTGACACTCGGCACATCACGCAAGTTGCGGAAAAACTGCTCAAACCAGAGTTCCAGATTAAGCCCGTTCCACAGGATCAGATCAGCCCCCTGCGCGCGCAGAATATCGCGCGGCGTTGGCTGATAGCCGTGAATTTCAGCACCCGGCTTGGTGATCGATTCAACAACAGCTGCATCGCCAGCAACATTACGTGCCATATCGGCTATCACGGTAAACGTCGTGACCGCCTTGAATTTATCCTGCGCAAACGTTGGAGCAGCAAGCATCGGCAGCACAAGTGCCGTAAGCGCCACGAGCACTGCAGGCGTCCGGCATTTCAGAAATGTCTTCAATGATCGCATGATCAACCTTCAAACTGAACGGATACATCTTTTTGCATATGCGAACCATTCGCAACAGTCAACTCTCTTGCGAACGATTCGCAACAAGCGTCATACATTGATGTGGTGGCAAGGAACCTAGCACCCAACGAAAAGCAACAAGAGCTGGAACAGAAGCCGAATTGCCGAATTGGCACAGATTGCCAATACCTGACGATCAAAGCGCTCCAACTTCATTTCGAGCAGAGGATCAATTGGCATTGGCATTTTTATTCGAATTTCCTGACCTGCCTCCACTTGCAGCACCAAACCCATAAAGTTCTGAAATTCAGTCGTGGCCATACCCGATCAAATATCGCAATAAAATCGTTTAGATACAGATTATTAAGGGAATTTTACCTGAATATCTGCAGATAAAAACGGCAAGAATTCGATCGCAAGCAGCGACACAGCGATACAATTGAAAATCAAGCTTGGACCGTCCGACAATCGAGCGAGGCGGCAAAAAATGCCTTGGCCCGCTTCTTGCTCCGTAACTGACATCGTCAACGATTGGGCAAATTCGTCTAATTATGAAACACAATCGGACAAATCTGGAAAAGCTCCAGCAACATCCAACTCCACAATCGGAGATTGGTGCCGGCACCGGCGACAATTCGCCTCGGGGGCAGATCACGGAGTCCGACCTGACCATCCAACTATCCGTTTTCAGTAGGCCTGCTGAAATTCAGGACGAATGGATGCAGTTTGAACAGCAGCTGATGGCCGGTCACTCGAATTCAAACTGGGCGCTGGCCTGGTATGCAGCACAGGAAGTACACCAAACCGCATCCCCATATATTCTTGTGGGTCGCAACGACCAGGGTCGTATCTGCTTCATTTTGCCTCTGGAACTGGCCAGGGTCGGCACCATGAAAGTATTGCGGTTACCCGGTGCCAACCAAGCAACCTATTGTGGCGGACTGTTCGACAAAGATATTTTGAGCCTAATTGAGAACGGCAAGGGCCATGCATTTTGGCAAGCAGTTTTCGCTGGCGTGGGCGAGGTCGATGCGATTGTGCTTGAAGGGATCTCCCAGCAACGCAACGAAAAACACCATCCCTTCAATTGCCTGCCACTCAGCAGCGCAGCGCATGATTCCATGCAGATGGCAATCCAGAAGGACTGGCCAACCCAATATCAATCCATGTTCGACGGAAAATCCCGTTCAAATGACCGCCGGGTAGAACGTCGACTGGCGGAAATGGGCAAGCTCTCACATCTTGTCGCCAACAGCCGCGCCGAACGACTGCAGCTACTTGAGGTAATGCTGGCTCAAAAGGCCATACAGTTTGAGATGCTGAATTTCAGTAATCCCTATTCTGCACCGGGGGTCGCCAATTTTTATAGAAACCTGATCAATCAGGATGCCATGCACGCTGAGTCTTCGCTCTACGTCTCTGGAATGATGCTTGCCGACAGACCACTGGCGGTCAATTTCGGGGTTATCCAAAACAGTGAACTACAGGGTTTGATCACATCAATGACCAGTTGCGAGCTGAGGCGGTTTTCACCAGGTCGGCTGTTGATGATCCACACCAACCGGCATCTGTCTGATAACGGTGTAAACTGTCACGATTTTGGCATGGGCGAATTCGGATATAAACAAGAATGGTGCGACATTCACGTTAAACGCCAACTCGCGATGGTGCCCTTCACGCTGCCAGGACGTGCCTATGTGCTGAGCCAAAAGGTCATACAAGCGGTTAAATCCACTCTGAATGAGCATCCAGCCCTCAAGCACCGACTGAAGCGCTTGACCAATAATGCACCACAAGCCAAAAAATAGGCGTGGTTTGGCGGATTTGCCCCACCCAAGCCTTCCAGCAGCTTAATCATGCACCCATTCAGGCTTCATATGGGCTAGAGTCTGGACAAACCGAAATAAATGGGACATGGACAGGCCAAGCCTTTTAAATCGATTGAAAGATAGTTGTTTTGGGATATTCAACGACCGTTTCCGGTGCAGCAAATTCAACATCTGCGGATGGCTTTCAGCAGCCGAACGCTGAACAAATCCGTGCAGAAATATTACGCCATCTGAAATACTCGCTCGGCAAGGATGAGTCCCACGCCACAACCTATGATTGGCGCATGTCGCTGTCATTGGCATTGCGGGATTTGGTTGTTGACCCTTGGTTTGCTAGCACTCGCCATACCTATCAGAAGGCCGAAAAGCGCGTTTACTACCTGTCGATGGAATTCCTCATTGGGCGTTTGATCGAAGATGTGATGACCAATCTTCGGGTCGACGAGATTGCAAAAGAGGCGATTGAATCTCTCGGACAGGACTTTCAGGAAGTAATCAACGACGAACCGGATGCGGCGCTGGGAAATGGTGGCCTGGGTCGCCTTGCTGCCTGTTTCCTCGACAGTTTATCGACGCTGGGCATCCCTGCCTATGGCTATGGCATTCGCTATGAACACGGCCTGTTCCAACAAGCCTTCGACGATGGGCGGCAGATTGAAACGGCTGAAAACTGGCTGGTCCAAAAACACGCCTGGGAATTTGAGCGCCCTGAAGTCTCCTACCCAATCCATTTTGGCGGCTTTGTCCACCAAACCGGCAGCAAGGTCGAATGGAACCCGGCAGAGACAGTGCTCGCCTCTGCCTACGACACGCCGGTTGTGGGCTGGCAAGGTCAGTGGGCCAACACACTGCGGCTCTGGGCAGCCAAACCAACGCGGATCTTCGATCTGGAGAGCTTTAATCGCGGCAACTATCTAGCGGCCAGTGAGCCGGAAGCTCTGGCCCGCACAATCTCCCGGGTTCTCTATCCCGATGACACCACTGAAACCGGCAAGGAATTGCGGCTAAAGCAGGAATATTTCTTCACATCTGCATCGATCCAGGATCTTCTGCGCAGGTTCATTTCCGAAGGTCACGAACTGGATACCTTGGCCGACCATGTCGCCATTCAGCTCAATGATACACATCCGGCAATTGCCGGTCCGGAATTGGTGCGCTTGTTGGCCGACATCCACGGCATGCCGATGCAGAAAGCCATCGTGACGGCTCGTGACTGCCTATCTTTCACCAATCACACCCTGTTGCCAGAAGCATTGGAACGCTGGGATGAGGCCCTGTTTGCGCGTGTCCTTCCGCGTCACCACCGTATCATTGAGTTGATCGAGGATTGGCACCTCAACAACACCGATAGCTCAGTGCGCATCATCGAAGATGGTGCGGTAAAAATGGGTGAACTGTCTTTCATCATGGCCCATCGGGTAAATGGCGTGTCAGCCCTGCACACCGAGTTGGTCAAGCAAACCCTGTTTACTGACCTTCACGGCACCTATCCTGACCGGATCATCAACCAGACCAATGGCATCACACCGCGTCGCTGGTTGTTCTCTTGCAACAAGCAACTCAGCAACCTGATCTCCACGCATATCGGCGACCAGTGGCCCGACCATCTTGAGCAGTTGGACGCCCTGTCCGCCAAAGCCGATGATACTGGTTTCCAGGCGGAATTCCGCGCCGCCAAGGCATACAACAAGCAACGCATGACGAAATGGATCAAGGATCGCGACGGCACCATCATCAATCCCGATGCTCTCTTCGACACGCAGATCAAGCGCATTCATGAATACAAGCGTCAGTTGATGAACCTGTTGGAAACCGTCGCCTTGTGGAACGAAATTCGCGATAATCCGGGCCACGACTGGACGCCTCGGCTCAAGGTCTTTGGCGGCAAAGCAGCCCCCGGCTATGTGGTCGCAAAAGAAATCATCCATCTGATTAACGACGTCGCCAAGCTGATCAACAATGACAAAGTCACCAAGGATGCACTGCAGATTCTCTATCCTGAGAATTACAACGTCTCAATGGCCGAAATCCTGATCCCAGCCACGGATCTGTCAGAACAAATTTCAACTGCCGGCAAGGAAGCCTCTGGCACCGGCAATATGAAATTCGCCCTCAACGGGGCTTTGACCATCGGAACATTGGACGGAGCCAATGTTGAAATTCGCGAACATGTGGGAGCCGAGAATTTCTACCTCTTCGGCCTGACAGCGCAGGAAGTCTTTAAACGTCGCGAGCAACCTGACTTTGCCCGTAACGCCATCAAGGCCAGCCCCCGCCTGACCCGGGTTCTCAACCAGATTGCCGACGGCGAGTTCTCACCAGGCGAACCTGACCGCTATGCGGCTTTGGTGCGTCGTCTCTATGAGCACGACTATTTCCTCGTCACCTGCGATTTCGACGATTATTTCGAAAGCCAACGTCAGGTGGACAAGGACTATGGCGACGTTGCAGGATGGACGAACAAGTGCATCCACAACACGGCACGGGTCGGCTGGTTCTCATCCGATCGAACCATCGCCGGTTATGCGCGTGACATTTGGAAAGTCGCACCAGCGAAGTAGACCAAGGAGAGTGAGCCAGGACACTGATATGCCAATCGGCCAAGATGACACCCACAAGATAATAGCGGGAACTCATGAGGATCCCTATGCCGTTCTCGGAATGCATCTGCATGATGGAAAAGTAACGGTCAGCGCCTATCTGCCGGGAGCCGACGCAATCAAGGTTCTGGACGCCAAAACCGGGCGCGCGGCAATTGAGCTGGAACCTGTGCCGGGCAGCAACGGCCTGTTTTCTGGCCAGTCTCTACGGCGCAAAAAACCATTTTCTTATAAGCTGCAGGTCACGGCAGGCGAGAATACGTGGCAGCAGCATGATGCCTACGGTTTCAGCTCCGTGCTTGGCGATATGGATTTGCACCTTTTCAATGAAGGTTCCCACAAACAGCTTTGGCAGATGCTCGGTGCCCATTGTCGCACCCATCAAAACGTGGATGGCGTGCATTTCGCTGTCTGGGCACCCAATGCAAGTCAGGTCAGCCTGGTTGGCGACTTTAATGGCTGGAACACGTCCACCCACATGCTGCGCCCGCTTGGCCATTCCGGTGTTTGGGAGATATTTGTTCCCGGCATCGGCGAAGGTCAAAAGTACAAATACCAGATCAGAGATCGCAACGGCCAGTTCCTGCCCCAAAAGGCCGATCCGGTGGGTTTTGGAGCAGAACATCCGCCAAGCACGGCGTCAGTTGTCCGCGCATTGGAAGGCTTTGAGTGGACCGACCAGCAATGGCTGACGGATCGCCAGAAGCAATATGTAAACCAGCCCATGTCGATCTACGAGGTCCATCTGGGCTCATGGAAAAAGGTGCCCGAAGAGGGCAATCGGCCGCTTTCCTACCTCGAGCACGCCGCCCAGTTGGTCGACTATGTCAAAGATCTGGGCTTTACCCATATCGAGCTGATGCCGATATCAGAATTTCCTTTCGACGGATCGTGGGGTTACCAGCCTGTCGGGCTGTTTGCACCGACCATCCGCTACGGCACACCGAATGAATTTCGTGCCTTTGTTGACACCTGCCACAATGCCGGAATTGGCCTTTTGCTGGATTGGGTGCCCGGGCACTTCCCTGAAGACCCGCACGGTCTTGGCCAGTTCGATGGCACAGCACTCTACGAACATGCCGACCGCAAAGAAGGCTTTCATCCAGACTGGAACACCCTGCTCTACAATTATGGACGCCGCGAGGTTGCCAACTACCTGATCGCCAATGCGGTCTATTGGCTGCAGGAACATCATATTGACGGCCTGCGGGTCGATGCAGTCGCCTCGATGCTGTATCGCGATTATTCGCGCAAAGAAGGTGAATGGGTCCCCAACATTCATGGCGGACGCGAAAACCTTGAAGCCATCGATTTCCTCAAGCGGATGAATGAAACTGCTTATGGTGAAATGCCGGGCATCATGACTGTGGCTGAGGAATCAACAGCCTTTCCAGGTGTCAGCGCGCCGACCGATCAAGACGGGCTGGGTTTTGGATTCAAGTGGAATATGGGCTGGATGAACGACACTCTGTCCTATCTGCAGGAAGATCCGATCAACCGGAAATACCATCATCACAAGATGACATTTGGTCTTCATTATGCCTTTTCGGAGAATTTCATTTTGCCGATCAGCCACGATGAAGTGGTGCATGGCAAAGGCGCCATGATCAATAAGATGCCGGGCAATCTGGATGAGAAGTTCGCCAATCTGCGCGCCTATTACGGCTTCATGTGGGGCCACCCCGGCAAGAAATTGTTGTTCATGGGCAATGAAATCGCCCAGCACAACGAATGGAACCATGATGCCAGCCTTGATTGGCACCTGCTGGAGCAAGCTTCCCATCGTGGCATTCAGAATCTGATCCGCGATCTGAACGCGCTTTATCGCGATACCCCTTCACTGCACGAACTGGATTGCGACGCCGCTGGATTTGAGTGGATCGAAGGTGGTGCCATGGAAGAATCGCTGTTTTGCTGGCTGCGCAAAGGAAGCGATGAAACCACCCCCGTATTGATCGTTTCCAACTTTACCCCGGTAGAACGCCATGACCGCCGCATCGGTGTTCCCGAAGCGGGCCATTGGCGCGAAGTCCTGAACACGGATTCATCCCATTATGGCGGTGGCGACCGGGGCAATATGGGCGACGCCAACAGCGAAGCTGTTGCTGCATCAGACCGCGACCATTCAATCGTTATTACCATTCCGCCGCTCACAACCCTGTTTCTCAAACTTGAGCGCCCATAGCGGCAATCTGCATCACCGACCAATCGGAGGACTTTTCACATGGACATGGAATCACAACGGCTCTCACAACAGACGATGGCTTTTGTTCTCGCGGGTGGTCGTGGCAGCCGGTTGATGGAATTGACCGAACGACGCGCCAAACCAGCGGTCTATTTCGGCGGCAAAACACGCATTATCGACTTTGCCCTTTCCAATGCGGTTAATTCAGGCATCAAACGGCTTGGAGTTGCAACCCAATACAAGGCCCATTCGCTGATCCGCCATCTGCAGCGCGGCTGGAGTTTCTTCCGCGCTGAACGCAACGAAAGCCTCGACATTCTACCTGCCTCGCAACAACTAGATGAAGAAAACTGGTACAAAGGCACCGCCGACGCTGTGTTCCAGAACATCGACATCATCGATGGCAATGCCACCAAATATGTCATCGTCCTGGCCGGCGACCATATCTACAAGCAAGACTATTCACTGATGATCCAGCAGCACGTATTGAGTGGTGCTGATGTAACGGTTGGTTGCATCGAAGTGCCCCGTATGGAAGCCAAAGGATTTGGCGTCATGCATGTGGGTGACGACGATCAGATCATCGACTTCATCGAAAAGCCAGCGGATCCACCACCAATGCCAGGCCATCCGGATCTGGCCCTGGCCAGTATGGGTATTTATGTCTTCGAAACCCAGTACATGTTCGAGCTGCTGCGCGAAGATGCTGCAGATCCGAATTCAAGCCATGACTTCGGCAAAGACATCATCCCCAAGATTGTTAAAAGTGGCAAAGCCATTGCACACCCGTTTTCGCGTTCCTGTGTGCGCAGTGATACTGAGAACACGCCTTACTGGCGCGATGTCGGTACGGTCGATGCATTCTGGCAGGCCAATATCGACCTGACCGACTTCAACCCCGAGCTAGATCTCTACGACAGCACCTGGCCGATCTGGACCTACTCAGAACTCACCCCACCTGCAAAATTCATTCATAATGAAGAAGGTCGACGCGGCAACGCCGTCTCTTCGCTGGTTTCCGGTGGCTGCATCATTTCCGGTTCACAGTTGGAACGTTGCATTCTCTATACCGGAGTGCGCACCCATTCCTTTGCCAGCCTGAACAATGTCATCGCCATGCCCTATGTGGACATTGGCCGGAAGGCTCAGCTGTCCAATGTGGTGATCGATCGGGGGGTTCAGATCCCGGCAGGTCTGGTAGTTGGCGAAGACCCCGAAGAAGATGCCAAACGGTTCCGCCGCTCACCCGGTGGGATCTGTTTGATCACCCAAAGCATGATCAACGCATTGGACAGTTGAATTGAAAGTCCTGTTTGTCGCCTCCGAATGCGCCCCCTTTGTCAAAACCGGGGGACTTGCCGATGTCGTCGGCGCCGTACCCAAGGCGCTGGCTCCTCTTGGCGCGGATGTCAAGATCGTCCTGCCTGCCTATCCGGCATTGGCAAAACAAGTCACCAACGGCGACATTGTTCATGCCTTTGACAATCTGTTCGGTGGTCCAGCACGGTTGATTTCGACCCGTTCTAACGATCTCAATCTGCTGCTGCTGGATGCTCCCCATCTCTATGATCGCCCCGGCAGTATATATCTCGATGAATCCGGTCAGGACTGGAGCGATAATCACCTGCGCTTCGGCGCACTTTGCGTTGCTGCAACTATGGTTGCCTTAGATGGCGTTGAGGGTTGGAGGCCTGACCTTGTCCACGCCCATGATTGGCAGGCCGGACTGGTGCCGCTGCTCATCAAAATTGCAGATCGACAGGACGCTCCAAAGACAATCATCACCATCCACAACATTGCCTTTCAAGGCCTATTTCCCTGGACGACCCGCGATCTGTTCGACATTCCCGATCATCTCTTCACCCATGAGGGGGCTGAATATTACGGCCAATTAGGTTTTCTGAAAGCAGGCCTGGCCTTTGCCGAAAAAATCACAACCGTCAGCCCCACCTATGCTGTTGAATTGTTGTCGCCTCAATTCGGCATGGGATTGGATGGGCTGTTGACGGCGCGCCAGCACGATCTTTGTGGCATTCTCAACGGCATCGATCTGGATGTCTGGGACCCGCAAACCGACACGGCGCTACCGGCCAATTATTCTGCCCGCAACCGGATCAACAAACGCAAATGTCGCGACGCGGTCGCCAGCCGTTTCGGGCTGCACATCAATCCTGCAACGCCACTGTTTTGTGTTATCAGCCGGTTGACCGAACAGAAGGGTCTCGATCTGCTTTTGCAGGCGCTGCCCGAACTTGTTGAGAGAGGTGGCAAGCTGGCGCTGTTGGGTTCTGGTTCCCCCGAACTTGAACAGGGATTTCAAAATGCAGCGCAAACCAATCCGGGCAGCGTTGGCGTGGAAATCGGTTATGACGAAGAACTATCACACCTGATGCAGGGAGGCAGTGATGCCATCCTTGTACCATCGCGATTTGAGCCCTGCGGCCTGACCCAGCTTTATGGCCTGCGCTATGGGACCTTACCTATTGTTGCCAAGACCGGCGGTTTGGCCGACACGGTGGTGGATGCGACCAAGGAAAACCTAAAAACGAAATCCGCAACCGGTATTCAGTTTTCGCCCATCGATGTCGACCAGTTACGCGATGCTGTTTGGCGGGCCTGCGAGCTGTTCGACAAGCAAAAGATCTGGAAATCAATGATGGGCACCGCGATGCGAACGCCGGTTGGTTGGGATGGTTCAGCACCCAAATACCTCAAACTTTACCAAGATATCGTCGCCTCATCGTCTAAGGCAAAATCCACTCAATAGGAAAGACAGCATTCATGAAGGTGCAATTGCGCTCCGGCAATCATCATCATATGGGCGCTCGCTTTGATGGCGAGGGTACAAATTTTGCCGTTTTCTCGGCTAATGCCAGCCGGATGAATCTGTGCCTGTTTTCGCCAGACGGACAAACCGAGATTGATCGCCTGGCCCTGCCTGAACGCACCGGCAATATCTGGCACGGCTATGCTCCAGGTGTCCGCCCCGGAACTCTATATGGCTACCGCGCCAAGGGCATCTATGCTCCCGAACAGGGCCATCGGTTTAACCCCAATAAGCTGCTGATGGATCCCTATGCACGGGAATTGTCCGGCAACTGGACCAATAGTTCAGCCACCCTAGGATATGTCGCCTCTGCAACCTCGCAGGACCTTTCATTTGACAGCCGCGACAGCGCTCCGTTCGTTCCAAAGTCGGTTGTGTCGGAGCCGGATCTGTTCACCCATATCGAACCGCGACCAGATACTGATTGGTCCGAGACATTGATCTATGAGGCCCACCCAAAGGGCCTGACCATGGAACACCCGACCCTAACGAACAACATTCAAGGCACCTACGAAGCGCTTGCCAGCGAGCCGATGCTGGAACATCTGACCAAGCTGGGCGTGACGGCGGTTGAGCTGCTGCCAGTCCATTCCTTCATCGACGATGGATTTTTGCTGAAGAAGGGGCTGCGCAACTACTGGGGCTACAATACAATTGGTTTTTTTGCACCCGAGCCGCGCTATTTCGGCCCGCAGGGGCTGGCTGGGTTCCGCAATATGGTTCGGCGCTTCCATGCGGCCGGCATCAAAGTCATTCTTGATGTGGTCTATAACCATACCGCAGAGGGAGATCATCGCGGTCCGACGCTAAGTTATAGGGGCCTCGACAACGCCTCCTACTACCGACTGATCAACGGTCAGCCGCGCTTTTATGTCAACGACACCGGCACCGGTAATACGGTCAATGTCTCCAACCCGCACGTGCTGCGCATGGTGATGGACTCGCTGCGCTTCTGGGTACAGCAAATGGGCATAGACGGCTTCCGTTTTGACCTTGCCACGACACTGGGTCGTGAAGATCACGGCTTTGATCCCCATGGTGGATTTTTCGATGCAATCACCCAAGATCCGGTCCTGTCCGAAACCCGGCTGATTGCTGAACCCTGGGACATTGGCCCTGGCGGCTACCGGTTGGGTGGTTTTCCGGCCGAATTTTCTGAATGGAATGACAGCTATCGCGACACCGTGCGCCGTTACTGGCGCGGCGATCATCACAGCGCTCAAGAACTTGGAGCCCGATTGCTGGGGTCCGCAGACAAGTTTGAAACGGGTGGTCGTCGGGCCTGGACGTCTGTCAATTTCATCACCTCCCATGATGGCTTCACCTTAGCTGATGTGACCCGCTACAATGAGCGTCACAATCAGGCGAATGGCGAGAATGGAGCTGATGGTCATCACACCAATCTCAGCGACAATTTCGGTGTCGAAGGTGAAACCGAAGATCGCCAGATCAGGGCACAACGCGCCTTGCGCCAACGCAACATGCTGGCGACATTGTTCCTGTCCCAAGGCACACCTATGCTGCTGGCTGGCGATGAGTTTTCCAATTCGCAGAAGGGCAACAACAATGCCTATGCACAGGACAATTCTATCGGGTGGCTGAACTGGGGAAATACCGACGAGGAATTAATCGAGTTCGTCTCTCGCCTCTCAGACTTCCGCCATCGCCATCCCTGCCTGCGTCAGCCCCATTTCCTGCACGCCACCAAGCGCGCAAGCGACGGCCTACCGGACGTCGAATGGAGCGACTTTAAGGGCGAAGCCTTGCATTGGCGTGATCCGGGCCTGTCCAATCTTTGCCTGACACTGCGCATGTCGGACAGCAATGTTGAAGTGGAAGGCCACGATGACACCGTGTTTGTGGTGTTCAACCGCGATGGCGATGAGGCCAGCGTGCGCCTGCCGAATATCCGCAAAGGGCATCATTGGGTAAGGGCCATTGATACAGCAGCAACTGATGTCTTTGCGGTCTGCGAATTTGATGGCGAGTCCATGGTGGTTGCGGGGCATTCGGTGGTGGCAGCCGTATCACAGCCCGACGAGGTTCCCCGATAATGTCGCAAGATATCCTCAAACAACTGGCAGCACATTTTGGCATTGTTCCAACCTACCAGGACCTTGCAGGGATCGAACAACCAACGTCACGAGAAACAAATCTCGCGCTGTTGCGGGCCAATGGTCTGGTGCTTGAAAACGATGCAGATATCCGCAACGCCGCAAGGCAGGTCGCTGCTGAGGCCCACGAGAGAATTGTTCCTGAAGAGATTATCATCGCACCGGGCGAACCCGTCCGACTGACCTTGCCTGGACGGCCGGATTGGTCGGTTGAACTGGAAAACGGGGAACGCATGCAGGGCAGGTCCGATGAAGATCTGACACTTCCAAACCTGCCGTCCGGCCTTCATACTTTCAGTTGTGGCAAAGGGTCTAAAACCCAGCAGGCACGCCTTATCTGCGCCCCGCGCAAGGCACCGTCCCTGAAGTCTGTTTCAGGCATAAAACACATCTGGGGCATCAATGCAGCACTTTATGGTTTGAGTTCCGACCGCAAGTCAGGTGTTGGCAATTTCCAAATGCTCAGCCAAGCGGGTGAGGCCTTTGCCCATCAGGGTGCCGACTTTATTGGCATCAATCCGGTTCATGCTACAGGTTGGCACAACAGGGAAGTCATCAGCCCATACTCTCCAACCCATCGCGGCTTTCTCAACAGCCTGCATATCGCGGTGTCAAAGGTTGCCCCGATATCCGGGCAAACGGCCCGCATGATCGCCCTATGGGATCAGGAAAAGGGATCGATAGCGAGCAGCAAAATGGTGGATTACGCACTCCATCACCAAAACCACGAGCCCATTCTTTTGGCCCTGTTTGACGATTTCCTCAAGCTGGCCGACAAACAACAGACTGCTCAATTTGAGGCATTTTGTGCGCAAGGCGGTGTTGCGCTGAGGCGATTTGCCGAATTTGAACATCTCTGTGGTGAGCAAGGTAGATCAAAGAAAAGTGACCGGACCAACCAACCGAGACCCACCAGCGCAACCAATACCACGCCCATCACGACATCTGCCAGCACAGACCACCACTTGCTCTTCCATGCCTGGCTTCAATGGATTGCCCATCAACAACTGCAGCAAGCCCAAAGCGATTGTCTGGCTGCAGGCATGAAACTGGGCCTCTATCTCGACCTCGCCGTTGGCGCCCGCCGCGACAGTGCGGAAGCCTGGGGCGAAAGTCAGGCAATTGCAGAAGGCGTTTCAATCGGTGCGCCGCCAGACCACCTCAGCCCGGGAGGTCAGAACTGGAACCTGGCAGCCCTGGCGCCCAAAAAGCTTGCTGCCGATAATTACCGCACATTTCGCAATATCCTCCAGCAAACAATGCGTTATTGTGGGGTCATCCGCATTGATCACGTGCTCGGTTTAAACCGCAGCTATTGGATCCCCGACGACGGTTCACCAGGCGGGTATGTCAAACAGAACTTTGATACCCTGCTCGCACTTGTGCGGCTCGAGGCACAGCGATCCAACACCATTGTTGTCGGCGAAGACCTCGGTCTTGTGCCCAGCGGTTTCCGCAAAACCATGAACCGACAGAACATCTATTCATACGGCGTGCTGCAATACGAAAAGAACAAGCAGGGTCACATCAAAGGGGCATCCAAACTGCGCAAGAAGTCACTGGTCTGTTTTGGCACCCATGACACACCGACCCTTGCCGGTTATCTTCAAAGCAAGGACATTGCATGGTGGCTGAAGCTGGGATGGGTCAACTCCGGGCAGGCTGAGGAAATGAGGGCGCAGCGCCGCGACGAGCTGGTGCAGATTTTAGCTCTCGCCGGCAAACATTGCGACGACGCAGCGATCTCTTTTGATCTGATGCAACAGACTGTATATGAGATTCTCGCGGCATCAGACACGGCGATGGTATCAGTGCAGCTCGATGATATCTTTGCCACAATTGAAGCCCAGAATCTGCCTGGCACGATCGATGAGCATCCCAACTGGCAGCGGCTCTATGGCTGCGCCATCGAGCAATTCAAATCGGATTCTAGACTCGCCGCGATGGGCCAAATCATGCGAAGACATGGAAGGGGAACACCTGTCCCCTCGGAGAATAACATATGACGATCAAGAGCGTTTCCACAAATCCCATTGACGGACAGAAGCCAGGGACCTCCGGCCTGCGCAAGAAGACCCGCATATTCATGGAACCGGGTTATCTGGAGAATTTCGTTCAGTCGACCTTCAACGCGATTGGTGGTGCCAAAGACAAAACTTTTGTTGTTGGCGGAGACGGACGCTATTTCAATGCCGAGGCGATTCAGACCATCATCAAGATGGCCGCGGCCAGTGGTGCGAGCCGCTTGATCATCGGCCAGAACGGGCTGCTTTCCACTCCGGCAGCCTCCCACCTGATCCGTCTCAACCAGACAGATGGTGGCTTGATACTGTCAGCCAGCCACAATCCAGGCGGTATAGACGAAGATTTTGGGCTTAAATTCAATGTGCCGAACGGTGGACCGGCGCCCGAAAACATCACCGATGGCATTTTTCAGCAAACGCAGGAATTGTCCTCCTATCAGATCATCGACACGCCAGACCTCGACCTTGCCGCCATCGGCCAACAAACGATTGGCAACATGCAGGTCGAAATTGTCGACCCGGTTTCCGACTACCGCGAGCTGATGAAATCACTGTTCAATTTTGACGCCATTAGCAAACTGTTTGCCTCCGGTTTCACCATTCGTTTTGACGCAATGCACGCGGTCACAGGTCCCTATGCGCATGCGATTTTGGAAGATGACCTCGGGGCACCAACTGGAAGCGTTATGAACGGCGTACCATCGGAAAATTTCGGCGGAGGGCATCCGGATCCCAATCCGGTCTGGGCCCATGAATTGATGGATATCATGATGGGTGGTGATGATGCGCCGGATTTCGGCGCAGCGTCTGACGGCGATGGGGACCGCAATATGATCGTCGGCCGAGGCACATATGTGACCCCCTCAGATAGCCTTGCCCTGCTGGCAGCCAATGCCTATCTCGCACCGGGCTATGAACGCGGTCTTTCCGGAGTTGCCCGTTCAATGCCTACCAGTGCTGCCAGTGATCGTGTTGCCGACCGGTTGCGCATTGGATCTTTTGAAACACCTACCGGTTGGAAATTCTTCGGCAATCTGCTGGATGCCGGGCGGGTGACACTTTGTGGTGAGGAAAGTGCTGGAACCGGATCCAACCACGTGCGCGAGAAGGATGGCCTCTGGGCAGTCCTGCTTTGGCTCAACATTCTGGCCATTCGGCGCGAATCTGTGGCCGAAATATTGGCCACCCACTGGAGCATATATGGCCGTGATTATTATTCGCGCCACGATTTTGAAAACATAGCGACAAACAAAGCCGACAGGCTGATGACTCAGCTCAGATCAACCCTGCCGTCTTTGGCTGGCCGACAGTTTGGCGATCAAACTGTCACGTTCTGCGATGAATTTTCCTATCAGGACCCGGTCGACGGTTCAGTCAGCAACAATCAAGGCATTCGCATATATTTCGAAGCTGGCGGCCGCGCCGTCTTCCGCCTCTCTGGCACCGGTACCCAGGGTGCCACGCTTCGGCTCTATCTGGAACAATATGAACCTCCAGAAGGTGATCATCAGCGTGACCCGCAATTGGCGCTGCAAGGCGTCCAATCCGCCGCACTTGCAATTTGTGAGCTGGAAAAGCTGACGGGCAGAACCGAACCAGACGTTAAGACCTGATCCGGCTTTGTTAACGTGACCTTGTAAATCCACCGCGCATCCCGGCACGAAGCGGTGACGGTCAACGCAGCTATCAAGCTGCTGATAAAGAATAGCTTTTCAAGCCCTGAAACCTGAAAATTTGACTGCGCACTGATTTGCCACATGCGATTTCTCGCATACCCAACGCAACCCTTTTAAAACGCCTCCCACGCCAAAAATTAGTCTGAGGATAGTTGCGGTGAACCTGCCGAAGGACTCCCAGCTTTGGGATTGCTTCCAAAAACCGCTGTTTGAGGCGTTAGCTGGCAGGGCTACGAGGTGTGTTTATGCAGTCGTTGCAGTCTCCAATTCAGTATTCAGGGCAATCTCCCGAGCAACCAACAGATCAACTTAAGGAGCAGATTTCTGATCACCCCGTAGCGCAATCGGACGGGGCTTCCGCCATCAATCCTCTTGAAACCCTGGCGCATCATCAGGAAGAAAATGTCGAGCAGCTCATCGGGGAACTCGATCTGCTCCGGTCCATTGTTGAACACTTTCCCGGAGGCCTTTGTGCATTCGACGAAAACCTCAACATGACGGTTTGCAATGAGTACCTTAAGAAACTGCTCAAATATCCAGCCGAACTATTTGGCAATGGTTTGCCAACCATTGAACAACTGTTCCGCTTCAAGGCTGAGCGTGGCGAATATGGTCCTGGCGATGTCGAGCAACATATCCGCTCCCGTATGGCGCTGGTCGCCCAACGCAAGCCCCACCGCTATGAGCGTCAACTGCAAGACGGCCGGGTTATTGAAGTTCGCGGTCGCCCCCTCGATGGCGGCGGTTTTGTAACCACCTATCTCGATGTGACAGAAAAGCGTCGGAGCAATATTCAATTCGAAGCACTGATCAACGGGTTCCCCGGTGGTATTGCCGTCTTTGATGCCAAATTCCAGATGACCTTTTGCAACGATACATTGAAGGCGCGAATTGCCAACGCTCATGAGCTTTTTGCCAGCGGGTTGCCATCAATGGAGCAATATATTTGGCACAATGCCCGACAGGGAACTTACGGCCAAAACAATCTGTCACAAGCTGTTGCCCGACGCGTGCGTGCCATCCGCAGCGGTCGGATCCTCAAGCATGAGGTGAAGGTCAGCGAAAACAACTATGTTGATGTAACAGTCATCCCATTGAAGGGCGGAGGGTTTGTTGAAACCCATGTCGATGTTTCCGACAACAGGATGCGCAGCAATCAACTGGAAGCAATTGTCGAACATTTCCCCGGTGCCGTTGCAATGTTTGACCAGGATTTGAAATTGGTGCTGCACAACGAGCAACATCGGCAAATGTGGAACTATCCGGCCGAGCTGGTCGAAGGGCGTCAGGCGTCACTTCGCGAACTGATCGAATTCAATGCAAAGAACGGCGAGTTTGCTGGCCAGGACATCGACAAATATATCGAAAACCGCCTCGCAACTTTACGCACCGGCGGGCATCAGAAAATCAATCACGTACGTCCCGATGGCAGCACGTTGGAAATCCTCAGCACCCCCATCGAGGGCGGCGGTTTTGTCACCACCTATTTTGACATCACTGAGCGGCTTGAGCAGGAAGCCAAGACCCTTGAAATGGCCTATTATAGCCAAATAACCGGGTTGCCAAATCGGGCACTTTTCCAAGACCGGCTCAACATTGCACTCGCTCAGGCTGAGCGCGGCACAAATGTTGCCCTGCACTATATAGACATCCACAATTTCAAGCGGATCAACGATACAGCAGGGCAGCGCACTGGCGACAAAATCCTCAAAGTGCTCGGCGGCAGGCTAATGGAAACCCGCCGTGAAACCGACACTTTCGCACATCTGGGTGGCGATGAATTTGCCGTTATTCAGATCGGAATTGATGATCTTGGTGGGGCTGAGATCCTTGCCCGCCGCGTATTGCGCACCATTCGCGAACCGATCGAAGTTGATGGCATGATTTTTGAACTCGACGCTTATGTCGGAATCAGCCTGTCACCGCAAAACGGCACGTTTTTTGACGAAATCCAAACCAAGTCGAGCTCCGCGCTATTCAATGCAAAGCAGGTTGGGCCTGGCATGATCATGTTCTATCACTCCTGCGTGAATCGAGCATTTGTATAGATAAATCAGAACACTAACAAAAAGATCCAGACTTGCAGGCGGGCTTTGACCTGCCCTTTTGGCATGTTCGGCTTCCAATAGTCAGGTTTGCACAAGAAAGAAGTTTAAGGGTTGAGGCAATGAGGAAGTGGGATTCGGCTTCTGGGCGCTCGTCAATCTGGGGACCCGCTTTTGTCAATCCCGTGGCAGGAATGGCGGTCCATTGGAAAATTCAGCCTTGAAAACGCTGCAGCAGGTACGGGTTGCCCCGACACTTAGCGACAATTCCTTTGACTTGATTTCTTACCGCCTGAACAGTGTGACGACACTTAGTGATGCATTTTCTTGCGTCAGCGAAATGTGCACCAGTTTCGGTTACAGCCACTTTGTTATCGCTCACCCGCCGGAAGTTGGCTGTTCGGTGGTTGCGGAAGACATCATTCTAACCAATTTGCCGCTCTATCTTGTCGACGACTTGGTCACACTGGATTTGCTGGCGAACTGGTCAATTCTCGACCACATGGGCGATACGACCACCCCGTTCGTCTGGACCAAAAATGGCAGTGTCCAGACATCAGTGGAGCAATACGAGGCCTCAGCAGCATCCGCTCCAGCTGCACTCACCGGTGCAGACGCATTGATTGCCAGCGAGATCGAAGCACAGTTTGCTCACTGTATACAGGCACCCACCCGTGGTCAGCGACGGGCATTCATAGCGTTGTTTTCCGAAACACATATGGCGTACCAGGTCGATTTTGCACTGGTCGTGCTGTTTCAAAAAATATTCGATCAGATCGAAAAACTCGCCAATAGCCGGGCGCGCGACACCGGTGCAGAGTTGAACAAGCGGGAACTCGAGTGCCTGAACTGGGCGGCAGCAGGGAAAACCAGTGGCGAGATTGCTGTCATCGTTTCTTTGTCAGAGCACACAGTGAACCACTACCTCAATTCCTGCTGCAAGAAATTGGATTGCGTCAACAGAACTCAAGCGGTCGCGCGGGCAATCCGGATGCGGGTCATAAAATGATGCCGCATTTCAACCAGGAGACTATATCGATGAAAACCAACAGGGCGGATTATTAATCATGCAACAGGCACAAGCAAAGCAAGTGAGTGAACCTCCTAAGTCCAACAAGCCGCTGCCGATGTCGATGCGAGTAGCCAATGCGATGCATAAGATTGGCGTTGTCGGTTTGCCGCGTAACTACGAAGTATTTTACGGCGCTATCAGCGGCACCAATCCGGAAATCCAACAGGAATTGATGGAAATCGGCAACAATATCGACCAGGAAAAGCTGGATGAATTGTTCGCTACCTTTTGCGCACGCGCCGATGACGACGCAATAATCTCAAAAATTTGCGATGCCGTGGAAACCAAGTTGAGCACCACCATCGAGATGATCAAGAGCGAGCAATCATCCGTCAGCCAGTATGGCAAAATTCTTGGCCAGGCGACACAGAAGCTTGATCCAAACGCCCGCATGGCTCCCGATGTTGTCAGCAAATTGGTCAATCTGCTTTCCGATGCGACGGAAACCACCCAAAAACAGGGGCAGAAAACTCTTGAAGAAATTCAGGACAACAGCAGTGAGCTCCAAGCCATCAAGTCGGAACTGGCCGAATACAAGAAACAAGCCGAGACGGATGCGCTGACCGGACTCTACAACCGTCGAGCCTTCGACAATCGGTTGGGCGGCGTTGAACGCAATGCCTTCGGCCAGTCGGCGCTCATTATCGGTGATATCGACAGGTTCAAGACTTTGAACGATACCTATGGCCACCCGTTTGGCGACTTAGTGATCAAAAACATCGCCAAGGTCATGCAAGCCAACAGCCGGGGGGATGTATTGCTGGCCCGATTGGGTGGTGAAGAGTTTGCCCTGTTCTCAACAGACATCAACGAAGAAGGCATGATGCGCCTGGCCGAACGGGTACGCGTCGCTGTGGCAGAAGAGTCCTTCGGCGACGGTCGCATCAAACTTGGGCCCGGCAAGGTGACAATTTCGCTTGGCGTGTGCCACGGTTCAGCATCCGAGAACGTTCAGGCCCTCTATTCTCAGGCGGATGAAGCGCTTTACGCGTCGAAAAGAAACGGCCGTAACCGGGTCACCTCCTATAATGAGCTGTCCACATCCCCGGAGCGCAAAAACCTTTATCTGTATCAGAAATGATCAGATCTGAGCGGCTCCTCAAGTCGGGCCGCTCACACGGTTACTAAGCGGTGAATCTTCACCGCTAGAATTCCTAATAAGAATTGTCATGCATATCGGGGCAATACCCGATTCCCCCCAATTGCTGTAGACTTGCCGCCGCGACTTTATCATCGCGTGTTGTGTAGTGAGTATACGGTCATGATTGAAATCGTTCATATGCCTGCGGAGAGCAAGAACTTTGCCACAGTGCTCGACTGCATTGACCTGCGCTGCGATGGATATCTGAACAACGAGGCCTGGATTGGCCAATCAGTCGAGCGCTGCGGCACGCTTGAAGAAGACGATCGCCGCGATTGTTTCCACATCGTCAATCTGCAGGATGACAAGCCTTTGGGTTATGCGCGACTTGCTCCCGTTGGAGCGCGTGATGGTCAGGACACGATGAGCAGCATCATCGCGGAACTGGCAAGAAAGAGTAACCGTTGCCCTGCATTTGAATTGCAATGCGTTAGCCTTGCCAGCGAAAAAGAAAATAAAGCTTGCGGCAAAGACCGCGAGACCATTCTGCGGGAGCTGGTCATCGAGGCTTTGCGGATTGCCAATGCACGCCAATGCAAGTTTATTTACACGACCAGTGATCGCGGTGGTACAGCAGATTTACGCACAATAGGACTGCGCTACTCAACTCTTTCCGCTCCGATGTCCGCCAACGGACGTATGATGGTTGTGCTCTGCATTGCTGTCACAAATAGAAATATCGTTGCCATGAGCCCATTCCGGCTTGTCGGAGGCACCGCTGTTGCACCTGATCAGTCGCATCGAAAATCACCAAAGCTGGCATATTCGGAATTTGCCCGGTTGGAAACAATCGCCAGCCTTTCCGAAAACAACGGTGATGACCAGCCGCCAACACCGCCGCTGGGAGTCGCTTAGGTTTTGGGCGACGACTTGCGCTTGATGGCCGCATCAATCAGCTGATTGCAGTATCCCATCGTATTCTCCGCAATCTGGTCTGGTAGTGCATCTCTCCGGTCAGGGTGAATTTGCATTGCGATTTGGCGTCTCAGGCGGCGCAACTGTTCCACCGACAATTTGCTCAATTCCCGCTCTGTTGGCTGAACAAACTTTCGCAACGGTGGCGACGGCGACGGCGACGACGACGACGACGGCGGCGGCGGCGGCGATTGGGGCAATGGTGGCGACTTGGGCTGGTGAGAGGTAAACTCAGGCATCCCAGAGTTTCGGAGCAGCCCGTTTAGCTCATCGGTTTCGCCGGTGGCGGCGTCAATTTGTTCGTACTGCGCATTGACCAATGTTTCATTTGATGAGCTCGGTGGTTGAACAGTCTGGAATGCATTGGTGAATAACGGGTGCCTCATGGAGGATCCAACCTCCCAATTGTCCTCCAGTGAATCACCTTGTTCCTGCTTGCCTTGCAGCAACAATTTAAAACTCCAAAATTGGTCGACGGTGCTCATTTTGCCAACTTAGCTGCGAGAACTTTCCCAGAACTGGCTATGTGTCGATTGAAACGGCGCTAGCTCGACACAAGTTTGTTTTGGCAAGTTATGCCAGTCGATAGGCACCTGCCTTGCTCACAGCGCGAAATTATCTATCACGTGGTCAAATCACTCTTCATATCTTTCTGGGCTATCATCGTCACGGTAGCTGTGGTGTTCCTACCCACACTGTTTGGTGGTGAAACGTCAGATGGTGCACCGGTCGCCGAAACCTTGATCGACCACCGGACAAATACAATGTCGGCAGCCCTGTTTCAAAACGGCAGAGTCATAGGTCACTTTACAACGCGCATCCACTATCAATTGCCAGAAGGCGCGGTCGACGCTGACATTGTACCGGTTGATGAAATCATCATGGATGGCCTGTTTGAAGTCATCCATCAGCTTGAGCCCAAAGAGATGGCCAAATACCGCGAACGCGACCTGGCCACTATGGGCAACAAACTGGCGCAACTGCTCAATCAGCGCACCACCCCTTTTCCGATAACCAATGTACGATTTGACAGCGCCCGCCTGATGCTCAAGTCAGCCATTCGCTAGTCAAAATACTTAACCAAAAACCGCCCCGGTAATCATTCGGTTAACTAGCCGTTAACCATACTCTTTTACCTTTTGAAAAGAGAGGTGAACCGGACGTAGTCCGAGCATGATGCGCGTTCCCTCCAGCCGGTGACCGGCATGTCAATCAAATGATTTCGATTGCCAGGTTGGGGCGCATTATGACCAGTATTAAGACAAATTCATCGGCCATGACGGCCCTTCGCTCCCTGCAGTCGACGAATAAGATGCTGGATGAGACCCAGAACCGAATCTCAACTGGTTACAAAGTTTCCACCGCTACAGACAACGCAGCCTATTGGTCGATCGCAACAACAATGCGCTCTGATAACAAGGCGCTGTCAACTGTTCAGGACGCTCTGGGCCTAGGCTCAGCGAAAATCGACGTCACCTATACCGGTATGAATGCCGGCATTGAAGTCATTGACGAAATCAAGGCGAAACTGGTTGCTTCAAGAGAGCCCGGCATTGATCGCAGCAAGATTCAGGACGAGATTAGCCAACTCCAGGATCAACTGATTGCAATTGCCGACTCGGCCTCCTTTTCCGGCGAAAACTGGTTGTCCGTCGATTCAGGCGCCACCAACTATGCACAGGTCAAATCGGTCGTCGCCTCATTCACAAGAACAGACACAGCTGTATCAGTGGACACAATCGACATCGATACCGCCACGGTTGAATTGTTCGATGCCGACGATCAGTCAGGTATTTTGGACTCGACGTTCACTACGGCGGGTGCCGGTGCATTGGTTGTATCCGTCACAACACTGGACATCACCGCTGTGACCGCCACAGACGCTGACATTGATTCAATGATTTCCAATGTTGACGCCAAATTGGCATTGATGACCACCGCTGCTTCCGATATTGGCGCAATCCAGAAACGCATGAACAGCCAGATGGACTTCGTCAGCAACCTGATCGACTCCATCGACCGCGGTGTGGGCGCTCTTGTAGACGCCGATATGTCCAAAGAATCAACCAGACTGCAGGCGCTGCAGACCCAACAGCAGTTGGGCATCCAGTCGCTTTCGATCGCTAACAGCGGTGCGCAGAACATTCTGGCCCTCTTCCAGTAAGACCAAGTCGTCAATCTCAGGCGCAATTAAAACCGCCCGCCCTGTCTTTATGATGGGGCGGGCGTTTCATTTTGCAGATCTGGAATTCAGGAAAAAATAACAGCCAACTTCCATTGATCAAACCCACCTTTTACATGGCGATGACCTTCAGGCGTTTGGCTTTGCCCCTACTTTGATTCGTCCGCTGAACCACCGCTTTCGGGAGTTTCCTGCAGCCAAACTGACTTCAATGTCTGCTTGGTTCTGGCTTCATCTTTGCCCAGGAAGTTTATCCCGCTGACATAAAGAGAGCGCACCAGTTCGGTTCCCATGGCTTCATTTATTCTCGATTTGAGGCCAGCTCTAAACTCCAGCAACTCAAACTGTGATGTGTAGGGGAAATTGAATTTCGGATTGCCCACAATCAAAGATAAATAGGCATCTTGCATGACCATCTGGAGCGGAACTTTGGACTTAGGCTTGGCACTGGAATCCATTTCCAATGAGATATTTGAAAAAATATAACCCACCGATTTGTTATCGTTGACGACAGGTGCCACCAGCAATTGTGGCGGATAGTAAACAGGAGCCGGCTCCTCTTTAACCTGCATTTCGCCTTCAACCGGTTCACTGGGCTGCATGTTAATCCCAACAACCAGCGTTGCCGCAGTGATTGCGCAGCACCAGATGGGATAGAAAACTGTACCTATCACTGTATCATCTCTAGAACATTTCGCCGTAGGTTCCGTCAGCTTCCTCATTCTTGAGAATGTTGACCATAATATCGGAAACCTCACGCACGGCAGACAAATGGGCCTTAATCCGT
The DNA here is from genome assembly GCA_039969995.1 of Rhizobiaceae bacterium. Taxonomy (GTDB): domain Bacteria; phylum Pseudomonadota; class Alphaproteobacteria; order Rhizobiales; family Rhizobiaceae; genus Pseudahrensia. The sequence goes on from JBDVMU010000054.1 coordinate 38,108, forward strand.
GCTTCGTTCCGGGCAAGCGCTTGCTTCAACCGCGCCAGTTCGTTCAATACGGACTTGTCCAATGCAGCAAAATCAATGCCTCGGCTGGCCCGATTGAGTTCAAAAAGCAAGCGGCTTTTTTTCTCACTTGATGCGCCAAAGTTAAAATTCTTCTCGGTTTGGATCTGTTCCGTTTCCAACTCTATGAATGTACCAAGCCGGGCAATGACCGTGTGCAAACTGGATTGTTGGCCCTGAGGTTGCTGTTGGATTGCTGTTCTAGGTGCCGCTGGTGCGGTTGGTGCGTAGGTCATCATGCGGCCGATGTGTTGGAATTAAGGATGCTAGGCGCGGATTGCACCTTGTCGTCGCTCCCCAGAAGAGTGCTCAACTCCAGTTTTTGCAGAAATTGACTGGCTCCATCAGCGGCCCGGGTTTGGGAAATCGCAAGGGCCGGATCATTCAGCCCGGCGATCGGCTTGATGGTTTCTCCATCAGACTGATAGCTTTTGAGCAACCGATCGGCGATTCCAAGACCACCATTTTTGGACAATTGCTCACCGATCTTTTCGGCCATCTGGGCCTTCCACATATCGCCGGAAAGACCTTCTCCATAAACACTGCTGGCTTCTTTCGGCATCATTGCTTGAACGAAGGTCGACAGCACCACGGATTCAAACTTTTGCAAAACCTCTCTCGGGCTGTCCTGGACAGCAGTACGGCGACTACCGGCTGATATTTCAGCACTGAATTTGGGCGCGTCTGGAGCGGCCGCTGCCTGGGAACTGGCAAGTTGCTGAAGCTTCAACCGCGCGTCGGCAGCCTGTTGCGGATTTGCAGCCCGCATTGCGTCCACCAAGATATCGGATCCGAAATCAAAGGCCATATTCACCTCTTAAGCTTGTTCCCCCATGATAGGGCTGCAAGCTTGCGGGAAACTATCTGCCCAGCCCAGCGACCCCGGATTGCCGATCCAACCGCTCCAACAGCATCTTGTTTTCTTCCTCACGTTCCTGGTGGGAAAGTGTGGCTTTTAACCGTTCTTGCAGCTTTCGGTTACGCACTGTTTCGCTTTGCAACTCGCGACGTGCAGCTTCCAACTGGCTTCGCATTTCCTCACTTTGCCGGACAAGACTATGGATGTGGTTCAGGTGCAAATCTGAAAACAACAAAGAGGTCTTTGTCGTTGCAAATGAGTCTCTGGCCTTCTCCAGCTTGTCATCGACCTGCGCCAGACGGGTCGAAAGCGCGCCAACATGCGACTTCGCCATCGATTCAGCAACCGTTTGGGCCAGAACCAGGCGCTTCAGTTTTTTCGCAGCTTTCGGATCGGTCATTCTAGCGGAACACTTTAAATTCAAAAAAGCCGTCGACAAACAGGCTCAGGAATGTCGGGACGGCAAAGTAAAGCAGCAGCAATCCACCAAAGATGAGAAACGGCAGCGAGATAAAGTAGATCGGAATCTGCGGCGTCAGCTTGTTCAAAATGCCAACCATAAGGTTGACCACGAGCGAGTAGGCGATGAACGGGCTGCCAAGACGCAGCACCATCACAAAAGCTTCACGAAGTGTCTCTGTGAGATTGGCCAGATAAGTTTCCGTTTCAAAACCTCCTGTCACTGGCACCACCTTGTAGGAAGCAATCAACGATTGAATGACCGCATGGTGAAAATCGAAAATGAACAACAGCAACAGGGCAGCCATCGTCAACAAGGTGCCGAGTGCGGCTTGCGGCTCGGTTTCCTCAAAGCCCGGTCCCATCAGGTTACCAAATCCGATGACTGTTCCCATGGCTGTGACCATAAAGCCCAGCGCCAGGAGATAGAAACGCACACACAAGCCAATAAACACGCCAATCGCTGTTTCAGAGACAATCAGACGTGCCAGAAGCGAAGGCTGGCTGATATCTGCTGTGGCCAGCAACGGCCAGATCTGACCCAGCATGGCAATGGTGATTGAGATAACCAACAGCAGCCGGACCTGAACTGGTACACGGCTGCTGGACAGGCCAGGTAAAACGAGAAAGCAGGCGCCAACCCTACAAAATGCCAACAAAACCAACAACACAGCATCGGATGCCAGAGCTGTCACGATACGTTGCCAAGAATGTTCAGATTGGCCCCACGAGCGATTTCGACATGCGAAAGAACCGGTAGATTTGGATGCAACCGTTCAATGATCATACGCACATAGGGGCGCACTTCGGGTGCGGTAATCAGCGCGAAGATCACACCGGATTCCTGATGGCTTTTGATCACTTTCGACGCCGCAGTGCCAAATTCCTCAAGCAAGTGCGGTTCCATATCAAATTCGCGCACCTCGCCCTTGCTGTCCCGCTTAAGGCTTTCGTGGAACGCCAGATCCCAGCGATTGCCAAGCCGCAGAACATTCAACGTGCCCTTGGTTGTGATGTCACCGCATAGCTGCTGTCCGATACGCATGCGGACATGCTCAACAATCTTTTCCGAACGACGGATGTGGGGTGCAATTTCGGCAATTGCTTCCAGGATCAAATGCAAATTGCGGATCGAAACCCGTTCCGCCAGCAACAAACGCAGAACCGCCTGCAGGCCAGGATAGGAAATGTGATTGCTGCACATTTCTTCTGTCAATTTGCGGTATTCCGGATCAAGCCCGTCGATCAAAACCTTGGTATCTTTATAGGACAGCAGTTGCGGCAGGTTGTTGCGGATCACTTCGCTCAAATGGGTGAGGATGATCGCGACATTGTCAGCCGACTGCAGACCCAGCTGCTTAACGTCTTCGGAAAAGCCCTCCAGAACAGACAAGGATCGGATACCGAATGCCGGATCCACAGTTTCCTCGCCTGGTATATCAGGCAGTTCTTTTTCGCCAACCAGAACCAGAAGTTCGCCAAGGCGCAGATCATGTGAGGAAACAGTCGTGCCATGAATCTTAATCTCATAGCTTTTGTCGTTGATGCTCAAGTCTTCGTTCAAGCGCACATCTGGAATAACGAACCCGTATTGAGAGGCGAATTTCTTGCGCATCTTCGACATGCGGAAAGCCAGTTCCTCACGTTTTGGCACCAGATGAGTGGCCAATTGCTTGCCAAGCACCAATTCGATCTCGGATGTGGCCAAAGAGGATTTAACTGAGTTTTGTTCCGCATCAGTCTGCTCCTGGGCGGAGCGTTCTGCAGAAGCTTGCTGCTGTTCTTTTTCAGCAGCGGCCCGACGGGTAATTACCAAGCCCGAGCCGGAAAGAATGATCGCCAGCACAAGGAACGGCAACATCGGCAAGCCGGGCATCATGGCAAAGATGAACATCAAGAGGGCAGCAAGATGCAGCGCTTTGGGGTAGGCACTCAATTGCCCAAATACGGCCTGGTCTGCAGACCCGCGCGTGCCCCCTTTGGAGACCAGAAGGCCAGCCGCCAACGACACGATCAACGCCGGTATTTGCGACACCAGACCATCGCCGACTGAAAGCTTGGTGAAAACGTCTGCGGCCTCTCCAAGGCTCATGTCATGGCGGGTATAGCCAATGATGATGCCACCAAAGATATTGATCGCCGTGATGATCAGCCCAGCGATGGCATCGCCGCGGACAAATTTCGACGCACCGTCCATTGAACCGAAAAAAGAACTTTCCGCCTCCAATTCCCGACGCCGCCGCTGGGCTTCTTTCTCGTCAATGATTCCGGCTGACAAATCAGCATCGATCGACATTTGCTTACCGGGAACAGCGTCCAGAGTGAAACGGGCGCCAACCTCCGCAATGCGGGTCGAGCCCTTTGTGATGACGACAAAATTTACAATCACCAATATCAGGAAAACGATCAGACCAATGACAAAGTCACCACTCATCACAAAGCTGGAAAAGCCGCCAATCACATAGCCTGCAGCATTCACACCCTCATGCCCTTGGGAGAGAATTCCACGCGTGGTGGCGATGTTCATCGACAACCGCAACATTGTGGCAATCAGCAAAATTGTCGGAAAAGAAGAGAAATCCAGTGGCTTTGAAATCCACAAGGCCACCATCAAAATCAATACCGAAAAGGCAATTGAGATCGACAAACCAATGTCGATGAAAGCGGTTGGCAACGGCAGAAACAGGATGGCAAGAATGAACACCACGCCGCCGGCAAAGAGCACGTCCTTACCGTTACTGCTGGTAACTTCTTTCAGGGAGGCATCAACCGTCATTCAGGGTCGCCTGACATGGGGAAATCTAGTGGTCAGGGAAAGATTAGGCCTCGAAACTTGCGCCGAACTCCCCTGCCCCGGGTTTCCGACGCAGAACCGAACCAGCGGCTAGAAACCCGACTGAATGTGTGAGTAGACACTGTTGGAAAGCCGTCCCATCTGGGCACCAATAAAGGTTGCGGAAAAGGCGACAGAGGCAAAAATTGCCAAGATTTTCGGAATGAAAGTCAAGGTGATTTCCTGCACCTGGGTCAGCGCCTGCAGCAAAGCAATTGTCAGACCAACCACCATGGCTGCCACAACGGCAGGTGAAGATGCTATGATCAGCGTCCACATGGCCAATTGGGTTATGTCGAGCGCATCAGCCTGGTTCATCTTTGCTTCCGATTGATTGTGCAGCTTGTCGCAAAACCTTCTCAGGCCTAGCTCAGTGTCACCTTGTCATTAACGGCAACTTCCGCGCCGGATTCAAGCACCGCCGTTCCGATGCCATTTGCCACTTTGACCTGAACGATTTCACCTGTTGTGGAGCCGTCGGCTGAAGTAATGGTTCGTCCAATCAGCGATCCTGCGCTGGCGATGAACGAGGAGTTCAACAGGCTATCGAGTTTTTCATTGGTCTGGATAGCTTGCTCAACGTTGGAGAAGCTGGCCAACTGCGCGACATATTCCGTCGACTCCATCGGCTTGGTTGGGTCCTGGTTCTGCATCTCGGCAACCAGAAGCTGTAGAAAGGCATCATAATCAACACTCGCCGCTGAGGCGGTAGAGTTGGCTGCAACAGATTGCGGGATTGGGGTTACTGGTGAGATCTCGGTCATCGATACTATCCTGCTTTTGCCTGTAGGGGTTCGGATTCTTCAAACGGAAAACTGGTATTGATCCCGTTCAACAAACGTTGCTCGATCGGGTAGAGCGATTTGAGGCTCTTCATCGCTTCATGGAAGCGCCCGTCAGCCACCAGCCGTTCAACAGCGACCAATGAATCCCGCACAGTTGATTCTTCAAAAGTCAAAAGAAGCTGCTCCAATTGCTCTTTGAACATGCGCCTAGCAGCGGTCGTATCACTTGGTGACATCAATTGAATTTGGACTGTAAAATACAATCTTTTCAGCGGTGTATCAGCCTCAGCCGCCTGCAGGACCTGACTTTCAAGTAGAAACTGAACGTCGTTTAGAAATTCCAGCGACGTCTTCCTGTCAACCTTGATCACCGCACCATTGATATAGACGCGTTCATGAGGTTTGAGTGAAATCTTAAATGTCGACAAGATCAGATGCCCTCCATGATCGTCTGCGTGATTTCGATCACGCCGTCAAAATCGTTCGACTCTTGTTGCCGAATCTTTTCAGTTTCTTTCAAAATCCAGATGCCAACTGAGATCAGGCCAGCTCGAATTTCATCTGACAACTGATTGTCTGATTGAGCCAAATCTTCTAGCAGCGCGGTCCATAAACGACGGGTAAAGTGAGTCGCCTCGATGGTCGCCATGGGATCAGTTGGATTGTCCCGGGCTTTTTCCAGCAAGTCGATCGACCGGTTGAGCAACTGGCGCTCTCGGGTGCGCGCATCAACGACGGCATCTTCCTGGATGTCAGCATATTGCAGCTGGTACATGCCAATTCCTTTCGTCTCTTCCCCTCATCATCAGATGTAGCGCATCAAGCTTAGCTGCTGGATGCGTCCGGTGAGGGTGTAGGAGGTTTCAATCTGGGTGATCAGGGAGTTCAGGCGGGTTGCCGCCTCATAGGGATCCACTGCCACCATCTTGTCTGAATGGAGCGTTAGCTCGTCCATCTGAACGGCGATGCGTTCATTGGATACGGATATGCGATTAACCAGCAGACCGGTCATGCCTTGCAGTTCAGCCAGTTGACCGGTTGAATTGCCAACCCGGTCCAGAGCCGACTGTGCAGCCGCCGACTGAGCTTCAGCGCCAAAATTGTCATTGATATATTCGGCCGCAATAACCGCAGCAAACATGGCGCTCTGAAAGCCCTGTTCATTGCCGCTGACCGATCCGGTAATGCTTTCGCTTAAACCGATGCGGGCGGTGATGGTTTCATCGGTCGCATTGGAAAAAGTCGACGCCCAACCGGCACCAGTGATCAGCGGATTCAGCACCGTGTCGATGAAGTTGGTCATGTCAGCGCCACTGATCGTGGCCGCTCCAGGATCGGTGGAATTGAAACCGAAGTGCCCCAAAAACGCCGCGTCGATAGCCGCCTTTGGGCCACCGTTTTCGTAGTCGGCAATGGGTGCTTCACCCGAATTTATGCCACCAAACAGGTATTCGCCGTTCAGCGCTGTGTTCATCAAACTGGATATCGCAGTCACTGCCGACTTTCCAGCAGCCTGTGTCAGATGGGATGTGCCAGTTCCACCGATGCTGGCAGTCAGAGTGGAAAACAAGCTTTGAGCTGCTTCGTTGACCGAACCCGTTGCAGAGATCGACATTTCCAACCGCGCCTGGGTGCGATTATTGGTGTCGGTAATCACTTCCATGCGGTTGAGGTCATTGACCATATTGAACCGGCGGCCATTGGTCGCGCCAAGGCTCAACCCTGCATCACTCACCTGGCCGGTAGCTACTTCTTTCTGCGCATCTGCAAAATCACGCTGCAGATTGCTCATCGAATGGCGAAGGTTTTCAAACAGCGATTGGGTGGAGACTTGTGAAATTTTCATGCCGCTACCTCACCACTGACAGGAGTGTCGCCAACATTTCGTCAACGGCAGTGATGACCCGCGCGGAAGCTTCATAGGAATGTTCCAACTGCAAAAGCAGAGCCATTTCCTCGTCGATATTGACGCCGGTCTGATTGGAAATCTTTTCAGACAACCGTATATGCAATGCTTCCTTGGTTGCAGCAGACTGCGAAGCCTCGCTGCGTTGGCCGTCGAGCCATCCCAAAGATTGTGCTGCATATGTCAGCAAACTCATCGATCCGCCTATTTCGGATTGTCCGTCAAATGCAGTTGTGCCATCCAGACTTTGCACGAGGCTGATCAAATGATCGGAATATGAAGCCGCACCAGCAGGATTGTGGGTATAAGCGGCACCATTTGCGCCACCGTCACGCATCAGACTGGCACTGCCGCCCTGCGCGGGGTCAAAAGCAGCATTTATCGCAATGTCACTGGCCAATCCCGACTGCAACACACCGGCTGCCGGAATCCCTGGCCCACCGGAATAAGTGAACAAGCCTGTTAGCGCCGGCGCTCCACCTCCGGTTGCATCTGTTTCGGCAAACGCGGTGATCAACCCGCGTGCTACTTCATCCAATTGGCTTTGAATGGTTGCGCCACTGTCGTCGCGCAATTGAATCATTGCTGACAGGGAACCGGAAGCGGTGGTATTGGCTCCTGTTCCACCCAGCACAGGCACGCCATCAATACGAATTGGATTACCCGTGGTGGCGGGGCTATAAATATTGATCGGATCGAAGGTAACGTCGCGCGGCACTTTTTCAAAAAGCGTCGCCCCTCCTTTGGTCATCAAGGCGACGTCATTGCCTTCACGCGTCAAAACATTGACCGGGACAATTTCATTGATATCGGCAAGCAGTCTGTCGCGCTGATCAAGAGCATCACTCACATCGCGGCCGGCACGGGTACCACCGGTGACTTCATTGTTGACGGTGTAAAAGTCAGCCAGCAACTGATTCAGCTTGCCGACTTCGTTGCTCAGTTCCAGATCCATCGACGTCTTAAAAGTCTGCAACGAACCCGATGCATTGTTCAGGGTGTTAACAAGATCCTTTGCGTCCTGAAGGGCTGCCTCCGCTAACAGAGAATTGGAGGGTTCCGCGCTGTAGGCCTGCATGCTGTTGTGCAGCGAAACCAAACCTTCAGAAGGTGAGCGCGATCCGTCCAGGCCGTTGATCGTAATGGACAATTGGTCCAGCCGGTCAGATATCAGAGACTGTGCCTTAGATTCTGATAAGGCTTCAAGGTTGGCAATGCTGAGTTGTGATTCTACCCCATTGCGAACAACGACAACCCGGGAGCCCAGGTTGGAGCTGTCGATCACACCTTCGCGGCGCGAATATCCTTCAGTGCCCGCATCCGTGACATTGCGCGAAACAATACTGGTCTGTCGCGTGACATTGAGCAGCGAATTTTGCGCAGTCTGGAGGGCGGAGGTCAGTGACATCAGTCAGGCCGAACCAGGTTAATAGGAAAAAAACTCATCGTTTAAGATTCACCAAAACATCGAGCAGATCCGAACCTGTCTGGAAGGCTTTCGAGTTTGCAGTGTAGCTTCGCTGACTCTGAATCATGGTGGTCAGTTCGCTGGCCAGATCAACGTTGGACTGTTCTAGCGCTGACGGAACAATCGCACCAAAGCTGCCTTGACCAGGGAAACCAATTTGAACCGTTCCCGATTCCTGACCCTCAAGGAAATAGCTGCCGGTTTCTGCTACCAACCGATCAGGGCTGGTCACTGTCGCCAGAGGGATTTGATAAAGCTCCCGAAATGAACCGTCCCCGTAACGGGCGTGCAAAATACCATCGGTGCCAATTTCCACGCCGGTAATTGGTGAGGGCGGGTTACCGTTCACATTGGCGTCCAACACTGTGTAGTCAGCGGCCAACTGGCTCATCTGCGCCAGATCGACGGTCGTCGCAGTGCCATTTGGTACGGTGAAGCTGACCGAATTGGCACTGCCACCAGCCAGCGCGCCACTCGTCATATCAAAGGACAGCGTCGCCGTAGCAAGGGCAGCGCTGGCGTATGGAAAGCCGGTTCCCAACGATGCGTCGGCCTGGTCGTAGACAGCCACTTCCCAATCACCAGTCGCTGTGTTGGTGAAATACATGTCGACCAGCTTTTCTTCGCCAAGATTGTCATAAACCACCAAGGACGTTTTTTGGTCGAACTCCGATGTTGCCAGATTAGCTGACGGAACCGGCGCAGTGGTGGGCACTGTATCCGACGGCAGGTTCGCTATGAACGACCCGGAAGTGCTTGGATTGGCAATTAGATCGAATTCAACAATCGAGACTTCTTCAAGACCGCCAAAACCGTTGGCAACCGCCGAGACCGGTCCGTTTTCGAGGCTGTAACCTGTTAGCGCCATGCCGGCAGAATTGACCAAGCGGCCTTCACTGTCGGGGACAAAGGAGCCCGCGCGGGTCAGAAATGGCATTCCAGCTGGATCATTCACCACGAAAAATCCATTGCCGTTAATTGCGAGGTCTGTGACCGAATTGGTGTATTCCAGCGTCCCCTGTTGGGAAATCGACTGACGCAGATCCGTCAGAACACCACCGGAACCAAATTCATTGCTGCTCTCAGATTGAATGCCCGGGGTAACCAACTGCGAGAAATGGGTGGTGTAAGCCTTGTACCCAGTGGTGTCAGAATTGGCGATATTGTCTGCCACCGCCGACAACCTGTTGGCCTGGGCCTGCATGCCCGACACACTGGTTCTCATCATTCCATAAAGGCTCATTTTGGATACTCCTGGGTTTACCGATTATGGAAACCCTAGCGCACCAACCTTGCCTGAAACGTTTGATCAGGCAGGGTGTCCCAGCATCTGAGTTTCTTCAGACTCGGCCTTTTCCTTGGCCTGAGCCGGCATCAGCCGGTAACCGAGATAACGCTTGGAATCGATTGGGTCATAGCCCAGCGCATTGCGCAGTTTCTTGCGCAGCTTGCTGATATGGCTCTCGATCACGTTCTCCTCAACATCCTCGTTAAAGACGCCATAGATGGCACTGAAGATTTGTGACTTGTTGGCACGGCGGTCACCGATTGATGCGAGATATTCCAGGATACGACGTTCGCGACGTGGCAACGGAAAGGTCTGGTCATCAATCGCCGGATCGCGGCCATCGAGATAGATTGCCAGGCGGTCGAGATGAACGCAGCTTTCTTTGTTGGCGGTACGGCGTTTGATCGCTGCTATGCGGGCGATTATCTCACGCACATGAACTGGCTTTCGGACGACATCGTCGACGCCGCTTTCAAACAGTTTCAATGTGTCTTCAAGCGATGACTGGTCCAGCAAAGCGATGACCGGTGCGTTGGTCTTCTCACGGATGGCCGCGGGAGAAAGGCCTTCCATTTCCGACGCTCCGATCAAACAGGCGCTAACCGATGTCAAATCTTCTTCACTTGCGGAATTCAACCAACCGTCGAACTCGCCTCTGTCAAATCCTGCACTCGGAAAACCCTCGTTGCCCAACTGGGACGCGAAGCCCTGCTGCACCAAGTCACGTTCATCTATAATTACAATCAAGAAACCGTCCCCGAATCAGTATTACCCTGTGGATAACCGTAGGCGCGGCAAGGAATCTCCGACTATTGCAAAAACTCACACACAAGATCTTGAGGTTTGTATTGAGAACAAAACAGGAATATGAAAAATTCCGCGACTCTTAATGTATTGATTTACATACACTATTCGAAGTCTTTGTATTTGCTGCTAATTTTTGGGCCACCATGTGCTGCAGCACCCGGCAGACATATTTTTTCTGCGCTGCATGATTTTTATCGCCCGCATGATAACGCGCAACAGCTACTGACCAGGTGCCATGGCGGTCTTTCAGACGCCTCAAAAAGCGAGCTGAGTAGTCAACGTTGAGCTGCGGATTGAGCATAGCCTCGAGATTGGGGAACTCAGAAGCATGGTACTTGTGATTGATTTGCATGCAGCCGAGGTCAATCAACCGACGGCCGGCGGCCATTTCCCGATTGAATATATTCAATGCTTCACGACGGCTGGAGGGGAAAAAAGCCTTACCTTCAACATTCAAAGCGAAGGGGTGAAGTCGACCTTTGCGTCCTGATTCAGCCAGTCCTACGGCATAAAGCAGAGCTGAGGGCACAGAGTATTTTTGTGCAGCCCGATAGATGTGTTGCTCGCAAACGTTGGATTTCGCGATGGCAACTGAGCCCAAAAGACTAAATGACATTGAGAGAAATATGATCTTCTTCATCGACATTTGCTCCCTCGTTGGCACCCGAAATGGGATCGTCGGCAGAAGATTGCTGGCCTCGCGAAGCCTCGCCTCCCAGTCCATCTCCAGCGTTTTGATTTTCTGCCTGGCCGTTGTTCTGGAATTGCGTTGTGTTTTCTGACTGCGGTCCGTTGATCGTGATGCCGTCAACCTTGAATCCCATGCTGCGCAGATTGTTGACCAATGCCTCTTGGTCAACCACCAGGCTGCGATAGGCCTGATCAGATTCTGTGCGAACATCAATTGTTACCTGCCCCTGATGCATGCGCAGATTCAGTTCCAGCCGACCCAGTTCTACGGGATTGAGCGTCACGCTCAACGCCTGAAGCATTTTTCCATTTGGTTTTATGGTTTCGCTGAAATGAACGGTCGGAGCTGACAGCATTTTCGTCCAGTTGGAATTTTCCTTCACCGCATTGATCAGCGTTTGCGATGACTGCGACATCGATGCCATTGCAAGATCATTCACCGGTTTGACCGCAGCACTGTCCACGCCAGCCTTGGCACCCAGCATCAGGGATTCGGCATCCTTGTTCGCATCAGCGCTGACGCTTGCACGCAGCATGTTTTCTTCACCAACAGCGGCAGTTTTCATGGTTGCTAAGTCTGAACCCGGCAGTTCTTTGGTCGACCCGAGATTGGCCACCTCTTTCATGGAATCAGCCATGCCAGACAGCACTTTATTATTCTTCGCGCTATTCGTGTCACTATTTGGGTGCAGCGGATTACGCGAATCTGTCTTCTGGCCAGCCGCGCCCATATTGGCCTGTAACGCTGCACCAGGCACGGTGCCCGCCGCCAAATCGGCCAGAACTTGTGCTGAACTTTTAGCTCCCACCGGCAACTCTCCGGTAATTCCCGCAGCAATACCAGACGGTCCGAACTTGTCTGCCTTGACTTTCATCAAGGCAAATTCCGCACCCTCAGCTTCAGAATCCAAATTGCCCATGGCCTTTTCAAAAGAGATTGAAAGCCCGGTTGAATTGATGGCCAAAACAGATTGGGGCGCTGCTTCAATACCACTAAGCGTGTCAGGGGCGGCTTCATCGAGTGGTATGTCTTCTCGATCTTTTGCAGATGATTTGCTTTCCCAGGAGGTGGATTCCTTGCCCGCATGCGATTTTCCGATGGGGCCATCCTCTTTACCACCATCCGAAGGGGCGTTTTCTTGGGAGTGGACATCTTTCAAAGCACGACCAAATCCTCCTTGGTCGGAAGCTTTGGGCGAATGTGCCGGGGGTTTGTCGGCGCGGACAGGTGGCGCAGAGTTTATACTCACCAAATTCTGATACATATTACTTGCTCAACAGACTATCGATATCGGTCAATCGTCTCTGGATGGAACCAATAAACTGATCGATTTCAACCTGGTTTTTCTCTACCTCCTCTATGACAGAAGAACTTGGTCCGGGGCTGACTTCACCGTCCGACGGGCCATTTTTGCTGAGATCCCCTTGGGCTTTGGCGCCGTTAACTGTGGTTGAATTGGTTTTCATTTCATCAATGGGCGCAACAATATAACCGAGAATACCCCGGGCACGTTCCAGCAACTTGATGTCGACAGCAGCGAGACGCGTTTCATCAAGCGAGTCGAGTTTTTTCAGCAAAGTATGGGGGTCTTGCGCGGTCATCTTGGTCAACAGATTAAACAGCCGCAGCTGTTCCTGGTTGACCGGTGAATCGTTTTTTTGAACCGACAACATACCAATCTGGGTAATAGAAAATTGAGCCAGCTTCATATGGCCCGACTGCAAAGCGGCCCGCACCAAATGCATATGAAGCGCGATGGCATAAGCCGGTGGCATCAATTCACCAAGTTCACGCACTTCTTCCAGCGGAATGGTCCGGCGCATCTTCAAAACACCACCTCTGAGCATGGAAAGGAACTGCTTGCGGTAGGGTGAATTGATGAAACGGCGGGCATATTGCTTGGCCAAAGCGCTGAATTCCTTGCCCTGGCCATAGGACGCATGCAATGCCATCAAACGGCGCAGGCTGGCTTCTTCCAACAGGGTGCCAGGGGCTTCCAACCGCACCAGATCGTATTGTCGAATGGCCCGCCGGGGTGAAACACGGCTATAAAGATTGCCTTTGGCAAAGGCGACATATGGCACCAGACGTTGGTCCAGTTCATTTGTTTTGATCTTGGCAAATCGCTTGCTCGCCTGGTTGCGCTTACGTGCACGATAGTCGATGACCGCTCGTGCCAATTGGAGTTTCTCCTTAGGTTCTTCAACTTCGCTGAGTGCTTCGATCACCGATTCGGAATTGGAGCCGACAATTCCAAAGATTATCAAGGAACGGAATTCAGCCGGGCTCATGTCGGCCACTTTGCCGGATTCGGAAATCCCCGCATCCAGCATTGTCATGAGATGTTTCTGCAATGGCAGAGCAGCGGCATCACCACGGGCAATGCGGTCCTGAACCTGCAACAAACTGAAAAGCAACGCGTCAATTTTGATCGGGCTGGCGGGTTGGGCCGGGCTACTGATCAAGCAGGCTGCAATTATTGCCGGTATGTATCGAAATTTCATCACAGAACTTCGAGCAAGATTTCAATGCGCCGGTTTTCGTCAGCTTCCGGGTCATCTGGGCGGCGCAGCACCCGGTCGGAAAATCCAACCACCTGGGAAACCCGTGTTTCCTCCAGACCACCCCGACTTAACATTAACCGTGCGGCATGCGCGCGCGCCGTCGACAACCGCCAGTTATCATAGTCATCGCCAACATAGGGGCGGCCATCTGTGTGCCCATAGACACGGATCTTACCCTCGCGCTCTGCCAACACGTTTGAAATTTCCGCCATAGCCAGGACGACCTCACCCTTGGGCACTGCCGAACCGACCTGGAACATGCTGAATCCATATTGGTCAGTAATTGAAATCAACACACCATCTTCGGTAACCTGAACCGATAGACTTTCCGTAATATGTTCTCCTTGCCCCAATTTCTCAGCCAGCCGTTTTTCAATTTCTTCACGAATCTCCTCAGAAGTCGCTTCTTTCTTTTCAGCTGCAGCAGCCTTTTTAAGTGCTTCGCTGTCCTGGGGTTCTGCCGCTTCATCCGCCTTGCCAGCAGCCGCCAACTTCGTCGCTTCCTGGTCGGCACTGTCTCGGGGTTCAATTTTTAAGCTGGCCGGCACCAACATCTTTTCAAGCGCATTACCTTCCTCTATTGGCGGCGTCTCACCTTCAACTTGACCAACGGTTTGTTGGGGCTGTGTTTGATCCACTGCCAATTCGGTTTGCTCTTCCGCTTTCTCGTCAACCGGCTTGGGTGGTGGCATTGTCTCTGCGAATGGATCCATGAACGCATCTTCCTGATCAGAAGCCGCCTCATAAATTTCCTCGCGAATGCTCATTGATGCTTCAATCTTGGCCTGTTCCGTGGTTGCAATCCGGTCAAGCACCGCAAATGGGTCCTTGAAAAAGTCCTCTTCATTTACAGAAGCTTGTGACGATGAACTGGATTCCTCGGACTTGCCGTCTTCCTCGTCTTCCTCGGTGTTCTTGGGCAGATCTGCACTGGTCGATTCATCCAGACCCCGGGTGCTGCGGGTACGGTCAATCAGTTTCACTGGATTGAAATAACTGGCTACAGATTTCTTGGTCTTCTCGTTCGCCGCATTGACCAACCAAAGCACCAAAAACAGCGCCATCATCGCTGTCATGAAGTCGGCAAAGGCAATTTTCCATGCGCCACCGTGGTGACCATCACCACCGCCACCACCCCGTTTGACGATTATTATTTCTTGCTTTTCTTCCTCGCCGCTCATGCGCCCAACGCCTCTTCAACCTTCCGCGACCAATCTTCAATGCAGGTCGAGAGGATTTTTTGATTGAGATGAACCACCAAATCTGCATTCTCAGATGGCTCAACTTCGATCTTTTGAGAACCGCCAGCCAATGCCAGCGATGCAGCTTTTACCAGTGGATCGGGCCCAGTAAGGTTGATCTTCTCTACCGCCTCTGTCTGAACTATGCGCCTGATCTCTGTCAGCAGCTGATCCAAGCTGGTGCGCGCAATATCGGTTTTAAACAGCGGAGCCAAACTCGTCGCCAGCTGCTGTTCGATGTGAGCAGCAACATCGTCCATCAACCCGTGTTGCAAAGTATCCAGTTGCTGCAGCACCTGTTGATTGTGTTCGTTTTGAACCCGCTCCAATTCCTCTGCATGTGCTTGGCGAAGCGCCTCAATGGCATCATCGTGATCTTCCTGCGACACCGACGGCAACTCAGCAACACCGGGCTGATCGAGTTGATTGCTCTGTTCAATCTGGTCTGCGTGATAATCGGGCGTCAGTGCATTTGGGTCATCGATTTCGCCCTCTTGATCTGATCCGCTGCCGTCATCGTTTCCGGCAGGATCCACCGGCAGTTGATTCAGTTCCGACATCAGCGCGGCAAGATCATCACAGCCGTCATCGTTATCGGCTGGCGGCTCATCACTCCACGCATGAGGATCAACAGAAGGACCAAAGAGCGGTTGAAACTCACTCGGTGCCTTGAAACCTGTCTCCTCACCCTTGGAGAAATCTGGTAGTTTGCTGACCCCTGCCGCCATCATCAAGCTGCCTCTGAATCAAGCCACCGCCGCAGGACCTGCGCAGAAGCTTCCTCGTTCAGACTGGCCAATTCTTCCAGACGCTCCTGTGGCGATTTCTTGAACTGGCCAAACAGATTGTCCGTATCGGCATCCAGCTGCTCCGCTAGGCCGAAAGATGGTTCCATTTCAGGCGCTTCAATCTGCTCCATGCCTTCAGCAGCAAAAAGTGCCGGGCCTTCTTCGGTGGCATCGGTCAACGCGGCTGTGGCCTCGCTCTCCGGCTGAGCTGTCAGTGCCTTGATCAACGGACGGAGTCCCATGAAGATCAACAGGACGGAACCGATCAAGAAGGCAATTGAATTGAAGATGGTGCCCAACTGTTCCACCAGTTTGTCCATTAAACCTGGTTCGGCAATCGACCCAGTTTGAAATTCATCAACAAATTCAACCGCTGCCACATCGATCAGATCGCCCCGTTTTTCATCAAACCCCATCGCAGCCATGGCAACCCGCTTAATTTGGGCCATACGTTCTTCAAGCTGTTCCGGTGTAAATTGAGCACCCAGAACTTCTTCCATGCGCTTTTTATTCAGGATAATTGAAGCTGAAATCTTTTTAACTTCAAAGCCATTGCTCACAGTGGCAACCTTGCGAGAATTGAGCTCGTAGTTGGTTGTTTCCTCCCGTCGCTCACTTTCTTGCGATGATTGCGGGCCAGCTGCAGCAGCTTCAGGTTCTGCATTTGGCAAGTTTTGGTCGACACTTGCAGGTTGTGAACTGGCCTTTTGGGAGTTTGAATCCTGGGTACGAACAACTTGAACAGAACGTTCCACCCGGGAATCAGGGTCAAAGATCGTTTCTTCAATCTGGCGTCGGTCAGTATCGACGGTGGCCTGCACATTAACGCGGAAATTCATCGCGCCAAGATAGGGAGAAAGCGCCGCGGTAACGTTGGTCTTGAGCTGGTCTTCCACCATTTTTTGAATGGTGATTGAGCTGTTCAACGTGCTGGTCGACGGGTCTTCGCCCGCTGCCAGCAACTGCCCCGATGCATCAAGGACGGTCACATTTTCCAACAGCAATTGCGGTACAGCAGCAGCAACCAGGTGACGAATGGCAAAGGCTGCCTTGGCGCCCTGAGAGCCGTTTGTTCGAACAAGCACCGAAGCAGAAGCCTGGCGATTGCGGGAACCGAAGCTGCGGTTGTCGGGTTTGACGATGTGAACCCTTGCAGCCTTGATGCCGGTGATCGCCTGGATCGAACGCGCAATCTCGCCTTCCAACACGCGTACTTTGGTGACCTCCTGCATGAACGAAGTCAAACCCAGCGAGCCAAGATTATCGAACAATTCGTAACCTGAGCCAGCGCTGCCGGGTAGACCTTTTTCAGCAAGGATCATCCGCGCCTTGCTGGTTTTGCCGGTTTCCACCAGAACCGAAGCACCGTTGCTGTCGACATCATAGGAAATTCCCGCATCGGCCAGGACGATACCGATCCGGTTTATGTCGTCGCGCTCCAAGCCAACATAGAGAGTCTCGAATGCGGGGCGATTGACGTATTTGGCACCCAATCCGATTGATAGCACGATCAAAAATGCTGCAATGCCCAAAGCAGCGAGACGACGCGGCCCCAGAGCCGACAAGTTAGACCAGATAAGCTGTAGTTGATCCTGCACGTGACACCGTTCCTGCCAAAACCGCGTTCAGGATAAGATTTGAAACTTGTGCGGATATGACCTGACCGGCAATCAGAGACGCAAAAGACCGCTCCTCGAGTCAACGAGAAGCGGTCTGAAGATAAGCTGTAACCGATATTCGCTTAACGGAACAGCGACAGAATTGACTGAGCGCTACTATTGGCGATCGACAGTGCCTGCGTGCCCAGCTGCTGCTGAGTCTGCAGAGCTGACAGGCGGGTCGATTCCTTAGTCATGTCAGCATCCACCAGCGTACCAATACCGCGGTCGATGGCGTCCATCAGGTTGGATACAAAATCGGTCTGCATGTCGATACGACCTTTGGAGGAACCAAGGTCTGACGCAGCTGTTGTCATGCTGGTAATCGCAGCATCAACAGCAGAAATCATCTGATCGAGATCCGTATCGTCCAAGCCCGCAGCCGTCAGGTCAAAAGTAGCAACAGTTGTTGTAACCGCAGCACCCCCGGTTGTGGTGAATGAGTTATCGAGAATACCCGAAGCCCCACCATTTGCATCAAACAGCTTGATGGCAGATGTATCGATATCAACAGTGCCAACTGATACTGCACCACTGGCGGAGCGGTTGAAGGAACCTACGATTTCCTTTGTCGCGGAATAGCCGGCAGCGGATGAATCCACGGACAACCAGTTCTCGCCGCTGAAGCTGGCGGAAGTAGCGATACTTGTCAGCTGGCTCTGCAACTCACCGACTTCACTTTGAATTTTGGCTTTATCGACACCTGGTTCGCGAGCAGCAACCAGTTTGCTTTTGATTTCATCGACAACATCGATAGCGCTGTTAACCCCTGTATAGGCTACATCGGCTTTCGCTGCACCCAGACCAAGAGCATCCTGAACAGAGCTGAGCGCCTTGTTATCGGAACGCATTGTTGTTGCAATTGACCAATAGGCTGCATTGTCAGAAGCGCTGCCAACCTTCAGGCCAGTCGAAATGCGGGTCTGAGTGGTTTCAAGCGCAGAATTAGTCGCCTGCAAGGATTTAAGTGCCGTCATCGCGGCGGAATTTGTCATTATACTGGACACGAAGCGCCCCCTTTTACTTAGATACTTCAAGGGACATACCGGTCCGTCCGGTAACAGTGAATAAGAGCATCATGCCACCAAACCCCGTCGTTTGGATCACTGCTGAATGTCCAAATTGCGAGTTGGGGATTGAAAAGCAGTGAAGCGATATAGTTAAGAAAGTCTAGCGAGCGCAATTGCTGGCCAAAAAGGGGGTTCAGTTAGGCTAAGGCTAATTTTGTGTTAACGCCGGTGGCAAGAGGCCTCGCTGAGGAGAGCCGAGCGACAACAGGTTTGGAGCGGACAAAAAAATGGGCCAGCGCAATTAAGCGTCGGCCCATTCCATTATGCGTTAGTATAGTCTGCTTATCTGAACAGCGTCAGGATTGACTGGGCACTACTATTGGCGATCGACAGTGCCTGTGTGCCCAACTGCTGTTGGGTCTGCAATGCGGAAAGCCGAGTGGATTCTTTGGTCATATCTGCGTCAACGAGAGTGCCCACACCCCGGTCGATTGCATCCATCAGGTTCGATACGAACGCTGTTTGCATCTCGATACGGCCTTTGGACGCACCCAGGTCGGATGCCGATGTGGTCATCGAGGTCAGCGCACCGTCAACGGCAGAAATCATCTCATCAATATCGGTTTCATCAATATTGGCCGCGGTGATATCCAAGTCCGATACAGAGACGGTAACTGCGCCAGCACCCGACGTTGTGAAGTCTGTATCCAGGATACCAGAAGCGGCAACGTTGGCGTCAAACAACTTGGCTGCAGAGGTATCGATTGACACCGTGCCCACGGATACGGAGCCATCAGCTGCCCGGTTAAATGAAGCAACAACTTCTTTAGTCGCCGAGTAAGCAGTTGCCGCTGAATCGTGGCTCAGCCAGTTCTCGCCGCTGAAACTTGCAGAAGTCGCAATGCTTGACAGCTGGTTTTGGAGCTCACCGATCTCACTTTGGATTTTGGCCTTATCAACGCCAGGCTCCCGTGCCGCTACCAGTTTTGATTTGATTTCATCAACCACATCAATAGCGCTGTTCATACCGGTATAGGCAACATCAACCTTGGCGGCACCTAAGCCCAGAGCGTCTTCGACCGTGCCAAGAGCTTTGTTGTCAGAGCGCATTGTGGTCGCGATCGACCAGTAGGCGGCATTGTCTGCGGCTTCGCCGACTCTCAATCCGGTGGAAATACGTGCCTGGGTGGTATCAAGCGATGCGTTTGTTGCCTGAAGAGATTTCAACGCCGTCATTGCGGCGGAATTAGTCAATATACTGGACACGAAGCGTCCCCTTTTACCTTACAAACTACAAGGGACATACCGGCCTGATCCGGTGACGACGAATTGGCTTCATGCCTTCAGACTTATGAGCTGAATCGTGTCGGCTTGGTTATGGTGAACAAGAATGGTTTACAAGCGGTGAACGGGTTCGAAATTCATGCTGAATAATTCCCTACCCAACGCCTAATTGTGGCGACAGGTCTAAAGAAACGACCTCATCATCGAGCCAACAAGCAAATTCCAGCCGTCAATCAAGATAAAGAAGAGCACCTTAAACGGCAGAGCAACGACGGTTGGAGGCAACATCATCATACCCATCGCCATGGTGATGGTGGCAACGATCAGATCAATCACCAGAAACGGAACCAGAATAAGAAACCCAATTTCAAAGCCGCGCCGGATCTCCGAGATCATGAAAGCTGGTACAATCACCCGCAATGCAACCTCTTCTCCCTGGGTGAATGTCGGATCATTTTCCAATGCAATGTCAGAGAACAGGTTGAGGTCCTTATCGCGCACATTCTTGACCATAAATTCCTTGAACGGCCCGGAAATCCTGTCAAAAGCTTGAACTTCGGTGATCTGATCATCCATCAGCGGTTGCACACCGTCGTTCCAGGCTTTGTCAAAAGTTGGTGCCATGACATGAAAAGTCATGAACAGAGAAAGGCTGATCAGGATTAGATTGGCCGGCGTGGTTTGCAGTCCAATGCCCATCCGCAAGATCGAAAAGGCAATGATGAAACGGGTGAAGCTGGTGACCACCACAAGAATGCCAGGCGCAACGGCCAAAACCGTCAACAATCCAAACAGCTGAATGATCTGCCCCGAAGTCTGACCGTTCCTCGGACCTGTCAAACTGTCGAGACTAAGCGACTGCGCCAGACCGGTATCCGTCAGCTGAAACAGAATTACCAGAGCAAGTGCAGCAATCCTCATTCAAACACCAATGTGCGAACCAGCACCGTTTGAGCCGTCCCATCACTGCGCAGCGATGCACGCTCGCTCAGTTCTGCTTTTAGATTCTGATAGCCACTTGGGCCTTCCACATGATGCAGTTTAACTGTTCGCATATAGGCAAACAGGTCCTGATGGATTTGTTCAAGCAGCGCATCGGTCAGGTCCGGCTTTCCAACAACGGCCAATTCCATGCGCACCCAAACATCATCCGGAGCGGCGAGATTGGTTAGGATTGGCGCCAACGGTTTGGCATAGGCATTCTTGAGAGCGGCTTCCTCATCTACTTCGGGCTCGCCCTCCATGGCAGCTTCGGCCATGGCAACGACTTCGTTCTTGCCCGGCTCCTCTTCTTCCGTCTCTTCCTGCTTGGCTTCCATCTTCGCGGTCGGCCCATCCATGAACATGGAAACACCGAAACCGGCACCAGCTGCAATTCCGGTAATCAACAAAAACACCACAATCTGAACGGCCAAGGAGGTTTTCTTGGGGGCTGCTTCTTCGGCTTCTGTGTCTGCCTCGGCCTCGGGTTTTGCATCTTTAGACATGTTCGGGTCCTAAAAGGGGAGCACAGTATTGAGAATCTGTTGTCCGTATGGCGGACGCTGCATGTTGCTGATATGGCCACGTCCACCGTAAGAGACTCGCGCTTCGGCTATGCGCTCATACGAAATCGTGTTGTTTGGGCCGATATCGGTGGGACGGACGATGCCAGCGATGGTCAAAATCCGCAGTTCTGCATTGAGACGCACTTCCTGCGATCCGCGAACAATCAGGTTTCCATTCGGCAGAACACGGGTCACCACTGCAGCAACCGACAGTTCGATTGATTCCGAGCGATTGGTCCCACCATCACCTGAGAAATTGGACGTGGAATTGACGTTGGCATTTGCATCACCATCATTTCCCAAACTACGCACCGTCCAATCACCTGACAGACCAATGTTACGACCAACCGTACGATTGCTGTCCGACTGGTTGTTAAATTTGGCGCGGTCGTTGATCGACACATCAACAGTCAAAATATCGCCAGGCTTCATCGCCAGCTTGTCTTTAAAGAGATCGCCCTGGCGATTGTTCCAGGTGGAAAATGCGGCATTGGTAGGTGCTGATGCGTAAACCACCGGCTCCTCAATCGGCCCATCTGCTGCTAGCCCATCGCCAACTTCTGAAAGTGCCGGATTGCGGCCAATTTCTTTAAGGTTGGACATGCAACCGCCGAGGGTTAGCGCCAGTCCAACAAGCAAAATCAACCGGGTCATGAAGGCTCCTTGATCACCGAGCTGGCGGCGATAACTTCAGTAATACTGGCAGCTTTGGCAGCGGTCATTTCGTTCATGATGACGCTGGCGCGGCGGCGGGGAAGCTTCAGGACAATGGCAGCAGCGAGAATCGGCTCGAGAATTTCAAGCCGCCCGGCAGCAGCATCAGGGCGCATCTTCGAATAGATTTCGATCAAGCTGGAATCGGCCAATTCGGCAAATTGATCCCGTTTCTTTTGCCAAGCCTCAAACTCGACCCGCTTGCTTTCCAGTGCAACGATGCGCTCTTCCACTGCAGCTTTGAGTCTATTCAGTTCCTGCATCTTCAACGCATAGCGTCGTTCTTGCGCGTCATCACGAAT
Organism: Rhizobiaceae bacterium; assembly: GCA_039969995.1. Classification (GTDB taxonomy): domain Bacteria; phylum Pseudomonadota; class Alphaproteobacteria; order Rhizobiales; family Rhizobiaceae; genus Pseudahrensia. Next base: position 60,369 of record JBDVMU010000054.1, read on the forward strand.
GTTGGAACAGAAGTCGCCCGATGGCGCATTTTCCAAAGGACTAGGACCAACTACCCGCACCTGCTGTTTTGGCGTTTCCTGGGCGAAAACCGTTGTCACTCCTGCGACAACGACCATCCCGAAGAAACAGGCAATAACTGGAATGAAAATGGGGCGGGAATTGATCATTATTGCAAAACCAGTTCTGCCTGCAGAGCGCCGGCGCTTTTGATGGCCTGAAGAATGGCGATGATGTCGGTGGGTTTGACCCCGAGTTGATTGAGACCGCTGATCAGTTCCTGAAGGTCAGTTCCATCAACGGTGGCAATCGGGCCACCTTCCTGAACCGCGGTAATCTCGGTGCTTGGTTCGACTTCAGTCACTCCGTCTGAAAATGGGTTGGGTTGCACCACTTTAGGCAACTCGCTGACCCGCACAGACAAGGTCCCATGGCTGACTGCGACCTTTGAGACTTTGACATTGGCGCCGATGACGACCGTTCCAGTACGCTCATCCATGACCACCCGGGCAACCGAATCGGTTTCAACCCGCAGGTTCTCGATTTCAGCCACGAAACGCGCAGTCGATACATGTTGGGGCTTCTTCAATGTAATCGTCGCGGAATCGCGTTCCTTGGCTGTCCAGGCACCATATTTGCGCTTGGTATATTCATTGATCATGTCGGTGACGCGAACAGCCGTAGAGAAGTCAGGATTGCGCAACTGAAGATCCATCACGGCAAAATCTTCCAACTGGTCGCTCAGTCCCTGCTCAACCACAGCTCCGTTTGGAATGCGTCCGGTTGTCGGCACACCGCGGGTCACGGATTCGGCCTGCCCCTCAGCTTGAAAACCAGAAACCACGACCGGGCCTTGGGCCGCTGCATATGTTTCCAGATTAGCACCCCGCAACGGGGTCATGACCAAGGTTCCTCCAGCCAGCGATGTAGCATCGCCGATCGACGACACCGTGACATCAAGCCGAGCACCAGGACTGGCAAAGACAGGAAGCTTGGCGGTAACAATGACGGCTGCAAGGTTTTTCGACCGGGCTGCTCGCTCACCAGACGCGATGCCAAGACGCGACAGCATGGCTTTCAAGGATTGTTCGGTAAACGGTGCATTGCGCAGACCGTCGCCGGTTCCCTGCAGACCGACAACCAGACCGTATCCCACCAGCATGTTCTCTCGGGAAATCTGCAACGAAGCTATATCCTTTAGCCTCGACGCAGAAAAAGCTGGCAACGGGGCCAGACTTAGGATCACAAGAAACAGGATCAGCCGCATCAAAGGGCTCCTGCCGTCAACGAACCGTCAGCGCGGACGTCTGCGAAAAAGATCTTTCCGCTGGCCGGGTTGCGAACGCGAATGGTTTCCCCGTGGCTGGCATCTGAAAGGACAACTCCCATCAGGCTGATAGCCAGATTACCACTGGTGAAACGCACTCGTTTCAGACTGCCAGCTTTAACCAGTGGAGCGGGCTCGGCAGAATCAATGCGAATGAAGCGCCCGGCCAGAATGGTGCGTTTGGCCTGCAGGCCAACAATCTGTTCGCGCTTGTTGACAAAACGATAACGGATCTGCGGTTGGCGGACTAGCTTGATCGACTTCAGGTCGTGATCCTCAATCATTTGTCCGGGGTAGATGGTGCGCTTTGAGACAATGGCATAGTCGGCAGCCGTCGCCGCCGCCGCCGCTGCGGAAACGATGCCGGCAAACAGGAACCACATAAACGGCAGGTTCAACTTATTGAGCACGTAGGTCACGAAATTACCGAATGTTCTTAGAAATGATCGAGGCCATATCATCGGCCGCCTGAATAACCTTGGAGTTCATTTCGTAGCCGCGCTGGGCGGAAATTAGTTCGGTGATTTCTTTCACCGAATCGACATTGGAACTCTCCAGATAACCCTGACGCAACGTGCCGTAACCCGCATCGCCAGGGACACCAACATTGGCATCGCCAGAAGCTGCGCTGACTGCAAACAGGTTACCGCCCATGGGGGTCAGGCCGACTTCATTGGCAAAAGTAGCAAGGGTAATTTGCCCCAAGTCCTGTAGGTCGGCCTGGTTGGGCATGCGGGCAAAGACCTGGCCGGAATCATTGATAACCACTTCAATCGCATCGGCTGGAACGGTGATGTTTGGAGAAACCAGCAATCCATCCAGGTTTACCAGTTGACCTGTCGCATTGGTGTTCAAAGCACCGGAACGAGAATAGTAGGTCGTGCCATCTGCCCCTTGAATCTGCAGCCAGCCATTTCCGGAGATCGCCAGGTCAAATCGGTTGCCGGTGCTGGTCAATGTGCCTTGCAGATGGACGTGACGCACCGCCGCGGTCTGAACACCGGAACCAATATAAGCACCTTCAGGCACGATGTTGGAATCGGCTGCACTGGGCACACCGCTGGCCTTTTCTGTTTGGTAGATCAGGTCGGTGAACTCGGCACGCGCCCGCTTGAAACCAGTCGTATTGATGTTGGCAATGTTGTGGGCAATGACCTCAAGATTTTTCTGTTGGGCATTCATACCTGTTGCAGCAATTGAAAGTGCACGCATAATTTCTTCCTTTAAATGCTCATTCGGCTGATTTCGAGATAGGCGCTGACGACCTTGTCGCGCACCGCAATGGCAATCTGCAGTGATTGCTCAGCGCTCATCACAGCTTCAGCCACTTCACGAGGCCCTGCATCTCCGCGAATACCGTCGATCGATAGGCTTTCGGCTGTATTGAGTTTGTTGATTGTTTGCTGACCCATATCGGCCAAAACGTCAGCAAAGGTTCCCACGCCATTTGCGGCAGCAGTCTGGGAGGAGGAAACTGCGGGAACCTTTGCCGAATCCATCGACAGCGATGGAATTCCAAGAGCGGCAGCTGTGACTGGATCAACCATTATGAGGGCCTCATCAATTCAATGGTCATCGAAACAATGTCGCGGACCTGTTTGACAACCTGCAGATTGGCTTCATAGGAGCGGTTGGCCTCACGCATGTCGGCCATTTCAATCAGCACGTTGACGTTTGGCATTTTTACGAAACCAGCTTCGTCTGCAGCAGCATTGCCCGGGTCGAACTCGATTGGGAAAGCGGAATAATCCAGGCTAACCTTATCGGAGCGCACCAGATTCACACCGGCCGCGCGGTCCAGTTCCGAAGCAAATGTCAGCGTCTTGCGCTGATAAGGCTCACCACCCGCAACTCGAGAAGTGGAATTCGCGTTGGCAATGTTCTCGGACACCACGCGCAAACGGTTGGATTGTGCATCCAATCCACTTCCGGCAATCCGCATGGCTGCTGTTAACGGATCCATTATCCACCTCTTGTGGTCATCAGGATCATCCGATGAAAGGATTTGATGATCGCTGTATTAAGTTCATAAGCGCGCCGCACTTCGCCGGCCGCGATCAACTCATCTTCAATGCTGACCTTGCTGCCCGATTCGCCAATGAAGTCGGCTGATGTTTCTTTTTCACCAACATTGAACTCGCCCCTGCCGGGACCGGAGCTGATGTGGTTGGCATTGGTAACCGTCAGCGCACTCGAGCTCTTGCTGAGTACTTCCTTAAACGGAGCAACGTCGGAGGGCGCAAAACCATTTGTATTGGCATTGGCAATGTTGTTTGCGACAACCCGTTGCCGGACCGTTGCCCACTTTGCTTGTTGGGAAGCCAATTCGAAGAGGTTTACGCTGTGCATCGGAGTTCCTTGTTCCGCTGCACCCAGCATGCCGTTTCAGTCTTGCGTGAAACTTGTGAAAGCGCCAACTCCGTCCCAAGAGCGGCTAGTTGAGCAATTTCATTACGTTGTTTTCAGAGGTCAGAAGATGCCAACCATCGGACTGACGAGACAGAGATTTCACCGTACTTCCATCAGGAAGCCGCGAACCGACCGCAACCGGCAGCAGATCATCGCCATCGCGTATCAGGGCGCGACTGCTGGTTGCGAATACCAAAGTCAGTGATTTGTGCACCGGCACGCCCGCCGTTTCACCACCGACAGGCACAGGCAATCCCGCACTATCCGTCCCACCAGGCTCAACAGGGCGTAAATCAGGGGCGAACTCATCATCGCGATTAATCGACCCGGTTACGACCGTATCAACATTCTGCTGGCTATTGGCAGACTGGCGAACCTCCCGAAATAGCGGACGGCGCTGCTGGGGAATTTCAAGCTCGGGTGGTTGATTGTCAGCATCCAAGCGTCCGGTGAATTCCATCTCTGGTGGTTTGAATTCCGCAGAATGGATGTAGACGTAGAATGGCAGGTAAAGGCTGAACGCCGCGAGACTGAAACCGAAGAATCCAAGGAAGAAATCCAGCACCGGGCTCCTGCGGCGGCGCGCATTCCGGGCTTTCCTGGGAGCTGATTTGGCTGGCGGAACCACTGTATCTCTATTATCCAGAAGGGGCTTGTTCATGGCTCTGCTCCGCTTGGTTTTGTCCCTTCAAATGAGCGACGAGGTCAGCAAATGCGTTTTGGGAAGGGGGCGCGTTCGGCGGCTGACAAATCGCCTCATAAATCACCGGCACGGTCTCAACAGCCTTGTCCAACTCAGGGTCGGAACCGGGTTTCCAACCACCCAACATCCGCAGGTCGCGGGTTTCTTCATATTTTGAGATCATCTTGCGCAATTGCAGCACGAGATTGCGCTCCTCTTCACTCCAGACTTTGTCAGCTAGCCTGGAAATTGAGGCGAGTGGGCTGACGGGAGGATAACGCCCCTCCTCCGCAATCGAACGATCGAGCACAAGATGGCCGTCAATGATACCACGTACCGCATCGGCAACAGGGTCATTGTGGTCATCACCATCAACCAGAACTGTCGCAATTGCGGTAATGGAACCATCTCCCTCACCTCCCGCACCAGCCCGTTCAAGCAATTTCGGCAATTGGGTAAAGACCGAGGAGGTATATCCCCGTGCCACGGGTGGCTCACCATTGGCGACGCTTATCTCACGCAACGAGTGGGCGTAACGGGTAAGCGAGTCCAGCAGCAACAGAACATTGCTGCCCTGCCTGGAAAACGTTTCGCAAACATCAAGTGCAAGTTCCGGCGCCCGTCGACGCAGCATTGGGCTCTCATCGCTGGTCGCAACGACCGCAACAGTTTTTTGCATGCCCTCTTCACCAATGGAATCTTCCAAAAACTCACGAACTTCACGGCCACGTTCTCCAACAAGGGAAACAACCACGACATCAAAAGCATCCGACTTGGCCAACATCGATAGCAAGGTAGATTTACCAACACCCGATCCGGCGAATATGCCCAGCCTTTGGCCACGACAAATCGGGGTGAAAATATCAATGACCTTGACGCCTGTTTTCAGCGGCGTATCGAGACGCGCTCGCTGCATCACTCCGTTTTTCTTGGCTTTTTTTGCAACGACGTCACTTGCAGCGACAGTGGGCAGGGGCGGCAGGGTATCAATCGGCTGGCCCATCGCGTTGACCACCCTACCCAACCAATGTTTGTTCGGTTGCGGCAGAAACTCCTCATCTGCAAAAACCAGGTCACCAATATTGCAGGTATTTTCGCTCTCAAATGGGCAGATGTAAGTGTGGTCGCTTTCGACTTTCACCACTTCTCCCAGAGAATGTTCTCCAAGCCGCAGCACCTGGCCAAGCGACACGCGTTTGGAAATACCAGAAACGGTCACCAGATTGGATGACACACATTCGACTATGCCGCCAAACTTAATCAGCCTGTCAGGAAGCGATTCTGGATGCGTCAGGTCGCTGAGCCGTTGCAATGCTCCCATTACAATTAGCCGGATCCGAGGGTTTCAATGGCTTTTTCTTGCGACCCTTCAGTGTCCCGGATGGCAGCGGCTATCTGGTCAAATGTTCGATGAACAATGATTAGTTTGCTCATCTCGTCAATTGGATTGACGTTTGACTCCTCCACAAAACCCTGCAGCATGCCAACGCCCTGGGTGTCGACCACCGGTTGAGGTTCAGATTCAGCGATGATGCCCGAGCTACCAAGACGGCGGAATTCTGCCGTCGGTTGATATTCAAACAAGCCAATTGAACTAATGATGTTGCCGTCCTGTCGGACTACGCCATCACGGGAAACAATCGGCTTTCCGCCCGCCGCATTAAGTTGAACAGGTGCACCACCGGCATCCAGAACAGCGTGACCTTCCAACGTTACCAACTCACCGGTTTCTGCCATTTTGAATCGGCCGTCACGCGTTACAATGGTTCCAGCCTCAGAGTCAGCGGCGAACCAGGCATCACCTTGAATGGCAAAGTCCAGACTTGCACCTGTTTCGGTGACACCGCCAGCTTGTGGGGAAAGATAGGACTGTCCTTCATTAACGAAGGAAGGTGCCTTCGTGCCAACACCATCCAGCACTTCCTCAAAGCGGATCTGGCCGGCGCGAAATCCGGTCGTATTTGAGTTGGCCACATTATTGGCTATTGTGTTCAGACGTCGTTCCAGAGCAACCTGTGAGGACAGCGATACATAAAGACTGGTATCCATAGACTTTGTTGGCCTTTTATCTGAGCGATTGAATGGTAAGCAGCATGTCGGTTGACACGCCGTAGGCAGTGCCTTGATTGAACAGGTCCAATGCCGGGTTGGGGGCGGCATTGGTGGCGTCGTAAATGGCGACAAACCGACCAATGAACTCAGAGAGCTCTTCGGGATCTGAGAATATGCTGACGTCAATCTGCTCGTCGAGCATTTCCACCTGCTTGTCGATATCGAGAAATGCCGTCGCTTCGGGAATTTGCAAAGTCTGTCGCACCACCGCGGACAGAGCAGAATCGGCGAGAATTTCTTCTGTCGTCGTGAGCGATGGAGCCTTGCGTTCAAAATAGAGTGCCAGGCGAACGCCTTCGTTTGTGGCTCCAGCATTTTCCTCCAGCTGCTGTCGGAGATATTTGTCAACCACGCCCTGCTGCGTGCGGTCAAAGGAAGTTGTCGCTGAATCATAGCGTTTGAAATCAAAAGTTTCAGCCAGATCGCGGTAGCGCGCATCTGCCATCCGGTTGACGAAAGCGTCGTTATCGTCTCGTCCTTCTTCAAACACCTTGGTGACCAGTGCCTTGGCGTAATTCATTTCTTCGAGGCCGTGGGCTTTCATAGCATATCGAAACAGCCGGTCGTCATCGACCAAATCTTCAATCGACTTCACATTGCCGATATTCTCCAGATAGTAATCAGTTTCTCGCTGAACCAATCCATCGGATTGCACCACTTCCAAAGATCGCGGAAGATCGCGAACGGCTAGTTGATAGCTGGTTAATGTGCTTAGCATCGTGGACGTCTCCTGTTGTGCTGATGCCAATCTGCATCACCATCCTTGTGTGAGACTTTCCTGAAATTTTTTCGTTCGGTAATTTGGCACTTGCCAGGTGAGGTCAAGCTTCACGCAAGAATACAGCCCTAACGATGAGGCAATTGCAAAACCGGGGATTACATCAGTGGGAATCATCGTTGGACTGGTGATCACTCTTGGCTGCGTGCTGGGAGGATATATGGCGATGGGGGGATATCTCTCCGTTCTTAACCAGCCTTGGGAATTCGTCATCATTGGCGGAGCTGCAATCGGCACCTTTTTGGTGGCCAACCCAATGGTGGTTGTTAAAGACGCTGGTAAGGGTCTCGGTGAAGCTTTGAAGGCCAAAGTGCCCACGGATGCTGAATATGTGGAGATATTGGGCTTGCTGTTCACCCTTTTGAGAGAAATGAAAAACAAACCTAAAAACGAGGTAGAGGGTCATATCGATTCACCAGAAGAATCCTCGATCTTTCAAGCTCATCCCGTTGTTCTGAAAAACAAGGGCCTTCTCAATTTCATCTGCGATTACTGCCGCCTGATCATGGTGGGCAACGCCCGTCCTCACGAGCTTGAGGCTTTGATGGAAGAGGAAATCGGCACGATTAATCACGAAAAGATGGAAGCGGTTCATGCGCTGACTACGGTTGGTGACGGTCTTCCCGCCCTGGGGATCGTTGCCGCGGTTCTCGGTGTTGTTAAAGCGATGGGCGCGATTGACAGTTCGCCGGAAGTTCTTGGTGGCCTGATTGGTGCGGCTCTTGTTGGTACATTTGTCGGTATTTTCCTGTCCTATGCCGTGGTTGGCCCGATCGCAGGTAAGCTGAAAATTGTGCGCGAAATGAACATGCGCATCTACTTTGTCTCCAAGCAGACGCTGATCGCCTACACCAACGGCGCCATGCCACAAATTGCAGTTGAGTTCGGCCGCAAAGCCATCTCCGCCCACGACCGCCCATCAATCGATCAGGTCGAGGAGCAGATGATGAATTCAACCTCACCTGCGGCGGCTTAATATGGATGTACCTTCTGATCCAGCTGCCATGCAGGCTTTTGTCCTGGAGCAAATGCTCAAGGGACGAGGCGAAGAACCGCAGCAGGAATCCAGAGCGCCGGCCAGATTTGCCAAACAAATGGGTGAACTGATTGAATCCAAGCTGCGGGATCGATTGCACCATGAAATCTGCGCCATTCCGCGTGAGTTGACCACTACCAAGCTGTTGCAACCTTCTCAAACACCCAACATGTCAATTTCAGTCCTCTGGGACAGCACCGAAAAGCCCCTTGGCATCTTGAAATGTGATGGCCTGATGCGCTCGCTTCTCGGTCGACTCTGCTTTGGTGGAGACACAGATTCGCCTGTTATTGCAAGTGGAGGGCCTGCGACAGAGTCCGAAATTGGCCTTCAACAGCTGTTCGCAAAACAGATCGCCAAGGCACTGGAAGAAACCGGTCTGGCCTCAGTCAGCAATCTGACAACGCTGCGGGAAACTGAGTTTGAATCCGACGAGTTTGAAAACCGCGAGGCTTATACGTTTCCATTCGAACTTCAGATGGGGCCAACGACCACCCGGCTGGAACTGACTGTCAGTCAATCTTTGGTTCTAGGCCATGCAGAAGTTTCCGAAACCAGCCAGATGGATTCTGTCGGCACCACCAATGATGAGATGATGCAGACCCCGGTATTGGCCAGCGTCAGGTTGAAGCCGCAACCGACAACTCTTGGCCGCATTCGGTCTCTCCAGGTGGGTGATTGCCTGCCGTTGATTGGTGAAGACCAACTCAACGGTCAGTTTATGGTCAGCGGACAAGAAATTTTCGATTGTCAGATTGGCCGGTCCGGTGACGCCTATTCATTGAAGATATCCAATCGGGCCAACCCCGAACCAAACCCAATCCAAGCACTCACGCCAATTGGCTGATCTCGGCAAGACAAAGTAACGGAGCAACAAAATGGGCGACAGCGCCGCGCTTGACCAAACACCTGCAGACGATGCCGTCGACAATGCAAGCTTCTCCGACAGCGTGCAAAATCTCGACAGCGCAATTGAAGAACTCAGTGGCCTTGGCGGCGATACTGCCCCAAGCGCGGTCAGCGGAGCTGCCGCTGGTTTGGGCAGCAATGATGCTTCAGATCTGATCTGGGACATTCCCGTTGATGTCAACATTGTGCTGGGCACAACTCAGCTTTCGGTTGCCCGTCTGATGGCGCTGGAGCCTGGCGAAGTTGTGGAGCTTAACCGCCGCGTTGGAGAACCGTTAGATATCACCGTTAATGGTCGCCGGGTGGCGCGGGGTGAGATTGTAATGCGAGAGGATGACACTTCGAAATTCGCCGTTCAGATCGTCGAGATCGTCGGGCGTTAAGTGCGTTGAGCTGCCACCAACGCATCACAACACACCAAGCCTGAAAGGGCATAACCTTGCAGATCACTTCCGTACAGGATCTTAATTTCACGCAAAAGGCTGCTGCCATCCTTGTTGCCATGAGCAAAGATCAGGCAACGAAGATCCTCAGCCATTTCAAGCCAGAAGACGTGAAGGCTCTGATCATTGCATCTGAAAACATGCAGGACCTGTCTCAGGAAACCCTGGTCGAGTTGGTCGATGAGTTTGAGCAAGAATGCTCGCGGGGCAACGGGCTGGTGGATTCATCCAGCACCATACAAAGCCTCATCGAAGAAGCCCTGACCCCAGAACAGATGGCCGCCTTGCAGGAGGGCCCGGAAGCCACCGAAATGGCCTTGAAAAAGAAGTCGATCTGGGAGCTATTGGACAAAGTCGACGACAAGAACATGATCGAATTCCTGTCTGAGGAAAATCGCGATGTTGCCGGTTACGTATTGACCCGCCTGCCCGCCAAAAGAGCCGCCGCTATGATCGGCGACCTGCCGACTGAGGTTCGTCCGGGTGTGGTTGCCGGAATGATTACCACTCGCCCAGCCAATGCAGAAGCTGTTGAGAGTTTGGAAGAATTATTAAAGAACCAGTTCGGTCGGGCAATCAGCGCCAGCAAGAGCTCCGGAAGCCAACGGGTGGTCGCCGGCATGCTCAATGAGCTTGACCGTGACTTGACCGACAGCCTGTTTGCAGATCTGGAAGAGGTTATCAAACCCGGTTCACTCAAGTCGGTCAAATCGATGATGTTCCGGTTTGAAGACGTTATTTCGCTCGACAAAGCAGCGCGTTCTGCGCTGTTTGATCAGGTTTCGACCGAAGCCACGACTCTCGCCCTGCGCGGCGCCCAGCCTGGCCTCATTGAAGCTGTTCTGGAGGCTCTCGGCCAGCGCACCAGGCGCATGTTGGAAGCCGAACTTGAAACCGCGTCTTCGGCAAGCGCTGAGGACATCAAGCAAGCTCAAAAGGAAATTGCCAGCGCCGTGCTCAACCTGGCTTCGGCGGGCACCATCACCATTCCTGAACCTGAAGAAACGGAAGCAGCCGCCTAAGGCGGTTTGCTGAGGAACCCGGACGATGGCAGACGAGGAAGACAAAGAAAGCAAAACCGAGGAACCGACCGAGAAAAAGATCAAGGATGCGCTCGAAAAGGGCCAGACCGCGACCTCTCGTGAAGTACCGCTGCTGGTTTCAATTGCTGCTTTCACAACCTACATGGTTTTTTCCGGCCAGGGCCTGGTTGACGACACCTCCCACTTCCTTCGAAATTTTTTTGAACAAGCCGGCACAATCGACGTCAAAAACGCACTCGATGCAGGTGACTTGTTCAACACCATCTCTACGCAATTCTTAGTTTTGCTGGCTCCCATCTGCCTGCTGCTGATGGCAGGTGGTGTGGTCGCTGCGGTGGCACAAAATGAACCACGGATGGTCCTCAACCGGATTGCTCCTAAGGCTTCCAAATTATCACTGATCAAGGGCTGGAGCCGGGTTTTCGGCAAACAGGGGATGGTTGAGTTTGCAAAGAGCGTGTCCAAGCTGCTGTTTTGCGGCGGTGTGGTATTCGGCGCACTTTATTCATCACCTCAGTTGCTGCTGAGTGGCATGTTCCAGGAGTCAGGCGCATTTGGCGACGTGGTGGCAAACCTGATGGAGAATTTGCTGGTCTCGGTTTGCATCGCGATGACACTGATTTCCGCAGCTGACTACCTATGGTCTCGCCATTCCTGGCGGGAAAATCTGAAAATGAGTCGCAAAGAAATCACCGACGAACATAAACAAGCTGAAGGTGACCCAATCCTCAAGGCCAGAATGCGGTCCATTGCCCGTGATCGATCTCGCCAGCGGATGATGGATGCGGTTCCAACTTCGACATTGATCATCGCCAACCCTACTCATATCTCCGTCGCACTCCGGTTTGATGCTGACAACGATGAAGCACCGGTTGTCGTGGCGAAAGGACAGGATCTGATTGCCTTGAAAATACGTGAGATTGCTGCCGAGAACGATATTCCCATTTTTGTTAAGGTAGAATTGGCTCGCGCCCTGAACAAAGCTGTGCAGGTGGACCAGATCATTCCACCAGAATTCTATGCGGCAGTAGCAGAACTGATCAATACGATTTACAAACGGACACCAACGGCTGGTGTGACTGGATAAAGATGGACCAACAAGACCCCAATCAAAACCATGAGAAGCTCATCATGCTGGCCATCCAGCCGCTGATCAAAGAACTGCTGTTGGTCGACGTTGCAGACCTGATTGCCTATTTGACATTCGACCAGCACGCTCCCATCACCGATATCGTCGATTCCTCTCTGGAACAATATTTCGCACCAGGTTTCATTGGTTACCGCGAACAGGGGGCTGTCGATATTGACTGGGACACATCGCCCACCATCACCCTGCAAATGGCAATGAATGCGCCAAGCCATGTCTATGCGTTCAGCTTGATACTGGAAAGTCAGACTGCCTCAACCAAATTGTTGAGCATTAGCCCGCTGGCTGAGAGTGGCACGAACGATCTGTCGAATTCGCTTGCATCGCTGGAACGGGCGATAGCGATTAACAGTGTGCGGGCTGCTTAAGCCAACCAGAGCAGTGCTGGCAGTCGGACCCGGTCAGCAATCAAACACTTCAGCCTTTGTTTTGCCGGCCGCTTCTGGTGCGCCGCCCAAACTCTAGGTTTCGCCGCATGTGCGATAGCGTGTCCGTAGACAGGTGTTCACCAATTGCTTTACTTGGGTGAGCTGGTCGGCGGTTAATTTTCGCTTCAGTCGTTTGTGATTGTGACCAGCTCTCTCGCTTCCGTTTGCTTTGGCAATTTCATACCACATCAATGCAGTCACGAAGCTCGGCTGCACACCACGTCCGGCTTCATGCATCGTGCCAAGGTTATTCTGAGATCCTTCATCGCCCTGGCGCGCAGCAGCAAGAAACCACTTCTTGGCCAGCGGGTAGTTGACACTGCCCCCTTCACCTGCGCGGTACATCGCCCCAAGCGTAAACTGAGCCGATGGGTATCCCTCATTTGCTGAAACAGTAAACAGGGCCAGCGCCTTTTTAAGATCCTTGTCGACACCCGTGCCGTCGCGGTACATGGCAGCAAGTGGCAAACGAGCGGCCGAATGACCCTTTTCAACTGCTATTTGAAGGTTCTGTGCAGCCTCTGCATAATCGCCGGTCCCAAACAGGTTGCGCGCAATTTCATACTCTCGGTCACCACCGGCCAGAGCCGGAACGATATTCAACGACGTCAGGCAAATTGCCAGCGCCAATGCCGGGCGGAGGCATTTTGATTTATTGGACATAACGACCCACCTTTGCTTCTTCTGGCAATCAGGCGCAGCGAACTATCCGGCTGCACCAGACATTCCTGAACCCAGACTAGCAGGCCAACCTTCAGTGAAGCTGACCATTTTTTTGATGATTCAGTTCAGCTCTGAAGGGTCTATCAGACCGAGTTTAATCGCACGGGCTACCGTATGAACACGGTTATTGGTGCCGAGTTTTTGCCCAGCCAGAGTAAAGTAGTGGTTTACTGTGTGTTCAGATAGCGAAAGGATTGTCCCGATCTCACCGCTTGTTTTGCCACATGCACACCACACCAAGCAGTTACGCTCACTTGCATTGAGGGATTGATGCCCCTGTTGTTCGGCCTTTTTGACATTCACAGCAAGCAGCTGTTCAAACAATTCCAGTGTCTCCAGCACAAGCTCTGAATATCGCCCTTTGGGGCGTTCCAGCTTCTTGAAGTACACAATGACACTGCGCCGCTTGCCCGGCACCTGGGCCGGAACACAATATCCCCCCGCTATGTCGGTGTCGGCAAAAAGATCATCCCATGCTTCATCAGCCCTGGTCCGACCGATCCGGGTTCCGGTCACTGCATCCATGCCCACCAGCCAACGAAACGGTAAACTGGTCGTTGTCAGTTTTCGAAACAGGGAAGAAGCCCTTAATCCTTCCAGGTTTGAAATCAAATCTGCAAATTCTGGAGCCAGGTTATGAACGCCAAGCTCCGGGAAGATTTGCCCATCAACCTCGTGTTGAATATCAAAAACCGCATAGTGGTCCATCGCGTGCGATGACGCCAAAATTTTCAGCTTTTCGAAATCCGCGTTCAAGCTTCGTGTTCACCCAAGTTGCTCAGATCAAAATGTTCTTCTTGATCTTGCCCAATATGCTTTGCGAACTCAGACAACCCTCTGCCGAAATTCGCTCATGATGACGCTAGATGGCTACCAGCCCCTGCACAATATTATCAACCAGGACTGATCCAGTATCAGCCAGTGTTCGCATTATCTTCAACCACCGGCGGAGATTGGCGAGAGGTCATTGCCTCGTTGACATCACCCATCGCTTTTTCTGCCAAAGTACAGACCAAACCGTCGCGGTCACTCGCGGCCATAATTTCCTTCAACAAGAATTCAATGCGCACGGCCCTATCATCATCATTCGACAACCGCGCTTCCAGTATTTGCCCAAACACATCGGCCAATTGCCGGTCAGCGGCAATTATTGAGCCACTAGCATCGCCTTCGCTTTGCTCAAGTGTGGCCGCCAGTTTTGCGTGCGCAGACTCGAAGCGAGCTAATAACTCACCCATAACTTGCGCCATACAGTCCTCCCGACGCCGCGCAGCTTTTGTTCTGTGTCAGCGTCGAGCAGTAAAAGGAAAATGGGATCAGATCAAGTCGTGATCACCGATCTGCATGTGAGCAAACTCGCCCATTGCCAGTGCCTTTGCCACAGCTTGGGCAAAATTACTTGCGCCAAGTTTTTCCTGTGCCGACCTAATCACCAGGTTAACCGCAACTTCGCCTAACCCCAACGATTCAGCAATCGCCTTGTTTGAGAACCCCTGAATCGCAAACAACATGACTGTCGCCTGAAGCGTTGTCAGTTTCTTGGCTTCAAACAAGGTGGCAAGTTCTGGGAACCTGCTGATCATTGCGGTCGCGATCTGACAGATCGCAGTCATCACATCTTCACGCACCTGCGAGCCAACACGATGCTCATCAATGCCTACCGAAAAAACGGCAATGCCCCTGCCGATAATTACAGGAACTGCCAGCACCATGGCATAGCTCAACTTGTCGACTTCCGACAGAAAGCGTTGAAACATGAAGTCAGGATGGTCAGATTTGGATATTTGCTTCCAATCGAATGGACGCAAGCGCCACTGAGCTTCTCTCTTTATTGGACAGCCGCCCAGTTCTTGCATTTTAGGTGCAAGATCAACCAAAGCCTGCGGCAAATTTCTGAATGGCCGTATCGCAGGTACGGAGTCGTCATTGCTGCAGAAAATCACCGAGACTAGATCGACATCAAGATGTCGAAAATACTCTTGCGCGATGTCGCAGGCATCGCGCAGGTTAGAACTCTTACTAAGCCGTTGTAATGTTGCCCGTATTTCACTTTGCGATGTTCCAAGAACATCGTCTTTAGTCACTAATTTTAGCATGATATCGCCCTCTACGAATCACTCCCAACCTGACTGTAGTCGATTTCAGACCAGATTTATATAAATTTCGGTCCAGTTGGACTCATCTGACTGTTTTAAGATAACAGTAGCGATGATCCATACTTGGTACAGGTAATTACAAATCATCGGCATAACTAAGCCAATGTTTGAACTAGGCCAATTTCCAGTTTGTCGACGATTTCATCAATTTGCGTCTCCTGCATGACATAGGGCGGAGCCAGCAATACATGGTCACCATTCTTGCCATCAATTGTCCCACCCATAGGATAGCAAATCAGTCCTGCTTCAAAGGTCGCCCGCTTCAGCTTCTTGTTGATTCCCAGCGACGGATCAAATGGTTTCTTCGATGCCCGGTCCTCAACTATTTCCAGGCCAATGAACAAACCTCTGCCTCGAATATCGCCGATATTGGCGTGCTGGCCAAATCGTTCTTGCAGCGCAGATTGCAATCGAGTGCCCATGACATTGACCTGATCGATCAATCCCCGCCCCAAAATTGCCTGGACCACTGCCAGTCCGGCTGCGCAGGCGGTTGGATGCGCCAAATAGGTGTGACCATGCTGGAAAAAACCCGAACCTTGCCTGATGGTGTTGAACACATCGTTGGAACAGAGCATCGCACCTAGTGGCTGATAACCACCACCAAGACCCTTTGCGATACAAACAATGTCGGGTGCCACGTCGTCCTGCTCACAGGCAAACAGCGAACCCGTCCTCCCCATGCCGCACATAACTTCATCCAGAATCAGCAAAATCCCATTGGCATCGCAGATCTCACGGATCCGCTTGAAATAACCTTCAACCGGCGGCACTGCGCCCAATGTGGCGCCAACCACCGGCTCAGCGATGAAAGCCATGATACTGTCGGCACCAAGGCGCTCAATCTCCACCTCCAGCTCATTGGCGACCCGTTGGCCATATTCGTAGGCTGATTCATTGTCCTGCCGTCCCCGATATTCAAAGCAAGGCGAGACGTGGCTGGTGTCGATCAGGATGGGAGCAAATGGCGCACGCCGCCATTCATTGCCACCCACGGCAAGCGCTCCAAGCGTGTTGCCATGATAACTCTGCTTGCGAGCGATCACCCGATGGCGACCCGATTCACCCCGCTCGACAAAATATTGTCGGGCGAGCTTAAGCGCGGCCTCGACTGCTTCCGATCCACCGGAGACAAAATAAACCTGATCGATGCCTTCTGGTGCATGGGCAATCAACAGATCCGCTAATTGCTCGGCTGGCTGGGAGGTGAAAAAGCCGGTATGGGCAAAGGCCACCTGATCCAACTGTGCTTTGATGGCGGCGGTTACTTCCGCATCACCATGACCGAGGCAGGAAACGGCTGCGCCACCGGACCCGTCGAAGTAGCGTTTGCCGCTTTCATCGATCAGATAACACCCTTCACCGCCTGCAACCGTGGGTGGTTGCACGCGGGTATTTCGTCCAAATACGTGGCTCATTGCCGGTTTGTCCTATGCGGTTACTGTCTCACGACGACGCCGCTGTGAGAAGAACACCAAAGCCAACAAAAGCAAAGCTGGAATGTAGAATACCTCCTTTGGCATCCGGTCAGCCTTCTGCTTGACCTGAGAAACAACAACCGGTTCGTCTGCGTAAAAGTCAAACAGCTTGCCGATCGATTCAAAGAACGGTGTTTGCGGCAGCGGTTCGTCTATTTTGGCCAGGCCGTCTTCGAGCAGAACCGTCAGGCCTGCGCCTTCCAGCCGTTCAATAGCCTCTTTACGGTCACCCAGCGGCACCAGCAAAGTTGTTGACGTCATTTCACCCGTATCGAAATTTGGCCCTGACACAACAAAGGTCAAAACGCCATTGTCCGGGGCACTGCCCACCACTTCGTAAATTTTATCGGGTTTGGTATCGCTGAATGGCGCCGATACCTGATCGAGCCAATAGCCAGGTCGGAACAGGGTAAAGGCAATCAGCAGCAACACTGCAGATTCCCATATCTTGTTGCGCACCAGCCACCAGCCTTGTGTTGCCGAGGCAAATAGTAACATCGCTATCACCGCCACAATGAAAACGAATATTGCCTTGGTCCAATGCACATCGATCAACAGCAATTCGGTGTTGAAGATGAACAGGAAGGGCAGCAACGCTGTGCGAATATCGTAAGCGAAGCCCTGAATACCTGTCTTGATCGGATCACCACCCGATATCGCCGCAGCGGCGAACGCTGCCAGACCAACAGGCGGTGTGTCGTCGGCCAGAATGCCGAAATAGAAGACGAACAAATGCACCGCGATAAGGGGCAAAATGAGCCCGCTCTTCGCTGCAAGGATCAAAATGACCGGCGCCATCAGTGACGACACAACAATGTAGTTGGCCGTCGTGGGCAACCCCATACCGAGGATCAAGCTCATGATTGCAACCAGGATCAGCATCACCATCAGGTAACCACCAGACAGGTACTCAACCAATTCACCAACCACCTGATGAGCACCAGTCAGGGAAATTGTCCCCACGATGATACCCGCTGCACCTGTGGCTACAGAAATCCCGATCATGTTGCGGGACCCTGCCACCATGCCTTCCAGCCACTCTGCGATTCCGCGCCGCATGGCTCCGCTGATGTCTGTTTCACCCCGCATGATTGCCTTCAACGGATGCTGAGTCAGCGCCACGACAATCATCGCAATCGTTGCCCAGAAAGCTGAAAAGGCCGGCGAGAAGCGTTCGATCAGAATACACCAGATCAAAATCACAATCGGCAAAATGTAATAAAGACCCGTCAGGGCTGTCGGCCCTGCCCTGGGCAATTCCAGGATAGGTGCGTTGGGGTCATCGACAACCAGATCTTCGTGGCGAGAGGCCAGCCATAGCAGAGCCAGATATGCCACAGCGCAAACTGCGATTGCTGCCGTGAAAGCCAGTCCGGGTATCACAACCTTGATCCAACCAAGCCCAAAGTAGACAATTGCGGCCAGCACAACGATACCGATAAAGCCGCTCAAAACACCGATCAGCTTGCCGGCTAGGGTCATGGTTGAAGTTGGCTTTTCAAGTCCCTTCAACCCCATCTTCATCGCTTCAAGATGCACGATATAGACCAGCGCAATATACGACACGAGCGCCGGAATGAGTGCATGACGCAGGATTTCGGTATAGCTCACACCGGTAAATTCAGCGATCAGGAAGGCCGCGGCCCCCATCACTGGCGGCGTCAGCTGACCGTTGGTTGAAGACGCCACTTCAACGGCACCGGCTTTTTCAGCCGAGAATCCGGTCCGCTTCATCAGCGGAATGGTGAAGGTGCCGGTAGTGACCGTGTTGGCAATAGAGGAACCAGAATAGAGACCGCTCATGGCAGAAGCCAGAACAGCAGCCTTGGCAGGACCGCCCCGGAAATGACCCAGCAGGGCGAATGAAATTTTGATGAAATAGTTGCCCGCACCGGCTTTCTCAAGGATCGATCCGAACAGCACAAACAGGAAAATCAATGAGGCCGAAACCCCCAGCGCAACACCGAAGACACCTTCGTTCTGCATCCAGAAATGCCACATGGCTTTGCCATACGACGCACCCTTCCACTGCATAGCGTCGGGCAACCAACGGGCGTCGCCAAAGAAAACGTAAAGCAGAAATACGCTGGCGACGATCACCAGTGGAAGGCCAAGCGCCCGATAAACGCCGATGAGGAGTACAATCATTCCGATGGTCGAGATTACCAGATCGGATGTAACTGGAAGGCCCGCGCGCACTGCAATCTCGTTGCGCAACACAACAATGTAAATGCAGGAAAGGACACCCAGTGCCAACAAAACCCAGTCATACCATGGGATGGAATCTTTTGACGCGTTTTGCGTAAGCGGAAAGGCCATGGAGGCCAATGCGAGGCCAAAGGCGAGATGGATCAAGCGCGCGTTGGAGTTGGTAACAACCCCAAAACCAACAATCTCCTGAACAAGAAAGGGCACGTTGGACGCGATATAGAGCTGGAACAGCGCCCAGATCAGCGCCACCCAAAAGATCAGATTCTTTTGCCAACCGACTGGATTTCTACCCCCGGTGTCGGTGGCTGTGAATTTCTCAAGATTGTCCCCAGTCGCGCTCATAATCACGCTCTCCTCTATAAACCCGCATTATTGGGTGCTTTGGCACCTCTGATTATTGAAGGGACGGTTGCCCGTCGCTCATAGTATTAAAAAAGGGGCGGTGGCTTTCGCCTCCGCCCCTGATTTGGTCAGGCCTTACATCCAGCCTTTTTCTTTGTAGTAGCGCACCGCACCATCATGCAGCGGAGCCGACAGAGAGTCTTTGATCATCTCTTCAGGCTTCAGATTTGCGAATGCAGGATGCAGTTTCTTGAACTGGTCGAAGTTTTCAAACACTGCTTTTACAACAACATAGACCGTATCAGCAGGCACATCGGCGCTGGACACGAAAGTTGCACCAACACCAAATGTGCGAATGTCTTCTTTGTTGTTGTACATGCCGGCTGGAATAGTAGCCGTACGGTAGAAGGAATTGTCGGCAACCAGCTTATCGATCGCTGCACCTTCTACATTCACCAGATGCGCATCGCAGCTTGCCAGTGATTCCTGGGTCAAAGCGGAAGGATGACCAACCAGCCAGAAATAGGCATCGATCTTGCCATCGCAAACTGCCTGACCAGTTTCGGCCGACTTCATTTCAGCAGCCAGTTTCAGGTCCGAACGGGACCAACCCATGGCTTCCTCGATCACTTCCCAAGTACCGCGTGTACCGGAACCGGGGTTGCCGATGTTCATCCGCTTGCCCTTAACATCGGTCAGCGTATTGACGCCTGATGAATCGCTGGCAATCACCGTCACCGGCTCTGGATGGACGGAAAAAACAGCCCGCAGCTTTTCAAACTTGCCAGCATCGGCAAATTTCGATGTGCCGTTATAGGCGTGATACTGCCAGTCTGACTGAGCGACACCGAATTCCAACTCACCGGCGCGAACCGTGTTGATGTTGTAGATCGAACCACCAGTTGATTCTGCAGAACAACGCAGACCATGTTCCTTGCGGTTTTTGTTAACCAGGCGACAGATGGCACCACCGGTCGGATAGTAAACGCCTGTGACACCACCTGTGCCGATAGAAATGAACTGCTGATCGGCGGCAAAGCTTTGCCCTGCCAGCGACGCCGACGCTGCCATTGCAGCGGCGAGAACGAACTTTTTCATTATAGTCTCCCTTTGTGAACCGGTCGGGTTGTTTCCCGAATCCGGAGATTTGAATTGATTAATGAAATGAGGACTTTGGATCGATTCCAAATGCCCAACAATCAGACCAACACCGTCGACAGAACAAAATACGCCAGCCAACAGGCTCAACCTGACAGCAACAATCCTGCATCTGAGGTGTAAGTGGTACTCGATCCATTAGACCGATATTCAGACATGTTCGTCAAAAGAGGTCAATCACCTCAAATCGGCAAAACTCTGTAATTTCGCGCTCAAGTCTGCATTTTTTTGACCTATGCCGCGCAGAGTTCAGGCTTTTGCTCAAAAATGAGACTGATTGGCCCAAAAATTGACCACGCTTAAGAATTCAAAATACAGCATGTATCCTTACCATGCACGAATGGCAGGAAATCAGAATGCCGAATCGCTGAGGTATGAGAACAAGTTCGTCGCAGCGCGGTTTCCCGACGTTCAACTAGAACTTCGGATCAACCGTCACAACCGACCACTTTTTCTTGCTCGAAGTCTTTCGCAGCTCGTGTACAATGATCGTTGAAAAGTCGCGTTGCGCAACAGCGTGCAATTCGTGATCCAGCGCAACGCCGGTCGTGCTGTTTGGAATGTTCTCTGCACGAACACAGGCAATCTTTCCTTGAACAAATTTGTCGAGGTCAACGGAAGACAGGTCTGTAATCGCTTGGGTCAACTCTTCCAGAATTTGCCAAGCCGAGTTGCGTATCAGTTCAGTTCGGGGACGACCGAGCAGCCTCTCATACGAATCATTGACCCGAAAATAGACTCCGTGAAAATCCAAGATTGCCGTTGCCTGACCGCGCGATAGCAGATGGCTGACAAAGGGGTGGGTTCGACCATCTCCAGCCTTGATCAAAATATCCCGAAAAATTGCGGTCTTGACCAAGCTTGGGGTCACGATGCCATTTTCCCAACGATAGATAGTTGTGGAGTCTACCTGCATCATCGACGCCAGTTGCTCCTGGGTCAGACCTTTACTTTTGCGTAGCGATTTAATTTCCTCTGGTGTCATAGTTTTCCGCCTGCCTGTTATTTTAGCGTCTTCGCCAGCCGCATCTGCCAGCTGTCAGAATGTTTGTTCAAATTCTACCTCTCAACACGCAACAACGTTCCGTTTGAGATTGCTCCTTGCGCCATCGACAATAGGGCGGCCGCAAAGATAGTTGCTGACAATCTGGCCTTTTGAGCCAATGCGAATCCGATTTTCCTCCATGGCCGCGCCTCTCTCGAGACATTACTCATAGGGGGCCGTCGCTTATTGTTTTTGATTCACCGTCCCCACTTAAGGGTGGCCAAGATGCCTGACCTCAACATGAACGTATCGGACATTATTAATAATTTTCCTGCACCCTGTGGGAATAATCGTTTGGCCAATTCCTTCTCTCGTCGCGCTCCGGGTTCATCCAATTTTCTGATTCGTTTTCCGGGTGATTGCCAATTCCAGCAAGCAGCTGCACCAGCCTCATTGAGCCCGAATTCCTGCGCACTTGTTCCCCTCAAATTGCTCAAATGACGGAGCCCGTTCATTGCAACTTCCCGGTTTGCTGACTGAAAACATCACAGCATTCAATTGATTATCGAATGATTATCGAAGCGCGCATCAAAGTTTTCAGTGTCAGTTTGCTGAAGCCATATTGGATTCAATGCATCATCCAAACCACTGCATGATTATTTTTCGAAAATTCAGAACCGCGGTCATTTTTGCGATTTTTTTCAGGGCACGCGCGTTTCGCGAGTCACAAGTCGATGAGGCAATGGAGACTTCCAAACGGGCCTTGGCCGCCGATCACATTTTACGCGACTTCCGTCCAGTGCCGATTGACCCGGCGACGCCAAACAACTTTGTTACCTCGCAATATCTCGTAATATCCACCGCGCGTACGGATATTAAAATCTGGATGCGGGTATCCCAATTTCTGCATTTCCCGGCAGCAATTAAAAAGAGTTTCAAGCTGCTTGTTTGTCATATTTTCCGGCCTCACAACATAATTAACACTTGTATATTCCCATATCTATTTATCAAATTCGAATTCATAAATACACTGCACCAATATCTTGAGGGACCCCGACAATAGAAAATCTCAGCACATTGTTGCTAAGCGACCGCTAATTTTGCCTGCAAGTCGAGAATCGCCAGATGTCTGCTGCGTTGGCATTGCCTTTCCCCAGCCTGCTGATTGCTGCGGTCTTGACGTCACCGGAAGCCTTGAGGTGGGAATATCCGGCATTTGACCTCCACTGAAGCAGATCAACAATGTACTCTGCCAAACAGTTGAGATGGCAGGACGTTCAATCTCACATTCTCGTTGAAGGAGAATTTGGTTATGTCGACTGATATCGCCCAGCCAGCATCAGGTTCTGGCGGCTTATGGCAAGCTTTGCGCAACGACCAACAAGCTCGCGCAAGCGGATCTGCCAACCAACACGCAACACAGGCATTACAACGCGACAAGCAAGAAGGTCTGGCATTAGCGGTTCGGGCGCGTTGGGTAGCGCTGTTGATTTCGGGGTGTCTGCTGATCGCCACGATCCAGTCCTGGGCCGTGATCTATTACCACTTTATTTTGGCAGGCCTCGCAGTGATCGGCTGGCTGCAGCTCAAAGCTGGCAAGGTTGGCCACTCGCGCTGGGAACTGACACTTCTGTTTGCCGACATTCTGCTGATGGTATTCGGCATGCTCTACCCTAATCCGATGCTCGACCCGGATTGGCCAAACGCTGTTCAATACAAGTTTGAGAACTTCAAATATTTTTATATTTTCCTGGCAGCTGTAACCCTGGGATATTCATGGCGCACGGTGTTCGCCTACGGCATCTGGACGACTTCGGCCTGGCTGCTCGGCATGTTTGCCATTTTACTCCTGGGCACGGCAGATTCTGACCTGACCCATCGCCTCACGGAGGCCGTCAATGGCGACCTCACTCTTCTGAACCTGATCGACCCCAGTGAAGCGCGCGTCTGGTCGCGCATTGAAGAAGTGACGACGTTCATGATTGTTGCGGTAATCCTTGCAATCAATTCCTTCCGCATGAACCGTCTGCTGCTTAGCCAGGCCGCCGCCTCGCGTGAAAGAACCAACCTTGCCCGCCACTTTCCACCCAATATGGTCGACCGCCTGGCCGGCCATGACCAACCTTTTAAGGAAGTCCGCGCGCAAAACGTGGTTGTCATGTTTGTTGATATTGTTGGATTCACCCGCCTTGCCGAAACCGCCTCCCCCAAGGAAGTGGTCTCTCTGCTTCGCGATTTTCATCGCCTGGTGGAAGAAGCGGTATTCAACAACCATGGTACGTTGGACAAGTATCTGGGCGACGGTGTGATGGTGACGTTTGGCACCCCAGAAGCCAGCGACCATGACGCATCCAATGCGCTCAGTTGCGCTGACGCACTCATCGCTTCAATTGAGAGTTTCAATCAAATTAGAAGACAACGCGGCGAGCCGGAGGTGAAGGTATCCATCGGAATGCACTTCGGGTCCGTGATCCTGGGAGATATTGGAACAGAAAGACGTCTGGAATACGCCACGCTCGGTGACACGGTGAATGTCACCAGTCGGCTGGAGGAAATGACGCGCTCCCTGGACTGCCAATGTGTCGTCAGCCAGACCCTTATCGATGCCGTTGAGCGAGAGGCGGTAGATCGACCTGAATTATTGGCACCGTTTTCACCCTTAAAAGATCCGCAGGCGCTTCGTGGGCGCAACGAACAGATTGTCATCTGGACCCGCTGAATCAGAACCAATCATCCCAGATTGGGGCACGAGCGGATGAAAATGGGAATGCCATTCATTATTAGACCGCCCCACTAAGCATTTTCGACGCTGCTATCTCATAATTGCAGAGAACTTCGCCCCAAATGCCGGGCATTAAACGCGAAGCTTCAAAAAATGCAGAATTCCGGCCGACACCATTCTCAATTTTCGACAACACAGCACTAAGTTTCTTCCATCGCCCTATACATGTAAAAATATACCGCCACACCAATAAGTTTATAATCATCTGAAATTAGAATTCTTTACCCCTATTTAGATTTTCTAAATTTAAATAATTTCGAAATTCCAATATATTAATTTTGAATTCCCGATGAAGATTAGAATATTTTGCATTTATATTTCTAATATCGCGAATTATTGATATTTTTCCGATAATATTCAGGATAATTCTCACCCTGCATACTTATCAGGTGAATTATAGAAATATATGTATATTAGTGTATCCCATTCACTAATCACATTTGCGATTGGAGATATGTGGTGAAAGAGAGAGAACTTAAACAGCCTGGCTTGGACGAGCAGGTCAACATGATCCGGGTCAACGAGATCGACCCACATTTTCACGAGCTTGGCCTGGGCCGGGAACAGAACACCTCTCCCGACATGTTCTGTGGTCTTCAGCTGCGAAAGCTACGGAGAAGTCGTGGTTTGAATCAAGCCCAGTTGGCCGAACTCCTTGGTGTAACACAGCCTAACATTTCGAGGTGGGAGGCTGGGTTTGAACGAACGCCGGTACGCCTGAAAGACAAACTCCGCGATATCTTGACCGGCCACAACCGCCATGCTGGCGATTATTACTACCGTGTCGCTGATTCCGATCCGTCTTTGACCGCATTTGAGGTCAAACAGTTTTCGCTGCCCATCGTCTAACTGTCCCGAGACTCAGCACGCATGCTTGCGCAGGATCCAGGTGACTATGTCGGCAAGGACTATCGGCGCATTTTTGAGGCCCACTGGCTTGATGATCTGTTCGAGGACCGACCGCTGACGGATTTTGTACTGCTCCATGTCAATCATGAACTGGTGCCTGAAGAAGCCAATGCCCGCATTCCCGCCAAAAGAATGGACGCTTTGCTCTACGTTTTCCAACCGGAAGATGGGCTGCCGTTATTGATGATCCACGGCTATCTTTCGCCTTCTACCGGCGAGCCAGCGCGTCTGATTCACGCGATCACAGTAGACGATATTTAGACGATCTCTCCTAGACGAACCAAAACTGATCCAGCCGACTTAGGTCGGCTGGCTTTTCATTGCAGCCCCAACGCTATCAACCTCATATTTCGTCACCGGCCGCACGGTCAGCCGGTTCGCCGACCTCACCGCCGCTAAGTGCCCACCGGTGATTTGCGAAAACAGCGAGCAATTGATTTCTTCTCCCCAACAAGTCCACAGAGACCCCGAATAGTGACAGGGCGTTACGGGTCGTTTATGTCCCTGATCTGCGGCATGGCCACTCACTAAACGGATCAGCATCTCCATGAACGATATCTGGCAAGGCCTGGCTGAGGCATTCCGGCTGATTGTCGATCTCGACAAGGACTTGCTGGAGATTGCCCTGCGCTCACTGCAGGTCACACTGACTGCCGTTGTGGTTGCATCTTTGATTGGACTTCCCCTGGGCGCATTGCTGTCGGTCAACCGCTTTCGCTTCCGTCGGGCCACCATAGCACTGCTCAATGCCTTGATGGGATTGCCACCAGTCGTCGTTGGCCTGATCGTTTACATTCTGCTGTCGCGGTCCGGTCCCTTTGGTGTTCTGGGGCTGTTATTCACACCAACAGCCATGATCATCGCCCAAGTGATCATCATCACACCGCTGATCGCCTCAATTGCCCATCAGGCCATTCGCGACCTATGGGCCGAATACCATGATCTGTTGATATCGTTGAACACGACCAAGTCGCAACGCATGCGGGCCCTGATCTGGGATTGCCGCCGGTCGCTGCTAACCGCAGCCTTGGCAGGTTTCGGTCGAGGAATTGGGGAAGTTGGTGCCATCATGATTGTCGGCGGCAATATCGATCATGTCACCAGGGTGCTGACAACAGCCATAGCGCTGGAAACCGGCAAGGGTGACTTTGCCCTGGCACTGGGTTTGGGGTTTGTCCTGATCGCCCTTGCAATTGCGGTCAATCTGGCCATTCACATGGTGTCCAGGACTGAACAAACGGGCCGCTGGTAATTCAAAAGCCATCCATGTCGACGAACTTCTACTGGTTCGGCCCAAGCCTATTCACTGTTGGTATCTGTCGGCCTTTGCGGTGCCTTGCCCAGATATTTAACTGACCATTCAGGGTCTACCTCCTGATGCTCATATGTGCCGACAAGAATGCCGCGGCGACGCGATTTACCCCTTCCAGCAAGCAATTGCTTGTCAGAAATCGTGGTGCGCTGCGACATGCGGCGTCCCCATTTGCCAAGCCGCTCATACATCATGTCGATGATTGCGCGGTGTTCAGGGTCATTCCCAAGATCAAAGAACTCGTCTGGGTCATTTTCCATATCAAAAAGCATCGGTGAAAAGGGGCCCGATTCATCAGCGCCTTCAGCATGCATGAATTTCCAACGCTTGTCGGCAATCATAAACAGGCGCGCATCCTTTGGTTCAAGGTTCAGGCGCATTGCCATGGGCGTTTGAGAAAAATCGTATTCGCTGACCGCAAAGTCGCGCCAGTTTCCAGGCGACTGCCCCGTCAAAAAGGGCATCAGCGAACGGCCTTCGATAATGTGGCCTGGCACCTCACCACCTCCAAACTCCACAAATGTTGCTGCAAGGTCGATAGCTTCCACCAGTTCATCGCATACAGTACCGCGTGCCGCATCGGCTTGCGGCGACGGGTCGTAAATGATCATTGGAATTTTGGCCGACTGTTCATGGAACAGATCTTTCTCGCCCAGCCAGTGGTCACCAAGATAGTCGCCATGATCGGATGTAATGACGATCATTGTATCATCCATGCGACCGGATTTTTCCATATAATCAAACAGCACGCCCATCTGGTCGTCACACTGTTTGATCAAGCCCATATAGGCGGGGATAACCATATCGCGCACTTCGTCACGCTGAAACGCTTTGCCAATCGCGTTGTCCATGAACTGGGCATAAACCGGGTGCGGGTCTTCACGTTCAGCGGGGTGACGGGCGGCTGCAGGAACATGGTTGCGGCCATACATCTGGTGATAAGGTTCCGGCACAATGTAGGGCCAGTGAGGCTTGATAT
>JBDVMU010000055.1:0-182127 GCA_039969995.1 Rhizobiaceae bacterium
CCTTATAGTTTGCGCCCACTTTCACGCCATCATTATCTTCAATCAGGCTCCAGCAAGTATTGGCAAAGCGAGCCGGGAAGACCCGTGAACCGGTCAGCGCACCGCGAATTGCGTTGGCTGCAACCTTGGCCTGGCTGTTGGCAGAGAAACCTGATTTCGGCATCGCCGAGGCCACCGACGCATCGCCCAATACGTGGATGTTTTCATCCGCCCGCGACTGCATGGTAGCTGGAACAATCGGGCACCAATCACCCTCGGTTATGCCCGCGCGGTCACAGATCGCGCCGGCTTTCTGGGCTGGTACAACTGAAGCGGCATCGGCTTTGAACGTGTCGAGGTCAGTTTCAATTTCCATCGTATCCATGTTGATGTTTTGAACACCGCCGGAAATTGAAGCCGGGATCCATTCAACCATGCCTGGATAGTGCTTTTCCCAACCTTCCATGAAGAGGGCCTGTTTGGAGAACTTCTCCTTTGGATCCAGCACAATGATTTTGGCGGTTGGATTTTTGTTTTTCAGGATGTGAGCGATCATTGAAATGCGCTCATATGGACCCGGTGGGCAACGGTAAGGGTTTGGTGGCGGTATCATGACAAATGTGCCGCCCTCCCGCATGGCTTCCACCTGAGCTTTCAGCAATGCCACCTGGGTACCGGACTTCCAAGCATGCGGCATGCTATCCTGGTTTTCGATCGAATAGCCCGCAACGGAACCATATTTCATGTCGATACCAGGAGATATGACCAAGCGATCATAGCTGATTTTTGCACCCGAACCCAGCTCAACAGTTTTGGCCGCACCATCGACGCCAACCGCCCAGTCGTGCACCACGTTAACACCGTGATTGGCTGCCAATCCATCATAGGTGTGGCCGATCATCGAATAATCGCGATAGCCGCCCAGATAGAGATTGGAGAAGAAGCAGGTGTAATACTGCTTGGAGGGCTCGATAAGAATGACGTCAATCGCCCCCTTTGAGTCCTTGGCAATATAGCGCGCAGCAGTTGCACCCCCAGCGCCACCGCCGATAACCACCACACGGGGCTTTGCACCTTGCGCATAGGCCGGCAGACTGAGGCCAGCGGTGACAGCGCCAAGGCCCAAAAGCCCGGTAAATTGTCGTCTCGTGAAGTCCGTCATGATTTTCCTCCCATTAGTAAATGACGTTTATTCGGGCGCCGGCAGAGAAGCGTAATATGCCGCCAGCGCCGCGATGTCTTCGTCGGTCAACCGCTTGGCGATTGTCCGCATTGTTGGATTGTCGAGCTCTTCCGCCCGATAGGCTTTCATCAGAGCAATAAAGCCTTCTCCGTGCATGCCGTTGATGACCGGGATCTTCGCCTCAGTGTCCTTCGACTGATGGCAAGTCACGCACTCGGCAGACAGGTATTCACCATATTCCCGGTCGCCCTCTGCCAAGGCTGATGACGTCATCGAAATCAGCAAGGACAGCGCCAGAAATAAGGGTGATTTATACATAATCATATTATTGAATGTAATGGTTAGAGTTGACTGGTCAAGTTGACAGATCAGAAGGCTGGGAATTCGGCTCTCACCGAATGTCCCAACCTCGCTCTTGCCCGGATCAACAATCACTGTTCCGCGGCGTTAGCCGCTTCAACAGCTTCAGGCGTCGAGAACTGCTGCAGATAGCCGAGAAGATTTACCCGGTCTTTTTCCTTTTTGATTTTGATCGCCATCTTGGTGCCCTTAATGTATTTCTTCGGGTTTTCGATAAATGCCGAGATGGTCGTATCATTCCAAACCAGGCCTTCCTCGCCTTTGGCCCGCAGGGCCTTGGAATACTTCTTCGCCTTGAAGCTTTCTTCACCCGCAGCCTTGCGACCCCAGAGATTGTTCAGGATTGGTCCCGTCTTGTTCTTGGCCTTTTCGCCAACTTGATGACAGGCCTTGCACTTCTTGAAGACCTTTTCACCCTTCTTCAGGTCGGCTTCGGCAAGGGCCGGCCCGACAAGGCAGGCTGAAATGAGCAGCGACGTTACGAATTTCATCTGGAGTTCTCCTAAGAGTTTCAATGTTGTTGCATCATGGCGCGAAGCGCCCGAAACGGCCCCATCATGGAGCCATCAATGAGAATTTGCAGGCCGATCCAGGCACCCACAAATATGGAAACCAGGGCGACAGGCGCCGAGAAGGCCAGCAGGGAGGCGGCCGAAACCCCCTGCCCGATCGTGCACCCCAATGCGGTGACACTGCCAACGCCCATCAAAAATCCGCCGAGGATCTGTCGCCGCATTTCGCGGGCATCATCGCAGGCTTCCCAGCGAAAATGAGTTTGTGCGATGCTGGTCACAGCCGCCCCGACGATAACACCAATGACCGCTCCAATGCCAAATTTGAGGCTCGAGCCGGTCATTGTCATAAAGTAGATGAGCGTTTCTCCCAACGGCGCCGAAAAGGTGTAACTCTCCAGAGGATAGGGATCGAACTCATCAACGGCGAGATTTCCAGTTGCAAACCATCCCCAGGCGATCACCAGACCGACAAGGATACCGATGGCAATTTTCTTATGCTGACTCCGGAACTGGGCCGAGGAAAAACAAAGGCCGATCATCACAAGGGCAAAGATATAGGCGGCCCAATGGGGCCCGATTCCCAACCAATTGCCTGCCGCGTAGGCAAATGATGCTGGTGTATCCGCCGCCTCCGGTGTCGGAAAAAGCGCGACCCTGATATAGGCAGTTGCTCCTCGCAAGGTGGCGTATGCTGAAATGCCCATCACCAAAAATGTCACAACAGATTTGAGATCACCCCCCCCAATACGGGCCAGACAGCCGTAGCCACAGGTGCCCACAAACGCCATTCCGAGACCAAAAAGAAGGCCTCCAGTGATCGTTGCCAAAAGCGTTGTGGGGCTTGAAGTATAAAATGAAGCGCTGATGTCGATCAGCCCGGCCTGATCAAGGGCAAAAGCACCGATGGTTGCTGATGCAATGGCTAAGCCCCAGCTGCGCAGGCCGCTGTCATCTCCACCAAGCACCGCTCCTTCGATGGCGTTAAGCGTACAGAATCGGCCCCAGCGGGCGCAAAATCCCAGCACAATGCCGCCTATCAAGCCCGCGAGTGCGGCCGTTGTGCCAGCACTCAACTCCTCCATGTCGCTCTCCCATCGACATATACGATTTTTTGAATATTAGGTGGCGGTCCGCTGGATATCAAGCGTTAATCGGTTTTGCAGAACATCTCATACAGCACCGGGATAATGGTCTGGATGCGATTGTCAGCCAATGAGTAGTAGACGGATTTGCCTTCACGTCGCGCGTCAACGATGCCTTCAAGCCGCAGTCGGGCCAGTTGCTGCGACACAGCGGCCTGTCGTGCCGACAACAATTCTTCAAGCTCGGTCACCGAGCATTCGCCCTCGGCCAGGCGGCATAAAATCATCAAGCGACCTTCGTGGGCGATAGATTTTAAAAAATCCGTTGCTTCGCGCGCGCTGTCAGCTATTTCGTCGACGTCGAAATCGAATTTGAATGCTGTTGATGATGCGGAGTTCATGTGTGTATTCCCACTACTTTCTTAGCTATTTGGTTCAGGCAGCTTCTTGATCAACTGTCCGAGCAATCCCCAGAAAAAATCTTCACCGGGATATCCCCGGATACGTCCAATCTCCACTCCCTTGTCAACTAAAACGAAGGTCGGAGTGAATCTCTCAACTCTTACAGAAGAAATATCCCCCGGGATAGGGTCATGGATGTTCACACGTCTGAGAGGTGCACGCTTTCCTTCGTCTGTTTTCGCATAGACCACGCCAATGTCTTCGTTCCACCGTTCACACCACTCGCAATAATCCTGTTCGAACATGATCAGTTCGGCAGCACGAGCTGGCAAGCACAGCAGAACACCCATTGCCAGTGTGGCGATGGTCGAGAGCCAAATTGAGCGGATCCTGCGCATGAGAATTCTGTCGCTTGTTGCAATTGCTGCATGTCACATACATTATAATATATGAATGTGTAAAATCACAGTTTGATGATCATGGACCTGAATGTCGGATTCTTTGGCGCCTTTGTGGCTGGCTTGCTGTCTTTTGTGTCTCCCTGCGTCCTACCCTTGGTTCCGCCCTATCTGTCGTTTCTGGCAGGTGTTTCGCTGGACCAACTGACCGGGGAACAGAAGTCTGCATCGGCAACCCGCAATGTGGTCATCACGGCGCTGGCCTTCGTGTTGGGCTTCTCGACTGTTTTCGTTGCGCTCGGGGCCAGTGCATCGCTTATCGGAGAATTGCTGGTCGATCATTTCGACATGCTCAGTTATCTGGCCGGCGGGCTCATTTTGATCCTTGGCATTCACTATCTCGGCATCGTGCGGTTGCCGTTGCTTTCCAGGGAAGCAAGGTTCCAGACCGGTAGCCGACCGCTTGGCCTGGCCGGCGCTTATGTTGTTGGCCTGGCCTTTGCGTTTGGCTGGACCCCCTGTGTCGGGCCAGTCCTTGCCGCCATACTTTTATATGCGGGAAGCGAGGCAGATGTGTTGCAAGGCGCCAGCCTGCTGTTTGTCTATTCGTTGGGCATCGGCCTGCCGTTTATCGCAGTGGCCTTTTTCGCTGGTCCGTTTCTGGCACTGATGCAGAAATACCGGCGGCATATCGGCAAGGTTGAGAAGGCCATCGGGGCGCTGCTGGTAATCACCGGATTGCTGTTTTTGACCAATTCAATGTCAACAATTGCCTATCTGATGCTGGAGTGGTTTCCCGCCATCAGCACATTTGGATAGTCGATCAATAAGAGGAGACTGAAAATGCGTATTTTATTGTCACTCACAATGGTGCTTATCGTCACCCTGTCGGCCAACTCTGCGGAGATGGGCGATGACGGTTTGCACAAACAGGAGTGGTTCGCCACCACCTTCAAGGATATTGGTGAAGACATGGAAGCCGCCGCCGACGAAGGCAAGCGGCTGGCAATCGTCTTTGAGCAACGCGGTTGCATCTATTGCCGCAGGCTGCATGAAAAGGTGCTCAGCGATCCAAAGGTTTCCAACTACATCAAAGAGAATTTCATGGTCGTGCAGTATAATCTGTATGGCGATGAGGAAGTCACCGATCTCGATGGTGAAGCCCTGAGCGAAAAGCAGGCCGCCAAAAAATGGCGCATTCTGTTCACGCCAACAGTGTTGTTTATGCCGGAAGCCAAACAAGCCGACAAAGATGCAGGTGCGGCCGCGGTGGCCACCATTCCCGGCACTTTTGGCAAGGGCACCACAATGCACATGTTCGAATGGGTTCGTGACAAAGGCTATGAGGGCGAAGAGTCCTTTCAAAGGTACCACGCCAGACGGTTGCAGGAAGACCCCAATCCGAACATGGATTGACATGCCAATCATACACTTATTCAATAATGCGAATTTAATGTTGCATTAGCGAGCATCCACTACTACCCTGTCTGGGCAGACTGGAGAATCTGCATGGGAGGAAATGACATGTTGAAACCGATTCTGGCCGGAGGCTTGGCCATATTTATGAGCGGCATCGCTTTTGCCGCCGAGACCACGCCGGATAAAGTAACATTTGCAGAAGGTGAGGTTCAGGCGTCCCTGACCGGGCAAGCAGGCGATGCCAAAGCTGGCAGAGAATGGTTTGCTGGACGAAAGCTGGGCAATTGCCTGGCCTGTCACCAAACTTCTGACCTTGATGAATTGCCCTTTCATGGGGAAGTTGGCCCGCCAATGGATGGCGTAGCCGACCGTTACGAGGTTGCACAATTGCGCGCAATCATCGTCAACTCAAAAGAAGTCTTTGGCGATGAGACGATCATGCCAGGCTTCTATTCCAGCAAGGCTGGTGCACGCGTGGCGGAAAAATTTCAGGGCAAGACAATTCTCAACGCTCAACAGGTTGAGGACATCATCGCCTATCTGACCACGCTGAAGGAATAAGGCCCAAGATCAAGGCATAAGCCTTGGTTCGGTCCGAACATCAATTGAAACAGGAGCTTTGAAATGAAGCTAGACAGACGGGAATTCATGGTCTGGGGAGCCGGGGCTGCAGCTTTAGCTGTGACAGGGATCCCTTCAATCGCCATGGCAGCCGAGGACCCAACGGCTGAAGATGCCATTAAGGAATTTACCGGTGGCGCAGAAGTTCAATCAGGCCGTGTCGAACTCGACACACCGGAAATTGCCGAAAACGGCAACACCGTGCCGGTATCGGTAAGCGTAGAAAGCCCGATGACAGCAGACGATCACGTCACCGACGTGTTGATCCTGGCTGACGGCAATCCACGCCCCGGTGTTGCCACTTTCCGCTTCACGGAAATGAGCGGTGAGGCGGAAGCTTCCACCCGTATCCGTTTGGCCAAAACACAGAATGTGATCGCCGTTGCGAAAATGTCTGATGGCTCATTCTTCATGGACAAACAGCCCGTGAAAGTGACCATCGGCGGTTGCGGCGGTTAAGCAGAGGAGAGCTCAAAATGGCAAAATCAAAACCGCGCGTAAAGGTCCCCAAAACGGCAGAAGCGGGTGAAATCGTCACCATCAAAACGCTGATCAGCCACAAAATGGAATCCGGCCAGCGCAAAGACAAAAAGACCGGCGATCTGATCCCACGCAAGATCATCAATCACTTCAAGGCCGAGTTTAACGGCAAGCTGGTGTTTGAAACAGTGATCGAACCGGCCGTGTCTTCAAATCCATATATCTCGTTCAAGATGAAGGTCCCTGAATCCGGGGAAGTCGTCTTCACATGGACTGATGACGACGGATCCACATACACCACCAAGAAGAAAATCAAGGTCAGCTGACTTTCATTTTCATCCAGGAGTCTTGCTCAGGGAGGGGCATCATCGATGGCAAAATCAACGAAAGCAATTCTGGGAACCGCGATCATTGCGGCAGCGACGATCATTGCTGGATCTGGCTCAGCATGGGCAGATGCAGACGACAACAACTTGGTTGTTGAAGGCGAAAAGCTGATATCTGAAGCACCGGCACCAGAGGGTGTGGAAGTCGAGAAAATCTACTCAGGCTGGCGGTTCCGTAGCCCGGAAACTCAGGCTTTGCAGATGGATGACTTTGAAAATCCAGCCATGCCGACAGTCGATATTGGGGCTGATCTTTGGGAAACCGTAGACGGCGCTGCGGACAAATCCTGCGCTTCCTGTCACAATGATGCAGAAGAAAGCATGAAAGGGGTGCGTGCCGGCTATCCAAAATGGAGCGCCGAACTTGGCAAGCCTCACACGCTGGAAACCCAGATCAATGAGTGCCGTACCGAGCGGATGGAAGCCAAGCAATGGAAATGGGAATCCGGCGACATGCTGGCCATGACCGCTTATGTTGGTCTTCAGTCTCGCGGCTTTCCCGTGAACGTGCAGAAAGACGGTCCAATGACCAAGTGGCACGCGATGGGCAAGGACCTCTACTATACGCGTGTCGGTCAGTTGGACATGTCCTGTGCTAATTGCCACGAAGACAATTATGGCAACATGATCCGTGCCGACCATCTCAGCCAGGGGCAGATCAACGGCTTCCCGACATACCGCCTGAAATGGGGTGGCCTTGGGTCCAGCCATCGTCGGTTCAAGGGGTGCATGGAGAATATCCGAGCTGTTGCCTACAAGCGTGGCTCTGATGAGTTCATCGCACTGGAGCTCTATCTGGCATCTCGCGGTGAAGGGCTTTCGGTAGAAACGCCAGCCGTTCGCAACTAACCCGCTGGAACTTTGTCCAGATATGGGGGCGGGTTCAACCAGAGCCCGCCCCCTTTTTTATTTCAATTTCAGATTTCGGAGCCTGACGGATGATTTCAAGACGAGAATTCCTGCAATGGACAGCGGTTGCTGGCGCCTATGCGTCCGGGTTCCCCGGAGGCCTGACACGCGCTGCTGCGCAACAGACAATCACCCAGGATGACCTGCTGAAATTTGACGACACTGGCACAGTGACCCTGTTGCATCTGACCGATATCCACGGCCAGCTCAAACCAGTCTATTTCCGGCCACCTGACACCAATATCGGCGTCGGTGCCTTCGAAGGTATCCCGCCCCATCTGGTCGGTCAGACATTCCTGGATCACTTTGGAATCGATAATGGCTCGATGCTGGCCTACGCGCACACGATGGTTGATTACATTAATCTCGCCCGCTCCTATGGCAAGCTAGGTGGCCTTGACCGCACAGCGACGCTGGTCAAGGCGATCCGAGCCAACCGCGGCGAAAACAATGTGCTGCTGCTTGATGGCGGTGATACCTGGCAGGGTTCCTATACATCGCTGCAGACCAATGGTCAGGACATGGTCGACTGCATGAAATTGCTGAAGCCGGATGCAATGGTCGGCCATTGGGAATTCACCTTTGGTGCTGATCGGGTTCAAGAGATTGTCGACGACATGGACTATCCCTTCCTGGCCAGCAATATTTTCGACACCGAGTGGGATGAACCTGTTTTTGAACACACGGCCTTCTACGAAAAAGGTGGCCACAAGGTAGCTGTCATCGGCCAGGCCATGCCCTACACGCCGATTGCCAATCCACGTTGGATGTTCCCGCAATGGTCATTCGGCATTCGACCCGATATTCTGCAAGCCAATGTCGACGCTGCACGCAAGGCCGGTGCCGAGGTGGTTGTCCTGTTGTCCCACAATGGCTTCGACGTGGACCAGAAACTGGCCCGCACGGTTTCCGGCATTGACGTTATCCTGACCGGCCACACCCATGACGCAGTCCCCAAGGCGGTCGAAATTGAAACGACCTTGGTGCTGTCTTCCGGGTCTCACGGCAAATATCTTGGGCGCGTCGATCTGGAAATCAAAAACGGCAAGGTGGTCGGCCACAACTCCACGCTGATCCCGGTTCTGTCCGATGTGGTGACACCCGATGTTGAAATGCAGGCCAAAATCACTGAGGTGCGGGCGCCCTACGAGGCTGAATGCACCCGGGTAATTGGTAAATCGGAGGGTCTTCTTTACCGGCGTGGCAATTTCAACGGCACCTGGGACGATGTCATTTGTGACGCAATGATCTCAGAGCGTGATGCCGAACTGTCCTTCAGCCCAGGCTTCCGGTGGGGCACAACCGTATTGCCGGGTGACGATATCACCGTCGACGACCTCTACAATCAGACATCGATGAATTACCCATCCGTCTATCGCCTGGAGTTTACCGGCCAGCAGATCAAGGAAATCCTCGAAGACGTCTGCGACAACCTGTTCAACAAGGACCCATTCCTTCAGCAGGGCGGCGACATGGTTCGTGTCGGAGGCATGGGCTATACGTGCTCCCCGAACAAGGAAATCGGCAACCGAATTTCCAACATGACCGAGTTGAAAACCGGCAGTTCGATCGACCCCAACCGCAGCTATGTTGTGGCCGGGTGGGCCTCAGTCAACGAAGGCGTTGAGGGCCCCCCAATCTGGGATGTTGTCGAGAGCCACATCCAGAAACAGGGCACCGTAAAAAAGGAAGTCAATCGCTCGGTGAAGGTCGATTTGTCCTGATGGGAAAACGCCGCAAGTAGTTTACATTCAAAAAATAGAATGTATGATTGTATTAATTTCTAGGCAGCCAAATGGTGCGTGACATGACCGCAGACTCACCCACTGACGATCACAAGCTAAAAGCCCGGCGTTCTTTTTTGCGCGGCGGACTGGCCATGGGAGGTGCGGCGGCTGCCGCCGCCGCCGCCGCGACAGCAGCCACCGGTGGCGCTGCTTTGGCCAATGGTGATCAAAACATTCTGGAACTGAAGGACTGGAATCAATATCCAGGAGACGGCGTAGATGCGCGTCCCTATGGTACTCCTTCCGAGTTTGAAGAACATGTTCAGCGCAAGAGTGTTCCATGGTTGACAGCCGACCCGATTTCGTCGGTCAACTTCACACCATTGCATGAGCTGGACGGCATCATAACGCCGAACGGGCTGTGCTTTGAGCGCCATCACGCTGGTATTGCCGAGATTGATCCTTCTGAGCATCGGTTGATGATCAACGGTTTGGTTGAAAAGCAACTGGTCTTCACGATGGAAGACCTGATGCGCTTTCCGCGCAAGAATCAGATCAATTTTCTCGAATGCGCCGCCAATTCCGGTATGGAGTGGCGCGGTGCCCAGCTCAATGGCTGTCAGTTTACGCACGGCATGATCCATAACGTGATGTATACGGGTGTGCCGCTGAAAGTTCTGCTGGCAGAGGCCGGCTTGAAAAGCAATGCCAAGTGGCTGCTGCCAGAGGGTGCGGATGCGTCGGGCATGACCCGCTCCGTGCCGATGGAAAAAGCCCTGGACGACTGTTTGGTCACCTGGAAGATGAATGGCGAAGCGCTGCGTCCAGAACAGGGCTATCCGCTGCGCCTTGTTGTGCCGGGTTGGGAAGGCAATATGTGGGTCAAGTGGTTGCGACGCATTGAGGTCGGCGACAAGCCTTGGCATCACCGCGAGGAAACGTCGAAATACACTGACCTGATGGCCAATGGTAAGGCCCGACGCTTCACCTGGGAAATGGATGTCAAGTCGGTCATCACAAATCCCTCTCCGCAGGCTCCGTTGAAACATGACAAAGGCTTCACCGTGCTGAGCGGCGTTGCCTGGTCGGGTCGTGGCAAGGTCAGTCGCGTTGACGTGTCGCTCGATGGTGGACGCAACTGGCAAGCCGCCCGCATCGATGGGCCAAGCATCGACAAATCGATGCACCGCTTCTATTTCGAATTCGATTGGGATGGGTCCGAACTGCTGTTGCAATCACGAGCCATTGATTCCGAAGGCTTTGTGCAGCCCACAAAGGACGCCCTGCGCGCTGTCCGGGGCGAGAATTCGATCTACCACAATAACGGTATCCAGACCTGGCACATCAAGAAAGACGGGACGGTGGAAAATGTCGAAGTTTCCTAAGCTCATACTCGCCGCCCACGCTGCTCTTGCGGTTTCGCTGCTGGCCGGCTCGGCGCTGGCGGGCAAGTACAACCTTGGACGGGAAGCCACCAGCGAAGAAGTCGCCGCCTGGAACATTGATGTTCGTCCCGATGGCCAGGGGTTGCCAGAAGGCCGTGGCACCGTTGCCGAGGGTGAAGAGATCTGGACCGAGCAATGCGCATCCTGCCATGGCGATTTTGGTGAAGCTGTTGACCGCTGGCCGGTTATTGCTGGTGGCGAAGACACGCTGGCGGGTGACGACCCGGTTAAGACGGTGGGATCCTACTGGCCCTATCTGTCGACGGTTTTTGACTACGTAAATCGCGCCATGCCGTTCACCGAGGCCCGCTCATTGGAGCCTGATCAGGTCTATGCCCTGACGGCCTACATCATGAATATCAATGATCTGGTGGACGAGGATTTTGAGCTTTCCAAGGATAATTTTGCCGACCAGAAGTTGCCTAATGAAGGCAATTTCTTCGATGATAACCGTCTGTCGACGCCGGTATTTGCCAAGACCGAACCTTGCATGAGCGAATGCAAACCGAAGGTCAAAGTCACCATGCGGGCACGTGTTCTCGACGTAACCCCAGAAGACGACACCGACTAGATCCGTTCAGGATAAGACCAGTCACCTGGCGCACCTTGTCAGATCGCTTGCCAAGCCCGCCAGCCTTGTTGGCACGCATCTATGCGTGAATTGATGGGGCACCGTCAGCCCCATTTGTCTGTGCTGCGGTGGTTTGCATCTCTCGCAAAAGTCTTTTCAACGCCGCCGTCCGGTAAGGAGCATTGGCTGCGCCATAGCCATCATAGCCATTTGCACGCTGGACAATTTCAAAGAAAAATCCGTCTCCATAAGGTTTGCTGTATAACTGGAAAAACTGCCCGTCACCTTCTTCATCATACAGGATGGAATGGCTCCGGAGTTTTTCAACGAATACGTCCTCCAGCCCGAAGCGTGCCTGCACGTCTGCATAATAATTTTCAGGCAGCAGCAATGCGTCGAACCCAGTCTCTTCAAGCCGCTTGGCCGTGCTGAAAATATCGTCTGTGGCCAAAGCAAGATGTTGCACTGCAGAGCCAAACCGGCTGGCCACAAATTGTCCAGCAAGGGTGCGTTTGGCTTCGACGCCATTGAGCGTAATGCGCACTTTGGAATCCGGAGATTCGATGACCATGCTGCGCACCAGCCCCCCGGGATCTACAATATCGACAACCGGTTTCTTTTTCAGGTTGAACAGCGATGTGTAAAACAATGCCCAGGTGAGCATCTCTTCGAAATCCATGCTTTGAGCAATGTGATCCACCCGCGTCAGGCCGCAATTGGCCACATCGGCATCGTCAAAAGCCTCAAACTCCAGGTCCCACACCCGGTCCAACCCACTGGCGCGGTCAATAAAGTGCATAATGCCGCCGCCCACCGAGCGAATGGCTGGAAGCTGCAATTCACCTTCCGAAACAGGTTGGCTGAACAAGGGAATGCGTAATTGTCCCGCCCGCTCAACAGTTGAAGCCGCACTCTCGACATGCAATCCGATGTCACAAATAGACGTGCCGTGAGCCAGATAGGAAGCATGGGCGAAGCCCTCGCGTTCGATGTTTATGACAATGCGGATGTCCCCCTGCTGCCAGAGCGAAACAGCTTTGTTGATGTGCTGACCAGCGCGGCAAAAACCCATGGATGTCAGGATCGCGCCAAGTTTTTCAGCTTCTTCCTCATCGGCCGAAAACTCCAGAAATTCAAAGCCCGAAATGTCCGGCCTGGTTGGCATTTTTGGTACTTCCAGGGACGGCGCGCCCTCGCTGCGATCTACATCATGCATCAGCGCCAGCAACGAACGATATCCGTCCAGAGCAATATTGGCCGGGCTGCCCGAACGGAATTGATCATTGAAGATCTCCAACGAAATGGGGCCCGTATATCCGGTTGCAGCCACGGCGCGCATGAAACCTGTCACGTCCAGATCCCCTTCCCCCGGCATATTGCGGAAGTGTCGAGACCAGTAGAGCAGATCCATATCAATAGCGGGAGCATCTGCCAGTTGAACGAAGAAAATCTTATCGCCAGGAACGGACCGAATGGATTCCGGCGACAGTTTACGTCCCAGCGTATGAAAACTGTCAACAATCAACCCGATATTGGGGTGGTCGGCACGGCGCACAATCTCCCAGGCATCGCGGTGGTCATTGACATGTTTGCCCCAGGCCAGTGCTTCATAGCCAACCCGCAATCCGCGACTGGCGGCGATGTCACCCAATTGGCGCAGATCGTCAGCGGCGCGGTCAATGCCGCCCTGAGCCTTTGGGTGAGCTGAGGAACAGATCAAAATAAGATCCGTTTCAAGCTCCTGCATGATATCAAATTTCCTTCGCGCCCGGTCAAATGCCCTTGTCCGATCCGGTTCTGGCAAACCCTCAAAATCTCGAAACGGCTGGAACAACATGATTTCCAAACCATGATCACGAACCCGCTGTGCGACTTCTCGCGGCGATCCGTCGAAGGCGACAAAATCCTGTTCAAAAATCTCGACACCATCGAAGCCCGCAGCCGCGATTGCCGCCAGCTTTTCCGGTAGTTCTCCCGATATGGAAACAGTCGCGATCGAGGTCTTCATCTGATTTCTCCTGTCTGAGGCCACCTTTCGGCTCAAGGCCGGATGCAATGACCTTCTCAAGGTGTTGTGGCAGGCCCGATTTTGGTTGGACAACTCAATTATTCAATATGTTTTCAATAATATCTGACGTTTTATGCATGAACGGTTTCTGCAACTTCCAGACTTATGGCAGGCAAGCTGACCCGTGCCCCAGTGACCACCGCCTCCTGGATGGCTTCAACGACCTGCAATGAGCGAAGCCCCTCCAAGCCCGATACGTTTGGACTGGCCTGACCAAAGATGACCTTGGCAAAATGCTGTGCCTGAAGCGCCAGTGGATTGTGGCTATGCCGGTTCAAATGTGTTGCATTAATCGGGGCCCACCAGTCCGGTTGATCCTGGTGTTGCCAGATCTTCAGATCCGGCACCGACAGCGCTCCCTTCGAACCACCAATTTGATAGCAGGACTGGCCGCTGTTTGGATAAACCGGGTTTTCGCCCGTCGTCATTTCCCA
Organism: Rhizobiaceae bacterium; assembly: GCA_039969995.1. Lineage (GTDB taxonomy): Bacteria > Pseudomonadota > Alphaproteobacteria > Rhizobiales > Rhizobiaceae > Pseudahrensia. The sequence continues at coordinate 13,980 of JBDVMU010000055.1, forward strand.
GCTCCACGGCGACACAATCGCATCTGAAACCGAAACAGTTGCAATAGCTCCGGAGCTAAAACTCAACAATGCCGAGGCAAGATCTTCATTATCAAAGCCCCGAACCGATGGCCTTGCTACGGCCTGAACGTCAACAACTTCCCCACAAAAGTGACGTAACAGGTCTACATCATGCACCAGATTAACCGAGATCGGCCCTGCGCCTTTGCGGGTTCGCCATGCAGCATCTTTGAAATATTGATCTGGTTTGTAAAACCAACAGGTGGCTGAGGCGGAACAGATGTCGCCGATTAACCCCTGTTCGATGGCCGCTTTAGCAGCCTGAACGACACCGCTGTAGCGCCTGTGATGACCGACAAGTATCGGCACCTCATGCTTGTCAGCCAAAGCAACCAATTGCACCGCGTCGGCCACTGAGGTCGAAATTGGTTTTTCAATAAGAACCGGCACCCGCGCCTTCACACAATGCATCGCCTGTTCAACATGAAAGGGCGTCGGCGTGGCAAGCAGGACGCCATCAGGTCTGGTTTGATCAAGCAACTCGCGCAATGAGGCGAAATGGCGCGCGCCCAATTCCGCGATTTCTCCAGCAGCAGATTGTGTCGGTTCAACGATGGCCGTCAGGTCGAGTGACGGATCGTTGGCAATTACATCCGCATGCTGTCGACCCACCAGGCCAAAGCCGACCACAGCAAGCTTGGCTTTGTGACGCATTTATGAAGTCCTGTTTGTTAATGACCTGACTTCGACAAAGGATGAAGCTCGGCCAAGATGCAGCGATAAGCGAAATTCAAAAATATCAGATATTTTTATAAACACCAGATTTTAATTCAAACTGGTCTGACCCCTGGAAATGAGTTAGAAAATATGACGATCCAAATATCCTCTGGTGTAAATTGCGATGAGCAAGAAGCCCAACACAATTGGCTCCGCAACCTATCAGCGGATCAAGCGCGACATTATAATTGGCAAACTTGCCCCCGGCTCCAAACTGAAATTGGACGGTTTGCGGCAACGCTATGACGCCAGCATGTCGACCCTGCGCGAGACCCTGAGCCGGTTGGCCAGCGAAGGATTTGTGGCCGCCGAGGAGCAGCGGGGCTTTTTCGTTACACCGGTATCACGCGAAGACCTGGTTGAAATTGCCAATTTGCGGGTGCTGCTGGAATGCCATGCGTTGCAACTTTCAATCGAAAAAGGCGATGACGATTGGGAGGGCGATCTTGTTGCCGCCCATCACAAGCTCAGTCTGATGGAAAAAAAAATGCTGGCCGGCCAAGAGGATCAGATAGAGGCCTGGAAGCGCTATGACTGGGAGTTTCACCTGGCGATGATTGCCGCCTGCGGTTCGTCCAATCTGCTGTCACTCCATTCGATTCTGTACGACAAATATCTGCGCTACCAGATGCTGGTTTTGACCAATCGCGGGCAAGAGGCTGTCGAAGAGCACTTCCAGATGTTCAGGGCAGCTTTGGCGCGAGACAACAATTTGGCCGTGAGCTGGCTCCGGACGCATATTGAGAAAGGCCTTAAACACGCTTTGGCAGCGATATAGGTGCAGCCTTTGGTCAGATTCACCGAGTTTTTGATGGCCGTGGTGCCAAGCTTGCAACGATTTCTAGTTTGATGAAATTGTTCAGTGCATTCGGGATGGCGCCTGCTGGCCGATTCAATGGTTTTTTGAAGGATCCGTCGGGAAAGAGCTGACAATGCGCTTACCCAAGTTGAAATCGAGGAACATGAAATCCAAACTTGCAAACTCTCGTTGTAAATGAGGGAGCCTATGGGGCAGATCATCACCAACCCGTCACATGGTGGCGGGAACCGAATAGCAGTGAAGTTCATCGAACGGATTGCTGCTTGCTATGAGCCCGGCCCAGCCTTTCGGTGATGCGGCAAACGTCTGGTTCGAGAGGAATAAGCTTCAATATCCATGCGATCACATTGTCTTTGATGCCATGCTCAACTAGGTTTGAACTTCCTTTGATTTTAGTTTTCGAGCGCCCATGTCTGGTAGTTTTGCTGGTAGGCAGTCCGCACCCAAAACAGTGTGGTCATATGCTGGCTGGCGAGCGGTCACCGCTGCCTTTGTACTCAACGGCCTGCTATTTGGTGCCTGGGCATCTCGTGTTCCCGCGTTCAAGGAGCGGTTCGATCTCGACCCCGGTGCGCTTGGGTTGCTGCTTCTGGCTTTGGCAGGTGGTGCCATCGTCTCATTCCCTTTTGCTGGTGCAATTTCCGAACGCATTGGCGCTGATCGATTAACAATTCTGTGTGCATGGGTGTACGCCCCCGCGCTGGTTGCACTGGCAATTGCGCCAACGCCAATTGTCTTGGGGCTTTGTCTGTTTGCTTTCGGCGCAGTTCACGGTGCCATGGATGTCGCCATGAATGGTTGGGGTTCACTGGTTGAAGAGCAAATCGGACGAAGCACCATGTCGGTATTCCACGCGATGTTTAGTCTGGGGGCTGGCGTTGGCGCAGCCAGCGGATATGTGGCGGTGCAATTTGGTCTTGCGTCTACTTGGCACTTCCTCCTGGTGGCCGTGTTCGCAGGTGGGCTTTCCCTCTTGGTCATGACCAGGGTGCAAGACATTCAGGCGCTAACTTCGGAATCTGCAGAGCCGAGGCCGCTCTTTGCTTTACCCTCGCGATCATTGATCCTCGTTGGACTGATTGCGTTCACCGTTTCGATGGGCGAAGGCGCTATGGCAGACTGGAGCGCAGTATTTTTGCGAATTGTAACAGATGCAAGCGAAGCGTTGGCCGCGCTGGGTTATGCGATATTCAGCGTAGCTATGGTAGTCATGCGGTTGTTTGGTGGTGTTGTGGTTCAACGGTTTGGACCTGTTGCAACCACCCGTGTCAGTACAGCGACTGCTTTCGTGGGGCTGATGATTGCGATATTTGGTCAAACATTGCCCTCGGCCTTATTCGGATTTGCGTTGATGGGGTTGGGATATGCGGTGGTAATGCCACTTGTCTTCTCACGCGCGGCTCGTGACCGCGATGTTGCGCCGGGGCCGGCGATCGCAAGCGTTGCAACGCTTGGCTATGGCGGAATGCTTCTTGGGCCGCCCATTATCGGATTTGTTGCTCAAGCAACCGGGATGCGTCTATCATTCCTGGTTCTTGCTGGACTGGCGCTGCTGGCAATTTTCTTAGCGCCTCGATTGCGCACCGAGGTTTAGTGCAACTGACTCCACATAATTGGCTTGCAGTATTGCCTATGAGCTCAACCTTAATAGTCGTCCTTATTGCTCATTCATCACCTGCCGCAAACGAAACCGTTTACCATTAATGATAGCGTCAATCGTGGCCTGAACCGATTCTTCAAAATGATGCTCATGAGCCGTTGTTTTCTTATGGGCAGCAAGGCTGTCGCACGGTTATAATTGTTTTTCTAAGTGGCGGGCGCTGGAGGGGATATGGGGCCGAAAATTCGAAAGCGTCATATGCCTTCAGGGCTCCTAAAAAACATGCGCGAGCTGATGATAGTGCCCCCATATGGGGAAAGAACGACCGTTATCGACCATGTCGTGAGTACTTTTTCGCGCTTTGCAATGCTTCTGATCATGGTCGGCGCTGGGATAACCCTTTTTGAAATTGTGATGCGCTATGTTTTCGCAAGTCCAACGAGTTGGGTGCACAAAAGCACCCTTTGGCTCGCTGCCGTCACCTACCTGATGTCTGGCATCCTCGTAATGCAACGGCGCGAGCATATTCGGGTGACTGTTATATACGATGCAGTCTCTCCCACACTTCGTCTGATCTTTGACCTTTTGGGTCTGTATGTGCTCATCGTCTATGCAACGCTGATGTTGGTCGGCAGCGCCGATCTGGTTTGGGCGGAATTTTTTCATGCCATCAAAACAGGCGCAATTTTAAGTCTTCCATTAAGCGCTACAATTAAACCTCTCTTGCTGTTTGCAACCGTAGCGGTGGCAATCGTTGCGATAAACAATCATGTCATCGATCACTTGAACTTTGGTCGATCCAGCCATTCCAAACGGCGGGGCGATAAAACTCAATGACCTGGAAACTGGTATCTCTGCTGACGGTAGTTATTGGCGGTGTGTTGACAGGATTGGCGCCACTTTTTCTGTTCACGGATTTTCGAGCCGAGTTTGGTGTTGGGACAATACTTCTTGGTTTGCTTATCGGCATCATAGTATTGTTGAGTGCAGGCGTCCCGATCGGATTTGCAACTGGTGTGTTGGGCGCAGTGGTCATTTGGTTGAACTTCGGTGAACCGGGGCTTGGTCTGGTGATGGTCAGAATTTTTGGCTTGATCAACACTGCTTCATTCATCGCAATCCCGTTTTTCATATTGATGGCCTCCCTGTTGGAAAGATCGGGAATTGCGCGCGATATTTTCGATGCATTGAGCCAGTTGCTGGGCCGGGCCCGCGGAGGCGTTGCTGTTGCAACCTCCTTGTTGGCAGTCGTTCTGGCTGCATTGTCAGGTATCATAGGAGGTGAGATCGTATTACTGGGATTAGTGGCACTGCCTCAAATGCTGCGCTTGGGTTACGACAAGCACCTGGCCATTGGCACGATTTGTGCCGGAGGTTCGCTGGGAGCAATGATTCCGCCATCAATTGTGATGATTATCTATGGCCTCATAACGGAAACATCGATCACCAAGCTGTTCACGGCATCGATCGTTCCCGGCTTCATGCTGGCAGGATCTTATGTTGCCTACATCATTATCAGAACTCAGTTGAACCCAGCGCTTGCACCGCTTCCAAAAAAATTCACGGAAGATGGAAATGAACCTGACAAGGAGCTTCGGGGTAGTCTGCTGATCTTGCTGTTACCATTTTTGATCGGCGTCGCCGCAGCAGCAGTCACCAACAAACTCGGAGCAGATAAGGTTGATCAAATTGCCGCTTTCGTGTTTTCCAGTGCATTTGCAATTTTGGGAATAATCGTTTGGCTCAGCGCACGCCAAACCAACAAAGTTGCCAGAGGTTTGCTTCCACTGCTGTTGATCATCGATCTGGTACTCGGCTCGATATATGGTGGTGTGACCAGCATCGCTGAAGCAGCCGTGATGGGCGTTATCGCGTCGCTGATTGTGATATTCCTGCGGCGTGAGTTGGAAGTTCGCACCATAATGGAATCTCTTGAGCAGATGTTCCGTTCTGTCGGTGCCATTTTGTGGGTGACCTTTGGGGCAAGCGTTCTGGCTGGCGCGTTTACGCTATCGGGCGGCGACAAATTTGTATCCAGTGCGATCTTGGACCTGAACGCGCCTCCAATCGCCATCGTGGTGGTGATGTTGCTGATCTTTTTCGTCTTGGGGATGTTTTTGGACTGGATTGGGATTGTTCTGATGACAATGCCAGTGTTTCTGCCAATCGTCCTTCAACTCGGCTATGATCCGATTTGGTTTGGTGTCTTGTTTTGCGTCAGTATGCAGATAGCTTTTTTGACACCACCTTTTGGTTCAGCCGCCTTTTATCTCAAAAGTGTGGCGCCGCCCGATATCGATTTGGTAACAATCTACCGTTCCTTCGGCCCGTTCATCGCAATGCAAATTGCCGTACTGATTGCTCTGGTTGCATTCCCGCAAATTTCGACTTTTTTGGTCCGTTGAGAGCAATTGGAGCCCCTGACCTGCCTTATCCGATTGGTCCTGGATGAATGCTGGTTCATGATTGGCCTTTGCCCTAATGGGATGATTGTTTCGGGTGCCGGCGGCCTGTAGCCCAAGGCACTGTGGGGGCGTTTGGTATTGTAGTGGCGACGCCATTGCTCGATAATGATTTGAGCTTTCTTCAATGAATAGAAGATTTCCCTGTTGAGCAGTTCGTCCCTAAGACTGAGCCAACACGTGTTCAAGTTGTCTCGCTGTTGAGGAGCGTGTCGCAGCTGGAGCAGCCTCTTTTGGTATTCCAAGTAGCAAAGTCCGGCCATCGGTCATTCAACGAAAACCCGTATAATTCGATCGAACGCAATTGACCGAGTTCTACAGTTGCAGAGCCAGCACTCAAAAGCACCTGTTCAAAAACTTGCTTCAAGCAACTTTCGAAAAGTTCTTATAGGGTCAGATCCAGCGTCAAATCCAAGCCCAGAATTGCAATTGCGCGAAGTCACTTTGCTCCGGCCTGCGCTAGAAGTGCGCTAGATACGTTTTGCTAGGTGGAACAACGCATTGTTAAAAATGCGACTGGGCTAGCACTGCTCTAGCGCATTTGTGACAATTTGAGGAAATCGACAGAGCGGTTTTTGTGATAACGCTCTGTTTTAATTGGATAAATTTGGTAGCGGGAGAGGGACTTGAACCCCCGACACGCGGATTATGATTCCGCTGCTCTAACCAGCTGAGCTACCCCGCCACAGGGTCGTCGATCACATCATACAACACAATCGATCAGGCTATCCAGGCGCCTAAACCACCCGGAACCGGAGGCGATATAGGGGGGATGTCAGGTACCTGTCAACCACTATCCGATACCCAGAGCAACAAATCAGCCCGGAAACGTTAATGCGCCACATCAAAGGCTAATATCACAGACCACAGCTAAATCCGTGCAGTTGCAAAATCAGGCCTGAGCCTGTGAGTCCGCCGCCAACTTCGCCAGTGCCCAGTCCGCCATGACAGGCTCGGCCCGCTTGATCCAGCCACCGCCCAATACGCGGCTTCTGGTCGACTCATCTGTATAAAATACACAGGCCTGACCAGGTGAAATGCCGTCCTCACCTTCCGCCAAAGTGACAACAACCGTGCCGTCCTCAACACCCAGATGAGCCAGCCGTGGAGGCCGGGTTGAACGAACGCGAACCCACAAGTCCAAACCATCTTCGCCAAGCCCCGACAAAGGCATATCACCCAGCCAGTTAACGTCACGCAATTCAATGCGACGTGTCGCCAGCGCCTCGCGCGGGCCGACAGTTACCGTGGCTGTTTTGGCGTCAATGTGAACCACATAGACCGGTTCACCGGTCGCGACGCCGATGCCGCGACGCTGACCAATCGTGTAGTGGATAATGCCCTCGTGGCGACCCAGAATGCGACCATCAATATGAACGATGTCGCCCGGCTCACCGGCCTGCGGCTTCAGCTTGGCGATGATGTCGGCATATTTGCCCTGCGGTACGAAACAAATGTCCTGACTGTCGGATTTAGCGGCAACAACCAGGTTCATTTCTTCAGCCATCTCACGGGTTTGCGACTTTGGAACCTCGCCGAGCGGAAAGCGCAGGAAATCCAGCTGTTCCTGGGTGGTCGCGAACAGAAAATAGCTCTGATCCTTGCTGGCATCGGCCGGCCGAAACAGCTGACGATGGACCTTTCCGTCGTCACCGACCGGGCCATCGCGGCTGACAATATAATGGCCCGTGGCAAGGCAATCAGCACCAAGCTCACGCGCCGTGGTCAGCAGGTCTGAGAACTTAACCGTCTGGTTGCAGGCAACACAGGGAATTGGCGTTTCACCATCCAGATAGGCATTGGCAAACGGGTCGATGACCTGCTCGCGAAACCGCTGCTCATAGTCGAGAACATAGTGGGGAAAGCCCATCTGCTCAGCGACACGGCGGGCATCGTGAATGTCCTGACCGGCACAGCAGGCGCCCTTGCGATGAACGGCCGCGCCGTGATCGTAGAGCTGCAGGGTCATGCCCACAACGTCATAGCCCTGGCGCTTCAACAGGCAAGCGACCACCGATGAATCCACCCCACCCGACATGGCAACGACCACGCGGGTATCTCGCGGGGCTTTGGCAAAGCCCAGGCTGTTGACGCCATCAAATGGTTTGTTGTCGAGCGACATGGATTTGAATTTCCGGTTGAACGGGTGACGTGTGCCATATGGGAGGCGATTGGGCAAGAACAAGAAGCAATCGCTTCGGGACAGACCCTGCGATTGGCGGCGGCGAGACTAGCAACTTGTGCGGAGCAAAGAGGTAGCGCTATAGATTCCAATTGATGCTGCTAACTCGCATCGCGTATTTTGTCATTTTTCGTCTGCGGAGGCACGCCAATGACTCAAATCGAACTCAACGAAAGCGGATCAGTTCTGACCCTTATGCCAGATGCGGATGGAACTGCGCTGCGCTTCCACGCCATCTGGCTGCGCGACAATGCTCAGGACGAAACCACGAGATCGGCTGCCAACGGGCAGAGATTGATCGCGCTGCGGGATATTCCTGCTGGCACGAAAATCGACGCAGCAGAAATCATTAGCGGGCACGTGAGGCTGACTTTTCAACCGGAGGCCAAGACCATCGATTACGATATCGAATGGTTGACCAGCCATGCCTATGACCTGTCACCGCAAACAGCACTTACTGGCGCCAATATCGAGACCTGGGACGCAGGCCTTGCCAACGCTATTCCAACCGCCAGTCTGCCCCAATTGCAGCAGGATCCTGCTGTGTTGAGCCAATGGCTTGCCGGAATTGCCCGCTATGGCTTTGGCAAATTAACCGAAGGGCCAGTGGAAAATCTGGCACTAATGCAGGTGGTCGACCTTTTTGGCTTTGTGCGCGAAACCAATTATGGGCGACACTTTGAGGTGCGCACCGAAGTCAATCCGACCAACCTGGCCTTTACCGGCCTTGGTTTGCAGGCTCACACAGACAATCCATACCGCGACCCGGTGCCAACTGTTCAGGTATTGTATTGTCTGGAAAGCTCGGCGGCTGGTGGCGAGAACATGGTGGTCGATGGGTTTGCCGTGGCAAAGCGGTTGCGAGAGGAAAACCCGCAATGGTTTGAAGTTCTGTCCAGCTATTGCGCGCGATTTGAATATGCTGGCGAAGACGGAGTGATCCTGCGCTCGCGCAGGCCGATGATCGAGCTGTCTCCAGACGGGATGTTGACTGCAGTGCGCTTTAACAACCGCTCTTCCGCACCAATTGTTGATGTACCATTCGACCAAATGGAGACCTATTATGCGGCCTATCGCCGTTTTGGTGAAATCGTCGATGACCCGACCATGGAAGTAACCTTCCGGCTTGAACCAGGGGAAGCCTTTATTGTCGACAACACACGCGTGTTACACGCCCGCAAGGCCTATTCCGGAACCGGCACCCGTTGGTTACAGGGGTGCTATGCCGACAAGGACGGATTGCAGTCGACCCTGGCAGCGTTGCAGGCAGAGCACTAAAGGGCTTTCCATGACCAGTTCCAAACAACAAGCTCTGACGCGGCAAAACATCGTTGCATTTCTTGGTGACATCTTTGAGCGCCGCGGCGATGAAGAATATCTCGGCGAGCCGGTTACAATGGCCGAGCATATGCTGCAGAGCGCCCATTTTGCCGAGGAAGCTGGAGAGCCAGACATCGTAGTCGTTGCCGCCCTGCTGCACGATATCGGTCATTTCACCAGCGAATTTGGCATGTTCTCTATGGATGACACGCAGGACCGTTACCACGAGACCGCCGGGGCCGAAATATTGGAGACTTTCTTTCCCACGCTGGTGGTGGATTGTGTGCGCCACCATGTGGCGGCCAAGCGTTATCTGTGTGCCACTGATACAGATTATTTCAACCGCCTTTCAGATGCCTCGGTGCACTCCCTCAACCTGCAGGGCGGGCCGATGAGCACAGAGGAGGTGGCCGAGTTTGAGAAGAATGAAAACCTGCAGGAAATCGTTCGAGTGCGCCGCTACGACGATATGGGCAAGCTTGCTGAGTTTCAGACCAAATCGTTTGCCGACTATCAGCCCTTGGTCCAGCAGATTGTCGACAGCCAACCCTAGAATGAAAACCAACGGGTTACGTCAAAAAGCGATCAATCTTGTCGTCAATGTCTGGCTTACCCGTCAGCCGCGACATGGTTTCCTTGCTGGCAACATTTTCCAGCTCGGCCGGCAACACCCCATCACGTAGTGCCGACAATGTATCGTAGACTGCCTGCACACTTGCCGCGAAAGGCTGGTGGCCTTGCAGGCTGATCCGCACCCTTTGCCTGGCCAGTTCCGACTTGTCCATCATATCGGCAAGCAGGCCACCCATAAACAGAGGCAAGCTGGTTGCCGCCGACAACTGGGCCAATTGCTCCGGCGTTTTGACGCCAACGGCAAACAGGATATCGGCACCGGCCTGTTCATAAGCGGCGAGCCGTCGGATGGCATCGTCAATGCCGGTCATTGATACAGCACAGGTGCGACCGGCGATCACCAGGCTTTGGTCCTGACGCGCAGCAACTGCAGCTTTGATCTTGCCGACACCTTCTTCCACACTTAACAGGCTGGCCTGTTTGGGGCTGCCATGCTGCATGGGCAAGTTGGTATCTTCTATGGAAAGACCCGCGATCCCGGCATTTTCCAGCTCTTCCACTGTTCTTTGAACATTCAGCGCATTGCCATAGCCGTGGTCGGCATCGCAGAAAATTGGCAGTCCGCTTCCCCGGGTAATTCGACGCGCCTGATCGGCAAATTCTGACAGCGTGAGCAAGATGGTGTCGGGTGCGCCGAGAACCGTCAGCGATGCAACAGAACCGGCAAACATTCCCATCTCGAAACCCAGCTCATCGGCAATCCGCGCCGAGATTGGATCATGCACCGACGCCGGAAAGACACACTGATCGCCCTCAATGATCTGACGCATTTTCATTCTGGCTTGGGAGGCGACAGTCATCTCGTGGATCCGCTAATGGAGTTTGCTGCCCCTGGGTGTCGACAGCAGCATGGAGTTGGCAGCATGTCGAAACATCGCTGCCCCGACAAGCCAAGCTTAGATCGGAAAATCGCATCTTCAAAAATTTTACCAATTGATAAATTTTTTGAAGTGGATATTCTGACCTCTCCACGCGACGCAAAATTGGGAAGTGCCGATGGCCGGATCAGCTGTAAGCAAAAAACTGCAGGACGGGATCGTTGCCGGGCGGGTCAACGCCAAGGCAGCCGAGGATAATTTCAGCGACCTGCACCCCCCTTTCAGCGATCACGAAGCGCTGGTGGCCGCCGATCGCTGCTATTTTTGTTACGATGCGCCCTGTGTGACCGCCTGCCCCACCTCCATTGATATTCCGTTGTTCATCCGCGAAATCGCCACGGGCAACCCGATGGGCGCTGCAGAAACGATCATGGAGCAGAATATTCTCGGCGGCATGTGCGCCAGAGTTTGCCCCACTGAAACACTCTGCGAAGAAGCCTGCGTGCGGGAATTGGCTGAAGGCAAGCCCGTCAAAATTGGCCTGTTGCAGCGCTACGCGACTGACGGCGCGATGGCGGAAGGAACGCAGTTTTTCCAGCGTGGTGAAGAAACTGGCAAATCTGTTGCCGTTGTCGGGGCCGGACCGGCGGGCCTAGCATGCGCCCACCGACTATCCATGCATGGCCACAAGGTCACTGTATATGAATCACGTAAGAAGCCCGGCGGACTGAACGAATTTGGCATTGCTGCCTACAAGACTGTCGATGACTTTGCCCGCGAAGAGGTCGACTATGTTACTGCAATTGGCGGCATCGACATCCAATACGGCAAAAAACTCGGCCAGAAAATCACGCTGGACACATTGCGTGACAGCCATGATGCAGTCTTCCTTGGTATGGGACTGTCAGGCGTCAATTCATTGGGACTGAAGGGTAAGGAACCTCAGGGTGTCGTCGATGCCGTCGATTTTATTGCTGATCTGCGCCAGGCCAAAAACAAGGCTCGAATTCCTGTTGGCCGCCGTATTGTGGTGATTGGTGGTGGCATGACCGCCATTGATGCAGCGGTTCAGGCCAAGTTGCTAGGTGCGGAAGATGTCACAATCTGCTATCGCCGAGGCCAGGAAAACATGAACGCATCCGAGTTCGAGCAGGAATTGGCGACTTCGAAGGGCGTTACGATCCGCCACTGGCTGCAGCCCAAAAAAATCAAATCCAAGGCAGGCGCTGTCAACGGCATCGAATTGGAATATACCGAAACAAAACGCGGCAAACTGGTCGGCTCAGGCGTCACCACAACCCTTGCGGCAGACCAGATCTTCCGCGCCATCGGCCAGTCTTATGAAGATGACACCAAAGGCGCGCTGAAACTAAACCGCGGCCGTATCAAAACAGATGCCGCAGGTGCAACCTCGCTGTCCGATGTCTGGGCCGGGGGTGACTGCACCGATTCAGGCGACGATCTCACGGTAACCGCCGTTGCCCAGGGACGCGACGCGGCTGAAGCAATCAACCAAGCGCTGACGGCGCAGGGAGGCTGAAATGGCAGACATTTCCAACAATTTTGCAGGTATCAAATCTCCCAACCCGTTCTGGCTTGCCTCCGCTCCGCCCACCGACAAGGCATATAATGTCGAACGGGCTTTTGAGGCCGGTTGGGGCGGTGTGGTCTGGAAAACACTGGGCGAAGACGGTCCACCGATCGTCAATGTTAACGGTCCACGCTATGGCGCGATCTGGGGCGCTGACCGCCGCTTGCTGGGCCTCAACAATATTGAGCTGATCACCGACCGTGACCTGCATGTCAATCTGCGTGAAATCAAAGAGGTCAAACAAAAATGGCCCGACCGGGCGGTCGTCGTTTCCATCATGGTGCCCTGCGAAGAAGCGGCCTGGAAAGCCATTTTGCCATTGGTTGAAGAAACCGGTGCCGATGGCATTGAGCTGAATTTCGGCTGCCCCCATGGCATGAGTGAACGCGGCATGGGTGCTGCGGTTGGACAGGTGCCTGAATATATCGAAATGGTGACACGCTGGTGCAAGGCCAATACACGCATGCCGGTCATCGTCAAACTAACTCCCAACATCACCGACATCCGCTACCCCGCCCGCGCGGCGAAGGCTGGCGGGGCGGATGCGGTCTCGCTGATCAATACGGTATCCTCCATCGTATCAGTTGATCTGGACTCATTTTCCCCGCAGCCTTCCATCGATGGTAAGGGCAGTCACGGCGGATATTGCGGCCCGGCTGTTAAACCCATTGCCCTGAACATGGTGGCAGACATCGCTCGCGATTCGGACACTGCCGGGCTGCCCATCTCCGGCATTGGCGGGATCACAACATGGCGCGATGCAGCCGAATTCCTGGCCCTTGGCGCTGGCAACGTTCAAATCTGCACAGCGGCGATGACCTATGGTTTCAAGATCGTTGAGGAAATGATCTCCGGCCTGGAAAACTGGATGGATGAGAAAGGCCATGCGTCGCTGGATGACGTCATTGGACGGGCAACGCCGAACGTCACCGACTGGCAATATCTCAACCTCAACTATGTCACCAAAGCCAAGATCAACCAGGATTCCTGCATCAAGTGCGGTCGTTGCCACATTGCCTGCGAGGACACATCTCATCAGGCAATTACATCAATGTTGGATGGACAGCGCCACTTTGAGGTGATCGACGAGGAATGCGTTGGCTGTAATCTATGCGTCAATGTCTGCCCGGTGGAAGATTGTATTACGATGGAACCACTGGCAGCCGGATCAATCGACAAGCGAACCGGCCAGAAAGTCTCTAACAAGTATGGCAATTGGACCGAGCACCCTAACAATCCCTCGGTGGAAGCGGCTGAATAGACAAGTTTATTTGCTCAATCCGTTGACATAGAGCTGGTCAAGGAAACGTGCGGCGTCCTCAAACCGACCTTCCCCCTCGCCAGGAGTCCCCAGCACAACTCTGATTTGAGCATCGAAGTCGGCATAGTGCTGGGTGATCGCCCAGATCGAGAAAAACAGGTGTTTGGGATCACAGGCAGCCATTTTCTCTTGCCTGATCCAATCGCGAATGATCGCTGATTTTTCCTCAACCAGGTCACGCAGGTCGTGCAATTCTTCCTGAATATGCGGTGCTCCCTGCAGAATTTCATTCGCAAATAGACGGCTTTCGCGCGGGTAATCACGGGCCAGTTCGAGCTTACGCCGGATATAGGATTGGATTTCCGAAATTGGATCACCACCGGCATCAATGATCCGCAATGGCTCAAGCCAGGTGTCCAGCAACCGATCAATCAATTTGCGATGAATCGCTTCCTTGGTGCGGAAGTAGTAAAGCAGATTTGGTTTGGAGATACCCGCCTGTTCGGCAATCTGATCTATTGTCGATCCGCGGAAACCATGACGGGCAAAAACATCCAACGCAGCCTCTAAAATCAGCTCTTCCTTCTCCTTTTGAATCCGTGTGCGCTTGCGCGTTGCTGCAGAGCGCGGGGCGGCACGGACATCAGAGCTGGGAGGTGACAAGCAAAATCTCCGGTTCAAAGAATGATTTTAGGCATAATTACATCTTGAGACGCGCGACGAAACCTGTAAAGTTTGACCATATGGTAAAATTTTGTTCCATGACCCAGGGGAGACGATGATGGCGGAAGATGTGTCGAAACCAGGCGAGAATCTGCGCATCAACGGGGACCGACTGTGGGAAACGATTCATGCCATGGCAGATATCGGCCCTGGCATTGCTGGTGGATCCAATCGGCAAACCGTAACGGATGAAGACGCCGAGGGGCGCAAACTCTTTCAGGAATGGTGCGAGGAGGCCGGTCTGACCATGGGTGTGGATCAGATGGGTACAATGTTCATGCGCCGTGAGGGAACAGACAAGGACGCACTCCCCGTCTATGTCGGTTCCCATCTCGATACCCAGCCAACAGGCGGACGTTATGATGGCGTTCTTGGCGTGTTGGCTGGGCTCGAGATTATCCGCACGCTGAATGATATGGACATCAAGACCAAGCGACCGATTGTCGTTACAAACTGGACCAATGAAGAAGGTACGCGGTTTGCACCGGCGATGATGGCGTCGGGCGTTTTCGCCAAACAATTCACCCAGGAATGGGCCTATGATAAGGTCGATGCCGAAGGCAAACGCTTTGGTGATGAACTGGAGCGCATTGGCTGGAAAGGCGATGAAGAAGTCGGTGCCCGCGAAATGCACGCTTTTTTTGAATTGCATATTGAGCAAGGCCCGATCCTTGAAGCAGAAGGAAAAGACATTGGTGTAGTCACCCATGGCCAGGGGCTGCGCTGGATTGAATGCACAGTGACCGGCAAGGAAAGCCATACCGGTTCCACGCCGATGCCGATGCGCAAGAACGCCGGACGTGGCCTGGCCCAGATCACCGAACTTGTGCACAAGATTGCCATGAAAAATGCGCCCAACGCCGTTGGTGCCATTGGCCATGTCGATGTCTATCCCAACAGCCGCAACATCATTCCCGGCAAGGCGGCATTCACCATCGACTTCCGGTCCCATGAATTGGATACGCTCAACAAGATGGTGCGTAAGCTGGAGAAGAAAGCGCCAAAACTTTGCAAGAAGCTCGGTTTGGAGTTTTCCAGCGAAATTGTCGGACAGTTCGACCCGCCAGCCTTTGACGAGACATGCGTTGGAGCAATCCGCGACGCTGCCGAACGGTTGGGCTACTCCCATATGGACATCATTTCAGGTGCTGGACACGATGCCTGTTGGGTCAACCGCGTTGCACCAACGGCTATGGTGATGTGCCCCTGTGTTGATGGGCTTAGCCACAACGAGGCTGAAGACATATCCAAAGAATGGAGCACGGCGGGCGCGGAAGTGCTGTTTCACGCCGTGGTCGAAACCGCCGAAATTGCAGGTTAGGAGTAAACCCCATGACCACGACTATTAAAAACGGAACCGTCGTTACCGCAGATCTGACCTATCAGGCAGACGTGCAAATTGATGGCGGCGTGATCACCGCGATTGGTCCAAATCTCTCTGGCGGCACTGAACTGGATGCCACCGGATGCTACATCATGCCAGGTGGCATCGATCCGCACACCCACCTCGAAATGCCCTTCATGGGCACCTATTCCACCGATGATTTTGAATCCGGCACCCGCGCCGCGCTTTCTGGCGGCACGACTATGGTGGTGGATTTCGCCCTGCCCGCACCGGGACAATCCCTGCTGGAAGCAATCCAGATGTGGGACAATAAATCGACCCGCGCGAATTGCGACTACTCCTTCCACATGGCGATAACCTGGTGGAGTGAACAGGTGTTCGACGAGATGCAGACCGTGGTCAACGACAGGGGCATCAACACGTTCAAGCATTTCCTCGCCTATAAGGGCGCGCTGATGGTCAACGATGATGAGCTGTATGCCTCGTTCCAGCGCTGTGCTGATCTTGGCGCCACACCGATGGTGCATGCCGAAAACGGCGATGTGGTCGCCGAACTCTCCGCAAAGCTTCTGGCCGAAGGCAATACGGGCCCCGAGGCTCACGCCTATTCGCGTCCCCCACAGGTTGAAGGTGAAGCGACCAATCGGGCGATCATGATCGCCGATATGGCAGGTGCACCGCTCTATGTCGTCCACACATCGTGCGAAGACTCCCATGAAGCGATCCGTCGGGCCCGAGCCCAGGGCAAACGTGTTTGGGGGGAGCCACTGATCCAGCATCTGACGCTGGATGAAAGCGAATATTTCAACAAGGACTGGGACCATGCTGCACGCCGCGTCATGTCACCGCCTTTCCGCAACAAGCAACACCAGGATTCACTGTGGGCTGGATTGCAGTCTGGCTCATTGTCTGTTGTTGCAACCGACCATTGTGCTTTTACCACTGAGCAGAAGCGCTACGGCGTTGGAGACTTTACCAAGATCCCCAATGGCACAGGTGGTTTGGAAGACCGCATGCCGATGTTGTGGACCCACGGTGTTGCAACAGGTCGCATCACCATGAACGAATTCGTCGCGGTGACGTCCACCAACATTGCCAAGATCCTCAATTGCTATCCGAAAAAGGGTGCCATTCTGGTTGGCTCGGACGCCGATATCGTCGTCTGGGATCCGGCAAAAGAAAAGACAATCACAGCCGGCAGCCAACAATCCGCCATCGACTACAATGTGTTTGAGGGCAAGAAAGTCAAAGGTCTGCCAAGATACACCTTGTCACGCGGTCATGTTTCCGTCATGGACGGTGAGGTGCAGACCAAGGAAGGCCACGGCGAATTCGTCAAGCGCGAGCCTAACGGCACCGTCAACAAGGCCTTGAAGGGCTGGAAAGAACTGACCGCCCCGACACCTGTCGAGCGCACGGGGATACCGGCAACCGGGGTATAGTCAAACTTCATGAACGCAACCGTCGTATCAGCTCAGGACCTCTCTCTAACTTTTGAAACGAACGACGGTCCGGTTCACGCATTGTCCAAGGTAAATCTGGATGTGCAACAGGGAGATTTTGTCTCGTTCATCGGGCCGTCCGGCTGTGGCAAGACCACATTCCTGAGGGTCATCGCTGATCTGGAAAAACCGACCGGTGGCGCAATCTCCGTCAACGGCATGTCGCCGGAACAGGCGCGTCAGGCACGCGCCTATGGCTATGTGTTTCAGGCCGCCTCGCTGTTGCCCTGGCGGACGATTGAAAAGAACATCGCTGTGCCGCTCGAGATCATGGGCTATGACAAAGCCGACCAGCAGCAACGCATCGAGCGTGTCTTGAAACTGGTCGACCTTTCCAGCTTTGGCAAAAAATACCCGTGGCAATTATCTGGTGGTATGCAACAGCGCGCGTCCATCGCCCGGGCGCTGGCTTTTGATGCTGATCTGTTATTGATGGACGAACCATTTGGTGCGCTGGATGAAATTGTCCGCGATCATCTCAATGAGCAATTGTTGAAACTTTGGGACACCACCAACAAAACAATCTGCTTTGTCACCCATTCCATACCCGAGGCCGTGTACCTGTCGACCAAAATTGTCGTTATGTCTCCAAGGCCCGGTCGTGTTACCGATGTGATCGATTCGACTCTACCGAAAGAACGACCATTGGATATTCGAGAAACACCGGAATTTCTGGCAATTGCAGCGAGGGTGCGCGACGGGCTTCGGGCTGGACACAGCTATGAAGAATAGTTTCGCATTTCTAACAATTAGGGGCTGGAACACCGCTGCAGTCAGCCTTTCGCTCGGCTTGATAGCCGCAATGCTGGCAACCACCGCTCACGCCGAAAAGCTTCAGTCTCGCACTCAAAATGAATTCACCGCGACGGCAGCGCTGGTCAACGATCCCGACTGGGCGAGCAAATGGTCAGCAGCGCCACCGGTTGTCCCCAATTTTGTTCTGGCACGAAGCGTTACCAGGGATGAGCCGGCAACCCTGCTCATCTTCTTTTCCAACCCATCGCGGCAACAGGACAATATCCAGGTGACCTGCGAAATGGAAATTCGCGACTCGCGGCGACAGGTCGTTGCCCGAATCGACCCGACCATCTGTCTTGCCTATGTGCCGTCGAGCGAAGAGGCAGAGGTTTTTCTGTTCCCCGAAATGGAGCTGACAGAAGACCACGGATCAGCGTCTGGACCACTGACGCTCACCATCGGCGTGACCGACGAAGTGCGCCAGGAACGCATTGATCTGCAGCTTGAAATCGAAGTGGAAAAAGGTGGCAGATGACGGCAGGGTCCAAGACAATACCGGTACTTACAATCGTCGCGATCATCGTGGCCATTTGGTATGCGTGTGTTGTGTGGATGAATGCGCCATTTGAATATGACCGCGCGGAACGGGCAAGTGTCGACCCGCCTGGCTTTTCCCAATTGATCAACCGCACGATGGCGCAGGAACGGCCAGTCTTGCCTGCCCCCCATCAGGTCTTCACCGAGATTTACAAAACCACGGTGCTGAAGAAGATCACATCAAAGCGTTCGCTGGTTTATCATAGTTGGATCACCCTTTCGGCAACTCTGCTCGGCTTTCTGATCGGAACTGCGCTGGGCATCGCATTGGCGGTGGGCATTGTTCACAATCAGGCGATGGACAAGTCAGTCATGCCCTGGGTGATCACCTCACAGACCATTCCTATTCTGGCCATCGCACCGATGATCATTGTGGTGCTCAATGCTGCGGGCATTTCAGGCCTGCTGCCCAAAGCTTTGATATCGACCTACCTGTCTTTCTTTCCTGTCGTTGTCGGCATGGTGAAGGGATTGCGCTCACCGGATCGGGCTCAACTCGACCTGATGCATACCTACAGTGCCAGTCAGTCTCAGACTTTCTGGAAACTGCGGTGGCCATCATCGATGCCCTACCTGTTCACCTCATTGAAGGTTGCTGTCGCGATCTCCCTGGTGGGTGCGATTGTTGGCGAAATGCCCACCGGTGCGGTCGCAGGACTCGGTGCGCGACTGTTGGCGGGCTCTTACTACGGACAGACAATTCAAATCTGGTCAGCCCTGTTCATGGCCGCAGCGCTTGCTGCCACATTGGTGATGATTGTTGGACTTGCCCATAATCAGGTGCTGAAGCGCATGGGACAAAAGCCAGAAGGAGCTGCTCCATGATGTTGGTCGTCGCAGCACTTGTGTTCTGGCTTGCCATGTGGTGGCTCAACCAAAGGCTGGTTGCCATCGACCCTGGCCTCAATCAGGCCAAGGCCCGGCTCATAAATCTTGCTGTACCATTCATCTTCGGCCTGACACTGTTTGTAATCTGGGAACTCGTGGTGCGCGGGTTGGAAGTGCCGACTGTGTTGTTGCCACCCCCCAGCATGATCTGGGAACGTATTACAAATTCACTGCCAATTCTCTGGCAGGATTTTCAACAGACCTTTCTGAAAGCAGTTTTGGCAGGGTATATCCTGGGTTGCGGGTCAGGCTTTGTCGTAGCCTTGCTGATTGACCGCTCACCATTCTTACAGCGCGGCCTGTTGCCACTTGGAAATTTTGTCTCCGCACTGCCCATTATTGGCGTCGCTCCGATCATGGTCATGTGGTTCGGCTTTGACTGGCAGTCGAAGGCCGCCGTCGTGGTCATCATGACGTTTTTCCCGATGCTGGTGAACACTGTGCAGGGTCTTGCCGCCTCCGGCGCAATGGAGCGGGACCTGATGAATACATACGCCGCCTCGTGGTGGCAGACCATGACCCGACTTCGCCTGCCGGCCGCTGCACCATTTATCTTTAACGCATTGAAAATCAACTCAACCCTTGCTCTAATCGGAGCAATCGTCGCCGAGTTTTTTGGCACTCCGATTGTCGGCATGGGCTTTCGAATTTCGACCGAAGTTGGCCGAATGAATGTCGACATGGTTTGGGCCGAGATTGCTGTTGCAGCATTGGCGGGCTCGGCATTTTACGGGGGCGTGGCGCTCATTGAACGGGCTGTCACGTTTTGGCATCCATCCGTCCGCTCAGGACGGTAATAATCGTCCCGCCTCAACGAAGGCCGGACTCAACAGCCCCTTTGGGCAGAATGAAGGGAGACTACTCGATGAAAAAATTAGCACTCTTACTGGCAGCTGGTGCCTTCGCAGCGTCCAGCGTCCAGGCATGGGCCGCAGACAAGGTAACGTTGCAGCTGAAATGGGTAACCCAGGCACAGTTTGCTGGATATTATGTCGCTCAGGATAAAGGCTATTACGAAGCTGAGAATATCGACATTGAAATCAAACCAGGCGGACCTGACATCGCACCAGCACAGGTGCTGGCGGGCGGTGGTGCCGATGTGGTGCTCGACTGGATGCCTTCTGCTTTGGCAACCCGCGAAAAAGGTGTGCCTTTGGTCAATATCGCTCAGCCATTCAAGTCATCAGGAATGATGCTCACCTGCCGTAAGGATTCCGGCATTAAGTCGCCAGCTGACTTCAAGGGTAAAACACTGGGCGTCTGGTTCTTCGGCAACGAATATCCGTTCTTGTCCTGGATGAGCAAGCTCGGAATCAAGACTGATGGTTCAGCCGATGGTGTGAAAGTTCTCAAGCAGGGCTTTAACGTTGATCCGATCCTGCAGAAGCAGGCTGATTGCGTGTCCACCATGACCTATAACGAATATTGGCAGATCATTGACGCTGGCTTGAGTGCTGACGATCTGATCACCTTCAAATATGAAGATGAAGGCGTTGCAACGCTGGAAGACGGCATCTACGTCCACGAAGACAAGCTGAAGGACGCGGCGTTCCAGGACAAGATGGTTCGCTTCGTACGTGCTTCTATGAAGGGCTGGAAATATGCTGAAGCCAATCCGGACGAGGCGGCTGAGATCGTTCTTGAAAATGATGCATCCGGTGCTCAGACCGAAAAGCACCAGAAGCGCATGATGGGCGAAATCGCCAAGCTGACTGCCGGTTCCAACGGTGCGTTGGATGAAGCCGACTATAAGCGCACGGTTTCGACATTGCTGTCAGCCGGTTCCGATCCGGTCATCACCAAGGAGCCGGAAGGCGCCTGGACGTCAATGATCACCGACAAAGCTCTGTAGTCCTAACAGATTTTTGAGCAGAATTGGGGCGGCTCTGTTTCGGCAGGGTCGCCCTTTTCTTTGGCTCGGTCTTTGGCCAAGCCTTTGATCAGGATCCAACGTCGGCGATATAGGCCGCGGCTTCCTTACGAGTCTCAAAGATATGCGGCGCTATGGCTCGCTTCTTCAGGTCCTGTCCCAGTTTCTGGCGCAGGAATGGGCTGGTTGAGTAGCGACAGGCTGTCAAATAATATTCGCTTTCCAAACGCGTCAACAAATCCGCCCACTGGCTGGCCAGCCGGGGTGCAACGCTCATGCCGTCATGGTTTGAAATCAAGTTAACCTTCTGCCCCAGTTTGCCCAGGAAGGCCTCGAAAGGCTCTCGGAAGGCTTCCAGATCTGCGTCACTGTGGATTTCAATGCCGCTGAGATTGGCAAACAGGATGTTGTTGTTGGCATCGTGCACCAAACGGCTCGCCATATTGATGTTCAACATGTCGTCACGCAGGCCCATGGGCCTGTCGAGAAACAGGCGTGGATCCATCAACTTTACCTCGTTGATGATCGGTTCAAATTCCATCTGGTCAAGTATGTCTGCCTTTAGATCAATGCCGGGGGCGATCTCGGTGAGTTCCAGACCGGCATCGGTCATTTTGAACACGCAGCGCTCGGTGATGTAGAGCACGTCCTTGCCCTGCTCTGCAGCATAGGCCCCGTTGAAAGTAATCTGTTCTACACCGACAATGAACTTGCGGTTGCGTCCTTCCTCAACGACCGACATCTGGCCATCTTGAAGCGTCACCTTCAGCCCTCCGGCCGTGAATGTGCCAACGAACAACACCTTGCGCGCGTTCTGGGATATGTTGATGAACCCACCTGCTCCGGCAAACCGATCCTTGAAGCGGCTGACATTGACGTTGCCGCTGGCATCCGTTTCCGCCATGCCGAGGCAGGCAAGGTCGAGGCCACCGCCGTCGTAAAAATCGAATTGCTGATTGGTCTGGATGATCGAGTCGGCATTGATTGCGGCACCAAAGTCGAGCCCCGATTGCGGCACACCGCCCAAAACACCCGCCTCGGTCGTCAGCGTTATGTGATCGATGATCTCTTCTTCATTAGCCACAGCACCAACCCCCTCAGGCATGCCGATGCCCAGGTTGACCACGCCGTTTACCGGTAGTTCCATCGCAGCACGGCGCGCAATTATTTTGCGTGGGTCCAGCTTCATCGGCGCGATCTGATCGACAATGCCAACCATACGCCCGGTAAAGGCATGTTCATATTGAGTTTGGAAAGTCTGCATGTGGTCTTCGCTCTCCGCGACGACAACACAGTCGACCAGATTACCAGGCACCACGACGTCTTTGGGTGACAACGACCCTGCAGCGGCGATACGTTCCACCTGGGCAATCACAAGCCCACCTGAATTCTTCGCCGCCATGGCGATCGGCAACATGTCGAGGGTCAGCGCTTCGCGTTCCATGGTGATGTTGCCGGATGGGTCGGCCGTCGTACCGCGGATCAGTGCAACGTCAACTGGCACGGCATGATAAAACAGCCATTCTTCGCCCTG
The DNA here is from genome assembly GCA_039969995.1 of Rhizobiaceae bacterium. Lineage (GTDB taxonomy): Bacteria > Pseudomonadota > Alphaproteobacteria > Rhizobiales > Rhizobiaceae > Pseudahrensia. Next base: position 36,641 of record JBDVMU010000055.1, read on the forward strand.
CAATTCCTTAACCTCGACCAGTCTTTCGGTAGAGATCGTATTGATCGCACCACCACTCTGACGGGGGTCGACGAAGGTTCGCAAACCAACCTTTGAAAACATCCCTGGCTTTCCCGCAGCAATGTCACGGTAGAGCTGAGAGATGCATCCCAGTGGTAGGTTATAAGCTTCAATCTGTTCTGCAACGGCCATAGCTCCGAGCTTGGGCACCAGCGACCAATGACCACCAATCGCCCGCTTGACCAGCCCCTTGTGGGCCAACCGGTTAAGCCCCTTTTCCTTGCCGTCTCCAGGAGCCGCAGCGAAGATCAGTGACAGATCACGCGGCGAGGCAGCGGCCAGAAAGCGATTTTCCAAACCGCGCAGCAAGCCATCCGGCGTGCCAATTCCAACGAAGCCCGACACACATACGGTGTCGCCATCATCGATCGTTGCAATTGCATCTTCAAGCGGGATGACTTTATCAACCATTTTTATTGTCCAGAAATGAATTTACTTAGGAGAATCAACCGATTTCCTGGGTTTTTTCCGTGCAGCAGGATTTTTGCCCGTTTTCGACTTCTTGCTGGTTTTGCCAATCCAATCGCTCAGTCCACCAGCCACGACGCCCTGTGCCTTGCGGCTGACAAAGACGCCAACGTGGCCGCCGGGAAATCCGATTTCCTCGTATAGAGATGGTTTGACGAATTTCGATAGAGCCTTGGAGCAACTGACAGGAATGATGTGATCCTGAAGCGCGTAGATGTTGAGCACCGGACAGGAGATATTCTTCAGGTCAATTTTTTCACCGGCAATTTCAAAAGTGCCTTTGACCAATTGGTTCTCACGATAGAGATCGTTGAGCCATTGCCGCGCTGCTTCACCTGGATGGTCAGGGCGGTCGGCAATCCACTTTTCCATGCGCAGGAAATTTAGGATTGCAGCCTCATTGCCATCCATATTAGCCAGGCCAATATTGTATTTGGTCATGCTGGCCATTGGTGTAAGCGATGAAAAGATTGCACCAGTCAAAGCCCCAGGCAACATGCCATAGGTGTCAATGATCAGATCAACATCATCCTTGCTGAGATTTTGAATCCAACTGTTGAGAAAGCCCTCACCTCGCCAGAATTCGTCCGGCTCACCGGCAAAATCGATGGGGGTGATTGCCAATGCCAATCCGGCAAAAAGCTCCGGGCGCATCGCAGCCAGCGCAGCGGCAAATGTGCCGCCCTCGCAAATGCCAAAAATGTTGACCGGGTCCCCGCCATTCAGCTTCACCAGTTCTTCAACACAGGAACCGAGATAAAGATCAATATAGTCGTCCATGTTGAGATATTGGTCGGCACGGGTGGGCGTTCCCCAATCGACGACGTAAACCTCAACACCGTCGGCCAGAAGGTTGCGCACCAGCGAACGGTCTTCCTGAAGGTCGATCATAGTCTGGCGACCAAACAGGCCGTAACAAATCAGCACCGGTGGGGTATTGGACTTCGCTTTTGACTTCGCAGCATCAGCCAGGGGGCGGTATTTGTACATCCGCACCTTGTCGATCTGAAACACCACGTCGGCAGGGGTTTCAGCGATTTCAACACTGGCCTGCTCGGTGCCGCTCAATACTTCGCTGGAACGCACTGCCTTCATACCGGCATCAACCATCTGGGACCATGCGGATACCCAGGCTTCCTGGGCCATTTGGTTCTCGTCCATCAGACTGCCGTCAGAGTTTCGCTTGCGTGGAATCATGCTTCTTTTGTCGCTCTCACCGCATTCAGTGCGGCCACTTCGCGTTTCAGTTTACGCACTTCACGGCGGAGTTCGTGCACAATCTTTGCCAGGTCATCCACTTCGGTACGGGTTGGCATCTGCCAGTTCTCACACCAGGCTTCAGCGGTCTCACGCTGCCTGGCCTTGATTTCAACGCCGGCGCGCATCAGGCGACGCTGGGCATCCATGAATTCCTGACTACGTTGCGTTTCAAGCAATTCCGCATTGGCAGCCTTCAACCAGGCATCCAGAGCTTCCCTGACTTCGCCAGACTGCAGATCCTCCAACGTGTAGTCTTCACTATAGCGTTTGAAGGCCCTGCCCCAGGCTTCCTGCATCACCTTGGAAAAATCCATCGCTGCCTTTTGATAATCGAGGGATTCGCGCCAGGCTTCAGCAGCGTCGATATGAGGCGTTGCCAAATCGGCAAACTGTGGGCCCTGTGCTATGGAACTGAGAATGTTGCGCAGCTGCTCCGGCGCATGCTGCATCCAGTTGGCAGGATCCAGCATGCCATGCAGAGCATCCTTGCCCTGGCCGAATATGTTGGACATGGAATCATTGGCCATCATCGCCGATGGATTCCAGGCCGGGGCCCAGGAATTAACAAAGCCCTGCCAGCTTTTCATGGCTTCTGGCCCCATATGGAAGCCATCCGGCATCGCTGGTTGCGAATAGGCACGGTTGAACTCTTCAAAGGCTTCTTTCTGCGCTTTGAAATAGGACTCCTGCCCCTGCTGCCACATGTCAAACATCTGCTGAAAGGCTTTGTCGGTCTCGGCCATTTCGGGGCTCCTAAAGTGCTGCCGTATAGATGGCCAAGGCTGCTTCGTAGGTCATCTCACGGGGATTGTTGACCAGCAGACGGGTCTGCTTCATGGCGTCTTCTGCCAGCATCGGCAGATTGTTGTGGTTGACACCAACTTCAGCCAATTTGCTCTGCATGCCAAGGTCAGGGCCCATCGCCTTGAATCCATCGACCATTCCGGAGCCAATTTCAGCGGCTGATTTGCCCACCAGAGTTGGGAAAATGAGAGGACCGATTTCGGCATATTGTTCTGCAGCTGCCGCGTCGTCCATGTTGAACTCGAGCACATAAGGCAACACCAGCGCATTGGAAAGTCCGTGCGGCACATGGAAGTGACCACCCAGCGGATAGGCCAATGCATGAACAGCAGCAACCGGCGCATTAGCAAATGCCATGCCGGCCAGCATTGAACCGAGCAACATGTTAGAGCGCGCATCGCGGTCTTCGCCATTGGTGCAGGCAGCATGAATATTTGCACCCAGCAGGCTCAGGGCTTCGCGGGCCAGCGTGTCCGAGACAATGTTCTTCTTATGCTTGGACGTATAGGCCTCGATGGCATGAACCATAGCATCAATACCCGTTGCGGCTGTGACGTGGGCTGGCAGGCCAACAGTCAGCTCAGCGTCCAGAATGGCCCAGTCAGGCAACAGTTGTGGTGAGACCACACCCTTCTTCTCATTGGTTCCAGTGGTGACGATGGAGATCGGTGTTACTTCCGATCCGGTGCCTGCGGTTGTTGGTGCCAGCACCAGCGGCAAACGACCACCCTTGACCAGGCCAACACCATACATCTCGTCAATCGGCTGGCTTGATCCAACCAGCACAGCAATCAGCTTGGCAGTGTCAAGCGACGAACCACCACCCACGGATACCACACCGTCAACACCTTCTGCCTTCGCTTCTGCGACTGCCTTCAGGATCATCTCTTCGGGAGGGTCGGCAACAACGTCGTCGATAATGTGGGTGGAAACGCCAGCCGCTTTGAGACCATCAAGAGCAGCAGCAGCAAGGCCGAGTTCCAGGATGATCTTATCGGTGACGAAGGCAACTTTCTTGCAACCCATTTCGGCCATCAGCGCACCGATTTTGGCAGTCGCGCCGACCTCGCAGAGAATGGATTTGGTTGTCTGAAATTGAAAGGCGTGCATGTTCATTCCTATTCTTCGTCGAAAGAGGTCAGGCTTTTCAACCTGTTGGTAAGTTTCATGTTTTCTGAATAATCGACCGGGCAATCGATGATCGAAACACCGCCGTCATTCATAGCTGTTTTGATGGTGTCGAGTAGATCTTCGGTGCGCTCGACCTTGTAACCATTAGCGCCAAAGCTCTCGGCGAACTTGACGAAATCCGGGTTGGTGACATCAATATGCGACGCGCGGCCATATTCGCGCATCTGGTGCCATTCGATCAGGCCATATTTGTTGTCGTTGAAGATCAGCACAGTGATGTTCAGGCCAAGTCGCACCGCGGTTTCGATTTCCTGATTGTTCATCATAAAACCGCTGTCGCCGCAAACGGCAAGAATGTTGCGCTCGGGATATACCAGCTTGGCGGCAATGGCGCCCGGCAGAGCAATGCCCATGGATGCAAAGCCATTTGAGATGATGCAGGTATTGGGGCGCTCGGCCTGGAACATGCGGGCCATCCACATTTTGTGAGCGCCAACATCGGAGATGACAATGTCTTGCGGGTCCATCGCCTTGCGCAGATCGCAAATGATCTTCTGTGGCTTAACCGGAAACTCTGCATCATCGGCATGTTCGTTGAGCATGTCGGTGATCTTGTGACGCAGCTTTTTCATGGCAGGGATAGCGTCACGGTCGCAGCGGGCTGCAATGCGACGCAGGGAATCTTTCAGATCACCAATAACACCGGCTTCGACAATGTAGTTGGTGTCGACTTCGGCAGGGGTGCCATCGATATGGATAATCTGTTTGTCGTGTTTCGGGTTCCAGTGCGCAGGGTCATATTCGACCATGTCGTATCCTACGCAGATAACCAAGTCGGCCTCATCGATGCCAAAGGCAACCAGATCATGTGCTTTAAGACCGACCGTGCCAAGACTGAGGGGATGGGAGGAAGGAATGGCACCCTTGGCCATAAAGGTTGTTGCGACAGGAGCGCTGATGGTTTCCGCCATTTCGACCAGTTCGTCACAGGCGCCGTTTCTGATAACCCCGTTACCGGCAATGATGATCGGATTCTTGGCTTTGGAAATGATCTCGGCGACCTGACTGCATTTGCCAACGGCAGCTGTTGGAGGAACAGCAGACTGAACCTTCAGCGGAGCCACATCTTCGACTTCCATATCGCCAATATTCTCAGGGAAGTCGATGAAGGCAGCTCCTGGCTTTTCTGCCTGCGCGAATTTGAAGGCCTTGCGGACGATTTCTGGAACGATTTCAGGTTCGCGGATCTGAACCGAATATTTGGTGATCGGGTCGAAAAGGTTGACCAGGTCAAGAACCTGATGGCTCTCCTTATGCATACGGGTGGTGGCACCTTGGCCGGCAATGGCAACCAGTGGCGCGCGATCCATATTGCCATCAGCTACGCCGGTAACGAGGTTGGTGGCGCCTGGCCCCAGAGTCGACATGCAAACCCCGGCACGACCGGTCAGACGACCATAGACGTCAGCCATAAAGGCAGCGGCTTGTTCATGGCGGGTTATGATGAATTGGATCGGGCTGTCGAGCAGCGCATCCATTACGGCAATGTTCTCTTCGCCTGGAATACCAAAGATATACTCCACGCCCTCATGCTCCAGACATTTAACGAGGAGCTGGGCAGACCTCAGTTTGTTCGACATTTATTTCCCTTGATTGCTTCACACCGTTCCCGATTGGATACGGGAGCCATTGCCGATTTTTACGACACTGGTGCGAACAGCTCATGCAAGCCCCGGACCAGTTGCGCTCCATGATCACATGTTTGCCAAGCGAGCAACAGTGAAACCCGCACAGCAGCAATGCACTTTCTGCAAGTCAGCAGAGTTGTTCTATTTAATTCAATGGCTTAATAGCCCCTTTCCGAAGACAAACAGGTTGAGAGATCAGAAATTTTGTGCGCCGCACCATTTTATTGTTGCAATGCACAAAAACCTCTCTAAGTTAGGCTCATGTCGAACACGGATCGGCAGTCGAAATACGCAAGACAGAGCTTTAACAGACCCGTTAGCGAGAAACGATCATGACTAAGAAACAGTCCGAAAAAATTGAAGTGAGCCCCACTATGGAAAAATCTCAGGAATATTTCACTACCCAGATCGCCAATACTGAAAAAGCTGTTGAAAGCATGATTGAATTCAACGCTGCTGTTTTCAAAGGCGGCGAAGCGGTTGCTAAAAAAGCCTACGAAAATTACGTGGCAAACGTTGCTGCTGCTTTCGATGGTGTTAAATCTCTTAACAAGACCAACGATGTAGCCGAGTTCTACAAAGTTTCAACCGCCAACACTGCTGCAGCTGCAGAGCGCATGTCCGAACAGGGCAAGGGCCTCGTAGAACTGTCTGGCAAGGTGATGAAAGAAACTGGCGAAGCTGGCCGCCTGGCCTATTCGAAAGGATTTGCAGTCAACATGTAAGTCAATCCTCCTCCCAGACTTACTGACAGCAATAAGAGCCGTTGACCCACCTCCTCCCGGGTCAGCGGCTTTTTCGTGTTGTGAATGGGCAATTGGACTAACGCTGAATGGTGCAGCGCAATAAATTGCTTCCCTATCACAAAATTTACCGCTAGTTTCCTGCAACTGCCCGATGGGGAGAATTGGGCATAATGGGAGCGGTGAAGCACTTTGAAAAAACCAAAGAAGCAGGATAGCAACGCTGGCGAACGCCCATCTGACGGGCATATCCTGATTAAAAAATACCCAAATCGTCGTCTCTACAATACATCGACGTCGGCCTACATCGTTCTTGATGATGTCGTCGAACTGGTGAAGTCCGGGACGCCCTTTGTCATTGAAGATACCAAGACCGGCGAAGACATTACCCGCACCATTCTCAATCAGATCATTTTCGAGCAGGAGATCAAGCCGTCGAACTTCCATTTTCCGCTGGAGTTCCAAAAGCAGTTGATCTCAATGTATGGCGATACCTATGGTCAGATGGTGCCAGATTATCTGACTGAGTCGCTGAAACTATTTGCCGCTGAGCGGGCTGAAATGGGCCAGGCGTTCGATGATGTGGTCAGCCGCAATACCAGAGCAATGATGGATTACAGCCAGAATCTGGCACGGCAGAACATGGAAATGTTCCGCCAGTCCTGGTCGATGTTTGGCATGACACAGGCGCCTTCTGGATCCAATGCAGCAGAAACACCCGGCGCGGAAACCCCGGACGAAGACGTCTCGTCACGCGAGTCTGAGCTTGAACTCATTCAAAAACAGATTGATGCGCTCCAGGCGCGACTTAAAACGCTGAAATAGCGCTATTGGAATTTCGCATGCCCCATCGCAAGAAAAAACCGGTCAAGGCCTATTCAAAGCATTATCATCTGGGCCTAGGCTTCCATGGCTTCCACCGTATCAATTACCTTGAATGGGGGGATGCTGAACAGTTCAAGCATCAGGAAACCCTGTTTTGTGTCCATGGGCTGACCCGCAACGCCCGGGATTTCGATTACTTTGCCAGCAAACTGTGTTCCAACTACCGCGTTGTGTGCCCCGATGTTGTAGGCCGCGGTGATAGCGACCACATCCCTGAAGATGGCTACAATTACCTGCAATACAATTCTGACATGAATGCCCTGATCGCACGACTTGGTGTCACCGAAGTCAACTGGATCGGGACTTCCATGGGCGGCATTATCGGCATGGTGCTGGCGTCCGTTGCCCAGTCGCCGATCAAGCGACTGGTGGTCAACGACATCGGACCGGAAGTGTCGCGCGAGGCGCAAATGTCGATTGCCGAATATATTGGCCGTTCCGACGACTTTTCCAGCATCGAGGCCGTCGCCAGTCATCTGCGCAACATCTACAAAGAATTTGCTCCCATGACCGACGACGACTGGATGCATATGGCGCATTATTCCAGCCGCCGGACCAAAACCGGTACCTATCGCTTGAAAGTGGACAACCGGGTTGGAGCCGTCTTTCGCGATTCGATTTCTTATTTCAATGTTGATATGTGGGATACCTGGGAGCGCATAACTTGTCCGGTTTTGGTATTGCGCGGCAAGGAATCGAGTTTTTTATCCGAACAAACGGCAGAACGCATGCTGGCTTATGGCCCTGAATGCACATTGATTGAATTTGACGATACAGGCCATACGCCAACTCTGCGCAATGAAGAGCAGGTTGGCGTGATCGAAGAATGGCTGAACAACAGTTGATTGGCTCTTGCATGAGCCAGAATTTGAAAGAGTTACCATGACAGATTTTCACAAAAACCAGTGTCTGATCGACGGCAAATGGGTGGGCGAAGGCGAAACGCCAATTACCAACCCTGCCAACGACGAACAGATCGCTCTGGTGCCCAATCTGGGCGCTGATGAAGCCAATCAGGCGATTGCAGCAGCTCAAAAGGCTTTTGGTACCTGGTCGAAAACCCTGGCCAAGGAGCGGTCGGCAATCCTGCGTCGCTGGTATGATCTGATGGTGGCCAACGCTGACGAACTTGGCGCGTTACTGACCCGCGAACAGGGCAAGCCACTGGCGGAAGCAAAGGGCGAAATCCTCTATGCCGCTTCGTTCATTGAGTATTATGCCGAAGAAGCAAAACGGATTTACGGCGAAACCATTCCAAGCCCGTTTGCCGATGGGCGCATTGTCGTCATTCGCCAGCCAATTGGGGTGATTGCCGCGATTACGCCCTGGAACTTCCCAGCAGCGATGATCACACGCAAAGTCGCGCCGGCTTTTGCCGCTGGCTGCACCGCCGTCGTTAAACCGGCTCCTGACACACCGCTGACCGCCTTTGCCGTTGCTGCACTGGCCCAGGAAGCCGGGCTGCCGGACGGTGTTCTTAACGTGATTTCCGGAGACGCTGTCGCCATTGGTGGTGCCATGTGCTCGAGCCCGGATGTACGCGCCATGACGTTCACCGGTTCCACCGCTGTCGGCAAAATCCTGATCAAGCAATGCGCCGATACGGTCAAACAGATGGGCCTCGAACTGGGCGGCAATGCACCCTTTATCGTCTTTGATGATGCTGATGTGGATGCCGCTGTACAGGGTGCGATTATTTCCAAGTATCGCAACGCTGGTCAGACCTGCGTCTGCGCCAACCGTATCTACGTTCAGGATGCGGTCTATGACGAGTTTGCAGAAAAACTATCGAAGGAAGTTGAGAAAATCGTTGTTGGCCACGGCGACCAGCCAGGTGTCAACCAGGGGCCGATGATCAACGATGCTGCTGTTGCCAAGGTTGAAGATCATGTGGCTGATGCCCTCTCAAAAGGCGCCAAAATCACGACGGGCGGCAAACGCCACGCGATTGGTGACCGGTTCTATGAACCAACTGTTCTGATTGATGTGACAACCGATATGAAGATCACACGCGAAGAGACATTCGGTCCTGTTGCACCGCTCTATCGCTTCAAGGAAGACGACGAAGTGGTGGCAATGGCCAATGCCACCGAATTTGGTCTGGCGTCCTATTTTTATGCACGTGACATTGGCCGCATCTGGCGCGTCGCCGAAGCACTGGATTATGGCATGGTGGCGATCAATACCGGTCTGCTTTCAACCGAAGTTGCGCCATTTGGTGGCGTCAAGGAATCCGGGATTGGCCGCGAGGGCTCGCGTCACGGTGTCGATGAGTTCACTGAGTTGAAGTATATGTTGATGAGCGGCCTTTAGGAGCGCCGGGCTCGCCGCTCGTCGCCGCCGCCGCCGCCACCGCTCGCGGAGTGATCACGCGGCAAACACATAAATGTGCCGGGCAGTCACTTGGCGTGGCATTTTTGTTTTTATAGACTGCCCCCATCACAGATACGTTAAAACTGATGGGCCGCCATGTTTTTCAAATACCTCAAAACCTCAGCAGCTGCGATCATGATCGCTTCAACCGTTTCGCCGGGCATTGCCGCCAGCGGTTCGACGGCAGGAAACATCATCGAGATCAAGGGAGAGATCATCGACACCTGGTGCTACTTCTCTGGTGTCATGGGCGATACCGATGCCACACGCGGAACCGCGCATCACACCTGCGCCTTATGGTGTGCAGCAGGTGGCATTCCTGTGGGCGTGCGCACCGAGGAAGGTGAAGTCTACATGGTGCTTAAATTCCAGGGTGAAGATCCGCTGGAGCAAACCGATACGTTGATGGAGATCCAGAGCGATGTCATCACCGCCCGTGGCAAACATTATCTGCGGGACGGTGTGAACTACATTGTGGTGGAGAATGTGGTTGCCAATGATGGCATCACATATCTTTCTCATGAGGACTACGATTCCGTACCACCTTTCTCGGCACCGAAGAAAAAGAAGTGAGGCACATCATGAAAATCAAATCTCTTATCGCATCCGCTGTTGGCGCCTTGCTGCTGATCACTGGCGCACAGGCCGCTGATTTTTCACAGGGCAGCAAAGCAAAGGAATGGAATTTGTATGGCGAGGAGAAGGCAAAATTCTCCGGCAAAGTAGTCGATATCCTCTGCGAACTGTCAGGCAATTGTTCCAACAATTGCGGTGATGGGAAACGCCACCTGGGCATTGTCCGTTCAGCCGACAACAAGCTGATTGCCGTTTTGAAAAACCGCCAGGCCTCTTTCAACGGAGCAACAGAAGACCTGCTCCCCTATTGCAACAAGAATGTTGATGTGGATGGCCTGATGATTGGCGAGGACGAGTTTGCCGCCTCACGCTTTTACATGGTGCAGCTAATCCGTGTTGCCGGTGAGGAAAAGTGGAACAAGACCACCCGCTGGACCAAGCAATGGCGCAAGAAAAACCCGGAAGCCAAGGGCAAAGGCGCTTGGTTCCGGCGCGACCCACGGGTCAAAAAGCAGCTGGCCGAAAATGGCCATTTCGGTCTTGGTCTTGAGTTCGACCAAAAATATATCGAAGAAAACGAGTAAGCCCGGTGAGATTTCTACAGCGCAAACACCTGGGCATCGCGGTGATGCTGCTGGCCGGGATCGGGTTTGGTGGCTTGGCAGCTGCGTGGACTGCGCAGCCCAAAGTCGATGGCAGTTCCAGACCTGATCCAGCAAAATTTGCCGTCGACGCTTCCAACACACCGGGCTTTCCACAGATCAAGGGAGGGGATTTTGACCTGGTCGACCACCGTGGCAACCCCCGCACATCGGCGAGCCCTGATGGCAAATTTCAACTGCTGTTCTTTGGCTATTCAAACTGCAAGGCGATCTGCTCGCAGGCTCTGCCAACACTGGCCGAAGCGGTGGACTTGCTGGAAGGCATGAATGCTTCTGTAACACCGGTATTAATCACGGTTGACCCTGACCGCGACACTGTCGCGGAATTGAACAAAGCGGTAGGTGACATTCACCCCAGACTGGTTGGCCTGACCGGCCCGGAAGACAAACTTGATCAGGCCTATAAGGCTTTCAATCTGGAAAAGAAGTTCCTGTTTGACCATGTTGACGAGGGGGCGGTCTACTCTCACGGGTCGTTCATCTACCTGTTGGGGCCGGACGGGAAGTTCAAAACTCTGTTTGCACCCATCATCAGCCCGGTGCGCATAGCCGAAATCAGCGCGGGCTATATTGCACAAGCGGTAAATTAACGGCTTACTGGCTTCCGGAATTCAATCCGGGAGCCACGCAAAATGCAGCAGGCAGAAGATTTTCAGCAAGAATGTCTAACTCTTGCAGCACTGTTGGACGTGCAAACCGATACGGTTTTTGAGCGCACCACTTTGTTCAAGGGCTGGACCATCAATGATGTTATCGGTCACCTGCATATGTTCAACGTCGCGGCGCGGCTGGCGCTGGAAGATGAAGCGAAGTTTTATGATTTCATTGCCCCTGTTGTTGCTGATCTAAAGCAGGGCAAACCGATGCTTGCTTCACAGAATGTTTGGTTGGATGGTCTCCAAGGCCAGGCATTGTTTGATGCCTGGCGTGCAGAATACAGCGCAACATATGAAGCTTACGGTGCATCCGACCCTAAACAACGCATCAAATGGGTTGGTCCCGACATGAGCGCCCGCTCTTCAATCACTGCAAGGCAGATGGAAACCTGGGCCCATGGTCAGGAGATATTCGACTGCCTGGGCCAACATCGCGCCGATACCGACCGTCTCAAGAACATCGCTCATCTGGGCGTCAACACATTTGGTTGGACCTTCATCAACCGTAAACAAGAGGTGCCGGAGCCTGCGCCTCATGTGGTATTGACCGCTCCGTCAGGTGAGGTCTGGGAGTGGAATACCCCACAGCAGGATAATCGGGTTAGCGGACCAGCCACTGATTTCTGTCAGATCGTGACCCAGACTCGCAATATTGCTGACACAACGATTAAGACGTCAGGCGACATCGCCGCTCATTGGTTGGCGATTGCCCAATGTTTTGCCGGCAAGCCGAATGATCCGCCGGCTCCTGGCCAAAGGCATGTGGCGAAATGAGCGATCTAGAGCCGTTCACAGGTAGAGGAAAGACCTGCCTTCTTCATTGAACAAATGCATTTTTGATTCATCGGCGTTCAAGCCAATGCGATCACCCCGTTTTACGTCATAGGTGCCCGGCACTTTAGCGACAATGGGTTCATCCGAACCCGCAACCTCAACATAGAGATTTGTCACTTCGCCGAGTGCTTCAACCAGTGTGATCTCACCCTCAACCAACACATCCTTGCCGCTGGCGATGGTCACGTCTTCAGGCCGGAACCCCAGATGTGCCTTGTGGCCTTTTTGGCCTTTGTCTGATTTGATCGGCACATTGGCCACACCGCCACCGGCCAGTGCGACCTTGGTATTGGCGCCGGCGGTCTCAACGGTTGCGGAGACGATGTTCATCGCTGGGGAGCCAATAAATTGCGCCACAAACAGGTTTGCCGGACGCTCATAGAGTTCGATCGGCGAGCCGACCTGCTCCAGATAACCCGCCGACAGAACCACAATCCGGTCGGCCAGTGTCATTGCTTCCACCTGGTCGTGGGTCACATAGATCATCGTGGTTGAAGGCATGCTTTCCTTCAGCTTGGCGATCTCAATGCGAGTGGCGACGCGCAGAGCCGCATCAAGGTTCGACAATGGTTCATCAAACAAGAAAACCTTTGGATCTCGACAAATCGCCCGGCCAATCGCCACACGCTGGCGCTGACCACCCGAGAGCGCCTTTGGAAGACGGTCGAGATAGGGGCCAAGCTGAAGGATGTTGGCAGCGTTTTGTACCCGCTCTTCGATCTCTTCCTTGCTCGCTTTGGCAATGCGCATGCCGAAAGCCATGTTGTCGTAGACCGTCATGTGCGGATAAAGCGCATATGACTGGAACACCATGGCGATACCGCGCTGCGATGGTGGATAGTCATTGACGCGCGTGCCGTTGATCTGCAGCTCACCGCCGCTGATCGATTCCAATCCGGCAATCATGCGCAGCAAGGTGGACTTGCCACAGCCTGAGGGGCCGACAAAAACCACAAATTCACCTTCATTAATCTCGAGATCGATGCCATGCATGACCTCGGTGCTTCCATAGGACTTCTTGATCCCCGTGAGTTTCAGTTCACTCATGCGGTTTCTCCCCCTTTGGCGGTTTGCTGCATACGGCCGAAATAGGATCCGTAGGCGTCCAATGTGAGTTTATTGCCAGCTATCGATCCACCGGCACCCGGCGATTCCAAATTGACAAAACTGGATGGCGGCGCGGCGATTTGGGCTTCAGCGTCGCTCATATTAATTGCAACGAAGATGGTCGTGCCGTTCTGGCTGCGTTCGAAGGCAAGAACGGAGTCACTGCCTTCCAGAAAACGAATGTCGCCGGTCATGAAAACCGGTTCGCTGGCTCGGAATTGCAAGGCGGCCCGGTAATGGTTGAGCAAAGATTCAGGATCACCATCCTGCAGGTTTGATGACAGATGATTGTGCTCGGGCGGCAGTGGCAACCAGGGCTTGCCGGTTGTAAACCCACCGGCTTCGGCATTGTGAGACCAGGTCATCGGCGTCCGACAACCGTCGCGGCCGACAAAACTTGGCCAGAACTGAATGCCATAAGGGTCCTGCAAATCCTCGTAGGCCAGCAGCGCTTCAGTCATGCCCAACTCTTCGCCCTGATACAGGCAGACCGAGCCGCGTAGCGACAGAATCAACGTCGCGGTCATTTTTAGAAAACCGTCACGATCCAGAATCTGATCGGCCCAGCGCGAGGCATGACGCATCACATCATGGTTGGAAAATGCCCAGCATGACCAGCCATCGGGCGCAACCTTTTCAAAGTCCCCAACAACCGTGCGCACCTTTTCTGGGGTGATCGGATCCGGTGACAGGAAGTCAAAGGAGTAGCACATATGCACCAGCTCATCGCCAGAAGTGTATTCGGCGACGATTTCCAATCCCCGTTCCGCATCCCCAACTTCTCCAACAGCAGTCTTTGCCGGATAGGAATCAAGCAGCTGACGGAAGCGTTTCAGAAATCCGATATTTTCATCCCGGCTCTTGTCATAGAGATGGCTTTGGAAATTGTAAGGATTGACCGCCGGCGCAATTGAGTCGTTGCGCTTGTCAGCCTGCAGCGGTGGATTATCTTCCAAACCCTGCGAGTGGAAATAGAAATTGATTGTGTCGAGGCGGAACCCGTCCACCCCTCGATCCAGCCAGAATTGAATCGTGTCGAGAAGTGCATCCTGCACATCTTCATTGTGGAAATTCAGGTCAGGCTGACTGGGCAGAAAATTGTGCAGGTAATATTGGCACCGGGTTGCGTCCCACTGCCAGGCAGATCCACCGAAGATGGACAGCCAGTTATTGGGCGGAGACCCGTCGGGCTTTGCGTCGGCCCAGACATACCAATCCGACTTGGCATTGTCCCGACTGGAACAGGATTCGACAAACCAGGGGTGCTGCTCGGAGGAATGAGAGATCACCTGATCGATCATAACCTTCAACCCCAGTCGATGGGCCTCAGCGATCATTGAATCGAAATCAGCCATCGTGCCGAACATCGGATCAACTTCGGTATAATTGGAGACGTCATAGCCAAAGTCGAGCATCGGTGACTTAAAGAAAGGCGAAATCCAGATGGCATCGACCCCCAGACCGGCAATATGCGGCAGGCGTTGAGTAATGCCTCGCAGATCGCCAATACCGTCGCCATTGCTGTCCTGGAAGGAGCGGGGGTAGATCTGATAGATCACCGCCCCGCGCCACCAGCCCGGGTCTGTGTCATGGGAGGTCAAGACACCCGGAGCCAGGTTGTGGTTGAAATCATGCAGCACGTTCATTGGTCTTATCCGCCCTTCACGGAACCGGCCAACAGGCCGCGAACGAGGTAGCGCTGCAACAGGAAGAACACCAACAGCGGTACCGAGATGGAGATAAAGGCAGCGGTTGCGAGAATTTCCCAGTTGCCGCCTCTTGTGCCGAGCAGCTCGACAATCTGGTTGGTCATCACGGTGGTTTGCCCTGTTGAGTCAATCAGGAACACCTTGGCGACCAGCAGGTCGTTCCAGGTCCACAGGAACTGGAAGATTGCGAAACTTGCCAGCGCCGGAAAGGACAGCGGCAAAATGATCTTGGTGAAGATCTGGAAATCCGTTGCACCGTCCACCTTGGCGTTTTCGATAATGTCACGCGGCAGGCCGACCATGTAATTGCGCAACAAATAGATCGCCAGCGGCAGACCAAAGCCGGTATGGGCCAGCCAGACGCCGAGATAGCCTTTGCCAATGCCAACAGTGTTGTGCAGTTGCAGCAACGGGATCAGCGCCAATTGCAGGGGAACGACCAACAGTCCAACCACAGCAGCAATAAGCAGCGCCCGACCGGGAAATTCCATCCAGGCCAATGCGTATGCTGCAAAGGCGGCAATCAGAATCGGGATGATGGTGGCTGGAATTGTCACCGTCAGCGTGTTGAAAAACGCTTTCGCCATATTGTCCTGCCCGGTACCGCTGAACAGGATGGTTCCATAGTTTCCGGCGGTGAAGGACGGCGGCAACACGGCGGTTACAAACACACGCTGGCCGCGTTTTCGCAATTTGCCCGGGCTGGTGAACTTGTAGCTGCCATCAGCGCCGAGCGTAAATGTTTTGCCTTTGCTGAAGGTCGCCGTATCGCCCACTTTAAAGTCATCAACCGCGCGGGACGAAACACCGAAGGCGCTGATTTCGACCGGGCCGGGCGCATCTTTACCATCGGTCAGCAGATTGCCTTCAACGATAAATACACCGTCAATTTCTTGGGCCGCATCACGTCCACCGGTGCGCAATTGAATGATCTGTTGCGAGGACGTCAGGGAAGCCCACCAGCCGGAAGCCGTGATTTGGTCCGCTGTTCGGAAGGAAGAAACAAAAAGGCCCACTGTCGGGAACAGCCAAAGTAAGACCAGCACGACAACCGAGAGATGTACGGCCCAGGTAAGGGCTGGCTTGGAGGTTGGAGAATCGGACATTAGCGCATCTCCTTTCTGGCATTGTAGATGTTCCAGACCAGGATCGGCGTCACCAGCAGCATAATGACCATGGCGGAGGCCGAACCGACGCCCCAGTCATTGGCGCGGAACAATTTGTCATACATGTAATTGGCCAGCACCTGAGTTTCCCACTGGCCATTGGTCATCGCAAATACGATATCGAAGACTTTCAAGACGGTGATCGTGATCGTCGTCCAGACCACCAGGATCGTGCCCATGATCTGCGGCACCTTGATCTTGAAAAAGACCTGAAACGGGTTGGCCCCGTCGATCACCGCGGCCTCAATGGTTTCCTCTGGTATGCCGCGCAGGGCAGCCGACAGGATCACCATGGCAAAGCCGGTCTGGATCCAGATCAGAACCACCATCAGGAAGAAATTATTCCAAAACGGCAGGGTCAACCATTGCTGCGGCTCGCCGTAATTGAGCGCTGTGGTCCAAAGTGCCGGCACTGAAAACAGCGCTTTCCAGATCAGCCAAGCTGCACCGATGGCCACAACAGCCCGCAACAGTGTTGGAATGACCGCGGGCTTGCCACGACCGGCAAAGGCTGGCTGAACAACCGAATAAGCGACATAGCCGACAATTGCTGCAAAACCCAACAGGATGACGGTCGGCAGGATTTTCAAAACGAAGATTGAAATCGGTCCACCGTCAAAACCCATCCAAAGAGCATTCAAAACACCTATTTGCGCCGTTTCCGCCGGGCGGGCATCGTAGATCAACTTGAAGATCACCGACGCACCAACGAAAGAAATAGCCATCGGCATGAAAACCAGAGACTTGCCAATATTGCCCCAGGCTATCCGGTCCGTGAGTTGAGCGGTCAGCAAACCAAAGGCGGTTGAAGCAGCGGGGACAACAATCAGCCACAACATGTTGTTGCGGATCGCTTCCCAAAATTTTGGCTCGGCCATCATCTGCTGGTAATTGGCCAAACCGACAAATGCATCATCTTGTGAACGGTCGGTCAGGGACAGTCGCAGCGTCTCAAACACCGGGTAGCCAAGGTAAAGACCAAGTGCGAAAATGGCGGGAAACAAAAACAACCATGGGCGCACCTGATTGGCGCGGTTGATGTTTCGACCAGCCTTGTCCCCGGTTGCCGGAAAAATGACCTTATCAAGCAACTGGTTGGAAAAATAGAAATACCCAATACAGCCACCTACCCCTACCAGGATTGTGATCAGTCCTTGTAACGCTGGATTCATGTGACGTCCTCCCGACAGATGAGTGACTTGGAGCGGGTACCCGGGCCAAACGGACCGGACACGATTATTTTCAGCTTAGGTGCGGCATATTTCAAACGGCGAACGTCACGCGGAAATCCGCAGCGGACGACGACGGTGGTTGCGGCAAAGATCAAGCGCCGCACGGCGAGTGAAACCGGCGCGCCGTAAATTGGCGCGCCGTTCACTTAAGCCCGCAGGCTTATTTCAGTGCTTGCCAGCTGGCCTGGATCTCATCGGCAACGGCTTGTGCGTCTTTACCACCGGTGAAATCCACCATACCGGTCCAGAAAGTACCGGCACCAACGCCACCTGGCATCAGGTCGGACCCATCAAAGCGGAATGTGGTCGCATTGACAAGAATGTCGCCCTGACCGCGCAACGCATCATTGAGATAGGCCGCGGAATTGACGCCCTTGTGGGGTGTCAGGAAGCCGGTCTGAGCCATCATCACTTCATGTGCCAAAGGCAGCTTGAAGAATTCCATCAAATGGTTTGTCGCATCCGAAGGCTTGGTGATGGACATCAAAGTGCCACCACCCAGTACCGGGTTGCCAAGATCCTTGCTGGCGTATGACGGGAAGTAGAAGAAATCTACGTCCTCACCAAACTCAGTGCCTTCCGGGAAGAAAGCCGGTACAAAAGATGCCTGACGGTGCATGTAGCACTGTGGTGGTGAGGCAAACAGGCCTTTTGGCGAGTCGCGGAAATCTGTGGTGGCCACAGCGCCAGCACCACCAGCAACCTTGGCGTCGTCACGGGCGAACCAACCGAATTCTTCAATCGCGGCAACAACGCGCGGATCGTTGAAAGGCATCTGGTTTGTTGTCCACTGGTCATAAACGTCGGCTGGCTGGGTGCGCAGCATAATGTCCTCAACCCAGTCGGTAGCTGGCCAACCAGTTGCAGCTCCAGAACCCAGACCAATACACCAAGGTGTTTCACCGTCGGCGACAATTTTTTCGGTCAGGGCGCGCAGCTCTTCCATCGACTCCGGCACTTCGTGGCCGGCATCTTCGAAGTTTTCAGGCACGTACCAGACAAGGCTCTTAACGTTGACGTTGTAGAAGAAGCCATAAAGCTCGTCTTTTCCTTCCTTGCTCTTGTAAGTGCCAAGATCGACCCAGGACTTGCCCGCGCCGTAGTTAGAAGAAACCCAATCGCCCATACCGGCTGGCATTGGGTACAGCAGGCCGCGGGAGGCCATGTCGGCAGCCAGACCTGGCTGAGGGAAGACGGCAATGTTTGGAGCCGAACCAGCTTCAGCATCGATCACGATTTGCTGCTCAAATGAGTCAGAACCCGTATAGATCACTTCGGCACCGGTGGCGGCTGCGAAATAAGCAATAGCTGAACGGAAAACCCCGTCCTCTGGCTGCAGCCATGGACCGGTAACAGTGACTGTTTGACCTTTCAGGTCAGGTGCGGTTTTGGCCCACGCATTGTAGCTGTCCCAGCTAAAACGTGAGTCTTCACCTACGGCAAATTTCAGGTTGGCATGGCCGTCTGCAAAAGCTGCGCCACAGGATACCGCCAGCGATAGCAGACTGGCTGTGATTAGTTTTTTCATGAAGTCCTCCCAGCAAAGACGGGCCCGCAGGCAACAACTTTGCATCCATTGAATTTTCGCAGAGATACTTCCAACGGAACGCTCCCTGCCTCCTGGCTCTCCATAGACTGACCCGGATTGGTTGATTGTGCCAATTCCAAAGCGCTTTGGATAAATTTATCTACGCCGCATTCATTGATATTGTCAAGCAATCAACCAGAAAGATTGGGGTTTATCCGTTTTCCCATCCACAGGGGGTCTTGAAAAACCGTAGAAAACAGCGGCATAATCAAAGCGCTTTGAACATTTGATGCCTGCAGTGACCAAAAATATAGTCAATCTAAAACAACTGGCGCAGCACCTTGGTCTGTCACAAACGACGGTCAGCCGTGCCCTCAATGGCTTTCCGGAAGTCAGCGAACGCACCCGTGAGAAAGTTCGCGAGGCCGCCGAAAAATTCAACTACCGCCCCAGCCCCAGCGCCTCAAGCCTGGCCACCGGCAAGGCCCGGATCATCGGTCATGTTGTTCCGGTGTCGGAGCACCGGATGATCAACCCTCACTTTTCGGACTTTCTGGCTGGCGCCAGCGATGCATACGCAAAAGCCGGATATGATCTGTTGATCCGCGCCGCAACGCCGGAACAGGAGGTCGAGATATACCGCGATTTCGTCAGCCGTAATCGTGTCGACGGCGTGGTTGTACACGCCCCGATGGTTGAGGAGTCCAGGATTGAGCTGCTCCAGTCGATAGGCCTGCCTTTCGTCGTGCATGGCCGTGCCGGTGGAGAGGAACACTCGTATTCCTGGCTTGATGTCGACAACCGCTCGGCAATTGAAAAACTGACCAATTACCTGATCGACCTTGGTCATCGCCGTATCGCCTTGGTCAATGGTCTGGAATCGATGAACTTCGCCCATCGGCGTCGTTTGGGATATGAGTCCGCATTGATCCAACACGGCATCGACCCCGACCCCGACCTGATCACCAGTCAGGACATGAACGAACCCTATGGCTACGAAACCACCATGGAAAAACTCGAACTGGAGCAACCGCCAACTGCGTTTGTTTATTCCAGTATCCTGTCGGCCATGGGCGGTATGCGCGCCGCCAATATGCATGGACTGCGCCCCGGCAAGGACATCTCACTGGCCACTTTCGATGACCAACTGTCGTTCCTGCAGTCAAAAAGCAGCTCTCGGCCGCCACCCTACATGACCAATGTGTCTTCATCTATTCAGGATGCCGGACGCCGTGTTGGCGAAATGCTGATTGAACAGATCGCCAATCCAGACGCTGCCCCGGTGTGCGAACTTTGGAAAACCAACCTTGTGGTTGGCGAGTCGACAGGCAGACTAGGTTAGGACTTGCGAGGTCCATCGACGACTTTCGGCAAAGTCTGACTGCCAGAAGCGCCGCAGTCTGATCGCATGAAATGCCCGCCAACAACCAACAAAATCGATTGGTCGGTGGCGGGCAGAGTTTTGGGCAGTCTATTCGGCTGCTTCACCTGATGCTGCGAGCTTGTCACGAGCACTATCGCGATACAAAGCGCCAGCAAGCGCGATGCACATCAGGCCCATCACCATTGTAAATGGCAGGGCTCCAATAATCATCGCGTTTTTCAAGGCATCCATCGGATTGTTCTCACCAGCAGCAAGGATCAGTGTGCCGATCACCGCAGTCAGGATCAGACCCCAGACAATGCGATGTTTGATGCCGGTTTCCTGACTTCCGCCAGACATGATGGTGTTCATCACCAAAATGCCCGAGTCTGCGGAGGTAACCAGAAATGTCATGATCAGGATCACGCACATGATTGTCAGCGCAGAAAGCAGGCCACCGTCGATCATTTGTCCAAGCGTTGCAAACAACTGGTTGGTTTGTGATGCGCCGGTGATCGCGCCTTGCGCAACACCGCTGATTTCGAGATCAATCGCGGTTCCACCCAAAATGGTCATCCACGCGAAACAGACCAACGCCGGAGCGATTACACAACCCACGATGAACTCGCGAACCGAACGACCCTTGGAAATTCTGGCCAGGAACAGACCAACAAAGGGCGAGAAGGCGATCCACCAAGCCCAATAGAACGTGGTCCAGGCCGCCTGCCAGGCGAATTGACGGCCATCATTTGCAGCGGCGTAAACAGCTGTCAGTGTGGCATCATCCAACTCCGCTGCAGCACCCTCAAGCCCGCCTTTGAAGCCGTCAAAGCTACCCCAGGGGTTAGAGGCTCCACCCATCAGATCGGCAGCCAGTGGTTTTGCAACTTCAGGCAGATTAGCTGCAAACGTTGCCGCATCCTGCGGCCCGTATGCACCAAAGCTGATCGACAGGAAGTGCATCATGTAGTCAATCATCGCTGAAACATATGTCGACATCGCAAACATGAAAGACCCAAAGATGATGAAGGTCAGCAGCAAGATCAGTGACAGAACCAGGTTCAGGTTCGACAGATATTTCACGCCACGCCCAACCCCGGACACAGCGGAAACAATGGACATTCCCATAATGATAACAAGGCCCGAAACGAGACCAACCTTGCTGGGTGTTGGGACATCGCCGGTCAGGTTCATTATCCATTCCATTCCAGTGATCGCATAGACGCCATCAATGAACTGGCTGACACCAAAACCGATGGTAACTGATACACCAAGAATGGTTGCGACGACGCCAAGCACGTCGACAACATGGCCAAGAGTTCCGTTCATGAGCTTGCCAAACAAAGGGGTAAGCGCTGACCGAATGGTCAAAGGCATATCTCTTGTATAGGCATAATAGGCGAGGCTGAGCCCTGTCACGACATAGATTGACCATGCATGAAAACCATAATGGGCGAATGTGTAGCGATAAGCAGATTCAACTGCTTCCGGTGTTTTTCCGGCAACTTCACCAGCCACGACTACGGGATTTGATCCCCAGAGTCCCAGTGGTTCGGCTGTCGCAAACACCATCAGGCCGACGCCCAGTCCAGCGCCGAACATCATCGAGAACCATGAGAAATTCGAAAACTCCGGTTTTTGACCGGGCTGGCCCATGATGCGCCTGCCGCTTGATGGGACTATCGCGACCACCAACAGGAAGAACGCAAATATGCCGACTATCACAATGTAAAACTGATTGAACAACGCCAGAAGCTGACCATTCAGGCTTCCTAGCGTGCCATTGGCATTGGCTGGCCAAATAAGTGCCCAGAGCACCAGAGCGACCATGATTCCTTTACTAATTACCGCGATTGGAAGGCTGTTATCGTGATAAAAACCTCCCTCCTGTTTCTTGATCTCAAGTTCCGTAAACGGTGGTTGAATAGTCATAGCTTTTGGCCCTCCCCAGGCGGTTGCATCTTGCACGACTTGAAAAGCGGGGCACACCAGCCAAGCGCACAATAGCAGAAGGTTATCGGCGAAAATTGAGCTGCACTAGCCGAAATGCGACAAAGGAAGTGCAACAAGGCCCGGTTGGTCTGGCTGATCGAGCCACAAAGTCAGGTGAATGATCTATCCGTATTTCACCAATTTGCCGGTAGATCGCAGGACCTGAGCCGGATTAATGCGGCAGCCAGAGATAATGGTTGTCCAGCTCGTCGCTTGAAAGCAGAACAAATCCACTGGACTGGTAAAATCCGTTGGCCGGGCTTTGTTTCAAAGCCATCAGCTTGATCGGCAATCCCTCTTTACGAGCCTGGCGCTGTAATTGGTCAACAACCATTCTTCCCAAACCACCGCCCTGATGGGCTGGTTGAATGTAGAGGTGATCGAGGTACAAATGATCGCGACGGTGCCGCAGCACATAAAATCCGACGGTTTGACCGCCGATCTGGATGATCTTTGTATCCGTTGGCGTAAAGTCTGACAGGAAGCGTTGCCGCGCCCGGTCCGGATCAAAACGTCCCACCGCCTCAAGACTGGAGCGCATCGCTTCAACGCGAATATCAGCCAAGACATCCGCATCGGCCTGGCAGGCAATTCTTGCCTGAAAACGGTTCATGTCGAAATCTACACTCCTAAAAAGCGCCCGCTGATTTCCGATGAAAGGTCTCCGGGGACACCGTCCCAAACTGTTTCACCCTTTTCCAGAATGACGCAATGATCGGCAATCTCCAGCAATTCACTCAATGTTTTATCAACCAGCAGGATCGACAGACCAGTGCCCTTCAGTTCATGCAATGCGGCCCAGATTTCCTGGCGGACAACCGGGGCCAGCCCTTCCGTTGCCTCGTCAAGAATCAACAGTTTTGGATTGGTCATCAGCGCCCGGGCAATCGCCAACATCTGCTGTTCACCGCCAGACAGGGTGTTGGCCATCTGATCACGCCGTTCGGCCAGCCGGGGAAACAGTTCAGAGACGGTCTCAAAGGTCCAGTTACCCGGCCGCGCCGCAGCCATGCAGTTTTCCTGAACAGTCAGGTTGGGAAAACACCGACGGCCTTCAGGCACTAGACCAAGACCGGTACGCACCGCCTGATGGGGCTTGAGGTCGAGCAGGTTTTGTCCCGAAAATTCGATGCGACCGTGGCGGGCTTCCACCATGCGGCAAATGGCGCCGATGGTTGTCGACTTACCCATGCCATTGCGACCCATCAGGGCAACAAGATGTCCTTCGGTAATCGAGAAATTGACATCGAACAATGCCTGCGACGGGCCATAAAAGGCGGCCAGATTTTGAATGTTCAACAGGACCGTCATGACGCGTCCTGCCCCAGATAGGCTTCCTGCACCTGCGGGTTGTTTTTGATCTGCTCGGCAGTGCCAGTTGTGATGATGCGGCCATAGACCATCACCGAAATGCGGTCGGCCAATTCAAATACGGCAGCCATATCATGCTCGATCAGCAGGATTGGAACTTTCCGCTTCAGCTCTTTCAGCAATTTTGTCATCTCTGCAGAACCGCCTGGTCCGATACCTGCAAGCGGCTCATCGAGCAGCAGGGCTTTGGGTTTCAGTGCCAGCGCCATCGCCATTTCGAGCTGGCGGCGTTCTCCGTGGGACAATTCTGCAACCCGGATATCAGCGCGTTCCTGCAGACCAAGTTCAGCAATATAGCCCTGTGCCAGATCAGTCAGGCCGCGGTCACCAGAGAAGCGCCGCAACATGCCATAAGTGCGCCCCTGTTCACCCTGAACCGCCAGCATAACATTTTGAAGCACGGTGAATTCGGCAATCAGCGACGAAATTTGGAAAGTGCGCCCCAGACCGGTACGGGCCCGCGCTGCGCAATCCAGCGCATTGATTGGCTGGCCATTGAAAGTGATGGTCCCACTGTCAGGCCGCAATTCTCCGGCCACCTGTTTGACCAATGTCGACTTGCCGGCACCATTGGGACCGATCAGCGCATGAATTTCGCCGCTTTGAAGATCAAGGCTGACTTCTTCGTTGGCGCTCAGGGCGCCAAACCGTTTGGTCAGCCGGTCAAGGGAAAGCATGGTTGCACCGGTTTCCGCTGGACGATTGTCAGCCATGTCGCCTCTCCCCTGCCAACAGGCCCATAATGCCACCACGGGCAAACAGGATGACCACCAGCAGCAACAGGCCGAGCCAGAATTGCCAGAACTCCGTCATGCCGCCCAGGAAATGCTCCAACACAATAAACAAGGTTGCCCCGGCCAAAGGTCCGGCATAGCGGGCGACACCCCCCAAAATGACAAATATCATGATTTCGCCCGACACCTGCCAGGACAACATGGAAGGGCTGATGAAGCGATTCAGATCGGCATAAAGTGCACCAGCCAGCCCGGTGATCGCCGCTGAAATGATAAAGGCTGCCAGCTTGATCCGGGTCGGTTCAATGCCGAGGCTGGTGACCCTTTGCGGATTTTGTCGCGCCGCCTCCAACGCCATGCCGAAGCGGGATTTGACCAGACGGTCGACAAGCAACAAGCAAATTGCGAGCACGACGGCGCAGACCAGGAAAAACTGAATCGGATCAAGCGTGTTCAGGCCAGGAAAGGAGTTGCGCACATAGATCGACAAGCCGTCTTCACCACCATAAGCAGGCCACGAGATCGCGAAATAATAGATCATCTGGGCGAAGGCCAATGTGATCATTATGAAATAGACGCCGCTTGTCCGCAGACTGAGCAGGCCAATTGGCAGAGCAAACAGGGCGGAAGTCAGCATCGCCACCAGCCAGATTAATGGCATCGACTTGGTGCCTTCGATGACAAGAAAGCCAAGCTCCAGTGGCTCATAGCTTTGTGCATGGCTGGCCAGAATGCCCATCGCATAACCACCAAGCCCAAAGAAGGCTGCGTGGCCCAGCGACACCAGCCCACCATGGCCCAACGCCAGATTAAGCCCAACACCGGCCAGCGCCAGGATCACCACTTTCGTGGCCAGCGTGATGACAAAGGGCTCATCACCGAACCAGGCAGCGAGAACCAGCAATAGACCGCCTGCAATGAATATCGAACTGACCCAGTTTTCGCGCGTCACGTCTTGGCTCCAAACAATCCGGTCGGTTTGAAGACCAATACCGCGGCCATCAGAATGTAAATCAACATCGAGGCCAGCGCCGAGCCGGTAGACGTGGCGGAGGCATTATCCATGAAAGTACCGAAGACCAACGGCAACAGAGTACGGCCCAGAGTGTCGGTGAGCCCAACCAATATGGAAGCCACCAGGGCGCCAGGAATCGAGCCAATGCCGCCAATGACAATCACCACAAAGGCGAGGATCAGCACTGGCTCTCCCATGCCGATCTGAACCGACTGGATGGCCCCGACCAGCGCTCCGGCAAAACCGGCCAGGGCTGCGCCAAGGGCAAAAACAATGGTGTAGAGCTTGCCGATATCGACACCCAGCGCTGTGATCATCTCGCGGTCACTTTCACCAGCGCGAATCCGAATTCCCAGGCGGGTAGAGCCGATCAGCCAGAACAATCCGGCGGCAACAGCGAAACCAACGACGATAATGGCCAGCCGATAGGCGGGATATTGGAATTCACCAAACAGTGTGACCGGTCCGGACAGAATTTCAGGTGTGTCGAGATAGAGTGGAAAGGAACCAAAGAGATAACGGGTGCCTTCCGAAAACATCAGGATCAGCGCGAATGTCGCCAATACCTGATCCAGATGATCGCGGGAATACAATCGTCGGATCACCACGATTTCTACGATCACGCCGGCAATTGCCGCGGCCGCCAGACTGGCGACGAGACCAAGCCAGAACGAACCGGTTGCTGTGGCCACAGCAGCACAGGCAAAGGCGCCAACCATGTAGAGCGAACCATGGGCCAGATTGATCAGGCCCATCACGCCAAATACCAAAGTCAGCCCAGCCGCCATGACAAACAGCATGATGCCGAATTGCAGGCCATTCAAAACCTGTTCCAGGAATAGCGCCAGGCTCATGTTACCCCGTCTTGCCGCTCATCGCTGTTGCCACCACATGAAAAACGGGCCGCAAACGGCCCGTTCATAATCTAGCTATGCTCGGCTATTACATCTTGCACTGATCGACATATGCATTGCCGTGACCAGTCATCGCTGTTGAAACTATCTTGTTGGTGAAAACATCACCCTCTTTGACAACTTCACGAACAAAGATGTCCTGCACCGGGTGGTGATTTGCTGTGAAGCTGAACGAACCACGGGTGCTGTTGAAGTCTGCTGCACGCAGGGCTTCGCGGAAGGCGTCGGCGTCTTTGACGTCGGCTTTACCCATGGCAGAGAGCAGCAGGTTTGCGGTGTCAAAACCCTGGCTCGCATACAGCGATGGCAGGCGGCCATATTCTTTCTGGAAGGTGGCAACGAAGTTCTTGTTGGTTTCGTTGTCGATATCCTTTGACCACTGACTGGCGTTTTTAACGCCCAATGCTGCTGCACCAACGGCCTGCAGAATGCCCTGATCAAACGAGAATGCCGGACCGACCAGCGGAATATTCACACCAGAAGCTGCGTATTGCTTCATGAAGGAAATGCCCATGCCACCAGGCAGGAAGAAGAACACACTGTCGGCACCTGAATCGCGGATTTGGGCGATTTCGGCGGCGTAGTCGTTCTGACCCAGCTTGGTGTAGACCTCTCCGGCCAATTCACCAGCATAGGTGCGCTTGTAACCCGTCAGCATATCTTTACCGGCCGGATAATTCGGAGCCAGAATGAAGCTGTTCTTGTAGCCGGTCGACTTGGCATAAGCGCCAGCACCTTCTGACAGGTTGTCGTTCTGCCAGGCCACATTGAAATAATTTTGATGGCACGCCTTGCCCGCCAGCAAAGATGGTCCGGCATTTGGCGACAGGTAGAATTTGCCCTGGGCAACGGCAGCAGGCACAACGGCAATGGCCAGGTTGGACCAGATGATACCGGTCAGCACGTCGACCTTTTCGCTCTGGATCATCTTATCGGCCAGTTGCACGGCGATATCCGGCTTACGCTGATCGTCTTCGACCACCACGTTAATATCGGAATTCCCCGACTGCTTTACGGCCAG
This sequence comes from Rhizobiaceae bacterium, assembly GCA_039969995.1. Classification (GTDB taxonomy): domain Bacteria; phylum Pseudomonadota; class Alphaproteobacteria; order Rhizobiales; family Rhizobiaceae; genus Pseudahrensia. The sequence continues at coordinate 63,933 of JBDVMU010000055.1, forward strand.
CATGAAGCCATCGCGAACATCGATTCCCAATCCAGCTCCTCCACCGGATAGTGTCGTGATCATGCCAACCTTGAGTGGTTCAGCTTGAGCGAGGCCAGCCAACAGCATGGATGATGCTGCCGCAATTGCGGCGATGGATTTAAGCATTGTCTTCTCCCAATTAATTCTTTCCCGCAGCTGCGCTTCAGCGCAACGGGTCGGATGCACACCAGCCAATTAAGGCCGAACTGTCAACGTTGAAAACAACTTGCAATTGACCGCCCCTCCTTGTCATTGTGCATCAATGCTTGCCAACTCGACCCTTTCGGAACACCCAGCCAAACCTGCCAGCACAACAACCGCGCCCCAGCGGGCCCGGGGAACAGTGGAATTGGCGGTAGGCTGCAGCGAAAACAACACCCGGATTGTCCGCCTATTCCAATCGGGCTGTGCCAAGACGCGCATTCCCCGATCCGCCGGAAACGGACTGGAGGCGATTTTGATCAACTCGTCTGGCGGCATGACCGGCGGCGATGTGATTAATTGGCGTGTAGATGTGGCGCAAGACGCGCAAGCGAGCGTTACCAGCCAGGCCTGCGAACGCGTCTACAAGGCAACTGCCGATACTGCTGAAGTCAATATTGATTTGCAGGTCGGCCGTGGCGCACAGCTCTCCTGGTTGCCTCAAGAGACAATTCTTTTCGATCAAGGTCGGCTCCGACGCACGCTGAACGCAGAACTCGAGCCCTCGGCGCACGCCCTGTTTGTTGAGCCCATCATTTTTGGCCGTGGCGCCATGGGGGAACGGGTCAATCAAGGCCACTTGCAGGACCGCTGGCGCATCAGGCAGGGAGGCAGGCTGATACATGCCGAAGACCTGCTCATTTCTGGCGAAGTTGCCACAAAACTCGATCAGCCATTTGTGCTTGATGGCAATTGCGCTATGGCAACAATCCTGCTGGTGTCGCCCAAGGCGGAAGGGTATCTGAGAGATGTCCGAACAATTCTGGATATTCCAAGCGATAGCCCGGCTCCCAACAGCCATCGCGGGGCATCAGCCTGGAATGGCAAGCTCCTTGCAAGGATCATCGCAAAGGACGGCTACAACCTGCGAAAGAAGCTGGTTCCGCTGATCAATCTGCTTAACTTTGAGGCGCACGTGCCAAAAGTTTGGGCAATTTAGACAGCACACCCGCTGTTTGGGAGGAAGGCAAAACAATCATGCTGCTGACACCGCGTGAAAAAGATAAACTGCTCATCGCCATGGCGGCAGAAGTCGCCCGCAAACGGCTGGCGCGCGGGGTGAAGCTCAATCATCCTGAATCCATTGCGCTTATAACAGACTTTGTCGTTGAGGGTGCGCGCGATGGCCGCTCAGTTGCCGATCTGATGGAAGCCGCCGCCCATGTTGTGAGCCGTGACCAGGTGATGGACGGTATCGACCATATGATCCACGACATTCAGGTCGAAGCGACCTTTCCAGACGGAACCAAACTGGTCACCGTTCACCAGCCCATTCGCTAAGGAGCCGATTGATGAAACCCGGTGAAATCATTCCCCTGGAAGGTTCTATCACACTCAATGAGAGCGGTGAGACAGTAACGCTGCAGGTGGCCAATTCCGGCGACCGCCCGGTTCAGGTGGGCAGCCATTATCATTTCTATGAGACCAATGCGGCGTTGCAGTTTGACCGCGAAAGAGCCCGCGGCATGCACCTCGACATAGCTTCTGGAACCGCTGTACGTTTTGAGCCCGGCCAAACCCGTGACGTCACTCTGGTGGAGATTGGTGGGGATCGACAGATATTCGGGTTCAATCAAAAAATCATGGGGCAGCTTTAATGCCTCACCTATCTGTCAGGTTGGTCCTTGCAAGTGCAATCGCAATGGCGTCAATAACACCGCCGTTTTTCGCCGCCGCCGCAGCCGCCCAGAATATTGACTGCAGCGATACCGGCAATCTGCCGCAACAGGGTTTGAACTACTGTGCCATGCAGGATTTCGAAGCCGAAGACCGTGCCCTCAACGCTGCCTGGAAATCTGTCTATGGCGAGTTGAAAGTCCGCGACGCCGATCTCGGTGAAGCGGTCCGCGGCATGCCCGAGGCCATGTTGAAGGCCCAACGCGCCTGGATCACATTTCGAGATGCCCATTGCGACACTGAAAGACTGAAATACAGCGGCGGCTCGATTGAACCGCTGATTTACAATTCCTGCCGCGCCGCGCTGACCCGCGACCGCACCAAACAGATCAATTCCCTGCTCGCCGAATAGAAAGACCTGCCATGCCCGCTACGCTAGCCCGTTCCGAATATGCTGCAATGTATGGCCCGACCACCGGTGACAAGGTGCGGTTGGCAGACACTGATCTGATCATCGAAGTGGAACGCGACCTCACCACTTACGGCGAGGAAGTGAAGTTCGGGGGTGGCAAAACCATCCGCGACGGCATGGGCCAGTCGCAGGCAACCCGCGCCGAAGGCACGCCCGACACAGTCATCACCAATGCGCTGATCGTCGATCACAGCGGCATATATAAAGCTGATGTGGGACTGCGCGACGGCCGCATCATGGCGATTGGCAAGGCCGGAAATCCCGACACCCAGTCAGGTGTCGATATCGTCATCGGGCCCGGTACTGAGGCAATTGCCGGCGAGGGCAAAATTCTTACCGCTGGCGGCTTTGACAGCCACATCCATTTCATCTGTCCCCAACAGATAGAAGAAGCGCTGCATTCCGGCGTTACGACAATGCTCGGCGGTGGCACCGGCCCCGCCCATGGCACACTGGCCACAACCTGCACGCCCGGCGCCTGGCACATTGGCCGCATGCTGCAGAGCTTTGACGCATTCCCGATGAACCTTGGCCTGTCCGGCAAAGGTAATGCCGCCCTGCCCGGCGCGTTGCACGAAATGGTTCTGGGCGGTGCCTGTGCGCTGAAACTGCACGAGGACTGGGGCACCACCCCTGCGGCAATCGACAACTGCCTGTCGGTTGCAGATGCCCATGACGTCCAGGTGATGATCCACACCGATACGCTGAACGAATCCGGCTTTGTTGAAGACACTATTGCGGCGCTGAAAGGCCGGACCATTCATGCCTTCCACACCGAGGGAGCAGGCGGCGGTCACGCACCCGACATTATCAAAGTCTGCGGCCTGCAGAATGTCTTGCCGTCTTCGACCAATCCGACACGTCCCTACACGGTCAACACGCTGGAAGAGCATCTCGATATGCTGATGGTCTGTCACCATCTCGACAGCTCCATTCCGGAAGACATCGCCTTTGCCGAAAGCCGAATTCGTCGTGAGACAATTGCTGCTGAAGATATTCTGCACGACATGGGTGCCTTCTCAATAATCGCTTCCGACTCGCAGGCCATGGGCCGCGTTGGTGAAGTTTTGATCCGTACCTGGCAAACTGCAGACAAGATGAAAAAGCAACGCGGGGCGCTGCCCGAAGAAACCGGTGACAACGATAATTTCAGAGTGCGCCGCTACATCTCCAAGGTCACCATCAACCCGGCTATTGCCCATGGCATCAGCCACGAAATTGGTTCCATCGAAACCGGCAAACGGGCTGACCTCGTGTTATGGGATCCGGCCTTTTTTGGGGTCAAACCTGCCATGGTTCTGATCGGCGGTTCAATTGCTGCAGCCCCGATGGGCGATCCCAATGCCTCCATCCCGACGCCGCAGCCGGTGCACATGCGCCCAATGTTTGGTGCCTTTGGCAAGGCGCGAACCAACTCGTCGGTCAGTTTTGTATCGCAAGCAGCAATCGATGACGGCCTGCGCGAAAGTCTCGGCGTCGAAAAGCAAATGCTCGCAGTACAGAATACCCGCGGCGGAATTTCCAAATCATCGCTCATCTTAAATGACGCCACACCGGAGATTGAGGTCGACCCGGAGAGCTATGAAGTGCGGGCCGACGGGGAGCTTTTGACCTGCGAACCAGCGGACACTTTGCCAATGGCGCAGAGATATTTTCTTTTTTAATCAATAGATTATACATTTTTGCACAAATATTATAATTGTGCAGTGTTAATGGCGATTCATTGGGCGTTGGATATAGCCAGGTTGAGAATAGTAGATTAACCCGGCTTTCTCCTCGGCCCCTGTAGAGTACTCAACCTATCAATTTTTGACTCGGCCTCAACACAGGGAGCGGAACATGATCCGTTTCGTCGCCATCGTTATTTTGTCTGCATCCCTTTCCTGGCTGGTGCTTGGTTACAGCATGCTTCAGGCCCAGCAGATCGTGCATGTGCAGCAAGACATATGCCTTGTGACCGGCAGCAATATGCACAAGGTTTACCTTTCCATGTTGGCCAGCCTTCGCCGCGAAGTAGACGAATGGGACGAATTCAGACACTGGAGTGACGATGAGATGTCGGTTATTGCACCGACAATCGACGCCCAGATGTTGAAATCCCAAGCCAATCTTCGCAATCTGGAAAGCGTGTCGATCTGCTCCAGGCAATCGTGAGAATTACCCTTCGAAATTACATCAATTGAGCTCTTGTGGCCTTGTTGCGGCTGCCTTTTTGGGTCACGATAAAAGCCCCTCAACCGGTGCATCACAAAGGCTTTTTTACATGATTTATCTCGTCGCCACGCTGACCTACAAGCCCGGCACTTTGTCGGAATTCATCGATGATGCCAAAATCTGCATTGCCGCAACACGCGAGGAAGTTGGCTGCATTTCCTACGACCTTCACCAAAGCCTGACCGATGAAAACACCCTTGTGTTTGTCGAGAGATGGGAAAGCCAGGAAGCCTTGGATGGTCATTTCAATGCCGAGCATTTCAAAGTTTGGCGCGATGCTGGCAGCCCCTATTTCACTTCTCGTAAGATTGAGATCATCGACGTCGATGCCGACAAAGTGAAAATTCTCTAAGCAATGCTGACCGCCTCAAAAATCATCGACCATTGCCACAACCCACTCGACACAATCACCCTTGATGAGACCGCCCGTCACCGCCGCCGTATAGTGTTGACAACCGATGGTGGCACAGAGTTCCTGCTTGACCTGCCAACGGCAAAACTGCTGCGCCACCGACAGGGTCTTGTGCTCGATAATGGTCAGGTCATCGAAGTTCATGCGGCCCCGGAAGATCTCTACGAAGTCAAAGGGCGCGATGAGCGCCATCTGCTGGCCCTGGCATGGCAGATTGGCAATCGTCACCTGGCTGCGCAAATTGAAACGGATCGCATTTTGATCCGCTGTGATCCGGTGATCCGGGAAATGTTGGAGGGACTGGGTGCCGATGTGGCGGATTTGTCCGCTCCCTTTGATCCAGAAGGCGGCGCTTATGGAGACATTCACAGCAGTCACCACCACCATGACTGATGCTTCGCTGGTTCAGTTGATGACGTTGCTGTCGCCGGTTTTCCCGGTTGGTGGCTTTGCCTATTCTGGCGGCCTCGAAACCGCCTGCGGTGGCTCGGACGTGGCAATTGGTTCGAAGGCCGACCTCAAGTCCTGGATCGAAACAAGTCTGAAATCCGGCTGGCTGCGCAACGACGCCATTCTGCTGGCAGCGGCCCATCGTTGTGAACCGGAACCGGGCAACAACATTGCGCTGGCGGAGATCAACGACCTGGCGCTGGCGCTTAGCGGCTCTGCCGAACGCTATGAGGAAACCATCAATCTCGGGCTGGCCTTTGTTCAAGCTGCCCAACCGTGGATTCAGGATTCCAAACGCGAACTGCCCGACCCTTGTGCTTATGCCGTGGCAATTGGCGCTGTCACCTGCCAGATGCAACTCACTGTCGAACAGGTTTCGCTGGCCTTCCTGCAGGCGGCCGTGAGCAATCAGTTGCAAGCAGCCCTGCGGCTGATGTCATTGGGTCAGCAGGCTGCGGTTTCCCTGCAGCACGAATTGGAATCAGCCGTGCAGTTGGCCGCCCAAAGTGGCGCTTGCTCGCAACTGGACGACCTGGGAACCTGCGCTGTGACCATGGATCTGGCAGCGATGAATCATGAAACCCTGAAATCAAGGATATTCCGATCATGACGACAAATGGCCCGCTACGGGTTGGCATCGGGGGACCGGTCGGATCCGGCAAAACCACTCTTACGGAAAAACTCTGTAAGGCGATGAGCGGCGACTATTCCATTGGGGTAATCACCAATGACATTTATACCCGCGAAGATGCTGAAGCTCTGGTGCGCATGCAGGCACTTGCTTCTGACCGCATTATTGGAGTTGAAACCGGGGGGTGCCCCCACACCGCCATTCGCGAAGATGCCTCAATCAACCTGCGCGCCATCGATAAACTCAACAAACGCCACGAAGATCTCGATGTCATCTTTATCGAGTCGGGCGGCGACAATCTGGCCGCAACATTTTCCCCAGACTTAGCCGATATGACCATCTACGTGGTCTCGGTTGCCCAAGGCGACGACATTCCTCGCAAAGGGGGGCCTGCCATTACCCGTTCCGACCTTTTATTGGTCAACAAGACTGACCTGGCTCCCCATGTTGGTGCGGATCTTGACCGTATGCACATGGACGCAGCCAACGCGCGACCCAATTTGGCCACTGAATTCACCGATCTGCGAGCCGGAAACGGGGTCAAACAGATTGTTGATTTCATTTGCCAGCAAGGTGGACTAACTCGCTCTTGAGTGTGGCGGCCCTTGATGCAATGGTAACTACAATTGGGACGGTACAGACTGAGCAAGTTTCAAGGGAACCATTGTAATTGCTGAATTTTTCACCAATAACCACGCTGTATTTCGTTGTCCGGGGGCAATATGAGTTCAACTTCTGGCGCCAATAGCGCGGTTCGGGTCACTGACCTGCATAAGAACTTTGGCAGCCTCGAGGTTCTCAAAGGGGTCTCGCTCGACGCGCATGATGGTGATGTGATCTCCATCATAGGTGCTTCTGGTTCGGGCAAATCGACCTTTTTACGCTGTATCAATCTGCTCGAATTGCCGTCAGCGGGTCAAATCGAAATTGCTGGCGAAGCGGTCAAATTTGCGCCACCTCGAGATGGCGAAATGCACCCTGCTGACAAGAAGCAGATCCAGCGGCTGCGCACAAATCTCGGCATGGTCTTCCAGAACTTCAATCTGTGGGGCCATATGACAGTCTTGCAAAATGTCATGGAAGCCCCTGTCCACGTATTGGGTGAAAACAAGGCCGAGGCAAAGGAAAAATGCGAAGCCATGCTGCAGCGTGTCGGGTTGTATGAGAAACGCGATCAATATCCGGCATTTCTATCTGGCGGTCAGCAGCAACGTGCCGCGATTGCCCGGGCGCTGGCACTGGAACCTCAAGCCATGTTGTTTGACGAGCCCACTTCGGCGCTTGATCCGGAATTGGTTGGCGAGGTGCTGAAGGTAATTCGCGGCATTGCCGAAGAGGGCCGCACGATGATTTTGGTAACCCACGAAATGGCTTTTGCCCGTGACGTTTCCAGCAATGTGATTTTTCTCCACCAGGGGTTGGTGGAAGAGGAAGGAACACCCGACAAGGTGTTCAACAATACAACAAGCGAGCGCTGTAAGGCGTTCGTCAAATCAGTTCATTAGTTTCAAGGGAGTATTAGAAATGAAAACAACGAAAACACTGCTCGCCGCCACGGTATTTGCCGCTGGTCTTGGCCTCGCGGGTGCCAACGCCGAACTCAAGCTGGGCCTCGATTCTGCGCCCTATCCGCCTTTTGCTGATCAAGATGCCAGCGGCAACCGCACTGGTTTTGAAATCGAGCTGGGCAACGCCATTTGTAAAACCATGGGCGAGACCTGCGTTTGGACGCCGATTGCCTGGGACGGCATCATTCCAGCGCTGAATGCCAAGAAAATCGACGCCATCTTCGCTTCCATGTCGATCACCGAGAAGCGCATGAAAGTCATCGATTTCTCTGACAAGTATTATAACACTCCAGCCGCCATGGTTGCTGCTAAGTCTGCCAGCATTGATGGCAGCCCCGACAGTGTGAAGGGTAAGATCGTTGCCGTTCAGGTCTCTACCACCCACGCTGATTACGCCAAGAAGTACTTCGCTGACTCCGCCGATGAGGTGAAAACCTATCAGGCTTTTGATGAGCACAATAACGACCTGGTTGCCGGACGCGTTGATGCGGTTGTCGGTGACTCGTTGGCTTTTGCAGACTTCCTGAGCGGCGATGCCGGTAAAGGATATGAAATCAAGGCCTATCTCAATGACGAAGCCGTTTTCGGCAAGGGCGTTGGCATTGGTCTGCGCAAGAGCGACGGCGAATTGCGCGCTAAGTTCAACGCGGCAATCGCCAAAGTGCTGTCTGACGGCACTTATGACGAAATCGCCAAGAAGTATTTCGACTTCGACATCTACGGCAAATAAGCCGTTCGGCTCACCCGACCTTTTCGCGTCGGGTGAGCCATTTTTGATTGGCCTAATCTGATGGGACTGCCAGACCTTGTTTGAAAGCCTCCAACTGCTTTGGATCGAACCGCCCGGCCGGGGGCTTTCTTTGCTGGCAGGCTTGTTCAGCACGCTGCAGATTGCGCTGGGTGCTTATGCGCTTGGCCTGACCATCGGACTGCTGGGCGCTTTGGGCAAAATTCATGGCCCAGCTCCTCTGCGCTGGCTGCTGACCACATATACAACGCTGATCCGCGCGGTGCCTGAACTGGTGCTGATCTTATTGCTCTATTATGCCGGAACCGCGGCGCTGAATAATGGCCTGGAAAGCCTCGGTTTTGATGCGATCGATATCAGCGGGCTGGTCGCGGGCATTATCGTATTGGGCTTTGTGCAGGGCGCCTATTCCACCGAAGTTATCCGTGCGGCCATGCTCGCCGTGCCTCGGGGGCAAACAGAAGCGGCCCTGGCTTATGGCATGTCGCGCACTCAATCGGTCTACCGCATTCTTATCCCAGCGATGATTCCTTTCGCCTTGCCCGGCTTGGCCAATCTGTGGCTGATCGTCACCAAGGACACGGCACTGCTGGCGGTCGTTGGTTTTTTCGAACTGGCCTCCGCCACTAAAACAGCAGCGGGCAGTACCCGCAATTATCTGCTTTTCTATTCGGCCGCCGCCGTGATTTATCTGTGTGTCACCCTCTTGTCGAATGTCGTGTTCAGACGCATCGAAGCCCGCTACCGGCGCGGCCAGGCAATGGCATAGGTTCGGGATTATGTGATGGATTGGTCCTGGCTCCCCGAATATTCCGACAAACTGATCTCCGGATTCTGGTTGACCATCCAACTTCTGGTCATCTGCAGCACTTTGGGTTTTCTGCTTGCGGTTCCCATTGGTCTGGTTCAGGTGACCGGGCCGCGCTTTCTGGCCGCTATTGCCCGTGGTTTCTGCACCACCGTTCGCGGCACGCCTCTGTTGATCCAGCTTTGGCTGATTTATTACGGCGTCGGCGAAATATTTCCGTCCATTGAGGGCATTCGCGAATCTTTCCTTTGGCCGGTTTTGCGCGCCGCATTTCCATATGCCATCTTGGCCTTCACCCTGTCAGTAGCCGGATATGTCGGCGAAGTGATGCGCGGTGCCTTTGCCGGGGTTCCCAAAGGAGAACTGGAGGCTGCCAGAGCGATGGGCATGAGCCCGTTCAAGGTGCTCTACCGCATTTGGTTGCCACGGGCAGTGCAGAACGTTTTCCCAACATTGGCAGGCGAGGTTGTGCTGACGCTGAAAGCCACACCATTAGCGGCAACCATCACGATTTATGAATTGTTTGGACGCAGTACCGAAGTACGGCAGGACACATTTTTGGTTTATGAACCGCTTTTGTTGGTTGCAGGCATCTACGTCTTGCTGACCGGCATCATCGTCGTCATATTCGGCTGGTTGGAAAACCGCATACCAAAGCCGAGCGTTGCATGACTTCTATTCTGGTGGCAGGCGTCGCCGTTCTTGATTTTGTTTTTCACATGGACGAATTCCCGCGTCTGCCTGAAAAATATCGCGCATCCGGCGCAGCGATAAGCGGCGGAGGCAATGCGGCAAATGCGGCCGTTGCAATTGCCCGATTAGAGGGCGATGCCCACCTGTCATCACGTTTGGGGGATGATCAGATTGCCGATATGATCCTCGTTGACCTGCAAAATGACGGGGTAAATACAAACCTGATCAAGCGCTATGAAGACCACCGCTCGTCGTTTTCGTCCATCTATATTGATGCCACGGGCGAACGTCAGATCATGAATTTTCGCGATACTGCCTTGCCTACCGGAGGCGGATGGATGGCCCAGGCTGCACCGTCAGAACTGCATGCGGTTCTGGCTGATACACGATGGGCCGAGGGTGCGCTTGCCGCCATGGAAGCCGCCAAGGTGCGCAATATTCCTGGCGTTATGGATGCGGAAGCTCCGGTGCTTGAGGCTGAAGCGGCAGTTTATGCGGCGAGTCATGTGGCATTCTCAGCCCAGGGTGCACTCGATTTTACGGGACTGGACGATGTCGAGCAATCAGCATTAAAGGCAGACTCCATGCTGCCGGGCAAGGTCATCGTCACCGATGGTGAAAACGGCGTGGTGATGATTGAAGAGGGCCAGGCGAATTGGTTCCCGGCCTTCAAAATCACACCCGTGGACACGTTGGGGGCTGGCGATATCTGGCATGGAGCCTTCACCCTCGCCCTGGGCGAAGGCATGGCTGAAGCGCAGGCAATCCAATTTGCCAGCGCGGCAGCTGCAATAAAATGTGGGCGTAAAGGCGGACGCGATGGCGCTCCCACGCGTCTTGAAGTCTCGCAATTCCTAAAGGACAAAGCATGACAGCAATGGTCACAAACAAAGAGATTTTTGGTCAAACTGAAGATGGGCAATCGGTCTATCGGGTGACGTTGAATGGCGGTGGCTTGACCGCCAATATCCTCACCTGGGGGGCGATACTTCAGGACCTGCGGCTGGACGGTCACGCGCCTCCTCTGGTGCTTGGCTTTGACAATTTTGCCGACTATCCGGCGCATTCCCCCTACTTTGGTGCGACGGTTGGGCGTTTTGCCAACCGCATTGGCGGCGGTACATTCGACATCGATGGCAAGTCCTTCCAAACCGACACAAATAACGGCAACAACACCTTACATGGTGGCTCAGCCGGCATTGGAAAACGACATTGGAAAATTGCCGACCTTGGCAGTTCCCACGTCTATCTCACCCTGGAAGACCCCGATGGTACGATGGGTTTTCCTGGCAATTGTTCGATGACTTGTGATTTCACATTAAAGGATGATGGTTGTCTTCACATCGCCTACAGCGCTCGCAGCGATGCAGCGACGCCTGCCGGATTGGCTCATCACTCCTATTTTAACCTAGACGGCAGCGACGACTGCCGCGGCCACGAAGTTCAGATTTTTGCCGACCGTTACCTGCCGATTAACGATGAGCTGATCCCAAGCGGAGAAATTCCCGAAGTCGCTGGAACACCATTTGACTTCCAGGCTGCCAAACAGGTTGGCCAGGACCTGACAGGCGATCTGATCTACGATCATAATTTCTGCCTGTCAGATAACAGGCGCGGCCTGCAGGACGTAGCAATTGTGCGCTCCGCCGCATCCGGTGTTGAAATGACCGTAGCAACGACCGAACCGGGACTGCAATTTTACGCAGGTCACAAGGTTTCCACGCCCGTTCCTGGGTTGCAGGGAAGGCCGTATGGCGCCTATGCCGGCTTTTGCATGGAGACCCAGAACTGGCCGGATGCGCCCAACCACGCAAATTTCCCCAATGCTATTGTTCGTCCGGGCGAGGACCTGCGTCAGGTCAGCGAATATCGTTTCACTAAAGCTTAGCGCTCATCGCTTGCCGGGCGCCTAATGTGAAAGGAGCTGGAACATGAGATTTTCCGGAAAGACAGCGATCGTCACAGGCGCTGCACAAGGTATTGGCTATGCGGTGGCACATCGGCTTCTGAGCGAAGGGGCACAGGTGGTTATTGCTGATATTGACGATGAAAAAGGCGAACAAGCTGCCGATGAGCTCAGCAAGTTGGGCGACATCACCTATTTCAGCGCCGATGTTGGTGAACGGCTGGATGTACACAATTTGATCGCTGAAACCGCCGACACCTACGGCGATGTTGATATTCTGATTAATAATGCCGGGATTGTTGTTGGGGGTGACTTTCTCGACATTTCAGAGGAGGATTTTGACAAGGTCATGCGGGTCAATCTGAAAGGCCCGTTTTTGTGCTCCCAAGCAGTTTCAAAGCTGATGATCAAACGTGTTGAGGGCGGTGGCCCGGCGGGCTGCATCGTCAACATGTCATCGGTCAATGCAAAACTGGCGATTGCGTCGCAAATTCCCTACACGATTTCCAAGGGAGGTGTGCGCCAACTGACCAATGTACTCGCGCAATATCTGGCTCCCTATGGCATTCGCGTGAACGCCATCGGACCTGGCTCAATTGCCACGGAAATGATGGAAGCGGTCAATAGTGACGCTAAGGCGAAACGCAAGGTGATGGCCCGAACCCCAATGGGGCGCGTCGGCGAGCCAGCCGAAATCGCAGCGATTGCCGCGTTCCTGGCTTGTGAAGATTCTGGCTATATCACCGGCCAGACCATCTATGCCGACGGAGGTCGGCTTGGCCTGGCCTACACAATGGACTGAGAAGTCTTAGACGTTTGAAGTCTCGCCGTCTTCACCGCCGCTCTCGCCACCGCTCTCGCCGCCACCGTCGCCGCCGAGGGAACCGAAGTTCTTAAAGACGCTGTCAGCATCAAGCTCTTCGCTTTTCTGCGGATCAAATTCCGGCTCGACAATCTGGGTTTCGGAAGCTGGCAACAACCCATCTTCGACAGCAGCTTCTTCAACCTGCGGCAGATATTTTGCTGCCTTGGCCACTTCGAAATCCAGGTCGATCTGGCTACAAATACCCAGTGTTACCGGATCCATTGGCTGCAGATTGGCTGAATTCCAGTGGGTGCGATCACGGATGGCTGCAATTGTTGTCTTGGTCGTACCGACCAGACGGATGATCTGAGAATCGCGTAATTCGGGATGGCTGCGGACTAACCACAAAATCGCATTTGGACGGTCCTGGCGGCGGGAGACCGGCGTGTAGCGCGGGCCCTTTTTCTTAAGTTCGGGAACAACGACCTTCGGCTCCAACAGGATGAGGCGCTTATCGGGATCAGCTTCGGCTTCTTTGATCTGGTCGCGGCCAAGCTGACCGGTCTGGATTGGATCGAGGCCTTTGATGCCCTGAGCGGAATCGCCATCGGCAATCGATTTCACTTCCAACGTATGCAGGCCACACAGCGCACCAATCTGGTCGAAGGTCAGGGCCGTATTGTCCACCAACCATACTGCAGTTGCCTTGGGCATAAGGAGTTTCGTCGCCATTGTTCAATGTCCTTCTTTGGATGCTAACTGCATCGAAAATAAACCTTCCCCGTTCGCTCACCCGGTTTGCGGGGTAAGCCGTGGAAGAGTGCCACGTTTTGGGGATTAACCGTCCTATACGCTTGCGGGCCGTGAAATGCAATCTCTGTGTTTCACGCGGTGCTTCAGCTTGCTGGTGGCACCATGCCAGTTAGGCTATAACTGCAGCGATGGCACCAAGGATGGTCGCAGGGAAACGAGAGGATGATTGATCATGTTTGATGAAAACGAAGCCCAGTTCACAAAGAGCAACGACATCACCCTTGGCTGTGACTTATCAACATTTTCACTTGAGGACCTGGATGATCGCATTGCATTGCTGACAGAAGAGATCGACCGGATGAAGAACGAGAAAATAAAGAAATCATCTAGTCTCGATGCAGCGCATCAGTTCTTTAAAAAATGAGCAGAAAACTGTCCTAAATTAACCACCTTAACGGTTTATTAAGCTTTATCGCCGTTAATAAAGACAGGTACTCCTCGTGCTTTTGGCGAATGTGTATTCACCAATTCTTGAGTGAGCCTCCCTGTTAACTTTCAAGAGCCGTTCGCGGCTCTTTTTTTTGTCCGCGTTTCTGTTGCGCCACTTTACCGCTCCGCCCTTTCTTTCTACAAAGAATTCCAGGTTATTATCGTGGTTTGAGCAAATGGACAAAGAGCAGGGATTTAACAGCATATCTGCGCCTGTGCGTCTGGCTGACCGCTTTGCAGCGTCAAGCCGGTTCAGTGAATTGTTCACCTATGGCATGGACCTGGTGGAAGAAACCGCCTCATTCCTTGATTCTGAAGGCCGCGAAGCTGCGCGGGGTTTGTCAAAAACCGCTTCTGCAGTCTATGGCGCTGAATCGATGCGGCTGACCACACGTTTGATGCAGCTTGCCTCCTGGCTTTTGCTGCAGCGCGCTGTCTCCGAAGGCGAAATGACAACTGCTCAGTTGATTTCAGAAAAGCAAAATATCAAACTGCACCAATTGCACACCCACATGGGGGGTGCTGGCTGGGATGAATTACCGGAACTGTTTATCGACCTGATTGAGCGTTCCGTTTCCTTGCAAAAGCGCATTCAGCGCCTCGATGCGGAAATATATGGCAGCAAGGAAGTCGACGAACCGGTATTGCAGACCAATCAGGTAGCTTCCCAAAGAGCGCTACTTGAAACCGCATTTGATCCACGCTTTCGCAGGTAGACCTAACAAATTTGGGGGTTGGCCAGGCGAGCGAGAACCCGCCGCTTTACTCAATTGTTTTCGAACTTCGCGAATGCCACACGAGTCAGCGCACGACCACTGAAACTGTCAGATCTCAACGTAAACCGGGCGCGGGCAAAACCTGCTGAATAAACCCGGTCCGGCGCTTGTTGTAGCGTGCTTTGGCGATAGTTGGGCGCGGTCAAGACCGCTCCCGGACCAACTCGGGTTGACAATGACACGGCCCACTTCTTGACCGAATAACCGTCAAGATCACCCAAGCTCAAATCATACTCTTCTGAGTTACTGTCTGTTGGTCCGCTGGACGTCGCCGCAACTGCCAACTGCTCACGAACCGGACTAGCCGACGGCAACGGAACCTTCAGGCGATCTGCGGATGCAGCAATCAATTCAGGCCGCAATTCTGGGTTCAACTCTGGTTTCAACTCAGGGTTCACTCTCTGTCGCAACGACGGTGTCGATGTATTGGTATCTTCAAGCGACGCAAACCTGGAACTGTCGACCAAGGACTCCGGTTCCGGTTCGGCAGCGGTTAATCTTGAACTACGCGGGGTCGGTTGCGGCAGCGCGGCCAGCGCTAATTGTGTTTCGGCAGGGCGTTGTTCCGGCCTTCCTGGAACAGCGACGGACTTAAGCTTTTCGGCCAATTGGCCATTGCTCTGCTGTTCAGCAGCTGATTCAGATGGCGTGGCAATTCTGCCCCGCGCCAAAGCCGTTTCGACATTCAAATTCAACCGGGACAGATCGAAGTTTTCAGATGTAACTGGTGCTGATGCACGCGCCACCACTGGCGCTCGCGGCGTCGGCGCAACTATTGCTCTTGGTGGCTCAGGGGCTCTGGTCAACTCGGAGGCTGTTGGTGCAGCTGTTGCTTGCCCTTTATCTGACACCTCCGGAATATCGGCGGCAGGTCTCAAAACGTTTGGCAATGCCGGTGGGGCAGCAAGGGCCAATTCGGTGGTCGCTGGCCGCAGGCTGTTTTCCGATACATTCGGCGCCGTGG
Organism: Rhizobiaceae bacterium; assembly: GCA_039969995.1. Lineage (GTDB taxonomy): Bacteria > Pseudomonadota > Alphaproteobacteria > Rhizobiales > Rhizobiaceae > Pseudahrensia. The sequence goes on from JBDVMU010000055.1 coordinate 79,461, forward strand.
CCGGTTCAGCAGATGCGATCAAAAGTTCAGAACCATTGCCCGCAGGAGCTTGTGGCCGGGTGCGCGGTACCGCAATTCTGCCTTGTGGCAACTGCGGTTGACTGCTCGATGCAACCGCACGATTTTCAAGCGAAAACGGATCCGGACCACTCGGTTTTTTGCGACTGTTGGGCAGAGCCGCGACTGGAACCGGCTTGTTCAGAACGGGGCGGCTGGCAGGTGTTGCGCCTTCATTCTGGTCGGAACTGTCGCTGTTATTGTTAAACAGTGTGGCCAGCAGGGTCTTGCGCACATTTGTGGTGCGTGATGAGCCGTCCGCATTGAGACCTTTTCTCAGATTCGCCCTGGCAGTCTTATAGCCTTTAAGCGGTCTGCCGTTGGACGGCACATGAATGGTCTTGCCCCTGGGGAAAACTTTCTTCAGCTGACGGGAGCTCATACGCGGCCAATGGCGAACGCTACCGGTATCCAGATGCACAAACGAACCGGCATAGTAACCAACGCCGCCACGATGAGCTTTCAGACCAAGCGCACGCAATTTTGAAACACTGACATCCGGCAGGAAGAAATCGAGCGCCTTGCCTCTTGTGTGCTGGCTGGTTTTGGCCACCTTGCGGCCGCGCCGACGCAACATGTTGTTGGTGCGTGGAGAACGGTAGCCGGAGATCACCTTGATCGGCTGACGTGAGCCACTTTGTTGATAAACCTCCCACACGAGATCCAACAGCGCAGGATCCATTTTGGTCGGCTCCTTACGCCGCCAGTCGCGCAGAAAGCGATTGGCCTTTTTCAGGCCGGAAGAAATGTACTTGCCATTTTTCTTGAACGTGATCGTCGCACTCTCCCGTGTGTGGGTGAAGTACATTTTCAGCGTTCGGGTTTCAGCATGGGCCGAAATTGTGGCTTCATAAGCCAATGAAAACAGGAAAATGGTCAGAAAAACGAGACCGCTGCGCGCGCTTGTTCCGCAATACGATGTCTTACCGTATGGGTCTTGGAAACTGGCCGACTTCATAACGGATCAATATGCCTTCAATACAAAGAAACGGCCTACCACGGATCCGTTTACTCGCCACCAAGTTACTGCCGCAACATCGCGTCAATCGATACCGAAACATTGCGGTAAATTGATGGCGCACCCCATACTGCTAATCTATAGTTAATATAGCGTTTCACGCGCAATTTTAAAGCCCGAGTTGGTGGAATCCGGCCAGCGCGACACAAGCTTGGTAGCGCGCTGAAATAGAAAGTGTTCTAGCCCGCTGCAGCTTTTTTGGCAGTTTCGCGTGGTTCAGCGGCATCAATGCCCAGTTCTTTCAACTTACGATACAAAGTCGAACGCCCGATATCGAGACTGCGGGCAACACGGGTCATGCGCCCTTCGTGATGCTCAATGGCAAACCGAATGAGATCACCTTCCAGTTCTTCTAATGAACGCACGTCACCAGCATTTGAAAGCGCCGACAATGTGCCACGCTCGGCTTCCCTCACCATGGCATCGAGCATATCCTCATCAGCCGCCGCCTCGTCACGTAGCGGCAGCGACACAACGGATGATTGCAGGTCCAAAATTGAGGCTCTCTCTGTCCCCAGCTCGGATTCCCATTCCTGTCCGAGCGCCATGGCAACCTGCGGGAACTCTTCGACCGTCAATTGCGAGCCGTCACATAGAATGACGGCCCGAAAAATAGTGTTTTCGAGCTGGCGGATGTTACCCGGCCAGTCATAGGCTTCCAGCATGGCCAGTGCATCGTGGCTGATACCAGAAATATTGCGGCGGCCTTCTTCAAGGCAAATACGAGCGGTAAAGTGCTGAATCAGAGCAGCAATATCGGACTTTCGGGCGCGCAAAGGCGGCACGTTGACCGGAAAGACATTAAGCCGATAGTAGAGATCTTCACGGAAATGACCATGCTTAACCTGCTCGATCATGTCACGATTGGTGGCGGAGATCAGCCGGAAGTCCGTTTTCACCGGGCGCTTGGCACCAACCGGGTCGATTTCTCCCTCCTGAATGGCGCGTAGAAGTTTGACCTGGAGATCGAGCGACAATTCACCAACTTCGTCGAGAAACAGAGTGCCGCCGTCGGCCTCTTTGAATTTGCCGATATGGGTCTGGGTTGCGCCAGTAAAGGAACCTTTCTCGTGACCAAACAGTATACTCTCAGCAAGATTTTCCGGCAGCGCACCGCAGTTCACGGTTACAAATGGCTTGCCGGAACGTTCGCTGGCACCCTGGACTGCTTTGGCAAAGACTTCTTTACCGACGCCGGATTCGCCCTCCAACAAGATTGGGATGTTGGAAGCGGCAGCCCGCTCACCCAGTTTTTTGGCCTTCTCCAGCGCCGGGCTGGAACCCACCATGTCGTCGAATGTGAAAGTCCCCTGAGAAGACTTGCGGATCTTCTGAACGACCTGTTCCATCGCCCCAACCTTCAGGGCATTCTGGATAGAGACTTTCAATCGTTCCATGGCAACGGGTTTGACACAAAAATCGACAGCACCGGCACGCACCGCGCTGACAACGGTATCAATTCCGCCCTTAGATGTCTGGACGATGGTAGGAATGGCCGCTTCCATTTCCGAAAGCGCTTTCAGCACGCCCATGCCGTCTATGCCGGGCATAACCAGGTCCAGAACAATCAGATCGATTGCCGTTGATGATGCATCCTGAAGGTGCGCCAGCGCCGACTCCCCATCGTCACACGTAATGGCGCGATAGCCCATCTTGTTGACCGAATTTTCCAGAATTCGACGTTGAACCGGATCATCATCAACGATTAGGATTGTCTTTGTCATGGCAATTAAAACTCTGAGTGACGCAATTCTCGGAATCTCAAAATGGCACACGCCGCTGAACGCTGACTTAAGCGAATTAGCTAACAATACGTTACCAGTGTGGCATCTTATGGTGCTAGGAGCAGTACAAGCTCCGCGTAAAACGCCGATTCGCTAAGGAAATTGATGATGAACCGCTTTGCCAATTTTGCTCCGTTGAATGCAACGGCTGATGCCGGCAGGAATGTCAGCACTGTGCAGTCAGAATTTGGAGCACTTCCTGAATGGAATCTCGATGACCTGTACCCGGGAATGACATCAGACTCGTTTAAACGTGACTTTGATGATGCCGTTGAAAAAGCGAAGAAATTCGAGAAGTCCTATAAGGGAAAACTGGCTTCAAATTTGGACGCTGGCGGCGATGATTTGGCCCAGGCTATTGATGATTATGAAGTGCTGGAGGAAGAACTCGGACGCATCATTTCCTACGCTGGATTGATTTATGCGGGCGATTCCGCTGATCCGGCAAACGGCAAATTTTACGGCGACGTCCAGGAACGACTGACGGCGGCGGGTCGTCACCTGTTGTTTTTCACTCTGGAACTCAACCAATTGGCCGACGGCGCCATCAAAAAAGCCGCCACTGCAAGTGACAAGCTGAACTATTACCTACCGTGGCTCACCGATCTTCGGCTCGATAAGCCCTATCAACTGGATGACCAGATCGAACGGTTGTTTCTCGAAAAATCAGCCACCGGAGCCTCGGCATTTAACCGGTTGTTTGATGAAACCATGTCCGGTCTGCGATTTGAAATTGATGGTCAGGAAATGGCCATTGAGCCGGTTCTGAATCGCCTGCAGGAAAAGTCTGGCGATGTGCGCAAATCGGCATCGGATGCCCTGGCTTCAACGTTTCAGGAAAATATCCGCCTTTTCACACTGATCACCAACACCCTGGCCAAGGACAAACAGATCAGCGACAGCTGGCGCGGGTTTGAAGATGTTGCCGATTCACGCCACCTCGCCAACCGCGTCGAACGACCTGTGGTTGATGCACTTGTTGCCGCCGTAGAAGACTCCTTTCCCCGCATTTCGCACCGCTATTACGCCATGAAGGCCAAATGGATGGGCATGGATGTGCTCAACCACTGGGACCGCAACGCGCCATTGCCGGAAGGGCCCCAGCGGGTGATCAAATGGGATGAGGCGCGGGAAACTGTTTTGCACGCCTATCGTGGATTTGCTCCCTCAATGGCCGACATCGCGAGCGAGTTTTTCGACAAAGGCTGGATTGACGCCCCCGTACGGCCTGGCAAGTCGCCCGGCGCTTTCGCGCACCCAACTGTACCAGCTGTTCACCCATACATCCTTCTGAATTATCAAGGAAAACCACGCGATGTCATGACACTGGCCCACGAACTCGGGCATGGCGTGCACCAGGTATTGGCGGGTGATCAAGGGGCTCTGATGGCCTCAACACCGTTAACTTTGGCTGAAACCGCCAGCGTGTTTGGCGAAATGCTGACCTTCCGGTCTCTGCTTGACAAGACCGAATCCCCCGGCGAACGCAAGGCGATGCTGGCGGCCAAGGTTGAGGACATGATCAACACGGTGGTGCGCCAAATCGCTTTTTATCTGTTTGAGCGCAAGATCCATGAGGCGCGTCGCGAAGGTGAACTGACTTCAGATCAGATTTGTGAGTGCTGGATGTCGGTGCAGGAATCAAGTCTGGGACCGGCGGTCAAACTGGGGCCGGGCTATGAGACATTCTGGACCTATATTCCCCACTTCATCCACTCTCCATTCTATGTCTACGCCTATGCTTTCGGCGACTGTCTGGTGAATTCGATGTATTCAATTTACCAGAATTCGGAAACCGGGTTTCAGGACAAATATTTTGACATGTTGCGGGCCGGTGGATCGAAGCACCATTCCCAATTGCTGGCACCGTTTGGACTAGATGCCAGCGAGCCATCCTTCTGGCACAAGGGACTTGCGGTGATTGAAGGACTGATCGACGAACTGGAAGCCGTCGACCAAGGCTGACTTTTCATGTCCGGCGCGTTAAGGCGCAGCCGAACCATGAATGGATTTGACCCGAAGTCGGCAAATTTCGACTAAATTTATTACTATCTTAAGCTGATATGGCCATAGTTTGGGCCAATTGGCTGCCTATCGGTGCAGCGCCTAACAGGAGTGGCACTATGCGACACAGTTTTACCGCCATTATCGGCCTTACCGGTCTTGCCCTTTTGACCGCCTGTCAATCGAGTGGATTCCGTTCCAATTCAGGTTCCAGTGCGCCCATTGAATCTTCACTGACCCCTAACGAAGGGGCGGTTTTGAATGGGGTATGGCTTCCGACCGATGAGGCCGCCAAAGGCGTCTATGAAGCTGAATTCAAGGACGGAATATTTGTTTCCCGCTCGCCTACCACCAACAAAAATCTGGCAAAGGGCAACTACAAGGTGGTTTCCGACAAGCAGGTTGATCTGGAATTTGTCGGCGCAGCGACCAATACAGCCGTCAAGGCCAAGTGTGACCGGCTTACCGACAGCACGATGTACTGTGTGCCCACCGTCGGCTCGCCGTTTAACCTCAAAAGAGGCTGATTTTCACCGCTAAGTGACTCAATTTTGAAGTCACTCTCTTGCCCAATGCCGTGGCCTTGGTTTAATTATGGTCACAGCATAATGGCACGCATTGCCGCGCCGCATTGAATGAGCAAAAAAATGGCCGATCAAACTTATGAGCTGAACGAAGATGGTGCTCCAATGGACTACCCTCAGCACGAACAGACCTATTCCATGTTCCTGTTGCTGACCAAATGGGGGGTTCTGTTTAACGTGGCCCTGCTGCTTGCCATGGCAGTCGGCTTCTTTATGGGTGGTGGCCTGGTTGGTGGCTTTCTGGTCTTCATCATCTTAATGATTGTCGCCAAAATCCTGGCTTAAGCAGAGCCGGTTTTAAGCCGTCGTCCCAGTTTTTTGAAATTAGCCAGCCGAGGTTCTAACGAGCCTTGGCTTTTGCACGTTTTGCTTTTGGCCTAAACCTGAAACGGTGGGCTTAGGCCCCTCTTGTGCGCTTCATGCCGTCTCTGGCCGGCGCGTAGTCAGGTTTCAGCGATACGGCTCGCGCATAGCTCTTAAAGGCCCGCTTCTTGTTACCGCGTTGCTCATAGACAAGGGCTTGATTGGTCCATGCTTCAGCATATTTGGAATCAAGTTTCAGCGCGGTATTAAAGTCTTCCAGCGCATTTTCCATCGCTCCAGTCGCCAGATAGGACAGGCCGCGTCCGTTCCAGGGTTCTGGACGTTGGTCCTCGATCGACAGGGCTTTTGAGAAGTCTTCAATCGCTGCAGCATGGTTGCGCTGGCGCTGCAGCAGAATCCCGCGGCGATGATAGGCGCGTGGATTTGTGGTGCCCAATGCGATGGCACGATTGTAGTCGCGCAAGGCTGATTGCGGACGATTTGCCTGATCGTAAACGTCGCCACGGCCAACATAGGCTTCTGTGTATTTGGGGTTAATCGCTAAAGCGGAGCTATAATCACGGATTGCTTCGTTGAATTTGCCGGTGTTTTTGTACATCAGCGCCCGATTGGCAAATGCTTGATAGTATCGGCGATTGAGCCTGATAGCATTATTGAAATCGTCGAACGCCTCGTCGAAGCGGCCAGCCCGCCCATAGGCCGAGCCACGGACATTATAGGCTTCCGGATTGCGCGGATTGCGTTCGACCACGCGGGTCAGGGACGCAATATTCTCTTCTGTTCCCTGTTCTTTTTCGATCGTCAATCCGCTGACGGTGTTGGAGGTTGTGCATCCGGCGACCGCCAGCGTCAGGGCAATCGCTCCAGGAGCTAATATCGAACGCAGCGGATAAAACATGATGATGCGACAGTCCCTTTTGCCCTTGGCTCTGGCCCTTATGCCTTCGGCTTTGGCAAATCGTAAAAACCTGTTTCTGATCTTAACCAATTAGCCAACATACGAAAAGGGCGCCCGATGTTTGATCGGCCACCCCTTAAATTTCTACATCCGAATTTCGGCAAAACCGCGGCAAAGCAGTCCGGGCTCAAATCTGCACACCTGATCGATCAGGTTGATGCAAACTTAGCGAGGCGATTTGCCTGGAATCAGACCTTCACGCTGAGCGTGTTTGCGGGCCAGTTTGCGGGCACGACGAACGGCTTCAGCCTTTTCGCGAGCGCGCTTTTCAGATGGCTTTTCATAGAAATTCCGCAGTTTCATTTCACGGAATACACCTTCACGCTGCAGCTTTTTCTTCAGAGCGCGGAGGGCTTGGTCAACATTGTTGTCACGTACGACGACTTGCACGGGCTTTTCCCATTCTTTCGTTTCATTTTCAGAGATCTGGTTTGTGCGCTGATATCAAATCTATCGGCAACAAACGAGGCTCTCGGAACCCAGCAGGGAACCGACTGCGGGTGGTTTACTCAACCTGTGGGGTTTTGTCCAGCACTGATTTGTCCTGCCAACCCAGAAGTTTTGCTATTTCAGACGGGTCACATGGCCCATTTTGCGCCCCTCGCGGGCTTCGAGCTTGCCATATAGCGTAACCTGGCTGGCTGGCTCAGCAAGATGGGCCTCAATGTTGAGCGCTTCGTCGCCCAGCAGGTTGAGCATTTCACAGTCATGATATCGCTCAACCGAGCCTAATTGATGACCGGCAACGGCTCGCATATGCTGTTCGAATTGCGATGTGGCACAAGCCTCGCGGGTCCAATGGCCGGAATTATGCACTCGAGGCGCAAATTCATTGATCAACAATTGCTCTCCACCCTGACTGTCGCCAGCGAGGAAGAACTCAACACCAATAACACCCACATAATCCAACGCCCCAAGCAACTCAGTCGCCATTGCCCGGGCCTTGGTGGCTGCAGCATCGCTCAATTGAGCGGGAACCGTAGAGCGGCGCAAGATGCCGCCCTCATGCAGATTGGTGGAAGGATCAAAGGCACAGGTTGACCCACCGACTGCCCGTGCAGCTATCACAGAGAACTCGCTGAGGAAGTTGATTTTGCGCTCCAGTACAAACGGACCGCCACCAAGCTCATCTATGATGGCTGCACCATTTTCATCGTCAGCAGACTTGAAAACATGCTGACCTTTGCCATCATATCCAAAGCGGCGGGTCTTCAGGATACCACCGCCAAATTCCTGCAGAGCGGTAGCCAGATCGTCGCCATTTTCCACGTTGTGGAAATCGGCCACTTGCAATCCGGCCTGTTGCAGAAACTGCTTCTCCAGCAAACGGTCCTGCGAAACTTCCAGCGCCTTTGCCGGTGGATAGAGCGGCACCTGCCCCTGCAGATGACTGGCTGCAGAAAGCGGCACGTTTTCAAATTCATAGGTGACAACATCGCAGGCATTTTGAAGCTCATCCAGCGCTGCCGGATCATCATAGCCGGCAACAATGTGCTGGTTACAAACCTGGGCAGCCGGACATTCAGCCCCGGGCTCAAGAACGATTGTACGGAAACCAAGGCGCGCAGCACTGCTGGCCAACATGCGGGCCAACTGGCCACCGCCGATTATGCCGATGGTCGCGTTGGGGCCAAGCGGCGCGGTCAATTTCTTCAAATCAGTCAACGGGAACATCCGCGACCGAGGCTGTTTGAGCTGCCCGATGGGCTTCCAACCGTTGCGACAAACCGTCATCGGACAGGGCAAGGACTGCAGCTGCAAGCAAGGCTGCATTAGCAGCACCAGCCTGACCGATCGCCAATGTACCGACTGGAATACCAGCCGGCATCTGTACAATCGACAGCAGACTGTCTTCGCCAGAAAGTGCTTTCGACTGGACCGGAACACCAAACACCGGCAACGAGGTAAGTGACGCGACCATGCCCGGCAGATGCGCAGCGCCACCAGCACCAGCGATGATCACCTTGAAACCTTCCGCTTTGGCAGCCTTGGCAAACTCAAACATACGGTCCGGTGTGCGATGGGCAGAGACAATGCGCGCCTCAAACTCAATGCCGAGTTTTTCCAGTATTTCAGTAGCATGGCGCATGGTGGACCAGTCAGACTGGCTGCCCATGATCACTGCCACTGGCGAAGTTTTGTCGTTCATGCGATTATGTCCGGAATCAAAGTGGATTTGACCTTGGTAATACGGTCTTTCAGCTCCAGTTTCTTCTTCTTCATCCGCTGGACCTGGAGGGGATCACAGCGCTGGGCGATCATCGCATCAATGGCGGCATGATAGTCATCATGTTCCAGCTGCAAACGAGCCAGCTTCATCCGGGCTTGCGCCTGATCCTGATCATCACTCATGCATCGCTTCCTCTGTGAGAGGCCCTTCTACCCCCTCCCCCGGCGAAGGCCAAGCCCGAACAGCATTTCCTCAAAACCATTCACAGGCTGGTCAACCGGGACGGGGCAATTCTCGACAAGGTGACGTTTCTGTGACAGATTCCTAATTAGGATGTATCACCATGATCGAGAGGAAACCCATGTCCATATCCGCGCATGTCGAACAGCTTGAGCAACGCCATCAGATTTTAGAATCCGAACTGGCCGCATTGACGACCCGTCCTTCCGCCAGCGACGAAGAACTCGCAGACGTAAAGCGCCGAAAACTGAAGCTGAAAGACGAAATAGCGCGTTTGAAGGCCACCAACTAAGCCTCTAGCGGGCAAACTACTGATGGCTTGGGGCAAATGCCGCCGCCGCCGTGGCCCATGATATTCGGGCTATGTGCATAATTTGGCCTTGTGCGCACCGCTGGCGCACTTTATGCCGAGACCATGCAGCAAGAAGCTCCAATTACCTCGCTCGACAGATGTCGGCTGATCCTTTGTATGGGACCCGCTGACATGGAAGCCTGTACTCCAGCAGAGCTGGCAGAAATGCTGGCTGCAGCCGATGTCGCGAGCGTCATTTTTTCACCGAATCAACTGGAAGAATCGGCATTCCAGGAACTGGTTGAACCACTGGTCAAAACAACCCAGGAGTGTGGTGTTGCAGCGGTCGTCGCTGAGCAGAGCCGCATTGCCGGTCGAACTGGTGCTGACGGCTTGCAGCTTGGTCAGGACCCGGTCGCCCTGGAAGCCGCAATCGACAAGTTTTCACCCGGTCTGATGATCGGTGCAGCCAATGTCAAAACCCGACACAATGCGCTGACAATTGGCGACCTCCAGCCCGATTACCTCATGTTTGGCAAACCAGGTGGTGATATTCGGCCTGAGCCCCACCCAAAAAACCTCGATCTTGGCCAATGGTGGTCTCAGATGGTGGAAATTCCCTGCATCGTTATGGGTGGCACTGATCTGGACAGTGTTATCGCTGTTGCGGCCACCGGAGCAGAATTTGTGGCACTCGGCCATGCCATCTTTGCGCCCGATAGTGATGCCAAAACACCGGTTCCGGTGGCAAGCCGGGTTAAACAAGTCAACGAACTGCTCGAAAAACATGCGCCGCGCTTTGAAATCGTCGAATAACAATCGGTATGAATTGAAACGTGCCGTTTCCATCACATTAGCGAGTGCGATGATTGCTGGCCTGTTGGTCAATCCGGGTGCCCACGCAGAAACAAAGCCAAAATATGCGCAACCAATCGACGGCCCTCAATTTCCCGGGCCAATCGATGGACCAAACGCGGATTTAGAAGCCGACCCGAGTCTTGCATCTACCGAGCGCATGCCAGACCTCGCCTATGGTGCCTATCAGCGCGGCTATTACCTGACTGCATTGCGGCTGGCGCTGCCGCGAGCAGAGAGCGGCGACCCTGCAGCGCAAACTCTCATTGCCGAGATTTACTGGCATGGATTGGGCGTCGCCCAAGATAAAAACAAGGCTGTCGAATGGTATCGCTTTGCTGCCAATGCGGGCGGACGTGAGGCGCAATTTACATATGCCAATCTGCTGTTGCGCGGGGAAGCCGTCGACAAGGACAAGGAACTTGGCGAGACTTTTATGCGCAAGGCAGCCAAGGCCGGCCATGCGCGCGCGCAGTTTAATGTCGGGCAGCTGATAACTGCCAGCCGTCCCACCTGGTCAGGCTTCAAAAGGGCATTGCCCTTCTATCAAGCCGCCGCCGAAGCCGGTATCACCGATGCCCAATATGCGATGGCCAATATCTGGGCAGAGGCAAAAGGTGTGACCTTTGCCGATGAAGAAAAGGCCCGCCAGTGGCTTGAACAATCGGCCCGGGGTGGGTTGGATTCAGCTCAGGTTGAGTATGGCATCTGGCTGGCCAACGGACGTGGCGGCAAGGCCGACATCATCAAAGCCCGATTTTGGTTCACCCGCGCAGCGGTTCAAGGCAATGTGGTTGCCCAAAACCGGCTGGCCCGCATTCACGCCTTTGCCAGTAAGAGTCCTCCAGATCTGATCCGAGCGGGTGCCTGGCACATTATCGCCCGCCGCGCCGGCTTCAGCGACTCCGAGTTGGACCGCGTGTTCCAGACTTTGTCTGACATCGACAAAAAGCGCGCGATTGAAGCTGCAAATCAACTAACCCGAGGCATGCTGGGTTCTGCACGGGGCTAATGCTGGTCCGCAACGGCCCTACGGCTTGAACCTGACGCAAAAGTGTGATCAATCGCGGTTCAATATCCCGCATCTTTCGGTCGTTTCGACCAGCATAGGAAAATTCATGGCCCGTTCAGCGCTTCTCAATGTGATGGTCAATGCTGTCAGCAAGGCAGGTCGGTCGCTGACGCGGGATTTTGGCGAGATCGAAAACCTGCAGATTTCCTTGAAAGGACCAGGCGATTTTGTTTCACAGGCAGACCTGAAAGCGGAAAAGACTTTGCGCGATTCTCTCAACAAGGATCGACCCGGTTATTCTTTCCTGATGGAAGAAGGCGGCGAAATCGATAATGGGTCCGACCACCGCTGGATCATCGATCCTCTGGACGGCACCACCAACTATCTGCATGGCAATCCATTCTTTGCTGTGTCATTGGCGCTGGAATCTGCCGGGCAATTGGTTGCAGGCGTAATTTACAATCCGATCACCGAAGAGTTGTTCACCGCTGAAAAGGGTCGCGGCGCATTCGTCAATGACCGACGCATGCGCGTCGCCAATCGTTCGGCGCTGGATGAATGTGTTATCGCAACCGGTGTTCCGGCGCTCAATAAGAGAGGCCATGGGGTTGCCTTGTTTGAACAACGCAATGTCATGAGCCAGACGGCCGGTGTGCGCGCGACCGGATCTGCTGCGTTAAACCTGGCCTATGTCGCAGCCGGACGTTTTGATGGCTATTGGGAAGCTGGTCTGTCGCCATGGGATGTTGCGGCGGGCATGTTGATGATCCGCGAATCTGGCGGATTTGTCTCCGAACCTGACCCCGATGCCTCGATTTACGAATCAGGACGAATCCTTGCTGGCAATGAAGCTGTCCATGGCAAATTGCGGGCTATTCTGAACCGCCCCTTACCTAAGGGTATGTCAGCAGGCTAACTGAACGCCTATCCAACGCGAAAGCTGAGGATGTTCGCTGCTTAACGCCTTGAATTCTACGTATTCCTGTATTCAATTGCCTCACGAATTGCGGTAGACAGGAAGCAGGTGATTTGTTTTCTGGTTCGCCGCAGCCGGTTTTCCGGTTAATCGAAAAGCATGGCGGCGTTTTGGCGCCCTCACAGGAGCTTCCCTCGTATGGCGCGTGAATACGACCCCCACAAGCTTTCATCCCCCAGAGTCTATCTGTTTTCGATGCTTATATTCATCGCACTGGTGGCTTTCCTGGTGCTGATCTTGAATCGGCAGATATTTGAGAATTTCTCAACCAACCCTGGCCTGAACGGGCTTATTTTGGGTGTTCTTCTGGTTGGGATCATTCTCGCCTTCCTGCAGGTTATTCGCCTGATGCCGGAAGTTGCGTGGGTCAATTCCTTCCGCAAGGGACAAGCTGATGAGCGGCGGCGCAAACCGGTCCTGCTGGCCCCGATGGAAGCCATGCTGGGTGGCAAGTCCGATGTCGCCCTGTCGACAGGTTCAACCCAGTCAATTCTCGATTCCATTGGCAACCGCCTCGATGAGCGGCGCGAAATTTCCCGCTATCTGATTAGCCTGTTGGTGTTCCTTGGTCTGCTCGGCACCTTCTGGGGTCTGCTCGGCACGATTGGCTCAATCGGTGATACAATTGGCTCGCTCAATCCAAACTCCGGCGACACCAACGACATTCTCGATTCCCTGAAGTCAGGCCTGCGGGCACCGCTCGACGGCATGGGCACAGCCTTTTCTTCATCCCTGTTTGGCCTTGCCGGTTCATTGGTTCTTGGTTTTCTCGATCTGCAATCAGGACAGGCGCAGAACCGGTTTTATCTCGAGCTGGAAAACTGGCTGTCATCAGTGACCGATCTCAACAGCGATCTGCAGTCTGCTGCAGCCGCAGCCGCTGCTGGTGGCCAGGATGTCACCCAGGCGATGGAACGCATTGCAAGTCAGGTCAAAGAGGGTGGAGGCGGCGCCCGCACCACGGCGGCCATGGCCAGCCTGGCAGAAGGCATTCAGGCACTGGTCAAGCACATGCGCAGCGAACAGCAACTCATCCGCGACTGGGTGGAAACCCAAAGCAAATCGCAAAACGATGTCAAACGCCTGCTGGAACAGCTCAACCGAACAATGGACAAGTCTGCCCCACCGGCGCGAACGACACGCAAACCGAAAGACGGGTTTTAAGCCATGGCGCTGAGTCGCGGGCGCAAAAGAGGTGGGGAGCGGGTCGATTACTGGCCGGGTTTCGTTGATGCCCTGTCCACACTGCTGCTCGCCATCATGTTCCTGCTGTCCGTGTTTGTGCTGGCGCAATTCATTCTGAGCCAGGAAATCTCCGGCAAGGATACAGTGCTGAACCGACTGAACAGCCAACTCAACGAACTCACAGCACTGTTGTCGTTGGAACGCTCCGCCAATCAGGATCTTGAAGACCAGATCAAAACCCTGACCTCGTCGCTTGGTGACAGCCGACTGGAGCAGTCTCGTCTTGAAGCGCTTCTTTCCCGGGGGGCTGGCGCTGCAACAAGTGCGGAAGAACGAGCCGAGGAACTGTCCGACACACTGGATGATCAGCGCAAAGTAACCAAGCGGGCGATGAATCAGGTCAGCTTGCTCAACCAACAGATTTCGGCGCTGCGCAAACAGATTGCGGCACTGGAAGATGCGTTGGACGCATCGGAGGTCAAAGACCGCGAAAGCTCCACCAAGATTGCCGATCTGGGCAAGCGCCTAAACGTGGCACTGGCCAAGCGGGTTCAGGAACTGAACCGCTATCGCTCCGACTTCTTCGGACGGCTGCGTGAAATTCTTGGCAACCGCGATGATATCCGAGTTGTGGGCGACCGTTTCGTTTTCCAGTCGGAAGTTTTGTTCCCTTCTGGTGGTGCCAATCTAAACGAAGAAGGTCTCGGTGAAATGACCAAGCTCGCCAAGGCGTTGATCGAACTTGGCAAGGAAATTCCAGATGAGATCGAGTGGGTTCTGCGTGTCGACGGACACACCGACAACATTCCGCTGAGCGGCACTGGCCGCTACCGTGATAACTGGGAATTGTCCTCCGGTCGCGCGACTTCGGTGGTCAAATACCTTATAGGGGAAGGCGTCCCGGCCAAGCGTCTGGTTGCTGCCGGATTTGGTGAATTTCAGCCGCTTGATCCCGAAGACAGTCAGGAGGCGCGCAATCGCAACCGGCGTATCGAGCTGAAACTGACCGAAAAGTAAACGCGCCTGCAACCTTTCTCCGCTTGAGAGCAACAGCGATGAACGGGCACAGACGTCTGCCAATTTGAGAGAGTATTATGACATCTAATTTTGCATCCTATCCAAGCCTGAAGGGCAAGACTGTATTCATCTCCGGAGGCGCTTCGGGCATTGGGGCCGACATGGTGCGCACGTTTGTCGAACAGGGATCGAAGGTCGGTTTCATCGACTTGGATGAAGCCACCAGTAAGGCGCTGTGCGACAGCCTGTCTGGCGAAGTGGCGTTTGAGAAATGTGACCTGAGGGACATCGACCAACTGAAAACCGCCTTTGCCAGACTGGCCGAAAAGCTTGGTCCTGCGACTGTTCTGGTCAACAATGCCGCCCGTGACGACCGCCACGGCTGGCAAGATGTTACACCAGAATATTGGGACGAACGGCAGGCGACAAATCTGCGCCATCATTTCTTTGCCATTCAAGCCGTCGCGCCGGGAATGATCGAAGCTGGTGGTGGTTCTATCATCAATATGGGGTCAAACTCCTGGTGGGAAGCTGGCGGCAACATGCCTGCCTACACAACCTCGAAAGCTGCCGTTCACGGCCTGACCCGCACGATGGCACGGGACCTTGGCGAGCACCGAATTCGCGTCAACACAGTTGTCCCCGGGTGGATCATGACTGATCGTCAGAAGGAACTTTGGGTGACCGAAGAGAGCATTGAAAATCATCGCAACCGGCAATGCCTGAAGGATTTGATAGACCCAATCTATGTGGCCCGCATGGTGGTGTTCCTGGCGTCCGATGATGCGGCCATGTGTACCGCCAACAACTACATGGTTGAGGCTGGATCCATATGAGCGGCGAGAGGGGCGAGGGCGACGAGAGGGGCGAGAGTACCGTCAGCGGTGAACTTGATCTCGACGTCCTTTTGAAAACCCTGACGGCTCAACTTGCCGAAGGCACCTATGTCTTTGCCACCATGGCAGACAACGCGGTGCCAGCCCACCTTGCGCCACGCATGGTGTTCCGTGAAACGGAGGGCACGACGCTGATCCTGCTTAAGTCGGAAGCCGCCGCGGCGGGTCTGGATTATGAATTTCCCTGCCGGATGATCACCCTCAATGTGCACTCATCACTGGAAGCCGTTGGCTTTATTGCCCGCATCGCCACGGAACTGGCGAAGCATGGCATGGGGGTTAACCCGGTCTCGGGCTTCTATCATGACCACCTGTTCGTGCCCGAAGGCCGCGAGCAGGATGCTCTTCAAATTCTCGCCAAATTGGCTGACACGGCCTAAGCTGCCAGTTCGGTATCAAACTGCAGGCGGGCAAGGCGGGCATAAATGCCGTCTTTTTCCACCAATTCCTCGTGGGTTCCCTCTTCGACAAACTTGCCACCATCCATCACCAGAATGCGGTCGGCTTTCAAAACCGTTGCCAAACGGTGGGCGATGACGATTGTGGTTCGGCCTACCATCAATCCATCAAGGGCCTTTTGAACCAGTTTTTCACTCTCCGCATCCAACGCGCTGGTCGCCTCATCAAGCAGCAACAGGGGAGCATTTTTTAAGATTGCACGGGCGATAGCCATGCGCTGACGCTGGCCGCCGGAGAGCGTCACACCGCGCTCACCAACCACGGTTTCATAGCCATCCTTCAATTGCGAAATGAACTCGTCTGCCAAGGCAAGCTTGGCTGCTTCAACAACCTGTTGGTCAGTCGCCTCCGGCAGACCAAAACGGATATTGTCCGCTGCAGACATGGCAAATATGGTTGTATCCTGCGGTACAAGAGCAATGTGCTGCCGTACAGCTTCTGGCGATGCCTGGGAGATATCAACTCCGTCCATGCGCACCGTTCCCGAACTCGGGTCGTAATAACGCAATGCCAAGTTGAACAACGTACTTTTCCCGGATCCCGATGACCCCACCAACGCAACGGTCTCACCGGGTTTCACAGAAAGATTCAATCCGTTGACGATGGTCTGATCCGGGCGGGTTGGGTAAGCAAAAGACGCATCTTCAAATTCAATGGCACCTTCTGCAGGTTCGGGCAGCGCGACTGGAATTTCCGGCTCTTTCACATCTGGTTCGGTATCGAGCAATTCGCTCAACCGCTCAGCCGCTCCGGCCGCCTGGGATAATTCACCCCAAACCTCAGACAGGGCACCCAGCGCGCCCGCTGCCATAACCGAAAACAGCAGGAACTGACCCAAAAGTCCTGAACTCATGCGCCCATCCAGAACCGCACCAGCGCCGATCCACAGGACGGCTACAACGCTTGTGAAAACCATGAAGATGGCAAATGCGGTGAGGAAGGCACGCGCAGCTATTGAGGAGCGAGCAGCTTCAAAAGCATTTTCAACAGCTTCTGAGAAACGGCCTGCGACCAACCGTTCATTGGTGAAGGCCTGCAGAGTGCGAATAGAAGAAATGCTCTCGGAGGCGTAGGCTGTTGCATCAGCCAGCCTGTCCTGGGCATAGCGTGACTTGCGACGCACATTGCGGCCAAAGGCGAAGATTGGCAGAACAATGACGGGAATCGCAGCGAGCACGATCAACGACAGGCTGGGACTGGTATAGATCATTCCGGCAATCGCACCGATGATCAGCACCACATTGCGCAATGCCATTGAAGCCGTTGCTCCGGCAGCGCTCTTGATCTGTGTCGTATCTGCCGTCAGGCGTGACACAAGCTCACCGGTCTTGGCGGTATCGTAAAAGCTGGCAGATAGTTTGGTCAGATGAGCAAAAACTTCATTACGCAGGTCGGCAACCACCCGTTCCCCAAGCCAGATAACGAAGTAGTAGCGCATGGAACTGGACACTGCCAACAGAGCGGCAATGGCAAATAGCGCATAGAAATAATTATCGATAAAGGCACTGTCGGCCTTGCTGAACCCATTGTCGATCATTGAACGCACAGCCAATGGCAACGACAAAGTCGTTGCGGCGGCGAGTGCCAGAAAAACGAACGCGCCAACCAAATGGCCCTTATAGCGCATGATATAGGGCAATAGCCGTGCCAGGGGCCGGAGACCCACGCGGTCTTTGCTTTCTTTGGTATGAAGTTTGCTCACGATTGCCGACTTTTGCCTTCTTGTCTTGCCCGAAACCTTCATGTATAGGCTGCGGCACGAAATTCAAAGATGCTTATGGCGTTCCTGCCATTTAGGAACAACATAGACTTCTTTATAATCATGAACAGTCCGGCACACATGTCCTCCTTTTGAGAGCATGGTCCGGCTATGAAACCAGGACGAAGACGATGAAAGCCGATATCCATCCGGATTACCACACCATTAAAGTGGTTATGACCGACGGCAGCGAATACGAAACACGCTCCACATGGGGCAAAGAAGGCGACGTGATGAATCTTGACGTCGACCCGACCTCCCACCCTGCCTGGACTGGCGGTGGCGGACAGGTTCTCGACCGCGACGGTCGTGTTTCCAAGTTCAACAAGAAGTTTGGTGGTCTGGGGCTCTAATCGGCACCAAACCAAGCAGTTTCAAAGAACCCGCCTGGCAACGATGCCGCGGCGGGTTTTTTATTGCCTGAATTCCAAACCTGAAAGGGTATAATCCCTTTCGGGTCTAGCGCCGCAGCCATTCCAACAGGGCAGCATTGACTTCAGCAGGCGCTTCGATGGTGGCCAAATGACCGGCCCCGGGGATCATAGACAGGGTGGCGTTCGGGAAGGCATCCGCCATTTCCACATGCCATTGCGGCAGGCAAAGCGCATCCAGTTCACCACACAGAACCAGGGTCGGCCCGTAATAGGCACTGAGATGATCAATCGAGTCCTGTCGCCCCATCAAGGCATTCAATTGCCGCTCATAGACATCAGCGCCATGTCCTTGCGCCATTTGCACAGCAATATCGATCAATTCTGGTGTCTGGTTTTGCGGAGCCAGATAGACTTTTGAAAGTTCATTGCGCGTTAGATTCCCAACGCCCAACTCTCGTGCCTGCGCCAGTTGACGACGGCGGTTTTGCTTACGCGCTTCATCATCAGCACGCGGATTAGCGTCCAACACCGCCAGCCGGTCGATCCTTGCGGGATGCCAGCGCACCATGTTCATTGCCAAAGCACCACCCATGGAAAGACCTGCCAGGGCGAAACGCTCAAATCTGGTTGCCGCCAAAACGCCACGCGCCATGGCTTCGAATGAATCATAGCCCCCCAGATTGGGCACTTCGATTTCGTATTGCCCTTGCAGCGCGGAAACCTGGGGTGCAAAGAGCTTTTCATCGCACAGCAGGCCTGGCAGAAAAATGACGCCGTCAAATCCTGGTTTCGCCGAACCCTCAGACACGTGCGGACGCCAGCGCTGTTCCTTCGCTCAAGGCGGCCAGTTTGGCATAGGCGATTTCCGGATCAACCGACCCAAAGCCGGCAAATGTGCCGAATCCGCAATCTGATCCGGCAATCACCCGGTCTGCACCAACAATGTTGGCAAAGCGTTCCACCCGCTGAGCAACAACCTCGGGATGCTCAATGAAATTTGTGGTTGTATCAACAACACCCGGCATCAGGATTTTGTTGTCAGGGATCTCATTCTTGCGATCGCGGAAAACAGTCCATTCATGCGCGTGACGGGGGTTTGAGGTTTCAAACAACAGGGTTTGCGCTTTGGCGCCCATCAGAGTTGAGAACACCTTGTCCATATCGATATCGCAGCAATGGGGTCCTTCATAATTGCCCCAACAGATGTGAATACGCACGTCTTCTGCTGCAATATTCTGTAATGCATGATTGAGTACCTCCACATGCATGTCGGCAATCTTGAGGAATTCCGCATCGCTCAGATCTGCAAAGAGCATATGGCGGGACAGCGCAAGATCGGGACAATCAAGCTGTAATTGCAGGCCAGCACCGACAATTGTCTCGTACTCAGCCTGCATGGCCTCGGCCAAAGCCTCCAGATACTTTTCCCGGCTTGGATAATGAACGTTTTGCAAAAACAGCGAAATGACCCCGGGGGACGCAGAATTCATGAAACCCCGCTCAACCCCGTGCTTGCCCATCGCAGCCTTGAGGTTGGCGATGTCCTTGTTCAATTCTTCCTGGCCTTTTGAAATCACATCACCCGTGCATTGAGGTCGGGCATAGGTCGGCGTGCCGCCACTGTCGGCCAGACGTTCAAGGAAGGTTGGAAACATTTTCAGATCAGCTGGAGCGTTGCGGTCGCTGTCACCTGAAAAACCGGTATAGCGGTCCTTCACATAGGTGGCGTAGGAGATTTTCGAGGTCTCACCGTCAGACACAATATCCACACCGGCCTCGACCTGGCGCCGAACAGTTTCATCGACTGCCTCGGTCATCGCCGCATCAAACGCGGCAGAATCGAAAGGCTGTTCCTTCTCACGGGCGAAGATAAAGTCGACAACCTTCTGTGTGCGGGGAAGTGACCCAACATGGCTGGTCAGAATTTTGCTCATTTCGGTTCTCCAAAGTCGTGACTGCGCCCAAGGGGCGAGTGGGGTTAGTGTAGTCTCACATTCTGGGCTTCAAGCTCGGCCTGTACGGGCTTGATATCGATGCTATCGAGTGGACGGTTCTGTTGAATTGAAAGTGCAGCGGCCACGCCTGCCCCCTGTCCCGCCACTGCACAGCAGGCCATATTGCGGGTCGCAGCATGAGCGATTTTATCGCCGCCGATCGCGCGACCGACCACCAGCAGGTTTTCAACCTGCTTGGGGACCATGCAGCGATAAGGGATCTGCATATAGCGCCCGGTCGTGGGGATGATAAGAACGCCATATCCATCGATAAACTCTGGATAGATACCGATGGAATCGTAAAACCGCCCCTGCTCACGAACATCCTGTTCGGTCATGTTGTAGACCGCATCGATCTTGCGGGTGTCGCGAATGCCGATCGACATTCCGAAATTGCGCAGGCGGATGCCTTCACCGCCCGGCATGTAATGACGCAGCGCCTCAATGGCCAGCATGGCCTGACGGCGTCCCTCAATCTCAAAACGAGCCATGCTATCAGGATCAGTACCGTCGCAGCCATCTAGATGAATGAGATTCATATAAGTCATTTCGCCGCTGTCATGAACGGCACCCCATGTACCCGCAATAGTGTTGAGGTTTGCGGGAATGAGCCCATCGGCAATGGCCTGTTCAAACGGCTTTTTCAGGAAAGGGGAGAACATCTCATCCTCCTTGCCTGACGTTTCCACCTGCCATTCTCCCGTTGACCAATCGGCATAGGTCTGGGGTTCCTGGCGCACGCTTTCCAAAAACGCCTGCTTGTCGACGCCAGCTACATGGAACATGACCGAGGCGGCCTGCATGTCTTCCGCCGGTGTTTTGAAGGTTGGAGCACCAGCTCGCTCAGCAATATCAGCATCGCCGGTACCATCTATCACGCGTTTGGCCATGATCGCCTCTCGGCCATTTTTGCTCTCAACGATTATGCCGATTATCGTGTTACCGCTCATAACGGGGGCAACAAATTGCCGATGCAGCATGGGATGGATCCCGACTTCTTCAACCAGCTTATCTGCGACCAGTTTGAAACCTTCACTGTCCAGCTCGTAGGAAAGCGATTGGCTCTCCGGCACAGCTGCACCCATCTCCTTGGCACGCTCCTCAAACTCGCGGCCAATTCCACCAGCTTCAACTGTCTGTTCGTGACGATACCATGCAAAGCCTTCAACACCGACAACAGTAATGTTGCCGCCAAAGCATCCAAAACGCTCTACCAGCGTAACATCTACACCGCAGCGCGCTGCAGCAAGCGCCGCCGCGAGGCCGCCCGGGCCGGAGCCAACCACCAACACGTCGGTCTCGTGCACGATGGGCGTCTGCCTGGCAGGTTCGGTGACGTGGTGCATTGGACCCGCGTCGCTCAGTTGAGGTCAGTTGCGGTTGGTCCGGCTGGATCATCCGTGTTGATCACCCGAAACAGACTGCAGCTGCCGGTCATGCTCGGACCCAGCTGATAGGCCAGACTTGGCGGAACAGCACAGGTATCGCCGGGGGCCAGGGTCTTTTCACCGCCCTGCCAGCTCAAACGCCAGTGGCCCTCATGCACCATCAGAATATGATGGCGTCCCATCCCACCCTGGTTTCCTACAAGAGAATTTCGGGTCAAGAATTCGACTTCAAAACCCGGCTTGTCTCGGATCAACGCGTCATCACCAATGACCTGCGCCGGTTGGCTGGCGGAAAGTGCCGCCATGTCATGGTAGCGACCAACATAGAATGGCACGACCTGGTCGACGGGGACTTCGGGGTAGTTTTTCAGTTCGGCTTCTGAGAGCAATGGCATTGGCTTTACACCATCCGGTAAAGCGTCGCCCTTTTTGGTGTCGTAGAGGCGCCCGGTTTCGGCCAGCACCAGACCGTGGTCGGCAGCATCCTGTATCACCTGCGGAGCCCAAATCACGCCACCTCCGGCATCGTCGCCACCAAGAATGGCCATGATCATTCCGTAGTCGGTGCCAATATTTTCAAAACCACGGAAAATTCCCGTTGGGATGTTGAAGATGTCGCCTTCTTCCAAGGTAACTTCACCTGCGGTGCCATGACGGCCCCAAAAGAAGCGCCAGCGGCCTTTGTGGACATAAAAAACTTCCGCCGTGCGATGGCTGTGCAGTGAATTGCGGCATTTGGGCGGTTGCCCGGCGGCACCGATGTTAAAGCCCGGCGTCTCAGCAATATGAACGTGCTGGTCAGGAGATTCTGAAACACCACCACCAATGATGGTGAAATTCTCCTTGCTGTCAGAACCAGGCGTGTGGGCATCGATGAATGCCGTTTTGCAGGGGATCAGATCCCCGTAGCGAACAATGCGGGCTTCCATTTCATCAGGTGTCATGAAAGCTCTCCACTATGCATCAGGATTTGTTTCCAAATCGCCACCTCATCGTAGAGGGCGTATTCGCGGCGAATGCCTTCGCCATTGGCACCATATGGGCCGAATTCGGCGTGACACATGCCCATCACGTGGACAGGTGCGCCGGTCGGTGCGCCAAATGTACCCCAGCCAGAATGCACACCGTCCAGAGACCAACGAATTGCGGCGCGCGGAGGCAACATTGCATCGCCGCCACCGCCGAGGCCGATTTGGTGATGAATTTTGAATTCTGCATCTGGGAAGGATGAGCGCAGGCCAAGCCAGAATCCATCGACGGCAGAAAAGGACAGGTCCGACACGGCACCTGCATATTCAGCCATCACCGCACGATCATATGCTTCCGTAACAACATTGAAATCCTTGTCCATCAACCGGCGCAGAACGGTTGCGTATTTTTCACACCATTGGTTGTCATTGCCGGTGCCGTGATACCCCCCATCAATGTCGATTGCCGGGGTGAAAGGCTTGGCGCATTTGTCAGGGCCGCCTTCGCGATTGATCAGCTCACCCGCATAGGTTTTGGGGTCCATGCCCAGCTGACGCACGATGCCGCCATAATCCCTCACCAGCCATTCATCAAATATCGTGTTGTCCTTGGCAGCGCAATCGGCGATCACCCGGACCTTGAAGCGACGCCCCGTGGCCGGTCCAAAGGAGCCGTCGCGGGCATGGGTGGCGGTTGAAATAATCCGATGCGAGGACAACAGGCCGGATTCCGGATCGCCCGACCAGATGACATCTTCGCCCAACAGTTCCCGATCAGGGAATTCGTAACAAGTCGCCATGGTTGCGGCCATCACGGCCCGATTTCCGCGCTGGATGCCCATTGGCGAACGCACCGGAATATCTTGCGAATAATAATGGTTGAGGGTGCCGATACCCCGGCTTTCCCAAATCTCGTTGGTGATACCAATGATATAATCCGGGAAGTCCTTCCACTGCTGAGAAAAGCCTTTAATCGTCAAACTCTCATTCCTTTAATCAGCGGTCCAGCCGCCATCAACGAGCAGACTTGTTCCGGTGATCAATGCTGATGCATCGCTGGCCAGAAAAACCACTGCTCCCATTATGTCCTCAATTTCACCAACCCGACCGAGCTTGATCTTCTCTTCCAGCCAGGCAACCCGTTCTGGATTTTCAAAAGTGCTTTCCGTCATTGGTGTGCGAATGAATGTCGGGCAAATCGTGTTGACCCGAATTTTGTGGGCTGCCAGTTCGATAGACGAAGCTTTGGTGACCCCTTCGATGCCAAATTTGGAGCCGCAATAAACGGCCCGGTCGATGCCGCCGACATGACCCATCTGGCTGGATGTGTGAATAATCGAGCCACCCTTTCCAGCCTCAATCATGCCCTTGGCAACTTGCTGCGCAACAAAGAATGCCGACTTCAGATTGAGGTCGGTGATGCGGTTGAAATTTTCCATCGTGACTTCGACAAACGGCATTGGATCATTGGTACCGGCATTGTTGAAAAGAATGTCGAATGGTCCATGTTGACGTACTGCCGAGATCATCGATTCATGATCTCCCACATCAAGCGCAATGCCTTCGGCAGAATAGCCAGCATCACGGATCGCCTGAGCAGCCTGGCCTATTTCTTCAGCATTGCGGGCTGCCATCACAACATGCGCACCGTGCTCCGCGAGAGCCATGGCACCACCTAGCCCGATGCCGCGCGAAGCGCCTGTGACCAGGGCTTTCTTGCCGTTGAGTTGGAAGGTCGGGGTGCGGGGAAGATCTGTCATAAGGTTATCACCATGTGAGATAGGTTATCCCGTTGGTTCTTACATGCAGAAACGCTTGTCACCAGCCCTACTCCGCCGCATCCGAAATGGGTTCTGCAGCTGCTCCATATGGAATGTTTCGGCCGCCATAGCGACGTACCCGGACATTGCATTGCTCGGCATGACCAACAAACCCTTCCAACATGCAAAGACGAGATCCGATTTCCCCAATATGGGCGGCCGCCTCGTCGGTCAGCACCTTTTGGTAAGAATGGGTTTTCAGGAACTTGCCAACCCAAAGCCCTCCAGTATACCGCCCCGCCTTCTTGGTTGGCAGTGTGTGGTTGGTGCCAATGACCTTATCGCCATTTGATACATTGGTACGGGGACCCAGGAACAGTGCACCATAACACGTCATGTTATCGAGGAACCAATCATCGCGATCAGTCATCACCTGCACATGTTCTGAGGCAATATCGTCAGCGACTTCCAGCATTTCATCATAGCTGTCGCAAAGAATTATCTCACCATAATCCTCCCAGCTCTTTGAAGCGGTTTCAGCGGTTGGCAAGATCTTCAGGATACGGTCGATTTCATCCATGGTTGCCCTGGCAAGCTTTTCAGAATTGGTCACCAGTACCGCGGGCGAGTTATAGCCATGCTCGGCCTGACCTAGCAGGTCTGTTGCGCACATTTCCGCGTCAACCGTCTCGTCCGCAATCACCATGGTTTCCGTGGGGCCGGCAAAGAGATCAATGCCGACACGACCAAATAATTGCCGCTTGGCTTCGGCAACAAAGGCATTTCCGGGGCCAACGATCATATGACACGGTTCTATGGTCTCGGTACCAAGGGCCATCGAACCAACGGCCTGAATACCTCCCATGACATAGATTTCATGTGCCCCACCCATCATCATAGCAGCCACAATTGCCGGATGAGGCTCACCATTTTGGGGCGGAGCAGAAGCGACAATGCGCGGCACACCCGCCACCGACGCGGTTAGAACCGACATATGAGCAGAAGCGACCATCGGAAATTTGCCACCAGGCACATAGCAGCCGACGGACTGCACCGGGATGTTCTTATGTCCAAGAATGACACCGGGCAAAGTCTCGACTTCGATGTCGGTCATCGACGCCCGCTGGGCTTCGGCAAAATTGCGAATCTGCGTTTGGGCGAACTTGATGTCTTCCATGTCGCGGGTCGAGACCTTGCTCATCGCCGCTTCAATTTCAGAATCGTTTAACCGAAACTTTTCTGGCGAGTAATTGTCAAACTTTTCCGACAATTCGCGCACCGCAGCATCACCACGGGATTCGATATCCAGCAGAATTGACTCAACGGTTCCACGCACTTTGGCGTCATCTTCAGCGCGGTCCTCAGCGCTGCGGGCAGTTTTTAAGTGACGGATCATATTTTACTCCACTGGCCCAATTGGTGTGGGAAGTCTATGGCGCTTTGCATACGTATGCAAATGCTTTGTTTACTCCCGATTCTGTTGCGGCCGTATTCCTCTAATAAATTGTTTTCATGAGCTTAACTTCGCCAAGGCAATTGCTCCGGGCGAAAGTCCCGCTTTGGATTGTCGGTGAGATTTTCCCAGCCCTTGCCATCAAATACGTCATGGTCCAATTGCTTCAACACCGACGGGAAATCCACCATCACCCAGTTGTCGACGATCTTGCCATCAACCACTTTCCAGAAATCCATATAGCGGATCACGACGGTTTTGCCGGTTGGTGCAATGCCAAAAAAATCGCCTGAATGAACGGCTTCCTGGCGGCCAAATGCGGCGGCCCACTGACCGTCGAACAGGCGCGCTTCATCGATGCAAACCTTGTCGGAAAACGCTGCTTGAAAGGGTTGCTGCCAAGCCTCCTGAAACTCCCTGAGCCCTTCTTTAAATCCGCAACCCGCATTGCCCATCCAACGAAATCCGTCAGAGAAAAATTCACCAATGTCAGCAATGCGATGATCGTTAAGACCATCCACCATGCCTTCGATCACATCGCGCGTGGCCTGGGTCGCCGAACGATCATTGTCGCGGGTCAGGTAGGACTGTTCGGGTCGTGCGCCCTTCATGGCAGCCTCGTTATTGGTTGAATGGAATTACTGGCTTTCCGCGCACGGTCTGACTCAATCCAGCCGTTCGCCACTGTCGCCATCGAAAAGATGGCAAATATCGGCAGGAATCGAGACCTGCACAGTATCACCGATTTGGGAACGGTAGTCCTTCGCAGCCTTAACAGACACCAAACTGCCACCTGCCTTGGCCGTTACCATGGTGGCCTCGCCCAGCAACTCCATCGAATAGACCGGCGCTTCGAGTTCACTGGCAACATCACAAATCTCTGCGTCTTCTGCGCGGAAGCCCAATGTCACCTCCCCCGAATGAGAGGTTTCCAGTCCACTTATCTTGACGTTTTCTCCAGTAAAGACGCCGCCTTCCAACCGCCCTTGCATGAGGTTCATGGCAGGCGAACCAATAAAACCGGCAACAAAGGTATTTTGCGGCCGGTCATAGATGTCCACCGGTGTGCCGACCTGCTGAACAATACCGGCATTCATCACCACAACACGATCCGCCAGCGTCATCGCTTCAATCTGGTCGTGGGTGACGTAGATTGTTGTGGTGGCCAGTGTGTTCTGCAGGTTCTTAATTTGCGCACGCGTCGAAACGCGTAGCTTGGCGTCAAGGTTGGAGAGCGGTTCGTCCATCAAAAAGACAGTTGGCTCCCGCACAATTGCCCGGGCCAGCGCCACTCGTTGCCGCTGACCACCCGACAATTCAGCAGGGCGGCGATGGGTAAAGTCGTTCAATTCGACCATATCGACAGCTCGCTGAACCCGCTCGGCATGGGTTGATGCATCAATCTTGCGCACCTTCAGCGGGAAACGGATGTTATCGTAAACCGTCATATTCGGATAAAGGCCATAGCTCTGAAAAACCATTGCGATGTCACGGTCTTTCGGTTCCAGATCATTGACCATGCGGTCACCGATCCAGACTTCGCCGGAGGTCGCCTCTTCCAGACCGGCAATCATCCGCATCGTGGTGGTCTTGCCACAGCCGGATGGGCCGAGCAGAACCAGAAACTCCTTGTCGGCAATTTCAAGATCAAACTCCTGAACCCCGACGAAGTCGCCCCAGCGCTTACTGACTTTCTTGAGACTGATACTGGCCATTTCTCAACTTTCGAATTTGCACCAATCGGTGCGGTTATCTTTAAGGGTCATGACTCAGCCCTTTACGGCGCCTGCGGTGAGCCCGCTGACAATCTGGCGCTGGAAGAACATAACCAGGATGAACAGCGGCGCAGTTGCTGAAACCACTGCCGCCACCGCAAACATCACATTGCCCTCTGTATAGGTGGTGCCAAGGAAAGCGCTGATTGCCGGAATCATGGTCCTGTTCTCTTGCGCCAGCACCATCGCCGTTACGGCAAAATCGTTATAGGCCAGCAGGAAGGAGAACAGCCCGGTCGTGATCACGCCAGGCCACATGACCGGAATGATCACACGACGAAAAGCCTGAAACTGGGTACAGCCATCCACCTTGGCGCTTTCATCCAATTCCTTGGGAATGCCCTCGAAGAAGGAATGCAGCATCCACAGAGTGAAAGGCTGGTTGATCGCCACCAGCACAACGATGGCGGTCGGCAGGTAACCCCAAACATTATAGTCAAAGAAAACTGGCAAATAGCCTGACACCAGGGTGATTGGCGGCATGGCTCGGAAGATCAATGCGATGATCAGCAACCAGAACACATATTTGAACCCGGAACGGCTGAGCGCATAACCACCCAGCGTGCCAATGGTTAAAGATGTGGCCACCACGAATATGCAGACAATCGATGTGTTGATGACATTGCGCCAAAATTCTTCCTGGACCCATGCACCGACATAGCCGACCTCGGTGAAGGCGCTGCCATGGGTTTGGTAGGTGCGTTCCCCGGTAATCGCATTGGTCCAATCGGCAATCGAGAAGAAATCAAGCTCGACCTTGAATGAACCCCAAAGCGTCCAGATAAAGGGAAATGCCGCCATGATCAGCCAAACAATGACAAATCCGGAAAGGAAAATTTGAAGGCCGAGGGGTTTTCTTTGTGAAGCTGCAGCCATGATCAGGTTCTCCCCCGGAAATCGCGCCAGGAACGTATCAGCACCGGGCTCAGCAAGATCGCCACTCCCAAAATGGTCAATACGCTGGTGGTAGCGGCGGCCCCCAATTGGCGCGTCTCACCTCCCAGGTCGTTATAGATGATCCAACTCAAGGAGGTCGCATGGGCCTCAGCGTTGAAACCGATGATTGGTTCAAACACGCGGAAATTATCCATCAATTGGATGAGCGCCACAAAGGTAACGAGCGGCATGATATGGGGAATAGTCACATACCGAATCTGCTGCCAGCGGGAAGCGCCGTCGATCTGCGCGCTTTCAAGCGTGTCCTGAGGCACGGTCTGCAAACCAGCATAGAAGACAACAAAGGCGAAGGGTGCCGACGACCAGATGCCGTAGACAATCAGCGAGGCCCACATCAATGGTGTGGAAGCCTTCAAGCTGAGATCAGGGTCATTGGCCAGGAATGAAATCAAGTTACCCAAGACACCTCTTGAATCGATCATCCAGTATAGAACCAAGGATCCGACCAGCGGTGTGACGATCATTGGCAGCAGTGAAAAGAAGATCACCAAGCCCTTCAGCCGCCGATGTAGAGAATTGACCGCCACCGCAATGGCAAAACCCAGAGCAATCAGCGCCGGGGTGCAGACAAATGTGTAAGTCAGCGTAAAGGCCATCGCACGATAGAATGGCAAATCGCGCAGTTCCGCCCAGAATTCGCCCCAGCTCTCACTTGTGCGCCATGCTTCGGCTACTTCAGCAGTCGCCAGGTGGCCCCTGTCAAAATAAACATCCAAACCGGCAAATCGCCCGAGCGGATTGGCCTCGCGCAGTTTTGCGGTGGCCTCCTGGTCGATGGCGGTTTCTGTCTTACAGCCAAACGGTCCGCAATTTTCGGTTTCAACCAACACCGCCTCAATTGGCAGGAACATGGACTGCATAACGACAGAGACGATTGGCGCCGCGATAAACACCAGCATCGCCAAGCCGGTAGGCAGAAAAAACCAGAAGAAGGTTCTATGTTTCATCCTGAGTGGTCCGCCAATCTGGGATAAAGCGGCGCTGACAAATTCAGCGCCGCTCTAAGGCCCTGTTCAATTACAGGTAACCGTTTTCTTTTGCTGCAGCCGTGTAAGCTGCTTCGACATCAGCAAGCGCCTGTTCAGCAGTTTCCTTGCCCTGCATGAAGTCTGACAGCTCAGCGCCCAGTGCAGTGTGCATCAGGCCCATGAAAGGCAGCATTGGGTAGGGAATGGTGTCCATCTGAGCAGCCGCAAATACGCCTGTTGCTGCAGCAGTTGGCTGATAGCCATCGATCAGCCAAACAGCCTGTTTGGCAACATCTGCATCACCAAGAATGGATGGATCGATACCGTTCATCATTGCCTTAAATGTTGCTTCGGCATCTGCATCGGAGATGTTCTTGGCAACTGTCCAACCGTCCCACCACAGGGTGGATGCAGCAGTGGAACCGCCACCGACAGTCATTGGACCAGCAATCTTAAAGCCATCGACAACTTCCTGAGGAACACCATCGGCGTCGGTCATGGTTGCAGCGCGTGAGCCCCACATATTCATCAGAGCAACGTTACCAGCGCGATATTCTGCATTGGTTGCATTGGAGTCGTGAGTCAGGAAGTCAGGGTTCATGTATTCGCTGAGCGCCTTCATCATGTTCAGCGCCTTAACACCGGCTTCTGAATTGACATTTGGCGTTGCCGAACCATCCTTAAAGTGTGAACCGCCGTAACCGAGGAACATGTTATTGAATTCCTGAGCCAGGTTCCAACCCGCTTTGTAAGCACCGCCAACAGGGTTCTGCAGGATGCCCTTGTCACGGATCATCTTGGCCTGTGCGAGCATTTCTTCGTAGGTTTTAGGCGGCTGCGCACCAATTTTTTCCAATACGTCGGAGCGGTAAACCAGGTGCTGTGCATTGGCCATAAAGGCGACCGCCATAACTTTACCGTTGATGGTGATCAGCTGGTTTTTCTTCAGGCTACCGCCATGTTTTGCCACCAGGTCGTCAAGCGGCCGAATAACATCTTCGTTCATCAGCGCAACGATTGAAGAGTTGGCGATGATGGCTGATGTATATTCAGCTGGGTTGCCCTGCATACCGGCAAGATTGATTTTCTGGTGATCAGCAGTGAGGTTGGTTTTCACCTCAACACTGTCACCAGCGCAGGCCATGGCACCCTTGCCAACGGTCTGAATTGCAGGAAATTCATTGCCTACAACGCTGACACGACCACCACTGATGTCGCAGGCAGCCTGAGCAGTAACTGATGTTGCCAGCGCCAAAGCACTGGCCAGAAGTAGTTTCTTTATCATTTGGTTTCTCCCTAAAAATTGAGGCTGATAGTGACCCCAAAAATTCTCTTTGCGCGCAAAACGACGGTCATTGACCAAACTGAAATCCAGCCATTACACAAACAGCGAGACAAGTCCTTCGTTTGAGAGTAAGACAATCACTTATTGCATACGTATGCAACGATTATTATGAGTAAGGCATCAATTTTGATGCAGCCGACACACAACAGATTGATTAAATTATGAAAAATGCTTGCCTACCCATTCCACAGGCCGCAAATTTGGCCAATAAACGACTGATTCAGGCAAAAATGCACGCCATTGCAGATTGCCCAACAGGTGAATTGTCGGCGGCTCTTCGAGCCATTTATGCAGACACCGCCAACTGGCGCGGATCACATCCTATGAATGAGGTGCAGGGCACGGAAGCCATCGCGGCAACGGCCTGGCTGCCACTGAAAACCAGCTTTCCCAATCTCGAACGGCGCGACGAAATCATTGTCGGCGGGCGCTATCGCAACCGACATGGCGAGGAACAGGACATGGTTGCCTGCCTTGGCCATTATTGCGGTACCTTTGTTGAAGACTGGCTTGATATTCCCGCCACCGGACAGCCAATATTCTTACGCTACGGGGAAGTTCACATTCTCGACGGCGACCGAATTGTGCAATCCACATGCCTGTGGGATGTGCTGGACGTCATCCGTCAGGCCGGGTTCTGGCCACTGGCGCCGAGTTGGGGAACCGAGGGTCGGTGGATGGGGCCGATTACCTGTGACGGCTTGGTATTTATTGAGCAGGATATGGAACAGGGCCTCGCCTCGATCGCCCAGACGCTGGAAATGCACAAGACATTAGCCGACTACAAAGACCACGAATTAAAAGGGCGGGATGGCCTGATAAACATGCCGCAGAAACAGCACTGGCATGAAAAAATGATGTGGTACGGACCTTCCGGGATCGGCACCACGCGCGGACTGGAAGGCTTTGTCGATTTCCACCAACTGCCGTTTCGCCTGTTCTGGCCCGGCCGTAAGGGGGGCCAATCAATCATCAATCAGGAAGTGGAGCATGGAAAAGCGTCGGATTCCGGACACTATATCCAGATTGGGGACGGGTCTTATTCGGTCACCGGTGGTTGGCCCAGCGTGATCGCACAAAATCTTGGAGGTGGCCTGTTTGGCAGTGGTGCAACTGGCAAGAAAACCGAAATGCGGGTGATGGACTTCTATCTGCACCACGAAGGCAAGATCCGTGAGAATTGGATTCCCATCGATGTCATTCACATTTTGCTGCAGTTGGATGTCGACATCATGGCGCGGGTGCGGGACCAGTTTGGCCGCAACCGATTAGGTCTGCGCCACCGTTAGTTCCGTTCGGCTCGCGGCGGCGGCGGCGGCGGCGACGGCGGCGGCGACCGCGAGCGATACGGCCTTATGCGTAACAAGCGGTGATGATCTTGGAAGGGGCGCAACGCTCCTGCGTTTCCATGATCGAAGACAAAGCCGAGTTGGAGGCCAGCGGCTTACTGCTCCAGTGCGAAATAAGCACGGCAAACCCCAGACTGACAGCAATTGGTGCCAGCCACAACGTAACCAACCCAGCGCCAATACCAGCCATCAGCAACCACCCAACAACCGTTTCCAGCCAGTGGAAACGCACCAGCATCGCCCATCCGTAAGCACTGCCTGAGCGGTTTTGGGGTGACCAGCCAACATCCAGTCCCAGCGCCGTGCGAACAACCGCAGAGACATGCTGGACCATCAGGATCGGTGCCAGAATGAATGACAGCGTGATCTCGCAAAAAGCATTGGCGAAAAAGCGTCGCGGCCCACCCATCTTTTTAAGCGATGGGTCATCAAGCACCGTCAATGCCATGCCAAACAGTTTGGGGATCAGCAACAGGCCAAGCATGAAGCCGAGCACCACCATTCGGCTGACCGTGTCGATTTCTGGCCATTGTGGAAACAGCGGATTGGTCTCGGCAAAATATCTAAACACGCTGTCTTCGCGCCCACGGCCCATCAGAGCCCAAACCACGAGCAGCGCAAACCAGACCACCGAGGCGATATAGGCCATTGCACCTTGCAGCATGTGAAAACGCGAAGCGCCTTTAAAACCCGCTGAAAACAGCAGGCGCAGATGCTGCAGATTACCCTGACACCAGCGACGATCACGCAAAACATAATCAATAATTGTCTGAGGTGTTTCCTCATAGGTCTCAGTGATTTCCGGCAACAGCCGCACCGACCAGCCCGCCCGACGCAACAATGCGGCCTCAACAAAATCATGGCTCTTGATCGTTCCACCCAATGCACCCCTGCCGCGTAAAACCGGCAAACCTGCGCAAGCGGCAAAGGCACGCGTGCGGATAATCGCATTGTGACCCCAATAATTGCCCTCATGCCCGGACCAGCGATCGAGACCACGGGCCAGCGCACCACCATAAACATTGTTGGCAAATTGCTGGACACGGGAAAATACCGAATTAGCTCCAACAAGACGCGGCACTGTTTGGATCAAACCAGCCAGCTTCTGTGAAGCCAATTCATCCGCCAGACGAATGATCGCGCCGGCCGACATCAAACTATCGGCATCGAGGGTCACAAACGCTTGCCAGTCAGCGCCCCAGGTCTCGACCCAATCTCGGATATTACCTGTTTTGCGTTCGATGTTTTCGGCCCGACGGCGGTAGTAAACGGGGATGCTGTTACCCGATTGGTGATTGATCTGGTCGATTAATACCGATTCACGGAATGCAATGGAGTCGTCCCTGGTATCGCTGAGCATGAAAATACCGAAACGATGATGACTTTTCGAACGCGTCAGATCATCTCGCATGGCAGTCAATCGGGCAAAGACCGCATCCGGGTCCTCGTTGTAAACCGGGATCAGCAGAGCAACATCCATGGCGTCTTCATTGGTGCTCGGATCAGCCGCCTCGTTCCTGCGCGCGAAAAACAGGCCAATCGTACTGGAAGCCACAGACAGTGCGATCCAAAATGAGGTAAAGGCTACCATTACCATCATGGCAATTTCGACATCGGTGAAACCATCCCGGCGAAACCAGTCCATAATGATGACAAACAGGACAAGCGAAGTAGCGATCGCTGGAAGGAAAGTTGCCAGCCGAAACAGGGCCGTGCCGGCAATCGGTTCAAGCGGATTTTGCCTTGGTGCCTGCGGATCAAGATGTGGCTTGGAAAAGTCCTGCAACGGCATTTGCAGCGGCGCCGACGCTGGCATGTGGGCATTTAGATGGGGGGCTTTGAGGGTCATGCAGTCCACCTGTAAAGCCAGACTTCCGACGCTCTCTTGTCTCCCACCATCAGTTGCGCCCGTAATTCAATTGATGTGAGATCTTCAGGATAGAAGGTGAAGGCCAGCCGTACGCCACCAGTACGCGGGTTGCGCTGCAAAATGCCCTCGCTCACCTTGCCCTGGTTCGAGCTGACATGAAGCGTGATGTCTTCCAGCTTTTTCGGCAGGATCGGCGCATTGGAGAAATCAACTGTGACCAGTCTTCCACCGACAAAACGCTTGCCCATGCGGGTGTTTAACACCTTCGGCAGATCCTGATTGATGGGTGGGTCCTCACACCAGTGGAGGCGATAGCTGAATTGGTGGCTAGAGCCAGCAGCGAGCGGCTCCCGCGGACGCCAATAGGCTACGATGTTGTCATAAATTTCGCGGTCTGCGGGAATTTCTACCAAAGTGACAGAGCCCTTGCCCCATCCCTCGCCGGGTGTCACCCAAAGGCCCGGACGCTTGTGATAGTTCGCTTCCAGATCAGCATAGTCGGCAAATGCGCGGGGCCGCTGCATCAAACCGAAACCACGCGGGTTGTCATCCACAAAACTGGACACCTGCAAAGAGAGCGGGTTGGCCAATTGCCGCCACAGCGTTTCGCCCGCGCCGTTTTCGATCAGCAGACCATCGGAATCATGGACTGCCGGACGGAAGTCATCAAACCGATGCCGGTTGGTTTCGTCGAAAAGGAACATGCTGGTTTCAGCGCCAATGCCGACATGAGTGAGGCTCATGCGCGGGAACAGCACAGCTTTGACATCCATCTCGGTTGATGGGCCAGCCATAATTTCAAAAGAATACAGTCCGCTGACACTCGGAGAATCCATCAGTGCGTGGACGGTAAAGCTCTTCGCCCCCGGCTCGACACCTTCAATCCAGAAAGCCCGGAAATCTGGAAACTCCTCGCCCTTCGCTTCTCCGGTATCAATCGCCAGACCACGCGCTGACAGTCCGTAAATCTGTCCCTTTCCAACGGCACGGAAATAGCTGGCACCCTGAAAGACAACGAATTCGTCCTTACGCACCGGATCGTTGATCGTGGTGCGAACGCGGAACCCGGCATAGCCGAGCGTTTCGTCGACCGGCAGGTCAGGCACAAGGTGGCCATAGCGGAAGACGTCTTTGGAAAACAGCACCGGGCGGCTTGTATCGCCATCAACGACGGATATCGAAATCGCAGTTGGGAAGTACAGGCCCGGCGCAAAAAACTCCATGATGTAAGGCAGATCAGTATCATTCCACAGCCCGGAATCCGGGTTGAACTGGATGCCCTTGTACTCGTCATAGGACATGTCGATCCACGGCTGAGGGATCTTGCGTGGTTCTACATAATCAGCTTTCGACAGCGCCCTGGCCAATTCCACCAGCGTATCACGGGAGAAGGCTTCTGCCTCGCCCAGCCGCACGGGAACAGCGGGTTTTTTGACAGGCCCTGCCGTGGGCTCATTGCTGCTGCCACTTTCAGTCGCCAGCGCATTCGCCATCGGCAGGCCAGTGCTGCCGGCCATGGCGATCAAACCCAAAACTGTGCGTCTGCTGATCATGCGCTTAATCGATCTTCCTTGCTGGTACGCCCATCGGCACTGTTGAACTGCCTGATTGCGAAGCGGATGTGGCGGGCGGAGTCACTTTTTGTTGACGCCACGGTTGAGATTTGAACCAGGCAGCTGAGTGGGCCACCGCGATCAGTGCGGCAAAGCCAATGAGATTGCCCGTCAAAACCACCGCCCAGTGGGTGCTGAACATGCGGAAACCCATTCCAACGATCTGCGCGATGACCAGCGAGGAGACAAATACGGCAAGCGATTGCTGTCCCACTTTGCGGATCGTGTCGACGACGATCTGAGCCCGGCCCCAATTTTTCAACCGCGAACCCAGCGGCCCAACCGCCACCCAGGCCAGATAGGCCGTTGCCAGGAAGTGAATGTAACGGAACAGACCAAATTCGGATTTGCCACGCAGAGGTGCGATTGCGGCACGCTGCTCCTTAAACCAGGGGCTCAACTCGGTGTAGAGAACCCAGCTTGGCTTGGCATTATAGATGCGGAAATAGGCGAAAGGCAGGCTGACCAGAATGATCACGACGGCGAGGATGATCAAACGCTTGTCGACAGGAGGTGGTTTGATCCACCCGCTCATAAAGGCAAATCCAGTAAAAAACACCAATTGCCAGCCAAGTGGATTGAAGAACCAATTTCGCTGCGACCAGGGTTCGGCGGGGAAGTTAATCGGTTCGGCCCCGAACAGTTCCAGATTGGCAAGCAGCCAGACGCCGATCACAAAGGAAGCAACTGCCCACAGGGAGATCCGCGACAGGCCCATGACGATGGGAATCATCGCCAGAATGACCAGATACATTGGCAGAATATCGAAATAATTTGGCACATAGGTCAGCGTGAACAGGCCGATAATCAAGTCAGGGGTTTTGGTGAAGAAGTGCTTCAGGTTGAGCGCACCGACATAGGAACGCGACCAGTATTCGCTGGTGAAAATTCCCGCCTGGTCAAAACTTGTGATCAGCAGCAAGACAGCAAAGAACAGACCGATATGCGCCCAGTAGACCTGCCAGACGCGATACACAATGCGCGCACTGCCCATCAACCATCCATGCTTATGAAAGATCGCGCCAAAGGCGATGGCCGATGCCATGCCCGAACAGAAAACGAAGGTCTCCGTGGCATCGGAAAAGCCAAAACGTGCCGGAATCCATAGAGCCCAAAAGTCGCGTGGCGTATGGGCAATGAAAATGACAAACATCGCCAGCCCGCGGAAAAAATCCAGCCGCGGGTCGCGCACGGTTCTCTTGGTTGCTGTTGCCGTCATTTTGTCAGTTCCAAGTTTTCTGCCGCAATTGCCGTTCAGATGCCGCCAATTCAATCATTGCGCAACCATTATTCCGCCGGAATCACCTGTGCGGTGCCACGATCGCTGCGCAACCGGCTCAACTCGTCCATGCGCAGGCTGGCAAAACGGTCCATCTTACCGGCGCGCTGGTGAGTTCGTTCGACAAGAAACTGCTCAGCCGTGTCGAAATAACCACCACGCATTGCTGCTTCGACAGTCAATCGTTCGAACACATCACGTTGCGCATGACTGCCACCGATGGTCTGCATGGCGTTTCTTGCACCGGCCAGGTGGGTGAATGCTGCAGAATAATTACCCTCGCCAAATGCTTCCAGCCCTTCAGCGGCGGAAAGGCCGGGATGTTTCATGATGCGGTCCATTTCGCTTGCTTCGCTGGCCGCATCCTTGCGCATGCGGGTCAGCAGTGATGTAACCGCGTCCTGGCGATTGCCGCCAATCAGCGACAGGACATAGTGTAAGTCGGCAAATGCCAGACAGCCATCTTCGGTCCGGCCTTGTGACAATTGCGCCAGTTCTTCCCAACGCTCCCCGACCTTGTATCCGTCGAGCTCGAGCCGTGAAAGTAACGAGGCAGCATTGGAGATATCCCGGTAATCGTCCGTTTTGTCATGGCGAATTTTCTGGTCGTAAAGTTCAAACACTGTGTCGATCTCACCGCGGTCGAGATGCATCAGTGCCATGTGCCACCAAACGTGATAACGGAAATTGTTGCAGTGGGCCCAGGCCTGGGTGCGCTTTGTCAGCCATTGCAGTCCTGCGGTTGTGTCATTGGTCATATCATAGACATGAGCCACGGCGTGCAGACCCCAGGCATCGTCGGGCGAGTGCAATACACCTTCGCGTCCAACCCGTTCAGCCCGCGCATATTCGCCACTCTCTTCAAGCGTAAATGCATGACAGCCCAGCGCATAACCATAGAGACGCTGATCAGGGGAAAGATGTGGGATTACCGCCTCAATTGAGGTCCGCATTCCCCTGGCATCACCAAGCACAAAGCGGATCGCCTGAACCAGTTTCATTGCCAGAGCATCATGGGGATTATTGGTCACAAGAACATTGAGCCGGTCGCCAGCAGCCTTTGGAAAGCCCCGGTTCCAATCCGCCAACGCTTCCAGAAAGGCCGTTTCGCGGCTTGTTATTGGTCGGGCATTGGCCAACTTACGGGCCTGCAATTCTGCATCCACCGCAACCGCGTTCAGTTCCTTGCGGGCCAGCAGCAGAGAAAACAAGCCCTTACAAATGATCGGCAACGCAAATCCAGCATCACTGGCAATGGTTTTGCCAAGATGATCGGGGGTGGCGGCGGCGTGGGCCAGGAAGCCCAACTGGGTATCGTTCCAGGCTGCCATATCGCCTTCGGCAGACATGGTGACCGGACACCCAAAGAGATCGTCGCGTGTTGTCATATTGTTTTTGGCCTCGCCAGGAATTTGTTGAGCCCAGACAACATTTTGGTGGCTGGATCGGCAAATAAACCCTCGTGACATTTGTGTGAAGAAAAAGCGCAAAAGTTGACTTTTGCCTCGCCACAAGTGTGGCAATGCTATGTTGGATTATCGCGCCGTCACCAAAAGAGCTTAAAATGAGTTCCACAACTGCCTTGTTTCGCAGTGAAAATACCTATTTTCCACCCTGGTTGCCCTTTGCGGTCGCAGTTCTGGGAATTTTGCTCGTGGCCTTTGCTGCGTCAACTTACGGCGGAGCACGCTATGTCATCGCGGTTGCGATAGGCGGATTGGCCGGAATTGGTCTTTATCATGCCGCGTTCGGTTTTACCGCAGCATGGCGGCGCATTGTAACTGAGCGTCGTGGTCAGGGCTTGCGGGCCCAAATGATTCTTCTGGCGGTTGCTTGCCTATTCACTTTTCCGATCATCGCCTATGGGCCTCCTTTTGCCGATCTGGGCCTGCGCAGCGGAGCCTGGGTACTGCCATTTGGCGTCACAGCGACGGTCGGTGCCTTTATTTTCGGAATGGGCATGCAGCTTGGTGGTGGCTGTGGTTCCGGCACATTGTTTACCGTTGGCGGTGGCAGCACCCGCATGGTGATCACGCTAGCTGCCTTCATTACCGGTTCACTGATAGGCACCTGGCACCTGCCCGCTTGGCGAGGCCTGCCACGTCTGGAGAGTTTTTCGATGGTGCGGGAATTTGGTGCACCTGGCGCGGTGCTGACCATATTTTTAATCACCGGCACGATCTGGTGGCTCAGTCGCAGAATTGAATTGAAGACCCATGGCAATCTGGAATCCCCACGCCAGACCGGCTCAATCCTTGGCGGCCCGTGGTCCCATACATTGGGCATTATCGCGCTGGTTGTGGTCAGCGTAGCCACCATCCTAACGCTGGGTCGACCCTGGGGCATCACATCGGGCTTTGCTCTTTGGGGGGCAAAGTTCGCCAATCTCGTTGGCATTGATGTCTTGAGCTGGCCCTATTGGAGCGGAGGAAGGGCGCGGGCCGTGGAACGCAGTATTTTCGCCAATTCCACCTCGATCATGAATTTTGGCATCATCTTTGGTGCCATGGCGGCGGCATCGCTGGCCGGAAAGTTCAATCCAATTTTACGCATCGGCTGGAAGAATGTCGCCACTGCGGTGATCGGTGGTCTGCTGATGGGCTATGGCGCCCGCCTCGCCTATGGCTGCAATATTGGCGCTTATCTCGGCGGCATTGTTTCCGGCAGCATGCATGGCTGGCTCTGGGGTATCGTCGCTTTTGCCGGCAGTTCAGTGATGGCCAAACTCAAGCTCCGTTACGATTGGTGAGAACAAGAAAATGACAAAAGTAATCAGTGCACTCACCTTTTTGGTGATCTTCATCAGTGGATGCTTCACAGCCGTTTCGGCAGAACGACCAGGCTGGGTTCGCTATGAGACGTCGATCCCCTATTCCAAGATGATCAAGGCACTCAATACTGCGGTAAAGGCCGAAAAAATGCTGCTGGTGTCCCGGGCCAGCGCCTCATCGGGAGCTAAACGCCGCAAGATCAAGATACCTGGCAATATGGTTGTTGGCGTCTACCGCAACGATTACGCCATCCGCATGTTGGCCGCGAGTGTTGAAGCCGGAATTGAGGCACCCATCCGCTTTTACATTACCGAGAACGAAGACGGCAGCGCGACCCTGTCCTACAAGACACCCAGCTATGTCTTCAGCCCCTATTTCGACACGGCCAAACCCGAACTGGCAATACTGGCTAGCGAGCTGGACACCATCTTTGCCAAAATTGCCGAGCGGGCAATCAGCGCCAATTAGAACGTGCCATCATAAGCACGACGGCCAATGCGGCAGGCCAAAACGGTGAAAGTATCACGCGTCAGAGCCTCGGCTGCTGCAGTCTTGAGTGTTTCGGCATCATCGATCCATACACCATGGCCACCCATCGCATTGGCCACGCCGACAAAATCCGTCCCATCGAAGTCCACTCCGACATTCTTGCGCTGACTGCCACGTTGTTTGAGTTCGATTAGCGACAGGGATTCATCGACTAACACGCAGATGATCACCGGGAGTTTCATCTCCCGGATGGTTGCCAATTCGCCAAGGCCCATTTCCAACCCGGCATCGCCGACAAAAGCGCAGACCGGAGTGTCAGGCTTGGCCAGCTTATATCCGGCAGCCAGAGGAACGGCACAGCCCATCGTGCACAGAGCCGTTGACTGCAGGAAAGAATGTGGATGGCGGCACTGCCACATTTGCGACACCAGAATGCGGTGGGCTCCAGCATCAGCCGTCACCACGCGGTTTTCCGGCAGACATTCATTCAACGTGGCAAAGACCTGACCAGGCCCCCAGGCATCGCTGGCACTGAAAGCTTTCTCAAGCTCCTGACGCGCGGCAGATGCTTCGCCACCCGCCCAACGGGATTTGATGTCCAGGCCATGGCCGAGCTGTGCCAATGTTGGTTCAATGGCCGCGCGCAAGGTGATGTCAACACGATGCATACCATGGGTGCGCAGCACCGGTGTCATCTCGATAACTTTGGCATCGTCGCCCCAGGGATCGCGCCAGCCGGCCCGCATTTCGATCGGGTCATATCCAGCCAGCAACACACAGTCCGCCTGTTTGACGAAGGGCAGTAAGGTTTTTTCTGCCTTGGGAGAAAGTCCATGACCGCCGAGACAAAGCGGATCATGTTCATCGAGCAGGCCCTTACCCTTATAGGTGGTTATCATCGGGATACTGTGGCGGCGACAAAAGGCCGTCAGTTCGGCACCGGCATTTTCAGTCACAGCATCAACACCGGCAATGACCAGCGGACGTTCTGCAGAATTGAGCGCATCAATCGCATCACCAACAATTGGGTTAGGCGCTGTCATTGAAGCTGGTGCAGCCTGCATCAGCTCGGTCAAAACTTCATTTGTTTCACCTTCGGCGACGCTGATCGGCACATCGATGTGAACCGGCCCGGGTTGGCCGTCCAAAGCAATTGCCAGCGCCTTCTCCATCATTACGCCAATGGTTCCTTTGCTGGCCCTAAACGAGGCTTTCACGATGGGGCGCAAAATCGCCTGATGGTCGAAAATCTGGTGTGTATAAGTCTCCGCCACGTCGATATCGACACAGCCAGTCAGAAAGATCAGCGGCACCCGGTCCTGCTCAGCATTGGCGATGACGTTGACGGCGTTGGAAACACCCGGCCCGACGGTTGCCACCAGGATACCCGGGGCGCGGGAACCGGGTTCCTCGGCATGCCAGGCACCTTCGGCCATGAAGCCGGCGGCATTTTCATGTTTGGCGAGGTGGAAATCAATTCCAGCCTCATCCAGCCCTGTGAGTATTGCCAGCACCTCACCGCCGGGAATCCCAAAGGCGCGCTTGCATCCGGCCTGCCTGAGTTTCTGTGCGATGATTTGGGCGCCAGTTTGAGCGGGTGTCATGGATTTTTCCGGTTTGAGAAAGTCTCAATCTGGATAGTCCTACCTTGCCGGACTGGCAACTAGATTTGTGCTGCAATGTCGCACATGTGTGATCTGGTGAAAATGAGCATTGCATCGCGCGCGGGGTCCGTGACACATTCGCGCCCATGGCCAAACCGACTGTAACTTCTGCGGACGTCGCCCGCGCGGCGCATGTCTCTCAATCCGCCGTCAGCCGCACCTTCACCCGCGGAGCGTCAGTATCTGAAGACACGCGCCGCAAAGTGCTTCAGGCTGCCGACGAACTGGGTTATCGCCCCAACGCACTTGCCCGTTCGCTGATTTCCGGCAAATCGGGCATTATCGGCGTGCTCGTGGCTTACCTCGACAACCAGTTTTACCCGGTGGTGATCGAAAAGTTGGCCCGCTCACTGCAAGACAAGGGCTATCGTGTCCTTCTGTTTATGACCGATCAGGGTGACCAAGACGCAGTGGTTAAGGACATGCTGCAATATCAGGTCGAAGGCGTGGTGATGGCCTCCGCACATCTGTCCTCGCAACTGGCTCAGCAATGCGCTGATAACGGCATTCCGGTTGTGCTGTTCAACCGCTATATCGCTACGTCACCGGCCAATTCGGTGACATCTGATAATCTGGAGGGTGGGCGCAAGGTCGCTAATTTCCTGGTTGAAGGGGGGCACCAACGCATTTCCTTCATTGCCGGATTTGAAGATTCGTCGACCAACCGCGATCGCGAAGCCGGTTTTTACAAGGGTTTAGCAGAACAGGGCGTGGTCTGCTTTTCCCGTGGTGTCGGAGCATACACCCAAGCTGGAGCGGCACAGGCAGCGCGTGACCTGTTCAGCGGCGACGAGCGCCCTGATGCGGTCTTCGTTGCCAATGATCATATGGCCTTTGCGGTGATGGATGTATTGCGCAACGAGTTCAGCCTGAACATCCCCAATGATGTGTCGATTGTCGGATATGATGATGTGCCGCAGGCCGACTGGAAAGCCTATGATCTGACCACTGTCGAGCAGCCTTCGGGCCAGATGATTGATGCAACCGTAGATATATTGCTGCAGCAAATTTCTGACCAGGAAATTACCCGCAAAGCGGCGGTGATACCGGCCCGACTGGTTGTGCGTGGCAGCGCCCGAAGACCAGAAAAATAGAAACGCTCAGCGCTGCAAACTTTTCAGGCACGGCGTGTTGTGACCAAGCCAGTTTGTGAATTCGCTCAACATGCGGACCGTCAGATAGGCGAATGGCACGATCAGTGCTGCAATAGAGCAACCGACAATCGCCTTGGCGGTTGAAAGGGTCACTGCATCAGCCATCGGCGCGGGCAAGGTGGGCAGCAGCCACTGCACCAAAGTCATACCAATCACCAGCGCAAATGTTGCCGTCGAGACAAAATCAATGACATTGCCGTTTTTTGCAGGTCTGCTGACAGCGTTTGCTTCGTTCACGAGTGACATGGCACCATCCAATATGTTGATGCTTGGTTCATACACCCCAACTGCCTAATGTCGGCTTAACTGAACGGCTCGGCCTGCGTTTTAGTTAGCGAATTCCTACCAGATGCCCCAAAACAAGATGTAATTGGTCGATCAGGTAAATTTACGGAGCTTATAACGCTGCAGGTTTTGCGTGATTCATCCCCAAATCTACCTAAATCGCCTCAAATTGCGTAAATATCGATGAAAGCACTCAATTTGCCAGATTCAGCAGTATTTGGGTGTTTTTGCGAAAATGGGCAAATTTTATGACGCCGACCTAGGCATGTTGAAGTAACAAACTGGAC
Source organism: Rhizobiaceae bacterium (assembly GCA_039969995.1). Classification (GTDB taxonomy): domain Bacteria; phylum Pseudomonadota; class Alphaproteobacteria; order Rhizobiales; family Rhizobiaceae; genus Pseudahrensia. Next base: position 122,794 of record JBDVMU010000055.1, read on the forward strand.
AGCCCATTCGTCTCGAACAAAATTCTCAACCTACGGAAAAATCTCATGTCAGAAGAACTCAAGATCGCGATGATCGGATTTGGCGAAGCAGGAGCTGCGTTTGCCGAGGGGTGGCAGGGAAGCCAAAACGCATTGCTCAAGGCATTTGACGTCAAAACCCAAAGCGACGCCACGCGAATTGAGATGATCGAGCGGTACAAGAAATACGGCATTGAAGGCTGCGATCTGCTGGCCGATGCTGTGGGCGATTGTGATGTAATCTTTAGTTTTGTAACCGCTGACCGGGCCCAGGAAGCGGCACGCAATGTGTTAGGTCAGTGCAAAGAAGGAACCTTGTTTTTCGACTGCAATTCCTGCGCACCGGATACCAAGCGCGGTTCCGCCAAGCTGATCGAAGCTGATGGTGGACGCTATGTCGATGTCGCGGTCATGGCACCGGTGCATCCCGGTCTGCATCAGACCAAGGTTCATATTTGCGGCCCCCACAGCGCCGCCGCTGAAAGCTTGATGCAGGTGCTGGATATGAATGTCACCGTGATGGAGGGCGAAATTGGCCACGCTTCGGCAACCAAGATGGTGCGCTCCATCATGATGAAAGGTCTGGAAGCCGTGATGGTTGAGTGCGTGTTGGCAGGACGCAAGGCTGGGGTGGACGAACTGGTGCTCGACAGTCTCGACAAGACCTATCCCGGATTCAATTTTCGCGAGAAAGCCGCATACATGCTGGAGCGTGTGATGGTTCATGGCGTAAGGCGGGCGGCGGAATTGCGCGAAGTTGCACTCACCGTCGACCAACTCGGTCTCGACAATGACATGTCGTCGGCGACGGTGGAATGGCAGCAGCGGATTGGGGAAATGAAACTGGATCCAAATCTCAACCTGGGGCCGGAAGACTATCGCCAAAGAGCCGACATCGTTCTGGCGGCGCTTGAAGAGAAGCAAAAAGGAGCGGACTGATCCACGATTCCGCTCCTCAAGGGTGGGAAAGGGTGGAACGCTTGGCCAGACTGCGCTCTCGCATCCAGATGAACAGGCCTGCTGCGACGATGAAACCAGCGCCGACGACCGTCCACCGATCCGGCAGGTGATCAAACAGCAGATAACTCCACACCGTCAGATAGATGATGAATGAGTAGGAATAGGGGCTGAGAATATTGGCGGGCGCAAACCGATACGCATTTGTCAGCAACTGATGCCCGCCCCAGGCCCACAGGCCGATGCTGAACAACAGGCACCAATCGAACAGGGATGCCGGGTTCTGCCAGGTCACCAATGCAAACGGCGCAAGCACAAAAAAGCCCACGGCACCCGAGTAGAATTGCATTGTATCGGTCGATACCTGGCCAGCGAGTTTGCGGGTCAGCAGCAGGTAAATCGAAAAGCTGATTGCTGACAGAACTGACAGGATCACAGCCCAGTGAAAAGTTTCACCAAAGGGGCGGATGGCAATCATAACCCCACAAAACCCAATCATGATGGCCAGCCAGCGCCAAGGCCCGACGCGCTCACCCAATAGCGGCCAGGACAGGGCGCAGACAATCAACGGCGATGAAAACAGGATTGTTGACGTCAAGGTGAGCGGCAGGTGACGCACAGCGAAGAAATTGAAGATTGTCGAGAACATGATCATCGACCCGCGCAGGATCACCAGGAACATTTTGTCGCTGCTGAACCTGTCGCGGGAAAACCCGTCCTTGCCGATGATGATTACGGAGATGGCAAAATGCGCAAAGTAGCGCATGAAGGCGAGCTGCAAGGCCGGAATGCCGACAATGGCCAGCCATTTGACCGTCGTATCGACAAAGGAAAATGTCAGATAGGCGATCAGCATCAGACCGATGCCCAATACAGCACGATCCTCTGTCGCCTTTGCGGCTATTCCTACCAAACCGGCCCTACCAAGCTGCCCTCATCAGGCTGTCACGCGAGTTGACGTCTATTTGCCTTTGAACAAATCGGCGTAAAAATCAGTCATCTGTGAAACCATCTGGTCTCCCCGTCCGTCAGCGACGGCCAGACCGAGTGCGTTTTTTGCAGCCCCGGACATAAGACTGGTGACGCCTGCATCGTCGGCCATCGTGGCATAATAACCAACATCCTTGCGGGCGTTCTTGATCGCAAAGGCAAGCTGTTCCGGATCGCCATCGACGGCATAGCCTTTGACGAAATCCATCATGCCCGAATGCAACGGGCCTGCGGACATGACATCGTAGACAACCTGACGATCAACACCGGCCAGGTCGGCCATTGCAAATGCTTCGGCCATTGCGTTGGCCACAGTCATGCCGAAGAAATTGTTGAGCAGCTTAACGGTGTGGCCAGCGCCCAACGGTCCAAGATGGAAAACATTTTCGCCAAGGTCATCAAGCACCGGCTTAACGCGTTCGTAAACAGCTATGTCACCCGCTCCCATGATGTTGAGAGCCCCGTCCAAAGCGTGGGCAGGTGTGCGGCCCAAAGGTGCGTCCATATAGGCGGCACCGATGGCGGTTGCCTTTTCCCCAAGTGAGCGGGTCGAGGCTGGCAGTGAAGTACCAAAGTCGATCACAGTCTTGCCTTCGGAAAGACCAGCCAGCACCCCATCCTCGTCCAACATACGGGCTTCAACGGAAGCGGATGTATCCATGCAGAGCATGACGATTTCACTTGCCTGGGCCAGCGCCTTGCCGGATTTATGCTCGACAGCGCCGCGGGCCACGGCAGCCTCTACATTGGTGCGGCTGCGGTTGGCCATGACGTGGAGCTGATAGCCCTGCGCCTGCAAACGCTGCACCATAGCATCGCCCATAAGGCCAAGACCGATAAATCCAATTTCAGGTTTGTTCATGTGGCTTCTTTCACTTCTTCATATGTTGCATAACCTGGTTTTTCACTTTGAGATTGAATCTCATAGATTGAGCCGGCTTTTGCGGGTTGTGGTTGTGGAATGCGCACTGGAATGTTGGTCAGCCTTGGCTGTTTTGTGGTCTCACCACACAACATGAGCGCGTCATATTCTTCGATTGATTCAAATTTTGTCATCGCACCCATAACAGGAAATGCGTCGGCCGCCATCATTTCATAGAACAGAATTTGTCTGTCCCGATCGGAACGATTGAGCGCGGAACCGTGCAGGGTACGTGCATGGTGGATGGTGATGGTGCCTGCCGGACCGGTCAGAGCAGCAGCATCATCGAGATTCAGACCAGCAACAGCAAGATCGACGGCACCGGTGAAGACACCGTCGTCGTGATGGTCCAATATTGGGCCTTTATGCGATCCGGGAAAGACCTGCAGGGGACCGTTTTCCATCCCGATATCGTCGAATACGATTCCAATGGCGAGTACATCATCATTGGTATGCGGATAGAAGGCAAAATCCTGATGCCATTGTACCGGCGCGCCGAATTCGGCCTTTTTGCAATTCAGCTTGGCGGTGTGCATGCGGATATTGGCGCCAATCAAGTCACGTGCGGGACCAAGAATGAGATCGCTGCGCATCAATGAATTGAAGAACTCGCTTTGCAGGTCAGGACGTTTGATACGGCGGATACGGGGCTCTTGGGGCGTGTGGCTGTCCTCAATGTCGATGAGGTCGTCGCTTTCGCTGATGGATTTTGCATGTTCTGAAAGCCGCTTAATTTCGGCATGAGCCTGCTGGATGATATCGTCAGGAAGATGGGCTTTGAGAACCAGATAGCCGTTATCGGCATAAAATGCCCGCTGCTCATTACTCAAAATTTCCAATGTATTGTCTCCTGCCCTTGTAAAATGCGGTCCGCTGCGATTGTCCATAATAGGCCTCTCGCCTTAACCGCTCGCCGCTCGTCGCTCGTCGCCACCCACCGCCGTTCGCCGCTCGCCGCTCGCCGCTACATGGTTGCGCCGATTTGCCAGGGGACGAATTCAAAATCACCCAATCCCTGCATTTCAGATTTTGTCTGTTCGCCCGACGCGACCCGCAGCCACATTTCATAGATTTCGCGACCAGCCTGTTCGACGGACTTGCCTTCAGAGAGGATCGCCCCTGCATTATAGTCCATGTCATCGGTCATGCGGTCATACATTTGGGTATTAGTGGCGATCTTTGAGCAAGGTGCAGGCTTGCTGCCAAAGGCCGAGCCCCGACCGGTGGTGAAAGTTACGACATTACAGCCACTGGCGATCTGACCCGTAACTGATGCGGGATCATATCCAGGTGAATCCATGAATGCGAAGCCGGGCTTGTTGACCGGTTCGCCATATTGGTAGACGCCGGTTAGGGGGCTGGTGCCACCCTTGGCCGCTGCCCCGAGCGATTTTTCCAAAATTGTGGTGAGGCCACCCTTTTTGTTGCCGGGGGACGGATTATTATCCATCGAGCCGCGATTGCGGTGGGTGTAATCCTCCCACCAACGGATCAGCGAAATCAATTTCTTACCGACCTTCTCATCGACTGCACGGCGTGTCAGCAAATGTTCAGCACCATAAATTTCCGGTGTTTCGGCAAGCACGCCTGTTCCACCCTGAGCAACCAGCAGGTCGCAAGCATGACCGACTGCGGGGTTGGCAGTAATGCCAGACCAGGCATCGGACCCACCGCATTGCAAGGCGACCATCAACTCGGATACTGGGCATGGTTCCCGCTGCGCCTTATTGGCTTCGGGCAACATGGCCCGGATCTTTGCAATGCCCAATTCAACCGTTTTCGACAGGCCAGCAACGTCCTGAATGTTCATCGCCTGAAAGAGCGGTCCTTTTTCAATGCCATAGGCTTCCAACAACCAGTCGATCTGATTGACCTCACAGCCCAGACCAACCATCACCACACCGGCATGGTTGGGATGACGGGCATAGCCCCACATTACCCGCTGCAGAGCGGCGAACCCGTCGCCATCTCCGGCCAGACCGCAACCTGTGCCATGCACAAAGGCCACAACGCCATCGACATTTGGATAGTCTTTCAGTTCTTCCGGACCGAAGGCATCGGCAATCTTGCGCGCCGCAGTTGCCGAGCAGTTTACCGAGGTCAATACCGCGATGTAATTACGGGTACCAACTCGGCCATTGGCGCGGCGATAGCCCATAAATGTATCTTGAGTTTCAGCAGGTTTGACCGGGCGCAGGTCGGTGGAGAATTCGTAATCAGCCTGGGTGTTGCGGAACTCGACATTGTGCGAATGAACATGATCTCCTGGCGCAACGGCTTCGGCTGCATAGCCAATGATCTGCGCATATTTGCGGATCGGATCACCCTTGGCCAGGCTGGCCGTTGCGATCTTATGACCACGGGGGATCAATGCCGTTGTGGCATGGCCTTCAACGTCAACGCCAAGTTCAAGAGGTTTGATGGCCGTGACCACGTTATCGGACGGGTCAAGCCGAACCACATTGCTCATTTTTATTTCCTACGCACAGGCTGGCGCGTCAGCGCTCCAGCGGTGAATGTCGATATGCGGACGATCCGCCAGTCTTTCCCGGGCTTCATACCAGAGGTTGCGCCACTCTTGCCAGTCCCGCAGCTCGCTATCCGGGTTTGATCGGCTACGGGCTACGAATTCGGGAAAGTGAGAGCGGCCCGTTGGTTCACCGGTAACATTGAAACGCAGATCAAACGACCAGCGAAATCCATTGGACTTGTTGACCATCGAAGCGTGCGGCGTCAATGGATGGAACACAACTACCCCACCGGATTTTACTGGCAACGGCTGGGCCCGACTGATATCAATGTAGTTGTCTGCAATCGACGTTTGCACCTGCGGACAATGTGGTTGCATGCCTTCTTGATGGCCGCGGGGGATGGCCTGCAGGCAGCCATTTTCGACTGTCGCATCTGATATCGCGCACCAGACTGTAATCATATTGGTTTCGTCGGCTTCCTCCAACGCAACCGCTCGGTCCTGATGCCAGTCGGTCGCTGTGACATGGGCGCGAATCTCATCAGATTGCAAATCCGGCGCCGGGGGCTTGATACGGATATGCTGGATCGGGTTCGACGTTACTTCCGGGCCGATTAGGCTCTCCGCCAGATCAAGCAACCGGGAGTGGGTGACAAGATCGAAAATTGCCGGACCAAAATGCATCGGCGTATCGGCGGTGATGCGGTCCCCTGGCAGAGAAATGTCGAAGGGTTGGAACCAGTCACAGCGGGCTCGGTAGGCAATCATCAGCTTGTCATCAAAACTGAGGCCATCAGGTTCGACGTCCACGCGTCCTTCACGATGCCATTTAGCGTAAAGCCGGTCCAATAGTTCGCCATATTCAGCCCGCACCGGATCAAGGACCGCTGTTTGATCAAAAACATCCTCGACGACGACAAATCCGTCGCGTTGGAAACTCTCGATTTGCACGTCCGTCAGCATTGCAATGTCCCCAAATTCACGTTGTTGCGATTTGCAGTATAGGCAGTTTGTGGTTTGGTATGAAGGGCCGTCGGCGTCTTCTTGCCAGTGGGCCCTCGGCACCTTTCTTTTAGTATGCCTTCGGCACCTTCCTTTTGGTATGCCTTCGGCGCTTTCTTGTTAGTATGCCTTCGGCACCAGACTTCGTTGAAACCAATTGACGAGAGTTTGAATTGAGTAGACTGGCAGGCCGGTGGCTGCGGCGATATCCGCCGCATAAGGTTCCATGTTGGTGCACTCCAAAACAATGGCACCCAGATCAGCGTGGGCCGCCTGCATTTCCAGCGCGGCCTCTATATTGTCCCGCCGCGCCAAATCGACATCCAGTTCCAATTCGTTGTCCAAAATGGCGCGGGTGAATTCCAGTCCACCCTCGGTTGTTCCAATTGGTGTATCGGCAGGAACAGACGCTGCTTCGAGATGTGCTGGGGTTAAACTGGAGGCGTTAATTGTCAAGATTCCAGCGCGTTTACCAGCAGGCATCACCTTATTGACCATTTCCACCTGCATCAGCGATGAGGTGACGACGGGAACCGGCACAGATTCGGCAATCTGTCTTTGAAACAGGGCCAAAAAGCCGCAATTGGTGGTGATACCGTCGACGCCATCAGCGACCAGTTCCTGGGCGGCGGCGACGAAAGCGTCTAGCGTACCTTCTCCTCCCCTGCGCACGACAAGGTCCGGAGATGCGCCACGCACCACCTTGTAATGGACAGGAAAATCCCAGGTTGTGGCATTTCCCATATCGCCTGGAATGCGGGGAAAGCGCGCTTCAAGCATCAAAATGCCTATTGCAGCGCCATAAATTGATTTTCCACCAGTTGCTTTCATGAGTTTCTCGCTAGGCGCATTTCGTCATTCGCCGGGTACATATATTTGGGAATAGGCGGTCCGAACGGTATCCTTTGCCTCATCAGTGCTCTTTTCTATATGGGAACGCATTCTTGCAACGCTGGTTGCAATGTCACGTTCCAGCATCGCGTTGAGAATGCTTTCGTGGGCCGATTTGGTCAGGTCGATCTTGCTGCGCATCGATATCCAGCGGACATATCGCAGGCGTTCATTAAGGTTTTCCAGCGCCCGCACCAGTTCGGCATTTTTTGACAAATCTGCAATTCGCAGATGAAAAGCCTCGTCCAACTCAACGATTTCGCGAGCCGAAGACGTGCTGATATATTTGGGTGCAATTTCATCCAGGTGCGCCTTAAGGTCGGCGAGTTCCTGATCCGATGCACGCTCGACGGCTCGCATCACAGCTTCTGATTCAATCGCCTGTCGCAGTTCATAAAGATGGATGATCTGCTCGGGCACCAGCGACCGACAGAAAAAACCCTTGCCTTCCTGAACCGTCAGCAATCCCTCAGCCACAAGACGGTTGAGAGCTTCGCGCAGCGGGGTGCGACTGATGCCCAGGCGCTTGGAGAGTTCACTCTCGTTGATCCGTTCCTCGGGCTTGAATTCAAATGCCGCAGCCATGGCACGCACCGTCTGGTAGATGCTGTCAACATTGCTGGCCAAGGTTTCGACGGCTCCCATGAATTGGGGTTGGGCAGGTCCCGCACTGCGCAAACAATGCTTGGGGCCTGGAATACCCCTCCCCTGAAACAATTTTGGCAAAGTTGCAATAATTTTCGTAGACGGAGCTGAATATTTAGCTGTATACAGCTTATCACACATTCCCAAGATTGTTGTTCACTTATGTCAGTTTCCGACGCTCCAACCTCTCCTGCACGAGCCACCACCAATGAAATGACAGGCGCTGACGCGCTAGTTCGCATGTTACAGGCCCAGGGAGTTACCCATATGTTCGGCCTGTGCGGGGACACCACACTGCCCTTCTATGACAGTTTGGCGAAGCTCGATCACGGCATCACGCATATATTGACCCGCGATGAACGCCACGCCGGCTACATGGCTGATGGCTATGCGCGGGTGACCGGCAAGCCAGGCGTTTGCGAGGGGCCATCAGGTGGTGGCGCAACCTACATTCTGCCCGGCGTTGTGGAAGCCAATGAGAGTTCGATCCCGATTCTGGCAATCACAACCGATGTGGCGACCACATCGCGCGGCAAATATCCCCTGACCGAATTGGATCAGGAGGCGCTTTATCGTCCATTGACCAAATGGAATGCGTCGCTTGATCAAGCAGAACGGCTGCCTGCGATGGTGAGAAAGGCATTTCGCGCGATGACCACCGGCACCCCCGGTGCAGTTCATCTCGCGCTGCCTTTCAACACCCAAAAGGCACCGGTTAATCCCGACGAAGTCTGGGCTGAAGAACGGCACCGCTCCTTCCCGGCGGAACCGCGTATGGGTCCGGACCCAGAGTCGATTACCGCTGCAGCGGACGCAATTGCTGGCGCTAAAAAGGCCGTCATCATTTGTGGCGGCGGTCCGGTAATAGCCGGGGCGGAAGCCGAACTTGCAGCACTGGCACGGCTGTTCAACTTACCAATCGCCACGACTGTTTCCGGTCAGGGCTCGATAGCCGAAACTGACCCTTTGGCTGTTGGTGTTGTCGGTTCCAATGGCGCCAGCCCCTCAACCCGCGCGGTCGTCGATGAGGCGGATCTGGTGATCTTCATCGGCTGCCGTGCCGGTTCGGTGACCACTGAACGTTGGCGCTCGCCAAATCCAGGCACGCCGATCATTCATATCGACAGCGACCCGGAAGTGATCGGTGCAAATTATGCAACCGAAGTGGCCATCAACGCCGACGCAAAACTGGCGCTAGCAGCATTGCTGGCAGAATGTCAGGACCGCAAGTTCGCGGGAGATTTTGACGGTGCCGCCCGCGCCGAAAATGCCTGGCAAGGAAAGCTTGCTGCGTTCACCCCGCTGGCAACCGGCGACGAGACGCCCATTCGCCCGGAACGGGTGATCGCGGCATTGCAGAGCAATCTAGCCGACGATGCAATTATCGTTGCAGATCCCGGCACACCCTGCCCGTATTTTTCAGCCCATTACCGCTGGCCCAAAGCCGGACGGCATTTTATCACAAACCGGGCCCATGGTGCGCTTGGTTATGCCCTGGCAGCATCAATGGGTGCCCATATTGGCCGACCCGAAGCCAAGACGGTCGCGGTCATGGGGGATGGTTCTTTTGGCTTTTGCTGTGGTGAGTTTGAAACCATCGTTCGCCACAACATGCCGATTACGTCGATTGTCTTCTCCAACTCAACCTTCGGCTGGATCAAGGCAGGACAGGATTCCGGATTCGGCCAGCGCTACTATAATGTCGATTTCGACCGCACCGATCACGCCGCTGTTGCCAGCGCCTTTGGCGTGCGTAGCTGGACGGTCAGCGACCCGCGCGATCTCGACAAAGTGCTGAAACAGGCGCTGGCCCATGACGGGCCGACGCTGGTTGATGTCATCTCCCAACCGCTGCATGAAGCGGCAGCTCCGGTCAGCGAGTGGGTGGCCTGATGCATACCAAACTGGCAACTCTGGAGGAAAAAATTGTTGCCATGGATGTGTGGCACCTGGCGTTGCCAGTTAATTCAAGACGCGACCACGGCATTGGCACAGTTGCTGATGCAATCGAAATTGTGGTGGTGCGGCTGACAGGTGAGAGCGGAACCACAGGTTATGGCGAAGCTTCCCCCTGGTCGGTTTTCACCGGCACCCCGGAAGCCAGTTTTGCCGCCCTGGATCGCTACCTGCGTCCCCATATTGTTGGCCAAAGTCTCGGCAGTTTTGAAACCACGATGGCGCTAACCCGCCGCGCGGTTGTCCATTGCACGGAAGCCAAAGCCGCGCTGGAAGCCGCCTGGCTTGACCTGGCGGGCAAAGTGTTGAGCAAGCCCGTTTGGCAGCTGTTGGGCGAACAATGCCGCAGCACAATTCCACTTTCAGTTTCTTTGGCAAATCCAGATTTTGATCAGGACAAGGCACTGGTTGAACGTCTCGTCGATGACAAGGTCGGGCTGGTCAAACTGAAAACTGGTTTCAAGGACCACGCCTTTGACATGCTACGGCTTGAATATCTGCAAACCCAACACCCGGAACTCACCATTCGAGTCGATTACAATCAGGGACTTTCGGTTGAGGCGGCACTGAAAAATGTGCCGGAGATTGACCAGCTGGCACCTTCTTTTATCGAACAGCCAGTGGCGCATTACGAATTTGACGCCATGGCCCAATTGCGGGATCTCACCAAAACCCCTCTGCTCGCTGATGAAAGCGTTTTTGGACCACACGACATGCAACGCGCCATCCGCGAAAAGATCTGCGATGGTGTGTCGGTAAAAATAATGAAGTCAGCGGGTATGGTTCAGGGCATGGAAGTGGCCAAGATTGCGGCCGACGCAGGCTTGCCCGCCTATGGTGGCGACATGTTTGAATCCGGACTGGCCCATCTGGCTGGTGTGCACATGATTGCCTGCACTCCCAATATTTCGCTCGGCTGCGAGTTCTATCAGGCAACCTACTATCTCAATCAAGACCTGATGGATGCGCCATTTCCGATTGTTGACGGCCATGTAATCGTGCCAACCGGGCCGGGGTTGGGCATGGACGTGAACCAAAAAATGTTGGACCTTCACACAGTTGCAGCGAGCAAAAAATGAACGAACCACAAAACATCTATAATTTATTGACAAATTGTAAGTGTCGTGGAATGTTGGGTTTATAAAGGGCTAGGAGCGTAGGCATGACAGGTGGGGGACAGTCCGCAAAGCACGTTGCCATAATCGGCGCAGGCATTGTTGGTGTTTCAACGGCAATCTGGCTGCAAAGAGCTGGCCATTCCGTTACCCTGATTGACAGTCGCGGCGTTGCCGGCGGCACGTCCTACGGCAATGCCGGGGTGTTGGCTTCCGCCTCGATCGTCCCTGTCTCTGTACCTGGTTTGCTAAAAAAAGCTCCTGGAATGCTTTTCAACAAAGATGGGCCGCTGTTTTTGCGCTGGTCCTATTTGCCGAAACTGCTGCCATTCCTGATCAAGTTTCTTGGGCATGGCAACGTAAAGGACGTCAATCGAATTGCCGACGGTCTTGCACTGATGCTGCGCGATTCGGCAGACCAGCATGTCGCTGTGGCCAAAGGCACCGGTGCTGAGAAATACGTCACAGTAGGTGACTATGTTTTCGGTTACGCAGACCGCTCGGCCTATGAGGGAGACGTCTTCGGCTGGGATCTGAGGCGCGCCCGCGAGTATGAATTTGAGGAAATGGACGCCCAGCGCATTGCCGAGTACGACCCGGCAATGGCGGGTCGCTTTGGCTTTGCAGTTCGCTGTCCGGAGCACGGACATATCAGCGACCCCGGCGAATATGTTAAAGCGCTGGCCAGCCATGTTGAAAAACAGGGCGGCAAATTTCTGATGGCCGAAGCAACCGACCTTCAAAAAGACGGCGATCAGATCACCGGTGTCATCACCGATCAAGGCGTCATTGAGGCTGACGATGTCGTTTTGGCCACGGGTGTTTGGTCTGGCCCTTTGGCGGAAAAGCTTGGCATTGCTGTACCATTGGAAGCCGAGCGCGGCTATCACATTGAGTTCGTCAACCCGTCGATCAAGCCAAAGTCGCCGGTCATGGTGGCCAGCGGCAAATATGTCATGACGCCGATGGCTGGCCGCTTGCGCTGTGCCGGTATCGTCGAATTTGGGGGTCTGACCGAGGAACGCAGCCGAGCACCATTTGAACTGCTGAAACGGCAGACGATGAAGATGCTTCCCGAGCTTACCTACGACAGCATTGACGAGTGGATGGGGTTTCGACCGTCTACCACTGATTCACTTCCCTTAATCGGCGCCAGTGAGCGCTATTCGAATGTCTGGACCGGCTTTGGCCACCAGCATATTGGCCTGAGCGCAGGCCCAAAAACCGGCCGGTGGCTGGCGCAGATGATCGATGGGCAAAAGCCCAACATCGATCTGACTGCGTTTTCACCACTTCGTTTCAACAAGTGAGCAACCAAAGCTCAGAACATGGGAGACTAAAATGAAACATTTCAAAACCCTGATGGCAGCCACTGCCCTCACAGCCATGACCGCATCCGCGGCAGTGGCGGAAAAGTGGGATATGCCAATGGCCTATTCCGCCACAAACTTTCACTCAGCAACCGGTGCTGAATTTGCCAAATGCGTAACAACCGGCACGGGCGGTGCTCTGGAAATCGTCACGCATCCATCCGGCTCCCTGTTTAAGGGCGGCGAAATCAAACGCGCCATTCAGACTGGCCAGGCACCAATCGGTGAGCGCCTGCTTTCAGGTCACCAGAATGAAAACGCCCTGTTCGGCTTTGACTCTGTGCCATTCCTGGCGACTTCATTCGATGATTCCGCCAAGCTTTGGAAAGCCGCTAAGCCATCCATCGAAAAACTGCTCGATAGCCAGAACCTGGTTCTGCTCTATGCAGTTCCATGGCCACCACAGGGCCTGTACTTCAAAAAAGAAGTCAACTCTGTTGCTGACATGAAGGGCGTTAAGTTCCGTTCCTACAATACAGCTACAGCCCGTTTGGCCGAACTGACCGGGATGCTGCCTGTACAAATCGAAGCGGCTGAAATTTCACAGGCTTTTGCAACTGGCGTTGCTGAATCTATGGTTTCTTCCGGCTCGACAGGTTACGACCGCAAAGTCTGGGAAAGCCTTACACACTTCTATGAAGTGGATGCCTGGTTGCCGCGCAATTACGTGATGGTCAACAAAGGTGTTTGGGAAGGCACCGATGATTCCGTCAAAGCCGTCATTCGTGGCTGTGCGTCAATTGCTGAATATGCCGGCAACTATCGTTCGAAAGAATATACCGGCTTTACGCTGAACGGCCTGCGTGCCGGCGGCATGACTGTTGGCCCAGCAGGGGAAGGCCTGGTCAACGAGCTGAAAGAAATCGGCAAGACAATGACCGCTGAATGGCTGGAAAATGCCGGCGACGAAGGCAAAGCCATCGTCGATGCATTCAACGCAATGCAATAACCAAGATTGGCCCCGGCGCTCAGTCGGGGCCTTTTTGTTTTCAGGGGAGAAAATGCACATGGCCCATTTCGCAACACTCAGACGTCTGCTTGACGGATTGTACAAGGCAGGTGGCGTTCTGGCGGCGCTGTTCTTAATTGCCATTCTGGCGCTGATCGTCATTCAGATGGTGGCCCGCTGGACCGGCGAAGTATTTTCCGGTGCCCCTGATTATGCCGGTTATTGTATGGCTGCAGCTTCATTCTTTGCCTTTGCCTATGCGTTGAACCATGGTGCTCATATCCGCGTCAGTATCGCGCTCAATGCGATGGGCTCCAAGCGCTATTGGGGTGAGATTTGGTGCTTTGCCATTGGCTCTGCACTTTCGACCTATTTTGCTTACTACGCGATCAAGGCCACCTACTGGTCACATCTGCTCAACGACATCAGCCAGGGTCAAGACGCAACCCCGATCTGGATCCCGCAATTGGCCATGTCGATTGGTTCGGTTCTGCTGGCGATCTGCTTTTGGGACAATCTGGCCAGGCTGATTTTCACCGGGCAGCATGCCATGCAGTCCACCGCAATTGATGCTGACGGAGCGGAGTAGAACCATGGAACAACTCGCCCCCGTCTTTATTTTTCTATTTGTCCTGTTTGCGCTGCTCGGCAGTGGCGTGTGGGTTGGCCTTGCCCTGCTCGGCGTGGCTTTTGTCGGCATGGAGCTTTTCACCACCCGCCCGCCTGGCGACGCGATGATCACCACCATTTGGACGGCCTCGTCCTCGTGGACGCTGACCGCCTTGCCACTGTTCATTTGGATGGGTGAAATTCTCTATCGTACGCGCCTGTCGGAAGACATGTTCCGCGGCCTATCCCCCTGGATGGCCCGTCTGCCCGGCGGTCTGGTTCATACCAACATTGTTGGCTGCACCGTGTTTGCCGCGGTATCAGGTTCCTCGGCCGCAACACTGACTACCGTCGGCAAAATGTCGATCCCTGAACTTCGGAAACGCAATTATCCTGAATCCATGGTTATCGGCACATTGGCTGGCGCGGCTACTTTGGGGCTGATGATCCCGCCCTCGCTGACTTTGATCGTCTATGGTGTGACCATCAATGAATCAATTACCAAACTGTTTATGGCAGGTGTCTTTCCTGGCCTCGTTCTGGCGCTGATGTTCATGGGCTATGTTGCTATCATGTCGCGGGTATCGAAGGATTTCGACCCGACCCCAGAGCCTAAAATGAGCTTCGTAGAAAAGGTTGCCAATTCACGCTTCCTGCTACCGGTTATCGCTTTGATCCTGCTGGTTATTGGCTCCATGTATATGGGCCTTGCCACTGCGACAGAAGCTGCGGCTTTTGGGGTGCTCGGCTCACTGGCCCTTGCAGCCTTCCAGGGGTCGCTCACTTTCGGCACTTTCCTGGAAAGTCTGATGGGAGCAACCCGCACTTCAGCGATGATCGCCCTGATCCTCGCCGGTGCTGCTTTCCTGTCGCTGTCGATGGGCTTTACCGGACTACCGCGTGGTCTTGCCGACTTCATTGCATCAATGGAACTGTCGCGCTTTGAACTGCTGATGGCGCTGTTGGTCTTCTACATCATTCTCGGCTGTTTCCTTGACGGCATCTCCTCGGTGGTATTGACCATGGCTGTGGTTGAACCAATGATCCGCCAGGCCGGCATTGATTTGATCTGGTTCGGAATCTTTATCGTGGTTGTCATCGAAATGGCACAGATTACGCCGCCAATTGGCTTCAATCTCTTCGTCTTGCAGGGGATGACCCATCACGAAATGAACTACATCGCCAGGGCGGCGATTCCGATGTTCCTGATCATGGTTCTGATGGTTTTCGTTTTGATCGGCTTCCCGGATCTTGCAACCTGGTTGCCGGAGAACATTCGCGCCCAACCGGGAGGATAGCGCGCTGACCCAAATGCTGGCCTTCTTTGCCCGCCACGGAAGGCTGGTACTGGTACTTGGACTGGTGGCAGGTGTTGGCCTGCCAGACCTTGCCGCCGCGATGAAACCCTATTTGCCACATATGGTGGCATTGACCCTGTTTCTCGCGGCCCTGCGAATTGGTCCACAACAAGCTCTTGGCAAACTGCGCGATCTGGGCGGGATCATACCCATTATTGGCATCTACCAGATTGCTGTTCCCCTTGCCTTCATAATTGTGCTGCCCTGGACGGGCCTGTCGCCGGTGCTGGTGACGGCCATCACCCTGATGGCGGCAGCGCCATCAATTTCGGGCTCCCCCAATCTAACTATGATGGTCGGTCATGACCCAGCCCCTGCTCTGCGCCTGTTAATTGCTGGCACGGCGGCAGTTCCGGCAACGGCCTTCGTCGTTTTCCTGTTCGTGCCAGCCTTCGGCTCCGCCTACGACGTGGCAATTTCGGCATTTCGGTTGCTCGTTCTGATCGGCGCCGCAGCCTGTTTCGCCTTTTTACTGCGCATTTTCGTCTTTAAAGACGCGAGCGCAAAATTCACCAATTCCGTCGACGGACTTTCGGCAATCGCAATGGCCGGAATTGTTATCGGACTGATGACGGCAATCGGTCCGGCACTCGCAACCAATCCTATGGTGGTGGTCTACACCTTGATCATCGCCTGCGCCGCCAGCTTTGGCCTGCAGATTGTTGCCTATTATCTGTTACCCAAAAACAAGACACCTGGCATGCGTGTTGGCTACTCGGTGGTTTCTGGCTGCCGCAACAATGCGCTGTTTATAACAGCCCTGCCCGCCGCAGTGACCGATCCGCTCTTGCTCTATATTGGCTGCTATCAAATACCAATGTATCTGACACCCTTACTGCTCAAATGGCTGTACGCAGACCAACCCGAACCAAGTTGACCTTTTCCATGAATTATTCTGCTGCCTCGCTTACACAATTTGCCCAAACAGTCCTCACCAGCTACGGCTGCAACGATGACGAGGCAAACATCGTTGCCAATCATTTGGTCGAAGCCAATTTGGCTGGCCACGATTCACATGGCATCGGCATGTTGCCCCTTTACGGCGCTCAGGTGAAAGACGGCAATCTGATTCCCAATCAGACGCCAGAATTCGTACAGCGCAATGGTGCGGTCTCGGTTGTCGATGCCTGCCGGGGATTTGGCCACCGCATGGCTCCGCTGGCGCTCGATCACGCTATGGAGACGGTGGCGGATCACGGTGTCGCGATCCTGGCCTTGCGCAATGCGGGTCATATCGCCCGCGTCGGCACTTACTCTGAATACTGCGCTGCCCGCGGTTTCGTCTCGATTCATATGGTCAATGTGGTTGGCCATGACCCGATTGTTGCCCCGTTCGGTTCGCGCGAAGGTGGGTTTTCGACCAATCCGGTTTCCATGGCCATGCCGGTTGACGGTCAGGCAAGCCCGTTGCTCGATATGGCCACCAGCACGATTGCCTTTGGCAAAGTGCGTGTGGCCAACAATAAGGGCGAACAGGTTCCTCCAGGATGTCTGGTTGATGAGGAAGGGCTGGAGACCACGGACCCCAGCCCAATGGCAAACAATAAGATCGGTGCATTGTCGGCCTTTGGGTCACATAAGGGATCCGGTCTTGGCATATTCGCCGAATTGATGGCTGGTGCCTTGGCCGGAACCAACACGACGGCTGAAGCCGAAAACATTCCAAACGGGCTGTTCAACAACATGATGTCAGTCATCATCGATCCCGGCGCATTCGACGACCCCGACGCCATCGCCGCCCGGACTCAAACCTACAGCGACTTTGTCCGCGCCAAACAGCCTGCAAAGGGGCGCGACGAGGTTCTTCTGCCGGGCGATCCAGAAAATATCAGTCGCAAAAGACGGCATGCTGAAGGTATTCCGGTGGACGACGAAACAATCAGTCAGATTATGTCGATGGCGAACACTTTCGAGTTAGAGGAGGTTTCGCTGAGAAACCTCCTTGAAATGGCCTGATTAACTCTGCACAATTATTAAATCCAAACTGCCTGAACATCTTCTGATCGTCGGGCTTAACTTTCGCTTGGAACCTTGTTAGGTTTTCGACACAGTTGGGCGAAAAAGTGAAAATTGGAACCGGAATAGCTATAATGCGTCGCAATTAGGGGCGACAGAATGGGTTTCCGGGTTCAACCTCAACAAAAATAACTTCAATGGGAGAAAAATATGAAGTTCTTTAAACGCAACGGGCAACCTATGCCCAAGCACATCGTGGAGATGGCTGAAAAGGTCCAAGAGGGCGACAACGGTGTAAACCGTCGCGAATTCCTGGCTCTGGCAAGCGTCTTCGGGGCAACTGCTGCAACCGCTTATGCGATGATTGGTCTGCCGACACCGGCTCTGGCAGATGGTCATGCTAAAAAAGGCGGCACCGTTCGCTACCAGACTGAAGTACGTCCTTTGAAAGATCCACGTACCTACGACTGGTCTCAGATCGCTAACTTCGCACGCGGCTGGCAAGAATATCTCGTTCAGTACAACAACGACGCAACCTTCCAGGGCATGCTGCTGGAGAGCTGGGAAGTTTCTGAAGATGCCAAGACGTACACATTGAACGTGCGTAAAGGCGTCAAGTGGAACAATGGCGATGATTTCACCGCTGAAGACGTTGCCCGCAACATCATCGGCTGGTGTGACAAGACCGTGGAAGGCAATTCCATGGCCGGTCGTTTTGCCACTTTGATCGACGCAGACTCCAACAAAGCCATTGATGGCGCTGTTGTTGTTGTAGACAGCCACACCGTTCAGCTGAACCTGCCTAAGCCAGACATTTCGCTGATCCCAGGCATGGCCGACTATCCAGCTGCCATCGTTCACAGCTCGTTCACAGCAGACACAGCCCTCACCAACCCAATCGGCACCGGCCCCTATAAGCCAGAGTCTTTGGAAGTTGGCGTTAAAGCCGTTCTGGTTCGCAACGAAGACCACAAATGGTGGAACGAAGGCAAAGGCGCCTGGATCGACCGTTTCGAATATATCGACTACGGCACAGAGCCAGCCGCTTGGGTTGCTGCTGCTGAATCTGACGAAGTTGACACAACTTACTCGCTGGAAGGCGAATTCATCGAACTGTTCGCTTCCATTGACGACTGGCGTCAGGACGACATCGTCACTGCAGCGACCATCGTCATCCGTCCTAACCAACAGGCAATCGTTGACGGCAAGAAGCCATATGAAGATGTTCGCGTTCGTCGCGCCATCCAGATGGCTGTTGACAACAAGGTCTGCCTGGAACTCGGCATGAACGGCTTGGGCATCCCTGCTCAAAACCACCATGTTGGTCCGATGCATCCTGATTATAAAGACATCGGCGATGTACCATTCGATCCAGCTGGCGCTAAAGCGATGATGGCCGAAGCCGGCATGGCTGACTATGAGCATGAGCTGATTTCGATCGATGCTGGTTACCGTAAGGACACAACCGACGCTGTTGCAGACCAGATGCGTAAAGCTGGCCTCAACGTTAAGCGTACGGTTCTTCCAGGTTCAACTTTCTGGAATGACTGGGCAAAATACCCATTCTCCTCCACCAACTGGAACCACCGTCCACTCGGTGTTCAGGTTCTGGCCCTGGCTTACCGTTCCGGCGAAGCCTGGAACGAATCCGGTTTTGCCAACAAAGAGTTTGACGACACACTGACTGCAGCTCTGGCTGTTGCCGACGTCGACAAGCGCCGTGAAATGGTCGCCAAGTGTGAGAAGATCATGCAGGACGAGGGCGTCACCATCCAGCCATATTGGCGGACACTGACCAACTTCTCGAAATCAAAGCTGAAGGGATCCGGACACCATATCTCGTTCGAATTCCACCCAGCCGAGATTTACTGGGAAGCTTAAACCCAAGCCTACAGATCAGGGGGCCACTCACGTGGCCCCCTTTTTTTCTAATTTTTTCCCGACTTTCCAGCAACGGCACCCATTGCAAACTTGCAAGCCGTGCCGTTTCTTGAAAGACTGAAAAAAATCGGTGGGCACACAAAGTACCCATCAAAGTCCAAAATGGACTGCCGGAAAACGGCAAACGGGGAGTACTATGGGTAGCTTTTTGCTCAAACGCAGTGGCGTGATGTTGCTCACGGCATTGTGCCTGACATTCATCGTCTTCTTTCTCACCAACCTGGATCCAAACCTGGAAAAACTCACCAAGAGTGAGGGCAACCAGCGCATGACCGACCAGCAGGTGGAAAACTGGCTGGTTAAAAACGGTTATCGACAGAACCTGTTCAAGCGTTATGGCGAATGGCTGGGCGTCGCTCCAGGCTGGACGCGCACTGATCCTGACACGGGCAAGGTGACCGGGCGATGCATTCGTGGCGGTATAGCGCCGCAAGAAGCAGCCAGCTTTTGCGGATTGCTGCAAGGCGAATGGGGGCACTCCCTGGTGTTTAAGGAACCGATTGGGGGGATTATCGTCAAGAAGCTGGGCCTGACAGGTTGGCTGATGTTCTGGGTGATGGTTGCCATGGTGCCCATGGCCCTGCTGATCGGCGTGGTCGCCGGTATGCGGGAAGGGACAAAAACCGACCGAACCCTGTCGACCTTTTCCATCCTGACGACGTCAACGCCCGAATATGTGTCGGGGGTCATTTTGATCGTCATCTTTGCCAGCAGATTAGGCGGACTTCGATGGTTTAAAGGGACATCGGCCTCCGCAATGGATTCAATCACCTTTGAAAACTTCTTCCTGCCAGTCGTCGCATTGGCGCTCTACGGCATGGGCTATATCGCCCGCATGACCCGCGCCTCTATGGCGGAAGTGATGACCGAGCAATATATCCGAACCGCCCGATTGAAAGGCCTCTCGTTTAGAGCCGTGGTTCTCAAACACGCTCTGCGCAACGCGCTGATCGCACCGTTTACCGTGATCATGTTGCAGATTCCATGGCTTCTGACCGGGGTGGTCATCATTGAAACCCTGTTCAACTACAAAGGCTTCGGGTGGACGCTCGTCGCCGCAGTGGGCAATAACGACATCGAACTCATGATGGCCGCTTCTGTGGTTGCGGTGTTCGTCGTTCTCGTCACGCAGCTGATTTCTGATATCGGTTACGTCTTCCTCAACCCACGTATTCGCGTCAGCTGAGGAGAGAGATCATGGAACGTCTTAGCGCCTTTGAAATCATCGGCCACGTCATGTGGAACTTTATGCCAGTATGGATCGCCCTGATCATCATCCTGGCTGCCTCCATTCACTTCCGCTCGCGTCTTGGCTTGTACGGAAAACTTTTTGACAGCCCCATCGGCATTGCCGGTCTGGTACTTGTGCTGTTCTGGGTGCTGACGGCAATTTTTGCCGATCAGATCGCCACTTTTGATGCCCTTGATCAGATCTCCGGTATGAAAAACAAGAAACCCGGATGGCCGGTCAATGGTCAGGAGGGTAAATTCTATATCCTCGGCGGTGACAATCTGGCCCGCGATGTGTTCAGCCGCATGGTTTATGGCAGCCGTGAAGTGCTGGTTATTGCACCGGCGGCAACGCTGTTTGCCTTTATGGTTGGTATCACACTGGGTCTACCCGCCGGTTTCTATGGTGGACGAATGGACACCGTCCTGTCGTTTGTTGCCAACCTGGTTCTAGCCTTTCCGGTTATCCTGCTGTTCTTCCTGCTGGTCACCCCGGAAATTCGTGCCGATGGTCCCGAGTTCATCCTGTGGGGTGGAACAAAGTGGATCGCCTCAGTGCCCAATCTGATGGCGCTGTTCCTGTTCATGTTCCCGATCATCTTCTTTGTCGTGCTGTGGGTCTCACGCTATTCCACCCAGCCGCAGAAGCTGGCGATTTATCTGGCTGTAACGCTGGTGATCGGAGCCTGGGCCTATCTCGGTCTGGTTTTCAACGCCGACCCGCTTGGCATCTTCTATATGGATCCGAATCTGCTGAACATTTTCGTCTCGGTGGTCTTCGTCAACTCACCCACGGTCTATCGTATCGTGCGCGGTGTGACGATCGACATCAAAACCAGAGACTATGTTGCGGCAGCTCAGACCCGTGGTGAGCGGCCTTGGTACATCATGCTTTGGGAAGTATTGCCCAATGCACGTGGCCCACTGATCGTCGATTTCTGTCTGCGCATTGGCTACACGACCATCCTGCTTGGAACGCTTGGCTTCTTTGGCCTGGGCGTGTCGCCGGAAAGCCCCAATTGGGGTCAGACAATCAACGAAGGCCGCAAGTTGCTTTCGCTCTATCCGCATCTGGCTCTGCCGCCTGCCTTGGCGCTGATGTCACTGGTGCTTGGACTTAACCTGCTGGCCGATGGCCTGCGTGAAGAATCGCTGAAGGACTAATCCAATGACAGAACCGATTCTTGAAATTGAAGACCTGAACATCTCCTTCTTCGTCCGGGCTGGTGAAATTCCCGCCGTGATGGACTTCTCCTGTAAAGTCATGCCCGGCGAAACCATGGGCCTGGTGGGAGAATCCGGCTGCGGTAAATCCACCGTCGCACTGGGTATCATGCGAGACATGGGCAATCGCGGTAAAATTGTCGGCGGCAAGATTAAGTTCAAAGGCCGCGACATGGGTGAAATGTCGGACGAAGAACTGCGGGACATCCGTGGTTCGAAGATCGCCATGATCTATCAGGAGCCGATGGCCAGCCTGAACCCGGCGATGAAAATCGGCAAGCAGCTGATGGAAGTCCCGCTTATTCATGAGCAGGTTTCTAAAGAAGAAGCATACGACCGTGCGTTGGAAATGTTGGAGTCTGTAAAACTGCCGGATCCGGCGCGTGTCATGGAAGCCTTTCCACACCAGATTTCTGGTGGTCAGCAGCAGCGCATCGTTATTGCAATGGCGCTCCTGTCGAAACCTGACCTGCTGTTGCTGGACGAACCAACAACCGCGCTGGACGTGACGGTTGAGGCCGGTATCGTTCAATTGGTCAAGGAGCTGGGTGAAAAGACCGGCACTTCGATGCTGTTCATTTCGCACAATCTGGGCCTGATCCTGGAAACCTGTGACCGTATCACGGTGATGTATTCCGGCGAGGCGGTTGAAACTGGTTCTGTGCACGAAGTGTTCGACCGTATGCGCCACCCTTATACGCAGGGCCTGTTCAACTCGATTCCCCTGCCGGGCGCTGACAAGAACTCCAGGCCACTGATATCCATTCGAGGACAATTGCCCCTGCCGATGGAACGGCCAATCGGCTGTAATTTCGGGCCACGCTGTGACCACTACGTCGAAGAGGTCTGCAATGCCGGACCCGTCTTCATGCAGCCCGTTGCGGGCGAAGACAAACATATGTCACGCTGTATGCGCATCCAGGACATTGACTGGTTTGCCGAACCTGAGCGCCGTCTGGTCGATGACCCGGCCCGTCCGGGCGAGGTGGTACTCGATATTCGTGACCTGAAGAAATATTATGACGTGGCTGCCAACAAGATGTTTGGTGGAGGCGACGTGCGCACGGTGAAGGCCAACGAGTCCATTACCTTCCAGGCACGAGAGTCTGAGACCGTTGCTATTGTGGGCGAATCCGGTTGCGGCAAGTCGACTCTGGCGAAAGTCCTGCTTGGTCTGGAAACGGCCACCGAAGGGCAGGTCATGCTTGGCGCTGTGTCTATTGGCGATACCGAAGTCAATGACCGCACACGCAAAACGGTTTCGTCTGTCCAGATGGTTTTCCAGAACCCATTTGATACACTCAACCCAAGCCATACGATCGGTGCGCAGATCATGCGGACGCTGGAGAAATTCGGCATCGGTGAAACCGAAGAGGACCGCAAGACCCGCATGCTCGAACTGCTGGATCTGGTGAAATTGCCGCGCGCCTTTGCCGAGCGTATGCCGCGTCAGCTTTCAGGTGGTCAAAAGCAGCGTATCGGCGTTGCCCGTGCGTTTGCCGGTCAGCCACAGGTCGTTGTAGCCGATGAGCCGGTATCAGCACTTGATGTGTCGGTGCAGGCTGCGGTGACAGAACTGCTGATGGACATTCAGCGCGAAGCCAAGACCACAATGCTTTTCATCTCGCATGATCTGTCAGTGGTGCGCTATATCGCTGACCGCGTTGTGGTGATGTATCTGGGTCATATTGTTGAGCAGGGAACGACCGATCAAATCTTCTCGCCACCCTATCACCCCTATACCGAAGCCCTGCTTTCAGCGATCCCGATTGCCGATACCAGCGTTGAGAAACAGCATATTGTTCTGGATGGCGACATCCCGTCGGCGCTTAACCCGCCGAGCGGCTGTCCGTTCCAAACCCGTTGTCCGCGCAAGGCGGAAGTCGGTGGCACCTTGTGCGAAACCGAAATGCCGCCAGCGCGCAAACTGGGCGATGGCCACGAAGTGAAATGCCATCTGGCGCAGGAAGTCTTCGATGCCATGGAACCTGTGATTGTTCTGGGCAAAAAGGACAGTGGGTCGGATGCCAAGCCAGCGGTGGCTAATGCGGTTCCGGCACCAGCAGCACTCGTTTCTTCCGCTTCTGAAGCTTCTGCCAAGCCGGCGCCGAAGAACAAGGCGGCTCCGAAAGCCAAGGCTGCTGCGAAAAAAGCGCCTGCAGCAAAACCGAAAACCACCAAGGCTGCACCCAAGGCAAAGGCGGCTGCGGCCAAAAAAGAAGCAGCGCCTCCGCAGATGAAAAAGCCTGCTAATCCGGATGATCTGAAAATGATTTCTGGTGTTGGCCCGAAAATCGAAGGAATTTTGAACGGATTGGGCGTTTATCAGTTCCAACAGGTCGCAAAATGGAAAAAAGCCGAACGCGAGTGGGTCGACGATCATCTTCGGTTTAAAGGCCGCATCGAGCGCGAAGACTGGGTCAAACAGGCCAAGGCTCTCGCCAAGGGCGGCGCAGCAGAATATGAGCGGGTGTTTGGTAAAAAGCCCCGCTAGCGGAGGTTTTTTATGACGACATCGCCGGAAGTTCTTGATGCCGATGTCCAGGCGGTTACCGCCTGGATGGCCAATCGCCCGGATACCAAATCGGTTGCAACATTTGTCCCCGGACCAGGGATCCAGCGGCTGGCATTGAAGTTCGATGTCGAGCGTTTGCGCGCTGCGCTTGAGGAATGCCTGGCCCGTGGAGAGTACCAGGGGGACATGCAGGATCAGGGCTTTGCCGCCCTGCCACTGACCCAGCGCCCCGGACAGACACAGTGGACCAGCAATGATCTGTCAGGCCGATATTGGTTGCGCGCCGATGAACGCTATGAGGAAGAACCGCGCGAGGACCTTGTGGGTGAGGCTCAGTTCAGCGAATTCAACCCGCAATTTGCCGGCACCTATTTCGAGGAGGTGCATCGTGAACTGACCCGGCGCTTTCCCATCGGGCGCATGCGTATTCTGTCCAAGGGGCTTTATAACTGCAATTCTTGGCATCGTGACCCGGAGCCCCGCCTGCACATTCCCGTCGTGACCAACCCGGGCTCGTTGTTCGTCGTCAACCACCATGTTACTCACCTGCCAGCCGACGGATCGGTCTATTTTACCGATACACGCGGCTATCACACGGCTTTAAATGGCGGTGATAGCCATCGGGTTCATATTGTGGCGGCGCTCGCCTATGAGCAGATTACGGAGTGATCATGTCAAATCCGGTCGCTTTCATTCACGATCTGAAATTTGCGGATTTGCCGGAACCTATTGTTCAGGCAGCAATTCGGGCTCTGACTGACACTTTGGGTGTTGCAGTTGCCGGTTCGCAAACCAAATTGTCGACCATCATCCGCAACCATGTCGCGGAGCATTTTGCTGCAGGCAGCAATACACCGGCTTATCTATGGAATGACGGTCGACCGGTCAGTGCCACGGGTGCCGCGCTGGCCAATGGCATGACCATCGATTCAGTCGATGCGCATGACGGCCAGAAACTGACCAAGGGCCACGTTGGCTGCGGTGTCATTCCGGCCCTCTTTGCCCTGACAGAAGCGACTGGCAATTTTGACAGCGATGAATTCCTAACCTCCCTGGTAATCGGCTACGAAATCGGTTCCCGCGCTGGCATCGCCTTGCATTCAAGCGTTGCAGATTATCACACATCTGGAGCCTGGGTTGCTCTTGCCACCGCCGCCCTCGGTGCCCGCTATCTGGGATTGGATGGAGAACAAACCCGTCATGCCATCGGCATTGCCGAATATCATGGCCCCCGCAGCCAGATGATGCGAACCATCGACCACCCCACCATGGTCAAGGACGGTTCGGGCTGGGGCTCAATGGCCGGTGTTTCCGCGGCCTATCTGGCCCGAGAAGGCTTTACCGGCGCACCCGCTATTTCCATGGAAGCCCCCGAACTCGCTACTATCTGGGGTGACCTGCGGGATCATTGGTATATCACCGAGCAATATATCAAGCTTTATCCAGTCTGCCGTTGGGCCCAGCCTCCTGTGGAAGCTGTGCTGAACTTGCAGCGGCAACATCACTTCGAGCCGGACGACCTGGCGGCCATCCGGGTCCATACCTTTCATGAAGCCAAACGGCTCTCGACCAAACATCCCAAGAACACCGAAGAAGCTCAATATTCCCTGCCCTATTCCGTCGCCGCTGCGCTGGTCCATGGCACGATTGGAGCCGAGCATGTCAGCGATGATGCGCTTTCCAATCCAGACGTTGCCAGGATGCAGGAATTGATCGAAATTTCCGAAACGCAGGCCTTCAATGAAGCATTCCCCAAAAACCGAATTGCCAGTGTTGAACTCACTTTGAAGGATGGTCAGGTGCTGCATTCACCGCCAACAGAGGCACTTGGTGATCCGGAAAATCCAATCACCGAAACCGGCGTCCAGAACAAGTTTGCAGCCTTCACCAACCCGGTAATAGGTTCGGCCAATGCTGAAAACATGTTGAAGTCCATAACGGGCCTGGCTGCTTCGCCAGCGCACTCAACCCAGGCTCAGTTAACACAATTGGCAGCGCAATTGGCGCAGCATCACAGTTCGTAGGACGGCAGCGAGCCAAAGGCATCGCGCAACGCATCCCCCCAGCCTGTTGAAATCGACTGGTAGTACTCGTCTTCCGCTTCAATGCGTTTTTGCACGCCAATCGTGTAGGCATCAGCCTCATAGACCTGCAGATCAATGGGCAAACCAACCGATAGGTTGGCTTTGATGGTGGAGTCAAATGATACCAGCAACAGCTTGACTGCTTCTTCAAAACTCATGTCCGGCTCATAGGCGCGGACGAGGATCGGCTTACCATACTTGGCTTCCCCGATCTGAAAGAACGGTGTTTCCTCGGTGATCTCGACGAAATTACCTTCCGGATAGATCAAGAACATGGTCGGCGCACTACCCTTGATCTGGCCGCCCAGGATAATCGTGGCCCGGAACTTCGAACTCGCCGTTTGACCGCTGGAGGAGCTTTCTTCGATCACCTCTTTCAGGGTCGCACCCACCAGGCGTGCAACCTGAAACATGGATGGCTCATGGAGGATCGTCGGACTGCGATCTTCTGGAGCCTTTGAACGCTCCTCAATCAGGCTGACCAGTGACTGGGTCGTTGCCAGATTACCGGCTGTCATCAGCGTGATGACCCGTTCTCCAGGCACTTCCCAGGTGAACATCTTTTTGGTTTTGGAGAAATTATCAACGCCTGCATTGGTGCGCGTGTCTGACATGAATACCAGACCTTTATTCAGCTGCAGACCGACGCAATATGTCATCAGAGGTTTCCGAAAGTGATGGGCATGCCCTGTTTCAAGCCATTCTTTTACTGCTGGACTTGCACAGAAACAATCATCGATTCATTGGCTGTCCCCATCCGCATGCCAGAAACAGGTGAAGCATCGCGATAATCCAGCCCGGTGGCGATGCGAACATATCTTTCATCAGGAGAAATGCCATTAGAGACGTCGAATCCCACCCATCCAAGGCCATCAATATGGGCTTCGGCCCAAGCATGACTGGCGTCTTGATCAACCCTGTCATTCATCATCAGGTAGCCGCTGACATAACGGGCTGGAATTCCGGCTGTTCGGGCGGCGGAAATAAAAATCTGTGCATGATCCTGACAGACGCCTGCGCCACCTTCCAACGCCTGTTCAGCACTTGTCGCTGCATAGGTCTGTCCGGCCTCATATCTGACCTGCTCACCAATCGCTGCAGATAAGGCGTGAAGGCTGGTCAGCACATCATCATCCGTGATGGTTCGGGAAAGCTTGCGAATGCCGCGCCCCGGCTTGGTTAACTCGGAATGCAGGGTGAAGTGCCACAGCGGCGCATAGCCATAAACCGGGCCAAGGACACCGCTTGAATCGAGCGTATCTATTTCACCCGACGCCGTCAGCGTCACCATATCGCCACCCGGCACAATGCTGACCATCAAGGTATGATTGTTATACTGGTCGGAGAAGCTGAGCTCTTCATGTCCACCATCAACCTCGACCTGCCACGACAGGACATTCTGCTGAGTATTGCTGGTCGGCGTCAGGCGCACCTGTTGCAGGGCATAGTCCACCGGTGCGTCATATTTATATTGGGTCCTGTGGGTGATCGATAATCTCATATTGGCTGGGTCAATCTAGCTGTAGAACCGGTAATCCGCCTCAATCTGCATGCCGAGGGCATTGTTGTCATGAATGAAGTCGAGCAGGAACTGATGAAGTCCGGCTTCAAAAATGGAGTTGATATCACGGTCTTTCAAGCGGGCGCGCAGATTATCGGCCAGATCATGACACAGGTGACGCTCCCCATAATCGTCGGCCAGAAAGCCAAGATTGGAGACCAGTTCGGCGGTGCAAAAGGACAAGGATCGCGGCAGGCGGCGGTCAAGAATGAGAAAGTCGGCAATCGCTACCGACGTCATGTCGCTCTCATCGAGCCAGCGAAACGCACGATGTGCTGAGACGGAGCGCAAAATAGTTTCCCATTGCACGTTGTCCAGCGAAGAGCCGACAAAACTGGCCGAAGGCAACAGGGTATAGTATTTGACGTCAACAATACGCGCCGTGTTGTCGGCACGCTCAAGAAACGTCCCCAACCGTGCAAAGTCGTAAATGTCATTGCGCAACATGGTTCCGTGCAATGCACCGCGCACCAGCGCGCTTTGCTGGCGGATGGTACCGAGGATTGATGGCAGTTCGGTCTCCCGCACCGGGCGTTTCAGCAGCGCCTTGACGGTCATCCAGTTATCATTAACCGCTTCCCAGACTTCTGTGGTCAGTGCCGTACGTACCATACGGGCATTGGTGCGAGCACTCTCAATTACCGAGATGACACTCGAAGGATTGTCCCGGTCGCGCAGAAGGTAATCGACCACATTGGGTCCGTTGAACGTGTCATATTTCTGCATATAGCCGTCTTTTACGGCTGCAGTTGTGACCACTGATTTCCATTCGGTTTCGCTGTCAGTTGAGCGGGTCAGGGCAATGCGAAATCCCGCTTCGACCAGCCGCGCGGTGTTTTCACTGCGCTCCAGATTGCGAAACATCCAAAACAAACCACCTGCGGTCTTTCCCAGCATCGGATCAGTCCTCCAATACCCAGGTGTCTTTAGTGCCGCCACCCTGACTGGAGTTGACAACCAAAGAGCCTGCCTTCAGCGCAACCCGGGTGAGACCGCCGGGCGTTATTTTGATGCCCTGTGGCGAAACCAGCACGAAGGGGCGCAAATCGACGTGGCGCGGTGCCAGGCCCTTTTTGACAAAGATCGGCACGGTCGACAGCGACAGGGTCGGCTGGGCAATGTAGTTGTCCGGCCTGGCCCGAAGTTTGGCGGCAAAGGTCTTGAGTTCCTTCTTGCTCGCCGCCGGTCCGACCAACATTCCGTATCCACCCGAACCGTGCACCTCCTTGACCACCAGTTCATCTAGATTGTCGAGCACATAGGCCAGCGAATCCGGTTCGGAACACCGGTAAGTTTCGACATTCTTCAAGATGGCTTTTTCACCAGTATAGAATTCGACGATATCGGGCATGTAGGAGTAAATCGCCTTGTCATCGGCAATGCCGGTACCCGGTGCATTGGCAATCGTGATGTTGCCGGCACGATAGACATCCATAATGCCGGGCACACCCAACATCGATTCAGGTTTGAAATTGAGCGGGTCCAGATAGTCGTCGTCAACCCGGCGATACAGGACATCAATGGTCTTGTAGCCACGGGTCGTGCGCATGGCGATACATCCGTCGACGACACGCAGATCATGCCCCTCGACTAACTCCGCTCCCATCTGGTCAGCCAGGAAGGAGTGTTCGAAATAGGCTGAGTTGTGGATGCCCGGGGTCAATACGGCCACTGTCGGTTTGCCACGGCAATTTCTCGGCGCGCAGGCTGCCAGTGAACGGCGCAGGTTCTTTGGATAGTCGCTAACCGGCTGAACTTTGATCTTGCTGAACAGTTCCGGGAACATCTGCAGCATGGTCTCACGGTTTTCCAGCATGTAGGACACACCTGATGGCGTGCGGGCATTGTCTTCCAGCACGAAGAAGTCGCCCTCACCTGTTCGCACGATGTCAGTGCCAACGATGTGGGTGTAGACATTACCCGGTGGCGTAACCCCAATCATTTGCGGCAAAAAGGCTTCATTTTGGGCAATCAGATTAACCGGCACACGACCCGCACGCAGGATTTCCTGTCGGTTATATATGTCATGCAGAAAGGCGTTTATTGCCCGCACCCGCTGTTCAATTCCGCGGGACAGTTTGGTCCATTCACGGTTCGACAGAATGCGCGGCACAAGGTCGAATGGAATCAGCCGCTCCTGAGCCGCCGCCTGGCCATATACATTGAAGGTAATTCCGGTTCGTCTGAAAAACGCCTCTGCCTCACGCGACTTCTTGCTCAGCCGTGTCGGATCCTGGGTTGCAAACCATTTCTCATATTCACTGTAGGGGGAGCGGACACCACCTTCACCGGTGGTCATTTCATCGAAGTGAGTTTGGTCTTCCTGCATTATCCAACCTTACCCGTTATGAAGGCGTGCACAAGATGGCAGAGGACAAGAATCAACCACCACCGAGTTGTACATCAACCTTTTGGCTGACGAATTGCAGGTCACCATAGGAAGTGAGAAAGGAAACATCTGTCGCATCACGGCCGATGCCGATGATGGCATTACGCTCCGGGTGCGAAAGTCCAGACGGATCGACACCGAGCCAGGCACCGTCCAGATAGACTTGAACCATGGCGTGGAAGTCCATTGGTACCGCGTCGGGCGAATAGACACTGACATAGCGCGCTGGAATGGCCGCGGCACGAGCCAGCGAAATCAAAACATGGGCAAAATCACGGCACACGCCGCGACCCTGCCGGAAGGTCTGCCAGGCCGAGGTTGTCGCATCACTCGCGGCAGGGTCATATACCAGGCTTTGCTGCACCCACTGGGCCATCGCAGCGACTTGCGCCCCGCCACGCAAGTGACCAAATTCGGCGCGCAGCACGTCGTCAAACTCAAAAACAGTGCAATAGCGGGACGGCAGCAGATACTTCACCGTTTCGGCAGGCAAGTCGCAAAGTTCGGATGCTTCGCGGGTTTTGATATCTTGGGGTTCAACGTCCAAGGTTACGTCGGCTTGATAGTCACAATCGAGCTGATCGTGAACATGAATCCAGACCCGCTCACCCATCCCGTCATCAGACGAAATGCGATTGAGCTGATGAGAACCAGCGATGTGAAGTTGTGGGTTTATAAGCTGCTGGCCGGCAGTTTCAGCTGCCTCAATTTGCAACAGCACCCAACAGGGTTTTGGCGCCCGATAATTCAGGCGCGCTTTGATACTCAGATTCACTCATTTACCCCCGTATTGCCTGGGCAAACTAGCACAAATAAGCAACTGCGGAAGCCGCCAAACGCGCAATCACAACTATGGCCGTGCCGACAGCGACGAGGTCACATGACCTGAATGGTTCCCTAAATAAAACTCCCTATCGGCCTTCGAACTTTGGTTTCTGCTTGTTCAAAAAGGCTTCCAAGCCGTGCGGGCCATCGCGGGTTGCCATCATCGATGCAATGCCTTGGGTTTCCTTCTCAAGTTGTGTTTCCATCGGATCGCTGAACGCCGTTTGAAGCATGCGCTTGAGCCGGCCATAGGATTTCGTCGGTCCATTGGCGAACTCCTGAACCTGCGTCATCGCCGCGTCCATCAGTTCCTCTGGTTCTACAACCTGGTTGACCAAGCCCCAATCCTTGGCTTCATCTGCCGTCAATACGCGGTTGGTGAACAACAGTTCCTTAGCTCGCAACAGCCCCACATGTTTGGCCAGATAGAAGGTCGAAGAACCATCTGGCGTGAGCCCGGATGCGGTATAGGCGGCAACCAATTTGGCTCGCGATGAAGCGATGACAAAGTCACCAGCCAGCAGCATGGAAAATCCACCCCCCGCCGCCGTACCATTAACCGCAACCACCAGCGGTGCATCCATGTTGGCAAAGCGGACAATCGCAGCATGAAGGATTGTCGCCATGTGCAGCAGCAGCGCTTGCTTCTCATCCCCCGCATCCTTGAACTGGTTCAAGTCTCCCCCAGCACTGAACATGCGCCCCTCACCGGTCAGCAACACGGCTCTGATATTGGAGTTTGTGCAACAGGTGATGGATATTTCATGCAGTTCTTCAGCCATCTTCAGGTTCAGCGCATTGGCGCTGTCGGGACGTGACAAAGTGATCGTCGCTATGTTGTCGGCAATTTCAAACTTCAGTGTTTCATACATCCTGATTTCTCCGTGGGCCGCTATGCTGCGACCATGCCTTCCAGACGCCTACGAATGAGCTGATCTGCCTCAGCCATGATCCGATCAATCAATGCCTGGCAGGTGGGGATGTCATTGATCAACCCGGCCACCATGCCACAAGACCATGCGCCTGCATCCATATCTCCGTCTATCATCACTTTGGGATAGACCCCGGCTACCTCATCCAAAATATCATCGATGGTGAGCTTGTTGCCAAGCGCAGCTTCCTTTTCCAGCAACCGCTCAACTGCGACGTTGTTCAATACCCGTTCTGTATTGCGCAATGGACGCATCACCAGGCGGGTGTCCAGCTCGCTGGCGCCAAGAATGGCCTGTTTGACCTTGTCATGCACCGGTGCTTCCTGAGTAGCGATAAAGCGCGTGCCCATGTTCATCCCGTCCGCTCCCATCGCCAAGGATGCAACCAACGAACGGGCATCGGCCATGCCCCCGGAAGCAACGAATGGTATTTCCAGTTCATCGGCTGCACGGGGCAACAGGATCATGTTGGGAATATCGTCTTCGCCGGGGTGACCGCCGCACTCAAAGCCATCAACCGAAACCGCGTCGCAACCAATTTCCTGGGCTTTCAGGGAGTGGCGAACCGACGTGCATTTATGAATGACCTTGATCCCGGCATCCTTCAAATATGGCATGACCTGTACCGGATTACGCCCTGCCGTTTCAACGATCTCGACACCGCCCTTGATGATAGCCTTGATGTAGCCGGGATAGTCCGGTGCTTTCATGACCGGCAGAAAGGTCAGATTGACACCAATCGGCTTGTTGGTCAGATCTTTTGCCTTGGCAATCTCATTAGCCAGATCAGCGGGAGTCTTTTGCGTCAGTGCAGTGATGATGCCCAGTCCGCCAGCCTGGGAGACTGCAGCTGCCAGCTCGGCAAATCCGACGTAATGCATGCCACCTTGAATGATTGGGTGTTCGATACCGAACAACTCTGTAATTCGTGTCTTCATGATTGTTTCCTCAATTTGCTTCGTTCCTGCTCGAAGGCCGGAGCCAGTTGAGCGACGGCGTCATGGGCTTCCATGGGTTCACCACATTGTGAACACATGAGGCGTGGCGTGCTTGCAGCATCACATCCTTTATGGATCAGCTGCACGGATGGTTCGTCGTCTGTTAGCCAGCGGTCGCCCCACTGCTTAAAAGCGATGATCACCGGCCATAAATCGCGTCCCATCTGGGTCAAACGATATTCATAGCGCGGTGGACGTTGGGAATAGGCTTGGCGACGGATGACACCCAGGGTTTCCAGTTTTTTCAGCCGCTGTGACAAAAGATGCGACGACATGCCAGTCAGGTTGAGAAAATCGTCAAACCGCCGGGTCGCCAGAAACATCTCTCGCATAATCATGATCGTCCACTGGTCACCAACAAGCGCGACGGCACGCGCGATAGAACATGATTGCGAGGAGAGGTTTGCGCGGCTCATTGGATCACCTCAAATGCGGAATTGACTAACTTCTATTTTTGAAGTTACTTTTTGTCAACGTTTGAAACCCTGAGGCAAATCATGAAAGTCTATTACGCCCCCCAATCGCGCGCCGTGCGTACGGTTTGGTTGCTGGAAGAAATCGGGTTGGACTATGAGTTGGAGCGATTTACGCTTGGCCAGAAAGAGATGCGCGGTCCACAATACACCGCCCTCAATCCCAATGGGCGGGTGCCAACGCTGGTTGACGGCAACGACACGATCACAGAAAGCACCGCCATCGCCCAATATCTGGCTGCGCGATACGCCCCCGAATTGGCGCCTGGACCGGCCAAGATGAATTTCGCCTCTTATCTTCAATGGCTCCACTATGCTGAGGGCATGATCATGCCACCGATCAACAATTACGTGGTGGAAACGATTTTGCTGCCCCCAGATCGCCGTAATGCGGAAATTGCAGCTCGTGCGCTGAAACTACTGAATCGAACTCTGGGTGCAGTAGAAGCTCACATGGAAGGGCGGGAATATCTGGCAGATCAATTTACTATTGCCGACACTATCACCGGGCATGCCGTTATCATGTCGCGCCGTCTGGGAGGCAATTTTGAGCAGTTGCCGAATTTGACTTCCTATGCGGACAGACTGGAGGCCAGGCCTGCCTTCATGGCAGCTGAGTTGGACTGATGACGCAGAAGCATTGAACGCCCATAACGGAGATACTCTATCAAATCTCGATGCCCTGCTTTTTGTTAGAATAGGCCACCTAAAATAAGAAACGCCCCAGCACGTGTGTGCTGAGGCGTTTTCTTACTTTGGTTGCGGGGGTCCGACGATTTCGAGTGCGAAAGGAATTCAAGCTTGTAGTTTGAATTGCTGTGACCACTGCCCTCGAAGGGCGTGTAGATTGACTGGTTTCACTAAAGCAAACTACCAATTACAGCGAAATACGTTGCTCAATCTACATCAATATATGCGTATCTTTGCGCTCATTGACGTAAATCGAGGACTTAATGCAACCTAATGCACTTAAAACTAATGTATCGCATTAAAAAAATATTGAAAATCTTGTTGTTTTCCTAATTCAATTAGTTATCGTCTATCATTGGGTAAAAAAATTGGATGAACATACAATGAATACTATTCCCGACAGTCAACTTCCTAGTGGCGCGATTCCTCATCCGCCTGAAGATGATCGCAACCTTCAGAAAATTGACCTAATTATTGACACTGTGGATCAGCATGGCGTACGAGACCCATGTTCTCAAATTGATGGATTTTGGGTTTCCATAGTCTCAAAAAATGGGCTGCATCCGTGGCCTCTTGAATGGACAAAAATTCTTCCGAATGAAATAACCAAAATTGAAGTAGAGCGATCACCCCATGATGCTGGATGGCACCGACTCTACATTCGAGGTCCGGGACATCTTGGAATGCCAGATGTCCTCAACTGGTCCAGTTCTGTCATCCTAGATGCCAAAGAAGACGGAACGATTCGGTTTACCATATCTGACTGCGCCCATGCCGATTATCCGGCGGTTCCACCCGGCTTTGTCGATCCATTCTTAAGTGATGTCGAACTGCAGCCAAGCGTCATCAATCCCAAATCTGTGTTCGCCACCGAGTTCGTTAAGGGCGAGACCACTCTTGGTTGCGTTTCGGTCACTGTTTCCGTTGAGCAGAAAGATGGCACACCGGTTTCTGACTATCTCTGTCAAATCCGTCAGAGTGACGGATCGTTACCATTAACTAAGGTTGAGGAGATAGGGGGAGGCCGAGAATTCAAGATTAGAGCTTCCAACTTGAAGAATATTGTTGGACTTTGGCGGGCTGGCGACAAGCAGAATACATACGTCGAAAAGTCGATTCGACCCAAAAAAACTGGTCATTCGATCTCTGTTGTTCACAATGATATTGATAACGCGCCACTCACACGAAAGGAACACACGTTTAAAGCTCCAGATCCTCTTATCGTAGGAGGTCGATCTGTTCGAACCGCTTTTACCAGACACCCAATTGGCGACAAACACACTTCTGGGATCGCTCGTGGGATACACTCGCTGTTGCGTGAAGCAGCACATGCAGAGGCCAACCGTGTCGGCAACCCTAAAGCAGGCAGTGTGCGCCTCGTTGCGTTTAAAGGAACATTCTCCCAAGGTGGTGGGGATACGCCTTGGTTCATGACCGAGTCAGGAGGGTGGTATCAATGGGTTGCGCGAACTTATGTTGCCGATAGTGATAGTTATGGAGAGTTGATTGACAAAGACATGTTCATAACTGACATTCTGGTTCATTGGATAGAGTGAGTCGGTTGTGAAACGTTAATTTCACCTGTCGTCTTCTGTGGTTCGCCCAGTCGATCAAAAGGGTATGGACCAAGTTCGCCTTCCAAAAACCGCAGTTTTTGATCGCTCGATATCCAACGCAAGTGGTCGGTTTTCGTTCGGTGGTTGCGGAGGTTCGACGATTTCGAGTGCGAAGGAAGATCAGGCTTACAGTTTGAGGATTAATTGATGGCGGGTAGAGTGGGTCTCTTAAGCCAGATTGATCCATTGAGGCTACGATTTGTCCAAAGTAAAACGACAGCACTACGTTCCACAGTTCTTGCTCAAAAGGTTTGCTGATGATGGTGGTAGGCTGAGTGTTTATGTTCGTAGCAAAGGTCTAACATTTCGCTCTCGACCCGACGGTATGGCGTTCCAACGCTATTACAACGCAGCCAAGAAAGACTCCGGAGAATTAGACACTCAAACAGTCGAGAAAGAGTTGAGCCGAATCGAAGGTGCTGGATCAGCCGCGGTTCGAGACCTCCTAGAAGGGATTAAATTGTCATCTGAGGCTCGTACGAATTTCTCGGCATTTCTCACCTCGCAAGACTTTAGGTCACCACGCAGAAGACAGGAGTTTGCCGACATGCTCCTTGGGATCGAACATCACAAGTTTGACCATAAGGTTGTGGAGTCAGTGGAGACTTATGTTCGCGCTGTCACTGAGGCTTCGGAACGAGATACCGAACTTGACGTTTCTGGGATATCGAAAGAAAGCGAACTCACGGTTGAAGCTGATGGAACTATCGTTGTTAGCTTCGAAGCTACCATTCGAGCCTTGACGGCCGCCAAGCATTTCGCGCCAGTGGTGGCTGAAATGGATTGGCATCTTTTTCACGCACCGCGTGGGCAGCAATTTATCATCTCAGATAGCCCTGTGCAGCTTTATGAAGACCCAAGGACCCTTGAGGATTTTAGTGGCCCTGCATATTGGCGTCCCGGCAGTCATGTCTCAATTCCTTTGTCTCCGGCAGTTTGCTTCGTTGCCAGTCACCGTGAGAAGTCGAGTTCTTTTTGGGGGCCTAAAGTGATCCATGCAAGGCAAGCAAAAGGTTCAGATGTCCGCTTCTTCAACCAACTTCAGATTGTCGGTTGTCTAAGGGAGCTTTATTCCTCCTCGAATTTCGATTGGCTAGACAAGAAGGCCGCTGAACTTCCTCAATACAAAAGTCCATTGAGCTTCATGCCACGGACTGCAGAGGGAGATCGTCAATCGGTTACAACAAAACGCTAGTGTAACTCGATGTTGGCTTAGCAATGATGTGCTGGACCCCACTTTTTAGACACGTTGTTGGGTCCGTTGTTGCTCAATACGAAAAAGCATCAAGGTGGTTGTTTAGACTAGCGTACGTTGTGCCCCATCAGAAACTCTGGCCAACTGCATAATTCTACGCGGACGCTGGCTTATCGCATGTGATCATCGCCAGCCGGTTTCACCTCGAAACAAGACCAACACTATGGAATCCTCTGCATATCCATTTTGGTCATATTGACTGTCAAGATAGATTGATTGGATATGGGTCTTATCAGTATTAAGGATTCACAATGGCAAAACGACACAAGAGTGGTCTAATAACAGTATCGTTTCATTACTTGGTAAAGCACATACCAAACGAGTCTGACGCGGATAATCCAGCAGAATTCCCATTTACGCAGAACGAGTTCGAACGAATTGTTGGACGGATTTCTAACAACACGCCATTAGACGAAACCGATCCTAGAGTCATTGAAAAAATCAAACTGGGGCGAGACCTTCCGTTTAGTGGCTATAAAGAAGCGTCCCCCGGCGTTCATTTTGGTAATTTTGATGGCGCATACTATGGTCAGCAATATCGAAATAACGTGCATGGATTGATTTCGGCAGACAGCTTGAATCTTCGGCCATTCAACTACCTCATTACCCTATTGCGTGATGGAAAAATTTTGATCGGCGTCACATATCATGGCCAGTTTGGCGACTATGAGGGTTTTCGCAGTTGCGTCTCACATCTATTGCGGGGAAATTATCAGATAGCCTCGAAAACCATTAAGAGCATTTCGGCGGACATTGGGAACGGTTCTCCAACAGAATTAAAAGTTACTTACCGCAGAGCCAGTGATCGCCCGGAACGTCGAAGCGTATTTGGAACTTCTGGTGCAATAGCGATAAAAGCCACCGAGTACGGAGACGGGTTTGGTGAAGAAGTCGGACGCATTGCACAAAATGTGCGTGGAAGTGTCACTCAAAGGAAAGACGCCTTGGCTCGATTGATTAACCAAGGTGAAATCTTCGAGTTAGATAGCGATGACATAATCGGTTGTACCGCTCTTGTTCGAGAAGAAGGAAGGACGAGAACCGTATATTTCCTAGGCGAGAATAACTTCGCAACAAAATTCGGATTGAACGTGAACGTTGATCGAGATGGAGTGCCTAATCGCCAGCAGATCGAGCAGGAAATGCTCAGAACAATGCGAGAAAAAATCATACCAATGATCGTTTAAAGAATGAGAATGCATGAGCTAATTAGGTCAAATTACAGCACCTATACAAATTTCTCTGATGGAAGCCGAGAGCGTCACCACTTGCGGCTGAGTGGAACATTATTGCTCTCGATCCTGTTGGTATTGTTTTCCACTAATATTTCCAGTGCCTATTCTATTATTGTCACGGGAATAACAATTCTGACAGGCTTTGTGTTCACTGCGCTTTTTTCAAATGCAACACTCGCCGAGGTTGGCCTTCCACCTGCAAAAGATGAAACCGATAGACACGATTTGAAGAAATTGGGTTCATTGGCTCAGAACTTCAAAGCCCGGTCCAGATACTTTATCACACTGTCAATTCTAGATACGGTCATTATGGTGTTCACCGGCCTGCAATTCAGTGCGCCTAAGTGGGTTGGTAAGAAATTAATTGAAGTCGCTGTTTATGTTCAGTCTCAAACCGGCGTGAGCCTAGTTGGTTATGTTGAGGCAGCTTCCAGCGTGTTTTCAGCTTCCTTTGGCATTATTATCATCTTTATTTTTCTGGAGTGTCTTTACACTTTCTACCGCCTTACAGAGACAGTCATCTCTCTGATCGACACCAGAAGAGATTACATGAAAGCAGCGGAGGATCGCCACAATCACTAGAAACATTATGGCCACAGACGACTGAGTGAGCCTTACACTCGACAACCGCTGCTCTGGACCAACAACTACCATATTGCCGATATCACAAATGGTCGTAATTGATTCTCGATACGTTCTCAGTCACCGGCCATAATATCACACTGGAAAAGCTTCTCGTTTCCCATCTCGATATCAAAATTCCGTCCTGATATAATCCGATGAGTTTCAAGAATCTTCGGAGATGTCATTGCTGATAGGATATGCACGGATTTCAACTCAATCTCAGAACATCGACGG
The DNA here is from genome assembly GCA_039969995.1 of Rhizobiaceae bacterium. Classification (GTDB taxonomy): domain Bacteria; phylum Pseudomonadota; class Alphaproteobacteria; order Rhizobiales; family Rhizobiaceae; genus Pseudahrensia. The sequence goes on from JBDVMU010000055.1 coordinate 161,828, forward strand.
TCAAGTGGATCGATTACGAGAGGCGGGATGCGAACGCATATTCGAAGAAGTGGCATCAGGATCGAAAGCTGATCGTGTGGCGTTGAATGAGGCTCTAGACTTCTGTCGCATTGGGGACACCTTCGTTTGTCTCAGCTTGAGTCGAGTGGCTCGATCCGTGTCGCATCTGATCCAGATCATCGGAGAATTCGAAGAACGCGGTATTGGCTTCACCTCGTTGACGGAGACCATCGATACGACCACACCAACCGGTAAGATGGTATTCACCGTTATGGCGGCCTGTGCCCAGCTTGAACGTGATGTCTTGATCGAACGCACTAAGATTGGCTTAGAGGCAGCACGAAAACGCGGTCGCCTTGGTGGTCGCCCTAAGAAAATGGATGGCAATCAGATCGAAGCAGCTAAGGCGATGTTTGCCAATGGTATGCCAGCCACTGACATTGCATCTGCATTTTCGATCAGTGTACCAACACTGTACCGAACCATTCCAGCGAGTGCACGATGAGGGTTGACCAAGATGGGTGATAACAAATGGTTTGTTGGCCGTTGGCACATCAATCGCATGGAGAAATGGAGCACGGATGCCATAAATCTGGTTGGTCAAGCGTTTATCGAATTTGACGAAGATGACATGGGCCGCTTCCAATTCATCGCGGTGACCGGTTTTACAGATTGTCGGTACTCAATTCGCGATGAGCAGCCCTGCGTAGAATTCTCATGGCAGGGACACGATGAACGCGATGAGACGTGCGGTCGAGGTTGGGCCAAGATTGGCACCGATGGGGAATTGATCGGACATCTGTACATCCATTGTGGCGAAGACAGCGAATTTACGGCAAGTAAAGTTTAGTGTGGTTTCCGAAAACTGCTGACTGCCTTGGTTGGCCCGACCGATTGAATTCGATTGATATGGTCATCTAAGTGAAGAAGCGGTGCGGATAAACAATCAATCCAGCATTTGTATATCAAAATAGACACTTTAAAATACCGGGTACCGATTTACAGGCCCCGGTATGTAAGTCGCCATAGAGCTGTGCCACACGCAACATCGAACCACTTTATTCAGAGTGCAGTCGGATGTATTTGATTATCAATCGGTTTCATAATTTACTTCCCAGTATTCGTAAATTGCGTCGGAGATAATCGCGCCCAACATCCGCTGTTCAGTGTCTCGGATGAGATGCATTATGTCCCATGCATCAGTCTCTACCGATCTAATTGTGACTTTCTTTCTTTCCATAATATGACCTCCAATTGTCCACTATATTTAGGGCTGGAGCCGCTAAAACCCTACAAAAAGGCTCAAATTTAACAAAATTGGCCATTTTGCCATCTTTCGGGAAAATCCTCCTACATAGTTATTGGGGCCAACAAAAAATTGGCCCGAAAGGAAACGCCCATGCCTATTGCAAAAACAGAGATGCATCGAGCCGTAATGTCGAAACGGATTGTTTCAGGGTCGGAATACGTCAAGAAGAATTCCGCGCTTCAAATACTGAAGCGAGATCATAAAACGGCAATAATTCCATACGTCGCAGAGGTCTTGAATAGGGTTGAAATGTGCCAAAAACACCACCGATGTAATTCGCCGTGGTGCCCGACATGCTCGAATCCTCGTGCATCGAAATCCAAACGAAAGAATGTGAAGCAGACCTTGCCCCAAACACAAGGTTTGGCGTGCTTAACGACCACTCAAGCAAAATCTGGCGAATATCGAGTTCGTGGCGGCCAACGAATGATGACAGATATTGAAGGCCTTCCGCTCGTGATGTGCCATCCAGTCACGATTAATGTGATGGCGGTACCGGTGAATGGTTCAATTGGTGGAAGCCTCAATGACGTTCGCATAAGAATTCGCCGTATGCTCGACCGGATGAGCAATGGAGCAATCTGTCGGGGCAAATTTGATATCGTTCTGAAGTGGATAGATGAGCTAGAGTTCGATTTTCATGTAGACGAATGGCCAGGGGAAATTGACCCGACCAATCTTCCCCACAAACGATACGCGATGCTTCATTTCCATGGTGTGATTTTTGATCCGTTGATGTCTCATAGAGAAGTGCGTACAATTATCGCCGCAGAATTCCCGGGTGCGAAACGAGTTTGTTTGCGGCACGCCGAAGAGGTTGTTGTTATGTCCGATGGTACAATGATCGGCGGACTCCAAGGCTACCTGGAATATGCGTCGATGGAAAAAATCGAGATCAGTTTTGGCGATGAATCCGCTGATGCTGTTTTGGATTTTGCGAGGATCGACAGCACTTGGAAACGAGCCAATCGTAATTTTTCTTACGGGAAAGCCGTTCATGTGTCAGGGGTGCAAATTGATCGCAAACGTCAAGCCGAACTGGAACGGAAGCAGCGATTGGACAGGGTGAAAACCAATTGGTCAAAAATGAATTTCGCTGAGAAGTTCATATACCAGTGGCTATCAGATGCATCCGACATTGCATCATCCGCAAAGCAGCAATCACTCAACAGATCGGATATCAGAAAACGGTTCAATGACTATTTCCTCCTTCATTGTAACTGGTGTAGCTCGATCTGGTATGAAACCCTTGAATTTGTGCAATTTTTGAAACTCTCACACTCAGAATTGGCTGAAAAACCACCGAAGATGATACCTACGTAGAGTTTTCACACCTTTTGCGAGACTGTTCCTAAATCAACGTCAACGTTGCTCCAGATACCCACCAACATTCAATATATTGAATGACCGCAATCAAAAACACTGATTGTGAATGACCAACCATGCGATACGGAAACGCAGCATGGACCACCACGCCTTGGCCGAATTATAAGCAATTAGACCATCCCCAGTCTCCAAATGCACCGGCAATCTGTTGTCCGTTCGCCATCCCCAACAAAGCGAAGCCATATCGGTTTTCCAGTATTGCTGACAAGCCACCATTCACGGGGACGTTTGGCTCCGCCATTGCGTCCAACTTCACAGTTACCTGCTAGACTAGGCTGTTGAAAGCATGAGGTTCTCCCCGGGATCTGAGCAAATCCATCTGTTTGATGATGCAACGGGTAATCCGATTTAATCTAACTACGGAATCACCGTTCCAGTCAGTAGGGCTCAAATTCGATGACCTGGCAGTTTTCGGGCTGTATGCCGGTCAACGCGCGGATGAAATTGCCGTGGGTGACGACAGCGGTATTTCTTGCAGCACTGTCACGCAGATGCTTCGAAAACAAATCTGCACGTCTTTGCAATACGTCGTTGGGTTCAACCGGGATGCCCCGGTGATCGGGCACATCCTTGTGCCACCAATGATCAGGGAGATGAGCAAAATCCAGATGCGGATATTCCTTGCTCAGTTGCGAGGGTGATCGACCGATATCGCAACTGTTGAGCACCTGCTCACGTACCACTGCATCGATTTCAAATGTACGATCTGATCCGAAAAGCAATGATGCGGTCTGCAAGGTCCTTGTGAGCGGTGAAACCACCACTCGATCAATAGGCAATTTAGAGGTTGTTGCCCGGGCTATCTGTCCTTGTTGGTGGCCTAGTTTAGAAAGGCGGGCATCGAACAGAAGTGGATCGGGTTGTCCTGCCTGGTATACTGCATTGAATTGCGACTGCGCATGTCGAATTAGAAAAATGGTCAATGGTTTGCTTCACATTGTTGGCGAGCCAAGAAGAAAACATAGCACACCGGTCTGTGAGAATCGAATGGCCGCCGATTTCGAAGCGCATTGAACTTTCCAATGCAATTTGGCACGTCAGAATTGTCTGCACGCCGGTCGTTGACCTGTTTTCGGCCAATGTCCGCTTGTGAGAGCGAACCAGTCATTCATCAAAACGCTCGGATGGCTGCAGTGAGCCCTAATTACCAATATCAAGCGTGTCGCAATTTCGCTTGAGGACGACTAATTGGTCAACAGAAACGGCCGAAACGGACATGAAAATTTCAAACCAAGTTTTGCAAATGCTGACTATTTGATCAACGCTCGACAGGAACCCGCGAGCAGGACTTTATGATGGAACTTTTCCTTTGTAGAATCCCGAGCGAAACATACGTAGGAAAATGAGTCAACAATCTGGTATTCTAGTATACATCAAAATGGTTTTGCTGTATTCTTCTCATCAAAACAATCGAGCTTCACGGCAGGAACCAATATTGACATTGAAGGCGGCGTGCTGCCCCCTGATGCAAGTTTTGGGAGATTGCTCGTCAAAATTTAATCTCGCGGGCTAATCCGTGCGGTAAAATCGGGTAAACGGGAGGAACCAATATGCCCTTTATGAAAACACTAACCAGCCTTGCTCTAGGTGCATCAATTGTCGGTGCGGCTACGTTTGCAACAACGCTTCAAGCTGCTGCCGAATACCCCGAACGGCCCATTACGTTGATCGTGCCATGGGGTGCCGGTGGTGGAACAGATGCGACAGGTCGCATGATCGCAGGTCTTCTCAAAGCAGAACTTGGTCAGCCCGTAAACGTCGTCAACCGCACAGGCGGTAGCGGTGTTGTTGGCCATTCTGCCATCGCAACTGCTGCGGCGGACGGCTATACTATCGGTGTTGTCACAGTTGAAATTGGGATGATGCATTGGGCTGGCCTGACCGAATTGACCGGAAAAGATTACACCCCAATCGCGCTTTATAACGCTGATTCCGCAGGCATTCAGGTGCGTTCTGACAGCGAATGGAAAACAGCGGCTGATGTTCTTGCAGCGATCAAGGCCAATCCTGGAAAATACAAAGGGTCTGGAACCGGTCAAGGCGGCATTTGGCACCTCGCGCTCGCTGGCATGTTGAACGACACTGGCGCTGCTGCAGACGCTGCCCCATGGGTTCCGTCAAAAGGTGCAGCACCTGCTTTGCAAGAACTGGCCGCCGGCGGTGTGGACGTTGTGACATCTTCGGTTGTTGAATCTGCCGCCCTTATCAAGGCTGGCAAGGTAAGATCGCTCGCTGTGATGGGTGAAGCCCGTTTGGGTGCATTTCCCGATGTGCCGACACTGAAAGAAGCAACTGGTTCCGATTGGAAAATGGCTGCTTGGCGCGGTATTGCCGGTCCAAAGGGCATGCCCAATGAAGCAACCGAAAAGCTATCTGCTGCCTTGGAAAAGGTCTGGAAATCAGCTGAATTCCAAGAGTTCATGAACGGTCGAGGCTTTGGTCTCGTTTGGAAACCCGGAGCAGAATTTGCTACTTGGATGGAAGACAGCGATGCCGCTTTGGGCACTGTAATGAAAGCGGTTGGTCTAGCGAAATAAACTTTTGCTCGCTAAACTTGACCACAATTGGGGCGGTGGCTTCTTCGCCACTGCCCCTTTTCAATTTTAGGTAATTTCTCGAAAAGTGCGACCATGCGTTTCAACAACGTTATTCCCGGCATAGTTCTCATCGTTTTCGCATTGGCCGAAATTGCATATTCGTGGACATTCCCGCGTCTGCACGGGCAAAATTATGGCCCCGATCTTTTCCCGACCATTATTGGCGTGGGACTGGCAGTCTGCGGGACAATCCTTGTTTTCAAAGGGTTTGTCGAACGCGCAACGGTGCCCATGGTGGCTGTTGGCGATTGGGCAAGCGATAGAGAGAATATCATCAACGTTGTGTTGCTGATCGGTGCAATAGCTTTCTATATTCTGCTATCGAACTGGCTTGGGTTTATTCCAACCGCAATCTTCATTCTGGTCACACTAATTCGGCGTTTAGACTCAACTTGGTTGATCAGCGTGATCGTCGCAATCGCAACGACATTGGTTATCCATACTTTGTTTGCGAAGGTGCTTCTTGTTCCCCTGCCTTGGGGCTTACTCTTACCGATAGCGTGGTAGTGGCGGGCAGATGGAAGTTTTTCTAAAATCACTGGCGCTGATTACCGATCCGCAGACGCTCGGCGTCATGTTAATCGCCGCGATATTTGGTCTGTTCGTAGGCGCAATTCCTGGTCTTACAGCAACGATGGCCACGGCCTTGTTGATCCCGTTTACTTTCTTTCTGGACCCTGTTCCCGCGATCGCAGCGATCGTCACAACAGTTGCAACTGCAATTTTTGCAGGGGACATACCCGGCGCCTTGTTGCGAATTCCCGGTACTCCCGCATCTGCCGCTTACTGCGATGAAACCTATGCCATGACGAAAAAAGGTTTAGCGGAAAGAGCGCTCGGTATTGCCTTGGTAACGTCCGTCATTGGAGGACTTGTTGGTTCAATTGTCCTTTCCATGAGCGCACCTGTATTGGCAGAATTCGCCCTGCAGTTTTCATCCTACGAATATTTTTGGCTCGCTTGTCTTGGCCTGTCTTGCGCTGTGATTATTTCAACGGGATCGACTCTCAAGGGGTTTGTATCCCTGTTCATCGGCCTATTCATCGCCACCATTGGTATTGACGGTACGGCTGGTCACCCACGATTTACGTTTGGCAGCGTCGAGTTAATGGGTGGGGTAAGTTTTATTCCGGCGATGATCGGAATGTTCGCCATTTCAGAAGTCTTACGATATGTCGCCTCCAATCGTGTCGCTATCGAAGTGCCGCTACAGCCTGTCGGTAGTGTGTTCACTGGCCTTGGTAGGACTCTCTATAAATACAAAATCAATGTTTTTCGCGGCTCCTCCATTGGTGCGGTGGTTGGCATCTTGCCCGGCGCAGGCGCAGACATTGCGGCGTGGATTACATATGCAATTTCAAAAAAACGCTCCAAAGAGCCCGAGAAATTTGGGACAGGTCACCCCGAAGGTTTGGTCGATGCAGGCTCTGCCAACAATGCAAGCCTTGCAGGAGCTTGGGTGCCCGCAATTGTTTTTGGCATTCCCGGAGATTCCATCACGGCTATTGTGATAGGTGTTCTGTACATGAAGGGCATGAACCCTGGCCCAATGGTGTTCATTGAACGTCCCGAACTCATCTACTCCGTATTCATCGCTTTCTTCATCGCCAACCTCGCATTGTTACCCCTTGGCTATGGCGCCATAAAACTATCACGCCAAATATTGAAAATCCCACGGCGCATTCTAATGCCGGTAATATTGATGTTCTGCATGGTCGGGGCATTCGCCATTAACAATACAGTATTTGGAATTACAGTGATGCTGGCTCTTGGAATCCTAGCTTATTTGATGGAGGAAAACGGCTTCCCGATTGCGCCCGCGATTCTTGGTATTGTTTTGGGTAACATGATTGAAGACAATTTCATGGCGTCCATGATCAAGGCTGATGGAGACCCATTCGGCTTCTTCTCCCGTCCGATCGCGGCTACATTGGGTGTTATGACCATATTGCTCTGGCTGGCTCCTCTTCTAATTGCACTGGCAAGACGAGCACGAAAATGATGAGACGCCCCTAGCGACCAGCAGCAAATTCTCCCTCAATTCTTCCCTCTCGCCGGCCCGACAACTGATCTTCGAAGGAATTTCCAATGCTCACAATCACACGGCTCGACATACAGGATGCCAATCTGCTGATCGCGGGTGCGCGGGCTAAAGCTGAGGAAATAGGCGTGCCAATGTGTATTGCGATTACAGACGAAAGCGGCAATTTGGTTGCTTTTGAAAGAATGGATGGGGGCAAGATCACCAGTATCAATCTAGCCATCGACAAGAGCTTTACAGCAATCGGCATAAAGAAGGGCACTCATGCGCTTGGGGAAGTCAATCAACCTGGCCAACCTGCTCATGGAATTTCTTCCGCGCTTGGCGGACGCATGGTTGTCGTAGCTGGCGGACTTCCTGTGCTTTGTGATGGCGAAGTTGTCGGCGGCATCGGAGTAAGTTCCGGTTCACCTCAACAAGACTTGACGGTGGCAGAGGCCGGCATTCAAGCATTTATCCAAAATCAAACGTGAAGAAGTTGTCTTAGGAGTTAAGAATGAAAAAACCAGTGATCGGTTTCATAGGCCTCGGCCTTATGGGCGGCAATATGGCCGAATGCCTGCAGTCAAACGGCTTCGACTTGGTTGTCATGGGCCGCAACAAGGATGCTGTGGCAAAAACCACAGCGCGTGGTGCTATCGAAGTCAATACGCCAAAAAAACTTGCAGAATCCAGCGACATTGTGATGCTTTGCGTAACGACATCCGAAGTTGTTGAAAGCCTGATCTATGGAGAAGATGGAATTTTGGCAGGCATAACAGAGGGTGCCACAGTTATTGATTTCGGCACATCCATTCCAGCTTCCACCCAAAAAATTGGCACTGACCTTGCAGCAAAGAATGCCGGTATGATTGACGCGCCACTGGGCCGCACACCTGCTCATGCAAAGGACGGGCTTTTGAACATCATGGCAGCAGGCGACTTGGCAATCTATGACAAGGTTAAGCCGGTCCTTGATGTCTTGGGCGAGAATGTCTTTCACCTTGGTGCGCTTGGCGCTGGGCATGTCACCAAACTAATCAACAATTTCATGGGTATGACAACGGTCTGTACCATGAGCCAGGCTTTTGCGGTAGCAGAACGCGCTGGCGTTGATCGCCAACAGTTATTCGACATCATGTCGGCTGGTCCATCCAATTCACCCTTCATGCAGTTTTGCAAGAATTATGCAGTGGATAATGTGAGCGATCTCGGTTTTTCAATTTCCAACGCCAACAAGGATATCGCGTATTTTGTCCAAATGATTGAGGACCTGGGCACGCGTGCCCGGATAGCTGAAGGGACGTCCTCAAACCTTCAAGCGGCCATGGATGCTGGTATGGGTGATGGCAATGTACCGGAAATATTCGATTATTTTCGCAAGTTGGATAAGTGATACTGGAGGCAAACACTGAGGCGCTCGACGGCATTCAGGCGTCTCTTGAATTCATTCGGGACTGGACTTGATAGGTTCGTATGTCAGTGAGGCGGGTGAATATCCGCACGCTGCATAAGTCCTGTAGTGAATAGGATTGTGAGCCGAAGATGGCTTAATACAGCTCAACCATGCCTCTACTCAGAAACCTTATTATAGCAGATGATATTACGCCCAAGCTCGATTTGGGCCGTTTGAAGGCTGTTTTTCTAATTTGGGCTTAGAACTGCTAGTCGCGTTACATGTTAAATCTGAGGAGTAAAATTGGAACTGCCTAACATGTCGCTGTTTGGATGATTCCCGAAGTTCGACGTGGTAGCTTTGTCCGCACAGCGGAAGTTCGCTCAAATGCCGCCGAGGTCTGCTTGGAGCCCAAAGCGGACACCTCATTTGAATTAATCGGCTTAGGCTTCAACTGCTTTAGCGTCGTGATCCGAGGAAGCTATTGCGCAGGCTGATCGGCCGGTGGAACATCAATCTGAAAATTCTGAACCAGCCAACGATTGCCAGTGCGACGAAATTCTCCGGCAAATGTCACTTTGCGTGACATGCCGACAAAGCTTCCTTGTGCCAAAAGCACTGGAACCTCATCAACGACCACAGTCGTGCTGTTCAGCTGAGGGGCCACGACAAGAACATCGGTTAGATCAAAATTCTGTTCCCTCAAAGATGCCAGTTGAACGGCAAGCTGTTCTGGCGAAAGCGTCTTGCGAACTTCCGGTGTCAACTGTGCCCACAGAACTCCGTAGTCATTGACTTGGTTGGCTTGATTGACTGCCAAGACAAGATTGCGGACCAACGCTAGTGCCAAAAGGCTTTGCTGATTGTTTTTGCTGCCAGCCCCTGCAGGCTCATCCGTCGCAACAGCAGTCATATTGGTTGCATTTTGCTGAAGGGGTTTGCTGATCTGTTTTTCCGCCTGTCGTTGAAATGCAAGATCCAACAAGGCCAACAACTGCTCGGGCAAAATGACCTGAACCGGCGGTTGAACAGAGGTCGTCGTTGTTCTTTGGCTGGTCGGTCGGCTAACCGGCAATCGGCCCGTCGATGGGGCGCTTTTGGGAGTCCGTCGGTAATAGTGGTCAGAACGCCGGTCTGGCAACGGCCCATTTCCAACGGAAGGATAAGATGCTGGAATGCCACGGCTGCGATCCGTCGAATTCGACGTCCAGCCATGTGCCGCTCCTACGCAAGCGACACACACGGCCAGACCCAAGAGACCAATGCTGCGATAATTCTTACTCATACTCACCAACTTGATTGCGGGTCCTGAAAACCTGCAATCAATCAAGCCACATGGTTTTCACCTCTCCCAATCCTAGGCGAGAATTGCCTCACCGAGGGTTAAGAGCCGGGTCTAATCCAAAGCTTGGTTAATCAAGCAGTGCGTTTATCAAAACGCGGGTCAGTTGGTGGACATGACGGTGAATGAAGCGGAAGCTGATGCCCCGGTGGCCGAAATGCTAATGCTTGATCCCACACCCGACACCATGCCTGCTCGGATGGTTCCCACATTCCTGATCGCTCCAGTGTTTCTGACTGTCTGAATCGCCAGTGAGGCCCCAGCGTTTGGAGATCCGGTGTTTTGACCGCTTCTGGTGCCAATCGACAGCATCGACGAACTTGCGGAAGCACCAACAGCCGCAATTTGAACCGATGCTGCGGTACCTGAAATCTCACCTGTCGTGATACTGCCGAAATTGCTCACAGCACCGTAATTTATACTACGTTGCCACGCCTCATAACGACTGGAAGTAATGGGACCATTGACTATGGTGTTGCTGTTACCGGCGCCTGAGATGCTGCTAACCGCGTAGGAACTATTAGCACCAATTGCAGAGACGCTGGCTGAACTGCTCACCCCACTGAGGTCGCCGGCACCGATAGAATTCACATTGCCAGCCGTTCCATTTGAGACGGCGGCTCCGTTGACAACATTCTGTTCGACTATCAGCGCCGGCATATTGGACGTTATGGTTATCGGCCCACTGTTGACGCCGCTTACACTCACGGACGCGCTTGCACCAGCGGCTGATATTTGCGCTGAGGCGCCATGACCGGAAATGTCTCCCACCGATATCGACCCGCTGTTGTTTATTCGGGATGGATTGTCAACATTGTTGGCTTGTTGGATAATCTTAATTGCATTTGTCGAGTTGACGTCTCCCAGCTGCAATCGGCTTCCGTTGATTGACGACATTCCAAAGGATGCACTCGCCCCTGTCGCAGCGATTTGGGTCGATGCCCCGTTCCCGGACAAATTACCGGTGTTCACGCGACCTGAATTTTGCACCCGAATGAAATTATACACTGTCTGAAAAATCTCCCTCGATTCCACAGCTGAAGTGGATAATGCGACCCTACGTTGTGATCCGATCGATGACGCACCAATTGAGGTGTTTGCGCCAATCGCTGAAATGCCGACTGAAGCACCATTACCCTCCAAGTTGCCTGCTTCAACAAGGCCTTTGTTGCTGATGGCTGCATAATTGTAGGCGCCCTGGGAGAAATCACTGAGCGCTATCTGAGCGGACATGTTCGTATTGTTGACGACATTAATCTCCGACGAATTGACCGATGCACTGGCGCCAATTGCGGAAACCTGGACCGCGGATCCATTGCCACTCAAATCACCAGCAGTGACCTTCTTTTCGAGGGGGTTATTCGTGACAGACCCGTGATTTGTCGACCATTGGTTTTGAGATCCGGCTGAAACCTGGTTGTTAGGAGAATTCGACAGCACGAATAGAAGTTTAGAACTGCCGATCGAAGAACCAGAAATTGATGCACTTGCGCCGGTCGCATTAACCGACACATTCGATCCTGCTCCTGCAAGGTTTCCCACATTCACATCCGTGGCCAGCTGGTTCCGGATTATTGCCTCGCTATAGACACCTTGCATTGTTGGCCCAGAAAAAGGCTGATCAAACCCTGCCACCAGGGCGCCCGCGTCAATGGTCGAATTAATCAGACTTACCGACAAAGAAGCCGCCGCTCCAGTTGCGCCAATGGATATCGCACTGCCATCTCCTGCCAAAGTCACGCCACGCAATCGTTGCGACGAGATATTGGTCACTCTGAAAGTGGACTCAGCGGAAGGCTGGTTCTTGATGATCTGTTCAATTGACGGAATGACGGGATTCGCGGTTAAAACAAAGTCATCGACATTGTTTGCAGAAATTGACGCCGAGCCTATGGCTCCAATGGCCGAACTGGAAATTGAACTCCCGTCGGAAAGAACGGTGTTTGATTGCAGCGTAATCGCATCTGCAGTGTTGCTTATGCTGGCTTCGTTGCTCAGATCCTGATTGACATAACTGAAACCCGATTGCGGCGTGGTCAGGAAGTCGTTGATAGCCGTAATACTTGTCGAACCAGCGACGCCAGCCGCGCCAATCGAAATCGAGGCTCCAAGTCCTGTCGTGCCACCGGACGTAACCGTTACCGAACCAATATTGGTAACATTGCCAATATTGGTAGCTAAACCGAGCTCACCGCTTTGGCCAACAACCTGGGCCCACGCTCCAGCCACCGGAAATGTCATAGCCAGCGCAGTCGCCAGAGACGTAACTCTTAACCTGTTTTTCATGATGCCCACTCAATTAATTACAATTGAGCAACAACTTGGGGGCCTTTTGCTAGTTCAGCAAGGATTTATTAAGGAATTTCTGGGCCGGCTCGATTAATCATTAACAGGTGTCAGGTTGCTGTAATCATCTGCCCGCTGCTTCGGAATGTAATGAGAAGCCAAAACCTTGGGCAGGGTAACAGCCTGTTCGTTGTGCTCGTTAGCACAGTTGGCCCGTGCAACCGGAAATTCCTTGATCAAGACATCAGCAACACCCAAGGCAATGGGGCCGTTCAATGCCTCAAATTGCAGTCGCTCCTGATTTTGAAAAGCAACGCTGCCGGTGACCAGCGAGTTTGAGAGGACCTTCCCCACCCCGACACCAGCCTGGCTATATCGGACTGGGCGTTGAATCATGCTGATCTGGCGATTCACATTGGTTGCGATCTCATCGAGTTGCATGGTCAAAGTCAGCTGCGCCCAACCTTTTCTCAGTGTGGGTCCAATGCCATTGACTCGCACATCCGCCTGAACCGGCGTACCAAAGTCGAGACTGTTGAATATGCCGTTTAGAGAATATTGCGAGCGAACGGCTTTGCGTGGCTGCCCGAAATAGGTTGATACCACGCGGCCACCGGCCTTGACGACGGCATCTGTTATATAGGCTGCGCTGCCACCCTGAGGCAGGAAATTGCCGGTGGCGCCGTTGGCAACCGCATTTACCTTCCCGGTACTATCGGCAAAGGGCCCAACGACGAAGGTCAGTCCATGCAGCGCGCCAGTGTCTCGTATGCAGGCCAGCATGTCCTCGACTTCTTTGTAGGGCTTTACTAAAGAGGGAAAGGTTGCGTTGGTGACCATTGGGTCGGTACCAACCTTCGAATTTTGTGCGGTAGAACATCCTGCAAGCACTGCAACGGTGCCACACAAAATTGCTCTGGTCAGAACGCCCATAACCCAACATCCAAGTTTAAACTTTTGAGATTATGGTTAACGGCGATTTAATATCGGGTTAACATTGGGCGCAGCTACAGTCGAATGTCTCAATCAATATCAATTATTGCCTACAGTGGTCAGGCGCCTTTCGAGCCATCCGCTCAGCCCAGCATTTACATTTCGTTAAGGATGATTGTGCGATTCTGAATTGAATCCAACAGGGCTGAACGGGCAATCAAATGAACGAGATCTGCAAAGAAAACACGTCGATCCATCGTCATCCGGTTCAAGCAGCTGCTCTGTTTTGCCTGATCCCCTTTATGTCAGCCCCCGCTGTGGCTCAGGACTATACAGCCAGCACAATGTGGGGCACTTCCAACAGCGGAGTCGCTGTAAATGGCGCAGCCCTCTCCGCGCAGACCCACACTCAAAACGGTATCATTGCTGGTCAGGTGAATGCTGCTTCCCGCGGATTGCTGCTAACAACCGGCAGCGGCAGCATAACCGTTCAGGCGATTGGTTCGCAGAGCATCGTGACCTCCACCGTCAACGGCAGTAACAATGATGTGGATCTCGATTCAGACCTAACGTCTTCCAATTCCGGTGACGTCGACAACACCGGTACTGTGAACGCCAACTAGTTGAACTGGGTGTTTGTGCTATTGATCGTCGGGTTGCTCGGCGAGCGTGCTCAGCGCCTGAGGTTTGAACTTACCTATCGCCGAGCAGTGTTCTGCTGCTGGCGAGTCCGGCCTCAGTTTAGGGGCGACTCCGCGATGCAATGATAATTGTGTCTGGGTCCGGTTTGTCCGCTCTCCAGACATTGGTGAAATTGAACTCAAGGTCCGTTCCGAGCCCAGAGCTGCCGTGTCATCGGCCTATATTGAGCCTGAGAGTAGCATAAAAGCAGACCATCGTTCTCTGGCCGAATTCAACGGCATGGCCGACCCATTAGCCCTCGGAGATGTGTGCTTTCCGTTCCATGGTTGAGAATCAGTGTCCGCAGGCTCCCGATCTGGGCCACGTGGTGGCGTGGAGCTCAACCCAATCAAAGGTACCGGCATCACGATGGCCGGTCTCGGCCATACGACTGGGTGGACACGGGATCAGAATAGACCTCTCACGGGAATATCTCGACATCGCTGCTGCAAGACTGGATTCGTGAGTTACAGAATTGTAGATCGCCAACTATCTGATCTACGCAGTTGCGGTGACGTGGCGAAAGCCAACATCGTAGTCTTCGACTAATGCGCCACGCCCTTGCATAGAGTATGTTGCTGTTCGCGAACTCGCATATCCTACACACCACGATTACAGCCCAGAATTCTTTCGCTTGATCGACGACCATCTGTCCGTCTGGGTCAAGCACAAAAAGCTCTTAAATAGTATGGCTAAGATGCGGCAGGCATAATAAATTTCTTGGTAGAGACCATTAATTCTTCATAGACCCTATTTATTTCCTAATTAACTAAATGTAATTGCAATATTTTCGGAAAGTTAGCTTGATATATCTGTGAAGATCGTCCAATTAGAAAGATGTCGCAATCCACTTGCTTAGCCTAGCCGCAGAGCCGAAGCGCGATTCAGTTAAGGAAATATGTCCAGTCGGCCAATTTGGCTGACGCTGAACGTGCACGTCGGTAAACGGTATCAGGGGTGGAAAACCTGACCCACATCGAAGTGGATCAGAGATATGACCCCAAATAAAGAACGCGTCAGCGTTAACATTAAGCATGCTGGTGACAGCGAAATTCTCAAAAAAAACCTTAAAGCACTTGTTCGCTTGTTGGCCCAGCAAACCGCACTGGACCTCAAGCGCGACAATGATAACCTTTTTCTTGAAGGAGGTGCTTCATGAGTCGTTGTGTAATCTACACCCGCTATTCATCGGATAAGCAAAGTGAAAACTCACTCGTCGACCAGGAACGTGAATGCCGGTTGTACGCAGAACGTCATGGGTGGAAAGTAGTTCGTGTTTACAGTGATGCTGCGATCAGTGGCATCTCTGACAAACGCCCACAATTTCAAGAAATGTGCGATAATTCGTTGCACGATGAATTTGACGTGGTACTCGCAGAAGCCCTCGATAGGTTCTCACGAAATTTGGCTGATATTGCTCGTTTCCATGATGATCTCTCATTCAATGGCATCGCTCTTTACACCAAGGATATGGGCGTCATTCAAAGAATGCACGTTGCCATGATGGGTTACGTGGCCGAGCAGTTCATTTCCAATCTAAGCGACAAAGTGGTTCGGGGACAGAAGGGGCTTATTCATAACGGAAAGACCGCCGGTGGACTTGCCTACGGATACAGTGTCGGCAAGCCGGGGGAACGTTCCATTATCGAAGGAGAAGCGAACATTGTGCGTCGAATTTTTCAAGAATACTCAAATGGTGTCAGTCCTCGTGAGATTGCGAAAAGGCTTAATGAAGAAGGTGTACCCGGCCCTTCTGGCAAGGAGTGGAAAGACACCACCATACGTGGACAGCGTGCTCGTGGTACTGGGCTGTTGAACAACGAAACCTATATCGGGCGATTGATCTACGGGCGTACTTCCTATCGTAAGAACCCTCGTACCGGAAAGAAGAAGGTGAAAATCAAACCAGAGAGTGAATGGTTGATCGAAGAAGTTCCTGACCAGAGGATCGTTTCTGATAAACTTTGGGCCGCTGTGAAAGATGAGCAGGAACGCAACACAATTGAGATGCCCCGAGACAATTGTGGTGCCCCGCTCAATAGGCTGCACCGACAGAAGCATGTTTTGTCTGGTATTCTAAAGTGCGCCTGCTGTGGAGGTAACATGGCGATCACTGGGGCCAATCGGTACGGATGTTCAACCTATCGTGCATCTCGGACATGTTCGAACAGTCGCTCAATTCCACGCGAAGAAATTGAGAAACGTGTCCTTAGCGGACTTCGGCAAAGTCTGTTGCAGCCAGAGATGATTGAGGAATATCTACACAACGTGGAACAGGAGATGCATGAGACAACTAAGCTGCAAGGTAAAGAACGTCGTCGCACCGAAAAACGTATCCATAGGATCGTGCATCGCATTGATTGCCTGCTGGAGGTAATTATGGATGGCGACGCTCCCGCCTCTGCTATATCCAAGGTAAGAGATATGGAGGATGAGAAGGATCGATTGGAAACGTCGTTGAACGCGTTCCCTGAACAACCCAACATCATTCCTATCCAAAACATCAGCGATATGTATTCCCGACGGGTTCAGCAATTAGTGGATGGTCTCACTGACACCTCGTTGAGGCAACAGGCTATCAATATCATTCAATCCATGATCGAGTATGTGACGGTCACACCACGGGACGATGGGTTTTCCATCGATCTCCATGGAGAACTTGGTCGGATTTTGGAAATTGTGTCTCAAAACGAACAACGACCCGATACTGATGTATCGGGTCGTTCGCTTACAATGGTTGCGGGGGCAGGATTTGAACCTGCGACCTTCAGGTTATGAGCCTGACGAGCTACCGGGCTGCTCCACCCCGCGCCAAGTTTTGGACAAGCGAGATATGGCGACAAACCATTGGGAAATCAACCCGCTGCTTATCCTTTTTGTGACAGAAACGCCGTTTCAAGGCGATTTAATTCCACGCCAGCCAAACCCACACCAAAAGCAATCGATTTGCTCCCTTACGAAGCCTGAAAACTGACTTCTCAAGGCACCGGCACTCAACGGATGTGCAAGCTGGAGTAACGGCGACGGCGGCCCGCCATAGGGTCACAGCTTATAAAACCGCACGGTCTGAGTTTAGCGCTTTGCGTTGGGCCGCAGGAAAGCTAAACAGGGACCACCCCTTCCAGGCAGACTGACTGATCTGCCACAAATTGCTGGCCCTGATGTCGAAACAGATCCGAGTAAAACTGCTGTCGCGCGTCAAGTTTGAAGTTGGGCAATTGCCCAACGCTTATCCCGAACTGGACTTTCATTTTGACGCTGATGAAAGAGATTATGACTGGCTGGTCATCTATGACGACCTTCCCAAGCGCGGGTCGGAGCGTTTCTCGGTGGCGCAAGAGAAACTGACCTGTTCGCCAGAAAACACCATTTTGATTACCTATGAGCCCAGTTCGATCCGCTATTACGGCGACGCCTATCTGCAACAGTTTCGATATGTACTCACCAGCCACGAACCAGAACACATCAATCACCCCGGACGGATCGATTGTCCACCTATTGGGGTCTGGTATTATGGCGCTCATAGCGATTTGCATGATGAACAGGACATTCCAGAGAAAACCGAAGATCTATCGATCTTTCTGTCAAAAAAGGTTCAACGGCACACCACGCACAAGCTTAGACATGATTTTTCCCATGCAATTGCCGATCATTTCGGCGATCGAATTGAGCGGTTTGGTTGGGATTATCAGCCAGTAGATATCAAGGCTGAGGCGCTGGACAGATTTCGCTACACTGTGGCCTTGGAAAACCATATCGGCATGCACCATTGGACCGAAAAACTCTCAGACGCGTTCTTGGGCCTCAACCTTCCCTTTTATGCCGGATGCCCAAATGCCGCTGACTATTTTCCTGAAGACAGCTTTGTGCCAATCGACATGCGCGACGTGTCAGGAGCCATTGAAATCATGGAACGGGCGATAAAGGACGGTTGGTATGAGCAGCGCCTTCCTGCCATCCGGGAAGCCAAACGTCGTGTCATCGAGGAGTACAATTTGGCCAATGTGATTGGCCGTACCATTTCTCAGGCAAGCCCACATCCGAATGAGAGTTTTGCCAGGACTCACTCAGGTACGATCATCAGTAGACGGCTTGTCATCAGGCGGTCGCCGCTGAAGGCGGCAGTGTATGTCACTAAGAAACTGAAAAACCGCCTTCACTTCCTGCGCCAGAACGCTGCATATCTAAAGCAAGCGAAAAAGTAATTTGAGAAACCGGTTACAGCCGCATAACTACTAACGACAGGAGACTGCATTGTCCGTCGATCTCGAAGCGTTGAAACAATACATGCGTGTGCTGGTCATCAAACATGGCGCATTTGGCGATGTCATACTCGCTCAAGGAGCTGTTCAAGATATTCGCGAGAGCTTTCCACAAGCAGAAATTGCTGTTTTAACGGAACCCGCCTTTACCAAAATCTGGAACCGGTGCCCCCATGTCGATCAGGTTCTGACCGACGCCCGGGAGCCGCGCTGGCGTCTGGATCTGATGTGGAAGCTACGCCAGAAACTGCGGGCGTTCGATCCTGATTACGTGGTCGATCTGCAAAATTCTTCACGGACTGCATTGTATCGTCGAAAACTGCTGCCCAATGTCGAATGGTCGTTTATCAAGGACGCCAAGAAGGCCGGTTCCCAGTTTCCTAAGTCCATGCCCAGTCTGGAACGTAAGTTTGGTCAATTGAAACAGTCTGGTCTGCTGCATGATCATGCCCTGGCCCCAGATATCAACTGGATGGCCAACGATGTGAGCGTAATTCTTGCAAAGGCAGAAACCAAGGCTCCGCTGATCACGCTGATTCCGGGCTGTTCAGCACAGCATCCTCATAAACGCTGGCCTTATTATGGAGAACTGGCTGAGGCGTTGCTTTCAGACGGCTTTGAGGTGGTCACGGTGCCGGGGCCGGACGAACTGGACTTGTGCGCCGAAATTCCAGGAAAGATGCTGACCGGTGAAAAGTTTCTCAATTGGTTTGATCTGGCCGGAGTGCTCAAGGCCTCAGACTTTGTCGTTGGCAACGATACCGGCCCGACCCATATCGCCAGCCATCTTGAACGGCCGGGTCTGGCACTGTTTGGCCCTCACGCATCTGCGGCCTCAACCAGCATAACATCGCGCAAGCTTGAGGCGATTGAGGTAGCCAAACTGGCCGAACTGGAGGTTGAAACGGTGTTGCAGGCCGTGCGGCAACGGATCTCGGTTAGTTAAATTCCGTATAGGATTTTTCTTCGATAATGGCCGAACCAACCAAAAGGTTGATGTCCTTCTTCAAGGTCGCGCGTTTGTCATTCTGCTTGTAGACCGAGCGGGCCAGAGCGATAAACTCATCGCCAAAATTGCGGTCGGCCTCGCACTGACGAATGTCATCTTCAATTACCCACAACGCTTCGTTGACGGCCTTTAGCTGCGCTTCCAGGGCGTCGAGTTCAGGCGAAGGAAGCACCTTTTCCGTCTTGGCTGTTTGCAACACTTCCAGTTCATGGCGCACGTTCTTGAGTTTTTCAGGCGCCGTCATGCGCTCTGACTTTATCGCCAGAATGGTAATTTTATCGATCATCTCTCCAGCGCCCACTTCGATGAAAATGGCGTCGGACTGCGGCAGAAAATCCATTTGTGAGTTCGTCCCGTAATCAAGTTGCACACGGGCGTTATACACTCAAAAAGATGTCAGCAAATGGCAAGCAACCGATTTTTCCGTCAGTTTATCGCGATTTTTTGTAAAATTGGGGCGTTTCAAGCCGGCGATGGGGGCTTGCAAAGCGCGGTCTTACAATTGGCCAGCACCACAATTGGCCAGCACCTGGGGCCGAATGCGGCCTGGGGCACTTGTTCGACCCTTAAACGCAAAAAACCCGCCGCATATGAGATGCGGCGGGTTTTTATAAAGTTTGTAGAGGTTTTCAGCAAATGCGTTTGGCAGACCTGGCAGCGACCTACTCTCCCGTGCCTTAAGACAAAGTACCATCGGCGCTGAGGCGTTTCACTTCCGAGTTCGGGATGGGATCGGGTGCAGCCACCTCGCAATAACCACCAGGTCGGCAAAACGCATTTGCTAAATTGTGAAACTGGAATTGATTGTTTGCCTTCATCGCTTTCAGCGATGGTCACAAGTAATGAGAACGATCAAGCCGATCGAGCTATTAGTACTGGTAAGCTTCACACGTTGCCGCGCTTCCACACCCAGCCTATCAACGTCGTAGTCTTCGACGACTCTCAGGGAATACTCGTTTTCAGGTTAGTTTCCCGCTTAGATGCCTTCAGCGGTTATCTATTCCGTATATAGCTACCCTGCAATGCGGCTGGCGCCACAACAGGTCCACCAGTGATACGTCCATCCCGGTCCTCTCGTA
>JBDVMU010000056.1:0-27275 GCA_039969995.1 Rhizobiaceae bacterium
TCGCTGAGGTGGCTTTTGCAGTTTATGGCGCGGCGAAAGTGGTCGATCAATTAGCCGGCCACAGGGATATCGCAACGCTTGGCAATCTACCTTGGATCGGAATGAGGGATGCTCTGTCGCGCTCATTGGCGTGGCAGTGGATGAGCACTCACATTCCCAGTGATGCAGTGAAAGTCACTTCAGATACATTTGTTGCCATGCGGGCTCTGGCGCGTGGCGGTGCTGGTCTGGTGGTCTTGCCGTGCTGTCTGGGAGATCCTGATCCTGAAATGGTGCGGGTGATCGAACCAATCAAAGAGACAGCCACAACCCTATGGGTGTTGACCCATCCCGACGTGCGCAAAGCGGCCCGGGTGCGGGCATTTTCCTCCTTTGCCGGACGTCAGTTGCGCAATCAACAGGCTCTCCTGGAGGGCATGTTGGTGTGAAGCCATCGGGACAATCGGCGCTGTGCCCGTCAGCTCCGAAACGACGACCCATCAGTACAAGTTGGCAAGTTGTAATTCTTGTGTGAACCTATCCGTTCAGTCGACGGAGCGCCGCCATGACCAATCGTTGGAATATCCTCGCATTGCTGTTCTGCGTGCGAATGACCATGGCTGTGCAGTTTCAGGCCGTCGCTGCCCTGTCGCCCGTATTAATGAACCAATACGGAATTGGGCTGGCCGATATTGGCCTTTTGATTGGGCTTTATCTGTCCCCGGGCATCATCATTGCCTTGCCTGGTGGTGCGATTGCCCAACGGTTCGGCGATAAGCACTCGGTAGCATTCGGCCTGGTGTTAATGTTCATTGGCAGCCTGATCATACTATTCTTGCCTCACTGGGAAGCACAGATAACGGGCCGTTTGCTTGCTGGCGTCGGTGGCGTGATCCTCAATGTGTTGATGTCGAAAATGGTCACCGATTGGTTTGACGGTCACAAGCTGGCAACGGCTATGGGAATTTACGTCAATTCCTGGCCGCTGGGCATTGCAGCAACCTTGATCGTGCTGCCGCTGGCTGCTGAGGCTTATGGTGTGTTCGCGGCCCAGGCATTGGTCAGCGCATCAATCGCGCTTGGGTTTGTCGCGCTGCTGGCGCTTTATCAAAGTCCGCCCAATCCGGCGGCGACACGGGCGGCGACAGGGGCGGCACCTGAGTCGTCGAATCCGGCCGTTGCAGGCCTGCGCGGCAGTGCACTGATTTGCCTGATCCTGGCTGGCTCGATCTGGGGGCTCTACAACGCCGCGCTGGCAATGATATTTGGCTTTGGCCCTGCCATGTTGATCGAACGGGATTGGGGGGCAATTGCAGCGAGTTCCACCACCAGCATGGTTCTGTGGGTGGCTGCCATATCCGTGCCATTGGGCGGCGTATTGGCGGACCGGTTACAACGCAATCAGCTCGTGCTGTGTATCGGGCTTGTCCTGTTTGCCGTCACGTTGGCTGGTGCCACTCAGACGACCTATGTCGTATCCGCCTTTGTCGTGCTGGGCTTGGTCGCAGGCATTCCGGTCGGTCCGATCATGGCCTTGCCCTCTATGGTCCTGAAGCCCGAAAATCGGGCGCGCGGCCTGGGTCTCTTTTTTACAATCTATTATCTGGCGATTTTTGTTGGCCCAGTGGCTGGTGGCTGGGTTGCCGAATGGAGCGGAACCGCAGATTCAGCATTCTATCTGGGAAGCGCCATGCTGGTCGTTTGCGTCATGATTCTGGCGGCCTTTGTTCCGTTGCTGCGGCGTGCGCAGGCCGTCGCCGCCGCCGCTGCCGTCGCCGCTGCCGCCGCTGCGCCTGCGGCTCAGAAATAGCCGACAAAGCTCAGGAAGCCTCCGATCAACAGCCAGACAACACCAACTATCGTGAGACCGTGCTCTGGTTGCAGCATTTTTTCGCCCCAGGATTTGACCAGTTCCGGCAGGGCAATCCGCACGATGCCGCCCACCACCATGGCCCAACCGACAATGGTGATCAGCAATGGCCAATCGACCACCCAGATATTGTGATGGATGGTGACGGCCAGCCCGCCAATTAAGGTGAACACCCCTGCGACGAAAACCAGTGACCGGTTGCCGATGAATTCACGGGCCATTGCCTTGACCCCATCCTGGTCCTTCAACAGGGCGGCAGCCATGACGACCATGGTAGGCCCCATAAGTTTGGCGATATAAATCGAAGTTTCCATGTTTCTGCTCCGCATCTCAAATTTTGCGGATTTGCTGCAGAAAGGCGACAAATCACGCGCTTGCCCCTCATGTAGTGACGAAATCAGCATATTTCGACTCAAAAGCCAAGTTTTCGGTCAAAAAACGCTTATTTTCCAGCAGGATCACTGACATCCAATTTCTGTTCGGATGCGTGGCGATAATAGGCTTTGTTGAACTTCAGGTAGCCATTTTCGGTATTTGCCAGGTGGGCTTTTGTGAACTGATGAAAGGCCGGTAGCTGGTGAAATGGCACTGCTGGATAAGCGTGGTGTTCCGCATGATAGGGCATGTTCCAGGCGAGGAATCGAACCACAGTATTCGTGAAAGTTGTGCGGGTATTTTCCAGCATTGAAGCAACATGTGGACAAAACGCATGTTCGGCCAGCAGATAGCCTCGAAGGAAGGGCCCACCCAGCAATAATGGCAACCACCAGGTCCAAACCAGCAGCGTCGATGAGGTGGTGATCGAGCCGCCAATCAGCAGGGCGTAAAGCGCCAGCATGACGCGGGCTTCGCGCATCACCTTGGCCTTGCCGCGTTCGGGTACATAGGTGTCCTGATTGGTTTTGAAGGCATTGCGGAACAGAGTTTTGAAGCGTTCCAACGTTTCCGGCAGGCCAGAGAGGTATTTCAGATATTGCCAGACAGTCCGAGGCTTTGGGCTGGCCAGTTCCGGATCGTTGTCCGGATCATGGGTGTAGCGGTGATGGGCGAAGTGGAAATAGCGGAACCAGTCAGGTCCGAGAAAAACCAGAAATCCGCATAGGCGTCCGACCCAGATGTTCAGTCCATCGCTGCGAAACGGAGTGCGGTGAACGGTCTCGTGCAGCAAGGTGAACAGAAAGGCAATCAATATGCCCTGGATGAACATCAACAGCGGCAAAAGCGGCGAGAACGACCAGAACGGCGAGAACGACGTGCCACCTTCGCGCAGGATCAATGTTGTGAATACGGCGATTGCACCGAGATGTAGCGTTAGATGACGCAGGCCCTTTATATCCGACTGTTGAAGCAATGTTCGGCGCTCTTCTGCCGTCAACGCGGCGATAATCGATCTGTGGTCGATGGTCGGCAAGAGTCGCGCTCCACAAGTTTCAGTTGGCCAGAACAAGTTCAATATCTGTTCCGCCGCATTCCTGCAACGATTGGTGCTAGAGCAGAATGTTCAGTGCTTGACGGATCTTTGCCTCGGCCTGGCGGTCAATATATTCGGGATTGTGCGTTGCTAGAATGGAACGGGCTTGCTCATTGGCGACCTGCCAGATGTCCTGCTTGCCTGCCAATTGCCAGCTTCGAGGATCTTCCCGATTGGCCAGTGCCGTGTGGAAATAGTCCCGCTGCATGGCGTCCATCGTCTGCTTCGAGCCAAGAAAATGACCTTCCCCGGTGACTGTTTCCAGGATGATTTCAAAGCCAAGTGTTTCTTCATTGACTTCAATGCCCCTGATCATCCTGTGTACGTGACTGAGCATTTCGTTGTCGATGACAAAGGCTTCAAACGAGGCGCCGAGCAGGCTCGCCATCATACCTGATGACTCATAGACCATATTGGCCCCGGCCAATCCTGCAGCAACTGCGCTCATCGCTTTTTCGGATCCCATTTGAGCGTCCACGGCTTTTGAGTCTGCCATCGATGATGCAACACCGGAGGGCAGTCCAAGGTGATTGGACAATTGGGCTGCTGCCGCGTTGAGAATCGATATTTCGCCACCGCCCCCCGAGAAGGCACCCGTGCGCAGGTCGATGACGAGCGGCCAGTTCGAGAAAATCATCGGATATCCCGGTTCCATCATGTTGACCATTGCCAGTGCCGCGAGAGTTTCCGCCAGCGTCTGAGCCAGCATTCCGGCCAATGGGGCAGGGGCCGTGGCTCCCGATTGGGCAGCGATAATGGCGTTGATCGGCACCCGACGCCGAATGCAGGCTCGGGTCACATCAACCGCATCTTCGCCGTAGCGGAGTGGCGAAATGACCGGTGAAATATGAGCTTTGCAGAATGGGCGCTGGGCAAATTTCCCCTCGCCACCCATTGCCACATCAAACATGTCGATGATCGGGTCGACGGTTTCGGCAATGGTGAAACTGGTCCCAACTGGTTTGGTCGTGCCACGCAGCAAGGTGTAGGCAGTGTTGATGTCGAGGTCGATCGTGTCGGGTACATCAGTGGCAACACAGCAGCGTGTAAACCAGCTGACATTTTCCAGCGTGTCGATGAGCCGGGTAAAGTCGGAGAGGTCGGCCAGAGTGGAAGGGCGATATGCACCGCTGTCGAGATCAAGCGTTTGAACCGCTGCGCCGCCAGTCCCGTAATAGACCCTGTCGCCGCCGAGTTCGAAATCATGTTGGGGATCGCGGCCATAATAGACGAAGCCCTTGGCCGCGCCGTCCACAATGTCTTCCATCAGGTCACGCGAAAAGGTCAAACGACCCAGATGATTGATTTGTCCACCTTTTTTCAACGCCAGCTTTTCAAACTCTGGCGGCACCTCTCCCATGCCGATTTCAGCAAGGATCTTGTAGGCCGTGTCGACGATGCGGTCGCGGTCCGCGTCGCTCAGCGGTTTGTACTGGCCGCCCAGCTGGCCAGGCGGGCAAGGTTTGATCTCGGAAACAGGGGCAGTGCGTGCCGCTACCCGTGATTTTCTGCCTCCAGCTCTGCCTGATCTTTTCATCTGTTTAATCCTGCCCATCGCGATTGGCGGCTATTTTCGCCTTGTCGCCGCGGCATACAAGACACATGGTGCTGTTTCGAAAAATCGAAAACTTTATTTGAGGTGTCCATGCGCGATCAGGAGACGGGCAAAATTTCCTTCCGATCCATCGAGGTTTTTATCGCGGTGGTCGAGGAGCAGTCGATTTCGCGTGGTGCACAGAGATTGGGAGCCAGCATCTCGGCCGTGTCGTTGCAGCTGTCGAATTTGGAAAAGGCGCTGAATACGCGCTTGGTGGAGCGCAGCGCGCAGCGATTTGCATTGACTGAGGCGGGACATTTGTTTCGACAACGGGCACTGCGCATCATGGACGAAATCGACGGCGCGGTGACTGAACTGACCTCCCGGTTGGAGTCCCCACATTTTACCTTGCGCATGGCGGTGGTTGAGGATTTTGACAACCACATCATGCCGCGCTGGTTGACTGATCTGTCCCAGGCCTTCCCAAATTCACGCTTCGTGGTGAAGAGCGGTCCGAGCCATGAGAATTTTTCGATCCTAAGCAGCCGTGCAACCGATCTGATCGTCGCCGTTGACGCAATGGATCCGGTTGACTGGATCGAGGAGCATCCCTTGATGAGTGACCCCTATCTGCTGGTGAGCGACCCATCATTGCCCGAGAACCCTGATTTGGGGGCATTGTCTCAATTTCCCTTTGTGCGATATGCCCGTGAGCAACATATGGGGCGGCAGATCGAAGCCCAGTTGCGGCGGGTCAAATTCGTGCCGCCAAAGGTGCATGAGTTTTCCTCCAACCAAACTCTGTTTTCGATGGTCTCAGCGACGCAGGGATGGGCAATCAGCACGGCTTCCGCTGTCCACGGCACCTTGTCTCACAGGAGCGATACGCTGGATCGTTTTCGTTTCCATAAACTGCCAATGCCAGCCTTCAGCCGGACGGTATCGCTCTATGCCCGAAAAGATATCTTGAGCAGCGTGCCGGAAAAGGCGGCACAAATCCTGCGGACCAGTTTGCATGATGTGCTGCAGAACCCAGATGCGCCGTTTCGATTGCCGGTAGACGTTAAGGTCTTTAGGGGCGAAAGTTTCGAAAAATCGAAATAATCCTTCGAATAATCATAAATTCAATTTTGCTACTGCCAGCCAGCGTGGCAATTCGGTTATCTTCCCGCCCAATCTAATTGAAGCCGAATAGCGGGAGCACAGATCATGAAAACCCATACCCAGGTTGTGGTCATTGGCGGCGGCATTGCGGGCTGCTCAACTCTTTATCATCTGACGCAGGAGGGCATCACCGATTGTGTGATGGTTGAGCGCGATGAACTGACCTCCGGCACCACCTGGCACAGTGCGGCCCAGGTGACCAATTTTGGTGGCAACCAGACTATGGTGGGTCTGAAGACCCACTCCATCAACCTCTATAAGGAGATGGCGGACGATCCTGAATATCCCATCAATTATCACCACGCCACGGGTGGTCTGCGCCTGGCAACAACCCAGGATCATTTGGATGGCTATGCCCATTTTGTCTCCATGGCCAAAGGCATGGGCGTTGATTTCGAAATAATTGATCCGCAGGAATGCAAACGCCGCCATCCGCTGATCACCACTGACAATCTGCTGGGTGCAATGTGGGATCCGCTCGATGGTGATATTGACCCGGCGCAGCTCTGTCAGGCGCTGGCGCGACGTGCCCGCAAGGCGGGAGCGGAGGTTTACCGATTCACACCGGTCACGCATCTGACCGAAAATCCGGACGGCACATGGATTGTGCATACGGAAAAGGGCGACATTTCCTGCGAGAAAGTGGTCAATGCTGGCGGTTACCGCTGCAACGAAATTGGCGCGATGATGGGTGTGGAACACCCTGTGGCGTCGATGGAACACCAATACATGCTGACCGAAGACATTCCTGAGATTGTTGAATTAGGCGATGATTTCAGGGCACCCCTGATCCGTTGCCCGCAGGCAGACTTTTATCAACGTGCTGAAAAGAAGGGTCTGCTGATCGGATTCTATGAGCAGGAATGCAAGACCTGGGGCCTGGATGGCATTTCGCCTGACTTTACGATGGCTCTTTGCCCGGATGATCTCGACCGGGTTGTCGACGTGATGGAGGGTGCCTTTGCCCGGCTGCCTTGTCTGGAAACTGCAGGCATTAAATCGATCATCAACGGCCCAATTACCTATACACCGGACGGCCTGCCACTGGTTGGCAAAATCCCAGGCAAGCGCAATGCCTACTGCATAACCGGCCTGCGCGCGGGACTTGGTGAAGGCGGTGGACATGGCTGGCTGCTGGCCCAGATTATTGCGCATGGCGAAGCCTGTTACGACACCTGGTGCCTCGATCCGCGTCGCTTCACCCGCTATGCCAATGTGGAATATACCGCATTGAAAGCAATTGAAGATTACCAGAATGAATTTCGTTTCCACATGCCGCACGAGCACCGTCCGGCGGGACGACCGCTGAAAACCACCCAAATCACCCATAAGTTAGCCGAGCTTGGGGCAGAATTCGCCGTGGTCAATGGTTGGGAGCGAGCAGCATATTTCAAACCAGACAGCGGGTTCGAAGAGGTGCACTCTTTTCACTTCAACAACACGTTTGATCTGGTTGGTCAGGAAATCGAAAATGTCCGCTCCAATGTCGGCATCATGGAAGTCAATGGTTTCAACCGTTACGAGATCACTGGCACGGGGGTGCATGACTGGCTGGACAATATCATGTGCAGCCGTGTCAGTCGTCTGTCGGGCAAAGTGGGGCTGGCCTATTTCCTCAACCACCAGGGCGATGTGAAGGGCGAGGCAACTCTGGCCAATATGGCCGACGGTTCGGTTTGGTATGGCTCCGCTGCGGCGGCTGAATATCATGACTTAGACTGGTTGCGCGAACACCTGCCCGCCGACAGCGATATCGAAATCAAAGCGCTGACCAACAGCCACACAATTTTGGTTGTTGCTGGTCCGAAATCCCGCGATGTGCTGCAGCGCGCTGCGCCGCGCACCGATTGGTCTGCCGAAGGGTTTAAGTGGTTGACCTGCCAGACGATCATGATCGGTCATGTTGAGGCGATTGCCATGTCGGTTTCCTTTAATGGCGAACTTGCCTGGGAACTGCACATTGCCAATGAACAACTGGCGCAGGCCTTCGACCTGCTCTGCCAGGCGGGAGAACCGGTAGGCATGAAGCCGTTTGGATTGATGGCGACAGAAAGCATGCGTCTGGAAAAGGGCTATCGTCACTGGAAAGCAGATCTTATCACCGAGTTTGACCCCCATGAATCGGGGCTTGATCGTTTTGTGCGCATGGAAAAAGACTTCATCGGCAAAGCAGCGCTCACCGCCCGCAAGGAACCCCGCCGCCGCTTCGTTTCACTGACCATCGAACATCACAACACACCTGCACATTCAGGAGATTCAGTAATGTTGGATGGCAAGGTTGTAGGAACGATCACGTCAGGTGCTTGGGGATATCGAGTGGGCCAGAACATTGCCTATGCCTTCGTCGATCCGGGTGTTGTGGATGCCAACAATCTGCAAGTGCTGCATGTCGGGCAGTTGTCCGCAGCGCGGATAGAAGAAATGTGCCGCTATGATCCGGAAAACAGACTGGTGCGAACCTAATCCAGAAACCGTCCAAGCGAACCTCGCTGTTAACCAAGCATTGAACTTGCCACCAATCAGATTGGCGGTTTCACCTATCGGTAAGGAGTTGATGGTCAGTTCACCCTAGGGAACTGGCCTTTGCGCGCCCGCCTGTCGTGGCATGCGTTGTAACAAGGCTGAATTTGGGTTGAACCTAGCGCTTGGGCAAAGCGCGGTTCGAGACAGTCTTGGGCAGCAATTATGTCGACTAACTACAATATCGTATTTCCATTTTATCACACTGCACAGTCGACTCCGGACCTGTTGGCGATTTCAGCTGGCAAACAGGAAATTTCCTATGGCGATTTGGCCACTCATGCTGCCAAGCTTGCCGCACATTTGCAGCCAAAGTTGAACTCCGGTCGGGTTGGCATTTTGGCCTCACGCAGCATCGCTGCATATGTCGGCATTGTTGGTACGGCCTGGGCCGGTGCTACCTATGTCCCGCTCAACATGAAATGGCCAGCTGACCGTCTGATCCAGTTGATGGGTGAGTTGGAACTCGATGCACTGATCATCGATTCAAATGGCGCTAAACTGCTGAGCGATGAAGTCCGCGCCGCGGCACCTTCGACCATCATCAGCGGTGATCCATTTGCCGTGATCGATGGTTTTGCTTCTGTGATAAATCTGTCTGAATCAACGATGCCATTTCCCGCACCAAGGGAAGCCGAGGAACTGGCCTATATCGTCTTTACGTCGGGTTCGACTGGAATGCCGAAGGGCGTCATGGTGTCCTGCGGTTCATTGGCCCAATATCTTGATGAGACTGATAAATGGGCGGGCTTCACTGCTGAAGATCGGGTCGCCGAAGCGCACGATGTAACGTTTGATCTCAGTGTCCATAATATGTTTCTCGCCTGGCGGGCAGGCAGTTCTCTGCACCTGATGTCGGCGCTGGATATGATGGCGCCCCAGGCCTTTGTGCGCAAACGTGCGATCACTGCCTGGATGTCGGTGCCGACCATCGTCAATAATATGCGACGGGCAGGCAGCTTAAAGCCGGGCTTGTTTGAAACGCTGCGTCTTTCGGTTTTCTGTGGCGAGCCTTTGGCCATACCAACGGTTGCAGCCTGGCAGGACGCTGCACCTAATTCCGTCATTGAAAACATCTATGGCCCAACAGAATGCACTATTGTCTGCATGCGCCAGCGCTTAACTGAACCGCCACTCGTTACCAAGGAACGCGGAATCCTTTCGATTGGTGATGCCTATGACAATTTTGAGATTGTCATCTGCGATCCAACTGGTGCGGAACTGCCGGTCAACGAAATCGGCGAAATCGTATTGGGCAGCACCCAGCTGGCTGATGGCTATTTTAATCGCCCTGATTTGACCGATGCAGCCTTCCGAAAGGTCAGCGGAAAGCGCTGGTACTTTACCGGTGATCTCGGGTATCGCGACGAGAATGGCAAATTCCATCATATGGGTCGCCTCGACAATCAGGTGAAGATGAAGGGCAACCGCATCGAACTTGAAGAGGTTGAAACTCACCTGCGCCGCGCCTGCGGAACCGAACTGGCGGTTGTGGTCGCCTGGCCGGTAATAGATGGCAGCGCTCAAGGGCTGGTCGGCTTCACAACCAATATGGTCATGTCTGAAAAGGAAATCCGCGCCGCGATGGCAAAGGAGCTGCCAGACTACATGGTGCCTGGTCGCATTGAATTCCGCGCAGAAATGCCACGCAATATCAATGACAAGATCGACCGCAAAGCGCTTGTTGCACACCTGGACACCGATGCTGCTGCGCCTTCCATGGAGACGCCAATGGCGCAGCCACGGAGTGTTGAGGCATGACTGTTGCTGACGCTTCCATAGAAACTGCAGGCCGATATTCGCCGCACCGCTGGCGACAGGCCTGGTTGACAATTGACCAAAACCCGGCTGCTCAAAACTGGGCCATGTCGTGGTTTGGCAAATTGGCGGTCCATTTGGCAGTCGTCGCCGCGATGTTCCTGAGCTTTGAATTCTCTACACCGGCGCTGGCGCTGATCAGCCTCACTCTCTTTGCCATTGCCTTGGTGCCGACATGGCGCATGCCGCTGATTGTCGGTTCGTCGCTGTTTTACCTGTTTCTACGCCCCTTCCGCATCGATGGTTGGGCCGAGCTTGTAAGGTCCAAAGCCGAATTGCTCCCGCTTGCCGGGTCCATTCCGCACCTTGGTTTGCAAGCCAGTGCAGTGTTTGTGGTTGTTGTCTTCGCAGCGTTATTTCTGGGCTGGCAAAAGGCCAATTCCGGCCGATTTGCGGCGAAACGACCGGTGCTTTCACTCATGGCAATCTGGGCAGTTTTGCTGATTGCCGCAATCGCCACGCCCGTCAATTCAATTGCCTCTGCAGGCTTGTGGTCGGTTGTTGGCGTCTTCATTTCCTGTTTCTGGGTTCTTGCCTACGCGGCGGTTGACCAGAAGACGAAAGACGCCACGCCGACTTTGGCGCGTGC
Source organism: Rhizobiaceae bacterium (assembly GCA_039969995.1). Lineage (GTDB taxonomy): Bacteria > Pseudomonadota > Alphaproteobacteria > Rhizobiales > Rhizobiaceae > Pseudahrensia. The sequence continues at coordinate 10,949 of JBDVMU010000056.1, forward strand.
CGGGTTTCTGCGGCCATTCTGGGGCGGCAGTGCAACTCCGATCGGCAAGAACTTTGGCTATCTCAACAAGTTTGATGCTGAAAATGATCAGGAACTGGCAATTACCCGCCTGAAGGGCATGAAGCTCGCTGTCTGGGCGCTAATCCTGTCCGCTGCGGTTCGTCTGATTGAAACTGCGCTCACCGATACCATGGCCGTTCCGTCGCTCAATTCGGCTGTGTTGGCCCACGCAGCCGGGAGCAGCTTTGACAATGCAACCAATTGGGCGAGCCTGATTGCAAACTATTTTACCGATTTGATGATCATCGCCGTTTGGGGCCATTTCATCGTCGCGATCATCCGCATGGTCGGTTACCGAATTCCGCGCAACACGCGAAATCCGCTTGCGGCACGCACATTGGCGGATTTCTGGAATCGTTATTTCTTTTATTTCAAAGAGTTGTTGGTCGATTTTTTCTTCTATCCAGCTTTCCTGCGCTATTTCAAAAAGCACCCGAAAATGCGTATTGCGTTTGCAACTTTCTGCGCTGCTGGCCTGGGGAACTTCCTCTATCACTTCACCCGCGAAACGTATGTGTTCGCCGCGCTGCCAATCGCAGAGGCGTTGGCAATCTTTCAAAGTGCCGTGTTTTATACGCTGGCGCTCGCTGCCGGATTGATCGTGTCGCAATGGCGCGGTGCCAAGCCAAAACCTGAAGATGGCTTTATGCGTTACGAGGTTCTGCCACGGCTGAACGTTTTCGCCTTCTTCTGCTTTTTGAAAATCTTCGACGATATCAGCGGCGAAGGCACGCTTGCAGAGCGCGCCAGCTTTACCGTGTCGCTGTTCGGCTTTTGATAACTGGCTAATTTACCGAGAAAAGGAACTGATATGTCCCGACCCATTCAAACTGTGATTGTTGATATGTTGCAGGAACGCGACAAACCGGTCGAGATTGCCCGCGATGACGCAATCTTCACCAGCGGTTTATTGGATTCGCTTGCCGCTACCGAGTTGATCATGACACTGGAAGGCGAGTTCGGCCTTGATCTGGCAGATGCGGATTTTGAAATCTCCCAGCTCGATACGATCAGCAGTCTGGAAGAATTGGTCGCGGCCTAACCACCGACTGATGCCTCAAAAAAGCGGGCAACGGATTCTGCGTAAGCCCTGCCATCAGCATGGTTGCTCAATGAGGCCATCGAGCGGTCGATCACATTATCTGGCAGGTCGCCGCGCAGCTCCTGCGTCAACGCAGTGATAAAGTCATGTTCCATCTCTGGGTGGTATTGCGTTGTGTAGAGCCTGTCGCCGATCCGAAAACCGGCACAGGGGCATCCCGGGCCGCTGGCAATGGATACCGCACCCTCGGGAAGCCGTGCCACCTGTTCTTTGTGGGCCGCGTATAGCGTAAAGCTGGTACCAAGATGCTGTGCCCATTCCGGCGTGTCGCGATGGTTGACCTCAACGGCACCAAATTCCCAACCATCAGGATTGTCGACGACTTTGCCCCCCAGCACTTCAGCGATCACCTGGTGACCAAAACAGGCTCCAAAGATTGGTTGGCCGGAGGCAAAAGCTTTCGAAATCAGCAATTTGAGTGTTGGTATCCATACTAAATTGTCATGCACCGAGGCGGGGCTGCCCGTGATCAACAAGCCATCAAACTGGTCGGTGCCGATAGGAAATTCGCCGTCCTTGACCTCAAATACGCTCACTTTCCAGTCAGGCCGGACACCGTGCAGAAAGCGACTGAACTTCTCCCCGTCCTTGGGGTGTCGGTCCGCAAATTCGCTGTGATCGGTGTTTGTAACCAGGATGGCAATATGCATGGCAAAGGCTCTGGATTTTATTCTCAGCCTATGTAGCATGTTGCTCCGGTGAGGAGAACAAGGTCAGGATAAGAAGGTGACGAGTTGGACATCAAGCGACGATGGCTACGCGGACCTGACGAGCCACGACACTTTTGTCGATGGCGCACCCCACAATACATTTACCCGCCTGCGTCAGGAAGACCCTCTGCACTGGACCAAATGGGATGGGGGGGAGGATTTTTGGTCGGTGACCCGCCACGCCGATATTCTAGAGATGAATCGCAATACGGAGGTTTTCTCTTCTGCCCGCGGCATCCGAATGGAGGACCAGACCTACGAGGAATATCTGGCGCGTCGGACATTTCAGGAAACCGACGGAGCCGAACACCGGGCCATGCGAATGAAGGTGCAAAAGGCCTTTTCTGCCCCCGTCATCGACGGCTTTGAAGCGGATATTCGTGAGTTGTGTGTGGATATTCTCGACAAGGCCCTGAGCAAGCCGGTCTTTGATGCCACCAAAGAGATTTCCCGTGAACTGCCGATGCGCATGCTGGGGCGGATCCTTGGGGTGCCGGAGGCTGATCTGCCATGGCTGTTGGACAAGGGCGACGCGCTGATTTCCAACACGGATCCGGATTTCACCGACCATGTATTGGACAAGCTGACAACGGATGGTTTTCGTCTGATGCCGTTCAATTCGCCCGCCGGGGCTGAGCTCTACAACTATGCAACCCAGTTGATGGATCAAAAGAACGCTGCTGGAGATACCAATGGTATTCTTCACATGATCCGCCAACCGGCAGAAGATGGGTCGGTTATCTCAGAAACCGAGTTCCGCAATTTCTTTTGCCTGTTGGTCGCTGCTGGCAATGACACCACCCGCTACTCAATCTCTGCTGGAATTCAAGCCATGTGTGAGCAGCCTGAATTGCTGGCCGACATGAAAGCCGGTGGCGACGTCTGGAAAACGGCTCCCGATGAAATCATCCGCTGGGCATCGCCAGCCAGTTATTTCCGCCGCACTGCAACACGTGACCACGAGATGCACGGCAAAACCATCCGCGAGGGGGAAAAAGTGTTGTACTGGTTCATTTCCGGCAACCGGGACGACGCGGCTTTCGATCAGCCCTTCAACGTAGATCTTCACCGTTCCCCAAACCGGCATCTGGCATTCGGGCAGGGTGGGCCACATCTGTGCCTTGGCATGTGGCTGGCGCGGCTGGAAATTCGCGTGCTGTTTCAGGAACTGTCAAGGCGGCTCAGCCACATCGAGGCGGCCGGTCCGCATAAATTCGTTCGATCCAATTTTGTTGGTGGTTTGAAAGAGCTGCCCGTTACCATTTCGCTAGCCTAAGGAACATCTAATGACCAACCGTCTCCGCGCCCTGTTTTGTGACCATCTGAGCATCATGCGAGGCAAGTACCTGCCCGGTTCCAAAGCCGCCGATGGCCATACACGCTTTTGCCAGTCGACATTCGGTGTCCATTACGATCGCGATCTGTTGCCCTCCCCGGGTTCGAAGATGATGGAAGGCCTCCCGGATATGGAAATGCGGTGGCAGGTTGATGATGTTCGGGAGAGCTGGGATCCGGGCACCGATATTGTGCTGGGGGATCTTTATGAAGCTTCCGGCGAACCGCTGGGCATGTGCGGCCGTGGGGCGCTGAAACGGGCTATTGCGGCTTGGGAAGCGAAAGGCCTGACGCCCAAGGTTGGTATCGAGTTGGAAGCCTTTGCGCTGCAGCAGGATGAGGGTGGCAAGTTGGTGCCGTATGACGCGCCGGGTGGGGTGGTGTATGGCACCGGCCCTTTCACCGATCCGCAGCGCTTCAATGATGAAATCTGGGAAGCCGCGGAACAGTTGGGCTTTTCGCTCGATATGATGACTGCCGAATATGACACACCTCAGTTTGAATATACGTTGACTTTTGACGACGCGCTGAAGGCTGTCGATGACATTGTATTGTTCCGGTTGATGGCGCGTGAATTGGCGTTTGAACAGGGTGTACACCTGACATTCCTGCCCAAGCCGATTGAAGAGACCGGCGGCAGTGGCATGCACATCAACTTTTCGTTTGCCGATAAGGACGGCAACAATGCCTTTGCCAGCGGGGACAAGGGCGGACCGGATAACATGAATGATCTGGTCAGGGGGTGTACGGCAGGTCTGGTGCATCATCACAAGGGGCTGGCTGGTCTCGTCGCTCCAACAGCCAATTCCTATGCGCGCCTGCAACCGGCATCTTTGTCAGGATATTGGAAGAACTGGGGTGGCGACCATCGCAATGTCACCACCCGTGTTTCAGAGGAAGGTGGGGCCAAGGCGCGGCTGGAACACCGTATGGCCGATGCTTCGGCAAACCCGTACACCGCGGTTGCTGCGGTCTTGCAGGCAGCTTTGCTAGGGCTTGAGAACGGCTATGAGCTTCCGCCAATGGAAACTGGAAATGGGTTCGACGAAAACGATGCATCCGAATGTGTCGCCGGATCGCTGGGCGAGGCGATTGCCGACCTGACCAGTGATGAGGCGCTTTGTGCCGCTGTCGGGAAACAACTTGTCGACAACCATGCCTTCATGAAAAACGAAGAAGTGCCGAAAACCAAAGACCTGACGGCGGAACAGCAGCGGGATTTCTATATCCACTTTGTCTAGACCCTGAAAAGGATTTGGCGTCGTATCAGCGGTATAGATCGACAAAATTCTTCAGGATTTGTCCGGGAAAGCGCACGTCCTGCTGGTGGCAATAGTCGATCAGTCGGTCGGCGCTGGACGGCGGGAAATATCCCCGGTCCTTGTAAATGTTGATACGTGCCTCGAAAACAGCGCTATCGGCTTCGGGATGGAACTGCGTCGCGTAAACGTTGTTCTTGAAGCGGATCATCTGGAACGGGCAGGGGGCCGATGCCAGAAGGTGGGTGCAGCCTGGCGGCAGGTCCTGGACCGCTTCCTTGTGGCCAACAAAAGCCATGAATCTATCTGGCAGACCTTCCAGGAGTGGGTCGTTACTGGCTTCGTCGGTTATTGAGCATTCAACTGCGCCAACCTCTTCGCCATAGCGTTTCTTACTGACATCTCCCTTCAGGTGATGAGCAAGAATACCGATTCCATAGCAGCAACCCAGATAGGGCACATCATTTTCGGTGATCTGAGGCATCAGGCCGAAGATCTCATCTTCAATGCGCTTCTCCATTTCCGGCTTGGCCGCCTCGTGATCGCTAACGCAACCCGGCCCCCCACCAACGATCACGCCAGCATGATTTTTCAGGTCCAGATCGGAAGGGATCGATTCCTGATCGAGCCGAATTCGAACGGTATCGGTGGCGGCGAGCCCACCCTTGTCGAGCATAGCCTGATATTCATCGTCTGAAGCTTCAGTCTCGGGGCGAAGCTGTAGGATCAGGAACGGTTTCATGTTGGGCTCAAGTTAATGCGGTGATTGGTGCCGTTAAATGGGGAAATTTTGTCGTAAAGACAAGATGGTCGCGATCTTAGGCTGAGAGGTTTTTTCACAGGCGCGCCCACTTTTTCAGACGTCTTTCAATCTTCCGTTGCACAAAAAAATTACATGGCGCAGGCTGCGTTGAAGAAGATTGCGGAGTGTCCAAACTCCCACCTGGCCCTACGGCCACCCACTCAACACAAATATATCGATGAAAGCCCATGACCATTCGCGCTGTAGTTTGGGGCGAGAACGTCCACGAACAGAAGAACAAGATCGTCGGTGATCTGTATCCCAACGGCATGCACCAATGTATTGCCGATGCCCTCAATGCCGATGGCGGTATTGAGGCGACAACGGCCACCTTGCAGGAAGCCGAACATGGCCTGCCTGCCGAGCGTCTTGCCAATACCGACGTGCTGATCTGGTGGGGGCACGCTGCCCATGGTGATGTCAGCGACGAAGTAACTGAACGGGTGTGCGAGGCGGTCTGGTCTGGTATGGGTATCATCTTCCTGCACTCAGCCCATTTTGCCAAACCGTTCAAGCGGTTGATGGGGTCTTCTTGTAATCTCACCTGGCGGGAAGCGGGTGAGCGCGAGCGGCTCTGGCTGACCAGTCCCAACCACCCGATTGCCCACGGGCTGCCCAATTCCTTCGAATTGGAACATGAGGAAATGTACGGCGAGCCATTCGGGGTGCCGGAACCGCTGGAGACTGTGTTCATTTCATGGTTCCAGGGTGGCGAAGTGTTCCGTTCCGGCCTGACCTATAAGCGCGGCGCGGGAAATGTCTTCTATTTTCGCCCCGGCCATGAAACCTATCCGACCTATCACGATGCCAATGTGCATAAGGTGCTGACTAATAGCGTGAAATGGGCCCACAATTCAGCCCGTCGGATTGCTGACCCGACTGGTGCGCCGAATGTGCCAGTCGATCTGGCGCCGGAACCTATTGAAGAACGTGGACCCCGCCTGCATCAAGATGGCGAAGAAGGTTTCCGCTAGGCTGCAACTTCAAATACTAAGTGGGGCAATCCTATGGGTGCAATACGACTGCTCATTTTGGGCACAGGCGGCATGGCAAAAGCCCATGTTGAAGCCTATCAGAAGATTGGGAATGTAGAGATTGTCGCTGGTGTGGACGTCAACGAGGATGCGTTGTCCACCTTTTGTGATACCCATGGCATCCGGCATCGTTTTGCATCGCTTGAAGCAGCCCTGGAATGGGGGGCATTCGATGCGGCCTCAAATGTCACGCCAGATGCGCTGCATTATGCCACCACAATGCCCCTGCTCACAGCTGGCAAACATGTGTTGTGCGAAAAGCCTTTGGCAACCAATTACGACCATGCAAGAGAAATGGCCGATGCTGCTTCAAAGGCCGGCGTGGTCAACATGGTCAACCTGACCTACCGAAATGTCGCCGCCCTGCACAAAGCTGCCGAACTGGTGGCTGACGGGGCGATTGGTCAAATCCGCCACTTCGAAGCCTCCTATTTGCAAAGCTGGCTGACCCAACCGGCATGGGGTGATTGGAAGACGGAAAGCCAGTGGCTGTGGCGCTTGTCTACTGAGCATGGTTCAAAGGGGGTGTTGGGGGATGTGGGCATCCATATTCTCGACTTCACCACCTTTGTGGCGGATAGCTCTGCGGCCGACATTGCCTGCAATCTGAAGACCTTTCACAAGGCGGAAGACGATCAGATCGGTGACTACAGGCTGGACGCTAATGACAGCTGTGTCATGAACGTTACCCTGCAAAACGGGGCCGTTGGCGTGATCAGCGCAACCCGCTTTGCCAGCGGCCACCACAATGATCTGCGCTTGCGCATCTACGGTGACAAGGGTGGACTGGAGGTCAGCTTTGAAAATGCCGTGAGCCGCTTAAAGGGGTGTATTGGCGAAGATATTCATGTCCCGGAGTGGCGTGAGATTGAAGCGCCAGAGGTGTTGACCAACTATCAACGATTTGTCATGGCAATCGCAGGTGAACAGGTCAGCGGTCCGGATTTCGAACTTGGCGCGACATTGCAACGGGCCCTCGACAATGCCGAGAAATCAGACCAGCAGAATGGCATGCGGTTGACTGTCTAAAATTTAAAGGGTCGAGGCCTGTTTCTCCCGCTGCAACCGCTGAATGCGCGCTTCGGCAATCAGCGCAGTAAGGCGATAGAAACCGTGAGCCATCTTCGAATAGGGCGTGAGCAGAAAGAAGCTCAATACGGCCCCCAGATGCAACGCCAAAATGGTTGGCATCAGGCTCGTTCCGGTTGCCGCAAACAGCGCCAGACCACTGGCTGCCACAACGCCGAGCAAGGTGACAAAGGCAATTTCGCCACCCCAGGCCTGTTTAGCCCCGAGTTCCCGGTCAGCTGAATATTTCAACACCAACATCCAAATCGCGCCGCCGGTCAGCAGGACGCCACCTGGCAAGCCCAGCAGTTTGGGCAGGGATAACAGCGGGTAGGGGGCCTTGAGGTCAAAGCCATAGTGCATGATGGTGGCTACCGAAGTAGATGCAAAGCACAACAGGAAACCATACATGACCGCGTGATGTGCCAGGCGACGGGCGTGAGAAAAGCGGTCCTCATCTTCAAAGTTGCAGCCTTCACCATGGCCGCCTGCGAGATTTTTCATTTTGGCTGCAGAACCGAAGGCCTCTCTAACATCTGCCCATTTTATTGTGCCGCCGTCGGTGGTTGAATTCCAGTAATTGCGCAGGCTGAAGGCGATGCTGAGCAGTGGGAACAGGAAGGCGGGCAGGAAAATCGCCACCATCACGTTATGGGAAAGCTCGGCGTAAAAGCCCGCGCCACCAGTTGCATTTTTAAGCAGGCTCATCGCTATGAAGAGCAGCGCAAATCCAACAACCGTTGCTGCACCAACCCACATGCCGCTGCGCTGAAACAGGCGGGCAAAACTGCCAGGCCAGGCGAAGCTTTCCCAACTGTCGTGGCGCACCTCAGCCAATGCATTGGGCAGGTTCAGGGCGAATTCGTGCGGCTCTGTATACTGACAGGCATAATAGCAGCCGCGGCAATTGTGACAAAGATTGGCGAGGTGGATCAGATCACCGTCAGCCAGTGAACGCTGGCGGTGTAGGGCAGGAAAGACCGAACAATAGCCTTCACAGTAGCGACAGGCATTGCAGATATCGGCCTGACGGCGGGCTTCCTCGATGAAACTAATTTGCATGTTTTGCGGCCTCCTGACCTGCAAGTCGGCCGAAAACGGTGCCGATTGTCATACCGAAACCGGCGAGATAGCCCTGTCCGAGGATCGACCCGGCCATCGTTTCTCCCGCTGCCCAAAGGTTCTGGACCGAGCCAACATTATCACCACCGCTGCACTGGGCTTTTTCGTCCACCCGCAGGCCGAGATAGGTGAAAGTAACTCCTGTACGCAGCGAATAACCGTAATAGGGAGGTTCGTTGATCGGGCGGGCCCAATTGGTCTTTGCCGGCGTCAGGCCTGTGGTGGCGACATCATCCAGTTCGGTTGGATGGAAGTCAGCTGTGTCGCCGCAGGCTGCATTGAACTCTGCAATCGTCGCCACCAGCTTGTCGGCTGGCAGTTCCATCTTGGCAGCAAGGTCCTCAAGAGTATCGGCTTTGATCGGCGGAAAGACGGAAGGCATGAACAGGTTCAGTGATTTGGAATCAATAATCACATAGGCCACCTGGTCAGGCTGTGCGGCGACGAGACGTCCCCAGATGGCATATCGCTTGGGCCAGACATCTTCGCCTTCATCATAAAACCGTTCCGCGTTCTTGTTGACCACCGCAGAAAACGGCACGCAGTCGAGACGAGTGACAATGCCGCCGTCATACTTTGGTGCCCGCCCGTCAATCGCAACCGCATGACATTGTTTCGGATCGCCCACCGATTGCGCACCCTGATCCAGCAGGTCGCGAAGCACGACGCCCCGGTTATACGGGGTTCCGCGAATGAGGAAGTTATGGGCAGCTGGTCCCCATGCTTGTGCCAGCCAGTCTATGTCAGCCTGAAATCCCCCAGCCGCGACGACCACAGATTTGGGTTCGATGCTGTGCTTCTGGCCCTGATGTTCGTACTCAAGCCCTGTGACACGATCGCCTTCCAATTGCACATGGCTTACCGGCGCTTCGTAGAGAACATCGACACCGAGTTTTTCAGCTGTGCGATAGTAGGCGTTGACCAGGGACTTGCCGCCGCCAAGAAAGAAGGCATTGGTGCGGGCCAGTGACAAGGTGCCAGAAAGCGAGGGTTGAAAGCGCACGCCCCGTTCCTCCATCCAGGTCAGACATTCTTCAGATGAGCGGATCGCCAGTCGGGCCAAATTTTCGTCTGTCTTGCCTGCGGTGACTTTCATCAGATCGGCGAAATATTCTTCCTCGCTGTAGTCTTCAATCAGTGGCCCCAGAGGTCCGCTATGCATGCAGCGAAAGTTGCGGGTGTGGCGGGAATTGCCGCCTCGATAGGGCTTCGGCGCCGATTCCAAAATCAGCACCCGGGCACCCGCTTCAGCCGCAGTTATGGCCGCGCACAGGGCTGCATTTCCGCCGCCAATCACCGCAATGTCGTAATCATTTTTCATGGCATCAACCTCTTGTCGGATGCCTATCGCGATACATTTAATTTGACAAATATCGCTTTTGATAAAATTATTGCGTTATGAGCATAAATTATGATTTTGCTGATCTGGAGGTGTTCCTGACCGTCAAGGAAACCGGTTCCTTTCACCTGGCGGCGCAACGGTTGAATATTTCTCAATCGGCAATCTCAAGGCGTATTCAGAAGCTCGAAACGGCGCTTGGGTCGGTGCTGTTTGAGCGCACAACGCGGTCGGTGAAGCCAACTTTGGCGGCCAAGCGGTTACAGCCCCGCGCTGAAGCAATACTGGATGATGCCGAGGAAACAGCGCGAGCCATGCGCGATGAAAGCGTTGCCTTTTCTCATCAGCGTGGGTTGGTGGTGACAGTGGCGTCGATTCCAACGGTGATTGCAGGATTGATCCCAACGGCATTGCGCCAGTTCCGCGCCGATGGATTTAGTTCCCGGATCCGCATCTTGGATTTTGCTGCCAATGAAGTTTCCGAGGCCGTGGCCCAGGGCGAAGCTGATTTTGGCCTGTGTTCGATCCCAAAACTTGAGCCGAATACGGAGTTTGAGACGCTTTTTGAAGACCCCATGGTACTCGCCATGCCTGGTGGCCATTCGTTGGGTAAGCGGGAGGCCGTCACCTGGCAGGACATTGCTACAGATCAATTGATCCTGCCGGCGCGGGGAACTGGGAACCGATTACTCATTGACGAGGCCTTGGCCAGCGCTCGCGAGACCTTAAGGTGGAGCTTCGAAGTGGAACGTTCGACCACTGCATTGGCATTGGTGGCCGGTGGTTCGGGACTGGCCTTGCTGCCGCTGTCAGCCATGCTCAATCAGGAGGACAGGCGCATGATTTGGCGCCCGCTGGCTGCGCCAAACGTGTCGCGTTCTGTTGGTCTTCTGACCCGTACCGGACAATCCTATTCACCCGAAAGCACCGCCTTGCAGAAGGCCATTCGCGGCGCTGCACACCTCAAACTCTAAGCAGGTTTTCGCCGCCAACGCCGCCGCCAGCCTCGCCGTCAGCGCCGCCGCCAAGCACACAAGATCAATGGCGTATGACGCAAGTTGAATAGTCGATATCTGGTGCGCCCCTTTACTTCAGCGTCTCCCTGGTCTGGAATTGAATGGGAGAATGGGTCCACCAATTGGCATTGGGGGCGGCTGGGAGGCCGAAACAGTGACGGGCGAGAAACCGCAAGCAAACAACAAAGACCAAAATATCGCCAATCTCCTGGCATTTTGCTTCACACTGGTAATCCTGATCTATGCCGCCTCCAGCCCGTTGTCGGAATTGGTACGTTGGATCGTTGAGACAACAACCGCCGGTTTTGATGAGATGTCACGCCGCGATCAGCGCCTCGCCCTTCGCACACACTGGCTGGGGGCAGGTTTTCGCAGCATTGAACGTGGCATCCTGTTGCCAACCGGCATGATCCTTGGTCTGCCGCTCATCTTGTCTTTTGCTGTGACCATGCTCACGCTGCACAAAGCGCCAAATCTACGGTGGTTGAATTGGGGCCTGACAGCTGTTTCAACGATGATTTTGCTCACCTGGGTGGCCAATTTGTTTGCCATTGATGGTGGTGTTCTGCCCGTCGCTCAGACATTGGACTTCGTTCTGTTTCCGGTCATCACGACGCTGACGCTCTATCTGACCTGGCGTTTCTACGGCGGCTTTATTGTTGGCTTCTGCCTTTTCTGGATCATCTACTTCTTTGTCCGTGGCGACCTGCCAGCCTGGAGTGGGATTTTCGCGGGTTCTGAATCCACCTATGCGCAAAGCCTGAGGTCGATGGTGTTGAACTTCTGGTCCCAGACCGGAGGCATGTTTGGTCAGCCGCTGCAGGTGGTTTCCGGCAATGTGCTGATCTTCATCGTCTTCGGCGCGGTGCTGATGGCCTCGGGGGCAGGGGATTTGCTGATGAAAATCGCCAACCGTCTGACCGGAGGGTTGACGGGCGGTGCCGCGCACGCAGCAGTTGCCAGCTCCGCGCTGTTTGGAACTTTGTCTGGTGCCGCGATCTCTAACGTTGTTTCCACTGGGGTGATGACCATCCCAGTTATCAAGAAGTCCGGCTTTAAACCGGCCTTTGCCGGGGCGGTAGAAGCGGCCGCGTCCACCGGTGGGCAGGTCATGCCACCAGTCATGGGTGTTGTCGCCTTCTTCGTGGCTGGTCAGATTGGATTGGAATACCGGTATATTGTCGTTGCTGCGATCATACCCGCTGTCTTCTATTATCTGGGCACCTTCCTGACCGTCTATTTCGAAGCCCGTCGTCAGGGCATAGGCACTCTGCCGCCGGAAGAGCGTCCTCCGCTCAACGCACAAGAGCGCTTGCAGTGCCTGGTCTTCATCGTGCCGGTTACAACGCTGACCTATTTCCTCTTCGCCCAGCCTTCGGTGCTGAAAGCTGGTTTCTACGGTTTTCTGGCGGCCCTGATCTGTTCATTGATCCTGTTCAAGCCGTTCCGTAACTGGCAGCGGATTTATTCAGCCTTCGTACAGGCAGGTCAGATGTCAGCCCAGATCATCATTATTGTTGCTGCAATCGGCTTGATCGTTGGGTTGATACAGGTCTCTGGCTTTAGTGGTCGCCTGTCACTGTTGCTGGCCCAACTGGCCGATGGCCCCTTGTTCATGACCCTGGTAATTGTGGCCCTGGGGTCTATTGTTCTGGGCATGGGCCTACCGCCCGGTGCGACCTATTTCATCATCGTCATCGCTCTATCATCGGGTATTGATGCGGTCAGCATCCCGTCATTGACCTTGCACCTTTTCGTTGTCTTCTTTGCGGTGATCTCGACGGTTACGCCACCGGTGGCACTTGCCGCTTTTGCCGCCGCGCCGATTGCCGGAGCCGATCCGATGCGAACCGGGCTGCAGGCGGCACGGTTGTCGCTGGCCGGGTTCATCATTCCCTTCGTCTTCGTCTATCATCCAGCTGTGCTTTATAAACTGCAGGTTCTGTTTGAATGGTTCGGAGACGGAGCAGCCGATTCACGCGCGATGATCGACGCCAGCGATATCGCTTGGTCGGAACTGGCCTGGATCCTGTTCGCTTTCTGCCTTGCCATGTGGCTGATGACTTCGGCATTGGCCGGGTTTGAGAAATATCGTCTGAGCGCCGTTGAGCGTTTGCTGCGTTGCGCGGCAGCAATAGCCATCCTGATACCGGACTGGGCAATCGCTGGCGCCGGGCTGATAGCCGCCCTGGCACTGGTTTCTTTGTCCAGAATATTTGGTCAGCGCACTGCGCTGGCCGCCTCAAATAATCAATCCACGCAAGTGTAAAAATGGGAGAACAAACAATGCGTAAGTTTCTAATGGGGGCCGTTGCGGCCCTGGCGCTTACAACCAGCGCCACAGCTGAAGACAAGACACTCAAGATGGCGACGATTGCGCCAAGCCTCAGCCAGGCCATAACAATGGCCACCTTCGCTAACATCGTCAGTGATACGCTGGGTGATGTGAAAGTTGAAGTATCCGGAGGTGGTGCGGCAACGCTGCACATGATGGAGGTGGCCAAGGGCAATCTCGATCTGTCGATGACTTCACCGGTGGTTTACAACCTGATGGCCGGTGGCAAGGCGATGTATAAGAAATCGCCAGATGCACCAGAACTGGCGAAAAACCTCAACTTGCTGATGTGGTTTCCGTTCGGCCAATATCACTTCACCGTGCGTGCTGGATCAGACATCAAGACATTGGATGATCTGGAAGGTACCCGCGTGTTCCTCGGACCGGTCGGCGGTGGCGCATTTAACGCCGCCAGAGGCTGGATTGAATCGACCACCGGACTGAAGGTTGGTGAGGATTACGAAGCAATCAAGGCAAATTGGCAGACAGGATATCAGGCGTTCCTCGACGGCAAGATCGACATGTATACGAATGGTTGCCTGGACCCGTGTGGTCAATTCATCCAGTTCACCGAGACAGAAGACATCCGGTTCCTGGGTGCCGAAGATAATAGTGGTGCTGCGGTCGACAAATATCTCGGCAAACACCGCTACCGTGACGATATCCCTGCCGGCCAGTACAAAGGCCAGAAGAACGATGGTCCAGTCACTTCCATCAATACTTCGGTCGGCATCGCCGTGCGTGGTGATCTTGATGAAGAAACTGTCTACAGAATCACCAAGGCATTCTGGGAGAACATCGACAAGGTCACTTCCGAAGCACCGTGGGCAAAGGCACTGGACGTCAAGTTTGCCGCGCAACAGCGTGGCCTGATGAAACTTCATCCAGGAGCTGCGCGCTACTACAAGGAAGCGGGCGCCCTTTAGAACAACCACTTCCGGTGGCCGTATTTGCCGCCCATAACCTTCCGCATGCGTGCTTGACTGACATTGTTGGTGCGCATGCGGCACTGAACACCGAATTCAAGGAATATTATCATGCGGATTGCTCTGACAGGTGGATCCAGCGGCATTGGTGCTGCTGTTGCCGCGAGATTGAAACAGGACGGACACCATGTAACCGCTTTTGATCTGCACGAACCCCAGGAGAACATAGACGCCTGGGTGGAACTCAACCTGGGGGATCCCGCTTCAATTGCGGCTGCGGCTGAGCGCGTGAATGGTCAGACATTTGATGTGTTGATCAACAATGCTGGCCTGCCCCCGCGGGAAGGCAATGCCGAACTTGTGCTTCAGGTCAATTACATCGGTCTGAAGGCGTTCATGGATCTGATGCTTGATCGCCTTGCGCCAGGTGGTGCCATCGTCAACACCGCCTCCCGCGCCGGTTCCATGTGGCGCGATAATATCGAACAGGTCAAAGCGCTGATGGAATTGGAGTCTGGCGATGAACTGGCTGGTTTTATCGAAAGTCAGGAAATCAATTATGTACGCGCCTACAACCTGTCCAAGGAGGCGGTGATTGTCCTGACCCAGACCATGACGGAAGGCCTTCTGGCCCGTGACCTGCGGGCAAATTCGGTCAGTCCGGCGGCTGTATCAACCGGTATTCTGGATGATTTTATTACCGCCTTTGGCGAGCGGGTTGGCAAGGCCGTGGCGCGCGCTGGTCGTCCTGGCAGTGCCGAGGAAGTGGCAGATGTAATTTGTTTCCTGGCTTCGCGGGATAGTCGCTGGATCAAAGGGCAGGACATTACCATCGATGGCGGTATCAGCGCGTTTGTGACGTCGGATGCCATTTCTGCTTGAAACGAGCAGCACAATAAACCAGCTGAGCCACAATAGAGGTTGCGGCTTTAATCGGTTTTTCCCGCATCTTGTGCAATAGTTCACGTCGTCGCTGTTTAATCAACGCGTCGCCTTCTGGTGTGCCATCGTGGAAAGTTTTGAACCATTTGTCCCATGGGGTTTCCCCTGTGCCATAATTGCAGTCGAAATATTTGTGGTGCAGCTGGTGGAAGAAGTCTCCAACTTCGATACCTGTGTCTCGGCCCAGTTTCAGTTTTTCAAATCCGGTATGAGAGGTTGGCGCGCCGACCCCGTGATGGAACAGCAGAAAAATCACGTGGATCGGATTTGCTGGAATGATCAGGAACAGCAGCGTGTCGGTCATCAGGATGAAACTCTCCACCGGATGCATGGCCAGACCTGACCACGGCCCGGTATTGATGTTTTTATGGTGCCAGGAATGGACGTGACGGTAGAGCGGCCCGACATGCAAGAGTCGATGATGGCTATAGAAGTAAAAACCTGCCCAGATGGGGATCAGGACAATCAGCACAACAAACCAGACAGGATTGCTTTCGAAAGTAATCATCGTGGCCCAACCATTGGCATAGGCATACCAGATCAAGCATTCAAAAAAGGTCCAGAACTGCATTGCCACATAGGACCACAGCATGTTGTCGAGCACCTGATCCTTGAACCAGAACACCTTGGTCCCTTTCATCATCGGCCGCATGTCATAGCGAAACCCATCGCCCTGCAGGCCAAAGCGCAACAACAGCAGATGTAAGCCCCCGGCGACGCCGGTGAGAATGATGAAATTGCGCAACCAGACTTCGAATATCCAGTCAAACTGAATAGCTTTCGCCCGGGCCAGGTCAGGGGTGAACCAGAACCAGGTGACAATGGCACCAATCAAGAAAAGAAACCGCGTGGCAACTGGGTTCCAGCTCTTCAGCATGTAGAGCAGTGCTGCAAGTGGTGTGAGAGGCCAATTCCAGTATGGCGCCAGTTGAAGCGGCAGAACCGGCGTATAATTCCAGATTTTTCGCCGCTCAGATGCGGGCTCACGGTCAGATTTGGTCGAGGTGTCGGACATGGCGAAGCTCCCATTGGGCAGGGCCGATCTTCGCATGTCGGGAGCGGTGAACTTTAGTGCGCGACGCCAGTTTTGCTAATTTTGCGACACGGTATATGCGCAACGTACTTTACAAAAAAAATCAGGCGGACAATTTGCCCGCCTGACTGCATGTGTTTTTCGAGCTTTTTGCTCGTCAACTTTTGGGTGTCGCCGCTTAGCGGTCGACGCCAGCCAGAGCCTTAACGCTTGCAGCGTTGGACTTGTCAACGAAGCCTGGGCC
>JBDVMU010000057.1:0-66817 GCA_039969995.1 Rhizobiaceae bacterium
AGGCCACACTCATCATTGGGCAACATCACGCCCAAAGAATTCGCAATAAAAATGGCACTGGAAAAACTGGCCGCATAAGGCCAAAAACAAACCGACGAATTCTCCAAACTACTGGAGGAGAGTTGGGTCTCAGGTCAAACCCGCAGCACAATCATTCGGCAAGACTATATGCAAACAGAGGGCATTTTTAGGCGCTCAACTCGCAAGATACCATTGCTGGGATTTATTCGTGGACGTAAACTACGTCAAAAAGCCGGGGATATCACTATATGTCTACACCTCAATTTGAGACGAAAAATATTGACACAATAATATCAGTTTCAATGAAAGAGCACTTTCAAACGAACTTGAGGCCCTTCACCAACAACAAATTTATGAGCAGCTTGTTGATCGGCACAAACTCTGATTTTCCTTTTGTTCGTCAATCAAGCGAGCCAACTGACCCAATAGGTGAATCTTACATAAACATAATAGCCGATGCTGTTTATGCAGCAGCTGATCAGTTCAACATAGATCATAGAGTATGTGGTGAGTTTTTAAGACTCCAAAACTACCTACCCGCGATTGGCTTGACCAGTTTGAGCCAACAATGGGTTTCGCTGGAGGTTAGAATCAAGTTGTCAGATCTGTTTGAGATGGGAGGGGTACCACTTCTCGCGGGTTTGGAAGGTAGTTCGGATAATGCGCCACGTACACTTTTTGATTTTACATCTCCAAGAGCCGTTGAAATACTCCATAGACATAGTCCCGCTTTTCGTCTTCCTACAGAAGATGAGCCTATCACTCGTGGATTTTGGTCAAGACTTCGCAAAGCAATGTTGTCAAGTAGGCTTGTAGAGATAGTGCAAAATGAGGATTCGGCAAGGTTTTGGATTTCAGCCCATCTTGCGGCAGACTTGGAACTTCAGTTGCTTTCTTTTGTGCAGTCCAATAGGAGTCCCAACAGTTTGACAAAGGTAAGATTCACGCTTGAGACTCGGGGAGATCAACTGATTGTAGACAGCTTTCCCCAAGCTCGCTACCGGCCAATTCAGTTTGGTCGATCAAAGTTTGCGGTTGGCATGCTGCAGCCAGGCTACTATGGATTTCAAACGTCAAGTCAGGGTTCTCCTCCACCAAAAATCGATCCATCAGTCCATTCAGTGAGCCAGCAAAACAAACATGGCTTCACGACCAGCTTTTAGAGATAGGGAAATGATCGAAGTGGATATTGTCCGGTGGTGGGATACTTTCGAGCCCCTTTTCCACAAGATGGGGCCCCTCGACAATATGGTGCTCCACTTTGGTTATATCATTACAGCGGCGATCGCTGTTCTTGGTGTGTTTGGAGTTCTGACGTTTGCTCCACCAATTGAAAAATCGGAGCGCAAGTTGCTGAATAAATCGCTAGTAGCGATTACAGCCATGATTTTGGGAGGCCTCTACTATTCAAACACTCCAGTTGTAGATGGGCCGAACCTGATAATCCTTGCAACACCCACTGCATTATTGGCTGTTGTCTCCTTCATCTCTTACATCTTTCTCAGAAATACGCGGACAATGGTCTGTGGTGACGGAGATCCCAAAAGATATCTTATCGGGGCAAAATTACTGCCAGAGGCAAAGAAAGTCCTCGATGGAAATTTTCACAATCTATCTGACGAGCGTCAAATAAAAGTTGGGCAGCCTCCAGAAAACGCAAAACAGTATTTTCAGCTTTCGGGAAAAGATCCAAAATATATTTGGACCGCTGATTCACTAAGACAGTCGTTTCGATTGATGGTCATTTCTTACGTTCTCTGTGTCCTGTCAACTGTTTCAACGCTTGGGAGTATCGTCATCGAGTTGCAGGAAGCAGAAATACTACGAGAAGAGTCGGGAAATTCTGTAACTGTGAGAGTGCCTGCGAGACTGTTGTTTGACTTCGATTCTGCAGAAATCCACCAGAATTCTAAGAAATGGGTCACAAAATTGGCGTTTCAAATTGAGCAATCGGGTGCCAAATACGTGAGAGTTGTTGGGCACACGGACGGAATTGGGGATCCCGAATACAATTTGCGTCTATCTAATCAACGCGCCCTAGCTGTGAAATCGTGCTTAGTGGAATTTGGAAGGCTATCAAACGTATCTTTTGAAATAATTGGTTTGGGTTCCCGTGAGCCGATTTATGCAGAACAGGACCAATTTGGTGAAGACCGACCCGAAGCGAGACAATCAAACAGGAGAGTGGAGATAACCTACTCACCAGACAAATAAGTTGCCCCACGAGCGCCAATAAGTCCAATAATCTGGCCACCAGTAGCTGATACATTTGGAGATGCGAAATATCCAAGTGCACGCGCAAACAAAATTTGCGCAGATCAGAGCACCACACAGTTTCTTGAAGGGTTGTTTGAAACTACAACCATCGTTGGATGGACACCATAGCTTACAGTGGCAAAGCAGCTCAATTTGTCTCCGAAATGTGTGTGCTGGCATCCAAAAACCAAGCCTTGGGGCCGGTGGCCTTATTAACGAAGCAAACAGAGAATTCCAAACAAGGTAGAATAGTCTGCTCTGCACAAATGGATGCGAGTCGGAATACGATGCGTTTAACGGGGTAACATCTATGCCGAGAAGCAAATCCGATATTTCAAACTCAGCAATCCGCATTTTCTTGCAGGAGGTCGGAAAGTTCTACGACCAGTCCCGAGGATATGCTGCTTTTGTCCCTAACGTCAGGCAAAAGGACGAGTTAATCGCCTACTTTGGTGGTCAGTGCTGTTACTGTGCTACACCCATTGACAGAAAGGCCCTATCCCAGGACCACCTGATTCCCATGAACAAGCAACATCTTGGACTTCATGCATGGGGAAACGTCGCTCCTTGTTGCCGCTCTTGCAATAATGAAAAACAGCAAAAGCCGTGGAGAGAGTTTATTGAGGCAAAAGCAGGAGAGTTTGCCGAACGGCGAGCAAGCAGGATTGAACAGTTGGTTGCGGAGAAAAATTATGACCCTGCACTCAACCTCCATCAATACGCGGACAATTTGTATGACGACATTGGAGCGATCGCCATGACACTGATCAATTTGCGTTACAAGCAAGCCGAGGGAGAAATTCAACGTATCGTAAAGGGCGCCCAGCCCGGCTCTTCGCAGGACACGGCGGGCTAGTTAAATGATGCTGCTCTCGGGCTCCGGTCGTCGACGGGGCCTCGTCAGGGTTGAATCGAGTAGAAGTTGCTCATCGGAAACGACATAAATACCTCCAGCCCCTCACCTGTCTGCTGAATGTTCTGGTGTATCCGCCGCAAATCAGTGGTTTTGCCATCACAATCGTCATCGTCTGGATCACAATCAAAAACACGTGGGTTAGTGGCTTCAAAGTTTACCGTCGAGAAGACCACTTTTGGATCGAATGACACAATGCCATTTCTCTCAGTTTGCAATAGACCAGGTGCAAACTCAGCTTGCTTCTCGATGTCCTGCTTAATTGTCAAACACTGCGCAATTGGATGTCTGCACGCGCGATTGAACACATCGACCTTTCTCGCCAAGAGCTGCATCTCAGCAACGAATGGGCAATCAGGATCCGCTGGATCTGAACCCGCATAACTAAGCTGGGGCACGAAACATGCGATTGCAAAAGCCAAAAGCGTTTTATTGAGTTTTGTCATTTTTACCCTCATCTAGGAAAACATAGGTGCTTTCTGCATACGAACTACGAATATAGAATTCGTCGGAATAATCCTGCTCGCAAGAAGTTTTGTATTGGCGTTTTGAGTCCAATTTCTTCGCGCATGCAGACAAGTTATTATTCTTGTCCACTGCGAGGCCTCCACTCACTTTGGCGTCTGGCGCAAAGATCGAATGAGACGCTCCGTAGGTCAGCCGAGCAGAGATGTCGATTGCTTCAACGTCTGACGGGACTGGAATAGTCTTGAGCGCCACAAACGACTCTGTAGGTTGCAAGGTATAGCCCTGAGACATGTACTGACTATATGCGATTATTCTCTCGACTGACCTTTGTATTTCAAAATCATAAACCCAGCTTCTTTGGCGATTGGTTTGTTGCGTTATGTGTTTTTCAATTACCGTCAGATCAGACTTATCGATTCCCGGTGAATCAAACTCCACAGCACGAATGGTCATAGCGTTGCCGTAGTTGAAAAGCCGCCGTTTACTGATGTTTTCTGCCGTGACCTTTACAATAGCAAAACGGTCACCGCTCTTAAGCGATCCGGACTTCACAACCTCCACTGACAACCTTGCCCAAGGTTTTTGCAGGTATTTGGCCGCCCAGTTGTCGTACAGCCAAACCGACGCAATCCAAATTCCCGCCACGAAGATAGCCAGCGCCTGCACAAAATTCTTGATGGCTTCGTGATTCGCTACGAACTTGCGCCAGGCAGTTTCGGCTTTAGGGGCGCTATCCCCTTCATCAAGTTTAGGATCTGGTTTTTTCATCGCAGACACCTTCAATGTACAAGAATGCTAGAATAACCAAGGATATTTGTCGATTCTAAGTCAAAGAAACGGATATTTATTTGACCGAAATTTGATTTTTTGAATTCACAGTACAACCAAAGGTGTTTGGAGAACACTCACAATCGAAACTTCGTGAGGTTGCGTCTGTCAATTGCACCAACGAATGTGTTTAGACGGAGAGAGTTAGCTCAAACCTCTGAAATTTCTGCGTATTCTCCAACCTGGTCCAGGTTGAAGCCAAGCAATCGCCTCGCTTTTTCTTACCAGGTCAGCCAATCAGTGGGGGTACCCCTGGGGGGAAGGGGGTACTGTCATTACTGAACCGATGCTCGATATTTTCTAAACAAAAAGGTGGTTTTGACATCCAATATGAGGGGAGATTGCGGGTTAACGTACGCTACATGGAACACCCTTATACGAGCAACCAAACCTAGTTAAGAACCAACCAAGCCTCGCCAAATTCACCAGTGTTTTGAAAGTTTTGCCCAGATATGCAATCAAGGCTCTCTACGGAACTCAAAAAATATTGCCCGGTAGTAAGGTAACTTCCGCACTTCACTTCCCATGCGGAAGGCAAGCTTGCTTGTCCGTGAGCATTCACCCACCGGGGTGAACTCCCGGACCATAAATACTCTAACGGAAATCTATCCTTCGGATAGGACGCCTTCGGCAGACGTTCGCTTCGCTCACTGACGAAGAAAAAGGTATTAAGACTAGATACGAAAATTTCAATTGTTGGTGGGTTGAGAATAGGGGTAACATTTCTTTCTATATATATAGAAAAAAACATTACCCCTGTTATGCTAACCAAGGTTTACGTTTTTGTTCGTACCAAAACTCTTTGGCCAGTGGTTCTTCGTTTTTCCTAAGGCATCGTCTCTTGTATTTGGAATAGGCTGTGTTGTCTGCTGGCGTAAATACCCTTTTGTTTTGCTGCTCTCTCTTGTTCCTTCTTCGTAGATCTCTGAAACTTGGGAGATTAGTAATTTGGCCAACGATGCGGGAGCCTGCAAAAAGTTCTGATAACTGTTGAGCGCACCGCCGTGAAATAACCACCAGTTGGACTTCTCGTTCACTATTGCGATCCCTAAGCGAACAACGACCCACCGTTTGATATGTTGGCGACAACCTCCAGAGTTCGTAAAGTGTATCGTCATCAAGTTCAAAAATCTCAAGAAGTGCAGTCTTGACCCATGGTTGTGGGTTTATGCAAACCAGAGATACCACTGTGTCTTGGCGTCTATACCGGTCCAATCCTGCCGACTGAGCAGGCATCCGGTCACCCTCCAGAACATTGCCTGGGTTTTTGAAGTCGTTGTTAGCCGCCCAACAAAATGCCCCATTCGGAAAATGCCTATTTATCTGCTGGGCAGCTGCGTAGATAACTTGTTTACGAGCATCCGTTTCTCGTCTTTCGCCCGTTTCAAAGTTACTCTGAAGCACATCTTTGCTGGCGTTATCACGCTCATGAAGAACATGATGTATGCTGATAGAGGGTCCCTTGGCTTCATGAGTATCATAGAGTTCGACACCTAGATCGAAGGGAGCAAATTCAACCCCATACTTCTGAAGCCAAAAAATAGGCAAAAGTGTCTGTTCAAAGATTGCAACCACCAGCGTTACTGAAGCAAACGCCATCATGGGCATTGGTGAAAGCAGACCAACAACCTGTATCTTTCTTTCTGTCTTAAGGTACACGTCGTAGTTTCCCGAATGCACCATCTCACAAATTGTTCTGAATTTTGGATTGTCCAAATCATCTAGATTGTTTTCATGCAGTCGACCTGGGCGAAGTACCACGTCCTCAATTAGACCCTTGCATCCCTTTGCTGCGGTGATGAAACCGCGCGCATCCTGAGAAAAGTATTTCAGAAACTGGTCGTGGTCACCTGGCGAAAACTCGACTGAACGGATCGGCGGCAGTCCCTCGTCAATAAATACTTTGAAACTCCCTTTGAGTTCATCGTCCATATCGGACAACAAGTACTGAAACGCTTTTTCGGTAACAATAACGACGCCCCTGCCATTTTGCTCTATTTCGCGCACGGCGATAGAGGCACGTACGGAAACCGCATCCAAATTCGGGTCGCTTACAATTAGCTGGACACCGCCTTCGCGAAGTAGATCGTGGTGATCTACAAGGACTATCTGTAGGCGTTGATAGATTTCCTCGCACAGAACAATGGTCGGGGTTACATAAAGATAGGGGGCATCAAGGTTATCCCGAAGGTAATGCAAAATTGCTTGTGTTTTGCCCGAACCAACGCTCTGTGACAGATGGAAGAACATCTATCCTGATCTTCTTTTTTTACGAGACTTCATATTAGTCAGCCCCAATTCTCTGGAGTTCTTTTCGCGCGTCCAAGTTGCCATGACTAAGCGCCCGTCGATACCAGTACTCCGCTTGAACCAAATCTTTTTTGAAGACCTCTCCCATAGCATACAGTTCCCCGAGCATAAACTCAGCCTCAGGATCGTTCTTATTCGCCGCCGATCGCCAAAGCCTAACCGCCTCAAGTTTGTCCTCTCCGACTTCTTCGCCCAGAAAGAAATAGAATGCCGCAAAAAATTCTCCTGTCGCATCGGATTGCTTAGCTGCCCGTAGATACCACTTAAGGGCGCGCCGAGGGTCCTTTTGAACTAAGTCACCATTCTCATATAGTAGGCCAAGTTGGCTTTGAGCCGGGGCATAGCCAGCAGTAGCCGCGGCCTGCATCAAATCCACCGCTTCTGAGTATCGTTTTAGATGGTATCTTTCGTAAGCCAACGAGTACATTTCTTCCGGGCTTAACACATCTACGGTTCGCCGTGGGATCGCGTACCCTTTGCCTGGAGGGTTACCATGCCTATACGAAATCTCGTATCTTTGCGCTGTTCTTACGTTGAGCCACCGTATCTCTTGGGGTGGTGCTGCAATGGCAAACGAGATCGCAGCATATCCGTACCCAAGGCGACCAATATATCCACCTACCAATGCGTTACCGCGAATTGAGGGGGTTAGTCTGTTGGAGCCATTCACAGTATAGGACTGATGAAATCCAACTCTACCATTGGTTCCTATCCATCTTTTTACACCCGACAACCAGATCAACGCACATGATGATGCGCAATCAGCATTAGCAACAAACGTATAAAATCCACGATCGCGAATATGTTCACCAATGGAAATCCCTTCAAGCGTTGAGCCTCCTGGGGACTGCAAGCGTACAACCGTTGAGCTTGGCAAATCTCGCACCACTAGCTTGAACTTCTCGTAGTCGCCCCCCTTTATCTCGCCAGTCAGAACTACTTCGTCGTTTATGGCCACAATTTCAGCGGCGCGGCTAATCGAGGTCGATCCGATCACGATAACAAGAGTCAGGCAAAGACGTCTGAACTTGGGTCCCCCCACAATCCGCATCATGAGACCTTAAAAATTTCGGCACATCGACTCAGTTCCCAATTACCTATCGTGTCGCCATGTGCTTGGATATTTTCAATCGTACCCGACGCAGATGTCACAATTTTGACCTGACTTTGAATGACGGTAGTGGTGTTTGGAGTGGAAGTTGTTGTGGCAATGGTGGATCCATTTCCAACACTTACGGTTGTATTCGTGCTGCCAGGACTGACATTCAAGATTGGATTTTCCGACCAAACATAGAGTCTCTTCCCGCTGTCTGAGATATGTTGCTGCTGCGGAGGGCCGTGCTTGATGAAAAAGTCGTCAACGGGTGATCCCAAATAACGCAATTTCAGGCCTTCATTTGCATCTTTGGTAGTTGTGCAGCCCGCCAATACGGATTCTGCAAACACCGCGACTCCAAGACCTATTCTCAAACGCGATAAACAGTGTCCTGCCACAATTTGATTCGCCATCACGAAGTCCCTCTTTGCGTCCTTCGAACAGGACGACGGTTGGTCAAAGCAGTCTCGCACAAGTGCTCCCGGAGTGTCACGAGCACCCATTTGGTCAATCTCTGAAGTCCCGAACGACAAAGTCCAGAATACGATGCTGCGTGAACAAATTGAAGTGAGTTCATGAAGCGCTAGTCAAGGAGCTTCACCACGTCCGCCGCATTCAGGTGAGTGTATCTCTGAACGCTGCGGATATCTTTATGTCCAGTTACCACCATCATTTGAGCCTGATTAAAGCCCCTGCGTGCAACTAATGTGCAGCGAGTATGCCTCAATTGGTGGAACCTAATATCTTCGCTTAATCCCGCAACTCTCCTGGCGCGCCTCACCGCCGTGGATACCGCATGAGGCGTGATGTCGAACAGAACGCTCTCTGGGCCATAACATCTGCTCGCCACCTCCCGCAGCATCTCGACCGCCCGAGTGGTCAGAGGCACACTTCGGTCACCTTCCTTGCCGTTGACCACACTCAGCAACCGCTGCTCAAGATGAAGATGCTTGACCTGCAATTTCACAATCTCACTTCGCCGCATCGCAGTTTCGTACCCTACCTCAACAATAGTTCCCACCATCGGGGGCAAGGCCTCAATCAGTTTGTCTAATTCGTGACGCTCAATCACCTTGTCACGTGGCTTTTTTGGTCTCGGTATTGGAACAATATCACAGGGGCTTTTGATCGATGGCTTTCCTGCAGCCTGCGCCTCTCGGTCAGCCCATCTAAATATCCGTTTAATGAACACCATCTCGTTGTGAACCGTGGTCGGTCCAACCCGCTGCATACGTTTGGTCTTGTAGAGGTTGATGTCAGCAGACGTGATCTTGGTTATGGGTTTTCGCAGTAGTGGATCACGGCCTATGACACCGCTCTTATAGATCATTTGTTTCTGCGAAGACCGACCCATCAGAACCGTGTCGCAATACTGTAGAGCCATCTCCTCCCAAGATGGGTCCTTGGGTCTCTCTCGTGTAACAATGCCTCGGAGCTTGATCTCAAGTTGATCCGCCCATTCTTTGGCCTGCTTTTGGGTCTCAAAGGAACGGCTTCTAGGCTTTCTCCCAGAGACTCTAACTTGGGCGTTCCATTTGCCTGATGGCAGCTTTCTGATTGATGACATTTGCTTGCTCCTTAATTTAAAGAACAAGCCTCCAAAAGGGATAAGCGCAGGGTGCGCTTGCCAAGGTTGGGGTCGTGAGTTCGAATCTCATCGCCCGCTCCAAAAACATCACCACTTACTGTGATTTGCCAGATCCCCTTTCGGGAGGATTGTGCATGCTGATTTTCAGCTATTTCCAACAGCAATTCGAGCCCAGTTACGCCTTTGACTTGACCACAGCGACAGAAACCGACCAACTGTCGATAACAACAGGGCAAAGATAAGATGAATCGACTTAAAGGAAAGACTGCCATAATCACCGGCTCAGCCCGCGGTATTGGTTTGGCATTTGCAAAAGCCTATATTGGCGAAGGCGCGCAGGTAGCGATCGCCGATATCGACATTCAACGCGCCCGCTCGTCCGCCGCAGCTCTTGGCGAAGCGGCCATTGCTGTTGAAATGGATGTCACAAATCAGCAAAGCATTGACCGGGCAATCGCCGAAACCATCTCAGCCTTTGGCCAAATCGATATTTTGATCAACAATGCAGCGATCTTTAGCGCCTCACCAATCACGGAAATTGATCGCCAAGATTATCAGCGGGTGTTCGATATCAACGTTTCCGGCACCCTGTTCACGATGCAAGCGGTGGCACGTCACATGATTGAGCGCGGTGGCGGTGGCAAAATCATCAATATGGCGAGCCAGGCCGGACGCCGCGGCGAACCGCTGGTCGCCGTCTACTGCGCCACCAAAGCAGCCGTAATCAGTCTGACCCAATCAGCCGGTCTCAATCTCATCGAGCACGGCATCAATGTGAACGCAATCGCACCCGGCGTTGTCGATGGCGAACACTGGGATGGCGTCGACGCATTTTTCGCCAAATATGAAAACAAAAAGCCTGGTCAGAAAAAACAAGAAGTTGGCGAAGCCGTGCCTTTCGGTCGGATGGGCAATGCACAAGATCTAACCGGAATGGCCATTTTTCTGGCCTCCGATGAGGCCGACTACGTCGTGTCGCAATGTTATAATGTGGATGGTGGTCAATGGATGAGCTGATCAGGTTGGACCAGGCCCGGTCAATCGACCTGACTGAGGTCATGCAACGCGCCCCAAGAGGGTAAAACAATCGATGCAATCGACATTGGATCACGACGTAGCACAGGTTTGCGATTTGGTGGAAAACTGCGCCAAAGACACTGCCCGTGTCATCATCGGCATTGTCGGCCCTCCGGCATCTGGCAAGTCGACCTTGGCCGAAGCCGTCGTTCAGAAACTGAATCATGACATCGCCGCCGCTGACGATGCCGCCGTCGCCGCCGTACCCGCCAGAGCAGCCTTGCTGCCGATGGACGGATATCATCTGGACAATCGCGTTCTTGCGCCCCGGGGCCTGTTAAATCGCAAAGGGGCCCCGGAAACGTTTGATGCTGAAGGCTTCAGCAAGGCGGTACACGAATTGGCCAACCCAAGCCACGAAGGTTACTACCCCATATTCGACAGAGATCTAGACCTGGCCATCGCCAACGCCATAGCGATATCTGCGGAAATTCCCGTGGTCGTCGTTGAGGGAAATTATCTTTTACTCAGATCAGAACCTTGGCAATCAATGCGCAATGCCTTCACAGCGACAGTCTTTGTCTGCCCATCCATGGCGACCCTGAAAGACCGGCTATATCAACGATGGATCGACCACGGCCTGGAGCCCGAAGCTGCCATGGCACGGGCTACCCAAAATGATTTGCCAAACGCTGAAACGGTAATTCAACAAAGCTATCAGGCCGACCTGGATCTAACTCAAACCTAAACCCCTTCAGGTTCAGGACGCCAGATCCTCTGGCTCAGTTTGCAAGGCGAGTTGAGCCTGATCGCGGTGCTCGTCCGTAACATGGGCCTGAACAAGGGTCATCGCGGCAGTAAAAACAGCAAGATCGTCGGAAAACCCAACGGCCACAAAAAAGTCGGGCACCAGATCGGCCGGCAGAATAAAATAAGCCAGCGCTGCCAGCAAAGTGCCGCGCACTTTCAACGGTGTTTTATTGTCAGTGGCGCAAAAATATGCGGCAGCCAGATCCTCAGAGAAGGGAATTCGTCCCGCAAAAGCCCTCATTTTCGACCAGAATTGAGCCCGCACCTTCTTCTCACGCGCCTTTGTCTTCTCAACCGGCACGGGCAACAGAATTTTTTCAATTGTCGATTCGTCCATCGGGGCCTCCATTCTTCAGGACCGACATGGCTTTTCTCTGATATGGGTTCCAAAGCTCGCGACTACAAGCAACAGCGATCTGTTGGATCGGGCTGGCACGTATGGCCTAAGCCAACTTATCCATCTCATTGGCCAGTTTAATGTCCAGCTCAGTTACCCCGCCTGCACTGTGGGTCGTCAGCACCACATCCACCGTTTTGTAGACATTTGACCACTCGGGATGATGATCCATCTTTTCAGCGACCAGCGCCGCGCGGGTCATGAAGCCAAAAGCCTCAACAAAATTGCCAAATACAAAGCTCTTGGAAATCGCGGCCCTTCCATCGGCCTTGTTCCAGCCATCCAGACTGGCGAGCGCATTATCGACCTCGGAAACATTCAGTTGATCTGGCATCTAACTTCATCCTTCAAAATACGGCGCGGCGGCGCGACGCAGCCGTCTTACACGCCACAGCAGGAACAAGGCATAATACAACAAATACCAGACAATAAACACTTCCTGAAACTCGCCCGGTCGAAGCAGGTCATAACCTTGCATCGGCTCCCACTTGCGAAAGATCCGATAGACCCAGCACGCGGCGATCAACGCGGCCAGGGGAACCAGTGCCAATGGTGGATAGGTGAAGTTGAACTGTCGGGAAAGTAGGCCAGGTCGATTCAATAATAACCACGGACCAAGTGTACCGGTGAGCACGATCCCAACAACCAGCAGGGCAAGTGGAACCTGATCGAACAGATTGCTCACATTGTGAAGATTGGTTTCCTGTTGATCATTGATCTCGGTCCAGGCTTGCGGTGTGCCCCAGCCAACATAGTGCTGGCCCCAACTGGCCTCTTCTCCCGCCAGAAACACACCCCAAAAAACATGGCCAGACACCAAGCCAGCAGCACAGGATTGCTGCGTATTGTTGTGGAAATCGCCAGTCGCAAGCCAATCAACGCCGTCAACAACGGGAAAAGAAAGTGCTGAAACTCTAAAATTCCATAGCGTTCACTTTCAAACCACTTTCCAAAGAAGTCCGGCGTCACGCGGGAAAAAACAGGCAAAAAAACGAAACAGAAAATCGGTAGATAAACCGCCCAAAACCGAGAAGCAGAGGCACTTTCCGCCCGGTATCTGTCTGGATCAACAACAAAATCAAAATTGCGTGGTGGTTCTTCAGCGTGGGCTGACTGGAGTGGGTCATATGGGTGCAAATCGTTTACCTTGGGTGAGTTAGCGCTTCCTCAATGCGTTGCAACACCCATAAACCCCGATGATTGATTATATCGTCCTCGCTTTGGCCGCAAGCCTAACCGATGGCTGACTGATCGACGGCTGGGCATTCAAGCGGCCAGGTCTGTTCGATCTTGTAGGGCCCGCCACCACGGGACTCCCGCGCAGAATACAAGGCAAACCGCATCGGATTGTAGCTAAGCCCCGGCCACGCCTCTCCATGATGGGAAAGATAGCGCGCAATTGATTCCGGCGAACACATCTTGCAGCGGCCTATTGTGACATGGGGGGTAAATCGCCGAGAATCTGGTGGCAGACCAAGCCTTTGCATGACCCGTTCCTGGGACGAGGCCAAATCTGCCAAAACCTGATCAGTTTTCACGCTGGCATAAACGCAAGATGGTTTGCTGCCGCCAAAACATTTTAATTCACCGATTTGGATATTGGGGCTGTTCCAGGAGCGCTGCGAAAGCAGTTCGACAATATCATCTGCCTGCCTGATTGAAACGTCGCCGATAAACCGCAATGTGATGTGAAAATCAGCCGGATCAATCCAGCGCATTTTGGGGATCCCAGCCTGTTTCAAACTGAGAATGGCGCGGATATGCGCCGGTACTTCCAGGCCAGTAAAAAGTCTAGGCATGGTTTGCCACCGAAACGATTCAGGTATTTCAGACTTTCACTTCCAAAGTTGGCGATCAAGTGTCGCGTTCTGAGACCTCCACAGGAGGATCGACGGTGATCAGTTTTGCTTCAAGCTCTATGGCCGGAACGTTTTCCCGACTGAACTCCAGCATCAAAGTCTTGTCGCTGCCAGGCTGTTGAATTTCGATTAGATCCCCGGCGCCAAAATTCACCACCGCCAAAACCTTACCCAACGGATTCCCATCCGTGTCCTGAACCTGGCAATCAACCAGATCAGTGACATAGAATTCGTCTTCTTCCATATCGTCCGGTAGCATTGAACGGTCGATATAGAGGTCGATGCCATTCAACGCCTCAGCTTCATCGCGATAGTTGACGCCCTTAAACTTGACGATCAGCACCGTTTTCGATGGCCGCATGCGGGTGATCTTAAACTTGCGCCCATCCTTAGCGTACAGGCTGCCATATTGATCCAGCGTCATCGGATCATCGCCAAAGGCTTTCACCCGCACCTCACCCTTGGTGCCGTGCGGACCACCAATGCTGGCCATCAAGATCGGATTTTCAAGTTTCATCTGCGTTTCACAAAAAAGGCGATAGTCCGCACTGGACTACCGCCTGTTGTCTCATGCCGCAATCGGCATGTTGGGCTTATTCAGCAGCAGCTTCTTCAGCTGGTGCCTCAGCAGCGGCAGCGGCAGCATCAGCAGCAGCCTGCTTGGCGTCTTCTTCCTTCTGCGCCTTTTCATCCAGACGTTCCTGAGCCTTACGGCCAGGCTTAGCTTTGTTAGGATTGTTACGTGCTTCGCGTTTCATCATACCTTCAGCATCGAGGAAGCGCAGAACACGGTCCGTTGGCTGCGCACCCTGGTCGAGCCAGTACTGAACACGGTCTTTATTCATGGTAACGCGCTCGCCAGAATCTTTGGCCAGAAGCGGGTTATAGGTGCCCAGTTTTTCAATGAAACGACCATCGCGTGGAGCGCGTGTGTCGGCAGCAACGATGCGATAGAAAGGGCGTTTTTTGGATCCGCCGCGGGCGAGTCTGATTTTTGTAGCCATAATGTTAGTTCCTTAGTGGGGTGTTGTTTGTTGAATTTACGCAGTGTGGCGATAGGCCCATCTGGGATCGCCACGCAGACTTGTTTCTCGCTCAAATGTCGCGCCCAGGCGTTTGGCAACGGCAATCGAGCCTTTGTTTTCTGGATGAACAAAACTCATCAGCGGCGGCAGGCCGAGATGGGTCTTTGCCCAAGAGATGACTTGTTTGGCGGCTTCGGTGGCATAACCTTTGCCGTCATTTCCCGGATACAGGCTCCAGGCCAGTTCCGGTTCTTCCAGATCTGGTGGATACCAGATCCCGGCGTGGCCAATTGCGTGCTCGCCAGATTTCAGCTGGATCGCAAATTGACCCATCCCGCGCAGTGGCCATTCACCAGCCATAGCGGTAAAGGCGAGCCAGGACTGCGCCTCGTTCTGGGTGCCTGAAATAAAAAACCTGGTACGGTCCGGATCAGCCCAGAATCCAGCAAAGAACGGGAAGTCTTCCAACTTCCAGCCACGCAGGGTCAACCGTTCAGATTCCAGTACCGGGGTCATCTCAGCTCCTTGCCGCCGCTGCCTTGTGATGCTGGATCACTTCGCGAATGACGAATTCAAGAAATTTCTCGGCAAAGTCAGGGTCTAGATCAGACTTTACAGCAAGCTGACGCAGCCGTTCCACCTGCTCGCCTTCGCGAGTCGGATCCGATGGCGGCAGGTCGTATTTGGCCTTCAGCGCGCCAACTTCCTTGGTCTTCCGAAACCGTTCAGCCAGAATATGCAACAGTGCCGCATCAAAATTATCAATCGACGCACGCATGGCCAGCAGCTGTTCTTCGGGAGTTTTTTCTGTCGTCATTTCTTCTTTCCCAAAGGTGAGCCACCAAGGCCAGGTAGTTTTGGCACACCGGCGCCACCCATCTGACGGGCCATCTGCTCGAGCTGCTGTGGATCCATCCCACCCATGCCACCAGGCATCCCGCCCATACCTGGAGGCATGCCGCCGGGCATTCCAGCGCCACCGCCCATGCCCATGGCTGCTGCCATTTTGCCCATCATGCCCTTACCCTTCTTGCCGGACATGGATTTCATCATATCGGCCATCTGGCGGTGCATTTTGATCAACTGATTGATTTCTTGAACTGACGTTCCAGAACCGGCGGCAATGCGCTTCTTACGGCTTGCATTGAGAAGCTTGGGCGTCTTGCGTTCCTTGCGGGTCATCGAAGAGATGATCGCCTGCTGTTTCTTGAAAATATTGTCGTCTAAACCGGCAGCTTCGATTTGCTTGGCCATTTTGCCAATGCCAGGCATCATTTTCATGATGGAACCCATGCCACCCATTTGCGACATCTGGCCAAGCTGCTGAGAAAGGTCGTCCATATCGAACAGGCCCTTCTGCATCTTCTTGGCCATCGCCTCTGCCTGTTCGGCATCGATGGTCTGGGCCGCTTTCTCCACCAGCGAGACAATGTCGCCCATGCCAAGAATACGGTCGGCAATACGCTTTGGGTAGAAATCTTCCAGCGCATCCATTTTCTCGCCAACACCGAGCAGCTTGATTGGCTTGCCGGTAACAGCCCGCATTGAGAGCGCCGCGCCGCCACGGCCATCGCCATCAATACGAGTCAGCACGATACCTGTGACACCCACACGGCTGTCAAAATTTTGTGCCAGATTGACCGCGTCCTGTCCGGTCAGGGAGTCTGCAACCAGTAGAATTTCATGGGGGTTGGCGGCCGCCTTGATGTCGGCCATTTCGACCATCAACGGCTCATCAATTGACGTGCGACCCGCAGTATCGAGAATGACAACGTCGTAACCACCAAGCTTAGCAGCCTGCATGGCGCGATTGGCAATCTGTACCGGATCCTGGCCTTCAACGATCGGCAGAGTATCAGTTTCGGTTTGCTCGCCAAGCTGGCGCAACTGCTCTTGGGCTGCCGGACGACGGGTATCCAGCGACGCCATCAGAACCTTCTTGCGGTCACGCTCACGCATCCGAAGAGCAATCTTGCCGGTGGTTGTCGTTTTACCGGAACCCTGTAGGCCGACCATCATGACAGCGACCGGAGCCGGGGCATTGAGGTCGATCTGAGCGCCCTCTTCACCGAGCATGGCGACCAGTTCGTCATGGACGATCTTGACCACCATCTGACCTGGCGTGACGGATTTAACGACTGAAGCACCAACAGCTTTTTCACGAACCGCTTCGGTGAACTGGCGCACCACTTCCAGCGCCACATCAGCTTCAATCAGCGCCCGTCTGATTTCTCGCAGGGCAGTGGATACATCCTTTTCTGACAGCGCACCACGACGGGTGAGGCCATCAAAAATTCCACTTAGCCGTTCTGACAGAGATTCAAACATTGTCTCTCATTTCCCTTTTTGCATTTGCCAAAAGGTAAGGTTTTCGGGGCGCCAATTCCAGCCGTTAATGAGCAAACGCAAATCGCATCCGCGGGCGAATCTCGCTGGCGGATGTTGACCTCCGGTGGCTCTCTGGGAGGGACCGGTCGGCTGCTCAAGAACAAAAGGTCTTGTCAATTGCGGGCGATATGGCCTGAGAGCGCCTAAGAGTCAAGTATTTTGGCTGTTTTGACCGCCATTGGACCGCCACACCCAATCGTGAAGAATATTTAATCTGCAGAACACAATTGCACCACCGCAAATCCCTATGAAACCAATCTGTGAGTTTCAACGTTATTACAACACACAAGAGCTGAAAGTTCGAGAGCAAAACAATGTGGACGAGCACCAATAAGATGGAACAACTGAACAACTGCGACACGCACAGCCAACGTGAAACCTGCGCCCACCGCAACGACACGAAGCGTCTGCGTCAGGCTGGCTGCGTCACCAACAAGTGCGAGGATGGGCCAAGTTACATCTCGTCTGCGACAATGTCGGCCATGGACATCTACCCCTACTGATTGAAACCTGGAGACTTGACTTGTGATTGACCCGGCGACAGGTGTGGATCATGAAAAGGCGACAGTTTTTAAAAGCGATCGGGCTGCTTCTGGCAGGTGGAACGGCGACCGGCGCGGGAGCAATAACTTTGGCACGGTCTCGCAACCCCTATTACGACGGTCCGATCAGCGACCATTTTGATGGATTGAATTTTTACAACCCCAACGGCATTGCCCCAAAGGGTTTTGTTGAATTGTTAAAATGGCAGTTGGGGGGTGAGCGCAGACCGTGGCCTGAAAGCTATCCTTCTCCGTTTGAGGATGTTCCACCCAAATCGGTTTCTGGAGATGATTTAAGGGTAAGCTTCGTTGGTCATGCCACAGTCCTTATTCAAACCGGTGGCTTAAATATTCTTACCGACCCGGTCTGGTCACAAAGGGCCTCACCAGTCACCTTCGCCGGACCAAAGCGGGTCAATGATCCCGGCATAGCATTTGAAAACCTGCCACCAATTGACGTCGTTCTGTTGTCGCACAATCACTACGACCATCTCGATTTGCCGACCTTGTCAAAACTCAAGGCTGTGCACGATCCTTTGATCGTCACCCCTTTGGGAAATGATCGAATTATTAAGAACCACGACGATTCCCTGCGCATCGTCGTTGGCGATTGGGGTGACACGGTTGACTTGTCCAAGCAGACTAAAGTGACCTTTGAACCGATGCATCACTGGTCAGCGCGGGGCATGGGCGACCGGCGCAATGCGCTGTGGGCCGCTTTTGTGCTGCAAACACCCAGCGGCAACGTCTACCATATAGGGGACACTGGCTTTCATGGTGGTGAGAACTATCTTGCAGCAAAGAACAAGTATGGCAATTTCAGGCTCGCCATCCTTCCATTCGGTGCCTACGAGCCTCGCGACTTCATGCGCGGTCAGCATCAAAATCCTGATGAAGCAGTGCAGGGTCACTTAATGTGCGGAGCGGAATTCACCCTCGGTCATCACTGGGGAACCTTCCGGCTGACCAACGAGAGCATTGATGACCAATTGGATGCATTGGCGGCAGCGCTTCACAAACATGAGGTCGAGGACGATGTGTTCCGTGCATTGCGCCCCGGACAGGTCTGGGACATTCCCCGACAGCGACCTCAGCGCGCTTAGGGAAGAATCTGATGACCGAGACAATTTATGAAGCCGAATGGCAACGCCAGCTCCGCCGCCAACGCGGAGAGCTTCCAGCCAAGCACCTGGCAGTGCACCGTTGGTATTTGCGTCTGGACGAGCCCTGGCTGGTCAAAGATCGGCCCGCACCAGTTGGTGATCTGGACATCAACCGCGCCCACCAACCGAGCGTCGCCTTTTACCGCTTTCTGTATCACACGGCGGGTGAGGAATTTGTGTGGGGTGACCGTCGCCGGATGAGTGATGAGAAACTGGCCAGCCTTATCAGCGACGAAAATGTGCATGTCATGGTGATGTATAAGTCAGGGACGCCCGCCGGCTTCTTTGACATCAATTTCAGCGAGCCTAATTCAAGCGAAATCAAATATTTTGCTCTATTGCCAGGCTTTATCGGCCAAGGGCTTGGCAGCTATATGCTGAACCAGGCCATCCGCTATGGTGGCCAGCGCGAATTGCCGCTTTTGCTCGACACCTGCACGCTGGATCATCCGTCAGCGCTGGAAAATTACAAGAAGCGTGGATTTGTCATTTATGATGAAGAGGACGAGGAATATCCTGATCCCCGTCTCGATGGCACCATCCCGCGCCATGCAGGAAAACACGTACCGCTTGCCGAGTGAACAATCTGGGGCCATATAGGCGCCCATGAGCCAGAATATTGCCTTCGCTAAAATGAACGGAATCGGGAACAAGATCCTTGTTGCCGATATGCGTGGGCGTGCTGACCACGTAACACCAGCCGCGGCAATTGCTTTGGCGGAACAGAGCGAAACCCATTTTGATCAGTTGATGGCGGTTCATGGTCCAGGCCCGGTGGGCAAAGACGCGCGCATCGAAATCCTCAATTCAGATGGCTCCATGGCGGAAGCCTGCGGCAATGGGACCCGCTGCGTTGTCCAGTGGCTCAACAAACAAATTGGTGGCCAGGATTATTCCTTCGAAGTGAACGGCCAGCCATTGAAGGCGCGTCTGCACGATGATGGTTTGATCAGCGTCAATATGGGCGTGCCACGTTTTGAGTGGGATCAGATCCCGCTTTCCGAAGAATTTGCCGATACCAGCGGCATTGAGCTTGAGGTTGGGCCACTTGGTGCTCCGATCCTTCACACGCCTTCGGTCGCCAATATTGGCAATCCGCATGTCGTCTTTTGGGCCAAAGAAGACGTCAATTCTTATGCCTTGGATAAATTTGGTCCGATGTTGGAATACCATCCGCTGTTTCCAGAACGGGTCAATGTCACGATCGCGCAGCTGGTGGCAGAGGATGAACTGACCATCCGCACCTGGGAACGCGGTGCTGGCCTTACGCTGGCTTGTGGTTCAGCAGCCTGCGCTGCAGCTGTATGTGCTGCCCGATTGGGTAAAACCGGGCGCAACGTTCGCATCAATCTACCGGGCGGATCGCTGGAAATAGAATGGCGAGAGGACAACTTCATCGTCATGACAGGAGCCGCCGAGCACGAATTTGATGGTGTTATGAATCCGCTGACCGGGTCCTGGGAGCGCAACTCCTGATGGCCAAGGATACGACAAACCTGGATATGATCAGCTTCGGCTGCCGACTCAACACCTACGAGACTGAGGTCATGCGCCGCGAAGCGGAGTCCGCCGGATTGGGGCAACTCACCAATGGCGCGGTCGTTGTTAATACCTGCGCCGTGACTGCCAAAGCCGTACGCGATGCCAAACAGGCGATTCGACGTGCCCGCCGCGAAAAGCCTGATGCCCGCATCATTGTTTCCGGTTGCGCGGCTCAGACCGAACCGGGGACCTTCGCCAACATGGATGAGGTCGATCTGGTGCTCGGAAATGAGGAAAAACTGCACGCCCATTCCTACCGCCAGCTGCCTGACTTTGGCGTCAATCAATTTGAGAAGGTGCGCGTCAACGACATCATGGAGGTGCGGGAAACGGCATCTCATATGGTTGAAGCCATCGAAGGTCGCAGCCGGGCATTTGTTCAGGTGCAAAATGGGTGCGACCACCGATGCACATTCTGCATCATTCCCTATGGCCGTGGTAATTCCCGTTCCGTGCCTGCCGGAGAGGTGGTCAAC
The DNA here is from genome assembly GCA_039969995.1 of Rhizobiaceae bacterium. Classification (GTDB taxonomy): domain Bacteria; phylum Pseudomonadota; class Alphaproteobacteria; order Rhizobiales; family Rhizobiaceae; genus Pseudahrensia. The sequence goes on from JBDVMU010000057.1 coordinate 20,700, forward strand.
CAGATCCGCCAGTTGGTTGACAATGGCTATCAGGAAATAGTGCTGACCGGGGTCGACCTGACCTCTTGGGGTGGCGATCTGCCGGGCAAGCCTTCGCTGGGACGGCTTGTTCAATCAATTCTCCACCTTGTGGGTGGCCTGAAACGGCTGCGCCTGTCTTCTATCGACTCTATTGAAGTGGACGAGCCGTTGATGGAGGCGATTGCCTCAGATCACCGGCTGATGCCGCATCTGCACCTTTCGCTGCAATCCGGCGACAATATGATCCTCAAGCGAATGAAACGTCGTCATCTGCGCGATGATACAATCCGCTTTTGCCAAGACGTCAGGGCAGCGCGACCTGATGCCGTATTTGGCGCTGACATCATTGCCGGCTTTCCCACCGAAACCGAAGCGATGTTTGAAAATTCAATGTCAATCATCGATGAAGCGGGCCTGACATTCCTGCACGTGTTTCCCTATAGCGCACGACCTGGAACACCTGCTTCCAAAATGCCACCGGTCGATGGTGCGACCATCAAGAACCGGGCCCGGCTTTTGCGCGAAAAAGGTGCAACCGCACTCAAGATCTTTCTTGAGCGGCAAATTGGTCGGCAGGCTGAGGTGTTGATGGAAACCAATGGGTTGGGTCGCACCGAACAGTTCACCGCTGTGAAGGTCAGTGCTGCTTTGCCCGGACGCTTGATGCAGGTTAGAATCACCGGACATGACGGCGAACGACTGATTGGTTCTCCAATCGGGATTAATCAGGCGGCTTAGGGGAAAGCATGGCGGAAAAAAAAGAAGGCTTCTTCAAGCGACTGTTTCGCTTCGGCAAGGCTAAGCGTGAAGACGAGGTAGAAGAGCAGGAACAGGCAACCGCCGAGGCCCTGGCAGCCGAAGCGGCTGAAGCAGAGGCAAAGGCCGAGCAGGAAGCCAAAGACGCCGCCGCTAGAGAAGCGGAGGAAGCTGAACGCCAGGCTGAAGCGCAACGCAAAGCTGATGAGGCAGCGGCTCAAGCTGAACAACAAGCCAAGGAAGACGCCGAGCGAGCTGCTGAAGAAGCAGCGCAGAAAGCCGCTGCTGCCGAACTGGCAGCCCAAGAACAGGCAGAACGAGAAACAGCCGAGCAGGAAGCCGCCGCGCGTGAGGCGGAACGAGAGGCTCAGGCCAGGGCAGAAGCCGCCAACAAGGCGCAAGCCGACGAAGCGGCCCGCTTAGCAAGCGCTGAAGCACAATCTAAGGCTGAAGCACAGGCAAAGGCTGAACAGGAAGCTACAGAAGAGGCCGAACGGCAGGCTGCAGCCGACCGCGAAGCCGCAACAGCTAAAGCCGCAGAAGAAGACGCCCGAAAAGCGGCGCAAGCCGCCGCGAAAGCCGAAGCAGAGGCCGAGCAGGAAGCCAAAAAGCAAGCCGAGCATCAAGCAGCCATAGAACGCGATGCCGCAAAGGCGGCAGAAGAAGAGGCAGCGGCAGCGGCAATAGCTGCAGAAGCTGAACAGACAGCCGAGGAAACTCGTCTGGAGCAGGAACGCATCGACGCTGAGGCCGCAGCCAAGGCTGCTGCCGAACCCGAACCCGTGGCAGAAGAGCCCTCCTCACCGTCAATCTTACCGCCGCCATCATCCGACTCGCCGCCGCCACCGCCGCCGCCGCCGTCTGAGCCAGAGAAAAAGAGCTGGTTCAGTCGGCTCAAGGATGGGCTGGCGCGGTCATCCAGCCAACTGACCGAAAACATCACGGCGGTATTCACCAAGCGCAAGCTTGACGAAGACACGCTACAGGAACTGGAAGATATTCTCATTCAGGCTGACCTGGGTGTGGAAACAGCACTCAATATCACCGACAAACTGGCCTCCCAGCGCTTGGGCAAAGATATTACCGACGAAGAGGTGCGGGAGTTTATGGCTGGTGAGATCGAACAGGTGCTTGAGCCTGTCGCCGCTGAACTTGAGCTGGATCTCGACCACGCCCCGCATGTTATTTTGGTTGTCGGCGTCAATGGATCGGGCAAGACAACGACCATTGGCAAACTCAGCCAGAAACTGGTTGATGGCGGCTTCTCGACCATGTTGGTGGCCGGAGATACATTCCGTGCTGCGGCCATTGAACAGCTCAAAATCTGGGGGGATCGCACCGGGTCACAGGTGGTTTCACGTCCGCTGGGATCGGATGCCGCTGGCCTAGCGTTTGACGCCTATGCAGAGGCCAAAGCGGCGGGCAATGATGTGGTACTGATGGATACCGCCGGCCGCTTGCAAAACAAGACTGAGTTAATGGATGAGCTGGAAAAAATCATTCGTGTGTTACGCAAACAGGACCCCACGGCACCCCATACGGTATTGCTGACCCTGGATGCCACAACCGGACAAAATGCGCTCAATCAGGTAGAGATTTTCAAGGATGTCGCCGGTGTGAACGGCCTTGTCATGACCAAGCTCGATGGTACGGCCCGGGGTGGTATCATGGTATCGATTGCCGCCAAGTTCAAACTGCCGGTTTTCTTTATTGGCGTTGGCGAGCAGGTCGAAGATCTGGAACCCTTCGACGCCAAGGATTTTGCCCGTTCCATCGCTGGCCTGGACCAATAGACCGCCAAATATCCGACACACAATATGACGCAATCTGAAAAGCTGCGGGTCTTTTCAGATGCTAGTGATGTGGTGCACGAATGAACGATGGCGTCGTTCAAGGCACGCAAAACCGTGTCGCCGTGTGTCGATCATTGAGATTGGCTGATTATCCTGAACGCCCGGATTTCTGATGAAACTCCGGGCAGGTGATCCTCCTGGAGAAGATGGAGATCACTATGAATATGCATACCCCTTCACCGACAATTAATAACCGCCCGGACTTTTTCCGACTGCAAAATGGCGAAAAGGCACCTTTGCCCTTTGCTGCAGAAGAATATGAAAACCGACTTGCCGTTCTGCGCGCAACTATGGAGAAGCTCGACCTGCAGGCCTGCGTACTCACATCGATGCACTGCGTCGCTTATTATTCAGGCTTTTTATATTGCTCCTTTGGGCGCCCTTACGCCTGTGTCGTCACCCAAGACAGTTGCACAACCGTATCGGCCAACATTGATGCCGGTCAGCCCTGGCGCCGATGCTACGGTGACAACGTCATCTACACAGACTGGCAACGCGACAATTATCTACGGGCCATCGCGTCTCTGCTTGACGAAAAGAAAACTGGCAAGATCGGCGTTGAATACGACCATCTGTCAGTCGAGATGATGGGCAAAATGCAAGTCGCCCTGGGCAGCGATTTGGTCGACATTGCACCCCATTGTATGACCCAGCGCATGATCAAGTCTGCGGCTGAAATCAACCTGATCAAACACGGCGCAAGAGTTGCCGATATTGGCGGCGAAGCTATCCGCGATGCCATTACAGTTGGAGCCAGCGAAATTGAAATTGCTCAGGCTGGCAGACTGGCCATGGAGCAGGAAATCATCGGCATATTTCCAGACAGCGAAATCCGTGATTGCTGGGTCTGGTTTCAATCCGGCCTTAACACAGACGGTGCCCATAACCCGTTGACAAGCCGTCGCCTGGAAGCTGGCGATATTTTGTCACTGAACACATTTCCGATGATCAGTGGCTATTACACTGCGCTGGAACGTACTTTGTTTGTCGGCGAGCCGGCACCTCGGGCGCTCGAAATCTGGCAGGCCAATGTGGCCGTCCATGAACGCGGCATTGAGTTGATCCAACCCGACGCGGTCTGCAGCGAGATTGTTGCTGAACTGAACGACATGTTCGCCGAACGCGACCTGCTTCAATTCCGCTCATTTGGATATGGCCACTCTTTTGGTGTTCTATCCCATTACTATGGTCGTGAAGCGGGGCTAGAATTGCGCGAAGACAATTCCACCATCCTCGAACCAGGCATGGTTGTTTCAATAGAACCAATGTTGCTGATTCCGGAAGGTCTTGGTGGTGCAGGCGGCTATCGGGAGCACGACATTTTGGTGATCGGGGAAAATGGTGCTGAAAACATCACCCATTTTCCCTATGGGCCGGATCACAATATTATCGCATAATGGTGACCTGATCTGTGAGGGAATTGCCTCAATGGGCTTTCCCTCACCTCAACCAGTGGTTAAACCGCTGATTATGAAGCTGCAGGTCAACAATTTATCGGTCAATCGCGGAGAGGAACAGATTCTGTCGGATCTGAGCTTTTCAGTGGCAACCGGTGAGGCTTTGATTGTGCGCGGGGCCAATGGTGCTGGAAAGTCCACCCTGCTGCGTGCCCTGGCAGGGCTGTTGTCCAGCGAAAGCGGCAGCATCGAAATTGTCGAACCAGAGGCAGAGTTCGCCGACCAAACAGTTTCCGACCTGTGCCACTATCTTGGTGGCGACAACGCCATGAAGCCGGCATTAAGCGTCGAAGAGAATCTGCAATTCTGGCAGGACTTTTGCGGCCGCCCTCATCTTGACGTGGAGGAGGCGCTGGACATGGTTGGCCTCGACGGCCTCCAAACGGTGCCATTTGCCCACTTATCGACAGGACAGCGTCGGCGAATTGCCATTGCCCGCATGCTGGTCAGTTATCGTCCCATCTGGATACTTGACGAGCCCACATCCGGTCTGGATGCGGCTTCAGAAAAACAATTCTCTGCCCTGATGCAGGCACATCTTGAAGATGATGGACTGATTATTGCAGCAACCCACATCCCGCTTGGTCTCGCGTCGGCTAGCGAACTGGAACTGCAAACCTTCGTTGCGGAGTCTGACCTATGAGGGCGCTGCTGATGCGCGACATGCGACTGGCACTGCGCTCCGGGGGCAGCGCTGCGGTGGCACTGTTGTTCTTTCTTGCAGTTGTTGTGGCCATGCCCTTTGCCGTTGGGCCGAATGCTCAGCTTCTCGCCACAATCGGGGGCGCTACCCTGTGGATTGGTGCATTGTTGGCAGGCCTGCTGGGACTTGAGCGCCTGTTTCAGATCGATCGCGAAGATGGATCGCTTGATCAAATGATCCTGTCACCGGTGCCACTACCTGCACAGGTATTCATCAAATCCCTTGCCCATTGGCTGGTCACCGGCCTGCCACTGACGCTGACCGTCCCCATATTCGGCATATTCCTTGGCATGAACGCTGCCACGGTGGGCGCTTCAATGGCCACTTTGTTTGTTGGCACACCGGCGATTTCCTTCATTGGAGCCGTTGGTGCAGCCGTTACAGTATCCTTGCCGCGCGGCGGTTTGCTGCTGTCAGTGTTGGTTTTGCCGCTTTGCATCCCAGTGTTGATTTTTGGTGTTGGCGCGGTGCGCGCAGCGGTGACCGAACCGGACCCCTTTCTACCGCCATTTTTACTGGTTTCGGCAATTTCGCTGTTTTTTTCAGTATTGGGACCTTTTGCCGCCGCTTTTGCCTTGCGACTGGGGTTGGATTGATGATTGAGAAGAAGTCGTGTGCGCATGCGAGAGGACACCATGAGCATTGATGCCGTAAAAAGGCCAAGCGGATTGACCGCACTGGCCAATCCGACACGCTTTTTGGCGCTGGTCAAAGTGCTGTTACCCTATTTATGGACCGCCACGCTGATTCTGTTGGGCCTGGCTCTTTGGATGGGCTTTTCTGTGCCTGATGATTACCAGCAAGGCCGCACTGTGCGCATCATGTTTGTTCATGTTCCATCTGTCTGGATGGCAATGGGCGCCTATATGGTTATGGTTTCCGGGGCACTTGGCGTTTTGGTCTGGCGTCATCCGCTGGCTGACGTAGCTGCCCGTGCCGCCGCACCATTGGGTGCGGCGTTCACTTTTCTTGGTCTGGCAACCGGTTCCATCTGGGGCCGCCCCATGTGGGGCACCTGGTGGGTCTGGGACGCCCGCCTGACCAGTTTCCTGGTTCTGTTCATCATCTATCTGGGCCTGATGGCCCTGTGGAACTCCGTTGAAGAACCGGCAAAATCAGCCCGCATGGCGGCAGTCGCTGTGCTGGTGGGCGCGCTGAATATTCCAATCATCCGTTTTTCGGTGGAGTGGTTCACCACCTTGCATCAGGGCCCGAGTGTCGTTCGTGCCGGGGGCCCTTCTCTTGCTCCACATTTCTTGTATCCGTTGCTCATCATGGGTCTGGCATTTCTGTTCTTGTTCATCACCCTGCATCTAATGGCGATGCGCAATGAAATCATGCGGCGTCAGATCAGAACCGCACAGCGCAAAGCCGCTCGCAGCCATCAAAGCGGGGGTCAAAAGACCAGCAAGTCCACATCGGAGACCAGCACATGACCTCCCTGTTCGGCACCAAATATTTCGGCTTCATCGTCTCTGCCTACGGCATCACCACAGTCGTCCTATTGCTGATGGTCGCTTGGATTCTGCTGGTTCACCGCAGCCGCAAAAAACAACTGGCCAGGCTCGAAGAGGCCGGCATTAAGAGGGCGTCGCGGTCCAATGGCTAAAACACGGACCTCTCCGATGCGGCTGCTCCTGCTCGCCGCGCCGCTGATTTTTTTCGGCGCTTTGGCCGCTGTGTTCTATTTCCAGCTTATCTCCGGCAAGGACACATCGGAATTGCCCTCCGCGTTGATCGGTAAGCCTGTACCGGCTTTCGATCTGCAACCGCTTGAGGGTTTTTTGGAGCAAGGTCAGCAAATGCCGGGTCTCAAAAGTGCCGACCTGATCGGCAAGATATCTCTGGTCAATATCTTTGCTTCCTGGTGCGCGCCTTGTCGCGCCGAACATCCTGTGCTGATGAAACTGGCTGAAAACAAGGAACTGACAATCGTCGGCATCAATTACAAGGATCAGGCGGAAAACGCCCGCCGTTTTCTCGGTGTGTTGGGCAATCCATACACCCGCGTCGGCGTCGACCCGAAAGGCCGAACCGCTATTGAATGGGGATTTTACGGCATTCCTGAAACACTGCTCGTTGATCCAGACGGCATAGTGCGCCACAAAATTGTCGGCCCGATCGATCCGGAAAAATTTAAGGCCCTGAAAGCCAAAATTCAGGAATTGCTCACTGCCAGCTAGACAGACGGGCCTCAGCCCTCGTCTTTTTGTTCTTCCGTTGAATGTTTCATCATCATTGGCAACTGGCTGGCGACGAATGCCATGGTCAGGCCCGTCATGCCCCAGAATTTGAACCCGACCCAAAAGCCTTCGGAAAAATTGCGCCAGACGATCTCGTTGACCACAGCCAAAAACAAAAAGAAGAAACCCCAACGCCAGGTCAGCTTATTCCAACCTTCCTGATCCAGCTCAAACGCCGCCCCCATAACCACTTTCAGGAAACTACGTCCCAACAACATGCCACTGATTAATGTCACCCCGAACAGTGTATTGATGATTGTAGGCTTGAGTTTGATGAATGTGTCATCTTGCAGATACAGCGTCAGGCCGCCAAAAATGGAAACCACAACGGCGGTAACAATTGGCATCGCTGGCAAAGTGCGCGTTACAGTCCAGGAAACGGCGATGGCGATCAACGTCGCCACCATGATCACTGCTGTGGCTAGAAAGATGGGCTTGGTAAACGGCTCGCCCAAATTGAAGACATCAATCAACCGATCGCCAAAATTATAAGATAGGATAAACAGAATAATCGGCCCAATTTCGAGCCCCAGCTTAAGCGTCGGATTGATCTGCTTTTTTTGCGAAGTGCTTTGCTGATCAGGCTGCGAGGTCATCACGGGTCCAGTCTGTTTCTTTATGCGTCCGTCCTGTAGCAGGCTTCACCTGCTTTGCAAATCTTGGCGGCACGGCGATCCGCTGCTCGATAAGCCCGGTCGCTATCGCTGGACTGCATATTGGCCCGACCTCAAGCGTCTGGACGCTGGCACGGTCTTGGGACTATACAATCTGCAAGACAGACGCGGCGCTCCGCCCTGGCAGCGCCTCCGCCCAATTCGATGAAGGAGTTCCCGCCCATGACCGCATCTCTTGACAGTTTTTCCTGCAAAAAAACCCTCACTGTGGCCGGAAAAGACTATGTCTATTTCAGCCTTGTTGAAGCAGAAAAGAACGGGTTGGCGGGCGTATCGCAACTACCGTTTTCGCTGAAAGTTCTGTTGGAAAACCTGTTACGCTTTGAAGATGGCAGGTCAGTTACAGCTGACGACATCAAGGCTGTAGCCAAATGGATCGACGACAAGGGGTCAGCAGGCAAAGAGATTGCCTATCGACCAGCACGGGTGTTGATGCAGGACTTTACCGGCGTGCCTGCCGTGGTCGATCTCGCCGCCATGCGCGACGCCACTTCCAATCTTGGCGGCGACACGGCAGCGATCAATCCGCAGGTTCCGGTAGATCTGGTCATCGATCATTCGGTGATGGTCGATTTTTTCGGCGGCGCCAATTCCTTTGAGAAAAATGTCGATCGAGAATATGAACGCAATGGCGAGCGCTATACCTTTTTGAAATGGGGTCAGCAGGCCTTTGACAATTTCCGTGTTGTGCCACCAGGAACAGGTATCTGCCATCAGGTGAACCTGGAATATCTGGCTCAGACGGTCTGGACCAAAGAGGAAGGTGGCGAAACCATCGCCTATCCCGACACCCTCGTTGGCACTGATTCTCACACCACGATGGTCAATGGCCTGTCTGTTCTCGGTTGGGGTGTGGGCGGCATCGAAGCCGAAGCCGCCATGCTCGGCCAGCCCATCACCATGTTGATTCCGGAAGTCATTGGCTTCCGTTTGGAAGGCAAGATGGCGGAAGGCATTACGGCAACCGACCTGGTGCTGGTAATCGTGCAAATGCTGCGTGCCAAAGGGGTTGTCGGCAAGTTCGTGGAATTCTACGGCCCCGGATTGGATAATCTGTCACTGGAAGACCAAGCGACCATCGCCAATATGGCACCTGAATATGGGGCGACCTGCGGCTTCTTTCCCGTTGATCAGGATACCATCAACTATCTCAACGCCACCGGGCGCGAAGATGACCGAATTGCGCTGGTTGAAGCCTATGCCAAGGCGCAAGGCATGTGGCGCGATGAGAATTCCGGCGAACCGTTGTTCACCGACAGTCTGTCGCTCGACCTCAAAGACGTCGTGCCCTCCATTTCCGGCCCGAAAAGGCCGCAGGATCGGGTTGAGCTTGCCGGCGCCGACAAAGCTTTTGCTGACGCCATGAAATCTGAATTCAAAAAAGATGAGCGTGGCCCACGTTATCCGGTCGAGGGCAAGGATTTTGATCTGGGCAATGGCGATGTTGTGGTTGCAGCCATCACCTCATGCACCAACACCTCTAACCCTTCGGTGTTGATCGCCGCTGGCCTCGTGGCACGAAATGCCCGCGCCAAGGGTCTTTCGGTAAAGCCATGGGTCAAAACCTCTTTGGCCCCCGGCTCCCAAGTTGTGACGGATTATCTCGACAAGGCAGACCTGACAAAGGAACTGGACGCACTTGGTTTCAATCTTGTTGGCTATGGCTGCACCACCTGCATCGGTAATTCAGGTCCACTGGCCGAGGAACTTTCCGAATCCATCCACAAGAACGATCTGGTCGCCTGCTCCGTACTATCGGGCAACCGCAACTTTGAAGGCCGTATTTCACCAGACGTGCGCGCCAACTATCTGGCCTCTCCTCCGCTGGTTGTCGCTTATGCCATAGCCGGTTCGCTGTATGCCGATGTGGCCAATGATGCTCTTGGCCAGGACGCTGACGGCAATGACGTCTTTCTCGCTGACATCTGGCCCTCTTCAGAAGAGATTGCAGCCATTATGCGTGAAACCATTGACGAGGAGATGTTCCGCTCCCGCTATGGCGATGTGTTCAAGGGCGACGATGCCTGGCGCAAGATCGATGCCGGAGAAGGCGACACTTATGGTTGGGATTCGGCATCCACCTATGTGCAGAACCCACCCTATTTTGAAGGCATGACAATGGAGCCCGATGCCATCGCCGACATTGAAGGCGCACGGGTCCTGTCGCTGTTTAAAGATTCCATCACCACCGACCATATCTCGCCAGCCGGTGGCATTAAGGGTGACAGCCCGGCAGGGGATTATTTGCGCGGCCATCAGGTGCGCCCGGTTGAGTTCAATTCCTACGGGTCGCGTCGTGGTAACCACGACGTGATGATGCGCGGAACTTTTGCCAATATCCGCATCCGCAACCAGATGCTGGATGATGTGGAAGGTGGCTATTCCAAACATTATCCATCAGGCGACCAGGCTGCGATGTATGATGTCGCCATGCGCTATAAGGATGAAGGCGTGCCACTGGTGATCTTTGCCGGTAAGGAATATGGCTCCGGCTCATCCCGCGACTGGGCAGCAAAAGGCACCCGCCTGCTCGGTGTACGGGCTGTGATTGCGGAGAGCTTTGAACGCATCCATCGTTCCAACCTGGTCGGTATGGGGGTATTGCCACTTGTCTTCACCGGCGACGATTCCTGGAACGGCCTGGGTCTGAGCGGCGAAGAAAAAGTCACCATTAAAGGGCTGGATGATCTGTCACCACGGCAAGAAATGCAGGCATCGATTGAAATGGCGGATGGCTCGACCAAAGAAATCACGCTGGTATCGCGGATCGATACTGAGGATGAGTTGGACTATTTCCGCAATGGCGGAATTCTCCACTACGTCTTGCGCAACCTGAACCGCGAAGCCGCCTGACCGGCTCCGACACCAATTACCTCAACAGGTCGGGTGACCGTCACCCGGTCTGTTTTTGCTTGTGACGGTAAAGTGAGTTGCATGTGAGAGCCTTCGTCAGCATTTTGGGATCAACTGAACTCCAGGCGTCAAAGATGATGAAAAACCTGTTTTCTGCAAAGTTTGCGAAGTTGGCGTTGGCGACCTTTGTCGCAATGGCCGGCCCGGTCGCATCGAGCCCGGCGAAAGCCGCGGATCAGCCAATCGCCGTGGTGGAATTGTTTACTTCGCAGGGTTGTTCTTCCTGTCCGGCAGCCGACAAAATTCTTGCAGAATACGCAAAGCGTAAGGATGTTCTGGCCCTTTCGTTTCACGTCGACTACTGGAACTATCTCGGTTGGAAGGACACTTTTTCAAAGGCTGACTTCACCGACAGACAACGTCGCTACGCCGCCTCCTTCCGCCGCCATGGTGTTTATACGCCCCAGGCCGTCATCAATGGCCGCGATCATGCTGTAGGTTCACGCAAGCGCGACATCGAGGCGATGATCAATGGCTATGTTCGCGACGGCAAGTCGCTGACTGTGGCAGTCAACACAACGCGCGATCGCGAAAAAATCCGGGTGACCACCGATGCAGCTTCTGGCGATGCCACCTTGTGGGTCGTTTATTATGACAAGGAACGCAGTGTCAAAATCGACCGTGGCGAAAACCGTGGCCGGACGATTACCTATCACAATGTGGTGCGCGACGTGTCGATGCTGGGCATGATGAAACAGGGCAAGCTCGACGTCACATTGCCACTGGAAGAAATGAAGCGAAAAGGCTTTGAGTCCTGCGCCATTGTGCTGCAGCAAAACACCGCCGGAGGCACACCGGGCCCAATTCTCGGTGCAGCCGTTATTGAAGACCTTTAGCACAAAACCAGTTCGTAACGGGCCGTAGATTTTGGCTTGATAGCGGTGTCTCAATAAAGGAAAGGCCGGTCTGTTCTTAGCGAACAGCCGGCCTTTCAATTTGCACCAGCCTTAGGGGAAAAGACTGATCCCGCATCGATAACAAAGCAGCGGCTTTGCAATGGCGGCCCGGCGGTTAGTGCTTTTTTATGTGGCACTCATCTCGATGGGGGCTGGGGGTAGTGAGCGAGATAAGAACTTGAAGCAGGGTTCCGGGGCAACACCAATATAAAAATGGGGAAATGGGGCGCCAGCACGGAGGGAATGAGGCGTTATTGTGGCTAAAAGCCCAATTTGATCAAACCCTGTTGCAAATTGTTTCATACGTTCACGGCAGACCCCTGTTCGGCTAAAGACCGATTAGCGGAATTTCTTGCGCCAAGAGCTTGAATCTTATTCTTGGAGGTCACAAACTGTTTGTTGTTGGCGATGAAACCGGAGTGACCATGAGCCATATTGACGGATCAAATCAAAAATCCAATGCAGATTTGATATCACTTGCCGCCAGAAAACCTCTTGTCAGCACCGGAATTACCAACAGTTTCGTGTCATCCACCGGCAATCCGGTCACCCCGTCACAGATCAGCTTTGACCGCCGCGAACTGTCGGCAATCCTGCGCATTTATGGGTTCAAAGTCGCTGATGGCGAATGGCGCGACTATGCGATCGATCATCTGAAAGACCGGGCAGTATTTTCTGTCTATCGCCGGGCCAGCGAATCGGCACTTTACCGGATTGAGAAAAACCCCAAATTGTCGCGCAAACAGGGCGCTTATTCGGTCATCGATTCCAATGGAACGATCCTGAAGCGTGGTCATGAACTGGCGCAGGTGCTGAAACTGTTTGAGCGCCAACTAAAATTGGTGGAGTGATCGCCACGGCTCGGTGGGGTGTCCCGGTCTCACTGCCCAGTTCACTGTCCCGGCCTATTGTCCTGGCCCCATTGTCATTAACGCCCTGACAGGCCTATAGAGCCCCATGAAATTCAAGGCCTCCGTACTTACTCTCTATCCGCAAATGTTCCCTGGCTCGCTTGGCGAATCCCTTGCCGGGCGCGCGATGGAACGGGGCGACTGGGCCTTGGAGACGGTACAAATTCGTGATTTCGCCAGTGGCAAACATCGAAATGTCGACGATACCCCTGCAGGTGGTGGTGCCGGCATGGTGCTGCGCGCTGACGTCCTTGCCAAGGCCATCGACCATGCATCACCGGAAGACGACCCGCGGCCCAGATTGTTGATGAGCCCGCGCGGCAGGCCGCTGAACCAACAGCGGGTGCGTGAGCTGGCCGAGGGTGAGGGCGTGGTTCTAGTGTGCGGCCGGTTTGAGGGCGTTGATCAGCGCGTGATCGACGGTCGCGGATTGGAAGAAGTATCGATTGGCGACTACATTTTATCAGGAGGTGAAGTTGCAGCGACAGTTGTTTTAGATGCAATCGTGCGCCTGCTGCCCGGGGTTATGGGTAACTCCGAATCCGGTCAGTTTGAAAGTTTTGAGCAGGGACTGCTCGAACATCCCCATTATACCAGACCAGCGGAATGGGAAGGGCAGCAGATTCCTGAAATCCTGACCTCAGGCGATCATGCCAAGGTTGCCCGTTGGCAGCGTCAGCAGGCCGAAGAACTGACGCGTCAACGTCGCCCCGATTTGCTGCCAGACGGTGGAACAATCACAGATAGTGACGGCGGATAATTCACTGGTTATTCCAGCGATGAAGGTCGTGCTCCAAACCGGCAATAGTCGGTTAACCGCAACCGGGCTTCAGATTCGTCGTTGAAGGCCTAAAATCGTCGCACAGACTGGACAAATCGAATCAATCCTCCTATAGCAGCCTCGATTTTCGGAAAAACCGAAGAGACGGGTGAATTCGCCTTGGTTAGCCATCTGGAATGGAAACCATCCGGCGGCCGATAAAACCATGTTTTATGCGGCGTTTGGATTAGGCGCTCTGGCTTGCGATAAACAAAACAGCGACTGCTAAAAGCCTTCAAATGTGGCAGCGGCAGCGTGATGAAAAGGTTAGATACGATGAATATTATCGAGCAGCTCGAAGCCGAGCAAGCCCAGGCAATTGAAGCCAAACGTCAACTCCCACCATTTTCACCCGGCGACACTGTGCGTGTTCTGGTCCGCGTGACTGAAGGTTCCCGTACCCGTGTACAGGCCTATGAAGGCGTCTGCATCGCGCGCAAGGGTTCCGGCATCAACGAAAGCTTTACCGTTCGCAAGATTTCTTACGGTGAAGGCGTTGAGCGCGTATTCCCAATGTATTCCCCGCTTGTCGAAGGCGTTGAAGTTGTCCGTCGCGGTAAAGTACGTCGCGCCAAGCTGTACTACCTGCGTGGCCGTCGCGGTAAGTCTGCCCGTATTGTTGAAAACACCGGCGTTCGCTCCAAGAAGCTGAACGACGCCGAGCGCGCCGCATTCCTGGCCGAGAAAGAGCGTTTGGAAGCTGAAAAGATCGCAGCTGCAGAAGCACTGGCCGTTGAAAAGGCCGCAGAAGATGCAGCCGCTGCTGCTGCTAAGGAAGCCGAAGAGGCAGCCGCCGCTGCTGCTGAAGGCGGCGAGGAAAACAAGGACGCGTAACCAACGCGATCCCTGACACCTCAGGCAAACAATTTCGGGGCGTCGACCAATGGTTGACGCCCTTTTTGGTTTTTAGAAGCGGAACGGTTTGGACGTGTGGGTCGAAATGACATTGCCGCCACGCAACAACTCGACATTGCCCCTATAGGTGCCTGATGGTGGACGATTCCGTTTACCTATAAAGGCAGTATAGCTGGCCTTGTTTCGGTCTAATGGTTCAGTCTGACGGCTTGTCAGAAGTCCCGCTGGGCCTTCAATGGACAGACGCAGAAAATCACCTTTCTTCAGATTAATGAACTTGGCGAAATAAACGAACGGAGTGTTAGCTCCGGGACGCTTGATCTGACTCTTCAAGATTTTCGTGCCGTTAACAGGGCCGTCTGCAAATCCATCTTCCAGCAGCAATTTAAATCCGGTTTCCACCAACGGCTTCAATGCGGATGCAGAAAACAATGTGTTTTTGAGTTTTCCATCCGAGCATGCGCGGTCTGAAAGACTGCCGGTGACAGGGTCAATCAATTGCCCATTTCGGCTGACCGAGAAATGCAAATGGGGAAATTCGGTTGCGCCGGAAAGCCCAATACGGCCAATTTGCTGGCCGCGTTTGATCCTGTCGCCGACGCGCAGTTTGATGCTGCCGCGCGCCAGATGACAAAGCTGGCTTGTGTATCGTGCGCCATTGATCATGCCGTAATCGATTACCAGACCATTGCCGCACTCCCGACCACGGATTCGCGCCTGATCCTGCGCCGTTTCCATCAATCGGTCAGCCATATTGTTGCGCATCGCTGTGACCACACCGTCCGCCATCGCGTACACCTGACCAGTGGCTCTGAGTTCACGATAGTTGCGCAGCCTTATGTCTGTACCCTTGTGACCATCATAGGTGGCCGCATTGCAAAAAGGATCGCGAAAGCCTGGGCCGCTATCCATGTCCATCAGATTCTGTAGAAAGCACGGCTGCTCAACCCCGCATTTAACCGGCAGGTCGAAGTCAGGCCCCTTTTGCGCCAGCGCCGCCGCTGAAGTCGCAAAGAACAATGCCATTATATAATATGTCCGCATCCAACCCGTAGATGTTGAAGCGTCTTGATAAACCAACGACGCACCTATATGCCAAACCCAAATTGTATCCCTGCGAGGTTAGCGCCTGCGGGTTAAGGAAACAGGACTCAAACATGGCTGATCGCAAACTTTTTCTTCTTCCCGGTGATGGTATTGGACCAGAGGCATTCGCCGAAGTTCGTAAAATCATTGATTATATGAACGAATCCGAAAATGCCGGTTTTGATCTGGACGAAGGCCTGGTTGGTGGTGCGGCCTACGATGCCCATGGCGAATCCATTTCTGACGCTGACATGGACAAAGCCATGGCGGCGGATGCGGTTCTGTTCGGTGCCGTTGGTGGACCGAAATGGGATGATGTGCCTTATGAGCAGCGTCCGGAAGCCGGATTGCTGCGCCTGCGCAAGGAAATGGAGCTCTATGCCAACCTGCGCCCAGCCATCTGCTATCCAGCTCTGGCTGATTCTTCGTCGCTCAAAAAAGAGCTGGTTGAAGGTCTCGACATCCTCATCCTGCGTGAATTGACCGGTGGTGTGTATTTCGGTGACCCCAAGACAATCACCGATTTGGGCAATGGCCAGAAACGCGCCATCGACACCCAGGTCTATGATACATATGAAATCGAACGCATTTCCGCGATGGCATTCGAATTGGCCCGTACCCGCGACAACCGGGTCTGCTCGATGGAAAAGCGCAACGTAATGAAATCCGGCGTGCTTTGGAACGAGGTCGTTACGGCAACACACAAAAACGGCTACGAGGACGTGGAGCTGAGCCACATGTTGGCCGATGCCGGGGGCATGCAGCTGGTGCGTCAGCCAAAACAGTTTGATGTTATTGTGACCGATAATCTGTTTGGCGATATGTTGTCCGACGTTGCCGCCATGCTGACCGGCTCCTTGGGCATGTTGCCATCCGCCTCACTGGGTGCACCTGATCCAATGACCGGCAAACGCAAGGCCATGTATGAACCAGTGCATGGTTCCGCACCTGATATTGCTGGTCAGGGCATTGCTAATCCGATCGCCATGGTCGCGTCACTTGCCATGTGCTTGCGCTATTCATTCGAGATGATCACAGAAGCTGACCGCCTCGACGCTGCGATTGCCAAAGTACTCGACGATGGCCTGCGCACCGGAGATATCATGAGCGACGGCATGACCCAGGTCGGCACCGTTGAGATGGGCGCTGCGATCCTCACCGCCTACGCCGGATAACATGCGGCAATTGGGAAGTGGATTGTTGTGGCAACTGCTTCCCGAAGTGCCTACATTGGGATCATGCGCAAAATTCTCGTGACCCTATCAACCCTGTTTCTGGCCCTTTGGAGCACCAGTGCTTTGGCGGTTGACCCGTTGAAATCATTGCAATGGGAGAAGCGGCCACTTTTGTTGTTTGCCAAGTCCCGCAGTTTTGCACCGCTCGACAAACAGGTTGATCTATTACGCTCCTACCGCCCTGGTCTGGAAGAGCGTGATATGGTCGTGCTGAGCACAACCGGGCGTCAGGAAACCAGTTCAGCCATTGGCTATGTCTCAATTAATCGCGGCACTGCCCGGCAGTTGAAGAAACGCTTTGAGCCGCAGGATCGGGGCCTGACCGTCATTTTGCTTGGTAAGGACGGCACCGAAAAGGCCCGTTGGCAACAGGTCGTCGAGCCACAGGCAATTTTTGATCTGATCGATTCCATGCCGATGCGACAGGACGAACTGCGTCAACAAGTCGAGACCCAATAACGCTCGCTATTGCGCCCGTCTGTTCATCTCGGCGCTGCAACCCACCCGTTATATCTCGGTGCTATATCTAGGCGCTGTATCTCGGTGCTATATCTAGGCGCTGTATCTCGCCGCTGTATCTCGCCGCTGTATCTCGGCGCATTAGTCCATAAATTTGACAAATTCTGACACCGGCTCACGCTCGCTGACAACGCCATTTTCCGGTTTACTCAGATCGGCGTGTCCCAGCGCCATGCCGCAGACCACAACTTCATTATCAGGAATGTCCAGCACCGGACGGATAACTTTGTGATAGGGGGCGAACGCTGCCTGAGGGCAGGTGTCCAAACCACGTCCCCGTGCGGCAACCATAATGTTCTGCAAAAACATGCCGTAGTCCAACCAGGACCCGATTTCCAGCTTCTCATCTACCGTAAAAATCATGCCGACCGGCGCGTCGAAGAACACATAATTGCGGCCATGCTGGCTGTGCATCTTTTCCTTATCGCCCTTTTCGATACCGAGTCGTGAATAGAGATCCCAGCCAACCGTCCGTCGACGCGACAGGTAGGGTTCAAAAAAGGGAGTTGGATAATATTTATACGTCTGTTCAGGCTCGTAATCAGGATCGTTGAATGCGCCCAAAACCGCGTCCGACAGCTGCTGCCTGCTCTCACCCGTGGTCACATAAACTTTCCACGGCTGCATGTTGGTTCCCGATGGTGCACGCGCCGCCACTTTCAAAATCGCTTCCACTTCCGACTGAGGCACCGGTGTTGAATGAAAAGCACGCAACGAACGGCGTGAGGCAATGGCTTCGTCGACAATTTTTGAATCAGACATGAAATAACTTGGTTGGAGACTTACCGCTACATGATTGCCCAAATGAAATCAGGCGTCAATTGAATCGCCTCCGTGAAATTTTTCTTGATTTTTTCACGAGACTGAGTCTTCTATGACGAAGGGAGAAATTTTATGGGCCTAGCCGTCGATCAATCGAACGGAGATGCGTCAGCCGAAGCGCTGGGCAATGACGTGCGTGGATTGCGCAAGTCACGCGGTCTCACACTCAACGAGCTAGCACTGAAAATCAGTCGTTCGGTTGGATTTATCAGTCAGGTGGAACGCGGTCTTTCGTCTCCATCTATTGATGACCTGCGGGCAATTTCGGCCGCCCTTGACGTCCCCACCAGCTGGTTCTTTGCCAATGAGAGCCAAAGCGAAGCTGAGCTTGGATTGATCGTGCGGGCCGATTCCCGCCGCATTCTGGGCACCGCTGAGTCAGGCATAGTTGAAGAACTCCTGTCTCCCGATCTGGGCGGCACATTTGAGATGTTCCGTTCAGTTTTCCAGGCTGGCGCGGAAACAAAAAACAACATTTTGCGGCCCACAGAAGAGGCCGGCTACGTGGTTTCTGGAACGCTGCAATTTTGCATTGATGATCAATGGTTTGAGCTTAACGCCGGCGATTCCTTTCGTTTTGAGCACAAACCCTACCGTTGGAAAAATACGGGCAGTGAGCCCGCCGTCGTAATCTGGGTGGTTAGCCCACCTGTCTATTGAGAGAAGATCTATGTCTGAACAGCCCAAATCCAAACTTCCCTCCCATGCCCGTGTGGTGATCATCGGCGGTGGATGTATTGGAGCCTCCAGCCTCTACCATCTGGCCAAGGCTGGCTGGACCGATTGTGTATTGCTGGAGAAGAACGAGCTGACCGCCGGTTCCACCTGGCACGCTGCGGGCAATATTCCAACTTTCTCTGCCTCCTGGGGCGTTATGAACATGCAGCGCTATTCGACTGAGCTGTATCGTCGGCTGGGTGATGAAGTTGACTATCCGATGAACTATCACGTCACCGGGTCCATTCGCCTGGCCCACTCAAATGAGCGCATGCAGGAGTTTGAACGGGTCCGCGGCATGGGCCGTTATCAGGGTCTGGAAATCGACATGTGTTCGGTTGAAGACTTGAAACAACGCTATCCCTTCCTCGAAACCCACGATCTCGCAGGCGGTCTTTACGATCCTTACGATGGTGACATCGACCCGGCCCAGCTGACTCAGGCATTGGCCAAGGGTGCCCGCGATCTGGGAGCAAAAATTGTTCGCTTCTGCCCCGCAACAGGTGTTTCCTGGGACGGCAAGCAATGGACAGTTGAAACCGAGCAGGGCTCTATAACCTGCGAATATGTCGTCAATGCCGCAGGCTACTACGCCCAGCGCGTTGCAGAATGGTTCCGCCCTTATGGCGGTCGCATGTTGCCGATGATGACGATGAGCCATCAATATCTGCTGACTGACGAGATTCCGGAACTGGAAGAGTGGAGCAAGAATGCGGGAGAAAAATTGCCTCTGCTGCGCGACGTGGATTCTTCCTACTATCTGCGACAGGAAAAATACGGCCTCAATCTGGGACCCTATGAAAACAATTGCCGTGGTCACTGGATGACAGCAGATGATCCAATGCCGGAAGATTTCTCTTTCCAGCTTTATCCCGATGATCTGGAACGCATTGAATGGCACATTGAAGATGCCATGGCGCGTGTCCCGATGCTGGGAACCGTCGGTGTCAACAAGGTCATCAATGGTCCGATCCCCTATACACCAGACGGCAATCCGCTGATTGGCCCGATGCCTGGAGTGCCGAATGCATTTGAGGCGGCGGTCTTTACATTTGGCATCTGTCAGGCTGGTGGTGCCGGTAAAGTTCTGGCTGAATGGATCACTGAAGGTTCCACTGAACAGGATATGTGGGCGGTTGATCCACGTCGCTTCACAGGCTTCTGCGACCAGGACTACTGCAACCAGAAAGGCATGGAAGTCTATGGCAATGAATATGCCATGCATTTCCCGCAGCATGAATGGCCCGCCGGACGCGACAAGAAGCACTCTCCAGCCCATGATCAGGTCGCCGCTGCCGGAGGTGTGATGGGTGCCTATAATGGTTGGGAGCGGGCCAATTGGTTCGCCAAGCCAGGCGACGACACGTCAGAACAAGCCACCCATACATGGAGCCGTCAGGGTCCATGGGAACAGCGCATCAAGGAAGAGTGTGAAGCGGTACGCGATCATTGCGGTATTCTCGACCTGCCCGGTTTTTCCCGCTTCAACCTTTCAGGTGACGGATCCGCCGATTGGCTGCGTGCGCAAATCACCGGAGGCCTGCCCAAGGTTGGTCGAATGAATCTGGGCTACTTTGCCGATGATCGCGGCCGCATTCTCACTGAAATGTCGATCATGCGCCATGAGGATGATCACTTCACGCTTATTACGGCGGCATCGGCCCAGTGGCATGACTTTGAATGGCTCAAGAAACACCTTGCTGAAGGCCTGCAACTGACCGATCACACCGACGAATTTGCAACATTCATCGTAACCGGCCCGGAATCCCGCAACATTCTGTCAGGCCTGTCGGATGCAGATTTCGGTCTCACCTGGCTATCGACACAGAAGGCGACTGTAGCTGGCGAATCCGTCATGCTCGCTCGGGTGTCTTTTGCCGGTGAGCTCGGCTGGGAGGTTCATGGTCCCAACGCCTGCATGGCAAAGGTCTATGAAGCGATCACTGCAGCCGGTGCCAAGCCGTTTGGCATGTATGCGCTGAATTCCTTGCGTCTTGAAAAAGGCTATCGTGCCTGGAAGGGCGACCTGTCCACCGACTATTCGGTTCTTGAAGGCGGCATGGAGCGTTTCATCAAATGGGACAAGGAAGCGTTCCGCGGCAAGACGGCATTGCAGAATGAAAAGCAATCCGGATCAACCAAAGGCTTTGTCACATTGATTGTTGATGCCACGGATTGTGACGCCCCCTATATGGCGACCATCTGGAAGGGCGATGAAGTTGTTGGTGAAACAACGTCCGGTGGTTACGGCCACCGGGTTCAGAAATCAATTGGCCTTGGCATGGTCAAAGCTGAACATGCGGCACCCGGCACTGAGCTGGAAGTTGAATTCTATGGTCAGCGTTGTCGGGCAGTTGTTCAGCCAGATCAGCCGCTATGGGACCCTCAAAACGAAAGAATCCGTGCATGAGCAAAATCGTCCTGCTCGACGGCGGCATGGGACAAGAACTCATCCGCCGTTCATCAAATCCCCCGTCACCACTTTGGTCGGCCAAGGTGTTGATGGACGAACCGGAAATCGTCGAGGCCGTGCACAGGGATTATGTTGCTGCCGGAGCCCGGGTGTTGACCCTCAACACCTATTCAGCGACGCCAGAACGTTTGGCGCGCGACGCCAGCGAGGAACTGTTTGAACCCTTGCAAGGCCGGGCAATTGAAATCGCCAAACGGGTTACAGACGGCCAGGGTCCAGAGGCGAAGATCACGATTGGAGGGTGCATCCCCCCCCTTTACGGCTCCTACCAGCCGGACACTGCTCCTGAATACCAAGTCTGTCTTGAGACCTATCGGCGGGTTGTCGCTCAACAATCCGACGCTGTGGATGTCTTCATTTGCGAAACACTATCATCCGTGAAGGAAATTAGAGCAGCAGTCACCGCTGCAGTCGAGTCCGGCAAGCCGGTCTGGTGCGGCATGAGCGTCATTGACGAAGATGGCACTCGCCTTCGGTCTGGCGAATTGCTCACCGACGGTGCGCAGACTGCCAAAGACGCAGGAGCCAGCGCCGTTTTGGTCAACTGCTCGTGGCCGGAAGCGGTCAGCCAGGCGATGCCGATCTTGGCCAAATCTGGTCTGCCGTTTGGTGGGTTCGCCAATGGTTTTACACGAATTGACGCATTGAAAATTGGTGGAACCGTTGACGGTTTATCTGCCCGAACTGATCTCGGCCCCGAACAATATGCAGACCACGCCATGAGCTGGGTCGAAGCCGGGGCAAGCATTGTTGGCGGCTGCTGTGAAGTCGGCCCGGCACATATTGAACAATTGGCGCATCGGCTCACCGGAGCAGGCCATCAAATAGTAGGAAGTCTGTAATGTCCGCCAAAAAACCAATTCCATCGAAAGCCCGTGCGGTTGTTATCGGCGGCGGCGTGGCCGGTTGTTCTGTCGCCTACCACCTGACCAAACAAGGCTGGAAGGACGTGGTCCTGCTGGAACGCAAGCAACTGACCAGCGGAACCACGTGGCATGCTGCCGGCCTGATTGCCCAGTTGCGTGCAACCAAGAATATGACCCGGCTGGCAAAATACTCTCAGGAACTTTATGGCGAGTTGGAAGCTGAAACCGGCGTTGCCACAGGCTTTCGCCGCTGCGGTTCGATCACCGTTGCGCTGACCGAAGAGCGCAAGCAGGAGATTTTTCGCCAAGCCTCAATGGCCCGTGCATTTGGCGTCGATGTCGGTGAGATCACCGCAGCAGAAGTAAAAGAAAGATATCCGCATCTGAATGTCGAAGATGTAACAGGAGCGGTCTATCTGCCACTCGATGGTCAGGGCGACCCGGCCAACATCGCCCTGGCGATGGCCAAAGGTGCGCGCCAGAATGGCGGCCTGGTCTTTGAAGGTATCAAGGTCACCTCGATCGGCAAGAAGGATGGCCGTGTGACCGGCGTATCCTGGGCCCGGGACGGTAGCGATGAAACCGGCACAATTGAAGCGGACTATGTGGTCAACTGTGGTGGCATGTGGGCCCATGAGCTGGGCCGCATGGCCGGAGTTACCGTTCCACTCCACGCATGCGAGCATTTCTACATCGTAACCGAGGCAATCGAAGGGCTGACCCAATTACCAGTGCTGCGCGTGCCGGATGAGTGTGCATACTACAAAGAAGATGCTGGCAAGATGCTGCTTGGCGCGTTTGAACCGGTATCAAAGCCCTGGGCCATGAACGGCATTCCCGAAGATTTCTGCTTTGACCAATTGCCGGAAGATTTCGACCACTTCGAGCCCATTCTGGAACATGCCGTCAACCGCATGCCAATGTTGGAAGAGGCCGGAATTCACACCTTCTTCAACGGTCCTGAAAGCTTTACCCCCGACGACGCCTATCATCTCGGCGAGGCCCCCAATCTATCCGGTTACTGGGTCTGTGCCGGGTTCAACTCAGTCGGTATTCAGTCTTCAGGTGGCGCTGGCATGGCTTTGGCCCATTGGATGGAGCACGGCCATCCACCGTTCGACATTTCCGATGTTGATATCCGCCGCATGCAGCCGTTTCAGGGCAATAAGACCTATTTGTTTGAACGTTCAAAAGAGACCCTTGGCCTGCTCTATGCCGATCACTTTCCGTACCGCCAGATGGCAACCGCACGCGGCGTGCGCCGCACACCGTTCCACGAACATCTGAAAGCCAACGGCGCGGTTTTCGGGGAAGTCGCCGGTTGGGAAAGAGCTAACTGGTTTGCCGACGAAGGTCAGGAAAAAGAATATCAATATTCCTGGGGGCGTCAGAACTGGTTCGAAAATTCTCGCCGCGAGCACGAGGCGGTACGCAACAATGTCGGCATGTACGACATGTCCTCATTTGGAAAAATCCGGGTCGAAGGTCCCGATGCAGAGAACTTCCTCAACCATGTCTGCGGCAATGATGTTTCGGTGCCTGTCGGCAAGATCGTTTACACCCAATTCCTGAATTCGCGTGGCGGCATCGAAGCTGATGTGACGGTTACTCGTCTGTCGGAAACCGCCTATATCGTCGTTACTCCCGCGGCGACCGTGCCGCGTGAATTGTCATGGATGCGTAAGCATAAGGGCGACTTCAATGCAGTTATCGTTGATGTCACAGCTGGTGAAGGTGTGTTGGCAATTATGGGACCAAACGCCCGCAAGGTGCTGGAGAAGGTCTCCCCCCATGATTGGTCAAATGACAACCATCCCTTTGGTGTTGCCCATGAAATCGAACTTGGCATGGGTCTCGCCCGCGCCCACCGTGTAACCTATGTCGGCGAATTGGGGTGGGAGCTCTATCTGTCCGCCGACATGGCAGTCCATGGGTTTGAAACCTTGATGGAGGCGGGAGCGGAATTCGATTTGAAACTGTGCGGCATGCACATGATGGATTCCCTGCGCATCGAAAAAGGTTTCCGCCATTTCGGCCATGACATCACCGAGGAAGACCATGTGCTGGAAGCTGGTCTTGGTTTTGCTGTCAAAACAGCCAAAGCTGATTTCATCGGCCGTGATGCGGTACTGGCCAAGAAGGAAACCGGCTTGGAAATGCGAATGATGCAATTCTTGCTGAAGGACAGTGAGGCAATGATCTATCACAATGAGCCGATCATCCGCGATGGCGAGATCGTTTCCTACGTTACCTCAGCCAACTATGGCCACACGCTCGGCGCTGGCATCGGCATGGGTTACGTACCCTGCAAGGGCGAAACCGTCGATCAGCTGTTGGCGTCTGATTATGAAATTGAAATCGCCGGAACCCGCGTCAGCGCAACCGCAAGTCTGAAGCCCCTATACGATCCCAAATCTGAGAGAGTGAAAGTCTGATGGACCAGGACGACAAGGCAACCTATTTTCGCGAATTACATGTCCCGGGTGATCCTTTTATCATCCCAAACGCCTATGACGTAGGCAGTGCCAAGATGTTGGCCGGACTCGGGGCCAAGGCAATTGCCACGACCTCAAGCGGGTTTGCCTTCACACTGGGTCGGCCAGATATGGGCAATGTTACGCGCGACGAAATGCTCGACCATTGCGAGGACCTGGCTCGCGCCGTCAAGGTGCCGGTCAGTGCTGATCTGGAAAACGGTTTTGCCCATGATCCTGACGGCGTCGCAGAAACAGTCGAGCTGGCAGCCGAAACGGGCATCGTTGGTTGCACGCTGGAAGATTCCACCATGGATCCGTCGCAACCCTCATATGACTTTGACATTGCCGTGGCTCGTATGGCTGCTGCTGTAGAGGCGGCCGAAGCGCTGCCTATTGATTTCACCATCTGCGCCCGCGCCGATGGTGTGATGCTGGGTTCCTACGACGTTGAAGAAGCCATTCGTCGCCTGCAGGCATACGAATCGATCGGGGCGCATGCCGTCTACTGTCCTCTGCCGCCAGGCATCGAGGATGTAGCCAAGATTTGCGCATCGGTGGATGTGCCGGTGAATGTGCTGTGTGCCGGTAATTTCACAAAATTTTCGCGAGACGATTTTGCCCGGGCTGGTGCCGCCCGCATTTCTGTCGGCGGTGCACTGGCGCGCGTCACACATGGAATCGTTGCAGAAATTGGCACAGCAATGCTTGGATTTGGAGATTTTTCCGGACTGGGCAAGGCAATGGCCGGAAATGACGTCGATAAATTAATGAAGTCTGGAGAAGCCTGACGACATTCAGGCAATTTTCGTGGGAGGAAATTATGAGTGCAAGCGAAGATTCAACTGGTGACGGAACTGCCATCACCGAAATTGCAACTGCTGCTCCTGCACCGCGCCGCGCTGGCCGGGCCGGAGGGCGACAGGCCCGAAGGGAAATGCGCGCAGCTCCTCTGACTGAAGATGTAAAGCCCATACGCGCCGGCATGCCGGGAGACACATACAAGCCCCTCTCAGATGCAGATGTTCAAAAGATCAATGAGGCCGTTCTCGATGTTCTGGAAAATATCGGTCTCTCCCAGGCAACGCCAACCTGTCAGGCGGCGTGCGAGAAAGTTGGGGCGATCATGGGAGATGATCAGCGCCTGCGCTTCCCGCGCCAGCTGGTTTTGGACACGATCAAAAATGCCAATCGAGGATTTGCTGTTCATGGCCGCGATCCCAAACACGACCTGCACCCGCAAGGCAATCAGGTACATTTTGGCACGGCCGGTGCTGCGGTTCATGTGGTCGATGTGGAGAAAAACGAATATCGCGAAAGCTATCTGAAAGACCTGTACGACGCAGCGCGCATCGTTGAAGGCCTCGACAATATCCATTTCTTCCAGCGCCCCATGGTGGCCAGGGATATTGAAGACCCCTACGAGCTGGACATGAACACACTTTATGCCTGTACGAAGGGAACCACAAAACATATCGGCACGTCATTTACGCTGGCTGAATATGTTCCCGATGCGTTGAAAATGCTCTACAAAATTGCCGGCGGTGAAGAGAAATTCCGCGAGCGCCCCTTCGTTTCCAACTCCAACTGTTTTGTTGTACCACCGCTGCGCTTTGCGTCCGATGCAACAGATGTTCTGGAGGCCTGTGTCAAAGGCGGCATGCCGATTCTGCTGTTGTCGGCCGGTCAGGCCGGGGCGACCGCGCCGGCAGCGATTGCCGGAGCAGTGGTTCAGGCAACAGCTGAAGTTCTTGCCGGTCTGGTCTTCGTCAATGCATTGGCACCGGGTCATCCAGCGCTGTTCGGAACCTGGCCGTTCGTCTCCGATTTGCGCACCGGCGCCATGTCTGGCGGATCAGGCGAGCAGGCACTGCTGACCGCTGCATGCGGTCAGATGGCAAATTTCTACGATCTGCCCGGCGGCTCTGCTGCTGGCATGTGTGACGCCAAAATGCCAGACATACAGGCTGGTTGGGAAAAAGGTATTGCCTACGTACTCGCCGGCATGGCGGGTACAAACATGGTGTATGAAGCCGCCGGTATGCATGCCTCCTTGATGGGCTTCTGTCTGGAGAGCCTGTTTCTCGATAACGACGCGTTGGGGCAGGCGCTGCGCTGTGTTCGCGGCATCGAAGTCAATGACAAAACCCTGAGCATTGAGACCATGCGGGATGTCTGCATGGGTGGTCCCGGTCACTATCTCGGCCACAACCAGACCCTGGATCTGATGCAGCGTGAATATCTGTATCCAGATCTGGCCAATCGTTTTTCCCCCAAGGAATGGGCCGAATTAGACAAGCCAGACATTGTGAAACTGGCGATCGAACGCAAACGCCGGGTGTTGGAAGAGTTCTTCCCGCAACATATGGATGACGAAACCGACAAATGGATCAGGGAAAATTATACCATTCATCTGCGGGAAGATCAGGTTAAGTCAGACTGACGGCACCCCTGGGCCGGTCAAATGTTCGAATAAACGCCCTACATCGGCAAAAAACACCTATCAGCACTTTCACGCACTTTCGGTGGAGGGGTGGGATGTTTATAGTGGAGGAGCTTCCTGAAATCCGGACTCCTCCATATCCATGGCCATCAAAAAAATTCTCGTTGCCAACCGCTCCGAAATCGCCATTCGCGTGTTTCGCGCCGCCAATGAACTGGGACTGAAAACAGTCGCCATCTGGGCAGAAGAAGACAAGCTCGCCCTGCATCGGTTTAAGGCTGACGAAGCCTACCAGATCGGCTCCGGCCCGCATCTGGCCAAGCCAATGGGACCAATCGAGTCCTATCTGTCCATCGAAGAAGTCATTCGCGTAGCCAAGCTTTCCGGAGCCGATGCCATCCATCCTGGTTATGGCTTGTTGTCGGAAAGTCCAGAATTTGTCGACGCCTGCCACGAGGCGGGGATCACCTTTATCGGTCCAAAAGCCGAAACCATGCGCTCACTGGGTAACAAGGTTGCCGCGCGCAATCTGGCTGTATCGGCCGGCGTACCCGTCGTCCCGGCAACCAAGCCGCTGCCGAAGGACATGAAGAAGATCAAGGCAATGGCTGAGGAAATCGGCTACCCAATCATGCTGAAAGCTTCCTGGGGTGGTGGTGGACGCGGCATGCGTGTCATCCGCTCCCAAGAAGATCTGGAAAACGAAGCGCTGGAGGCGCGGCGCGAGGCCGCCGCTGCCTTCGGTAAAGACGAAATCTATCTCGAAAAACTGGTTGAACATGCGCGCCACGTTGAGGTTCAGGTTCTTGGAGATGGTCAGGGCAGCGCGGTTCATTTGTTTGAGCGCGACTGCTCGGTCCAGCGCCGCAACCAGAAGGTCGTAGAGCGGGCCCCTGCCCCCTATTTGAGCGAAGAAAAGCGCCAGGAACTGTGCGGCTATGCCCTGCTAATCGCCAACAAGACCAACTATCTTGGAGCCGGAACCATCGAATTCCTGATGGATATCCAGACAGAGGAATTCTATTTCATCGAGGTCAACCCACGGGTGCAGGTGGAACACACTGTCACCGAGGAAGTTACCGGAATCGATATCATCAAGGCGCAGATCCATCTGGTTGATGGCCACAAGATCGGCACCAAGAAGTCGGGTGTGCCAAAGCAAGAAGACATCAAACTGAACGGCCACGCACTGCAGTGCCGTATTACCACCGAAGACCCCGAACAGAATTTTATTCCCGACTATGGCCGCATCACGGCATATCGCGGGGCTACAGGTTTTGGCATTCGGCTTGACGGCGGCACCGCCTATTCCGGTGCGGTCATCACCCGATACTACGATCCATTGCTTGAAAAAGTAACTGCATGGGCACCAACGCCTGAAGAAACCATTTCCCGCATGGACCGCGCCTTGCGCGAATTCCGTATTCGCGGTGTGGCGACCAACCTGACGTTCCTTGAGAACATCATCACCCACAAGAATTTCCGCAACAACACCTACACCACCAAGTTCATCGATACGACGCCTGAATTGTTTCACAAGGTAAAACGGCGTGACCGCGCCACCCGCCTTTTGAACTATCTCGCAGATGTATCAGTTAACGGCCACCCTGAGGCCCGCGACCGCGCCACACCAAACGCTAATGCCCCGACGCCGGTTGCTCCGTGGTATGAAAATGAAGCAAAGCCGGGCACCCGCCAGCGGTTGCAAAAAGACGGTCCGGAAGCCTTCTCAAAATGGATGCGCCGCCAGAAAAAAGTACTTCTGACGGATACCACCATGCGCGACGGCCACCAATCGCTGTTGGCCACCCGCATGCGTACCCACGACATTGTTGAAGTTGCCGATGCCTATTCAAAGGCCTTGCCAGAACTGCTGTCGCTTGAGTGCTGGGGCGGTGCGACATTTGACGTGGCCATGCGATTCCTGACTGAGGACCCATGGGAGCGGTTGGCGCAGATCAGAGATCGCGCACCAAACCTGCTGCTGCAGGCCCTTGTTCGGGGGTCAAACGGTGTTGGCTATACCGGATATCCTGACAATGTGGTTCGCCACTTCATCCATGAAGCGGCCAATGGCGGTGTCGATCTGTTCCGCGTTTTCGATTGCCTTAACTGGGTCGACAATATGCGTGTGTCCATCGATGCCGTTCTGGAAACCGGGAAATTATGTGAAGGCGCAATTTGCTATTCCGGCGATTTGCTTGATGAGTCCCGGCCAAAATACGACCTGAAATATTATGTCGATCTGACCCACGAACTGGACAAAGCGGGTTGTCACATCATTTGTATCAAAGACATGGCAGGTCTGCTGAAACCGGCAGCTGCGACAAAGCTGTTCAAAACACTGCGTCAGGAAACCGACCTGCCGATCCACTTCCACACTCACGACACGTCGGGCATTTCTGCAGCAACCATTTTGGCCGCCGTCGATGCTGGCGTCGATGCGGTCGATGCAGCAATGGATGCATTTTCTGGTGGCACATCTCAGCCTTGCCTGGGCTCCATCGTGGAAGCGCTAAAAGGCAACCGCCGAGACCCGGGTCTGGACACAAATGCAATCCGTGAAATTTCTCTCTACTGGGAGCAGGTACGGGCCCAATATGCAGCCTTCGAAAGCGACGTTAAGGCGCCAGCCTCCGAAGTCTATCTGCATGAAATGCCAGGCGGCCAATATACAAACCTGAAGGAACAGGCACGTTCATTGGGTCTTGAAACCAAGTGGACGAAAGTCGCGCGCACCTATTCCGACGTTAACCAAATGTTTGGTGACATCGTCAAGGTAACACCCTCCTCCAAAGTTGTCGGTGACATGGCCCTCATGATGGTCAGTCAGGACCTCACAGTTGCCGATGTTGAGGATCCCAAAAAAGACATCGCCTTCCCGGATTCTGTTGTAGCACTGATGCGCGGCGACCTGAGCCGACCAGCCGATGGCTTCCCGGCAAAGATTCAAAAGAAAGTGCTGAAAGGCAAGAAACCGCTGAAAAAGCGTGTTGGTGAATTGTTGAAACCGGCCAATCTGAAGAAAGAGCGCAAGGCTGTCGAAAAAGCCATTGGCCGGTCCGTCAACGATCAGGAATTCGCATCCTATCTGATGTATCCGAAGGTCTTCACCGACTACGCTCTTGCCCAGTCTGCCTATGGTCCAATGGGCGCCCTGCCAACACCCAACTATTTCTATGGCATGGAAGCCGGTGATGAAATTCGCGTTGAGATCGAACAAGGCAAATTGTTGGTCATTCGCTGTCTGGCCTTTGGCGATATGGACGACCAGGGCATGGTCACCGTCTTCTTCGAGCTCAATGGCCAGCCACGCCGCACCCGCGTACCTGATCGACTGCGGGGTGGTGACGCCATTGTTGCCCGCGCCAAGGCTGACGATGGTGATGCCCTGCAGATTGGTGCGCCAATGCCAGGCGTGATTTCGACCATTATGGTGGAAGTCGGCGACGAGGTCAGCGCGGGCGATGTGATCTGTTCTATCGAAGCAATGAAGATGGAAACTGCCCTACACGCAGAAGTCGACGGCAAGATCGTTGAAATTGCGATCAAACGTGGCGACCAAATCGATGCCAAGGACCTGCTCGTCCGCCTCGAAGCCTAGCGGCGAGCGGCGAGCGGCGAGCGGCGAGCGGCGAGCGGCGAGCGGCGAGCGGCGAGCGGCGAGCGGCGAGCGGCGAGCGGCGAGCGGCGAAAACAACGATGAACAGCGGGTGGAGTCAATGAATGATAAAACCAATTGGGCGCCGAAACGCTGTATCGTCATTGGCGCCAATGGCGGCATAGGGTCGGCCTTTATTGAGCATTTACTGGCTCGTGACGATGTTAAATCAGTCTACGGGTTTTCCCGCTCGATTGAGTCAACGGCTTCCAATGAGCGTCTGACCACGAGCCATCTGGATTACGCCAACGACGAAACCATTGCCGCAGCAGCGCAACTGGTGGCAGCAGATGGCCCGGTCGATCTGATCATTGTTGCCACCGGTCTGCTCCATGCAGAAGACGGTTTCGGTCCGGAAAAAAGCCTGCGTCAGTTGCAAGCCGATGCCCTTGCCCGCGCTTATCTGGTCAACTGCATTGGCCCGATGCTGGTGGCCAAACACTTCCTGCCACTCTTGGTCAAAGACCAAAAATCCGTATTCGCAGCCCTGTCTGCTCGCGTCGGCTCGATTTCCGACAATCAGATTGGTGGTTGGTATGGATATCGCGCCGCCAAAGCCGGGCTAAACCAAATGCTGCGCACTGCCAGCATCGAGCATCAACGCCGCTGGCCCCAAAGTGTGATCGTCGGATTGCATCCCGGAACAGTCGACACAGGACTTTCAAAGCCATTTCAGCGCAATGTGGCTGACGGCAAACTGTTTACCACCCAACATTCAACCCAATGCATGCTGGACGTAGTTGACCGTGTGGAAGCACAGGATTCAGGCAGCATATTTGCCTATGATGGAAGCTTGGTGCCCGCTTGAATTTTAGGGCGTTGGTCGCAGTTCCTCAATCAGCCGTTCAATCATCGGCAGAATTTTGGCAACCATCACATTCACCCCGTCCGGATTGGGATGCATACCATCTTCAAGGGTCATGCCCTCAACGGTCATCACCCCTTCGAGAAAAAACGGATAGAGCGGCACCTGATATTTTTCCGATAGCGTTGCATAAATCGGGTTGAAGGCAGCGGCATAGTCCTCGCCCATATTGGGTGGTGCCAGCATGCCCACCAAGAGAACCTTGATATCTCGGTCCTGCAATTGCTTGATCATGTTGTCCAGATTGGCGGCACTTAGTTCAGGTGGCAGACCGCGCAGGGCATCATTGGCACCAAGCTCCAGAATCACTGCATCCGTGCCGTCGGGAACCGACCAGGCAAGCCGCGACAGGCCACCACTTGTGGTATCGCCGGACACCCCTGCGCCAACAATCTTGGCGCCAATTCCAGCTTCATCAAGTGCCACCTGCAACCGGTCTGGAAAACCTGCCCCGGCAGGCAATTGATAGCCAGCCACCAGACTGTCACCCAAGACAACAATGCTGGGAGGATTGCCAGATTCATTGGCCAATGCGGGCAAAGAAAGTGCGACAAACAGGGCGCAAACCAACTGCAGGCGGATTCGCCGCAGCCAATCTTGCCAAAATTTAATGTGTTGCACTTTGACTTTCCTCTCTAAAATTCCATATCAGGCGGAACGCCTGTTCTGCCGTCACGTCAAATCGGCCGCAAGCCGGGCAGATTAGTTCATACTGAACGTATATAAGAATGGGGACTTTTCAATGTCAGACACGCCTTCGGAGCCCGTCATTTCGCTCAATGACATTCATTTGACCCTTGGCGAGGGAGCATCGCGTGTCCACGTGCTGCGTGGCATCACGCTGGATGTTGAGAAAGGCACCAGTGTCGGCGTCGTCGGCCCTTCCGGCTCTGGTAAGTCCACATTGTTGATGGTGATGGCAGGTTTAGAACGTGTCGACAGCGGTGGCGTTACATTGGCTGGTGAAGATTTTGCCAAACTCGACGAGGATGCATTAGCAGCCTTCCGCGGCCGCAACATCGGCATCGTCTTCCAGTCATTCCATCTGATCCCCAATATGACAGCACTGGAAAATGTTGCCGTCCCGCTGGAACTGGCCGGTGATCCAAAGGCATTTGAAAAAGCCGCCGCTGAATTGACCGCAGTTGGTCTCGGCGAACGCCTCACCCACTACCCGGCGCAGATGTCGGGCGGTGAACAGCAGCGAGTGGCCATGGCGCGGGCTTTGGCACCCGACCCCAAAATTCTCGTTGCCGATGAACCTACCGGCAACCTGGATGAGGAAACCGGCGCGCAAATCTCCGAACTTCTGTTCAACAAACAGCGCGAACGCGGCACCACACTTGTTCTGGTCACACATGACCCGAGCCTGGCCCGGCAATGCGATCGCACCTTGCGGGTTCGCGCCGGGGAAATTGAAGGCCCTGTGGAGCAAACCCCCTCCAGCCGCAAGAAGTCCGCAGCATGACCGCCACAGCCTATGGTTCGGCCCAGCCGCTGCAATCGGCTACGCCATCGCTGGCGGTAAAATTCGCCCTACGTGAACTGCGTGGCGGCCTTGCCGGCTTTTATGTCTTTCTTGCCTGTATTGCGCTCGGCGTGGCGGCAATCTCCGGCGTCAACTCCGTTGCCCAGTCGATCACCTCCGGCATCTCGCAGGAAGGCAAACTGCTGCTCGGCGGTGACGTGGCCTTTAGAACAGTGCATCGACAGGTCACCGACGATCAGCGCAATTGGATTGCCACCCACGGCGAATTATCCCAAGCCGCAACCATGCGGGCTATGGCCCGCCTGCCCGACGGCTCAGATCAGTCACTGATCGAACTTAAGGCCGTCGACGCCAAATGGCCACTCGATGGTAGCCTGAAGACCCAGCCCGCCAACGTGTTTAATCCAGACGACGTGGTTGTCGATCCGGTATTGCTCACCCGTCTTGATCTGAACATCGGAGACCTCATCAAGATTGGCTCAGCAGAACTGAAAATTGCTGGCACGATTGAGGATGAACCGGATCGTATATCAGAAGGCATTGCCTTTGGCCCCAAGGTCATCATGAGCTTGCAGGCGCTGGAAAAAAGTAAACTGGTTCAGCCGGGCTCTTTGATCAACTGGACCACACGGCTTAACCTCAACGATGGCAGCGATGCCAATCTCAAACAGGTCATCGACGCAGCAAAAACTGAATTCCCACAGGCTGGTTGGCGCATTCGTTCGCGCGCCAACGCAGCGCCTTCCCTGACCCGCAATGTCGAGCGCTTCTCGCAGTTTCTGACCCTGGTAGGCCTGACTGCTCTGATCGTTGGTGGTGTGGGTGTGGCCAATGCAGTGCGCGCATTTCTCGATACCAAGAGCCATGTGATTGCCTCGTTTAAAAGCCTCGGTGCCCCGGCCTCTTTCGTCTTCATCGTTTATCTGGTGCAGATTTTGGCATTGGCGCTCGTGGGCATTGTCATCGGCCTGCTGGTCGGTGGCCTGCTGCCGATTATTGCCAAATCGATGCTTGCTGACATTTTACCAGTAGGATCGGCAGCGGTTTTCCATCCTGTGGCGCTGTTTTCCGCCATTGCCTATGGCTTGCTGACGGCGCTCGCCTTTGCCCTTTGGCCTTTGGGTCAGGCCCGCGACATTCCAGCCACTGCCTTGTTCCGCAACGCAGCTCGTGATGATGCTCCCTGGCCGCGCGCCGTTTATGTCATCGCCACAGCAGTAGTCGTGCTTTTGTTGGCAGGTCTTGCCATCTTCCAGGCTGGCGACCAGCGCATTGCCCTGACTTTTGTTGGGGGAATCGCGGCATCCTTCGTGTTGCTGCGGGGCGTATCCATGGCAATCCAGTGGATTGCCCGTCGCTTCCCCCAAGTGCGTTCAACACCGCTGCGCCTCGCCATTGGCAACATCCATCGCCCTGGCGCACTGACCCCGTCTGTGGTTCTCTCACTTGGCCTCGGACTGGCTCTGCTGGTCGCCCTGGCAATGATCGACAGCAATCTGCGCAATCAAATTTCCGCCAACATCCCAGAAAAAGCACCAGACTTCTTTTTTGTCGATATTCAGTCAACTGAGTTTGAACCCTTCAAAAAGTCGCTTACCGAATTGGCCCCGGAAGGTGAGGTACAAACCCTGCCAATGCTGCGCGGTCGTATCGTCTCCATCAACGATGTGCCGTCTTCGGAAATCAAACCCAAAGAAGGCGGGCGTTGGGTATTACGTGGTGACCGCGGCATCACCTATTCTGCCGACCTGCCCCCCAATGCCACTCTGGAACAGGGCGAATGGTGGGACAGCAACCACACTGGCGAAAACCTGTTGTCCTTTTCTGCTGAAGAAGCCGGCGAAGTCGGGGTTAATGTCGGTGATGTGATTGTCATCAATGTTCTAGGGCGCGAAATCAGCGCTCGGGTGGCGAATCTGCGTCATGTGGAATGGCAGTCCATGTCGATGAATTTCGTTATGGTATTCTCCCCCAACACCTTCGCGGGTGCTCCACATGCCCACCTGGCCACACTGCGGGTCAATGAGAATTCCTCCCTTGATGGCGCCGAGACGGATGAACAAATCCAGCGTGACGGAGAAATCCTCAAGGCTGTTACGACTCAATATCCGACGGTCACGACGGTGCGGGTGCGCGATGCACTCAACGCGGTCAATGGCTTGATTGGTCAATTGGCGACCGCGATTCGAGCAGCCGCCCTACTGGCGCTGGCCGCTTCAATTCTGGTTTTGGGCGGCGCGCTTGCTGCTGGAAACCGGGCGCGTATTCACGATGCAGTAGTCTTGAAAACGCTTGGCGCTACCCGCCGTACCCTGATTGCCGCCTTTGTCACCGAATATGCTCTTTTGGGTACGGCAACGGCCATATTCGCCTTATTGGCGGGTGGATTGGCTTCCTGGTTCGTTATCAACGGCATTATGGGCTTCAATTTCACACTGATGCCGGAAATTGCCATAGCAACTGTGGTTTCAGCCCTGGTTTTCACCGTTGGTTTTGGCCTTATCGGCACCTGGCGGGTGCTGGGCCAAAAGGCTGCGCCGGTCTTGCGTGAACTGTGATTATTTACAATCCATTAACCAAGTTGGCCCCAGGCCCGGGGTGACGCACATAGTCGCATCAACAAGTCTTGAAACTTGGGGTGAAAATACTCATATTAGCTTCAAATTCGGCGGCTATCCTGCTACCGAACCAATAGTGATGACCGCTGGCACCCCCAGCAATGAACTCAAAAGGGATCAATATGGCTGACTATCGAGATCAAGTTCAAACCCGCGCGGGCGCCCAGACACGGGCTGATATCGACGAGGGTCTGCGCAGCTATATGCTGGGCATTTACAATTATATGGCTTCCGCCATCGGCGTGACAGGTGTTGCAGCCTTTGGGACTGCAACCTGGGCTTCTAACAACCCAGCCGTTGCCAATGCGCTTTACAACAGCCCGCTGAAGTGGGTGCTCATGATTGCCCCGCTTGCATTCGTGATGGTGATTTCCTTTGGCATCAACAAACTGTCCAAATCCGCTGCAACCGGCACCTTCTACGCCTTTGCTGCCGTCATGGGTGTTTCCATGTCGTGGATTTTCATGGTCTACAACATTCCCAGCATTGTTCAGACATTCTTTGTCACAGCAGCTGCCTTCGCTTGCTTGAGCCTTTACGGCTATACAACCAAGCGTAGCCTGTCCGGCATGGGTACCTTCCTGATGATGGGCCTGTTTGGTCTGATCATCGCAATGTTCGTTAACGTTTTCATGCAGTCCAGTGCGCTGGCCTTTGCTGTTAACGTCATCGGTGTACTGATCTTTGCTGGCCTGACAGCTTATGACACACAGCGTCTGAAACACACTTACGACGCAGTGATGGGCAACGCTGAAGCGGTTGCAAAGTCTTCCATTCTTGGCGCACTGAGCCTCTACCTGAACTTCGTCAACATGTTCATGTTCCTGCTCAGCTTCCTGGGTAACCGCGAATAACAGCGATCCAATACGCAGATATATCGAAAAGGGCGCCCCGCACGGAGCGCCCTTTTTTGTTCCCTTTGTTCTCTCACCATTCGATTGCGGTAGAATTTGCCGATGAAAGTCCGTCCTGCCACCGCTGAAGACATTCCTGCCATTGCCGCAATCTATGGCCGCTCGGTGCTTGAAGAATTCGCAAGCTTCGAGCATACGCCGCCCGACACCGCAGAAATGCTTACCCGTTTCACCGCCATCATCGAAAAAGGCTATCCCTATCTGGTCGCCGAGATCGACGGTGTCGTCGCCGGCTACTCCTATGCCAGTGCTCACCGACCGCGCCCTGCCTATCAAAACACTGTAGAAAGCACCGTCTATGTGGCCCCCGATTTCTGGCGCAATGGCATAGCCGCCGAATTGATGCAGGAGCTTATCCAACAATGTCGGAGCGCCAAGTTCCGCCAGATGATAGCTATCGTGGCCTGCCAAGGCGACGCAGATTTGGACGAAATCGCATCGGTCCAATTGCATCGAAAACTTGGATTCGTTGATTCTGGACGTCTCAAAGGCGTCGGTTTCAAGCAGGGTCTGTGGTTGGACACTGTACTGCTGCAAATGTCGCTGTGAACAAAGTTATCCCCTCTACTGGCGTTTAATGGCCACCCATGGAATGGTCTGCATCAACCGCGGAAACTGGCAGGAATGGAAGCAGTTAAATGAGTGATTCGAGCGGCGCGGTAGAACCCAAAATGGGTGAAGTCTCCAAAAAAGGCATTTGGGGCTGGATGCTGTTTGATTGGGCCGCCCAACCGTTCCACACCCTCATACTCACCTTCATTTTCGCGCCTTATTTCACTGCCCACGTGGCCGCAGACGCAGTTACCGGTCAGGCGCAATGGGGCTATGCCGCCGCAATCGCGGGTATCATCATCGCTTGCCTGTCTCCGGTTCTGGGTTCAATTGCCGATGCGACAGGACCACGCAAACCGTGGATTGGCATGTTCACTTTGCTGGCCATTATTGGAACGACTGCGCTTTGGTGGGCCTATCCCAATACGGTTGAAGGCACCTCTGTCATTCTGGTTCTTACTGCCTTTGTCATTGCCATGATGGGGTTCGAATTCGCTGCTGTATTCAACAACGCAATGATGCCAGATCTGGTGCCCCGTGAAAAACTGGGACGTCTGTCGGGCAACGCCTGGGCACTGGGTTATGTCGCGGGGCTGCTCACACTGATCATCGTTTTAGCGACAATGGCCACCAATGATGAAGGCAAAACTCTGCTGGGGTCTGATCCTTTGTTCGGCATCGATTCCAGCCTGAAGGAAGGTGAAAGGGCATCCGGGCCCCTTTCGGCCATCTGGCTGCTGATCTTTGTCATTCCATTGTTCCTGTACACGCCAGATGCCGTAAAACCCACCAAGGTCAGCGGAGCGGTGTCGAAAGGGTTGCGCGACCTGATGAGCACCATTCGCCGCTTGCCACAAAACACATCACTATTTGCCTATCTTGGCTCATCGATGATCTATCGCGACGCGCTGAATGGCCTCTATACCTTTGGCGGCATTTACGCGGTCGGCGTATTGCAATGGTCAATTGTACAGGTTGGTATATTCGGAATTCTGGCCAATCTCACCGGTGTTGCCGGTGCTTATTTTGGTGGACGCGCAGATGCAAAGCTCGGGCCGAAATTTGTGGTCACCACCAGCGTCATTGTCCTTGTCATCGCAAGTCTGACCGTCATCACCACTGATCCAACACACGCTTTCTTTATTCCTGTTGGCGAGGGCTCCGGCATTCCCGACATCGTTTTTTATATCTGTGGCGGGTTTATCGGTGCTGCCGGTGGCTCCCTGCAAGCCGCTTCACGCACTTTGATGGCCGACCAAGCTGAACCTGGGCGCATGACGGAAGCTTTCGGCCTATATGCCCTGTCCGGCCGGGCAACCGCCTTCCTGGCCCCCTTCCTGATTGCCCTGTTCACCGACATTAGCGGTAGTCAGCGCATCGGCGTAGCTCCAATCATCGTGCTGTTTTTGCTGGCGCTGTTCCTGCTACCCCTGGTCAAACAACGCATCGGTGGCAGCCACAGCGGCGAAGGCGGCGATAGCAGCGATAGCGGCGCCAACGCATAATCAACCGAGCTCTACCGCCGTCCCAATCAAGTCAATTTCCGCCGCTCTGATTTAGTGGCGGAAATGGCGCATGCCGGTGAGAACCATCGCCAGGCCAGCTTCGTCGGCAGCGGCGATTACCTCGTCGTCGCGCATCGATCCGCCCGGTTGGATAACCGCCGTGGCCCCCGCCTCAGCGGCTGACAACAAGCCATCTGCAAACGGGAAGAAGGCGTCGGACGCAACCACCGACCCGATGGTTTTTGGCTGGTCCCAACCCGCTGCATCAGCTGCATCCTGGGCCTTGCGGGCAGCAATGCGCGATGAATCAACCCGACTCATCTGACCAGCTCCAATACCCACCGTGGCCCCGTCTTTGACATAGATGATCGCATTGGATTTGACATGTTTGGCAATCCGGAAGGCCAAACGCATATCTGCCATTTCGGCATCTGTCGGCTGGCGCTTGGTCACCACTTTCAGGTCTATGTCGTCGATGTTGCCGTTATCGCGCTCCTGCACCAGCAATCCACCGGCCACGGTCTTGATCGCCAAACCAGCGGCGCGAGGATCCGCCAGACCCCCTGTCAGCAACAGCCGCAGGTTTTTCTTGGCTGCCAACACGGCCTTCGCCTCGTCGGTCGCATCGGGAGCAATTATCACTTCGGTGAATATCTCCACCATTGCCTTTGCAGCATCTGCATCCAGCGTCTGGTTCATGGCAATAATACCGCCAAACGCACTGACTGGATCACACGACAGCGCCGCCGCATAA
This sequence comes from Rhizobiaceae bacterium, assembly GCA_039969995.1. Taxonomy (GTDB): domain Bacteria; phylum Pseudomonadota; class Alphaproteobacteria; order Rhizobiales; family Rhizobiaceae; genus Pseudahrensia. The sequence continues at coordinate 59,795 of JBDVMU010000057.1, forward strand.
GCATCCGCCAGATTGGCCGCCGTTGCCACACCACAGGGATTGGCGTGTTTGATGATCGCTACGGCGGAGGTCTTCGCCGGGTCGAATTCACTGGCCAATTCGAACGCTGCGTCGGTGTCGTTGATATTGTTGTAGGACAGTTGCTTGCCCTGAATTTGCTGGGCGTGGGCCACTCCGGGGCGCACCTCCGGTGTGGCGTAAAGCGCCGCTTTTTGATGTGGATTTTCGCCATACCGCATGGTTTGCATCAGGCTGCCACCAATGCTGCGATTGGCCGGTGCCTCAACTTCGAATGCTCCGGCCATCCAGTTGGAGATCGCCGAGTCATAAGCCGCCGTGCGGGCAAAAGTTGCCTGCGCCAACCGCTTGCGCATGCCATAGGTGGAAGCACCATTGTTATCCGTCAGATCCTCGACAAAGGAGGCATAATCATGCGGACTTGTCAGCACACTGACATAGGCATGGTTTTTCGCCGCCGCCCGAAGCATGGCCGGACCACCAATATCGATGTTCTCGACAACCGCATCATCGGCAGCACCCGACTTCATGACCTCTTCAAACGGATAAAGATTGACCACCAGCAAATCAATGTTCTCAATGCCATGCTCTTTCATCGACGCCACATGATCTTCCGCATCACGAATCGCCAGCAAGCCACCATGCACCGCAGGATGTAGAGTTTTCACCCGGCCATCCATAATTTCAGGAAATCCGGTCACCTCAGAAACATCAGTGACATCAAACCCGGCTTCTTTGAGCGCCCGGGCAGTGCCGCCGGTAGACAATAAGTCAACGCCCTGGTCGCGCAGAGAGCTTGCAAGCTCCATCAGTCCGGTTTTGTCAAAAACAGACAGCAATGCGCGCTTGATCTGAACCTGGTCGGGAGCGGAAATGGAACGGGAGGAAATCGCCATGGAAAGGGGGCTCTAAGTCAGATTGGGAGGATGACACTTCATGGCGTGTCGCCACCAAAACGTCCAGTCAGACAGCAAACCTTCCCCGCATATTGGAACCAAAGTTGAATGTTTGGTTGGCCGAATGCGCCAGCTCTGTTAATTCCAATAGATAAGCCAATCCGCCGCAATAACAGATTCAAAGCCAAAGGACGAAAAATGAGCCTTGCCGTATTGGGATCAGGAGCCTGGGGAACTGCACTGGCAAACATGCTGGCCGGCGGCGGCGGCGGCGGCGGCGGCGGCGGCGGCGGCGAAGGCGCTTGCATTGGCGACAGCAAGATAAATGGCAAAGTCCTGCTATGGGGTCGGAACAAGCAAACCATCGACGCGATCAATCACACCCGTCGCAATTCTGCCTATCTGGGCGATATTCCACTTTCAGAAAACATCAGCGCCACCACCGATCTGGAACAGGCCTGTAGCGCAGAAACCATTTTATGCGTGACTCCAGCTCAAACCTTCGCCGCGTTGGCCACAAACATCAAACCACTGCTTAAACCACGCACAACCATTGTGCTCTGCGCCAAGGGCATAGACCGGACAAGCGGCAAGATGTTGCATCAAATAGCGAGCGAAGAACTCGGGGAGGATTTCATCGCCGCCCTGTCCGGACCGAGCTTTGCAACCGACGTTGCCAAAGGCCTGCCCACCGCCGTAAGCCTTGCCACCCGTTCAATGGACCACGCCACACAACTCGCCACCCAATTATCACGACCCAAGTTCCGCATTTATGCCACCGACGATCTGGTTGGTGTCGAAATCGGTGGCGCATTGAAAAATGTGCTGGCACTGGCCGTCGGAATCGCTCGTGGATTGCAACTCGGCGCCAGTGCGGAGGCGGCGCTGATTGCTCGAGGTTTCGCCGAGCTCAGCCGTGTCGCCCGGGCACAGGGCGCACGCAGCGATACGCTCGTTGGATTATCCGGTCTGGGCGATCTCGTCCTGTCCTGTTCGAGCCCCCAATCGCGAAATTTCTCCTACGGGATCGCGCTTGCCACTGGCGAAGACCTCAGCAACCGTCCGCTTGCTGAAGGGGTCCACTCTGCTGACATGGCGTTGAAACTTGCTCTCCAGGACAGCATAGAAGCTCCGATCATCGCGGCCATCGTTCAGGTGCTTGCCAAGGAACTTGCGCCCCAAGAGGCGGTTCGTATGTTGCTGGAACGGCCACTCAAGGGAGAGGTGTGAACCGCTCCCGTCGCTGGCTTGACCCCTGAGGATTGATCGGCTGAAAAGAACCCACACGCCGCTGGCGAATCGAGGAAACAAAGATGCAGTATTGGTTGTTCAAGTCGGAACCCTTCAAATGGCCCTGGGATCAGCAAAAGGCCAAAGGTGACGCTGGCGAAGAATGGGACGGCATCCGCAACTATCAGGCGCGCAACAACATGCGGCTGATGGAACTTGGCGACCAGGCATTTTTTTATCACTCCAATGAGGGTCTGAATGTCGTGGGTGTTGCTGAAGTCAGCGCCCTGTCGGCGCCGGATTCCACCACCGATGATGAGCGCTGGGACTGCGTTCACATCCGCGCGCTGGCAGACGTTCCCAATCCGGTGAGCCTGAAGGATGTCAAAGCCAATCCAAAACTCGCTGACATGTCATTGGTCACGTCAATGCGCCTGTCGGTTCAGCCGGTCAAACCGGAAGAATGGGCAGAAGTCTGCCGCATGGGTGGATTGGACCCGGATTCGCTGAAGCCGGTCTAGTCCTTTGCAGGCAGGACTCGCATTTCAGCAAGCTCGGCCCTCAGCGCTTTTACTTCTTTTAGGATTTCCGCCTGGTCCTGGTGCAATTGCGAGCGATCGTCTGCGGCATCCTGTTCATGCTCTGCCTGCATTGCCGAAACAATGATACCAATAAACAGATTGAGCACCGTGAAGGTGGTCGACATGATGAATGGAATAAAGAAGGCCCAGGCCCACGGGAAGGCTTCCATCACCGGACGAACAATGCCCATCGACCAGCTTTCCAGCGTCATGATCTGGAACAGTGAATAGGACGAGGCACCGAGCGATCCGAACCATTCCGGGAAGGCCTCTCCAAACAGTCCGGTCGCCATCACAGAGAAAACGTAGAAGACCAACAACATCAACACGACAATCGAACCCATGCCCGGCAGCGCAGTGACCAGGCCAGTCACCACTTTACGCAGTGACGGGATGACGGACAAAAGGCGTAGAATTCGCAACACGCGGAAGGCACGCAGCACCGAGAAACCTGCAGACGCCGGAATTAGCGCCACTCCAACCACAAACAGGTCGAACACCCGCCAGCCGTCTTTGAAAAAGGCCCAGCGGTGGACATAAAACCGCAGCAGCAATTCGATGACAAAGATGGTCAGGATGATGCCATCGAGAAATTTTAGAAACGGACCGGCAACCGCCATCACCGGTGGTGCAGTCTCAAGCCCCAAAATGAGCGCATTGAGCACCACCAGGACGATGATCGCCCACTCGAAACGACGGGTTGAAATGAATTGAGCAATACGGTCGCGCATGGGGAATCTGATGGTTGGCGGGATTAGTTCCCGGGACTAGCTCCTATGTACGCAAACTTTCTTCAATTACCAGTCATTGCCGGGCCGAAATGCTTGCAGATTTACCCCTCGCCTCCTACATCCAGTCGGCTACAAAAGAGCAGATTGGAACAACAGCATGGCATCTTCCACAAACAGCGAAATTTTCAATTGGTCTGGCACAATGGGCCTGCCGCGTTTTGACCGGATCAGCAGTGATGACTATGCCGCCGTATTTGAGCAGGCGCTGAAAAGCGACCGCGCCGATATCAATGCTATTGCCGACAACCCTGTTGAACCAAGCTACGAAAACACCGTCGTTGCGCTTGAACTGGCTGGTGAGGAATTGTCCCGCGTCGGTGCAATATTCTGGAACTTAAGCGGCTCTCACAGCAATGACATTCTGCGCGGACTGGAACGCGAAATTGCTCCCAAACTCTCCAAGCACGGGACCGAAACAACGACCAATGCCACGCTATTTGCCCGCATAGATGCGCTTTGGCAGCAACGTGAAGCGCTGAACCTGACAACCGAGCAGACCCGGGTTCTGGAACGCAAATGGAAAGCCTTTGTCCGCGGCGGTGCAGCGCTGCAGGGTGAGGCGCAAACTCGCTTGGGCGAAATCAATGCGCGATTGGCCCAGCTGGGAGCCGGGTTCTCTCAGAACATTCTGGCCGATGAAGCCGATTGGGCGCTGATCGTCGAAGAGGAAGATCTGACCGGGCTGCCCGACTTCGTCATCAATGCCATGCAGGCAGCGGCCAAGGAGCGCGGGCACGATGGCAAACATGCTGTTACCCTGTCGCGCTCAATCATCGAGCCTTTCCTGACCTTTTCAGAGCGTCGCGACCTGCGCGAACAGGCTTTTGAAGCCTGGATTGCCCGAGGTGAGAATGGCGGCAAGACAGATAACCGCGAAAATGTCCGCGAGACTGTCGCCCTGCGTCAGGAAAAGGCTGGATTGCTGGGTTATCAAAGCTTTGCTGATTTCAAGCTGGAAGATCAGATGGCCAAGCGACCGGGCGCTGTGATCGATCTGCTGGAAACCGTCTGGGGCAGGGCCAAAGGCAAAGCCGCCCAAGAAGAACAGGAACTGGCTGCACTGATCGCCGAATCAGGTCACAATCACGAGGTGGCTCCATGGGACTGGCGTCACTATGCCGAGCAGTTGCGCACCCGCAAATTTGCCTTCAATGAGGCAGAGTTGAAACCCTATCTGGCCCTCGACAACATCATTGCCGCTGCCTTTGACGTCGCCAACCGCTTGTTCGGGGTCACGGTAAAAGAGCATGAAGGTGTCAAAACCTACCACGATGATGTGCGCGTATTTGAGGTCCTCAACCCGGACGGCTCCCACCGCGCTGTGTTTATCGGCGACTATTTTGCCCGGTCTTCAAAACGCTCCGGTGCCTGGATGAGCGGCTTTCAGGGTCAGCACAAGCTGACCACTCCAGACGGTCAACAGGGACAGACCCCGATCATCGTCAATGTGATGAATTTCGCCAAGGCACCCGAGGGTCAACCGACCCTGTTATCGATGGACGACGCGCGCACCCTATTCCATGAATTTGGTCATGCCCTGCACGGCATTTTGTCCGATGTCACCTATCCCAGTGTCGCTGGTACAGCAGTCGCCCGCGATTTCGTCGAGCTGCCCAGCCAGGTCTATGAGCATTGGCTGACGGTTCCGGAAATCCTGACCAAACATGCCCGCCATGTGGAAACCGGAGAAGTTATGCCGAAGGAGCTGCTTAATAAGGTGCTTGCCGCCCAGACCTTTAATGCAGGTTTTGGCGCAGTTGAATTCACGGCTTCTGCGTTGGTCGATATGGAGTTCCACAAGTCCCACGCTGAACCGGTGCAGGATGTCATCGCCTTTGAAAAGGCGGCGCTCGAACGTTTGGGCATGCCCAAATCCATCACCATGCGCCACCGCACCCCCCACTTTGCCCATGTCTTTTCAGGCGACGGCTATTCGGCCGGCTATTATTCCTACATGTGGAGTGAAGTGCTGGATGCCGACGCGTTTGCCGCCTTTGAGGAAGTTGGCAATCCATTTGACGAGGCCCTGGCAAAACGTCTGCACGACCACATCTATTCTGCCGGTGGCAGTGTTGACCCCGAAGACTCCTACAAGACCTTCAGGGGCAAAATGCCCAGCGTCGACGCGATGATTGAAAAGCGCGGCCTGTCCTAAACGCTTTCAGGATTAGAGACAAAAAGAGCGCGTTACCGGTTTGGCAACGCGCTCTCAAACTCTTGGGATTTAGCGTGACGATTAAACGTCGCGCACATCCACAAAGTGACCGGCAACACCAGCTGCCGCGGCCATCGCCGGGCTAACCAGATGGGTGCGGCCCTTAAAGCCCTGACGACCTTCGAAGTTGCGGTTTGAGGTGCTGGCGCAGCGCTCTTCCGGCTTCAGGCGGTCATCATTCATGGCCAGGCACATGGAGCAGCCCGGCTCACGCCATTCGGCACCGGCCTCGATAAAGATCTTATCCAGGCCCTCAGCCTCAGCCTGCGCTTTTACCAAACCGGAACCCGGCACGATCATCGCTGATACGCTGTCGGCAATCTTCTTACCATCCAGCACAGCTGCAGCGGCACGCAGGTCTTCAATTCGACCATTGGTGCAAGAACCGATCCACACGCGGTCAATCTTGATGTCAGTGATCTTGGTACCAGGCTGCAGGCCCATATAATCCAGCGCGCGCTGTTTGGAGGCACGTTTGTTTTCATCTTCGATCGATGCTGGATCCGGCACTTCACCGGTAACAGCAATCACATCTTCTGGCGAGGAACCCCAGGAGACGATTGGCGTGAGATTGTTGGCATCGATGGTAACAATCTTATCAAATTCAGCACCCTCATCCGTTTTCAGGGTCTGCCAATAGGCCAACGCCTTATCCCAGACAGCACCGGTCGGTGCCTTTGGGCGGCCCTTAATGTATTCGAAGGTCTTTTCATCAGGCGCAATCAGGCCAGCGCGGGCGCCGCCTTCGATTGTCATGTTACAGACAGTCATACGACCTTCCATCGACAGGGCTTCGATCGCCGAGCCACAGAATTCGATGACATAACCGGTGCCACCAGCTGTGCCGATTTCACCAATGATTGCCAGGATGATGTCCTTGGCTGTGACACCACCGGAAAGGTCACCGGTAACCTCGACCTTCATGTTCTTGGCTTTTTTCTGAATCAGCGTCTGGGTTGCCAGAACGTGTTCCACTTCCGAAGTACCAATACCGTGGGCCAGCGCACCAAATGCGCCGTGGGTTGAGGTATGGCTGTCACCGCAGACAATCGTCATGCCAGGCAGGGTAAAACCCTGTTCCGGACCGATAATGTGCACAATGCCCTGACGGTTGTCGGTTTCTGAGAAATACTCAACGCCAAACTCAGCAGCATTCGATGCCAATGCCTCAACCTGAATACGGCTCTCAGCGTTTTCAATGCCGCCAGCCCGGTTGGTGGTCGGGATGTTGTGATCGACCACAGCCAGTGTTTTTTCGGGTGCACGGACTGTACGGTTGGTCATGCGCAGAC
>JBDVMU010000058.1:0-54866 GCA_039969995.1 Rhizobiaceae bacterium
AGCAATGCCCGGCAACGTTGCACGCCATGTTGAAATTGCCGCTCCGGGACGCATTCAAGCGGTGCAATCAATCACCCAGGCGCTGGATACGCTGATATTCGGTGGGGACCGCACCATCCGGGTCTATGGCCCGATGAAAGAGCGGAACGGCCAGCTGGAATTGTTGATGAAGGAAAAGCCGCTGCGTGATGCCATGCTGAGCTATGCCGGTAATGTTTTGCTGATCTCCCTGGCGATTTCAATCTTTACTGGTTTGGTTGTCTTTCTTGCCCTGCGGGCGCTGCTCATTCGACCAATGCAGCGCATGACCAGCGCCATGTTGGATTTTTCCAAACATCCTGAAGACGTCTCAAATGTCATCGAACCTTCCGGGCGACATGATGAGATCGGCGTTGCCGAAGAACAGCTCAGTTCAATGCAAAAACAACTGCGTGGTACGATGGCCCAACAGCGCCACCTGGCAGATCTTGGGCTGGCAGTCTCCAAGATCAACCACGACTTGCGCAATATTCTGGCCTCCGCCTCGCTTTTTTCAGATCGCCTCACAGATATTTCCGATCCTGTGGCTCAGCGGCTTGCCCCACGATTGGTGCGAACCATTGACCGGGCTGCCGACTACACCAAATCAGTGCTGGCCTATGGCAAGTCTGGCGAAGCGGTGCCGCAGCGCAGCATCGTGCGCCTGCATCGGCTGTGCGAGGATGTTGCCGAAGCCCTTGCATTGGACCGCGACAGCAGTGTTGAAAGCTCGGTTGAGTGGGTCAACGACGTTGATGCGCAATTGGAGATCGCTGCGGATGCGGAACAGCTGTTCCGGGTGTTGTTGAACCTGTCGCGCAATGCGGTTCAGGCGATGACAGGCAGCACAGATGATGCGGTGGTGCGGCGGTTGACGCTGTCAGCCAACACAAATGGCGACGGTGTCACCATCCATGTCACCGACACCGGTCCCGGATTTCCCGACAAGGTGCGTGAAAATCTGTTCACCGCGTTCTCAGCGTCTGGCCGCAACGGAGGCACAGGCCTTGGCTTGGCGATAGCGGCTGAATTGGTGCGTGCTCATGGCGGCACGATTGTATTGCTGGACGATGATGCGCCGGGATCGCGCTTTGAGATCAAGCTGCCTCATTCCCAATGCAATTAGACCTTTTCAGATCTGGCCACGCGTCTATTGCAGGCCGGCCGGATCGACAATGCCCGCCGGACATCCAGGTCGGGTTGGCTTGGCAGCTGCGATCAGCTCTTCCAGTTTCGAATCCTGTGTGATTTTACCCGAAAGGCCGATTGTCAATTCGGTGATAATGGTACGTCGGCCGTCGCGTTTGCAGGAAATCCGCAACCGCTCACCCGCCTGAGGCCCAAATTCGGCATTCCAGGCGCGGCGGATCTGACGGGCTGTCAGCCTTTTGCCGATGGAGCGTGCGAACAGATTTTGCAGGGATGATGCATTGACCTGCTCCATCAGCAGCAACGAATCTTCATAATAGACATTGGGATCGTCGGAATAACAGGTTCCATGTTTGATCCATTCGTGACGGTGCAGAAAGGAACGCGCACCCGGCATCACCTTCAGCAAACGCCGTTGCAAATCTTCGGCAAGTCCCAGGCCCAGCAGTCGTGACCATTGGCGTGATGTATCCTTGCGCATTTCGCTATCAGAAACGCCGCAATAAGTTTCGCTGCGTGGTTGTGGCCACAGGCCATGCAGGGAGAAATGACTGGCATCAAAGTGTGATTTTTTCTGACTTCGACATTCTGGCAGGCGAGGGCGGGTCTCACAAAACCCCGGTTGCCAGGAAACAGCCAGCACCATTTCACCACTGAACTTGGGTGGTGTCGTATTCTGTTCGCCACAGGCGGCGATCAGACCAAGCGGCAATACTGCAAGCAACAACAGTCCTGGCCACGGCAGGTGAATCTTTGATTTTTTTCGGTCGACGGTCATGCGGAAAAAGCTACGATAGGCCCATGGCGAATGAAACCAAGATTTTGCGAAGACAGGCAATCAAGCTCGATTTATACGCGCCAGATATTCCTCAGGTCTTTCTGGATTGGTTTGGCAAACGTGGCTGGCAGCCCCGCCCCCATCAATTGGAGCTGTTGCAACGTTCGCAGCAGGGTGATTCGACCTTGCTGATAGCACCAACCGGTGCCGGTAAGACGCTGGCGGGTTTCTTGCCCAGCCTGACTGAACTGACTGCGCGACCCAAGCGTAAGCCGGGAGAGCGCCATCGCGGCGTTCACACGCTGTATATCTCACCGTTGAAGGCACTGGCCGTCGATATTAAACGCAATCTGGAAACGCCGATTGACGAAATGGGTCTGCCGGTCACTGTGGAGACCCGCACCGGCGACACCCCTTCCCACCGCCGCCAGCGGCAAAAACTGGTGCCTCCCGACATTTTATTGACCACACCCGAGCAGCTGGCGCTGTTGATCGCCAATAAGGATGCTGATCGGTTTTTTGCCGATCTGCGTTTTGTTATCTTTGACGAGTTGCACTCGCTGGTGACCTCCAAGCGTGGTCATTTGCTGTCGCTTGGCCTGGCGCGGCTGCGTCACCTGCAGGGTGAGCTTCAAACAATCGGTCTTTCTGCCACAGTGGCGGTGCCCGCAGACCTGCAACGTTGGCTGGTGGCGCAAAATGTTGGCGATACAAATGTCGACAACCAAGCTGGCCTGATCGTGGTGGAAGGCGGGGCAAAGCCGCTGATCAACATTCTCGATACGCGTGAGCGTCTGCCCTGGTCTGGCCATTCGGCCCGTCATGCAGTTGGTGAGATTTATGACACGATCAAAGGTGCCCGCACCGCATTGCTGTTCGTCAATACCCGCAGCCAGGCTGAGTTTTTATTTCAGAATCTGTGGCGCATAAATGAGGACAACCTGCCAATTGCTCTGCATCACGGTTCGCTCGATGTTGGTCAACGACGCAAGGTGGAAGCGGCCATGGCAACCAATTCCCTGCGCGCGGTTGTGGCAACATCAACACTCGATCTGGGGATTGATTGGGGCGATGTCGATCTGGTGCTGCATATCGGCGCGCCAAAAGGTGCCAGCCGCCTGGCCCAGCGCATTGGTCGTGCCAATCACCGCATGGATGAACCGTCGAAAGCGGTGTTGGTGCCGGCCAACCGTTTTGAAGTGATGGAATGCAAGGCGGCGCTTGATGCCAATTACCTTGGTCATCAGGACACGCCACCGCTGCGGCCCGGAGCGTTGGACGTATTGTGTCAACATATTCTGGGTGTGGCGGTTGCCGGACCGTTTCAGGAAGATGCGCTGTATAATGAAGTCATCAGCGCTGCCGCTTATGCAGAACTTGACTGGGACACATTCGAGCGTTGTGTTCATTTTGTTGCGACGGGTGGCTATGCGCTAAAGAGCTATGAACGCTATGCGAAAATCAAGAAGGTGGATGCAGAATCCGGCGAATGGCGGCTGACTCATCCCCGCTTTGCTCAGCAATATCGCCTCAATGCCGGTACAATTTATGAAGCCCCGGCAATGACGGTTCGGCTTCTGAAATTTGTCAAACGCGACGGCAAGGGCATCGCTGCGACCCGGGGGGGACGGTCGCTGGGCAAGCTTGAGGAATATTTCCTTGAACAGATGGTCTATGGCGACACCTTCATGTTTGCCGGTCAGATCGTGCGCTTTGAAGGCATTCGCGAGAATGAGGCGATTGTCACACCAACGGTTTCAAAAGACCCGATGGTGCCAATCTATGCTGGGTCAAAGTTTCCGTTGTCCACCTATTTGGCCGAGCATATCCGGGCGATGATGGCGGATCCAGAAAAGTGGCAGGAATTGCCGCTTCAGGTATCGCAGTGGCTGCAAATTCAGGCGCAGAAATCGATCATCCCTACGGTCGACCAATTGCTGGTTGAGACCTTTCCGCGCGGTGAAAAATTCTATTTGGTGGTCTATTCGTTCGAAGGTCGTTTGGCGCATCAGTCGCTCGGCATGTTGTTGACCAAAAGGTTGGAGCGGGCCCGAGCCCGGCCCACGGGTTTTGTTGCTACCGATTATTGTATCTGCGTCTGGGGTCTGGATGATCTTGGCGCAATGATTGCAGATGGTCGTCTGTCTCTTGCTGGCTTGTTCGACGAAGACATGTTGGGCGACGATCTGGAAGCTTGGATGGAAGACAGTTTCATGCTCAAACGCACTTTCCGCCAATGTGCTCTGATTGCCGGGCTGATCGAGAAAAACCACCCTGGTAAGGAAAAGTCCGGGCGCCAGATTACAGTTTCGACCGACCTTATCTATGATGTTTTGCGCGAACATGAGCCGGACCATATTTTGATGCAGGCAACGCGGGAGGACGCGGCGACCGGCCTGCTGGATATTCATCGCCTTGGTCACCTGCTTGCCCGCATCAAAGGGCAGATTGTGCACAAAGACCTTGAGCAGGTATCGCCACTTGCTGTGCCGATCATGCTGGAAATTGGTCGTGAGACGGTGGCGGGCGAAGCCAATGAAACTTTGCTGGCGGAGGCCGCGGAAAATCTCATATCCGATGCGATGACGGTGTAAGGTTGGTGCCGTGAGTGATTCGCCTAACTCCTACAGTTGGACCCTCAAGGGTCGCAACAAGTCCAAGCGTAAATCAGGCAAATCACTAAGTGCTTCGCTGGACGATAATACCCTCATGGCTCAATTGCAGACCAATTTGCCGATGCCTGATCTGTTCACGGCAGCAGCCTTTAAGGGCACTTGTATTCATGCGGTGAACGGCGAAGAACTTGTTACCGACTGCGCTGGCGTTGCCTATTGGCCAGCTGAGCAGGCATTGCTGGTCGCTGATTTGCATCTGGAGAAAGGATCTTCCTTTGCCCGGCGCGGTCAGCTCCTGCCACCCTATGATACAATGGTAACATTGAAGCGTCTTGCCGGCTGCCTGGAGAAATGGCAGCCCCGCAGGGTCATTGCATTGGGGGATTCATTTCATGACCAAGAGGCATCCCGCCGTTTGCCGGTGGACGCTGTCCAACTGCTCACAGGGCTTTTGAAGGGCCGGGAATGGGTCTGGATTACAGGCAACCATGATCCAACGCCACCTGAAGGGCTGGGCGGCCAGGTTGTTGATGAACTCAGATGCGGTGCCCTGACTTTGCGCCATGAACCTCAAGTTGATGCCGATGCTGGCGAGATAGCAGGCCACCTGCACCCCAAGGCTCGTTTGGTGCGACGCGGCCGTTCCGTTCGACGGTCATGTTTTGCTGTAAGTCGAAGCCGAATGATCATGCCCAGTTTTGGTGCCTATACCGGCGGGCTCAATGTCTTTGACCCGGCCTTCGCGGGGCTGTTTGAGGAACGCAAATTCCATGCGCTCATGCGGGGCGACGGGCAGGTTTACCGGATTTCGGCGGCTGACCTGAGTTAGACCCATTCAGGCCTGACAGCACAAAAAAATGCCCGGGCAACCTCTGCGGTGACCCGGGCATCTTCGATTTGCATTTATGGCGCTTTAGTCAGCCGCTGCGGCCACGGCACGCTTGGCCATCACCTTAACGAGATTGGCGCGATAGGCCGCTGAGCCGTGAATATCTGAGAGCATATCGCCCTCATCTACGGTGCAGCTGTCCAGCGCGTCAGCCGACAGACTGCCGCCCAGGGCTTTTTCCATATCCTTGGCGCGGTAAACGCCGTCAGATGATGCACCCGTTACACCAACGCGAATGTCTTTCTTGCCATGATCGGCAACAAACACACCGGCCATCGCATAGCGCGATGCTGGATTCGGGAACTTGGCATAGGCACCGGATTTTGGTGCTTTGAAAGTCACTGCCTTGATCATCTCATCGTCTTTCAATGCAGTTTCAAACATGCCGGTGAAAAACTTCTCGGCACGGATCTTGCGCTTGTTGGTGACGATCGTAGCGTCCAATGCGATCATCGCGGCTGGGTAGTCAGCAGCCGGATCATTGTTGGCAATCGAGCCGCCTATCGTTCCGCAATGACGCACCGCTGGATCGCCAATATGGGATGCCAGTGAGCAAATCGACGGGCAGACCTTCATCAGTTTGGCATTATTGGCAACAGAAGCATGGGTTGCCCCGGCACCAATGGTCACATCCTTGCGTGACACATTGATATCGGTGATGTCCTTGATGTGAGTGACATCAATCAGATCTGACGGAGCGGCGAGCCGCTGCTTCATGGTTGGTAGCAAAGTCATGCCACCAGCCAGAAATTTTCCGTCATCTGCCGCACGCATTTGCTTGGCGGCATCACTTGCGTCTTTTGCGCGGGAATAGCTTGTTTCGTACATGATATTTCCTCTTATTCGCCAGCCTGAATTGCAGCCCAGACATTCTGTGGGCTCGCGGGCATGGATAGATTGTTGTGACCGATGGCGTTGGTGATGGCATTCATCACCGCTGGGGGTGATCCAATGGCACCAGCCTCGCCACAGCCCTTGATGCCCAGCGGGTTGCCGGGGCAGGCCGTTTCGGTGGTCGATACGTCGAAGCTCGGCAGGTCGTCAGCACGTGGCATGGTGTAGTCCATGTAGGATGCTGACAGCAGCTGACCAGACTCATCATAGACAGCATTTTCCATCAGCGCCTGACCGATGCCCTGAGCCAGACCGCCATGGACCTGACCTTCAACGATCATCGGGTTGATGATCTTGCCGAAATCGTCGGCTGCAACGAATTTTTCAATCGTCGTTGTGCCGGTATCTGGGTCGATCTCTACCTCGCAGATATAGCAACCAGCCGGGAAGGTGAAGTTGGTCGGATCGTAAAACGCGCCTTCCTTCAACCCAGGCTCCATGCCTTCTGGGAGGTTATGACCGGTGTAAGCACCAAGGCAAACTTCATGCCATAGCAGCTTCTTGTCAGTACCTTTGACGGAGACTTCGCCATCCTTGATTTCGATGTCACCTTCCGAGGCTTCCAGCATGTGGGCAGCAATTTTCTTGGCCTTTGCCTCAACTTTGTCGAGGGCCTTTTCAATCGCCGACATGCCAACCGCACCGGAACGGGAACCGTAAGTGCCCATGCCGAACTGAACCTTGTCAGTATCACCGTGAACAACCTGGATGTTTTCGCTTGGCAGACCGAAGCGATCTGAAACCAATTGGCCGAAGGTTGTTTCATGGCCCTGACCATGGCTGTGTGAACCGGTGAGAATTTCCACGGTGCCAACAGGATTGACCCGTACTTCCGCAGATTCCCAAAGACCAACACCAGCACCAAGCGAACCAACCGCAGCTGATGGCGCAATGCCGCAAGCTTCGATGTAGCAGCTCATGCCGATGCCCCGCAGCATGCCCTTTTTGGCAGACTTTTTGCGGCGCTTCTCAAATCCGGCATAGTCGACTTCGGCCATGGCGGCATCCATTGATGCACCATAGTCGCCAGCGTCATAGCACATGATGACTGGGGTCTGATGCGGAAACTCCTGTACGAAATTGGCCCGCCGCAGGTCCGCGGGATCAACATCAAGTTGACGCGCAGCCGTTTCCATCATGCGTTCGACTAGATAGGTGGCTTCCGGACGACCAGCACCGCGATAGGCATCCACGGGTGCTGTATTGGTATAAACCGTGCGCACATTACAATGGATGTTTTCGATGTTGTACTGACCCGACAACAATGTTGCATAGAGATAGGTTGGAACCGATGAAGAGAACAGCGACATGTAAGCGCCGAGATTGGCGATTGTGTCGACCTTGAAGCCAACAATCTTGTTGTTCTCGTCAAAACCCATTGTTGCTTTGGAAACATGATCGCGGCCATGGGCGTCGGTCAGGAAAGCTTCACTGCGGTCTGACGTCCACTTGACGGCTTCCACACCAGCTTTCTTGGCCGCCCAAAGGCAGACGATTTCTTCTGGATAGATGTAGATTTTGGATCCAAATCCACCGCCGACATCCGGCGCGATAACCCGAAGCTTGTTTTCTGGTGCGACCTGATAAAAGGCCGACAGGACCAGACGGGCCACATGTGGGTTCTGCGATGTTGTATGCAGGGTAAAGTGATCTTCAGCCGCATCATATTGGGCCAGGGCCGAACGCGGTTCCATCGGGTTCGGCACCAGACGGTTGTTGCGGATTTCCATTTCCACAACTTTGGCAGCGCCGGCAATGGCGGCGTCTGTTGCATCAGCCTCACCGATCTCCCAGTCATAAATGACGTTGTTTTTGGCTTCCGGATGCAGCTGTGGCGCTTTGTCTTCCATCGCTTCTTCAGCGCTGATGACGGCCTTGAGCACCTTGTAATCTACATCAACGGCTTCCGCTGCTGCTCGCGCTTCGGCCAGCGTTTCAGCGATCACCACAGCTACTGCATCGCCGACATAGCGAACATATTCTGTTGCCAGAGCCGACCAGGCGCCCATGTTCATTGGCGAACCATCTTTGGAATGGATCATCCAGCCGCAAATAATATTGCCGATACCGTCGCCTGTTAGTTCCTTGCCGTTGAAAATACCAACGACGCCGGACATCTTGCTGGCATCTTTGATATTGATCTTCTTGATTTTGGCGTGGGCGTGCGGTGAGCGCACAAAGGCTGCATAGTGCATGCCAGCAACTTTGTGATCATCCGTATAGCGGCCCTTGCCGGTGATGAATCTCTTGTCCTCTTTGCGCAATACGCGTGCGCCGATACCTTCAATTCCCATGATTGTTCCTCCACATGGTGTGGACAGCGAACCGACGCTTCGTGACAGTTTTCATTGCTGACAGGCGTTGGGCTGTGTCCGTTTTTGTTGGTCGTTTTTGTTGCGCCTACTGGGCGGCCTTCTTCATGCCCTTGCCCATTTGCTTGGCGCCTTCGGCGATCGACTTGACGATGTTGTGGTAGCCGGTGCAGCGGCAGATATTGCCTTCCAGCTCAGCGCGAATGGTTGCTTCGTCCAGTTTCGGACCAAGCCGGTTGACCATATCAACGGCACTCATGATCATGCCCGGTGTGCAGAAACCGCATTGCAGGCCGTGATTGTTGCGGAATGCTTCCTGCATTGGATGCAACTGATCGTCGCCAGCCAGACCTTCGATGGTCTTAACTTCACTGCCGGTAGCCTGAACTGCCAGCATGGTGCAGGACTTGACCGCCTTGCCATCAACATGGACCACGCAAGCACCGCATTGGGACGTGTCGCAGCCCACATGTGTTCCCGTCAGATTTCGGTTTTCTCTTAAATAATCAACCAGCAATGTGCGGTCTTCGACTTCAGCTGAAGTCGCTCGCCCATTCACTGTCATTTCTACTTTGGCCATGTGTTCCTCCACTCGTGCAATTCGGCATTGCGTTTTTTCGCCGCTTCGCCGCAAATTTTACCGATCGAAGTCTAAAGGGCATTGATCAATGTGTGCAAGGTGTCTTTTAGCTTAGAACCCGTCCATCATGCCGCAGGGCGACAAAATTTCAGGGCTGGGAATCATCCAGCGGCACTGGGACCAGATGGGCCCCACATTTAGGACCATCAAGATTCTTTGTTGCACTTGGATGATGTGCGAAACTAAGTGTGGGCGAGCTTAGTTTTTTTGGAGCAGCGTTATGATCCCCACCCCCTATCTTTTGTTTCTCGGCGATGCGCCTGATGCGTTGGCTGGCAAGGTTGCCCAGGGCATCAAGGACTGGCGGCCGGAGCTTTGTATTGGCCAGATCAAACTCGAAGGCTGCAATGCCGATATGGGGTTGGAAGATCTGACCATCGAAGAAGCTGTTGCTCGCGGTGCCAAAACAATGGTGATCGGCGTGGCCAATCGCGGCGGGTTCATTTCCGACAGCTGGCGCGAAGTGATCAAGCAGGCACTGGAAGCCGGAATGGACGTTGCCTCCGGTCTGCACAATCTTCTGCGTGATGACATTGACCTGGTAGAAACCGCCAGCCTGAACGAGCGTCAGCTGCATGACGTGCGTATTCCTTCGATCAAATATCCAATTGCCAATGGTGTGCGTCGCAGCGGCAAGCGCTGTCTCGCAGTTGGGACAGATTGCTCCGTCGGCAAGATGTACACTGCCTTGTGCATGGAAAAAGAAATGCGCGCCCGCGATATGAAGGCAACTTTCCGGGCTACTGGGCAGACCGGCATCCTGATCACCGGCGATGGTGTGCCTTTGGATGCAGTTATTGCCGACTTTATGGCGGGCTCGATTGAATGGCTGACACCGGACAATGATGACGATCACTGGGATCTGATTGAAGGGCAGGGCAGTCTTTATCACGCTTCTTACTCGGGCGTGACCCTGGCGCTGATCCATGGTGGCCAGCCCGACGCACTGATCCTGTGCCATGAGCCGACCCGTGACCACATGCGCGGCCTGCCGGACTATCAGCAGCCGAGCCTTGAAGAATTGCGCGATACCGCTTTGATCATGGCCCGCGTGGTCAACCCGGATTGTCAGGTTGTCGGTATTTCCATCAACACGGCAGCGCTTGGCGAAGATGAAGCCAAGGCTGTGTGCGAAGAAACCGAAGCCCGTATGGGCCTGCCAACAGTTGACCCGTTCCGGCACGGTGCCGGTCGCCTTGTCGACGCTTTGGATTCATAAGGACTGGCAATGTCTGAACTGGCCCTGAAAGTTGAAGAATCTGTCTTTCGACTGGCCGAGGTGTTTACCATCTCGCGCGGTTCACGAACCGAGGCGCGGGTCGTCACGGTCGCGCTGAGTGATGGAACTTACACTGGTTGGGGCGAGAGCGTGCCCTACGCGCGCTATGATGAGACCGTAGATGGTGTGATCGAGACAATCTCATCCTTGCAGCAGGATCTGCGCAACGGCATGACCCGTCAGGATCTGCAGTCCCGGCTTGAGCCGGGTGCAGCCCGCAATGCGCTGGACTGTGCATTTTGGGATCTGGAAGCCAAACAGGCCGGTGAGCGTGCCCATGTTCTGGGGGGTGTTCCGATCATGGGGCCTGAAGTAACGGCCTATACTTTGTCGTTGGGCGAGCCGGATTCCATGCGGGCCAAGGCGGCTGAACATGCCATGCGACCTTTGTTGAAAGTCAAACTGGGCGGTGAAGGTGATCTGGCGCGGCTCAAGGCAGTTCGTGAAGGTGCGCCGAAAACCGACATCATCATTGATGCCAATGAAGGCTGGGATGCGGATACCTATCGGCAATTGGCACCTAGATTGGTTGATCTCGGGGTTCGCATGGTTGAACAGCCAATGCCGGCCGGCGCCGATGATGCCCTGCTGGAAGTCGAACGGGTCCTGCCGGTTTGCGCTGATGAGTCTTGTCATGATCGCCATTCGCTTGCCGCTCTGAAGGGCAAATACGATCTGATCAACATCAAGCTCGATAAGACTGGCGGGCTGACAGAAGCATTGAAATTGCGAGCCGAGGCCGAGGCCATGGGTTTTGGCATCATGGTCGGTTGCATGGTTGGCTCATCGCTTGCCATGGCACCCGCCACGCTGGTGGCACAAGGCGTTGCTTATACAGACCTTGACGGACCGCTGCTATTGGCCGAAGACCGCACAACACCTTTGAAATTCGATGACCGGTATGTGTATCCACCCGAACCGGCACTCTGGGGTTAAGACAAGATCATGAGAACTGTTTATCTGAACGGCGAATACATTCCTGAAAACGAAGCTAATGTGTCGATCTTCGATCGTGGCTTTCTGTTTGCTGATGGTGTTTATGAAGTTACCACCGTCGTTGAAGGCAAGCTGATCGGTTTTGACGGCCATATTGAGCGCCTGCAGCGTTCGCTGAATGAATTGCAGATGAACCACAAGGTGGATCGCGAAGAAATGCTGCAGATCCACCGCGAACTGGTATCCTGCAACAACATTGATCAGGGCATGATCTATTTGCAAATTACCCGCGGCAACCCCGGTGATCGCGACTTTGCTTTCCCACCCTCTGATACGCCAATAACCATCGTTATGTTCACTCAGGACAAACAGGTGGTTGGAACGGCTGTTGAAACAAATGGTCTCAAAGTTGTCTCTGTCGACGATCTGCGCTGGGGCCGCCGGGATATCAAGACCGTCCAACTTCTCTATCCGTCGCTGGCAAAGATGGAAGCCAAGGCTCGCGGCGCTGATGACGCCTGGATGATCCAGGATGGATTCGTCACCGAAGGCACATCCAATAACGCCTATATCGTTAAGGACGGCAAGATCATCACCCGCGATCTGTCTCAGGACATTTTGCATGGGATCACACGGAAATCGGTTCTCGAATGCGCCCGTTTGCTGCAGATGGATGTTGTCGAACGCCCGTTCACATTGGAAGAGGCGTATCAGGCAGATGAAGCATTCGCCACTTCTGCTTCTGGCTTTACCAATCCAATTGTCGAGATCGATGGCAATAAGATTGGTGGTGGAGCCCCCGGTCCGGTCGGTGATAAGTTGCGCGGCCTTTATCTCGAAGAAAACCTCAAGGCCGCCCTCTAGCGGCGACAGCTAAGGCGACCGCGGGCAGCGGCGAGCTGCTCTGCCAATTTGCAATTTAGAGGTTGCGTCCGATGGCGAGGAATTTCTCGCGGCGCTGCTTGAGAACTTCGTCGGCCGACTTGCCATCAAAATCCTTGAGCGCCGTTTCTAGCATGTCGCCGGTTGACGCGATGACAGCTTCCCGGCCCCGATGAGCGCCACCCACCGGCTCGCCGACAATGCCATCAATAATACCCAACTGCTCCAGGTCCTGAGCCGTGATCTTCATGCTCGTTGCGGCTTCTTGCGCGCGCGTTGCATCACGCCACAGAATTGAAGCGGCACCTTCCGGAGAAATGACGCTGTAGATGGAGTGTTCAAGCATATAAACCCGGCTGGCGGCAGCGATGGCAATCGCGCCACCGGACCCACCTTCACCGATGATCACTGAAATCAGCGGCACCGTGAGGTTAAGGCAGGCTTCGGTTGAGCGAGCAATTGCTTCCGCCTGACCGCGTTCCTCAGCACCGATGCCGGGATAGGCGCCGGCGGTGTCAACAAGCGTAATGACTGGAATGTTGAAACGCTGGGCCAGATCCATGATTCGGACGGCCTTGCGGTAACCTTCCGGGCGGGCCATGCCGAAATTGTGCTTCAACCGGGTCTGGGTGTCGTTGCCTTTTTCGTGGCCCATGATCGCCACGGACCGGCCGCGAAAACGTCCAATGCCACATTGAATGGCATGGTCTTCGGCAAATCCACGGTCACCGGCCAGAGGTTGGTAATCTTCAATCAGCGCGGATGCATAATCTTTGAAGTGCGGACGGTCAGGGTGCCGCGCTACCTGGGTTTTCTGCCACGGATTAAGCTTTTTATAAAGATCGGCCAGCGCCTGCGCACTTTTGGTTTTGAGGCGTTGAATGTCATCATCCAGATTAACGGATGAAGAGCCTTCATCGCCGTCGCCGCCGCCGTCGCCGCCCATGTTCTGCAATTCGCGAATTTTGCCTTCGAGATCGGCGACCTGTTTTTCAAATTCCAGATAGGCCTGCATGCTTTGCGCCCTGAATTAGTGCATCGAAACGGACTGGCATCGGTAGTCCAATTCGCTCGATGTTACATTGCCCGAGAAGCGGGGATCATTCAGCACAAATATGGCTGTTTGATCCCCGCTACAATGGTTATTTTACGAAAAATTATGCCGCGGCTTCTTCACCGTTGCCGCCTTCGCTGCTGTCACTGTCGCCTTCAGCGGCGGCTTCTGCAGCTTCTTCCGGCTTGGCTCCTCGACGCGGACCCTTGGCAAGGTTTTCTTCAATCAGATTGACGGCTTCGGTTTCAGAGATCTTGTTGACCACGGAAACTTCGCGCGCCATGCGTTCAAGGGCGGCTTCGTAAAGCTGACGTTCCGAATAGGACTGCTCTGGCTGGTTTTCCGAGCGGAACAGGTCGCGGACAACTTCGGCGATCTGGATCAGATCACCAGAATTAATCTTGGCATCATATTCCTGGGCGCGGCGGCTCCACATGGTGCGTTTGATGCGGGCGCGGCCCTGAACTGTTTTCAGCGCCTTGGCGATCTGATCGGCTTCGGAAATCTTGCGCATGCCAACCGATTCAACTTTCGGCACAGGAATGCGCAAAGTCATTTTATCCTTGGCAAAGTCGACGACAAAAAGTTCCAAAGCAAAGCCGGCAATTTCCTGTTCCTCGATATCGGTGATCTGTCCGACACCGTGAGCTGGATAAACCACATATTCGCCAGTTTTGAACCCTTGTCTCTGGACTGGTTTTTTAGCTGCCATATTCAACAAAACTCCTGGTTCCCAATTTCAGACCCGTCGGTCGATTGGGTTGGTTTGCGGCCGGCACATGCCGGACGCCGTCGTTATTTGCCTTGAAGGCTGAACTTAGCAAAAGCGTTCGTCACCAAGCTTCCAGAGGAAAGCAAAGTCGCATTGCTTTTTAAGTGCAGGTTTATGAAGCGGTGTCGCGCGGTATTGCGTCAGACTGGTTATTCACACTTCGAAAATATCAAAACTAAACGGATCACGGACATATACACCAAAAATGTGCATTTTTCAACGTCTTGTCACCCGGATCGGGCGCAAAACGTGGGTTTGTGCCTGAAGTTGGTAAACCGATGTCGCTGTTATTTACGGATCTGTCGTAACCGGCCCGGTCAGGCTTCGATGGAATCGCGCTTTTTCTGCCCGACGCCTCTGATCAGCGCGCCGATCTGCATCAACTGATCCGACAGCGGATTGGTGGCACGCCAGACCATGCCGATGGTCCGTGTTGGGCCGGGATGGGGAAATCGCGCGACAGACACGTCGGCCGAACGTGTTTCCAGCGCCAAAGCCATTTCTGGAATCAGCGTCAGGCCCATGCCTGCGCCAACCATTTGAACCAGGGTCGAAAGTGAACTGCCTTCCATCAGCTGGCGGGGTTGTGCCTCGTCGAATTGGCAAAACGACAAGGCCTGATCGCGAAAGCAGTGGCCCTCTTCCAGCAAAAGCAGACGCATGGTCTTCAGCATTTTAGGACTGGGCACCGGTTTGTCATCCTCGTCGCGCTGGCGCACCAGGACGAATTCCTCATCAAACAGCGCGA
The DNA here is from genome assembly GCA_039969995.1 of Rhizobiaceae bacterium. GTDB lineage: Bacteria > Pseudomonadota > Alphaproteobacteria > Rhizobiales > Rhizobiaceae > Pseudahrensia. The sequence goes on from JBDVMU010000058.1 coordinate 14,967, forward strand.
ATTCCTGCAATGCAGGTTCAGAGATTGGCAAAGCCACAATGGCCATGTCGAGACGCGCTTCCTGCAAGTCTTCAATCAGCGATCGGGTCACGGATTCGCGCAGTTCCAGTTCGAGTTCGGGAAACTCCTGTGACAGGGCAGCGATGATCTCCGGTAGAAGATAGGGAGCCACGGTAGGGATAACGCCAAGCCGCAATCTGCCCGCCAGCGGCCCTCGTGAGGCCCGGACCAGATCTTCCAACTCTTCCACACCGAGAAGAATTTGCCGGGCCTTGTTCAAAAATGCCTCACCGACTGAGGTTAATTGTACCTGGCGGGCACCGCGCTCCACCAATGGCGCGCCAAACATGTTTTCCAACTCTTTGATCTGCAGGGAAAGGGCCGGTTGGGAGATAAAGCAGGCCTCTGCCGCCCGTCCGAAATGTCGGTGACGGGCCAGGGCTTCGAAATAGCGGAGCTGTTTTAGAGTTAGTCCAATCATAAGTTCAACTTATCGCAGCCTTTTGGAATTTCAATTGGAATTTATTGGCTGTTCACTCTAGAATTATTCCAAACTGATCAAAATTCTGTCCCCAATGGAGAGCAAAATGAACGACATGAGTCCGAATAAGTCCGGTGGTTGCCCGGTCATGCATGGCGGCAATACCGCTATGGACAAGCCTGTTACTAAGTGGTGGCCCAACGCCCTCAATCTCGACATTCTGCATCAGCATGGTGCCCGCACCAATCCGATGGATCCCGACTACGATCATCGCGATGCGGTCAAGGGGCTGGATTTCGATGCCGTCAAAGAGGACCTAAAAGCAGCAATGACAGACAGTCAGGAATGGTGGCCTGCAGACTGGGGCCATTATGGTGGCCTGATGATTCGTCTGGCATGGCACTCCGCTGGTTCATACCGTCTGGCCGATGGCCGTGGTGGTGGCGGTTCGGGCAATATCCGTTTTGCACCGCTAAACTCCTGGCCGGATAATGCCAGCCTCGACAAAGCACGCCGTCTGCTGTGGCCGGTCAAAAAGAAATACGGCAATGCCCTGTCCTGGGCAGACCTAATCATTCTTTCCGGCAACATGGCTTACGAGTCCATGGGCCTGCCAATGTTTGGTTTCGGCTTTGGCCGCGAAGATATCTGGGGTCCTGAAACAGACGTAAACTGGGGTGCGGAAACTGAATGGCTGGCACCATCAGAAAACCGTTACGAAGACCTTGATGACGCTTCGACCCTCTACAACCCACTAGCTGCGGTTCATATGGGCCTCATTTATGTCAACCCGGAAGGAGTAAACGGCAATCCAGATCCAGCCCGCACTGCGCTGCACGTGCGTGAAACCTTCGCCCGCATGGCGATGAATGATGAAGAAACTGCCGCACTTGCCTGTGGTGGTCATACAGTTGGTAAGGCTCATGGCCGCGGCGCGGTCGACAATATCGGTGAAGAGCCGGAAGCTACCGGTGTAGAAGCGCAGGGTCTCGGCTGGGCCAATCCCGGACATGACGGCAAAGCCAGCAACACGTTTACCTCAGGTATCGAAGGCGCATGGACGAAAAACCCGACCCAGTGGGACATGGGCTACTTCGAATATCTCTTTAACTATGACTGGGAGTTGGCCAAATCTCCAGCTGGAGCCAATCAATGGGAGCCGGTGAACATGCCGGAAGAAGAGAAGCCGGTTGATCCAACCGATCCTTCCATTCGTCATAATCCCATGATGACGGACGCCGACATGGCGATGAAGGTTGATCCGATCTACAACGAGATCTGCCAGAAATTCATGGCTGACCCCGATTATTTCGCTGACACTTTTGCCCGCGCATGGTTCAAACTGACCCACCGCGACATGGGGCCAAAAGCCAACTACTATGGCAACGATGTGCCTGCTGAAGATTTGATCTGGCAGGATCCAATTCCTGCTGGCAGCACCGATTATGACGTGGCAGCCGTCAAGGCCAAGATTGCCGATAGCGGCCTGTCCGGTGCTGAGTTGATCGCAACAGCATGGGATAGTGCCCGCAGTTTCCGTGGTTCAGACAAGCGCGGTGGCGCCAATGGTGCCCGCATCCGCTTGGCGCCACAGAAGGATTGGGCAAGCAACGAGCCAGCGCGTCTGGCTAAAGTGCTTGGTATTCTCGAGCCCATCGCTGCAGAAACCGGCACTTCGGTTGCTGACGCTATCGTGCTGGCGGGCAATGTCGGCCTCGAGATGGCAATCAGTGCGGCCGGCCATTCGGTTGATGTGCCATTCGCACCCGGCCGTGGCGACGCCACCGACGAGCAAACTGATGCAGCAAGCTTCGAAGTGATGGAGCCTTTGGCTGATGGATTCCGCAATTACGAGAAGGAAGAATATGCAGTTGGTCCTGAAGAGTTGATGCTCGACAAGGCGCAATTGCTGGGTCTGACAGCTGCTGAAATGACGATTCTGGTCGGCGGTATGCGGGTTCTGGGCGTCAACCATGGCGGTTCTGCCCATGGTGTATTCACCGACCGCGTTGGCCAGTTGACTAACGATTTCTTCGTCAATTTGACCGACATGGCCTATAGCTGGCATCCAGCCGACGGCGGCAGCTACGAAATTCGTGACCGCAAGTCGGGCGAAGTAAAGTGGACCGCGACCAGCGCGGATCTGGTTTTCGGTTCCAATTCGATCCTGCGGGCCTACGCGGAAGTCTACGCCCAGGACGACAATGCCGAGAAGTTCGTGCGCGACTTTGTGGCTGCATGGACGAAGGTTATGAATGCTGATCGTTTCGATCTGCTGGCATAAACAATACCTAGCATAAACAAAAAGAGGCCCGGACAGTTCGCTGCCCGGGCCTTTTTGTATCCGAAATTGAGCTATGAGCGGATAAAATCCTGACCGGCTCTAGCTGCCTTCGCCGGGATTGGCGGAAAAATACTTTTCGAATTTTCCTTCTTCACCATCGAATTTTTCACTGTCAGCGGGCGGATCACCCTTTTCGATGATGTTTGGCCAGACTTCGGCATATTCGGTGTTGATCTTCAGCCATTTGTCGAGGCCCGGCTCGGTATCCGGCTTAATGGCTTCAGCAGGGCATTCTGGCTCGCAGACGCCGCAATCGATACACTCGTCGGGATGAATGACGAGCATGTTTTCGCCTTCGTAAAAGCAATCGACGGGGCAGACTTCGACGCAGTCCATGTATTTGCATTTGATACAATTATCGATGACCAGATATGTCATTTTCGCACAGGCACTTTCTGCAGCTCACGGGAATTCTTCCGCCTGATTAAATGCTCGCGAGACACAAAACAAGAGACTCGATTGTCGCTAATTGCTGTCGCCGGGAACGAATTTTCTAAGACATGCCAGGGATCGGTCAAAACCGCGTTATCATAGGCTAAAACTCTTCGCCGGCATTCGACCGGAAGCAGCTGATTTCGCGTCTTTGCTTTTTCGTTGGCCGCCCGGCACCATCTTCGCGCACTGCCTGTTTGGCAGGCTTGCTCACAGGTTCTTTTTTGACCGGTGGTGGCGACAAATCTTCGTATAATTGCTGGGCTTCTGGTGCCGGCCCGCGGCGGGTCCCCAGCTCGACAACTTTTAGAATTTTTATCTGACGTGCCAGCGTCACCGTCAGCACGTCGCCAGGAACCAGTCCACGACTCGGTGAGGATATCTTTTCCTGATTGACCCGCACTTTGCCGGTCTTAACGCAACTGGCGGCCAGGGTGCGCGTTTTTAGGATGCGCGCATACCAAAGCCATTTATCGACCCGAAGTTTTGAGCTGGAATTAGATTCCGGCATTGGCGCTCACTACTTTTTGTCCTTCAGGTCACCTTTCAACGCCATCAGCGCAGCAAATGGATTGTCCGGATCGATCGGTTTGTCAGCAGCAGGTTTCGGCTTGCGCGAGCGGTTGTTCTTGTTGTCGAACTTCCCATGCTTTGGTTTGCCGGATTTCTTGTCGGCCCGTGACGAGGCTCCCTTGCCGCCACGATTTTCGTTGCCATGTCGACGGTTGCCACCGCCACGCTGGTTTTGGCCTTCGCGGTTTTGGCGCCAAATTTGCAGGCTTTTGGGTTCTTCTGCTTCGGCGGGCACACTGGATTCCCCGGTGGCTTCAGCTTTTTCCTCGCTTGTGCCCTGTGACGTCGCAGCGGCGTCTCCCCCTTCAGCCTTGCCTTCAGGTGTTGGCGTTGCATCTTCTGTCTCAGCCACTGCTGGAGCGGCTGCCGTCGTATCCCATTGGTCGAGTTTGGACTGAATTTCGGTTTCCAGCTTGCTTTCACCACGATAGCCAAGGCCTTGCAAAATATCTGCCATGTTTTCGTGGGTTGCGCCGAGAATCGAAAGCATCGCCGGTGTTACCAGAAATCCACCGCCATCCCATGCTCCTTCAGGGCGATCGGCAGGTGATTCTGGTTTGAACCGCCAACCTGCGGCCGGGCGAATCAGGTCGGCCAGGCGCTCCAGAATGTCGACCCGCACCGCTTTTTTGCCCAAAACACGATAGCCAGCGAGCCGATAGACAACCTCGTCATAGGCTTCTTCTGCAGCCATCGACGTGCGGCCGCTGGCCAGACCGGCAAGAATTTCAGCACTGCCCTCTATGCCAACCTTGTCGTTTTTCAGTGACCAAAGCAGGGTGACCAAACCGGCGGGGGCGGGCTTCAGCAAGGTTGGAATGAAAATGTGATAGGCGCCAAAGCGAACACCCTTGCGACGCAACACGCCGCGCTGATCCTGGTCAAGCGAGCGAACATCATCGGAAATCTCGCGGCGATCCACAGTTCCAAGATTTTCCACGAGTCTGAATGCAACACCCCGCGCCATGCCTTCAAGATCTTCAGATTGTGACAATTCTAACAACGGCTTAAGCAGGGTTTCGCAATGAAACCCAAACCAGCGATCAAGCCGGGCGGCGACCTTATCGCGTGCCGGTCCGGTCAATTGTTCATCGGCCAGCAGCAGGATTCGCGGTTTTAAAACGTCGTCGGTCGCTAACAAACGGCCCACCGGCGCGCCAACCCAGCGCAGGGTGCCATCACTATCAAGAATGACGTCGGAGTTCGGCGCGGCGGCTAGCCGATCGGCCCGCGCTTCAATTTCGCTGGCCAGCGCTTTTTGCGCCGCAGCGGTTGCGGCTTTGGCGTCTGGTCCGTCGGCAGCCGGATCGGCGGTGAACCGAAATCCGGACAATTCTCCAACAAGGTGTCCCTCTACCGTGACCGCACCCGTTGATGCAATTTCGGCTTCCAGCATGGTATTTTCCCGTAGGCGCTTCATCAGAACTGATGTCCTGCGGTCAACAAAGCGTTTCGTCAAGCGTTCGTGTAAGGCATCGGACAATCTATCTTCGATGGCGCGGGTCTCTGATTGCCAGTGAGCAGCGTCTTTTAGCCAATTCTGGCGGTGTGAAACGAAGGTCCAGGTACGGATGTGAGCGATGCGGGTGGACAGCGCATCGATGTCGCCCGCCATCACGTCGCATTGTTTAACCTGGTTGGAAAACCAGTCCTCATTGATACAGCCATCGTCGATCAGGTCGCGGAATATGGTCGAAAGCATATCCGAATGATTTGCTGGCGCTATTTTGCGGTAATCCGGCACCTGAGCCACCTGCCAGAGCAGGCGGATCTCATCCACGGATTGGCTGCGCTGGCGAATATCGTTTTGGCCAACCATGGCGGCCAGCGCGCGCTGGTCGGTTGCTGTGGGGGCCTTCACAAGAACCCGGTTTGTGCTGGGTGTTTCGAGGCTCTCAATCAGCGCTTCGATTGAATCAAAGACCAGTTTGCGATTGCGCCATTGCAGCAGGGCTTCATTGGCAAAGTTGTGACTTTCCAGTCGTTCGACCAATTCATCTTCGAACGGTTCGACATTGCCTGTCACCCCAAAAGTTCCGTCGCGAACATGGCGCCCTGCGCGACCGGCAATCTGGCCAAACTCAGCGGGTTTCAGTCGACGATGGGCAAAGCCGTCAAATTTCTGGTCCTGGGCGAAGGCGACATGGTCAACATCCAGATTCAGCCCCATGCCAATAGCATCTGTGGCGACGAGAAAGTCGACATCTCCGGACTGATAAAGCTCCACCTGAGCATTGCGGGTGCGCGGCGACAATGATCCCAGGACAACGGCGGCTGCACCCCGTTGGCGACGGATTAATTCGGCAATGGCGTAAACTTCGTCAGCAGAAAATGCGACAATCGCTGACCTGCTGGGCAGGCGGGTGATTTTTTTCTGGCCAGCATAATGCAGCTGGCTCATGCGCGGGCGGGTGACGATGTTGATGCCCGGCAGCAGCGCTTCCAGCGCAGGCCTCAAAGTTGCGGCCCCCAAGAGCATGGTTTCGTGGCTGCCACGCAGATTTATCAGGCGGTCCGTGAATATATGGCCGCGGTCAAGGCTGGTTGCCAACTGCACTTCGTCGATGGCGAGAAAATGCACGTCTGCGGTTTCCGGCATCGCTTCAACGGTGCAGATCTGAAACCGGGCCTGTTTCGGCGTGATCTTTTCTTCGCCGGTGATCAGGGCAACCTGTTCTGGCCCAACCCGCTCTACCACCCGCTGATAAACCTCGCGCGCTAGCAGTCGAAGCGGCAGGCCGATCATGCCCGAGGGCTGAGCCAGCATGCGCTCGATAGCCAGATGGGTTTTACCAGTATTGGTTGGCCCAAGGACGGCGGTAACACCGCGTCCGCTGCCGGCATTTGCCGGGGTGCGTCCGGCACTGAGTTCAGGGTGGGAATGGAGGTTCATGATTTCGGCCAAACCCGAAAAGATCAAATCAGGATGTCTGAGCAAGTCCTAGCACGTTATGCGCAGCTTATCTTGCAAAAACGTCATTTGCCCCCACAAAGCGTCGGGGCTTGGTTGAGCTATACTTCGTCTATTTTGTCGAGAATTCGTAGGCCTTACCGGCTGCGGTCCCTTTTTCGGTCCGGACACGGAAGGCGAACAGCGCATACATATTGGTGTTGCCGACCCGCGCCATAGTGACTTCCATGTTGCGATTGGCCTTCATGAATTTGATGTTCTTTTTCTTCGGGCGAATGCCGGAGACCGGCTGATAGCGCACAGAGCAGGTATGCACTTTGCCTCTAAAACCTTTGACCCGAGCGGTCTTGCTGGACTTGTGGGAAAGGACAAGATTCATCCGGGTGCGGCCATCAAACACCGGCAGAACCCGGTTGCAAACCTTGCGGCCATTACCGATGTCACCTGGCTCAACGGGAAACAGCAGTGAACTGACCGGATCGAGGACTTCCTGCATGTGCGACTTTTTCACCGGCACGGTGCCCGGCTTATATTTGATTTTTGGTTTTGATTCGATGCTGGCTACATCACCCTCACTATACCCCACTTTCAGCAGGCCGGATTTCTTGCCGGACTTGTAACTGACACTGAGATTATTGGGGACCAGTTTGGTTCCGCTAATCGCACCCTGGCTGGAAAAACTTGCCTTGGCATTTCTGACAATCGACACCAGCGAGTTGGATTTTGCGCCGCCGGAAATGGTGTAACGGTCCTTGGTGAGAGTCAGGTAGCTCTTCAACACGCCCACATTGAGGCCCATGAACGCAATCCGGTATTTCGAAGTATGGGATATTTCCTTACCCAGAGCCACTGTCGGTGCAGTCAATAACGGTGCCAGAATTGCGAAAGCAAATGCTGGTTTAAGTACAGTTGAATATAGATTTACCACAATCGAACCTTCCAAATCGCCCCAGTATTGATGGCCGGGACGCTGGTTTGTCGGCCAGTCCGGCTACCCCACAAACTCCTTACCACTCACAATGGGGCAAAAATTGGGTCAAGGGCCTGACAAAAATGATACAAATAGCACTGCTGTGCAACCATCAAGTCTTGACGAATGATCACGGTCGCCTTATGACACCGCGACTTTTCCGGATCTTCAGTCAATTTTCTGGACGCTCTAATCCGAGAGCGACGCGAAAATGCTATGACGATAACTGTTGATCCAAGATGATTTTAAGGTGAGACCCATGTCCCGCAAGTGTGAATTGACCGGCAAAGCCGTAATGACCGGCAACAATGTAAGCCACGCAAACAACAAGACCCGTCGCAGATTCCTGCCGAATCTGGTGAACGTCACCTTGATGAGCGAAGCTCTGAACCAGCGCATCCGTTTGCGGGTGTCTGCGTCTGCGCTGCGCACAGTTGAGCATCGCGGTGGTCTGGACGCATTCCTGTTGAAGGAAAAGGAAGGCAATCTTTCTCAGAAAGCTGCCCTGATGCGTCGCCAGGTTGCCAAGAAGCTGGCTGAAACCGCTGAAGGCGAGACTGCCGCGGCCTAATTGGCAAGGTAATTTTCTGGCTAATGGATGGGTGGCGAAGGCTGCCCATTTTGTGCTGGGAAAACGTCATCTTTATCTAGAATTAGAAAGCGAATTTCGATGAGCTCGTTGAAGTCCATTTCTCCCGCTGTCACCTGGCCCTTCATGCTGGCTATGGCTGTTATCGTCGTTGCTTCCAATTTTCTGGTTCAGTTTCCCGTCCAGGTGAATCTTGGCGACATTCAGTTGGCGGAAATTCTGACCTGGGGCGCTTTCACCTATCCGGTGGCGTTTTTGATCACGGACCTGGCCAACCGTAAGTTCGGCCCCTCCAATGCCCGTCTCGTGGTTGCAGCGGGCTTTATCCTGGCAGTCGTGCTCAGCATCTGGCTGGCAACGCCCCGAATCGCAATTGCCTCCGGTACCGCCTTTCTGGTTGCGCAAATGCTGGACGTTTCAATTTTTGACCGCCTGCGCAACTCGACCTGGTGGCGTGCGCCGCTAATCTCCAGCCTGCTCGGTTCAGCGCTGGACACCGTACTGTTCTTCGGCCTGGCATTTGCTCCGGCCTTTGGCATGTTGGATTTTGGTGGCGAAGACGGATCGCTTGGGTTTGCTGTGCCCTTCCTGAGCGTTGGTGCTGAAGTGCCGCTGTGGATTTCCCTGGCTGCCGGTGACTTTATTGTTAAGATTCTGGTCGGGCTGGCCATGTTGTTGCCCTATGGGATGGTGGCTCGGCGGACTGCTGTCGCCTAAAAGGCCATTTCTTCCGGCCAACGTTCAGTTTCGTTGGCCGCACTATACCCACCGGCTAAAAGCCGTTAGGGGTTTGCGATGAACGAGACCCCATCGAACGGTGTTGCCACTTCAGCTGCCGCCGCCTCCTCCGCAGACACCGCAGACGCCGCTGACGCCGCCGCCGCAAGCCCAGACTATGTCAGTTATATTTGCCTGGCCTTCATGGCGATGGCGTTCGGCTCGACATTCTTGTTTCAGCGCATCGCGTTGGAAGGCATGAGCGCGCTGGAGGCGGGTTCATTCAGAATTATTTTTGGCGCTGCTTTCCTGCTTCCTGCGACCTTTATTGCACGCCAGCCATTGCCGAAAACCGCACGTTTGTGGTCGTGGGCTGCGTTCAACGGCCTCGTCGGAATCTTCGTTCCATTCAATATGACCATGTGGGCGTTGATTTATGTGCCAACCAGTATCGCGGCGACCATCTACTCGGTCATTCCGTTGATTGTTCTGGCGTTGTCGCGGTTGTTTCTCGGCGTGTATATTTCCAAAAGGAAATGGATCGGTCTGTTGCTCGGTGCGGTTGGTCTGATGGTGCTGACACTGTTGGGGGACTCCCCCGCTCAGCTTTTGCAGGGTGATCTGTTGCCAAAGTTTGCCATTTTGGTTTCGGCCATGCTCATCGCGATTTCCGGGATTGCGATCCGACAGATGCCGAAGTCGCCTCCCATTTCGGCAATGGCCGCAGCCGTATCGATTGGCGCTTTAGCATCCATTGTTGCCCTTTCGATCCTTGGATGGAGTGAGTCAATTTCCACTCAGGCACTGATCGCAATCGCCGCCGCTGGTCTCATCTCTACGGCAATGGGTCAGACAGTTCGCTTTTTTCTGCTGCGTCGCCGCGGGCCGGTCTTCGTTGCACCCAATGCTTATCTCGCCGCATTTGTTGCGACTGTGCTGGGAGTCCTATTTCTCGCAGAGCCGATCACTTACGCGTTGGTGATTGGCTTCATTGTCATCTTGTTAGGGTTGGTCGTTGCCCAGGATGGCACCGGCAATATGACGTCGGTTTGAGCATCCGTCGCAGTCCGAGACTTTGAGGACTGGAAATGCAGTAGCGATCTGGTCTAGTCCTGCCAATGGAAGGACCGCAACCATGAACAAAACAATCGCCACCCAAAACGCGCCCAAACCGTTTTCAAATTATAGCCAGGCCGTCGAAACTTCGGCTGATGCCCGGATTTTGCATATCTCCGGTCAAGTTGGAAATACGCTTGAGGGCGATCTGCCGAGCGATTCGGTCGCGCAGCATGAGCAGGCCTGGCGCAACTTGTTTGCCATTCTTGACGCCGCCGGAATGTCGAAGGCCGACCTGGTGGACGTTCTGGCTGTGGTCAATGATCACGACCAGGTCGCCATCTACCGTGAAGTTCGCGATCGCATGCTGGAAGGACATCAATGTGCTTCCACAATGCTGGTCTGTGGATTGGCCAGCCCGGATTGGAAAGTAGAGATTGCGGCAAAGGCAGCTCGTTAGGCGGCGTGTGGCAAGCGACCCGCAGCAATTACTCGCCGCAATTAAATGATTCCAGAATACAAAGGATAGTGAATATGCAAATTGGTAGATTAGACCACGTAAATGTACGCACCGCGCAACTGGATGCGATGATCAAATGGTATGGTGATATTCTTGGACTTCGCCTCGGTCCCCGTCCCAACTTTCCATTCCCGGGTGCTTGGCTATATAGCGGAGATGATGCGGTGGTGCATTTGGTTGGCGTTGAAGGCAATCCGGGTGTCGGCACTGAACAGGACCTGAAACTGGAGCATTTTGCGCTGGCAGCTTCGGGTCGAGAAAGCTTTGAGGCACGGCTGCGTGAAGCCGGAGAAAAGTTCGAGACGATTGACCTGACCGATGTCAGCATCACTCAATACAATATTTGGGATCCTGACGGGAACCACATTCATATTGACTTCAGTGGTGCTGAAGCCTGCTAATCTTGAACGCTAGTGGCGCGTAAACAATCGCCAATCCGCTAACTTGATGCAGGTCAATGTGATTGATCGGTGACGCTGTATTTATCTTATTGCAGCCGGTGAGAAATTTCCGGTTTGCAGTTTGATTGATGCAAAAGGGAGTTCGGAACTTGTGCCACTCACACTCGATCTTAAAAGGTGCCGCCATAGGCTTGGTAGCGCTGTTACAAACTACTGCCTATGCGCAGACTGATCCCATCTGGCTGGATGAACTCAAAGCGCAGATCTATCAGGATGAAACCTGCGATGCGAACTACTTTCTAAACATCGCGGAGTATAAGCTGGGCGACGATCTGATTCAGGAAGCCAAAGTTGTCTGTATTGATGGCCGCCAGTTTGATGCGGCGCGAACGGGCGAGTTTTCGCGCTTCATATTCAAAGCCTGCCAGCCTGTGGTGTGCTGATGTCGAAACCAGCCGCCGTACATCAGCGTGGTGGAATCATGACCATCCTCGCCATTGCGTTGACCGCCTGGCTTTCCATGCCTGCATCAGCCGAGCAGAAATTGGATCAAATGACCGTCGAAGCAGGCGGGCAACTTGTTTCGGAACTGTGCAGCAAGTGCCATGCAACGGTTGCTGGTCAGTCCAGTCCACATGATCAGGCTCCATCGCTGCGCACTCTGTCGCAAAACTATCCCGTCGACCGGCTTGCCGAAGCGCTTGCTGAGGGCATGATGGTCGGACATCCGGATATGCCTGTATTCCAGTTTGATGTTGACCAGATCGACCAGATCATCGCCTTCCTGAAAACCATCCAGGATCAATAACTGCGGGCTGGCCCTTGGGGGGCGATCTGTGCCATTGAACAGGTCTTACTTTTGCGGGCAAGTTCAACATGCAGTCTCAACAGGCATCACTTACCAAGGCTGCGCTTTGGATGGCCGGTTGGCTCGCGGCCATGGTCACCATGGCTGTTGCAGGGCGCGAAACCGTCAATCAACTCAGCGCCTTTCAGGTGATGGAACTGCGCGCCATGATCGGGCTTGTGTTGCTTTCTCCGCTGGTTTTTGCAGCTGGTGGTCTGTCGGCGATGAAGACGGCCCATCCCTGGCGACATATCTGGCGCAATGCAGTGCACTACGCCGCCCAATATGCCTGGCTGATTGCGGTGACGCTGATTCCTTTGGCACAGGTCATTTCCATCGAATTCACAATGCCGATCTGGACAGCCGTTCTGGCCGTTTTGTTCATCGGCGAAAAACTCAATCGCTGGAAAGTAGTGGCCATTGCTTTGGGGCTTGTCGGCGTCGTGATGATCGTTCGCCCCGCCGTAGACAGTGTGGAACCGGGGCAGCTCTATGCGTTGTTCGCCGCCTTTGGCTTCAGCATATCGGTTATTTTGATCAAGGCGCTGACCAGAACTGACAGTGTTGTGCGGATCATTTTCTGGATGTTGATTATTCAGGGTATTATTGGTGCAGTTCCAGCGCTTTGGGTGTGGCAACCCGTGCCTGACGGTCTTTGGCCATGGATTTTGCTGGTGGCGATCTGTGGAACATTTTCACATTATTGCATGGCCCGTGCGATGGTTCATGCCGATGCCACCATTGTTGTGCCGATGGACTTTTTACGGGTACCGCTGACAGCACTTATCGGATGGCTGGTTTATGCTGAAGCCATCGACGTGTTTACTGCAACCGGTGCAGTTCTGATTTTGATGGGTAATCTGCTCAATCTGAAGAAGGCCAATTAAGCCCGTTTTCTGGTTGCCCAATCAATCTTTCGACCTTGCATTTATATGTTCTTCCCTGGCCAGACGGTCTGGTCCATAAGCTTCAAATGCTATCATTCCGATGCCCAGTCTTTGCTTTGCTGCTGACAATTTCAACGGGGCTAGCAGCTCACGCGGCTGCCCATCCCTGTGCTTTTGGCCCCTCGGTCAGCGGGACCTATGGGGGGCAAATCCGGGGCGATACGTTTCAGCTCGATGATTTTGATCGGAAGTTTGTGCCTGCAGATGTCGTTGTGGCAGAAGTTGGTGGCGCGCTGGCGGTTCGGCCCGTTCGTTTGACCCTTCATTTTGGCGACCACCAGATCGACCGCTATGACAGGCAACCGGTTCATGTGTTCCAGCGAGATCAGTGGGTGCAGGGCAAACTGCTGCAAAACGGTAACGCTTTGGCGCTGCCTTCAACTCAAAGACAGCTCTGTCGCCAGGCGTTGCTTGACGCGGAAAGCAAAAACACCGCAAAAAGAGCACAATATTGGCGCTCCCGCGGTGTTGAAATTGATGCAACAGATCTCGAAACGCTGTCGGCCAGCGTAGGGCGTTTCGTGATGGTCACAGGGTTTGTTTCTTCAGTGGGGGATCGTAGCAAACGTCTTTATCTTAATTTCGGCGAAAACTGGGCGCAGGATTTCACCGTTACAGTCGCCAAACGGGGCGCTGGAAAGTTTACCGGCGACCTTGCGCGCCTTACTGGTTTAACTGGCAGGAAAGTTCAGATACGTGGTGTGTTGGAAAACAATCGAGGGCCACTCATCCGGGTGATTGATGATGTTCAAGTTCAAATCATCAAATAGATGGCTTGCCGCTCTCGCCTGTTTTGGGCTGTCGGCGTGCCAGATTCTGGCCAGTGCGGACCAGATTGCCGCGACTGTTTCGCCCGATGATCAGCCGAAAACCGGGTTTTCACTCGACAAGCTGAGGGCTAAGGATCCGCAATCGAAAATTGGTGCCAGGGGCCATCCCAAAGTGCTGGCGGCCAATGGGGGGGCTTATCAGAGCCAAAAACTGGATGAAATGCTGGCCGTTATCGTCGGTCGATTGATCACCCATTCCAACGACCCGGACAGGGTGTTTGAAATCACCGTTCTCGACTCACCAACTGTTAATGCTTTTGCACTGCCCGGCGGATATTTGTATGTGACGCGCGGCCTGCTGACTTTGGCCAATGATGCTTCAGAAGTGGCCGCTGTCTTGGCCCATGAAATGGCGCATGTATCATCCAATCACGGGATATTGCGTAACCGTCAGGCAAAAGCTGTGACTCTGGCGGACCGGGTGACCAACGAGGTTGTCACCAATCCAGTTGTGGCCAAGGTTGCCAAGGCTTCGACGGAACGTCGACTGGCAGCATTCTCGCAGAACCAAGAATTGCAGGCCGATGCTGTGGGCATTAAGATGCTGGGTGAATCGGGCTATGACCCGTTTGCAGCAGCCCGTTTCTTGGTGGCCATGGACAGATATTCCAACTGGAGCACGGCGCTCAACATTGGTGCCGATGACATGTCCAGCACCCATCCTTCAACACCGCGTCGCATTGAGCTCGCACGCCGCCACGCACGTCAGATCGGCCCGGTTGGCACTGGCAAGCGGTACCGCGAACGCTATCTGGAAGGCATAGATGGCTTGATTTTTGGCGATCGTGGCGGCGATGGCGTCATTCGAGACAATCGTTTTGCGCATGCCAGATTGGGGGTTACTTTTACGGTGCCCGGGACATTCGAATTGGTCAATCGCGACGATTCAGTGTTGGCGTCGGGGCCAGGCGAAATGGCGGTGCGCTTTGATGCTGAAGATAAGGGGTTTGGCCTTGGTCGCCCAGCGAGTTACCTGCGGTCCGGTTGGGTCAATGGATTGGTCGATTCCAGCATAAAGTCGCAAACTATCAATGGCCTGCCTGCCGCAACCGCCCGAGCGGTTGCCGGCGACTGGCAATTTGTGGTGACCGTTATCGACTTTGACCGGCGCTATTATCGCTTCATTTTGGCGGCGCCGAAAGGTGCCGAAAACATTGAGCCCATCAGCAAAGCGATTGCCGGAAGCTTCAAGAAGATGACGGTAGCGGACAAGGCCGCGTTGAAGCTGTTGCGCATGAAGATTGTCAAAGTGCAGCGCGGCGACACGGTTGCCAAACTGGCCAGCCGGATGAAAGGCGTACCACGAAAAGAGGCGTTGTTCCGCAGCATCAACGGGCTGAAAAAAGGACAACAGCCTCGAGTCGGGAGCGACGTAAAGCTGATTGTGGATTAGGTCTAAGCAAATCCGATTGGGAACCCGACCCTAGGAACCCGTGCGGGCGCGTTGCGCCAATGGATGAGCCGATTCCACCAATTGCTGCAGCCGTTCTTCCAGTACATGAGTGTAGATCTGCGTGGTCGATATATCGGCATGACCCAGCAATTGCTGAACCGAGCGCAGATCAGCGCCGTTTTGCAGCAAATGGCTGGCAAAGGCATGACGCAGGACGTGAGGGGAAATCTGACTGCTTCGGAGCCCGGCGCGTGAGGCCAGTGATTTCAGGTCACGGGCAAAGTGCTGCCGCGTGAGATGACCGGATTGTCCAGATGACGCAAACAACCATTTTTGCTGAGTAAGAGTGCCTTTTTCTTTTGCGGCTGCCGAAGTAAGCGCGTCGAGATAGGCGCCAACTGCTTGTTTGGCCTTGCTGCCAAATGGAACGATGCGTTCCTTGTTGCCCTTGCCGGTGACAGTTAGAAATTGCTCGTTCTTGCGGGTTGCAGAAAGTGGCAGGCTGACCAGTTCAGATACCCGCAGCCCGGTAGCGTAAAGGAGTTCTAGCAGCGCATGCATGCGGGTCGTTCGAATCAGGGTAGCCGGAGTTCCCGAAGCGGCAGCCTTATCAACTTCTTCCTGAGCAATCAGGAGAAGGCTGTCGACGTCCTCTTCGCTCATGACCTTTGGCAAAGCGCGCGAAGCCTTAGGACTTTCAATTGGGCCGGAAGGATTGTCTGGGCGCAAACCCTCGGAAAATTGGAATCGAAATAACTGGCGCAATGCCGAGAGCTTGCGGGCCTGAGTGGCCGCCGAGTTGCCATCGACTTCAAGCATAACCAGCCATTTGCGCAGATGATCGGAATTTGCCTGCGCCATATTGGTTTTCTGACGGGCCAGAAATCGGGCAAAATCATCCAGGTCCTGAGCGTAAGCGGACAAAGTGTTGGCAGCAGCACCTCGTTCGGCGCTCATCATTTCCAGAAACGAGTCGATCAGCAGGCTATCATTCATGATCTGAAACTAGCCAAAGGGGGTTTCAGATAGGTGAATGATCCAGAATGCAAAAAAATTATTGATTAATGCGCTTGGACGGCACTTTAACGCGTATTTCGCGTTCTTCCGGCTCTACAAAGGTTGCCAAGGCGAACATCCCGCCATAGGCAAGGCCGCCGAGAATACCACACACAATCAAAAAACGTATCAGACTTGGCACGTTAAAATCCCTGGTCCGCGGTCGGGCACATAAATGTGACTCAAACTCTCCTCATTGTCTTGTTTATGGAAAAGCTCAGCGGCAATAGCAAGGCAGATTGGTTTCAATTGGTGAATTGAGGCGCTATATAGTTATGGAAACCACCTAGCCACTTGACGCTGGGACGATTTTGCTGTGTTTGGCGTTGCACGCACAAACCCACACGCAAAGAAGACAGAAAACAGACATCGTGAACACTGCATCCATTCAAGATACCAACCGCGCCGTCATCGCTGACCGCTCCAGTACTATTCGCCGTGCCCTTGGTGGTCGGTCCATTGTGCTGGTCGGAATCATGGGCGTCGGCAAGTCGACGATCGGCAAGCGCCTGTCCCAGTATCTCGATATTCCTTTTGTCGACGCGGACAAGGAAATCGAAAAAGCTGCCGGCATGGACATTCAGGACATTTTTGACCAGTTCGGCGAAGAAGCATTCCGCTCCGGCGAAAAAAAGGTCATCAAGCGCCTGATGACAGAGGGTCAGAAGATCCTCGCCACTGGTGGTGGCGCCTTCATGAACGAGGAAATTCGTGCTGATATTGCCGAATCTGGTGTGTCCGTCTGGCTCAATGCTGATCTCGATATTCTGATGAAGCGGGTTCAGCGCCGGGCCAACCGTCCGCTGTTAAAAACCGAAGATCCGGAAGCCACCATGGTGGCGCTGTTGGAAGAGCGCAATCCGATCTATGCCCTGTCTGACATCCATATTGAATCCCGCACCGTCTCGCGCGACGTGATCGCCGGCGAGGTAATTGATCTGCTGGCCGACAAACTGCCGCAAATTGCCGAGGATCGGGGCTGGCGCTGATGGACAGCCAATTGGCTGAATCGCAATCGATCCGTGTCGATCTTGCCGAGCGCAGCTATGATATTGTCATTGGTGACGACGTGTTGCCATCAATTGGTGTGCGGATTGCCAAGATGTACCCCAATGCGCGGGCTGTCATTGTCACCGACACCAATGTGAATGAATTGCATGGCGAGACAGTTCGCGGGTCTTTGACTGAAAACGGCGTCGAGCATGCAACGATTGTTGTCGCAGCTGGTGAGAAGTCCAAAAGCTTTGCCACTCTTGAAGAGGTGGTTGATGGCGTGCTTGGTGCTGGCATGGAACGGGGCGACGTTCTGCTCGCATTTGGCGGTGGAGTTGTCGGAGATCTGGCTGGTTTTGCAGCTGGAATTGTCCGCCGCGGCATGAATTTTGTGCAATTACCGACGTCGCTGCTGGCTCAGGTCGATTCGTCGGTTGGTGGCAAGACGGGCATTAATACCGGGCGTGGCAAAAACCTGGTCGGCTTGTTCAATCAACCTTCATTGGTTCTGGCTGATACGGTGGTGCTCAACACGCTCAGCGACCGCGAAATGCGCGCTGGTTATGCGGAAGTGGCCAAATACGGGCTGATTGACCGCCCGGATTTTTTTGAATGGCTGGAAAGCAACCACACTGATGTGTTTGCCGGAGGCGCAGCGCGGGCTCATGCAGTCGCGGTTTCCTGCCAGGCCAAGGCGGATGTTGTGAAGGCGGATGAGTTGGAAATGGGCAGCCGTGCGTTGCTAAATCTGGGTCATACCTTCGGTCACGCGCTGGAAGCCTGTGTTGGCTATGACAGTGAACGACTTGTGCATGGGGAAGGGGTCGCCATTGGCATGGTGATGGCCCATGAATTTTCCGCCCGCATGAACCAATGCGGACCTGAAGCGGCAGAACGGGTTGTTGCCCACCTGAAAGCTGTTGGTTTGCCGACCAGGCTTGAAGATATTCCGGGCTCTGCCCTGCAACTTGATCAGTTGATGGATGCCATTGCCCAGGACAAGAAAGTCCAGCGCGGGGCGCTGACCTTTATTTTGACGCGCGGCATCGGTGAGAGCTTTGTTGCAAAAGATGTGCCGTCGAGCGAGGTCAAAGCATTTTTGCAACTGAAGCTGGCGGCCTGACCCGCAAATGACTAACTTAGGCGAATAAGTGCGCCACATTTTCTGGAAATTTTGATGCTTCTCTCCCTTTGGATAATTGTCATTGCCGTTGTCTTTTTGCTGTTCTTATCGGCCTTCTTTTCAGGCTCCGAGACAGCTTTGACCGCGGTATCACGCGCCAAAATGCACTCGATGGAAAAGGCCGGAAACAAGCAAGCGGCGCTGGTTTCGCGCCTGCTTGGCACCCAGGAAAAGCTGATTGGCTCGCTTTTGCTGTCCAACAACCTGGTCAATATTTTGGCCTCGGCGCTTGCCACCAGCCTCTTTATTTCGCTGTTTGGAGATCTTGGGGTTGTCTACGCAACTCTGGGCATGACCATTCTGGTGGTGATTTTTGCGGAAGTGCTGCCCAAAAGCTGGGCCATCTCCAATACCGAACGATTTGCCCTAACGGTTGCGCCTGTCGTCAATGTTATCGTGACCATCTTTGGCCCGGTCACCAATATCGTAACTTACATTGTGCGGGCCGTATTGCGGTTGTTTGGCATCAATCTGGATGAAAACTCGTCGCTCTTGTCGGGCCACGATGAACTGCGCGGTACAGTCGACGTTCTCAATCGAGAGGGCGTCGTTGCCAAGGATGATCGCGACAGGGTCGGTGGCGTGCTTGATCTGCACGAGTTGGAAGTTGAGGACATCATGGTACACCGCACCGCGATGTCTTGCATTGATGCTGACGATCAGCCGAAGGAGATCGTTGCCCAGATCCTGGCAAGTCCCCATACCCGCATGCCGGTCTTTCAGGGCGAAAACGATAATATAATTGGCGTCATTCATGCCAAAGACATGCTGCGCGCCCTGGCGGAGCTGAACTACGACACCAAGAAGTTTGATGTTCACAAAACCATGGCGGAGCCTTGGTTCGTGCCGGAGACAACATCACTTCAGGACCAGCTCAATGCGTTCCTGCGGCGCCAGGCCCATATTGCCCTGGTCGTGGATGAATATGGTGAGGTGGAAGGCCTCGTCACACTGGAAGACATTCTCGAAGAGATTGTTGGCGAAATCGCCGACGAACACGATGAGGAAATTTCCGGGCTGCAAATGCAGGTAGACGGCTCAGTGATCGTTGATGGCACTTTGCCAATTCGCGATCTGAATCGGGCACTGGACTGGCAATTGCCCGACGAGGAAGCGACAACGATTGCCGGCCTGGTGATCCACGAGGCGCAAATGATCCCCGAAGAAAAGCAGACTTTCACATTCTACGGCAAACGCTTTGTCGTGGTTGGCCGCGAAAGGAACCGCATTACCCAGTTGCGCATTCGTAACCTCAGTGGCGGTCAGGTGAACGCTTAGAATTCCTTTAGGTGTCTATTCTGTGCCTTTGACATCAATCGCCAGGGCATGCAGGCCGGCAGCGATTTCGTCGGCACAAATGGCATTGATTTCGCGATGGATGTTCACCCGGCTCATCCCGTTAAAATGATCGGCAATCATGCGAACACGAATGTGACTTTCGCCTTCTCCGTTAAATCCAGGCTGGTGTCCGGCATGGAGATGGCTTTCATTGATGATCTCCAGCGATTGCGGTGCAAACGCTTTTTGCATCTTCTGTTCAAGTCGAGTGACCAAAGGTCCCTTGCTGCTCATTTTGGCGATTCCAATTTTTGGTTCATGGCTGGCTTTTTATACAATAATAGGCTATGAACTTGCACTTCAAATTCTCTAAGTCCAACAGCGTTGTGCCTCAATTTTGGGAGGTGACATACGATTGTTGGTGATTGGTGATATCAAAGGTTCCATGGCTTCTAATTCCGACATTTTCGACAAGATCCGAATCAAACCTCGCGGTGCGAAAAAAAAGGAAGCCGAGGAGCGAGCGGCCAATGAGTGCGCGTGGGAAGGCTGCGACAAACCAGGGGCGCATAAAGCGCCGATGGGCCGCAATCGCGAAGGCCAATATCTGAATTTCTGCCTTGATCACGTGCGCCAGTACAACAAGAATTTCAATTATTTTTCAGGACTTAACGACGACGAGATCGCCAAGTACCAGAAAGAAAACGTCACGGGTCATCGCCCGACATGGAAGACCAGCAACCGAAAACCCGGCGAAGAGGTCGATCCTTCGACCCTGCGGGCGACGCCCGGTTGGCATTCCAAGATACGTTCCCGTTATACGCCTGATGGCAAGCGCATTCCCTCCAGTGGCGGTCCGCGCAAGCTGAAACGCCTGGAAGAAAAGGCACTGCACGATCTTGGCTTGCCGTCGACGGCGTCCGGTGACCACATAACCAAGAAATACAAAACGCTGGTGAAGCAGAACCATCCCGATGCCAATGGCGGCGACCGATCTTCTGAAGACCGGCTGCGGCAAATTATCCAGGCCTATAAGCATCTCAAACAGGCTGGTTTGTGCTAAAGCATATTGCCGATGCAAAGATTCCGCTAAATTGACACACGGGGTTTGTCCCCGGGCCGGGTTCTGCTAAAGCAAACCAGATTTAATCCAACTGTAACATGTCGGGTCGTCCACCGACCCGAAACCGCAAGAGCTTTTTTTCATGAGCGATTTTGATAATTTGCCGGACCGCGAGGTCTCGGTCAGGGACGTTTTTGGTATCGATAGCGACCTGATGGTGCCCGCCTATAGCGAGCCCACCAATCACGTACCTCCTGTCGACGAAAACTACCTGTTCGACAAGAACACCACTTTGGCCATTCTGGCTGGTTATGCCCACAACCGTCGTGTCATGGTCACTGGCTATCACGGTACGGGTAAATCGACCCATATTGAACAAGTCGGCGCTCGCCTTAACTGGCCAACCGTTCGCGTCAATCTGGACAGCCACATCTCGCGTATCGATCTGATCGGTAAGGACGCGATTGTGCTGAAAGACGGACAGCAGGTCACCGAATTCAAAGACGGCATCCTGCCATGGGCACTACAGAACAACGTTGCACTGGTGTTCGATGAATATGACGCCGGCCGCCCCGACGTGATGTTTGTGATTCAACGGGTGCTGGAAGTCGCCGGTCGCTTGACCCTGCTTGACCAGAACCGCGTTATCCACCCGCATCCGGCTTTCCGTCTGTTTGCCACCACCAACACAGTTGGTCTTGGCGATACATCAGGCCTTTATCACGGTACTCAGCAGATCAACCAGGGTCAGATGGACCGTTGGTCAATTGTGACGACGCTGAACTATCTGCCTCATGATCAGGAAACCGACATTGTCACGGCGCGGATTGCCGATTGGCAGAACACCGAGGGCAAGGACAAGATTTCACGCATGGTGCGGGTTGCTGATATGACCCGTGCTGCCTTTATCAACGGTGATCTGTCTACTGTGATGAGCCCGCGTACGGTCATCACCTGGGCTGAAAATGCGGTAATCTTTGGCGATGTTGCCTTTGCCTTCCGCCTTACATTCCTCAACAAATGTGATGAACTGGAGCGTGCGCTGGTGGCTGAATTCTATCAGCGGGCCTTTGGCGAAGAGCTGAAGGAAAGTGCTGCAAACGTTGCTCTCGCTTAAGTAGAACAGACATGGCGCGCATTGGTGACAATTCAGGAAATACCGCATCGATTGCAGATGTGGAGCCGCTGAAAACCTCAGTGGCTTCCTGCATGCGCGCCATTGCTCAAGATGCTGAGCTGGAAGTGTCCTACGGCAAGGAAAAGCCGGGCATGGCGGGCCAAAGAGTGCGCCTGCCGGAACCTGGCAAGAATCCGTCCAAGGCAGAGATTGCGGTGACCCGCGGCCTGTCTGATTCCATGGCCCTGCGGTTGGCCAAGCACGACAGCGGCGTTCACGCCAGTCATTTGCCAGCCGGTGACAATGCCCGGGCTGTTTTCAACGCGGTTGAACAGGCACGTGTCGAAGCCATTGGCTGTATCGCCATGGACGGCATGGCCGACAATCTCGATCACATGTTGGAAGACAAATTCATGCGGTCGGGCCTCGCTGATGTCACGTCACGTGAGGAAGCGCCGTTGGGTGATGCTGTTGCGATGCTGGTGCGTGAAAAAATTACTGGTCGTGCACCGCCGAAATCGGCACAGGCCGTGGTCGATGTGTGGCGCGACTGGATTGAAGAGCGGGCTGAGGATTCCTTCGACAATCTCGGCGAGCGTCTGGATGACCAGGAAGCATTTGCAAAGGCGACCCGCGATCTGATTGCGCAGTTGGAAATGGCCGATGAGTTGGGACAGGATTCCAACGATCAGGACAATGAAGAAGATTCCAACGACGATCAGAATCAGGAACAGCAAGAGGATATGGAACGGGAGACCGAAGAGGCCACCGGTTCCGAAGAAGCCTCTCCCGATGACCAGGATGCTTCCGGTGAGGAGCAGGAAACCGGCGAGATGGAGGCCTCTGAATCGTCGGGCGATGAAATGATGGACGATGACGATGAGGCCGCCGAAAGCCCCGGCGAAGCGCAGCGTCCAGACATGCCTCTCTCGAACTTGCCGCCAACTTCCGACTACAAGGCCTATCAGACAAGCGACGACGAAGAAATCAAGGCTGAAGAACTTTGTGATGATGCTGAGCTGGAACGCCTACGGGCGTTCCTCGACAAGCAACTGGCCCACTTGCAAGGGGTTGTAGGGCGCCTGGCAAACCGGCTGCAGCGCCGCCTGATGGCGCAGCAAAACCGCGGTTGGGACTTTGACCTCGAAGAAGGTTATCTTGACAGCGCGCGGCTGACGCGCATCGTAACCGACAGCACCGCGCCTTTGTCGTTTAAGATGGAGCGCGACACCGATTTCCGCGATACCGTAGTTACCCTGTTGCTCGACAATTCAGGTTCCATGCGCGGTCGTCCGATTACCGTTGCAGCGACCTGCGCCGATATTCTGGCCCGCACTCTTGAACGCTGTGGCGTCAAGGTAGAGATCCTTGGTTTCACCACCAAGGCTTGGAAGGGTGGTCAGGCGCGCGAATCCTGGTTGAAGGCTGGAAAACCGGCCAATCCGGGTCGCCTGAACGATCTGCGCCACATCATCTACAAGGGGGCCGATGCACCATGGCGGCGGGCTCGCAAGAACCTCGGTCTGATGATGCGCGAAGGTCTGTTGAAGGAAAATATTGACGGCGAAGCACTGGATTGGGCCCATGAGCGGCTTCTGGCGCGTCCCGAGCAACGCAAAATTCTGATGATGATCTCCGATGGTGCGCCGGTCGATGATTCAACATTGTCGGTTAATCCGGGCAATTATCTGGAGCGCCATTTGCGCCATGTGATTGATGAGATTGAAAACCAGTCACCGGTGGAATTGCTGGCCATTGGTATCGGCCACGATGTGACCCGCTACTACAAGCGCGCGGTCACCATTGTCGACGCGGAAGAGCTGGCGGGTGCAATGACCGAACAATTGGCCTCGCTGTTTGACGAGCAGCCAGTTGCGCGCAAACGTGGCCCCAAGCGGCGGCGCGCCTCTGGCATGATTGGCTGATTGGGTCGCCAGCAGCTACTAAACAGCGGCTACTTAAAATGTTTTGAAAGCTTCAGGCCCTGTGCCTGGTAGTTCGATTTCAGGTCGGCGCCATAGAGCGCTTCGGGGCGCTGCAACATATTCTCATAAACCAGACGCCCGACGATCTGTCCGTGCTCAAGAATAAACGGCACTTCGTGGCTGCGCACTTCCAGTACTGCCCGTGCTCCCGCACCGCCAGCAGCGGCATGGCCAAAGCCAGGATCAAAGAAACCCGCATAGTGAACTCTGAATTCGCCGACCAGCGGGTCAAACGGCACCATTTCTGCAGCATAGAGCGGCGGCACGTGCACCGCCTCGCGTGAGACGAGAATATAGAACTCATCCGGGTCGAGAACGATGTCGTGCGAACCACGGTTGTGTATGGGTTCCCAATAGTCGAGTACCTCGCATGCCGCTTTCTCGTCGACATCGACAACACCGGTATGGCGCTTGCCGCGGTAGCCAACCAGGCCGTTTTCATCGCCTGTCAGGTCGATCGACATGGCAATGCCGCGGCTGTCGATATTCGGTTCTTCAGCGGCTACCAGCGTTTCTGCCTTATGCAGGTCCAACAGCGTATCGCGGTCGAGAATAGAATTGCCGACGCGGAAACGAATTTGCGAAAGGCGTGATCCGGTGCGCGCAACAATCGGGAAAGTGCGCGGCGAGATCTCCAGATAGAGTGGCCCGGTATAGCCTGCCGGTACCATGTCAAATTGTTGTGCACGGTCAGCAATCACCCGGGTGAATATATCCAGTCGACCAGTGGAGCTCTTCGGATTGGCAGAGGCGGAAATGGTTTCAGGAAGGTCGAAGCTCTCAAGCAGCGGCACGATGTAAACGCAACCGGTTTCTAGAACCGCACCCTGGCTCAGGTCGATCTGATGCAGGGAGAACCGATCCAGCTTGTCCTGAACCAACGAATCCTTGCCTGGCAGGAAAGATGCCCGAACCCGCCATGCGACTTTGCCGAGCCGCAGGTCAAGACTCGCTGGTTGCACCTGATCGCCATCCAATTCGCGGCCACTGGCCAGATGACCATTGGCAAACAGATCATGAATCTGCGCATCATTGAGGATTCCAGCGGTGGGGACGGGATCTTGAGCCATAAATTTGGTTTAAGGCTCCTGACGATTGACGCAATGGGCCAGTTGGTTTATCCAACCTTTACTCGTGGTGATTTGGCCGGTCGGCTTGCAGCCACGTTAAACAAGTCGCTAAAGGGCCGAAACCGAGACAGTTAGTTTCAGTTTTTGTGACCGATTTTGCGACCCGGGCAAAGTCGGTTTTTTTATGTGCTGATTTTGCTCTGGTAACCGAATATTGGAGTAAATTATGAGCGAATCCCTGACAGAAGCATCTTCAAAATGGAGAGCCGCCACCCGCTTGGTTCATAGCGGTACCAGCCGGTCTGAGTTTGGCGAGACTTCCGAGGCCATGTATCTGACTCAAGGCTTTGTCTACGATAGTGCTGAGGCAGCCGAAGCGCGTTTTGCCGGGGACGAAGATGGCTACATCTATTCCCGCTATGGCAACCCAACGGTCACGATGTTCGAGCAGCGCATGTGTGCCCTTGAGGGCGCTGAAGCCGCTCTGGCCACAGCAAGCGGCATGGGGGCGGTCAGTGCCGCGCTGTTGTGCCAGTTGAAGGCGGGTGACCATATTGTGGCGGCGCGTGCGCTGTTCGGCTCCTGCCGCTGGGTGGTGGAAAAGCTCGCGCCCCAATTCGGTATTGAATCGACACTGGTAGACGGAACCGATCTGGACGCCTGGAAAGCAGCGATGCAGCCGAATACCAAGGTTTGTTTCCTGGAATCGCCCACCAATCCAACGCTGGAACTGGTGGACATTGCCGCGGTCGCAGATCTGGCCCACGAAAATGGTGCGAAACTGGTTGTCGACAACGTGTTCGCCACGCCAATTTATCAAAAGCCGTTGGAATTGGGGGCGGACGTGGTTGTCTATTCAGCCACCAAACATATTGACGGGCAGGGTCGATGTCTGGGAGGCATTGTTCTTTCTGACGAGGAATGGATTGGCGAACATCTCTACGACTTTTTCCGCCATACTGGCCCCAGTCTGTCGCCGTTCAACGCCTGGGTTCTGTTAAAAGGCCTTGAAACTCTGCCATTGCGGGTTGCGCAACAGACTCAAAGTGCCGGTAGACTTGCCGACTTCCTCGCCGAAAGCGCCAAAGTCAATCGGGTGATTTATCCAGGTCGAGCTGACCATCCACAAGCCGAACTGGCACAGCGTCAGATGGCGGCGGGCTCGACTCTTGTTGCGTTTGAATTATCGGGCAAGCGGGCAGCGTTCGACTTTGAAAACGCGTTGAAAATTGTCCGCATTTCAAACAATCTTGGCGATGCAAAAAGCCTGATCACCCATCCGGCAACGACCACCCACAAGAATCTGACGGCTGAAGACCGTGACGCCTTGGGCATTTCTGATGGCGTCGTGCGGTTGTCTCTGGGGTTGGAGGACGCCGACGATATTCTAGAAGATGTGAGCCAGGCGCTGGCGGCAATTTGAAGTCAATCAGGCCTTTCTTCGGCATCGGCCACCTGATAAATCAATATCTGGCTGGGATCGGGAGCTGGCAGAGTTCGGTTCCAGCTGAATATTCAGTCTTTGGAGTGCCCACACACGTGTTTGGTCAGGATCGCAAACGATTTGTCATGATGGTTGCCGGGTCGCATGACCATGCGGCCATCGCTGACCTGCACCGGCAATCCTTTCCAAGAGGCTGGTCAGAGTCGGAAATTTCCAACCTGGCTCTGCAATCGAGTGTCACCTTATTGGTTGCCCGCACGGTGGGCGAGCCGGAAGGCCCCGTGCTTGGCTTTAATATCGTGCGCCATACCCAGGACGAAGCGGAAATCCTCTCCATTGCCGTTGACCCTAAGGGGCGTGGACGAGGCCTTGGCGAAGCATTGATGCGCGAAGCGATCCTTCGATTGCGCGCTGACCGGGTTGAAAAACTGCTGCTTGAAGTCGACGGCAATAACGCTCCCGCTGTCGGCCTCTACAACCGACTCGGATTTGAAACCGTCGGTAACCGGCCAGGTTATTATAAATCATCTGACGATGCCGAGGTCGTCGAACGCTCCACTGCGCTTGTGATGCGGTTGGACCTTGTTTAGACTCGTTGGCAACCGTCCCGACTTCAAATGACATCCATGGAAAACACACCCATAAAGGATCCGGGAAACTCTGCGACATCGCTGGCGCAACGATGCATCGACAAGGGCATGCGGATGACAGACCAGCGGCGGGTGATTGCCGGTGTTCTGGAAGCTGCTGTAGATCATCCAGATACAGAAGAACTGTACAACAGAGCTGCCAAGATCGATCCGCGAATATCGATTTCCACTGTTTACCGCACCGTCGCGCTGTTTGAAGATGCCGGCATAATTGAGCGACACGACTTTCGCGACGGACGCGCGCGCTATGAACCCGCACCTGAAAGCCATCATGATCATCTTATCGACATGAAGACAGGTAAGGTGATTGAGTTTCGCAGCGAGGAGATTGAGGCCTTGCAGGAGGTGATCTCCCGTCGGCTGGGCTACAAGCTGGTCGATCATCGCTTGGAGCTTTATGGCGTCCCGCTGAATTCCGCCGACCAAAAGCCGACAGAAGACGACTAGTGATTGCTAATCTTCGCTTAGTCTGGATTTTGTTCGTGGGCGTGCTGGTGCTCCTGGCCTTGTTACCACTCCAGTTTCTCGCCCTGCTACTTGATCGGTTGGGGTGGAGCGCTCCGGCACAATATATTCCCATGTACTTTCATCGCGCCTTGCTGGCAATTGTCGGGATCCGTCTGCATCTGGAAGGAAAACTGCCGCCTGACAGACCACTCCTGCTGGTCGCCAATCACGTCAGCTGGCTCGATATCGTTGTGTTTGGTGCTGTTGGGCGGGTTAGCTTTGTTGCCAAGGCAGAAATGAGCCAATGGCCGATCTTCGGCACCCTGGCGAAGCTTCAGCGAACCGTATTTGTCAGGCGCGAAGAACGGCGCAATTCCCATCACCAGGCAAATGAAGTGGCGGACCGACTGACAGCCCGGGAAATCATGGTGCTGTTTCCAGAAGGGACCACAACGGACGGCAATTTGCTGGCACCGTTCAAGACATCTTTGTTTGAAGCGGCCAAGATTGCCTTGAAACAGTCTCCGGTGGAAACGGCACTCGTTCAACCGGCGTCGATTCAGTATACCCACCTGCATGGCCTTCCCCTGTGTCGGGCGGAACGGCCGCATGTCACCTGGCCAGGTGAGCTGGAATTGGGTGAAAGCCTGATTCCGATCTTCAAACAGGGTGCCTTGGATGTTGCCATCCGGCTTGGCGAGCCAATTATTCTGGAAGACACGTCCAATCGTAAAATTGTCGCGCGGCAAGCCGTAGAAAGCATCCGTTCGATGCTCGACTCTTCTCGACGAGACGGGTAAACACCGCAATCAGGCTCACTCCAACCGATCACCGTCATGCAAGCCGATCTGGAAAAACAAAAAACCCCCAAAAAGGTCTTCATCAAGACCTGGGGCTGCCAAATGAACGTATACGATTCCACCCGCATGCAGGATGCGCTGGAAAGTGACGGCTATACGCCTACGACGGAGATGGAAGACGCTGACCTGGTGTTGCTGAACACCTGCCATATCCGTGAAAAGGCTGCCGAAAAAGTCTACTCCAATCTTGGGCGTATTCGTAAGTTGAAGCAGTCGCGCGCCGATACCGAACGGCCGTTGATGATTGGTGTTACGGGTTGCGTTGCTCAGGCTGAGGGTGAGGAAATTATTCGCCGCGAGCGTGCGGTTGATCTGGTTGTCGGTCCACAGACCTATCACAACCTTCCGGCCATCGTGGAAAAGGCGAAAGCAGCCGGTCCACAGGTCGAAACCGAATATGCGGTTGAAGACAAATTTGAGCATATGCCGCTGGCAACCAAGAAGCAGGTGCAGGCGCGGGGCGCTGCTGCATTCCTGACGGTTCAGGAGGGATGCGACAAATTCTGCACTTTCTGTGTAGTGCCTTATACGCGAGGTGCGGAAGTTTCTCGGCCCCACAGCCAGATCATTGAGGAGGCGCAATCGCTGGTCAACGCAGGCGTCCGCGAAATCACGCTGTTGGGACAGAACGTAAACGCCTGGCATGGGCTTGGCCCCAACGGCACGGAAATGAAGCTGGGTGAATTGCTCGCTGACCTGGCCCAAATCGATGGGGTGAAACGGTTGCGCTATGTCACCAGTCATCCCAAGGATATGGATGATGGATTGATAGCGGCGCACCGCAATATTGATTGTCTGATGCCCTATCTGCATCTGCCGGTGCAGGCTGGTTCCGACAAAATACTTAAGGCGATGAACCGCAGCCACACTGCACAGGAATATCTCGACATCATCGCCAAGGTGCGGGAGGCCCGCCCTGACATTGCCATTTCAGGCGATATGATTGTTGGCTTTCCCGGCGAGACCGACGCGGATTTCGAGGCCACTTTGGATATCGTCCGCAAGACAAATTACGCCCAGTGCTATTCGTTCAAATATTCCATGCGCCCTGGCACTCCCGGCGCGGAGATGGAAGATCAGGTGGATGAGGCCGTCAAAAACGAACGCCTGGCGCGGTTACAAGCCTTGCTGAACGAGCAGCAACTGGCGTTCAACAAAGATTGTGTGGGCAAAACCATCGAAGTTTTGCTTGAAAAGCCTGGTCGGAATGATCAACAGTTGATTGGGCGGTCGCCATGGCTGCAAAGTGTCGTTGTTCCGGCACATATAGGTGCTATTGGCGAACTGGTGACTGTTAAGGTCACCCACCATAATAACAACAGTTTGCTGGCCGAGCCGGTAGACCAGCGACATTAGAAAGACCCTTTATTGAGCTCATCTCACGACCTGCCCGAATTCGTCACCAAGTCCGCCAGCGAACGTGGATCCAAGTCGACGAATCCAGGGGCATCGGACATGACCCATGTTGCCCTGGTTTTTGACGACAACAACAAAGCCCGTGCGCTGTTTGGTCAGTTCGACGAATTCCTGGCAATCATCGAACGTGACCTGCATTTGGAAGCCAGCGCCCGCGGCAATGAAGTCAATCTGCGCGGTTCTGCTGTCGCCACCGATCAGGCCCGCCGCGTGCTGGACGCCTTATATTCCCGCATTGATCAAGGTGAAGATATTCAGGCTGGCGATGTTGAAGGAGCGATTCGTCAGGCAATTGCATCGGATGCGCAAATGACACTTCCAACAATGGAAAAGAACGGCAAACTGGCTATGGCCGCGATATCCACCGCCAAGCGCACCATCCATGCCCGAACTCCCACCCAGGACGCCTATATCCGGGCCATGGACCGGGCTGAGATGATTTTTGGCACTGGCCCCGCAGGTACTGGCAAGACCTATCTTGCTGTGGCCTATGCAGCCTCGCTGCTGGAGCGCGGCGCTATTGACCGGATCATCCTGACCCGTCCTGCAGTGGAAGCTGGAGAGCGCTTGGGCTTTCTGCCCGGCGACATGAAAGAAAAGGTCGATCCCTATCTGCGGCCGCTCTATGACGCGCTTTATGACATGATGCCCGCCGACAAGGTTGAGCGGGCCATCACCTCGGAAGTAATTGAGATTGCTCCTCTGGCCTTCATGCGCGGCCGCACGCTGGCCCATGCGGCGGTTATTCTGGATGAGGCGCAGAATACCACGTCAATGCAGATGAAAATGTTCTTAACCCGTCTTGGCGAGGGATCGAAAATGATCATCACCGGCGACCCCAGCCAGATTGACCTGCCACCGGGGCATGTTTCCGGCCTGGTCGAAGCGCTGAAAATATTGCGTCCGGTTGAGAGCATTGTTTCCGTTGCCTTCACGTCCAAGGATGTTGTGCGGCACAAACTCGTTGGCCAAATCGTTGAAGCCTATGATGCGGCGGGGCGCGAACGCTCCCGTATGCGTTCCCATGATCATTGACTGCGCCTTTGAGAGCGACTGGTGGGCACCTGAAGATGAACTGGAGAAGCTGAGCGCCGTCGCGATCAACGGTGCCCGGCAAGTCATTGGCGAAAACCTGGACCCCGAATGTGAGGTCAGTCTGCTGTTCACCGATGACGAACAGGTGCATCAGCTCAACAAGCAATATCGCCAGCAGGACAAGCCCACAAATGTTCTGTCATTTGCGGCCCAGGAAAGCGGTGGTCCGGTGACCACCATTCTGGGTGATATTGTCCTGGCGCGGCAAACCATCGAGCGCGAAGCGCGCGAACAGGACAAATCGAATCACGACCATCTCGCTCACCTGGTTATCCATGGATTTCTTCACCTGCTTGGATATGATCACGAAACAGAGGACGAAGCTGTTGTCATGGAGAGCCTGGAGAGCCAGATCCTTGCCAAACTCGGCATTGCCGATCCCTATGCAACAGCGTAAACTGCTCGCAACCAACTTTTTTCGCCTATATGTTAGGTCTAAATACCAGGCCGAAATATTAGAAAGAGTTGGGAACGCGCTGCCACGTTCTGCGTCTCAGGCCGGTAACAGTCAGGCCCACCACCGTGTCAAAGGAGACACCTGAAATATCATGAACGATCGATCTTCTGAATCTGCCTCGGCCATAACGTCGGATGCGGATGACTATCGAAGCGACTCGGACGAAGACAGTCCGGCAAATCCAAATGAACCCCTGACCGGCCGCGAGCTGGTTGTTGTTGATCGTGATGACCGGCTGGAAGGCTGGTTCACGCGCTTCATGATTCGTCTTGGGCTGCGCTCAGGCGGCACGTTGCGTGACGATTTGCACGAAGCCTTGTCCGGTGAGGGCGAAGCCGGAGACGTCTTTTCTCCCGAAGAACGGGCAATGTTGCAGAACATTCTGCGGTTGCGTGAGCGACGGGTTGAGGATGTGATGGTGCCCCGTGCCGAAGTTCATGCGGTGAGTCTCGATGACACGCTGGCCGAAGTGCTCAAGGAATTTGAAGATACTGGCCATTCGCGTCTGCCGGTCTATGACGACACGCTCGATGACCCGCGTGGCATGGTGCTGGTCAAAGACCTGCTGCTGCACATGACAAAAGTTGCACGGCCAAAGAAAAAGCGCAGTGCAAAAAAGGCCGAGGCCGAGACACCTGAAATTGATCTGTCCCGGCTCGATTTGTCGACCAGGCTGACGAAGCTCAAGGTGATGCGCAAAGTGCTGTTCGTTCCACCTTCCATGTTGGCTTCAGACCTGATGGCCCGCATGCAGGCAACCCGCACCCAGATGGCGCTAGTGATTGACGAATATGGGGGCACAGACGGACTGGTATCGCTTGAAGACATTGTTGAAGAAGTCGTTGGAGAAATCGAAGACGAGCACGACGAAGACGAAGCCGAAGAAAACCAGATCGTTTCCAATGGTGATGGGATTTGGACTGTCGATGCCCGCGTTGAAGTGGAAAAACTGGCCGGCGTGATTGGTTCAAGCTTTGATCCGGGAGAATCTGCAGAAGACGTTGATTCGCTGGGCGGTCTGGTGTTCGCGCTGGCTGGCCACATTCCGGTGCGCGGCGAAGTCGTGCGCGGTGTGCCAGGATTTGAGTTCCGCGTCATGGATGCTGATCCCCGCCGCATCCGTCGGTTGCAGGTCGTTCAGATCAGCCAACGCGAAAAGCGCCGCAAAACAGCTGCCAAATTGTCTGAGGACTCCGGCTGATGTCAGACTCGCCAACCCACCCAACCCGCTCAGCCCACTCAACTGGCCCAACTGGAAATGAGATTGAGCGGTTGATCCAGTTGCTCGCACGCTTGCCGGGTCTTGGGCCACGTTCGGCGCGCCGGGCGGCGCTGCATCTCATCAAGAAGAAGGACGCCTTGATGGTGCCGCTGAGCAGCGCCATGGCGGACGCTGTCGAGGTCATTGGCGTGTGCGGTACCTGCGGTAATATCGATACCAGTGATCCCTGTTCCATGTGCAGCGATCCGCGTCGCGATACGTCTACATTGGTGGTGGTTGAAGATGTGTCGGATCTTTGGGCGCTGCAGCGCGCCAATGTCCTCAATGCCTCCTATCATGTGTTGGGAGGTACACTGTCTCCCCTCGATGGCATCGGGCCGGATGATCTGAGCATCGATCAACTGGTCAACCGGGTCGCCACCGGCAATGTCAAAGAGGTGATCATTGCCGTCAACGCCACGGTAGAGGGTCAAACGACGGCCCATTATATTACCGACCAGCTGGACGGGTTGGACGTCACAATCTCTCGGCTCGCCCATGGCGTACCGGTGGGGGGGGAGCTTGATTATCTAGACGAGGGCACCTTGTCGGCAGCAATGCGGGCCCGCACGCGTTTTTAAGCAGTTGCTTTTTAAGAAGTCGATTTACGATAGCGGGCGATCGCCAGCATCAGGCCACCGCCCAACAGCCCCCAGAATGCACCTGAAATTCCGACAATGCTCATGCCCGATGCAGTGGCCAGAAAGGTCACAGCGGCTGCCGGGCGGGTCTCTTCGTCCTTGAAGGCCTGAACGACGGATGCCGAAAACGCGGCAATCAGTGCAAGTCCTGCAACAGCCTCAATCAGGATAGGGGGCGCCAGGCTGACAAAAGTGGTGGTCAGTCCGGCAAACAATCCGAAAACAACATATCCAAGCCCACAAATCACGGCGGCGGTATAGCGTTTGTCGCGGTGAGGCCCGGCTTCCTCACCCGCCAACATGGCCGCAGTTATGGCTGCCAGATTGACCGCGTGCGCGCCAAATGGTGCGCCGATCACGGTAAACACACCGGAGGTAGACAGCAGCGGCGCCACTTTGGGTTGATACTTGTTGGCCTGCAGGACAGCAATGCCGGGCACATTCTGCGAAGCCATGGTGACGATGAACAGCGGCAGCGCGATGCTGAAAAAGGCCTCCAGCGAGAAAATCGGGGCGATCAGCAACGGTTTGGGGATCAGCGACTCCTTCAGCATGTCCTGCCATCCGGCGGGAAATTCAACGCCGATCAGCACCACCAGGCAAAACGCAACAAGTGCAAGGGGAACGCCGAGAAACCGATTGATGCGCCCACCGATGATCCATGCCAGCAGAATTGGCAGACCCAGCCATGGGTCGAAGGAAATGGCCTTGAACGGAGCCAGACAAAGCGCCAACAAAATGCCCGACAGAAGCGCATTGGCCAAAGCGCCGGGAATAGCTTCCACTGCCCGTTGAAACGGTTTCCAGAGGCCGCATAGAACAATCAGCACACCGCACATGATGAAAGCACCAACTGCAGCCTGAAACCCGCCTGTCACCAATGCCGCGCTGGCCAGCAGCGCCGCGCCCGGCGTCGACCAGGCGATGCTGATCGGCATTTTTGTCCGCAGGCTCAAAAAGATGCCGCAAAGACCCATGGCGATACTGGCTGCCATCAAACCTGAGGCCGCCTGTGCTTCGCTTGCTCCAACACCGCGCAGGCCTTGCAGTACAACGGCAAAGGACGATGTGAACCCAACAAAAGCAGCCAAGGCGCCAATGAATATGGATTGTGCCGAATAGTCGCTGAACTTCATGGTTCAGCCCTCAATAGTGCGGTGGTTTGGTATTTTCATGTCCACCACCGCCGCCGCCGCCGCCGCCTTCGCCGCCACCGCTTTCCTCCAAAATGGTCAGTCGGTCACGCTGGCGCAGCAGGGCTTTTTTGAGCAGGTCAATCTGTTGCCACTGCTCGCGGACAGTATCGGACAGGGATTCAAGCTCTGCACCTTGGTAGGCGAGTAGCTCTTCCAGCTTTTGCAGACGGTCTTGGTCGGTATTGCTCATGCCTGTCTAATGACTCGGATGGATGTGTAAGTCGAGCATTGGCTCTCGAAAATGCAAAAATACCGTGTTAGCGTTTCAGCCATGGAACAGAATTTACCCGCCGCTATCGAACTATCCGGCATCAATAAGAGCTTCGGCCCGGTGCATGCCAACAAGGATATTGATCTGGCCATCCGACCTGGAACTATCCACGGCATCATCGGTGAAAATGGTGCTGGCAAGTCGACTTTGATGTCGATCCTCTATGGCTTCTATCAGGCCGATAGCGGATCAATAAAGATGAAGGGCGAGGAAGTCGTCATTCCCGACAGCCAATCTGCCATTGGCCTGGGTATTGGCATGGTGCATCAGCACTTCATGC
Source organism: Rhizobiaceae bacterium (assembly GCA_039969995.1). Taxonomy (GTDB): domain Bacteria; phylum Pseudomonadota; class Alphaproteobacteria; order Rhizobiales; family Rhizobiaceae; genus Pseudahrensia. Next base: position 49,741 of record JBDVMU010000058.1, read on the forward strand.
TGGTCGACAACTTCTCCGTGCTGGAAAACATCATTTTGGGAGCTGAGGGCGGCAATATTCTCAATTCGGCCATGTCCAGGGCGCGCGGAGAGTTGCTTCGGCTGGAGGAAGAATACGGGCTCAAAGTGGATCCCGATGCCTTGATTCAGGATCTGCCGGTTGGATTGCAACAGCGGGTGGAAATCCTCAAAGCACTGTACCGGGGTGCAGATGTTTTGATCCTCGACGAGCCAACCGGTGTGTTGACCCCGGCTGAGGCTGACCATCTGTTTCGGATTCTTGAACAGTTGAAGGCGCAGGGCAAAACCATCCTGCTTATCACCCATAAACTGCGGGAGATCATGGCAATCACCGACGAAGTGTCGGTGATGCGCCGCGGCGAAATGGTGGCAACCCGGGAAACCGCGAAAACCAGTATGGAAGAATTGGCAGAATTGATGGTGGGTCGCCGCGTCCTGCTGCAAGTGGAAAAAGGCGAAGCCCATCCTGGCGATGTGAAGCTTAATGTTGCCAATGTCACTGTGCGCGATTCCCGTGGCGTCGAGATGGTCAAAAACGTCTCGCTGCAGGTTCGTGCCGGGGAGATCGTTGGCATTGCGGGGGTTGCTGGCAACGGTCAGTCGGAATTGCTTCAGGCGATTGCCGGCATGCGCGGCTTTGAATCGGGTTCAATCGAGCTGGACGGTCAGGAAATTGTATTTGATCCGGCCGAACTGCGTAATCGTGGATTGGCCCATGTGCCGGAAGACCGTCACCATGAAGGCCTGGTTCTGCCGTTCGAAGAAAATGAAAACGCTGTGCTAGGCTATCATGGGGACAGTAGCTTTGTGTCTGGGCCGTTTTTGCAAATTGACGCGATGCGTGCCGACGCGGTGGAGAAGATTGAAAAATATGACATTCGCCCACCCAACCCACGTCTGAAGACAGCGAATTTCTCAGGCGGTAACCAGCAGAAAATCGTGCTGGCCCGTGAGATGGAACGCGATCCGGTCGTATTGCTGGTGGGACAGCCAACCCGGGGTGTTGATGTCGGGGCGATCGAGTTCATCCACAAACGCATTATTGAAATGCGCGATGCGGGCAAGGCGGTGTTGCTGATCAGCGTTGAGCTCGACGAAATTCGCTCGTTGTCAGACCGGGTGCTGGTGATGTTTGATGGCCATGTTGTCGGCGAGCGCTCACCCGACACGAGCGAAAACGAACTTGGCCTGTTGATGGCTGGCGTAAGCGGCGACGAAGCGGCGTAGCGCTCGTCGCGGCACTTACCGTTATTGAACCGCTTCGACGGCTTCGACTTCGGGGATGAAGTGTTTCAGCAGGTTTTGAATGCCGTGCTGCAGCGTCGCTGTAGATGATGGGCATCCGGCGCAGGCGCCGCGCATTTTCAGGAAGACCCGACCATCGCGAAAACCGTGGAAAGTGATGTCGCCGCCATCCTGCGCCACAGCCGGGCGGACGCGGGTTTCAAGCAGTTCCTTGATGGTTGAAACGATCTCCTCGGAGCCTTCTTCAACAAAGCCTTCGCCTTCTTCCATGCCTCCGGAAGCGGAACTGTCCACCATGACCGGCAGGCCGGACATGTAGTGTTCCATGATGACACCCAGGATTGCCGGCTTCAGATGCTGCCAATCGGCGTCGTCGCTCTTGGTGACAGTGACGAAATCAAATCCAAAAAACACACCGGTCACAGAAGGAATTGAAAACAGACGCTCTGCCAGGGGGGACTTGCCTGTTGCGTCTTCGGCGGCCACGAATTCAAACGGGCCGTTCTGGACCACGGTTTCGCCGGGCAGAAATTTCAGTGTCGCTGGGTTTGGCGTGGCTTCGGTCTGAATGAACATGATGACGTCCCGTCGAATGAGCTTTTGAGCTTGTTTAGAACTACTCTAAAATAGGTCTGATGTCGGTGCAAATCAAGCGGTAGATTTGTCGCGCTCAATTAAACCAGATCATCGATATCCGCGTCGGTCAGCGTCGTTGGCACAACAGTGACAGGAATTGAGAATGCGCCGCCGCTGCCAGCGATAGCAGAAACCAGCGGACCTGGCCCTTCATTGGATTCGCCCGCTGCCAGAATCATCAGCGCAATGTCATGATCTTCTTCAATCAGGCTTTCGATTGCTGCTGCTGGGCGACCTTCGCGTGTCACCACTTGCGGGGTAATGCCGCCATATTCAACTGCCCAAGCGCTTGCTTTGGCCAGCGCCTGGTCAGCTGCGACCTTGGCTTCGGCGAGCATAACGTCTTCAACCCCCAGCCAATGCTGGAAATCGCCCGGCTCGATGACAAAGATCAGGACCAGGTCAGCATCGATTGCCGCCACACGGCGTGCAGCATAGTGGATCGCCTTTTCGCATTCCGGGGTGGAATCAACCACCGCCAGAAACTTGCGGCGGTGGCCTTCCTGCCGGACTTCTCTTTTACTGACCATATTGTTGAGCCGATCGGTTCTTTGGTGGGACCAGACTATCGACGTGCGCCGACAAAGCCAATGATTTCCTTCACATCGGCAATCGTCTTAGCGGCAATGTCACGAGCCCGATCTGCGCCTTTCGACAGAACAGCATCGATCTCACCTGGATCGGCCTGCAAACGACGCATTTCGTCGGCAATCGGAGCCAGTTTTTCGACAGCCAGGTCGGCCAATGCTGGTTTGAACGTGCCAAACTGTGCGCCGGCATATTCAGCCAGAACGGCATCTTTTTCGACGTCGGCCAGCGCCGCGTAGATGCCGACAAGATTGTCGGCTTCCGGCCGCTTTTCGAGATCTTCAACGGTCTCGGGCAGCGGTTCCGGATCGGTCTTCGCCTTGCGAATTTTCTTTGCAATGGCATCCGCATCATCGGTCATGACAATGCGCGACAGATCCGACGGGTCGGACTTCGACATTTTCTTGGCACCGTCGCGCAGGCTCATGACCCGTGCTGCCGGGCCGCCAATCAGCGGTTCGGTCAGTGGGAAATAGCCGTGCACCTTTTCGTCCCCAACCATCATTGGCTCACCAAGATCCAAAGTTTTAATGCGCTTGGAATAGTCATTGTTGAATTTTTGCGCGATGTCGCGTGTCAGTTCCAGATGCTGTTTCTGGTCATCACCAACAGGCACATGCGTGGCGCGATAGACCAGAATGTCGGAAGCCATCAATGCCGGATATGAGAACAGGCCCACAGAAGCTTTTTCGCGGTCTTTGCCTGCCTTGTCCTTGAACTGGGTCATGCGCGACAGCCAGCCCATGCGGGCAACGCAACTGAAGATCCAAGCCAGTTCGGCATGTTCCGCCACCTGGCTTTGGTTGAACACAATGTGCTTTTCAGGATCGATGCCGGCGGCAATATAGGCCGCTGCGACTTCGCGAATGTTCTGCGTCATCTCTTCAGGATCCTGCAGCGATGCGGTGATCGCATGCAGATCAACGACGCAATAGATGCAGTCATATTGCTCCTGCAACGGCACGAATTTCTTGATCGCACCGAGATAGTTGCCGAGATGAAGATTGCCGGTTGGTTGGATACCGGAGAAGACCCGTTCTTGGATTTTTGACATGGTTTGGACCCAGGCTGGAATTTGCCAGCGGTGTATGAGGGAAGTCGCCTAGCGACGCAAGAGCCGTTTTACATATGAGCGGTCCATTGCACCGGTCAGCAGAGAAAAGGCGAAATAAAGCGCTGCACCAAAGCTGATCATGGCGGAGACGGCCAAAAGCTTGGGCAGGAAGCTGGCGTTCAGCCAGGGCTGCAGCAGATCCCGCAGGAACCAGATGGCGCTGCCCATCAACAGGGCGGAGACGAGCAGCAGAATGAGGCGCTTCAGGGTTGCTGCATCCGGCCGGAAGTCGCTTCTGCGCCACGAGGTAATGGCAAGCAAGAACAGATTGACCCAGGCAGATACTGACGTGGCAACGGCAATAGCCACATGCCCCAAGGTCGGGAACAGGCTCAGGCTCAGCACGATGTTGATGGCCACCATAATGACGGAGAAGATAAACGGTGTTCGCATGTCTTCACGGGCGAAGAACGCCGGCTGGAATACTTTCAGCATGACATAGGCGGGCAATCCAGATGCGAATGCGGTCAGCGCCAGAGCGGTGTCGGTTGTGGCCTGCGCATCAAAAGCACCACGCTCATAAACAACGGCAATGATCTCGGCGGGCATGACCATCAGGCCAACGGCAGCGGGCAGGGTCAGGGCCAGGGCAAATTCAAGAGAACGGTTCTGCAGCTGTTCGGCGGCCCCCTTGTCACCAGCTTTCAAGGCACGGGACAATTCCGGCAGCAGCACCACGCCGACGGCAATGCCGATGACACCAAGCGGCAATTGGTTGAGCCGGTCGGCATAGTTCAACAGCGCGTTGGCGCCATCTTGCTGTGTGGCAATGATGGTGCCGATCAGCAGATTGATTTGCAGCACCCCGCCGGTGAGCAGGCCTGGGCCCATCAACACCAGCAGACGTTTCACCGGCTCTGTGAGCCGCGGCAGGGTGAGCGAAAATCCCAGCCCAACTTTCCAGACCCCCCAGGCAAGGGCAGCAAGTTGAACAATGCCTGAAAGCAAAACGCCCCATGCCAGACCCATGCCAATCTGTCGATCAGGCCATTCCAACAAGATGCCTGTGGCCAGAACGGCAATCAGCACGACATTGAGCAAAACAGGCACAATGGCTGCCAGGAAATAGCGGCGCAGAGAGTTGAGAATGCCTGAGAACATGGCCACCAAAGACATGCACAACAGATAGGGAAACATGATCCGTGTCATTGATACGGAAAGATCAAATTTCTCAGGCGTGTCGACAAAGCCCGGCGCCACCACATGGGTGACCAGGAAAGGCATGGTCAAAATCGCCAGTGCGGTAAACAGCAACAGCCAGGAGGCCAGTACGGAAAAGACCTGTTGGCCAAATTTGCGCGCCGCATCCTCGCCACCGCCCTCCAGTTCCTTGGCAAACAGAGGAACGAAGGCAATGTTGAATGCGCCCTCTGCAAACAGTCGACGAAATAAGTTGGGAAAGCGGAAGCAAGTATAGAAAACATCGGCCACAGGTCCGGTGCCAAGCGCTGCTGCCAGCATAGCCTCACGACCGAAGCCCAATATCCGACTGGCCATACTGGCACTGCCAACAGTCGCGAACT
>JBDVMU010000059.1:0-6666 GCA_039969995.1 Rhizobiaceae bacterium
CCTGTTCAGGCTCGATGCCTGCACCGAAGACGATTGCGTCGGCATCTTCAGCAGTTCCGTTCTCCTGTATGACGTCCCGACCGAAGCCCGGAGCAAAGAAATACACATCGTTGCCGTTGAAGCCGCGAAGCGTGTCGTTTGTGTTGTTACTTCCGACAAGAAAGTCACTATCATTTGTGCCGTCCATTTTTCCCCCAAAGCAATAAATTGTTGATCTAATTGCATCAGATGCAGTCGTTGCCTCGACTCCAACTCTGCCCTTACGGTACAATGAAAACTCAAGCGCAAAGGAACTCTAAAAGTTGATGAAAGTTGATGAAAAACACACAAGGCGTTGATTTAAATCATAAAAAAAAGAAAAAACTTGGGGAATTGCTTAGGTCGCACAGGCGGAAACTTGGGATGAATCAAGCCGAGGTTGCAGCAAAAGCATTTGGTCCAAGTGCGTCAAATACTCAGATTTCGCACTATGAAAATGGAAAATACATTCCTCAAGCAACCAATCTTCGTGCCTTAACAGTGGTGCTAGAAATCCCTTGGCAGTCAGTAGAAGAGATCCTCGATTCCAAGGATGAAAAAACTGCCGATAAACGCTTAGTTTACCGTTCTATTCCCATGGAAATTAGGTTGGGAACACGCTTGGCAACACGTTCTATCGGGCAGCCCTTTTCAAGGAAGTTGTTTTATTTTTCGATGACGTTATCTCAGATGTATTCGATGACTGTCATTGCGTTATGTTGGCTGTTCGTACCTGAGGTAAGCTATTTTGCCAACTTAAATTTCCTGCCTGACTGGCCATTTCTACTTCGCCTATTACTCGTATCGTGGGGAGTTTTGGTCGTAGGTTTAACTGTGGGAGAGGTTTTGCGAACTGGGCGGCAGGCTGATATCTTTAAGCATCAAAAGCCTTTGCTTGACATTAAAAGAAAATCACTATCTTGGCTTTTGCCGCTCTGGATAACATGTATCTGTCTAGTACTTTGGGTGGGATCAGAGTTCTATGTTTGGATGCTCTCTGTATTCGTACTCCTCTACGCACACCGAAGTATGCTCGTTTCTTTTGCATTTGCTACGTTTAGTGTCCTTTCAATATCCGTGACTTCGATCCTTAACGCGTTCTTCGACAGTTACTACCAATTGAACTTGTTAGCATTTGCTATCGTTTTGAGTGGTTCTTTCGCGGCTGTATCTGCAAATCACCTGATGTTTAACTCGCTTTCGAAGCTGCGCTGGAATTGGTTAATATCAGCTTCTTTAGCTGTTTGCGCAGCATTCTATGCAAACTACAACTTTATAAGTGATAGGTATCAGGTCGCGTTGAGTCTACTTCCAGTCGTTCTGTTTGCAACATTTCTTTTTAGACATTCAACAAGCGACGAGAGCCCAGTACATCCTGTACATAGGCTTGGTATTATAATATTTCTTTTCGCAACATTCATAGTTTTATGTTGGCCGTCATTGCTGAGAGACAGCACCACAAGTACGATTTGGCCTATCTTCTTCGTCTTCTTACCTGCCTCGAATGCAATCTGTGATTTTCTTTCTATTTCCTGCACTCTACAATCACTAGCTTTCCTTTCAAATTCTGGAAAGTCCGCAGGTAGATTTCCAACTGCGTTTTTGAACATGCTGATGGGTCTAGCAAACCGTGTTTTTTCAACCGTTAAAGGTGATAGCCGTAGACGGGAGTTTGCAACAGTTGCGTCAGCCGTCATCTTCGAAGTCATTTCAATCATTGCAATATTGCTATTACTTGTCGTGTTGATAGGTGCCTCTCTCAGTCTAACTGATTGGTTGGTAACTAGTACTTTTTCTACCGAGTTTGGCTTAGAGCAGCTAGTAAGTACAGAAACAAATTCAAGTATATGGGTTAGTGTCTTGTTGGCGACAGTGTTCGTTCCGACGGTCGCTGTCGCAATATGGATGTACTTTTTCGCAACGAGAACGCCAGTCTCAAATCTAAAGGAAGAGGGTCTTGCTGGTCGATCCCGGATAAATTTGCTTCGCATGGAATTAGAACGCGAGAAAGCTCGATCTTGGTTAGGCCGAATGTTCGCGGTTTTCTGCCTTGTGGCGTATTTGACATTATTCTATGGTGTCGAAATATGGGTCGCTGAGGCTATCCGGCTGCTATCTTGATGCAAGCGTGCAAAACTGGTCAATGCTTGGGTTGTGTCTGTGGCTTCAACTGATCGCTGCAACACAGGCTTCAAATTTCTCTACTGGCGTTTGGTCTTGTCCCGCTTGCGTTTCGGTCTCTCAACTCATTTAAGCGGCCCTTCTTTCGAATGCCAAGGGGTTTTTGCCACCCAATGCTGAATGCCGTCGGCGCGGATTATAGAACCAGGTTTGTAGAAGAACGGTAAGCGTTGCGCTTTTCACACGTACTTGTCGTAATTCCATGGCAACAGTTCGTTGATGTTCGTTTGTTTGTGTCCGCCAGCAATGGCTGTGAGGACGCCAGACAGATAGCCATGCGGTTCGATCCCGTTGAGTGTACAGGTCTCGATCAGGGACGCGATGATGGCCCAGTTTTGTGCGCCTGCATCGTGGCCTGCGAAGGTAATCCCCCCGAAAATTAGGGGTTTTTGAAAGTAGAATTTTCTCGAATGATTGAAGAGGAGATTCAGATGAAACTGACCTGCTCCCCTGTGAGTCCGCTATTTTACGTTAGCTCTGCTCAGGTTTTGGTCTTTCTTTGACCGGTTAGCATATTCCGCTGGTGTCAGACCAGCGAGGCTGGAATGGGGGCGGTGGTGGTTGAAGTCGGTGCGCCATGCCGCCACCAAATTGCGGGCATGGCGTAGGTTGTCGAACAGATGTTCGTTCAAGCATTCATCTCTCATGCGGCCATTGAAGCTTTCCACGAAGCCGTTCTGCATTGGTTTGCCCGGCGCGATGTAGTGGCATTTGTCAGAATTAGCAGACGGTCATTTGGTGTCTCATCAAGCACCTTCGCCATCTTCGGTGTAACCCGAATATATGCCGGTATTCCTCGCTTATTGGTTTTGAGGCGAATACGTCGTCCTTCTGTCGCCGACCTCGCCGACCTGAAGGCTTCGCCTCCCACGCCATCTCAGCATCAAACCAGATCGACAACGATCCGCGTTGTTTTAAGGCTCGGTTGTAGTCTGACCAATTCTTGGTCTTGTAAGTCGTCGGGGTCCAGCTGCTCATTCGCTCCAGCTACCACGCTGGATTCACAACATGAATCCCACCAACCGATTTGTGCAACAAAGCCATTCTGATGGATATCGCAGTTTTAGGAATTGATCTGGGCAAGACCATTTGCAGCCTTGCAGGACTTGATGCAACAGGAGCCGTCACCCCATAAACATCAAAATTTCCTAGGAATTTCTAACATAAATGCAATCATGCCGTTGGGCCCTACGACCAACTTGACCGACGCCTCGAAGACCAAGACAATTGTAACGATTGTTACCGTTATCCAAGCCGCGAAAGCCAGGGCTGCTGCTACCCTCTGGAATTGATCTTCCGCCGCATTTTGTGACCAACCAGCAATCCGTTCTCTCAGCGACGCACCAAGCAAAGCCGGGCCCAATGCAAAAAGCGCAAAGCAAATATGGAGAAGCGTCGGTAGAAGCGTCGACGCAAAGATAGCGATGAACCACGCCATCTGTGCTGGATCGCGCTTCAGCAGTCCAAAGAGCGGCTCGGCACATAATTGGTTTGATCCGGCTGCTACTTCAGACTGGGCTGCTACTTCAGACTGGGCTGCCAGATAATGCGACGAGGAGAAATGCACTCCGTCCGGTCTACAAATTGGCGGTCCGTCAAGCAACGGCAAAGCGGTTCCTTCTGAAGCGACATTGATCAAATGCATGATGACCACCCCGACGAGCAGCAACAGGCCAAGCAGTAATAACGCAAGTAGCAGATCCACAACACCCATTGTTATCGTGCGCAGGCCAAACTTCTCCAACCCGATCCTGAGCGTGTAGCGGGTAAGCCCAATAGATAAGAAATCGAAGACCGCGTTTACCAAAGGAATAAGACCCAACAAAAAATAATAGTCGGTCCAGAATTTCTGGGTCGCAGCCGAGAAAAACAAGGCAGCAGTGCACAGACTCATGGCAATGAAAATCAAAACCGCCTGACGAGAGTCTTCTTCGATGACTTGTCGATTGATGACCCGCGAAAATGGTCGCAAAAACAAGAGGAACAGCGTCAAGTTTAGCCCGTGGTTAAGTACAGTATGAGCCAGCCGTACAGTTAAATTAGCATAGCCTGCATCCGGCAGGCCGGTTACGAACTCGGCCAAATCAACCAATTGGAGGAACGCAAAGCCAACGATTGCCCCTGCTAGTGCCGCTGATGCAACCGGCGCAGCGCCTGTATCAAACGCCTTCAAACCAATTCCAAAGACAAAGGCTATTGCGGCCATGTTTATGGCACCAGCCCCAACATCTACACCGCCGTAATAGACCCAACAGACGATATACCCCACAAAGTTGATAACAATAGCCAACACGCAAAGCGAGACTCGTTGAGCCTTCTTGCGTTGTATGCGAGCGAGATACGCGAGCGGGAAAGAGCCCAAGAACATGCAGGTAACAAATAACCTGCGCCACCAGACCGGATCGCCGGGCCAGACATTAAACAGGCCAATCGTTTGCTCAGAGCCCGTGGCCAGCCATTGCACCATCACGGCGATCAATGGGTACAGGATCGCCAGAAGTAAGCATTTATCGTAAAGCTCAATGCTCCAGCTGCGGGCAAAGGATGTCGTAGGTAATTTGGCGGCGCGTTTAGGCGATAAAAACCAGCGGTCGGCCACGTCCAAAACGCGGTTGACCGAAAATATGTAAAAATCCCGCCAGGCGGCACGATGGACCCATCGGGCGCGGTTCTCGGCCCCTTGGCCTTCCAATCCCAGGAAGAAGAACGCAGCAAAGGACAAAGCTAAGCACCAGAGTGCCAACGCAATTGGGTCAATAGCCCCATCGTACCAGATTTGACCCCACAGCCCACGCCAGGCTATCGTAATTTGGTCATGGAACACCACAATTAGGACGATCACAAGCAGCCCCAGAACCGGGCCGAGGCGTACTTGCCAATTTTGTTCTGATCGATGATATGCTGACTGGTGGTTAGGCGTGGGTAGCTTGAGCCAAGCGCAAAGATCCCCTTCCTGCCGGTCAGGAAAATCTTTCTTGTACGCGCGGACCAGTTCCAGCAAGGCGAGCCTGTCTTGCGGCTCGGTCAACACCACCGATAGGGCCCGGCACAGATCTATTGCATTACTATGGCTGATGACGCGCGTGCCGCTAGCCCAATGGCCTATCGATGCGACGCTGCATTTTGCCTTCGTGGCGAGGTTCCGTCTTGTGACGCCTTGTTCAATGCAAAGCGTCAAACACGTTTTAAAGGATTGTCCGAACTTCACAGCTCACATCTGCAAAAGCGGATTAATACACGAATCATGCTACTTTGTATTTCCTACACCGTTGTTTTTAAACAAAAATAAAACAAAAATGCTACTGCGCTAACACTATACTATTCCTCATTGATCTTGCAACAATGCTGGAGTTTTTTGAGTATGTGGGCAATATTATTAAACAATCTAAAGGTACCGCACAGGGTTTGCGAGCTAAGCTCAGCAACGCGTCTTCCTTGGATATGTCGCTGGCTAGGACTGGGACGGTTTTGTTGCATCATCGCGTTCGCCACGGGGTTGGGTTCGGCAGTTCTCGCTCAAGATAAAGGGCCGCATGCCAGGTTTGGCGGCGTAGAGGTAACCTTCTCACGTTCTGCAACCAGTCAGGGCATTCCGGTCGAGCCAACCCGCGAATTCAAAGAGAGTGATCGCAAAGTAATCGTCAATTTTCACAACAGATCGGGTAAATTCAAATCGTTAACCTACGAGGTTATCGCCCAGGACGTGGACGGTCTGCCTGTTGGGTTCAATATTTGGCGCAAGCAATTCTTCAACCTGCAAGGTGGTCAGCGATTTACGGCGACCCTGAACACGCGGCAAGGCTTGGCACCGGGAGAATACAAACTGGTCGTCAAGTCTAACGGTGAACATATCATCTATTTCACGGTTGCGTCTCGCTTTGCACGGGCCGACATACTTGATGAAACATTCGCGCTGAAACTCGGCCCCAATGTCGCCGCAAAATCACTAGGTGCGCGCCTGACCGCATCGTCCCAGCACGATGGGCAGTGGTCGGGTGACAAGTTGATTGACGGCTACACCCATATTGATGCGAACGGCAGATCCGAGACGTGTTCCAACTGTGGTTGGTCTGCGAAAGAAGGCGATAGCAGCCCTACGCTTGTCGTCGATCTACCTACTGACCGTTTGGCGACGCTTCAAGCGGTGGTGTTCGACACAAGAATGTTTGTAGCATCTGGACGCAAGCTCAACGAGGTCTCGAGCTGGTTTCCCAAAAACGTGACGATCAGTGTGTCGACAGAGACGACCAAGACCGGATTCAAACAAGTTGCGATGGGCCGGTTAAGGCGAGAATTTAAGAGACAGGTCGTTTTCTTGCCGGCAGGAACAGAGGCCAAATTCGTCAAGGTTGAGATTGAAGACAGTCATGGCTGGTCCGGTGGTGCCGCCTTTGCAGAACTTGAGATCCGAGAGATGCCCGACCTTGAGCGTTCGTTGCTGGATGAGGCCGATACTGACATCGCCCA
>JBDVMU010000060.1:0-106203 GCA_039969995.1 Rhizobiaceae bacterium
ATACTTCGCCTACGCATTCGATCAGAAAACTCGCCCGGGGGCGATCTGTCGAGAGGGCGGTGAGCATGAGGTCTGTCTGTAAATGCGACTGGTCGGCTGGCTGCGTTTATGCAGCGTTCCGCAATAATCCAAACGTTGGGAGGCCGCTGCATGGGTTCACCAGAACCCGCAGAAACATGGGAACAATTCTGGGCGTTCGGCTTCTCAAAGCCGGGCTGCGCCGCTGTGTTCATCTGTGTTTCTGTTTGCACCATTTGCCAGTCGTTACCTAAACTTAGCTGCTTAAAGACGTCGGTCTCAAAACAACCGTGATTGCGTGTATGTCACGCTTGCCCTGCACTTTTGTCATGGTACGGGCTGTTGCATCGCGATGGAGGCCCGAGAATTGGGGCACATCGCAAATTCGAATTTCCGTCAAACCTAGACTGCCGAGTTCTATTGGCCGGTTATCTCAGTTGGAGCACTATCGCACGCTGCGTTTTGGACCCTTGGTCACTGTATCGCGTTTGACGAGCTTTCCTGAAATGATTCCTCAGCCTGTTCGGACTATTGGTAGTTTGCCGCATCCGGAACGTATGCCTGCAGGGGGTGAAAAACAAGCAAGATTTTCGAATTGGCCCATTATCTGCCCAAATTACATGCAATTTAAGCGTGATGCGGCCAAAGGTTACTGGCCGTTAACCATAATATCCTTAACCTTTCCGCAAGCGCACGATTCGAAAGCATCGTCATGGTTGGTTCCAACTAAATGAAGTTACTTTTTTGCCCCAATTGCAGCTGGGACAGGTTATGCGGCCTTATGGTCAGTTGGCTTGTGTTTGTCTGCTTACTACTGATTCTACCGGTTTCAGTGGCAATTGCCGATGATCAAAGCGCAAAGCCCATTGCGTTCGCTGCCCGCATTGTCGGAGATGAAAATCGCGGACGTCTGCTGATCGATTTCGACAAGTCAGTCGACTACGAGGTCTTTTTGCTGGATGAACCACAACGCATCGTGATGGATTTGAGCGAAACGCTGTTCAGTCTGGAAGGTGAGGTCAAGGGTTTGCCCAGATCGCTGATCAAGGCGTTTCGCTATGGTTCAATTGGGGAAGGGCGCTCCAGAGTGGTGCTGGAACTGCTGAGCCCGGCAACTGTTGAAAGCCACCGTATCAGAGAAATTGCGTCTGAAAACCGCCATCGACTGTTCGTCGATTTCAAGGCCGCATCAACGACCGACTTTGCCAAATTGACCAGAGATCCCGCCGAAATTAAACAGCCTGACATTGTCAAAAAGCGAGCCAAGCCGCGCCAAAAATTCAATATCGTGCTTGATCCTGGCCATGGTGGCATTGACGGTGGCGCAGCGGGCGAAAGAAACACCATTGAGAAAAACGTCACCTTGGCCTTCGCCCTGCAATTGCGGAATGAGTTGATAAAGAATGAGCGCTTCAATGTGATCATGACCCGCGACGATGACACGTTTCTGGGTTTGACCAAACGGCTTCAGGTGGCCCGAGACTCAAAGGCAGACCTGTTTCTGTCCATTCATGCTGACTCACTGGCGCAGAAGAGTATTCGTGGTGCTACGGTCTATACGCTGTCCGATAAGGGGTCGGATCGAATTTCACGAATGTTGGCGCGACGTCAAAACCGCACCGACCTGATCGCCGGTTTGAAGCTGCCTGAAGTTAAGCCGCAGGTTTCTGATATCTTTATTGATATGACCCGACGGGAAACCGAAGTCTTTTCCAACCAATTTGCCGGCCTGCTGGTTCAGCGCATGCGCGATGGCATCAAGCTGATTCGAAATCCACACAGATCTGCGGACTTTTTTGTGCTCAAGGCGCCCGAGGTCCCCTCCGTGCTTTTGGAGCTGGGCTATTTGTCCAATCTGGAGGACGAAGCGCTAATGGGTTCAAAAGAGTGGCAAACTTTGGCTGTCCAGCGCACCCATGAAGCAATTGCAGATTTCTTTGACATCCGGCTGGCACAAAAATGACGTTTACGCGCGGTGACCAATATGCAACAGGCTTGCCAACAAAAGCGATTGCAGCGTTGAACGCCACACTATCTCCCTATTTCCACGTGATCTGGTGTGGGGGACAACTTAAATCGGCAATAATGACGTCTGAACGTAAGGCAGAAAGTTCTCCAATATGTTTCTGAAACTGTTTGGCTATTTGTTTGGTATTGGCACCGCAGCGCTGATCGCAGTCGCCGCCGGGGTCTATCTTTATACCGCTGAATTGGAGGCGGAGCTTCCCGATTATGAAGTGCTCAACCGTTATGAGCCTCCGGTCACGACACGGATCCATGCTTCTGACGGGGCGCTGATCGCTGAATATGCCCGTCAGCGCCGCCTCTATCTGCCAATTCAGGCGGTACCGGCGTTGCTGCAGCAGGCATTCATTTCGGCAGAGGACAAAAATTTTCGCACCCATGGCGGTATCGACTATCTGGCGCTCGGCAATGCGGGCTTCACATTTCTGGAAGCCAAGCTGAGTGGCCGTAATGCGCGGGCGCGTGGTGCTTCGACCATTACCCAGCAGGTTGCAAAAAACTTCCTTTTGACCAGCGACCGAACGGCCGATCGTAAGATCAAGGAGGCCATGCTGGCGTTCCGCATCGAGGACGCCTATTCGAAAGACAAAATCCTCGAGCTTTATCTCAACGAGATTTTCCTGGGGCTAGGGTCCTATGGTGTGGCGGGTGCCTCGCTTGCCTATTTTGACAAGCCGGTTGGCGACCTCGACATCCATGAAGTGGCCTATCTGGCAGCTTTGCCGAAAGCGCCTAATAATTACCATCCATTCCGTCACGAAGAGCGGGCGCTGGAGCGCCGAAACTGGGTCATCGGTCGGATGAATATCAATGGCTATATTTCCAGTGTTGAGGCGGAAGAAGCCAAAGCCAAGCCGCTGAGTGTTAATCCGCGCAAACAAGGTTCATATCTGGAAGCTACAGAATATTTCTCCGAAGAGGTTCGCCGTCAGATAGTTGATCGCTATGGCGAGAACACACTCTACGAAGGCGGCCTGTCGATCCGCACGACGCTTGATCCCAAAATGCAAATGCAGGCGCGCTTGGCGCTCCGCACTGGGCTGGTCGAATATGATCGCAAGCGCGGCTATCACGGCCCTTACAAACAGATCGAATTGGGCGAAGACTGGGGTGCCGAACTGTCAAAGCTGCCGGAATTGGACGATGTTCCCGGATGGCGACAGGCTGTTGTTCTGGAAGCCGGTGACACTTATGCACGCGTTGGCCTGCGCCCAGGTCGTCTGGTAAGCCGGGAGATTTCGCAAGAGCGCGAAGAAACGACGATTTATCTGGAAGACGCTCCCTGGGCCAACAAGTTGAACACCAAAGCCAAGGGTGAATCACGCAAGACCAAGAAAATCCGCCAGATGAGCGAGTTGATGCAGGTCGGTGATGTAATTCACGTCTCCAACAAGGATGACCGTTACATTCTGGAACAGATCCCAGCGGTATCTGGTGCGCTGGTAGCAATGAACCCGCATACCGGCCGTGTCATGGCGATGATGGGTGGGTTCTCGTTCAAAGATTCGCAGTTCAACAGGGCAACCCAGGCCAAGCGTCAGCCTGGCTCATCCTTCAAGCCTTTCGTTTACGCAGCTGCGCTGGACAACGGATACACACCATCGTCGGTGGTGCTGGATGGGCCGTTCAAAAAGGATCAGGGTGGCAATCTGGGTATTTGGGAGCCGAAAAACTACGGTGGCGAATATGCCGGTCCCTCGACTTTGCGCCTTGGCATTGAAAAGTCTCGCAATTTGATGACCGTCCGTCTCGCCAACGACATGGGCATGCCATTGATTGCTGAATATGCAAGACGCTTTGGTATTTATGATGATCCGATCCGTGGGCTGGCGTCTTCGCTTGGGTCCCGCGAAACAACCGTGTTGCGTATGGTTTCGGCCTATTCGGTTCTGGCCAATGGCGGCAAGCGCATCAATCCATCACTGATTGACCGTATTCAGGATCGCTATGGACGCACGATTTTTCGCCATGAACAACGGGTGTGCGAAAACTGTCGAGCAGAAAGTTGGAACGGTCAGGAAGAGCCGGAACTGATCGACAACCGTGATCAGGTGCTGGATCCAATGACGGCCTATCAAATCACTTCGATGATGGAAGGTGTTGTGCAGCGTGGTACGGCCCGGGTTGTCGCCGCACTTGGCGTGCCGATTGCCGGTAAAACTGGCACAACCAACGACGAGAAAGATGCCTGGTTCGTGGGCTATTCCCCCGATCTGGTGGTTGGTGTTTTCGTTGGTTACGACTCGCCTGAACCAATGGGGCGTGGCGGCACAGGCGGTGGCTTGGCCGCACCTATTTTTAGTGAGTTCATGCAAACCGCTTTGACCGCTTCGGCAGCCATTGACTTCCGCGTGCCCGAGGGCATCAAACTCTATCCGATCAACGCTAAGACCGGATTGCTTGCTCAAGCTGGCAATGGTGGCGTGATCATGGAAGCTTTCAAGCCCGGAACTCAACCACCCGACAGCTATTCAATCATTGGCTTTGAGGCCGATATGTTGCAGGGCGAGCTTTCAACTTCGAAAGAAGCTACTCGCGCAGTCATCTCCGGAACCGGTGGTTTGTACTAACCGGGGCTTGCCCAGCGCAGCTTGAGGGCCTATGGGCGGAAGGGTCGCTCCTCCGCGGAAACCCTAAATGATGCTCGATTTCTATCGACAGAACGCCCGTTGGTTGTGCGGTGGATTTCTCCTGACGTGCTTTTCGGGATTTGGCCAAACCTTTTACATTTCCATCTGGGGCTCTGAAATTCGCAGCGAATTTGGCCTGAGTCACGGGGATTTCGGGCTGGTCTATATGATTGCCACTCTGGCCAGCGCTGCCGTGTTGCCGTTTGTTGGCCGTCTGGTGGACGTGGTGTCTGTTGCCGTCTCCAGCTTGATTGTCATCACAATGCTGTCGCTGGCCGCCATTACCATGAGTTTTGCCAGCACGTTGCCCATGCTGATTGCGGCAATTTTCATGTTGCGATTGTTCGGGCAGGGCATGATGACCCATACCGCCATCACGGCGATGGGACGTTGGTATGCCAGCAACCGGGGTAAGGCTGTTTCTTTTGCCACGATCGGGCACCAGAGTTCAGAAGCCCTGGCTCCCGGCATTTTTGTGGCGCTTGCTGCGCTTTATGGTTGGCGAGAAAGCTGGCTGATTGCGGCTGCCTGCCTGATGCTGCTCGCCCTGCCGCCTATCTTCCTGCTTATGAGAGTGGAACGTACGCCACAGTCGCAGCGTCAACAGGCTGAATTAGCCAGCCAGACCGGGCGCCAATGGACCCGCAATGAAATGCTGCAGGATCCCTGCTTCTGGCTGACCGGTGTCGGCGTTTTTGCGCCTTCCTTTATCGGCACTTCCATCTTTTTCCACCAGGACTACCTCATCGAGATCAACAATTGGGCGCCTTCACTCTATTACAATTCCTTCGCCCTGATGGCGTCGACCACCGTTGCCGTGTCGTTGATGACCGGCTTCGCCATCGATCGTTGGAGCGCTGTTCAATTGCTGCCAATGTTTATGCTGCCTTTGGCGTTGGCATGTTTTGTTCTTGGCTCGTTTTCTGCGCCGTCCACCATCGTCGTTTTCATGGTCATGCTGGGTATCAGTTACGGCATGACATCGACCATTTTTGGCGCCATCTGGCCGGAGGTTTATGGCACCAAGCATCTGGGCAGTTTGCGAGCGGTGACTATGTCGATGATGGTGTTCATGTCGGCCGCTGGGCCTGGCCTGACGGGCTGGCTCATTGATGTCGGGGTTCCATTTGCCGAACAACTGATTTTCATCGGCATATTCTGTCTGGCCGCAGTTTTTTTGATGTCGATTGCATCGCGCCTCTATCAGCGCAGATTAATCGAGTCAGCAGCAGTGTAGCGCGTTGTAATTTCAGGCGTCGTGTTCTAGAGCCCCCACATGACCAAATTCACTCCCACAGTTCGTTTCGCACCGTCCCCAACCGGACGCCTGCATATCGGTAATATCCGCACCGCCCTCTACAATTGGCTGTTTGCCAAGAAACAGGGTGGCGACTTCATTTTGCGCCTCGACGATACTGATGTTGAGCGGTCCACGGATGAGTTTGCCCAAGGCATCGTCGAAGACCTGGCCTGGCTTGGCATGGTGGCTGACCGCAAGGAGAAACAGTCCGACAGGTTCGCTACTTATGATGCCGTGGCTGACGACCTTAGGGCCAAGGGTCTGCTGTATCCCTGCTATGAATCGGCCAGTGAAATTGATCGCAAACGCAAGCGGCTGATGGCACGCGGCATGCCGCCGGTTTATGACCGTGCCGCTCTCAAGCTGAGTGAAGAAGAAAAGGCCGAACTGGAAGCAGAGGGAAAGCAGCCTCATTGGCGTTTCTTGCTGCCAAATTTTGTCGAAGATCCCTTTGCCACACAGCGCAGCGAAGTCCGGTTTGAGGATGTCATTCGTGGTGAGCAGACGGTTGACCTGGCATCAATGTCAGATCCCGTGCTGATACGGGAAGATGGTACCTATCTCTATACTCTGCCGTCGGTTGTCGACGACATCGATATGGGCGTAACACACGTCATCCGCGGTGGTGATCATATCACCAACACCGGTGCCCAGATTGCTATTTTTGAGGCCGTTGGTGGGCCTGTTCCGCAGTTTGGCCATCACAATTTGCTGCAGGATGCTTCTGGTGAAGGTTTGAGCAAGCGAACAGGCGCACTATCAATTGCCAGCCTGCGGGAAGAGGGTTTCGAGCCAATGGCCGTTGCCTCCCTGGCAACCCTAATTGGCACCGGACAGGCAGTAGAAGCCTGTGAAGACATCGACATGCTTGCGCAGGTCTTCGATCCGTCAAAAGTATCGAAGTCGAATGCCAAATTCTCAGTCAGCGACCTGGATGGCCTTAACGACAAGCTGCTGTATGGCATGGAGTATAGTGACGCTCAACCGCGCCTGGCCGCCATTGAAGCAGATCTCGGAGAGGCATTCTGGCAGGCCGTGCGGCCCAACATTCATCGCTTTGAGCAGGTGCAGCAATGGGGAGAGATTGTCGAAGGACGGTTTGATGCCCAGCCGGTGGCTGATGAAGATCAGGCGTTCCTGTTTAAGGCTGCCGAATTGCTGCCACAAGAGCCCTGGGGCGAGGATGTCTGGCCGACTTGGACTAGCGCCCTAAAAGCTGAGACGGGTCGAAAAGGACGCCAATTGTTCATGCCGCTGCGGTTGGCGCTGACCGGCAAGGATCATGGCCCTGACATGCGGCAGTTGATGCCCGTTATTGGCTTTGAAGGAACGCGTCGCCGATTACCCTGATACGGCGGTTTCGCCGCTCATCGACGGGCGTTTCGCGACGCGGGTCGTGCCTGTCAGTTGAGTCTGCTGATTTAGTAGAAGCAACCTCTGGCTGGGGGGGGCTGGTGGCCGCAGATAGGTCGCTGCGCCATGAGGGCAGGGCGGTCTTCTTTTCCTTGAAGAATTTATTGGTTAGTTTCGCCAGTCGAACGCTGTCGGGAATGTCGATGTTGTAGGCCCGCTTCACAAGTTTGAAGTTACAGGAACATTGTGGATCAAATTTCTCGCGGTGGGAAAAGGCAGTTTGAATCGATGTGTAGGGTGTGCCGTCAACGGTTGAGACCATTTGCTCCGGTGTTTCTGTCGCCGTCTTGTGGGAAAACAACTCCATCGGCGTGCCTGGGCACATCAAATTGCAGGCCATAGCGTCCTGCGCAAAGCCACTTTCATCCGTTTCGTGGCTAACCGGAAAATAATAACCGTCGCAGCGACGCACACAGACGGTTCGGTATTTGTTGCTGTTGCCCTGACCGTTGGCAGATGACCACAATTGCTGGTCAAGTTGACGACGCCGCAAATCTCGCCGATCCAGCCGCGCCTGACGACGGCGCTCAGCATCGTGATGCGATCCAAATACGTCATCGAGGATGTCGCCGCTGTTCTTACGCGCGTCTTGGCGGGAACGCCTGGAATTTCCAGCGCCAAACAGGCGTTGAAGAAAATTGGGTTTTTCCAAGCTGGCAACCCGCTGGTTGGGCCGGTTGGGCTGGATGCAGTTATTGCGCCGGTAATCGCGCTGCAAGCGTTTGCGCTGCGATTCTGAACTCCTGCTGCGAGAACCGCTGCGGTAATAACGCCGCTCGAGCTTGTCCAGATTTCGGGTCATGCGTTTAAGCGAATTGTTGAGCCGGCGGCAAGATGGATGGCCACTGCGCGTGCATTGATAGGAGCGCATCCGTTGTTTGGTTCTGGCGATTTCACGCTTCTGCTTGCGAATGGCCGAGCCATAGCCTGATTGGCTGCCCGCGCCAAATGTGTTGAGGGACGCCAACTGGCTTTCAATTCGCACGCAGGTAGCGGAACGGGCTTCCGCAGATATCGGTGCCACAAGCGTTAGAAAAACCAGCGCCAAAAGCGCACTGATCCAGCACCGAAATGAAAATTTCGATTTGCAATTAGCACGTATGCCTATAGTTCGATCCAGCGCCTGCACGGTCGATTACCCAAAACTGTTTTAAGTCCGCGATCCGTTCGCGGACACCAAGTCCCGCTAAACCAATAGCGGGAACAGTTTTCGATAAGGTAAAAGCGCGTTGCTAAATGATGCGATTGTGACGCCTAATCCCATTCAGACCTAGAAGGAGTGCGGGAAGAGACCACCATCCATCAAGATGTTCTGGCCGGTAATGTAGCCAGCGTGTTGGGAGCACAAAAAGGCACACGTATTGCCGAATTCCGATGCCGAACCAAAGCGTTTGGCTGGAATTTCGGCTTTCTGGGCTGCTGCCACTTCTTCGACAGATCGTCCACTGGCTTTAGCCGCCGCAGCCAATCCGCCATTCAGGCGCTTGGTGTCCATTTTGCCGGGCAGCAGATTGTTCATCGTCACATTGCTGCTTGCATAAAGGGGACGCACACCGGCCAGGAATGCTGTCAGTCCAGCGCGTGCACCAGAGGAAAGATCAAGACCCTCAATCGGCATCAGCACGGAAAGCGACGTGATGTTGACGATACGGCCAAAATTGCGCTCTGCCATGCCGTCGGCAACCGACTGGATCAGTTCAATTGGCGTGATCATGTTCTGAACAACGCCATTGATCATGGCATCGCGGTCGAGCTCACCGTAAGCGCGACGTGGCGGGCCACCATTATTGTTGACCAAAATGTCAGGGGAGGGACAGGCATCAAGCAGCGCTTTTTGGCCTTCAGGGGTGCCAACATCTGCGGCAACGCCCGTGACCTTTGCTCCGGTCGCTTCGGCGATCTCTGCAACGGTGGCTTCCACTGTGGCTTGCGTTCTGGCGTTGACGATCACCTCGCAGCCAGCCTGCGCCAATGCCAATGCGCATCCTTTGCCGAGGCCTTCACTCGAAGCACATACGATGGCCTTGCGGCCGCTGATTCCCAGATCCATTTCAATCCTCCAAAAAGTTTATACGCCGATACATCGCAATGTTGCGTCAAAGTCAAAGTGTTTTACGATGGCTTTCCCGCATTTCCAATGATTGGCACACGTCATGAGCAAATTGCCGCAATACTCAGATATCCTGACCGCAGCGTCGGTCCTTCGAGGCAAGGCTGTGCGGACACCCTTGATCAGCAATTCCGTTTTGGACGACCGAGTTGGAGGGCGGGTGTTTTTGAAACCAGAGTGTTTGCAAAAAACGGGTAGTTTCAAATTCCGGGGTGCTTTCAACGCTTTGTCGAATGTTGGAGAGGCGGGGCGGAAACGGGGAATCGTCGCTTGCTCGTCGGGCAACCATGCACAGGGTGTTGCCGAAGCGGCTCGGTTGTTGGGTTATGAAGCCACAATTATCATGCCGGAAGATGCACCAGAGTTGAAAAAGCAACGCACCGCGCGCTCTGGTGCCAAGATCATCGAATATGATCGCTACTCTCAGGACCGCGAGGCGCTGACAGAGCAGCATGCAGAAGAAACCGGCGCAATTCTGGTCCATCCTTACGAGAATTTCCACGTGATTGCCGGGCAGGGGACCGTGGGTCTTGAGGCCTGCGAAGATATGAAAGAGATGGGGCTGGAACCTGATCACTTTCTGGTCTGCGCTGGTGGTGGCGGACTGATGGCGGGGATCACCCTTGCCGCCAAACACGCATTTGCCGACATTCACGTCCATCCTGTCGAGCCCGTAGGCCACGACGATCAAAGACGTTCCCACGAAGCTGGTGAGCGGCTGGGCGGCAATGACAAGTCACCCAGCCTGTGTGATGCGATTCTCACTCCGATGCCCGGCGAAGCGTCGTTTGCCATCTGCCAGGGCAAGCTGGGGGAAGGTTTGTTGGTCACCGATGAACAGGCGCTGGAAGCCGTTGCATTTGCCTTCAACGAGCTGAAACTGGTGGTCGAGCCGGGAGGCGCTGTCACCCTTGCGGCTTTGCTCAGCGGCCAATTGGACATTCGGGGCAAGACAGCGCTGGCGACATTATCGGGAGGAAATATCGATGCCCCTGTCATGGCGCAAGCTCTTGGTCTATAAACCGGTTTGACGAGGCGTAAACCCACGTCACATTGTCGTTTGATTTCCGACTCATATGTCGAAACGTCAACCTGGATGCGGATTGAAAAATAGTGGCCGAGAACAATCATATCGCTGTGATGCTTGATCACGACGCAGAATTGGGCACTGACGGTGATGCGCGAAGCCCCAGTGGCATGGAACGCCGCCTTTCCGGCTCTGGCCGACCCGCTGCGTTTGATCTCGAGCAATCCGGTGATAATGAGCGCCAATGGCTGTTGAAGTGTTCAGGCCACTGGAACATTGGCGAGATCAACGAGGTTGACGTTGCGCTCAATGAGCTTGATCTGGACCAGTGCAAATCGCTGACAATAGACAGTACGGCAGCGATCTCGTTCGATACAGCGGGTGCCTGGATGATCGAGCGGCTGCGTCTTGCTGCTGAACGGCATGACATCGATTTTGTCCATCATGACGAAGACAGGCGTCGCTCCGAATTGGTTGAAGTAATCACCCAGCCGCAAAGGTTGGCAGAGGTCGGTCAGGTTCGCCCACTGGGGTTGATTTATAAGCCATTTGAGAGGGTTGGTCAGGCGACCATCGTTGCGGGTCATGACATCGTTACAGCTTGTTATCTGGTGGGCGCCTCCATCCGCGGACCGCAAATGAAGGCTGGGCGGCGCGGTGGAATCCGGTTGAAGTCGATCATCCATCATCTCGATCAAATGGGACTGCGTGCAATCCCGGTCATTGCGGTGATGTCCTTTTTGATCGGCGCCATCATCGCACAGCAAGGTGCCTACCAGCTGCAATTCTATGGCGAAGAACTTCTGACTGTGAACTTGGTTGGTCTGTTGCATTTCCGTGAGATTGGCGTGTTGTTGACCGCCGTTATGGTGGCTGGGCGAACCGGCAGTGCGATTACCGCAGAGCTCGGTACAATGAAGATGCGCGAGGAAATTGACGCGCTGACGGTGATTGGCCTGAACCCTGTTGGAGTTTTGATTTTCCCCAGGCTCGTGGCGCTGATTATTGCGCTGCCCATTCTTGTGGTGCTCAGCGACATCGCCGGGATGTTTGGCGCGATTGTCATCAGTGATCTCTATATCGGCATCACGCCGGAGCAATTCTTGTCGACGCTTCGAACAGGGATTGATGACCGACATTTCTTCGTTGGTCTGATCAAGGCCCCGGTTATGGCGGTGATCATCGGGCTTGCCGCAGCCGTTGAGGGCCTCAAGGTGGAGGGCAGCGCCGAATCCCTGGGACGTCGCACCACGGCAGCTGTTGTGCGGGCAATATTTGCGGTGATCGTCGTCGACGGGTTGTTTGCCATCTTTTTTGCAGCGATCGGATACTGATATGACCGTGCAGGAAGCGATCGATGTTACCACTCAGGCGGGCCGGGAAGTCCTGCTGAGCGTCCGGGGCATCAAAGTGGCGTTCGGATCCCATGAAGTGCTCAAGGGTTTGGATCTCGACGTCTATAACGGCGAAATTCTTGGATTTGTTGGTGGATCTGGATCGGGCAAATCGGTCCTGATGCGGGCAATTCTGGGCCTGATTAACAAAGATGCGGGGCAGGTAAAGCTGTTTGGCCAGGATTATGACAGCCTTACCGGCATCGACCGTCTGGCAATCGATCGACGAATGGGAGTGTTGTTCCAGCATGGAGCGCTGTTTTCCTCGCTGACTGTGAAGGAGAACATTCAGGTTCCGATGCGGGAATATTTTGATCTCAGCCCACGACTTATGGACGAGTTGGCGCGAGTCAAGATCGACCTTGTTGGCTTGGCGCCGGAGGCGGCGGACAAATATCCCAGTGAATTGTCTGGTGGCATGATCAAGCGTGCCAGTCTGGCCCGCGCCCTGGCGCTTGATCCGCGTCTGGTGTTTCTCGATGAGCCGACCTCCGGACTGGACCCGATTGGCGCTGCAGCTTTTGATGATCTGATCGCCTCATTGCGTGACACTTTGGGGCTGACGGTCTATATGGTCACCCATGATCTGGACAGCCTGCATGCGATCTGTGATCGTGTGGCGGTATTGCGGGACGGAGTTGTTCTCACAACAGGAACACTGGCTCAAATGACTGAAGTCGATGACCCCTGGACAAAGGCTTATTTCACCGGAAAGCGCGCCCGCAATGTTTCCAAATAGAAAAGAACAGTGCAACATGCCCCTTTCTCAACCTCTTCTTTCGAACATTTGATCTGATTCATGGAAACACGCGCCAATTACATTGCGGTGGGGTTTTTTACACTGGCAGCGATTGTCACGGTTTTTGCTGTGATCTTCTGGTTCAACCGTTTCGGCGAAGATGATAATCTTGTGCCTGTTGATATCCGCATCCAGGGCTCCGTTAGTGGCCTCGGTCCTGCGAGTCTTGTCCAGTTTAACGGCATAGATGTGGGTCGGGTCAAAGCTTTGTCGCTTGATAGTGCCGATCCGCGCTTTGTGATCATTCACGCGCTCGTCAACAGTGCAACACCAATTCGCGCCGACACAGTGGCGACCATAGGCATCCGTGGTCTGTCTGGCGGTGCCTTTATTCAGCTTGAGGGGGGCAGCCCGACGGCTGCGACGCTTTTGGATCCGGCAGTGCCTACCGAACAGGTGCCGATTATCCAGGGTGATCCGGCTGCAATGGCTGATTTGCTTAATCGGGTCAATCGGATAGCAGGGCAGACGGAGCGGGTTATGAGTTCGCTGGAAGGCTTTGTGCAGGCCAATAGTGAAACACTGACACGCACCATCGATAATGCTGAAACATTCTCCAATGCTCTGGCGCAGAATAGTGACGGTGTTGCCCGGTTCATGGACAGCGCAGGTGATGTGGCCAAGTCGCTTCAGGACATGTCCCAGAAGCTGGACGGAAGCCTGAAGCGGGTTGAAGAAATTCTCGTCGCGATCGATCCGGCTGCCGTAAAGAAGACAGTCGAAAATGTCGAAACTTTCACGACAGCGCTGGCCGAACAACGCGGGGAAATTGATGCCGTTGTTGCAACTGTCAAAACAACAGCTGATCAACTCAACACATTCACCGACAACCTCAACACCACGCTGGCGAAGGTCGACGGTGTCGTCGATGCTGTCGACAAGCAAGCCGTAGCAACTTTGATTGCCGATGCCAGCAAGACGGCGACACGCATGGAGCAATTGCTCACTGCATTTGAAGGTGAGAGCCTGAACAAGACGATTAACGAAGCTCAGGCGGCGACCAGCCAGGCCCGCAAGATTCTCGAAAATGTTGACGCGGAGCAGGTGCGCACCCTTGTGGCGGATTTGAGCAAGGCCAGTAACGATGCATCGCAACTAATGGCAGCGCTGGACGCCACGAAGATCAATAAGACTGTAGATGACCTATCCGCTGCTGCTGCCGGTGCCCAGACAATTGTCGACGATGTGGCCAAAGTGACTGGCCCTCTCAGCCAACGATCAGCCGAGGTTGACCAGATGGTTGTGGACGCCTCAAAAGTAGCTGGTCAGGCCCGCAAAATTCTCGAAAGTATCGATGAAACGCAGGTCCGCAGCCTGATGACTGATCTGAGTAAGGCGACCGGTGATGTTTCAAAACTGGTTGAGGCCATTGATGCTGCCAAGATAAATTCGGCTGTCGATAATTTTTCCACTGCTGCAGAAGGTGCCCAGACGATTGTCAGCGATATCGCCAAAGTCACCACTCCGTTTGGTGAGCGGTCAGCAGAAATCGACAAAATCATAACCGACGCTTCAGAACTTGCCGCACGGCTAAATGAGTCATCCAAGAAGGTCGATGGCATTCTCAATCAGGCCAGTGCATTGGTTGGATCGGACGCCAGCGAAGGGCTGATTGCCGATGCCCGAAGCACATTGCTGATATTCCAGGAAACGGCACGCAGCTTTGACCGTCGGGTTGGCTCGATTGCCAGCGATGTCAGCGCGTTTACCAAGCGTGGCCTTGGGGACACACAAGGATTAATTCGTGATGCGCGCAGGTCGCTTAACCAGTTCGAGCGTGTTATGAGGAATTTGCAGAATAATCCGGGATCACTGCTCAGTGGTGCCGGGGGTAGCCGAGTAAGAGAATCATCCGGGTCACGGGTGCGCCGCTAAGCGGTGTATCAGGACTGGATAGTGGGAAGCGATTTTATGCGGATTGTCAGCACCAGCATCCGTAACAACCGTTATGTTGGGCGCCGCTCGAGTACGGCGAAGGCTGGCCTGCGCGCACTGCTGGCAGGTACCGCGATATTGGCTCTGTCTTCTTGTGCGCTGATCAAGCCGGGAGAAGCCCCGCGCGATACATTCGATATAACAGCTCCTACAAGCTTTACCGGCGTGCGGGGCGGTAGTCGCGCCCAGATCCTGGTGAAAGTTCCAACGGCGCTCAGTTCGGTCGATAGTGATCGCATCATCGTCAAGCCGACGCCGACAGTGGTGACCTATCTGGCCGGTGCCCAATGGGCTGATACCGTGCCACGCCTGGTTCAGGCCAAACTGGTTGAGTCGTTTGAAAATTCGGGTGCAACCAGCGCGACTGCCAAGCCGGGCGATGGTCTGGTTATTGACTATCAGTTGGTCAGCGACGTGCGCCGCTTTGAAGTGTTTGAAGGAGTTGCGACGATCGAATTGTCGATCAAGCTGCTCACAGACCGGACCGGAATGGTGCGTGAAACACGTATTTTCCGGGCGTCCAGCCGCTCAGCCGGAGACTCGCCCGATGATATCGTTGCGGCTTTTGACAGGGCGTTCGATGAACTTGCCCGTGACGTAATTGTCTGGGTTGTAAACCGGACCTGAGCTCCCAATCGAAGCTGAAAAACAAAAAGCGCGGTGAAATCTCACCGCGCTTTTGTGTTTTGGTCTTTTGTTTTTAGACCAGATCTATGCGAAGCGGCCAGCGGCGTGGGCCAGCATGGTGTAGACCTTGCCAGTATCCGAGGTCAGATAGGTCTGGGTCATCACATTGCCGCTGTCATTCTTGGCAACATCGGCAATCAGGCGTTCGAAGTCGGAGATGTAACGGTCAACCGAGCTTTTGAAGCGATCGTCGCTGATATATTTCTCGGCAATTTCATCAAAGGTCTGACGACCACGCTCGGTATAGATGCTGCGATGGAACAGATTTGATTCACCGCGCTGGTAACGTTCCCACAGGTCCACGGCGACATCGTGGTCGATGGACTGAGCAATATCGCTGGACAGGGAACCCAGTGTTTCAGCACCGGAACGCGCACGAGGAACGGTTGTAGCCGGTTCGTCGCTGGAGGCCCGACGCAGCAGATCGCTGACCCAGCCGTCTCCGCCTGGAAGCGGTGTTGTGTTTCGGTTGCCAGCGTCAAAATCCATGCCACCGCGCAGAGAAGTTTTCTCAAGAACGGGGGCCGGTGCAGCCTGGGCCACTGGATCTACCGGAGCGATCGGCGAAGCTGGGCGCACCGGAATCGGTGGCCGCGGGGCAGGGCGGCTTGCCTGTGGTGCCGGTTGACGTGGTGCCTGGGGTGTTGGTGCCGGCTGCGCCTGTGGAGGTGCTTGTAAAGGTGCCGGGGCAGGTTGAGGCGCAGGTTGAGGTGGGGAATAGAAGGCAGACGTTGGTTGAGGAGCTGCGCTTGCCACGGGTGCTGAAGGAGCGCCAGCCGTGCCGGTGGCCGCTGCTGACAAGTTGCTTGGAGCAGCATCCTGCAGGCGGGTGGTGCGATTGACGATCTCCGTCAGGTCTTTCAGTGCCTTGATCTGGTCGGAAACAACGCGGCGCATGGCGGCGGTGCTTTCTTTGGTCTCATCCGGCAGATCGATGACGGTCTTCTTCAGCTCGTTGCGTGTATTGGCGAGGTCCTGGCGCAGATGATTGGCCGCGTTGCGCATTTCTTCTGTTGCATTTGAGAAGCGTTCTGTTGCTTCGGTCGCTGCGGAGCTGACGCTTTCTGCCAGGCCGCGTGCCAGGTTCTGGGCTCGACCTTCGGCGCTGGTAACGCTGTCGGACATCATGCCGGAGAAGCGGCTCATCAGTTCTTCCAGATCGGCGGATTTTGCCACCAGACCGTTGGTCAGTGCCTCAATGGCATCGCGACGGTCGTCGAGGCTGACGGCGATATTGCTCTGGGTTTCATCCAGCAATCTGGAGATGTGGTTGAGCGCTCCGCTCTGTTCTTCAAAGCGATTGGCAATTTCTGCAATCTCCACCAGGACAGTTGCCGATACATCCTTTAGACCGAGATAGTTGCTCTCGATCATGTGGGACGACGTGTTCAGGTCTTCCGATGCCCGGCCTGCAACTTCGCGGAACTCCTGGGTGCGCGCATCCAGAGTTGACTGTGCCGAAGAGAGGTTCTCATCAGCCAATGAGATCAGCGAAGCCAAGTCGGTATTGCTGTTACCAAGACGGTCCAGCAAGCTGCCGATTTCGGTGCCGAGGCGTTGATTGGTTTCGCTCAGTGCTTCGATCGACTCGTTGGATTTGCCGGTCAGTGTATTGACCATGGCGGCCGATTCAGAGCGGATCCGCTCACCGACATGATCTGCAATATCGGCGATCTGCTTGGTCACAGTTTCACCGCTGGAGACAATGTTCTCTGTCTGATAGGAAACCGCCTTCGACAGTTGCTCGGATGAGCCGGTGAGGCGATCGACCAGATCTGACGTACGGTCTTCAAGCGACAGATAGCGTGCCGCCAAATCTTCAGCGGCGGCCTGAGCCGACGTTTCCATACGCTGGTTGGAGGCAACCAGCATGCCTTCAAGCTTGCCAGCCGCATCATCCGCAGAGGCTTTGAGCAGGTGGGAGGAAGTCTCCAGTTTGCTTTCCAGATCTGCACTGATGTCTTGTGTCGACTTGGACAGCGCTTCTGCAACGGCTTTGCCGTCTTCTTCAAACTTGCGCAGCATTGGCATTGTATCGCGGGTCAGCAACTGGCTGAGCTCACGGGAACGCGCGGCTAGAGTTGTGTTCAGTTCTGCTGTGCGTTCGCGCAGGCCTGTTGTGACCTGTTCGGCGCGGGCGATAAGTGCATTGTCTGCAGCATTCAACTGCTCGCCTATCTTGCCTTCCATCGCAGCGATTGATGCGCTGACCGCTGTCTCGGCTTTGACTGCCTCGGAGACCAGTGTCGTCGAGATGTTTTCCAGGTGTGAGTCGAGGGCGGAGGACAGTTCGCTGGCCCGTTCTTCCAACACCTCGTTGACGCGGCTCGCGCCGGCATCCAGCGATGCGTTGATGGAATCAACCCGGGTGCCGAGGGTGAGGTCGACAACGCCAACCTGCTCATCGAACGCGGACTTCATGCTGGCAGCGCGGCTGGCCAGCATTTCATCAGCTGCCGCCGTGCCTTTGGCAATCGCGTCGTTGATGCTGGCCAGACGTTCATTGACCTTTGCTTCAATTTCTTCGGCGCGCGCCGCCATCGACATACCCAGTTCCATCGCTTTGTTGTCGAGAGCTTCACTGGTCTCAGCAACGTTGTCGCCGATGATGCGGGCGCGTTCTGAAAGTTGTGAGTTCGCGGAATCGACCTGGGCTGCAACTTTACTGTTGATGTCATCAATCTGGCTGGAGAGGGATGAGCCAAGCACATTTGCGCGCTCCTGCAGTCCTTCAGCCGACTGGATCAACCTGCCATCGATCTCGGTCATTTTCTCGTTCAGTTGAGCGCTGCCGTGCTCGATCTGAGCGTTGACCTTCTGGCCAGCTTGAGCCACGTGTGATGCCATGGCCTGACCAAATTCATTGGCCTTCTCGGCAAAGCTGGCACCGGATGTCTGCATCTGAGCATCGACCTGTGCGGCCTGTTCGCCAAGCGCGGTTGTAACCAACTCGGTCTGTTGACCAAGTCTAGAAGCGACAAATTCTGTTTGCTCCCCAAGTCTGGAGGTAACAAATTCGGCTTGCTCACCAAGTTTAGAAGCGACCGATTCTGTTTGTGCGCTCAGTTTAGAAGTGACCGATTCTGTTTGTTCGCTCAGTTTGGTGCTGACCTCGTTGGTCTGTGCGGCAAGCTTACCACCCACGTGGTCAGCGTGTTCTGCTGCCTTCTGGCCAATCTCGTCGATCTGATTGGCAAAGTTGAGACCAAGCTCCAGTGCTTTGCCGTCCAGCATGTCGCTGGTTTCCTGGATCTGACCATGAACGGACAGCGCACGGGCGGAAATCTGGCTGTCAGCTGCTTGAACATGTTGCTCAAGGTTTTGACCGATTTCATCGACCTTGGCTGCTATGGACATGCCGAGTTCCATGGCTTTGCTGTCCAGCTGTTCATTGGTTTCCTGGATCTGACCCTGAACAGCAGCGGCGCGGGCGGCGAGCTGCTTATCAGCGGAGGAAATCTGGTTTTCGACCGACTGGTTGATATCTTCAATCCGGCTGGAAAGGCTCAAGCCCAATTCCATGGCTTTACTGTCGAGAGACTCGCGGGTTTCTTCCAGTTGGGTGGACATGTCGGATTTGATGATGTCCTGGCCCTGGGAAAAGGCGTTGGCAATATCGCGTGAGCGTTCGATCAATGAATCGTTGATCTGCTTGGTGCGAATTTCCAGCGCGGTTTCGATCTTCGAGGCGCTGACGTCGAGCGCTGCATTGCGCTCTTCCAACTGTTCGGCAACAGTCTCAATGCGGCCAGAAAGCACTTGGCCAAAACCGGACAGTTTTTCTTCGATAATGGCGTCAACCTGTTGCGTGCCCGTCGTAAGGGCGGCGGCAAGATCAGTGGTGCGTGAGCCAAGTTTCTCAACCAGTGCGTTGCCGCTTGAGTTGAGATTTTCATCAATGGTGGAGAATTTCTCGCCAATTTTTGTAGTCAACTCGTTAGACAGGAAGTTGATCCGCTCGGCCAGTTCACCCGTCTTGATTTCAAGCGCATTGCTGGTGGATGTGCCGGTTGTGGTGATCGACTCAAGCAGCGCACCTGCGCTGGCCTCAATTCGGTCGGCAATCTCGGTGCCACGATCGTTCAACGTCGCCGTCAGGGATTCAGAAGCGAAAGTCAAAGACGCAGTAACGTCTTCAACTGCGCCGGTTGCTGACGTTCCGGTATCAGAAAGCTTCTGAATCAGAGCGCCGCCTGCGCTATCAATTTGGGAACCAATTTCCAGGCTCTTGTTGGACAAAGCATCGGTAAAGCTGTCACCAGCGACAGTCAGCAGGGCGCGCATGTCGTCAAACACGCCACCAGTCTGTTCGCGTGTTGCCTCGATTTGGCCAACGATGGATCCGCCTACGGTTTCAATCTGGCTGCCAATTTCAGTGCCTTTTTTGCTGATCTGTTCAAGTAGCAATGAGCTGGCTTGATCCAGTGTCGCCTTCATTTCATCATTTGTGCTGCCCATGACTGAGCTGAATTGCTGTTGGGCATGGGCAACATTTTGGCTGATCTGTTGCGCAGAAACGTTCAGATCTTCCTGCAGAGTTTCGCTGGCTCCGGAGATCGATGAACGTACCCGTTCTGTGTGATTGATGATTGCCTCGCGCTCGCTGGCCAGTTCCTCGACCAGGCCGCGCATGCGCAGTTCATTGTCGGTATAGGAATTTTCGAGCGAGGAAACTTCGTTGTGGACCAGGCCTTCCAGCTCGCTGGCTCGGGCCATAGCGCGCTCGATACCGTCGGTTAGTGCATGGACCTCAACGCGAATGGCCTGACCGACGCTGCGTACAGAACTGACGGCGTCATTTTCGGGCTCAATCAACCGATAAGCGGCTTCCGTCATCGAACGGGCCGCCAGTTTCAGTTCTTGGGCCCGACGCAGCATAAAAGTGTAGCCCCAGATCATCAGGATCGGCAGCAACACGCTGGCGACGAAGTAAATAATGCCAGGATTGTTTGACAGGTCTGTCCAGGCAGCCGGGTCGAGCAGAGTATCTCCGAGCACGGAATAGCCTGCCCAGAAGGCGATCAAAATCCAAATGACACTGGCACCCCAGGCAGCCCAGATCAGTGTGGAAGAAGGTTTGCGTGACAAAGCTGCAGCGAAACGGGCGCTGCCGGAACTGCGCTCATCATTGGCGGCGGGAGCGCTGGGCGTTACAGCGGAACGGGCGGCGCCGGAGTCTATGGCACTTGCGCTGCGATCCGCTGAGGGTTCGGAACGGCCGCTATACATTTCATCAGCCACGTCGGCGCTGGCTTCCTGCCCAAAGTCGATCTTGAGTGCTTCCTCGACGGCGTTGAGCGCCTCGCTGGTCTCTTTGGTCGATTTTCTAACCCGTTTTGCCATTTACTTTAGCCTTACCTTCGGAAATTACGCCTAAAACTGGCGCAGGATCCTCGTGCCCATTGGATGTTTCGTCTCCGAAACTGAATACGGGCAAAACAGCGAATGTTTTGAAAAACATTGCTGATTGCTTACCCGCCGCGAGCGCATATTAGTTGGATCACTCCCATATTGGTACTGTTTGGCGGCTTCGTGGCGGGGAAAAAGTTAATATTGGTTAACGTTTCCACCGATTGTTCAAATCACGTTCGATGAGAATGAGCTTGGCCTGCGCGTATATGCCAGGAAGTTTTTGCTGGTAGGGAATCCAGCAGCCAACCTTAACGGGCTCTCAATACTTTCGGTGCAACTTTAACATCAGGCAGGTTTTTGTTGCGTATCAGAATTGGAGCGAATAATGGCAAGGTCAGCACAAATGAGGGCAGTAGATATGAACTACGACACCCCGCAGAGCTACACGCCATCTGCTAACCCAACCCACAAAAACAGGCCCTGTGCGAGCGCCGCCAATCCAGTCGATCTGGTGCATTTGTCACGGCAATCGCTGGGCGACAGATCGTTGGAAAACGAAATTCTTCGTCTCTTTCACAGTCAGTCGAAGCTTTATCTGGACCGTCTGGAAAATGCCAAGACCGTGGATGAACGCAAAATGGCCGCTCATACCGTAGTTGGTTCGGCGCGTGGCCTGGGTGCCTGGAAAGTCGCTAAAGAAGCTGAATTGGTAGAGCAGTCCTGTGGCCAGGGTTGCGACGTTTCTGCGCTGCGCGCGGCGGTGGAAGAGGCCAACGCTTACATTGACGCACTTTTGAGTGATTAACAGCGTCAATTTGACGGTTTTGACGTAATCCTTGCTGGCATGACGCATTGCCAACTTGACTCTGCGCGTGTGACCGCTAAATCCGCCTAATAGTTTTATCAGGCTTTGGATTTCGATGGCAAAGATCACCTATATTGCTCATGACGGCACCGCGTTTGAGGTGGAAGCCGAAAACGGCTCGACCGTGATGGAAAATGCAATCAAAAATGCAGTACCCGGCATTGAGGCTGAGTGTGGTGGCGCCTGCGCCTGCGCAACTTGCCATGTCTATGTTGATGATGCCTGGACTGCCAAAACCGGCGAAGCAGAAGCGATGGAAGAGGATATGCTCGACTTCGCTTACGACATTCAGCCAGGTTCGCGTCTGTCTTGCCAGATTAAGGTGACTGACGAGCTCGATGGCCTGATTGTGCGGGTCCCTGAGCGTCAGGCATAATTGCCAGTTACGGCGGAGTTCGCTGCGCGCCATTGTTTCGTGCGTGGGACTGACGACGCCGTACTGCTTGCCGCCGAACTCGCTGCCCCAATTGCCGCCGATGGCGGATTGCATTTGATTATCGCGTCCCACCGCTGCATTAACACCGTTCGGCTGTAGAAGGTTTTTTTTCGTGTTCGTGTTGGCGAAGAAAAATCTTCCTTGTTTCGTAGCCTCTGTTACCTCATTTACACAGAACACTCACCAGCCATTTAAGAGCTCAGTTCATGTCCAAAGAATCAGAAATTGTCGAAACCGATGTCGTGATTATCGGGGCAGGACCAGTCGGTCTATTTGCAGTATTTGAACTGGGTCTGCTGGACTTGAAATGCCAACTGATCGACATTCTTGACCGTCCTGGCGGACAGTGCGCCGAGCTTTATCCAGAAAAACCAATCTATGACATCCCCGCATGGCCCGAGATTTCCGGCCAGGGCCTGACAGACCGGCTGATGGAGCAAATCGAACCCTTTGGCCCCGAATTCCATTTCAACCGCATGGTTTCTTCGGTCACAAAACTGGATGATGGCACTTTTGAGGTGACCACCGACGAAGATGAGAAATTCCACGCCAAGGCAATTGTCATTGCTGCCGGTGGTGGTTCGTTCCAGCCCAAGCGCCCGCCAGTTCCCGGCATTGAAGAATTTGAAGACAAGTCGGTTTTCTATTCCGTGCGTCGTATGGAGGAATTCCGGGATCAGGACATCCTGATTGTTGGTGGGGGTGATTCAGCTCTTGACTGGACATTGAGCCTTCAACCCATCGCTAAATCGTTGACCCTTCTGCATCGTCGCGATGCGTTCCGTGGTGCACCTGACAGTGTCAATAAAATGTACAAACTGGTGGAAGAGGGCAAAATCAACCTCACACTTGGTCAGGTCACGGAATTGCAGGGACCAGACGGAATGGTCGAAAAGGCCGTTGTCAAAACCAAGGAAGGCGACCTCGTCGACGTTGCCTGTACCCGCCTATTGCCGTTTTTTGGACTCACTATGAAGCTTGGCCCAATCGCTGATTGGGGATTGAATCTAAACGAAAATCTTCTTCCGGTGGATACTGAGAAGTTCCAGACCAGTGAGCCCGGCATTTTTGCAATTGGTGATATCAACACCTATCCGGGCAAGCTCAAACTGATCCTTTCTGGATTCCATGAAGCGGCGCTGATGGCTCATGCAGCCAAGAAGCATATTTCGCCTGACGAACGCATCGTGTTCCAGTACACGACATCGTCCACCAGCCTGCAAAAGAAGCTCGGAGTTTAGTTAGCTGGACCCATTTTGAATGGGCTTAACCGAAGCGGCTCACGCACCGTTGTAGATGCGTTCCATGCTGCGGTAATTGCGCCGGTCGCGTCGGTCGAAATTGACATTGCGCTTCTTGTCGGCCTTGCCGAGTTTGGAAACCAGTTTTGCAGCGCTGCGTTCGAGCGCAGAACAGCTGCGCTGTGACTTCAGCTTGCGCAGCGATGCATAAACCTTTTTGGCAAACTGCTTATAGAACAGCCCGTGTGTGCGCTCATGCTTGTTGAGCAGCGCATACATGCGCTTCCAATTGCGGCGGTGGCGTTTTGAAACCCCGCGCGTGGAAGCGAGTTTGGGCATCTGATAGGTGATCTTCAAACGCACTTTGACGCCCTTGATCTTGCAACGTGACTTCGTTTTCTGATGATAGAGCTGATAGGTCATGTCGCGCGTCGCTGTTGCCCAAGCGCGGCGGGCATGTTGGCGCGAATAGGGACCTTTCTTGCTCATCGACAGAGCAAATTCCGAAGCTGTCTTTCCGGTTATGCGATAAAATTTGGTGGTTTCGTTGATCTTGATTGAGCTGCGCTGGGCTTCTGCCGACTGTGTGCTGGCAACGAGCATCAACCCGCTCAAGCTACACAACACTGCAAATCCGCCTGCCATCAGACAGTGCGCTATCATTCTTCTGATCAAGATTTGCCCAACCTGCTCTTAATCCAATCCCAACAAAAGCTAACACACTTCGCTTGTATCCAAAGGTGTTTTGCCATGAATGCTTAAAAATTGCTGTGATTTGGCCTGCTGGCCAGCGAATAGCGCCAGAGGTTACAGTGATTCGGTGATTTTTGTCCGTTTGGCGAGCATCGAGAATCGCTCCTGCTCATCCTCATCATATTTACGCTGCGCCGCATCATGTTCTTTCAGCTTGCTATCGACCACGGCCTTGGTGGCGACACGCAGTGGCGCACAACTGGCCATTGACGGCAGAGCGCGAACTTCGTCTTCAATGCGCTTGGCGAAGCTGAAGGCCATGTTCACATGGGTTGCCTCATGAAGGCGGGTATAGCGGTCGATATTGTCCCATGCCTCGGCCAGTTTGCCGGTTGCTTTTTCCCGACCTGTCCATTGCGGCAGGGTAACGCGGGCATCGACGCTGACTTTAGCGCTTTCAACGCGACAGCCGCCGGCTACTCTCTCATAGGTGACTTTGGGGAACATCTTGATACGGGCAACGGCTACCGCGTGTTGACCGCCATTGATCTTGGGGCCTTTGCGTTTGATTTCCTTGTCGAGATCTGCAGTGGAATTGCCCGAGATGCGGTAATAGTCGATCGACACCTGACTTTGCGAGGTGCTTTGGCACGCGGCCAGTACCAACGCTGGCAGAACAACGCTGAGAATCGGTGCAATCCGTTTGACGACTAACATGGACAAATTCCTTAACCAGTGCTCAGCCTAGGTTGCAATTGTGGCAACAACCATTGTTGCCTGCACGAATATCTACCAGTCCTATGAATTTTTTGTTCCCCATCGAACTTCATTGCCGATGTCCGGCATTTTGGGCACCAGAAGCGATAGTGCGAACGAGCACATTGCCATTGCTGTACCGGCCAGGAATACAGCGGCCGGACTGACCAGCCATAACAGGCCGAAGGCCACCGGAATGAAGACGGCCGCAATGTGGTTGATGGTGAAGGCCACGCCCGTTGTACCAGCAATGTCTGAAGGTGTAGCGATCTTCTGAAAATAGGTTTTCTTGGCAATTTCCATGGCAAACAATGCGTGATCGATAATGTAGAGCGCAATCGCTAGGTGCGGATTGGTGACAAAGGCATAGGCAGTAAAGACAACGGTCAATCCGGCATATTGCACCAGCAAGGCATTGCGGTCGCCGATCTTAGAAATGAACTGACCGAGGAGCGGCGCGCTGACCATCATTATTGCTGCATTGGCGAAAAACAGCCCGGCAATGTCATGGAACGAATAGCCAAACCGTTCGACCATCATCCAGCTGGCGAAAACCAGGAAGATTTGCCGACGCGCTCCTGCCAGGAATGTGATGGCGTAGTAGAGCCAATAGCGTTTACGCAGGATCAGGCTTTTGGTCTGCATCGCCCCTTCAGGATATTTCGGAAATGACGAGGTCATAAATGCGACGAACACCAAGGTGACGCCACCGGCAACAGCAAACATTGTTGTGTAACTGAGATTCCACAGGCTGCCGGCCAGGAAAATAAGCGCATAAGCTGCCAGTTGCGCCAGGCTGGCAACGGAGAGAATCCGCCCCATGATGGTTGCAGCGGTCTTTTTGGGCAACCATTGCAGCGTCAGCGACTGATGCATGGTCTCATAGTAGTGGAAGCCGACTGAACCGATGAAAGTGGTAATGTAGAAGCCCATGGCAGTGGGAAAATACCCCGTGGCGGCAGTGCCCAGCCCCAGCAGCAGCAATGACACCATGGCAAATGTCTGCTCGCGCATGGCGAACAGGAAAAACACCGCGGCGAAGGAAAGAAATCCCGGAATTTCGCGGATCGACTGCTGAATGCCAATTTCTTTACCGGTAAAACCCAGCATCTCGTGGGCGAAATTGTATTGCAGCGCCGACCAGGAAGCGAACGACAATTGCATGGCTGCCGCCATCAGCATCAACAACATGGCCGGGGTGCGCCATCCGGTGCCCGTTGGGATCACCGGTTCACTGATGGTGTCTGAACTGGCGGTCATCGGTTGCGGTCTTTTGGAGGTGCCCATCAAAAAGGCTTAGGCCCATTCCTGGTAATTGGCAATTTGAGAAAGCGATTGACTTCATTTCAAAAGTTGGAAAATTGTTCGCCGATTGAAGTTTTTGAAAGGTCGCTCCATGACCCGCTATACCCCGCTCGTTGCCAGCCTGCCATCAACGGTCCCGTTTGTCGGCCCGGAAACTCAGGAACGGGCTCGTGGCCAGGCGTTTCGTGCCCGTGTAGGAGCCAATGAAAGCGTTTTTGGACCTTCTCCAAAAGCCATTGAAGCGATGGCTGTGGCCGCTGCTGATTGCTGGAAATATGGCGATCCGGAAAACCATGATCTGAAGCATGCGTTGGCCGACCATCATGGTGTGGCAGCGGAAAACATCGTGGTGGGCGAGGGAATTGACGGCCTTTTGGGCCTTTTGGTGCGCATGGTCGTTGAGAAGGGCACCAAGGTCGTCACTTCAATGGGCGCTTATCCGACCTTCAATTTCCATGTTCAAGGGTTTGGCGGCGAACTTGTGACTGTGCCTTACAAGGATGATTGTGAAGACCCACAGGCATTGATTGCCGCAATCAAGGAACACAACGTGCCATTGGCCTATTTTGCCAATCCCGATAATCCAATGGCGAGTTTTCATCCGGCCTCGACCGTGGCCAAGCTGATCGACGACATGCCGGAAGACAGCCTGCTTTGCTTGGATGAGGCCTATTGCGAATTTGCGCCTGAAGGTGCGCTGGTGCCAATTGACGTTGAGGAAACACGGGTCATCCGGACGCGTACTTTCTCAAAAGCTTATGGCATGGCAGGTGCTCGTGTGGGTTATGCCATTGGTCATCGCGACGTGATCGATGCTTTTAACAAGGTTCGCAATCACTTTGGTGTAAATCGCATCGCTCAGGCAGGTGCGCTCGCAGCGCTTGCGGATCAGGATTATTTGCAGCAGGTGATAGAGTGGGTACAGGCGTCCAACGCGATAATTGCCGAAATCGCAATCGAAAATGGGCTATCGCCGCTTCCGTCAGCCACAAACTTCGTCACCATTGACTGTGGCAGCGATGGAGAATTTGCCAAGAATGTCGTGGCCGAACTGGTTGCGCGTGATGTTTTTGTGCGTATGCCGTTTGTCGCGCCCGGTAATCGCTGCATCCGAATTTCGGCTGGAACCGATGCAGATCTCGATTTGGTGCGTCAGATGTTGCCGCAGGCGCTGAAATCAGCACGCGACGCTTGATCGTTCGCCCCGCATGGGGCAGGAGAAGCCCATGACTGATCTTCCTAATTCCCGCGCCCTCGATCACCTGGTTCTGCCGGTGATCGATATTGACGCTGCCCGGCGCCGTTATGAGCAACTGGGCTTTACAGTAGCGCCAGATGGTCGTCACCCATTTGGCACTGAAAACTGCTGCATCTTCTTCAAGGATGGTACGTTCCTGGAACCGTTGGGCATAGCACAGCGGGAAACCTGTGAAGCGAAAGCCGTCAAAGGCAATACATTTGTGGCCAATGACCAGACTTTCCGATTTCGCATCGGTGAGGAGGGCTTTTCACACCTTGTGCTGAAGTCTAACGACGCCAAGGCTGATCACGCGCTTTACAAGAAAGACGGCATGTCGGGCGGACGCATGGTGCGGTTTTCACGCCGTTTCAAAACGCCCGATGGTGAAAACCAAAAGGTATCGTTCGCGCTGGCTTTTGCTGCCGATCAGCGCAGCCCAGATGCCATGTTCTTTTCCTGCGAAGTTGTAACCTCCGCCAAGGTGGATCGCAGCAAGTTGCAGGCCCACGAAAATGGTGTGGTTGGCCTCAGGGAAGTCATTTTGTCGGAGGTGAATCCGACGGACTTTCAGTATTTCTTCCAAACCTATCTCAATCAGCGCGAGATGGATGTAGATTCATTTGGCATGAGCTTTGACGCCTCCGGCGCGAAACTGACCGTCTTGTCGCCCGATGGCATTGCCGCCTTCTATGGCATTGATTGTCGGCGTAAGGACCGCGGCATGAAGTTTGAAGCCTTTGTTCTTGGCGTTATCGATCTGGAAGCTGCGGAAAAACTTCTCGAGCAGCGGCAAGTCTCATTCAGGCGCCGGGGCTCGCAACTTATTGTCCCGCCATTTGAAGGGCAGGGAACCACACTTATTCTGGAGCAGGCATAGCCATGCAGGCCAATTCTACCGTTACTGTCGGTTCGGTCACCTTCGATCAAACCAAACCGTTTTCTCTGATTGCCGGTCCCTGCCAGTTGGAAGGCCGACAGCATGCCTTCGATATGGCTGGAGCGCTGTCCGAAATTTGCGCCAAGGCGGGTATCGGGCTGGTGTACAAGTCGTCTTATGACAAGGCCAACCGTACCAGTATCAAAAGTACCCGAGGTATCGGGATCGATGCATCATTGGAAATTTTCAGTGATCTGCGCAAGGAATTCGGCATGCCGACACTGACGGATGTTCATACGCAGGAACAATGCGCAATTGTTGCTCCCCATGTTGATGTGTTGCAGATCCCGGCGTTTTTGTGCCGTCAGACCGACCTGCTTGTTGCTGCGGCGAATACCGGCAATGTGATCAACGTCAAGAAAGGGCAGTTTCTGGCGCCGTGGGATATGAAAAACGTTCTTGGCAAACTGACCGATAGCGGCAATCCCAACATCTTGATGACCGAACGTGGTACCAGCTTTGGGTATAATACTTTGGTCAATGATTTCCGTGGCTTGCCAACTATGGCGGCTATGGGGGCTCCAGTGGTGTTCGATGCCACGCATTCGGTGCAGCAGCCCGGTGGCCAGGGCGCCACGACAGGCGGCCAGCGCGAGTTTGTTGCCACTTTGGCGCGCGCAGCGGTGGCTGTAGGTGTTGCAGGTGTGTTCATTGAAACCCACGACGACCCCGACAATACCGTTTCGTCGGATGGCCCAAATATGGTCCCGTTGAATGAAATGCCTGCGCTGATCGATCAGTTGATGGCCTTCGACCGAATTGCCAAAGGTCTCTAGAGCCTGTCAGGTTTAGATAGACACAATTGTGTTTGTGACGACGAGATGATGCTGAGGTGAAACGTGCCGGGCGTGGCTGTGCATCGGTCTGGCGCGGTATTGCCCTGGGTGGGCCCAGTCGCAAACGCTTCGGAAAGGGCCATGCCCAATCTGAACTTGCCTAGCTTTCCGTGCCAGGCGCGCCTACTTCTTTCATCTCGGCTGCCTGTTTGATAGCGCCTACAATCTGGTCTGCCGGCTGTGCACCCATCACTGCATATTTGTTGTCGATGATAAAACAGGGGACGCCGGTGACGCCCATTTGTTGGGCGACGGCAATTTCCTGGGTGACCGCGTCGCGATCCTGATCAGTGGCCAATAATGCCGCCACAACACTTGCATCCATTCCAGCTTCACGGGCGGCTTCCACGAGCACTTCCTGCTTGCCGATATGGGCGCCTTCCATGAAGAAGTCTTTGAACAGTTTTTCGACCAGTTTGTCTTGAATCTGCGCACCTTCGTTGCTGGCCCAGCGGATGACCCTATGGGCATCGATGGTGTTGGGGGAAACCGCGATTGCGTCGAAGTCGAATTCGAGACCTTCTTCCAATCCGGCATGTCGAATGCGCTCATAGATTTCATTGGCCCGCTCAGGGCCACCGAACTTGGTTTCGAGATATTCACGGCGGTCGCGGCCTTCTTGCGGCAGGGTTGGGTCGAGTTGGAAAGGACGCCAGCGCACTTCGATTTCAATATTGCTGTCGCCGCCGTCGCCGCCGTGCTCGCCGCCGCCTTCTTTGATTTCGTCTAAGGCCCGCTCCAACCGGCGTTTGCCGATATAGCACCAGGGACACATGACGTCAGACACGACGTCCAGTTGAATTTTTGTCATGTGCCTCTCCAGCAGGGTTTTTCCGGCTTCCTGACTTGCTGCTATTTGGTTGACCACCAAGTCGGGAATTTCGGGCCATAGAGCGAGGTTTTCTCCGGTCTTGAAACACGGGTCCAACGGGCAATTCGGCTTTCGCCCAGGTGATATAGCGGAACAACATAGTGTCCGCTTATCAAAACTCTGTCATAGGCACGTACGGCGTCGGTGAATTCGTCCTCCGTGCGAGCTGCCAGCAGGGCATCAATCGTTGCATCAATGGCCGGTTCTGCTGTGCCAGCAAAGTTGAATGTACCCTCAGCGTCTTTTGAGCGGCTGCCCCAGCGCCAGATTTGTTCAGCACCTGGTGACAGGGAAGAAGAATAGCGCACGACAGTCATGTCGTAATCGAAAGTTCCCTTGCGGGCCTGATATTGGGCGTCATCGACCAGGCGCAGCTGAATATCGATGCCAAGTTTGGCGGCGCTCTTCTGATAGGAAAGGGCCAACCGCTCGATGTCCTGGCCGCTGATACCGGCATCACCAGCAATCAGCATTTCAAAAGACAATTGCTTGCCGTCGGCACCAACCAGTTTGCCTTCATCAATGTCAAAACCTTCCTTGCGCAGCAGGCTAAGGGCGGCGCGCAGCAGTTTACGATCAACGCCGGAACCGTCGGATTTTGGCGCGACATACGATCCATC
The DNA here is from genome assembly GCA_039969995.1 of Rhizobiaceae bacterium. Lineage (GTDB taxonomy): Bacteria > Pseudomonadota > Alphaproteobacteria > Rhizobiales > Rhizobiaceae > Pseudahrensia. The sequence goes on from JBDVMU010000060.1 coordinate 30,491, forward strand.
CATAACTTCGGGCAGGACGACGCCGGGATAGTCGGCCAAAAGCTTGTTCTCGCCTTCGCTGGCGGGCTGACCGAAGGATGACAGGTGCGAATCCTGCCAATAGGACGAGGTGCGTTGGTAAGCGCCGAAGAACAGGTTCTCGTTGGCCCATTCAAAGTCAAACAGCATTGCCAGAGCTTTGCGTACATTGCGGTTGGCAAATTGGGGACGGCGGGTGTTGAAAACAAACCCAAGCATCCCGCTTGGAGTGCGGTTTTTGAACTCTTCTTTCACCACATTGCCGTCTGAAACGGATGGGAAATCATAGGCGGTCCGCCATTTTCCAGGGCTGTTTTCGGGATAGATGTCGAATAATCCCTTTTTGAAAGCTTCAAACTGCGCCTGAGCATTGCGGTAATAGTCGACTTTGATCGTGTCGAAATTGAAGAACCCGCGTTGGACCGGTAAGTCCTTGGCCCAATAGTCTGGATCGCGCTGGTAGGTGATTGATTCACCGGGTTTAACGTCAGAGACAGTGTATGGCCCACTGGCGATAGGCGGAACGATGGTGGTTTTGCCAAAATTCTCAACGTCGGTGGCATGTTCAGGCAGAACCGGCATCAGGCCAAACAGCATCGGCGTCTCACGCGATGCACGTTCGTTGAACCATAATTTGATGCTAAGAGGCCCGGTCTGTTCCATCTTCTCCACCGCCTTCATCCGGCTCGAATAGGGCGGACGTCCTTTTTCTTTCATCAGATTGAAAGTGAACAGGACGTCAGAAACTTCGACCTTTTCGCCATCGGAAAAGCGTGCTTTTGGGTGCATGTGGAACTCAATCCACTTGCGATCATCGGGCATTTCCACCTTTTCGGCCAGCAAACCATATTCGGTAAATGATTCGTCACGCGAGCGTTTGAGCAGAGTTTCAAACACCAAATTGCCAAATACCGGGTCCCACAGCCCGCGAGCACCGGTGCGTATGCTTTGCAAGTCAAACGGGTTGAGGTCATCAAATGTGCCATATACGCCGTAGGTCAGCTTGCCACCTTTCGGCGCATCAGGGTTGGCGTAGGGGAAGTGGGTGTAGTCTGCCGGCAAGGCAGGTTGGCCGCGCATTGCGATGCCGTGGGAGGGTTCCGCAAAGCTACTGGATGCGGTTGCAAGCAGTACAATAAGCGAGGAACATAGAATTTTGCCCAATTTTGTGCCCATTTTTCGATTTCTCCTACGAAGCCGTTTTCATCGGGTTGGTCTAAGTCTCACAGCCACTGCGAATTAACCCTTGGAACCAAGACTCGGTTGCTTTGCTATTATGTTGCACCAATAATGCCAATTCTGAAAGCTGCCGAAAATTTTAAAAAGGACTTGCGGACTTATCTGTTGTCATTTTGATGCCGCAATTGCTATGGACACCGCCAGCAACCGCTATCGCCCACAGGATTTACGAATAATGCGCATTCTCACCATGTCTAAGCTAACAACCAAGCTGCTTCCGGGCATCGCTTTGGTGATTGGTTCGCTTTCCTACTCCGCCGTTTCAGCCCAGCAGGGCGCCCAGACCTGGGTGAAGATTTGTTCGAAAATCGGTGAGACCGATGTTTGTAACGTCAAATACGACGTTATATCCAATACCGGCCAGTTGATCACCGGCGTGAATTTGCTGCAGTCGAAGGGACAAACCAACCGCCGTATCTTCCAGGTAGCTGTGCCTTCTGGTCGTTATATTCCTGAAGGGATCAAGGTCCAGATCGACAGCGGCAACACCAATACGCTGCCCTACAGCCTGTGTCTTCCTGATCGCTGCCTTGCTGAAATTCAATTGAGTGAAGGATTGGTCAAGGCGCTGAAAGCCGGTGGTGAACTCACTTTGACTTCAACGAACTTCCGGGCCGCGAAAAACCCGGTCAAGGTGTCTCTGAAAGGTTTCACCGCAGCATTTGACGGCCCGCCGCTGAAACGCAACGAGGTTGAGAATCGTCAGAAGCAGCTGGAAGCTGAATTGAAGAAGAAGGCCAAAGAAACGGCCGACAAGCTGAAAGCCGCTCAGGACGCCGCAAAGTCCGGTAACTAAGGGTTTCAAACCATAGACAAAAAAAAGGTTGCACCCAAAGGTGCAGCCCTTTTTTGTATGCGCAAATGAGGCCGAAGGGGAATTAGTGCTTGACGTCGCTGATGGTGACGTAATTGCCATCTTCGCCCAGCCGAAACATTTCGCTGATCTGTGGATGGCGCAACGGCATCAGCTTTTCGTCTACAAGCAAGTTTTGTTCGGAAACATAGGCGATGTATTCCGTTTCCTCGTTTTCGGCGAAGAGGTGATAGAAGGGCTGGTCTTTGGGCGGCCGAATTTCTTCGGGAATGGACTGATACCACTCATCGGTATTGTCGAAAACCGGATCAACGTCGAACACGACACCACGAAATGGGTAGATGCGGTGTTTGACCACCTGTCCAATCTGAAATTTCGCCCTGCGGATCATTTTTCTTCGACTTCTTGTCCGGTTACTCAACTACGGCCCCTCAAGACCGTTAACGGTAATATAGGGCAGCCGGGTAGGGGACAGCAAGGGTCTGGAATATCTATGCCTTCTTGACGCCCCTATTTCCTGGGGTTAGCTCCAATGTCACCACATGCTGGCCAATCACGAAGGAAGTTCATTGTCGCAAATCCTGGGCATGGCGCTGCCGTTTTTTGGGCTGATCCTGCTGGGTTACCTTGCAGGCAAGTTTAAAAGCCTGTCGCTTGACGGCCTGGCGTGGATGAATTTTTTCATCGTCTACATCGCACTTCCCGCTTTGTTTTTTAATCTGCTGTCGCAAACACCTGTGGAAAAGCTCGCCAGTTGGGGGTTTATCTTCGCTACACTGCTGGGAACCTACTGCACATTTGCCATTGCGTTCTGTGCCGGCGTGTTTGCAACAGATGGGGACATTCCGGAAAGCACAATTCAGGGCCTTGCCGGAGCTTATGGAAATATCGGCTATATGGGGCCGGGGCTGGCGATTGCGGCGCTGGGCCCGGAAGCTGCCGTGCCCGTTGCGCTGATTTTCTGCTTCGATAACACCCTGCATTTCACCATGGCGCCGTTGATGATGGCAATCAGTGGCAAGGGTGGACAACGGCAATCGGCTCGTGAGCTGTCTTTGGACGTGCTGAAAAAGATTTTCACCCATCCCTTTATCATCGCCACGATTGTTGGTGTTCTGGCGGCATTGGTGCAATTTCAACCACCTGAGCCTGTGGGCAAACTGCTCGATTATCTATCGAATGCCGCGGCTCCGTGTGCGTTGTTTGCCATGGGCGTCACGGTGGCGCTGACGCCTGTTGGGCGCATGCCACGCATATTGGGCGTGCTGGTGCCGATCAAACTCGTGGTCCATCCGGCCATCGTCTATCTGCTGCTCAGCTGGGTTGGTGATTTTGACAAGGTCTGGGTCTATGCGGCCGTGCTGCTGGCCTCGCTACCCACAGCAACCAATGTGTTTGTGATTGCCCAGCAATACGACGTCTGGGTGGCACGGGCATCAAGTATGGTGTTGGTGACAACGGCGGTTTCTGTGGTCAGCGTGACCGGGCTGCTTTTTCTTATTGCGAGCGGAACCTTGCCGCCAGATCTCTTCCCGGGCCGGTAAGCACCGACGCCACTTTCGAGTCCATGCCAATGCCCTGATACATGGCCATCTTGCGAAGAGGCGACAGCGAACCGAGCGCGGTCAGGCCCATAGAGCGGGCAAACTGCACCGGCAGAAAGTCCGTGAGCAAAGAGCGGTTCATTACGTCGATTCCCGCAGTTCGGGCTTTGACGTCCATTTGGCGTTTGCGATCATAGGCCTCAGTTATAGTTGCCGCACCGGGGTCTGTAGTGCCCTTGGCCAAGACAGAGGTCAGATCACGGATGTCCCGCAGCCCCAAATTGAAACCCTGCGCACCAATCGGCGGAAACAAATGGCCGGATTCACCGATCAGAACGGTGCGATTGGCGCCAAAACGCTGCGCGGTCATGCCATGCATGGAAATGGCGGTCGGGGCATTTTCGACACGGCATTTGCCGTAGCTCGATTGCAACTTTTCTTCGATAAGGCGCGACAGCTCCGAAAGCTCTGTTGTCACCAACTCATCAGCCATATTTGGCTCGACCAACCAGACCAGGCTGGAACGGTTTTTGGCAGATTTGGTCGCAGGTAGCGGAACCTGGGTGAAGGGGCCTGTTTCGGTGTGAAATTCGGCTGAAACGCCAGAATGGGGCAAATCATGGGCAAAATTCAGCACAATAGCGGATTGTGGGTACGACCACTTGGTCCTGTTAATGCCTGCGGCCTCACGGCAGGTGGAGTGTTGACCATCGGCAGCAACGATCAATTGCGTTTCAATCGCGTTTCCGTCGGACAACTGTATTTTGGCTCCGCTGGCATTGATCTGGACATTATCAGCGGATGCACGATGCCAGATGATTTTCTCGTTGGCTTCAATCGCCGTGTCGAGAGCCTGTAACATGTCGGCATTGGGCACATTGTATCCAAAGGCGGGCAGGTCGATTTCGCCAGCATGAAAGTCTGTCACCGGCGCACGAATGAGACGCTTGCTGCCATCGATAAGCCGCATCGTTTTTAGCGGTGCAGTCAGTGGTTCGATATCTGCCCAAAGGCCTAACTTTTGAAGCATTTCGATCGCTGGCATCAGCATGGCTGTGGTGCGCTTGTCGGTGATTGTTGGATCGGGCGCGATAAGCGCAACAGGGTGACTTGCCTGGGCCGCCAGTTCCAACGCCGCGACCTTACCTACGAGCCCACCACCGACAATGCTGATTGCGTGGTTTTGCTTATTTTTGCTGGCGGTCATTTGCTTTCCCGAACAAAACAACTTGTGTTGTGTATATAAGTCTGGAACAGGCATAGCGAAAGGGGCGCGGAACGCTCTGGACGAATGAAAGGCGCGGCGAATTGACCGAGCACAGCCATGGCACAGAGGATTTGAGCGCAGATGATCGCTATGCGCATCTGGACTTTGTTGATCGTAATCTGGCCGAGGCAGGGCGACGGCCGCGTCTGACAGTTTACCTTTTCACCGGGTTGGCCATTGTTGTTGCATGGGTTTGGCTGGTTTTCATGACGGCTGGAGTGAGCCAGTCAGTGGGGCCTGATGCCGTGGGACCGGGCATGGCGTTTTGGCAAGGCTTGCTAGAGCGCATCGAGGTCAAACCCTCGGACGGTGGCCTGTTGGCCTTCATATTGAAGATCTGTACGCCACTGGCACCGGATGGGTTTTCGGCAAGCGTGGTGTTTTCAACTTTTTTGATGTGGTTGGCCATGTCGTTGGCAATGATGCTGCCATCTGCCAGTGCGATGATCCGCACCTACGGGGATATTGCGGATGTTGCCGCGCAAAAGGGTGAGCCCGTTGTTCCGCTATTTGTTCTGGTTCTGGGATACCTGACGGTATGGGCTGGATTTGCAGTTGCCATGAGTTTCTTTCAACTGATGCTGGTCGGCGCTGGTCTTGCCGCCGATCCGGTCTTTCCGGTTCAGGGGGGTGTCGCTGCGGTGATCCTGCTGCTGGCGGGGGCCTATCAGTTCAGTGCATTGAAAGACGCCTGCCTGACAAAATGCCGTAACCCATTCTCCATTCTGTTTGGTCGCTGGTCGCCCGAATATGCCGGTGTATTCAGGCTTGGCATGGAGCAGGGGGTCTATTGCCTGGGTTGTTGCTGGGCGTTGATGCTTGTGATGTTGGTTGTGGGCACAATGAACCTTGCATGGATGGCCTTTTTTACTCTATTTGCAATTGTAGAAAAAAGCGGGCGGGGGCGAGTGACTTCCACACTATCTGGCGGCATATTGTTGGCGTGGGGTGGAATTCTTCTTGTGGCCACCTTGATGCAGGCACAGTAAGCAACCGTAATAACTGTTTCGAAGAAAGTTCCATCGATGGCGAAAGAAAGTTGGAGTATGAAGGGCGAACTCGTCCTTGCGTGTAATTGTAAGGTGTTTTGCCCGTGCGTTCTGTCGCTTGGCGACCATCCACCATCGGAAGGCTATTGTCAGACCTGGGCGGGATTCCGCATTGATGACGGCCATTTTGGGGATGTTGACCTGTCTGGCCTCAATCTCGGCCTGATGATGGAAATTCCGGGTTATATGAGCCGTGGTAACTGGACTGCTGGTCTGTTCATTGATGAACGGGCATCAATTTATGCTTCCAAAGCAATCACCAAGATTTTCACGGGTAAGGCCGGTGGCACGACGCACCTTTTGTCGATCCTGGTGGGCAACTTCCTCGGTGTAAAACACGAGCCGATTTCTTATGAGACCGACGGCAAAACCCGCAATGTGAAGATTCCCAAAATTCTCGACGGTTCTGTGACGCCAATTGCGGGCAAGGAGGCTGGCGAAGATACAGTGATCAAGAATTCGCAATACTGGATCGCTGAAGAGATTATCGTGGCCCGGTCCAACCGCAGCCGTTTCCGCGCGTTTGGCCGCAACTGGAACTTTGAAGGCCTGTCAGCGGAAGTCTGCAAACTGGATTGGCACAGCTGAGACCCAGCTGCATTCTAAAAATGTCACGTCCTTCCAATTCAGTTCTAATCGCCTTTGCTGTCCATGCCTTCACGGCATCGGGGGCCTTTTGGGCGTTCCTGGCGCTGGTTGCGGCGGCTGAAGGACGTTTTACCAATATGTGGTTCTGGTTGGGCGTTGCGCTTTTGGTTGACGGGGTCGATGGTCCCATGGCCCGCTATTTCAATGTGAAATCGGTGTTGCCCAACTGGTCCGGCGAGTTGCTGGACTGCATCATTGATTACGTCACCTTCGCAATGATCCCGGCTTTTGCGCTTTATCAATCGGGGTTTCTGGCCGAGGTGTATTCGTTCATCTGCGCGGCGCTCATCGTCTGCACCAGCGCGATTTACTACGCCGATACCCGCATGAAGAGCCGTGATAATTTCTTCATCGGCTTTCCGATCTGTTGGAACATGGTGGTGTTCACCCTGTTTGTCATAGAACCCGGCTGGTATATCGCGTTTACTGTGGTCATTGCTTCCGCGGTATTGAGCTTTATTCCCTGGCTATACGTGCACCCAGTCAGGGTTGTGACGTGGCGTGGACTGACATTGTCCATGTTTGCGGTTTGGACAGTGTCTGGTTTGCTCGCCCTGTACAGTTGGCATATCGGCATCGAAGTTCCGCCGCTGGCCAAGATCACCATCGCCATATCCGGCATTTACCTGTATTGTGTCGGCTTCGTTCTGCAGTATTTCGGCAAAGCTGCCTGAAATGATTCGTCCGCAGAGCGCAGCTCTGTTTGGATGTGCCAATGCTTGAATTACTATATGATCCAGCGGTTTGGGCGAGTTTCCTAACGTTGACTGTTATGGAAATTGTGCTTGGCATTGATAATATAGTATTTATTTCCGTAATAATAAATCGCCTGCCGCCAGAGCAAGCCGAGCGTGCCCGTCGTATCGGCTTGGCGCTGGCACTAATATTCCGGGTGGTGCTGTTGATGTTCCTGGCCTGGATCATCGGGCTGAAGGCGGAAGTGTTCAGTTTGTTCGGACACGCCTTTTCCTGGCGTGACCTGATCCTGCTCGGTGGTGGGATCTTTCTGGTCTACAAGGCGACGGCTGAAATCCATGAGGAATTTGAGGGCGAGACGGAAGAAGAAACGGCGGAGCGTCTGTCGGTCAGGTCGTTTGCCAACATCATTGGCCAGATCATCGTTATCGATCTTGTGTTCTCGGTTGACTCAATCGTCACCGCCATTGGCATGGCCGAGCATGTGGAAGTCATGATTGCCGCCGTTATTGTGGCGGTTGCGGTCATGTATATCGCTTCAGGAACGATTTCGGATTTCATCAAGCGTCATCCGACAACCAAAATGCTGGCTCTTTCCTTCCTGTTGCTCATCGGTGTTTCGCTGGTGGCTGATGGCATGGGCTTCCACATCCCGCGTGGCTACATTTATGCGGCCATGGGCTTCTCGGTCATGGTCGAAGCAATCAACATCATGGTTGGACGCAAACGAAGGAAAAAATCGTGAGCACCGTTGCAGCCAAGCCGCCGTTCTGGCGGCTGCCCGGAGTTGTACCGATCTTTGCCATGTTCTTTCTCGAAGCCTTTGTGTTGGGCAACTGGATCCCACGGATTCCTGATGTCAAACTCGCATTTGACTTTTCGGCCTCTCAGCTTGGAATGTGCCTGTTTGTTCTGGCCTCCGGCACCATGGTGGCGTTCCTGGCGGGGGGCAAAATGCTGAAGCACTTCGGTCTTCGCAACTCCTGCGCGGCGGCCTTACCTGCCTGGACTTTGGTCGTTTTTGCCGTGCCGTTCATGCCAAATGGAATTGCACTGGCGATCCTGCTGTTCTTTGGCGGATTGTCGATTGGGCTTTTGGAAGTCGGAATGAATACAGCCGCTGATCGGTTGGAACGTGCAACCGGCCGTCGCTTGATGTCGAAAGCCCATGGTTTCTGGAGCCTGGGTTCGCTGGTTGGCGCGCTGATGGGAGGCGCCATCGGCGGTTGGGGCATCGGCCTTGGTGAACATTTCAGCATGATTTTGCTGCCCACGGCGCTGATAGGTCTGGTCTTTGCCCTCTATATTCCCCGTGCCAGCGACGAAATCCGCAGGAAAGAGGAAAAGAAGAGGGAGGCCACCTTCAAGCTTCCGGCGCGTGGCCTGATGCTGCTGTGCCTGATGCCAATCGGCATCATGATCGTCGAAGGAGCCTTTATTGACTGGTCAGCTTTGTTCGTGCGCGACGTGCTTACGGCGGGCGCTTTGGCAAGTGGCCTGATCTATGCTGCATTTTCCACGGTCATGGCGGCGGCCCGACTGAGCGGCGACTGGTTGCTTGAAAAATTTGGACCGATCCCAATTGCGCGCATTTCGGGCGTGTCTGCCACGTTTGGCATCGCCTTGTTCGCCCTCTCGCCGAATACCACTGTGGCATTCATTGCCGCATGTTTTGCTGGACTTGGGACGGCCATTTTTTACCCTTTGACGATGTCCGCTGCAGCAAGCCGGCCCGGGGATTCTGAGGACAATGTCTCAGCGATGTCCTTGTTTGCGTTCTCGTCATTCATGCTTGCACCGCCGATCTTGGGTGGCGTCATCGACATTTGGGGATTGCGGGTGGCGCTGTTGTTGATTGCTCCATTGGCGGCAAGCTCATTGCTGCTGACAGGGGAATTGAAGAAGGACAGTTGAGCGACAGCAGGCGTTTTGTTCCAAAAAAGGCCCGCAAATGCGGGCCTTTTTCAGAGTTCGAATGCAATCTGGGTTCAAAAAGACTTTTTAAAGAACCCAGTCACACCAAAACATACCGCCTTCGTCGACTTGACAAACCACGTCAGCGCTGGCGATGCCGGACACTACAGCGATGACGCCGAGTGCTGCCAGCAGAGCGATAGTAAGTTTTCGCATAATGTTACCTCCAATTTGCAACGTTACGAAGAGACGATCACATTGCGTGGGCGGCACCAGTCAAGCATCGTCAAGAATAGAATATATAAAAATATCAATAAAATCAATGGTTTTTCAGAATTACGCCATTATTCGTTAATTTATGAAAAGCACTGCACAAATATACAATAGCGAAGTTCATTCAATTTCGGCTTTAATGAAACAATAGATGTAGGCTTCTTGGTCGTCGCCTTTGGCGGGTCGACGTGCCTTTCTGTGGCGCGTGAAGCAGCAAATAGCCGGATCCGGGCGCTTCCAGAGTTGGAGGGAGGCAAGTCTTAATATGCCAGCCACACTGTGGATATCATAATCCCTGCTTGGCAAAGGCGTTTGCTCTCTACTAGGGTGTCTGGGGCCACAGCGCCTATGACAAATTAGGTGCCCATGACCGCAGACCCTGTTGCACATTCCGGAACTGGTCAGCCGCCTCTCTTGGAGACGCGCGGCATTACAAAAATATTCGGTGAGCTCTACGCCAATGACAGCGTCGACTTCGCCATTCAGCCCGGTGAAATCCATGCCCTTTTGGGCGAAAATGGTGCCGGCAAATCCACCCTAGTTAAAATCCTGTTTGGTTCGCTGCAACAAACCTCTGGAGAGGTGCTGTGGAACGGCGATGGTGTTCACGTCAATTCGCCGTCCGAAGCCCGCGCTTTGGGCATTGGCATGGTTTTTCAGCACTTTTCGCTGTTTGAAGCTTTGACTGTGGCTGAAAACATTGCCCTTTCTTTCGACAAGGATGTCGATCTCAGCGACGTGTCAGAAAAGGCCCGCACCTTGTCGCAGCAATACGGTCTGCCACTCGATCCCGACGCGTTGGTTGGTGACCTTTCCGTTGGTCAGCGTCAGCGCATCGAGATCATCCGTTGCCTGATGCAAGACCCTGCCTTGATGATCCTGGATGAGCCAACTTCGGTGCTGACACCGCAGGAAGCTGATATACTGTTTGAAACCCTGTTTCGGCTGCGTGATGAGGGGCGCTCAATCCTCTATATCAGTCACCGGCTGGAAGAGGTGCAAAGGCTGTGCTCTGCCGCCACCATTATGCGTCACGGCAAGGTGGTCGACACATGTGACCCGCGTGAAGAGACAGCCGGTAGTCTGGCCTCCAAGATGGTTGGTGCAGATGTTGAAGGCATTGAACACAAGGCGGCTGGCAAAACCGGCGACGTTGTTCTGGCGCTCGATAAACTCTCAATGGGAACCTCGCATCCCTTTGCCGTGGCACTGAAGGATATTTCCCTGGAAGTGCGTCAGGGCGAGGTCGTCTGCATTGCCGGTATCGCTGGCAACGGGCAGGGAGAATTGTTTGAAGCAATTTCCGGTGAAGACCGTCAGGAGAATGCCGAGCAAGTGGTGATCATGGGACAAAATGCTGGTCATATGACGATATCGCAGCGGCGCAATCTTGGTGCGTCCTTTGTACCGGAAGAGCGGCTTGGTCATGGAGCCGTTCCGGCCATGAGCCTGACCGACAATATGTTGCTCGCCCGCCATGCGTCAGACGCGGCGGAATTTAAGAATATGGGTGGTCTGAACGTCATAGACCGAAATTCCATTACCACGGCAACCAAGCGCGTCAATGAAGTCATGGATGTGCGCAAATCTGCCGAAAATCCGCCAGCCGGCGCGCTCAGTGGTGGTAACTTGCAAAAATTCATTGTTGGGCGTGAGTTGGATCGCAAACCCAGCCTGCTGTTGGTCAATCAACCAACATGGGGTGTGGATGCCGGTGCTGCAGCGCATATCCGCCAAAGTCTGTTAGATCTGGCTGCTGCGGGGTCTGCCGTTCTGGTCATATCCCAGGATCTCGATGAGATTTTCGAAATCGCAACATCAATTGCCGTCATGGCCGATGGGCATTTGAGCCCACCACAGCCAACCGCTGAAATGAACCGCGAGAAGGTGGGGCTTTTGATGGCCAATTCCGGTTCAAACGGGGGGCAGGCGGCATGAGGATTGAGCTGCAGAAACGTCCGGGTGCGTCCCAGATCTTTTCGCTGTTATCACCACTGATTGCGTTGGCATTGATGGTGTTGGCGGGGGGCTTGATGTTCCTGCTCCTGGGCAAAAACCCGTTTGAAGGGCTGTATGTCTATTTCATCGAGCCGCTGAGCGACCCCTGGAGCCGTGAGCAAATTCTGGTTAAGGCCACCCCGCTGACCCTGATTGCCATTGGCCTGGCAGTCTGTTTTCGATCCGGAAACTGGAACATTGGCGCTGAGGGTCAGTATCTGATCGGTGGCATGTTCGGTGCTATGGTCCCGGTGCTGTTTCATGGCTGGGAATCGCCGCTTTTGCTGCCGGTGATGTTGATCATGGGCATGGCAGGCGGAGCACTTTATGGCTTCATCCCGGCGATTTTGAAATCCCGCTTTGGCACCAATGAAATCCTCACCAGCCTGATGCTGGTCTATGTCGCCCAGCAGTTTGTCGATTGGGTGGTGCGCGGCCCGTGGCGCGACCCGCAGGGCTATGGCTTTCCAGGTACCAAGACGTTCAACGATTATGGCCAGCTGCCAAAAATATTTGAATATGGCGATGCCCATTACGGCGCAGTGATTGCGGTGATAGCCGCGCTCACACTGTGGTTCATGCTGTCGAAAACCCTCAAGGGCTTTGAGATCGCAGTTTTGGGGCAAAGCCCCCGGGCAGGGCGGTTTGCTGGTTTCAGCGCTAAGAAGATGACTATTTTCGCATTTTTGGTGTCTGGAGCCCTGGCCGGTCTGGCGGGCATTGGTGAGGTCTCCGGCACTGTTGGCAAGCTCGATGACAAACTGTCACTTGGTTATGGCTTTGCGGCCATTATCGTTGCCTTCCTGGGGCGTCTCAATCCGCTGGGTATCATTGCCGCCGGACTGATCCTGGCGCTGTCATATATTGGTGGCGAAGCGGCGCAGATTTCACTTGGCGTTTCCGATCGGGCGACCCGCGTCTTCCAGGGCTTGTTGCTGTTCTTCGTGCTCGCCTGTGACACCCTCATTCACTACCGCATTGTGCTGGTCTCCTCTGTGAAAGCGAGGTCGTAATGGACGTTTGGGCAAGTATCATCCTGTCGATCTGTGCTGCTTCGACACCGTTGCTGATCGCCGCCACCGGCGAATTGGTGGTGGAACGCTCCGGTGTGCTTAATCTGGGCGTCGAAGGCATGATGATCATGGGTGCCGTTGCCGCCTTTGCCACCGCGCAGGTGACGGGCAACCCGTATATTGCCATGGTTGCCGCCGTGGTGATTGGCGCAATGTTCTCGCTGCTGTTTGCGTTCCTGACACTTACGCTTGTTGCCAATCAGGTGGCGACGGGGCTGGCGCTGACCATATTGGGGCTGGGCCTTTCAGGGATGATCGGTGAGAGCTTTGTCGGTCATCCGGGCATTCGCATGGAAGCGATCCACATTCCAGTGCTTGCGGACCTGCCATTGGTGGGCAAATTGCTGTTTGGCCAGGATCTGATCTTCTATCTGTCATTGGTGCTGGTGGCTGGCGTTGCGTGGTTCCTGTTCAAGACCCGCGCCGGCCTGATGCTGCGCTCGGTGGGTGACAGTCACACATCTGCGCATGCTCTTGGCATCAAGGTCATTAAGATCCGCTATCTGGCAATTCTGTTTGGTGGTGCCTGTGCCGGTCTTGCCGGGGCTCATCTGTCGTTGGTCTATGTACCGCAATGGGTGGAAGGCATGACAGCGGGCAGGGGGTGGATCGCGCTCGCACTGGTGGTCTTTGCCTCCTGGCGTCCGGGGCGCTTGCTGGTTGGTGCCTACTTGTTTGGAGCGGTGACGATCGGTCAGTTCCACGCGCAGGCCATCGGTGTTCCGATACCGGCGCAATTCCTCACATCATTGCCATATGTGGCAACAATTGTGGTGTTGGTCTTGATTGCACGCAATCGCAGGCTCACAATGATCAACACACCTGCGGCGTTGGGGCAACCATTCGTGCCCGATCGGTGAGCAAATAAAAAACTTCAACTCAAATGGGGCAACAGCCCCGCATTCAGGGAAACTCGATTATGAAAAAAACTCTCTTTGCGATGGCCGCGTCAGCTGCGGTCATGCTGTCCGGTCAGGCGCTTGCCGACGGACACGCCAAAACCAAGGCCTGCTTTATCTATATCGGCCCAACTGGTGACTTTGGCTGGACTTACCAGCACGATCAGGGCCGTCTGGCCGTGGAAAAAGAACTCGGTGACGCGGTCGAAACTGCGTATCTTGAAAACGTACCGGAAAGTGCCGAAGCCCAGCGTCCGATCGAAGCTTTTGCTCGCGACGGTTGCAACATCATCTTCACGACTTCATTCAACTACATGGATCCGACCAACAAGGCGGCCAAGAAGCATCCAAAGGTGAAGTTTGAACACGCCACCGGCTACAAGCGCGAAAGCGACAATGTGTCGACCTATTCGTCGAAGTTCTATCAGGGCCGTTACGTGCAGGGTCAGATTGCGGCCAAGATGTCCAAGACAGGTGTTGCGGGATACATCGCGTCCTTCCCAATTCCGGAAGTTGTGCGTGGTATCAACGCTTTCATCCTCGGTGCGCAGTCGGTCAATCCAGACTTCAAGCTGAAAGTTGTTTGGGTATCAACTTGGTTTGATCCGCCCAAAGAGGCCGATGCAGCCAAGGCTTTGATCGACCAAGGCGTTGACATCATCACCCAGCACACCGACTCGACCGCAGCCATGCAGGTTGCCGCTGAGCGTGGCATCAAGGCATTCGGTCAGGCATCTGACATGATCAAGTTTGGCCCCAACACACAGCTGACAGCGATCATTGACGACTGGGCTCCTTATTATGTTGAGCGGGTCAAGGCTGTCATCGATGGCACCTGGGAATCGCAGGATGTTTGGCACGGCATGGACCACGGCAGTGTGGTTATGGCGCCCTACACCAACATGCCTGACGATGTTGCAGCGATGGCCACCAAGACGGCAGCAGCAATCAAGGACGGTTCGTTTGAGCCATTCTCCGGCCCAATCACCAAGCAGGACGGTTCCGTCTGGCTGAAAGAAGGTGAGAAGGCAGAACTGGGCACGCTGCTCGGCATGAACTTCTACGTCACAGGCGTCGACGACAAACTGCCTCAATAAGCTGATTGTCTGACTTCTGAATTTGGGGCGTCCGGAGCGATCCGGGCGTCCCTTTTGTTTACTCTTTTGCGATAGCTGATGGGTTTATGAGCTGGTTTGTACTGATCAAGATTTTTGCAAGTGTTGTGACCGGCATGTTGGGCATTCCGCTGGGCATGTTGCCGTCGGTCCTGTTGTTTCGCGGTTTGGCGGACGGTGTTGACGACAATGCATCGACCAAACGGCGCTATGCGCAGGTGCTGTGGGGCGGTATGATTATGGGTTGGATCCTGGCAAGTGTGATTTGTTGGGTGATTATTTCATCTGTCTTTGCATAGTGGCTTGATTTGGCGGCGCGAATACAGCATATCCATGCCGCGTGGTGAGGTGGCCGAGTGGTTTAAGGCAGCAGTCTTGAAAACTGCCGTGCGTGGAAGCGTACCGTGGGTTCGAATCCCACCCTCACCGCCACAATTTCCCAATACCGGAGTCGCTTACGGCTGAGTGCAGGATGACCCCCTAAACGCAAATCGTATCTTGTTACGATAGCGTTTGCACCATTCTGGCTGAGAAATGGGTTAGGATGCAGACCGACAGCAAATTTTGTACAGTTTTCAGAAGTCTCTCAAACCCTCGTTTGAGAAAGATGCGAATGACCGGTCAGCGCCCAAGGTTCCGGATGCTGCGCTGTGCACCAACGGCTGCTATTCTCACTCGAAAAAGTCTACATAGCATTCTTTGGGAGTGAATTCTCGTCTAGAGCCGAAACGGTCTCAAGCAGCTTTTCACGTATCCAGATATGCCGGGGGTCATTGTTCATCCGGGGATGCCACCGGGCAACAACATCCGTAGCTTGCGTCTTCAATTCGACCTTCAGGTGTTTGAAGTGGTCCCAATACAGCTCGGCCATTTGTTCTGGTAAGAAGGCAATGAACGGTGCGTATCTCATCGCTTGGAATACGGCGGCGAAACTCGGTGCGGTCGTTACTACGTTCCGCTTAAGGCCACGTTCAGCCAAAGTCGTTTCGATATTCTGACTTACGGATGACCCGAACGGGGTGAGTGTGATGTGAGACAACGCGCACAGGTCTTCCAACGAAATTTCTTGCCCAGTTCGATGGTTGGGATAACTCGAAACGCAAGCCAGTTTGTCACTCCGCAGAACCAATCCCTCAGGTCGGGATGAAGTGGAATTGTGCGACGAAAACAAAATATCGACATCGCCCCGAGCCAAAGCCATGTCAAGGTCACCCGCAGGGTGTAGTGTCAGAGAGATGCGTGCACCCGGAGCGCGTTCGAGAATTGACGCTGTTAACGGGCCAAGCAGTGTCATCTGGATGTAGTCGCTTCCGCTTAACTTGACGTCAAATTCTGCGACTGACGGATCAAACGTCTGTGGACGCAGCAGCGATTGAGTGGACCAAATAATGTGTTTGACCGGCTCTGCCAATGCTTCCGCCCGAGGGGTTGGAAAAACGCCATGCGACGTTCGAATATATAGATCATCGTCAAAGAGATCGCGCAATCGCTTCAACATTCCCGATACGGTGGGTTGCGTCAGAGCTAACCGATTGGCGGCACGCGTAACGCTACGTTCTTCATACAGCGCATCAAACGCGAGAAGCAGGGTTATATCGAGCGTTCTGATATCGGGAATCATGATAACTTTTATCCAAAGAAACAATTAGACCAATAATACAGAATGCGACATCGTTCCGACAGCAAAAAAGGAGTGCAGCCATGAGCGAATATGCTGGGACTGACAGAATGAAAGCTTTGCAGCAGTCTTTACGTGAACGCCGCGCCGAATTTGATGCAAACCCACTTTTGGCAAATGGTGGCAGGATTATGAACATTCTTGATCCTGACCAATATGGATGGGCAAACGTCAAAGACGCAGCGTATCAGGATGGAATCGTTGTCTTGTCTATGGTTGACCGGGAAGAAACATTGCCACGGCTGAGGTCCATGTTCGGGTCCGATGTTGATTTCCCCTATTGGCAATCCTTCACAGGAGCACGGCACGATGTCATGGCGGCATGCTCGGCTGTAACTGCTGATATCGAAATGCCGAAAGGATGGCGCGTGGCAAGTCACCCACGTCCTGACGATGATACCATTCATTCGGCGCAGGTTCTAAACGAAATGTGCGGCGTGGCACCTGCCCCAGCGTATTACTTGCGGGGTGAGGACGTCCCATCCATGCTGACATGCATCTATGATGCACAAGGATCAATGGCGGCATGCGCTTCAGCGTCCATGCGTTATCATCCGGAAGGCCCATTGGCCGGTTGGCTATTCGCCGGAGGCGTCTCGGTCCATCCTGACCATCGTCGGCGCGGGCTTGGAGCATTGGTGAATGCTTCTATGCTGACCGACAGCCAGACTCAATACAATTGGACTTGCGCGTTAGCTCAAGCAAAGGCGGATAATGCGGCCTCCGTCGGTATGATAATGCGCTGCGGTTTGCGTCAGAACGCCAAAAAGATCACCGTCGCTATCAACCTTTCAGATGGGCACGTAACACGTTGAATTATTCGATGGTGGAAACTCTCGAAGTTCAGCAGCTAGAACAAAACGAACAAGCCCGCAGGATTGCGAAGAGCGCCGGCAATACATTTGAAAAGCCCTAAATTCAGGAAAGCAGCCATTGGACTCCTATAAGTCAATGGCCGTTTGTCCGCATTGCCGACCTTAAGGTGTCATTCTGCACTCAGCAGGAGCAGACCCTATACCCTCGATCATCCGGCTATTTGGGTCGGATCACGCCTGCTCGAATTCACGCCTGCGCGCCCCCCTGCATGCTCGACCAAACTGCAAGACCGTTAAGGCTCTTATTCCTGATTTTGTGCTGTTCGGTCTGCGATTTCGGACCAGAGGTTTCTGATCTCTTGCGCAGCAGGGCCGCTAGGGCTCTTTTCCAGGACAGACTTTCCCAACTGCATGGCTTCGGCAAAAATCACCCGGTTGACTATCCGCTGTGTCAACCGATCAACAGAAAGGGTGTCGAGTGCCGCATCGATTTCCTGTGTCATTTTTGTTCGCGGCGCACAGCGCGTGACCGCGGCACAGCAGGGCACTTTTTCTGCGCGTACCAACTCCAGAGTGGGCTCTGTTGCCCAGATATCCAATGGTGAAGGTGAGACCGGAATGATGACGAAGTCAGCAGCCGTGATCGAAGGTCGCCCATCAGATCCCATTTTGGGCGGCGTGTCGATCAGGACCAGATCGCAGGTTTTGAGCATTTTTTGAGCTTCAAACCGCGCACCCCAAGCACTTGCAGTACCAAACTGTAGGCCCTGCGCCGCTTCACCCAGCACCTCGCAGCGCTGCATATACCAGCGTCCAAGACTGCCCTGAGGGTCGGTGTCCAGAATGCCCACCTGTAATCCGTGCTGGCTAGCGGCAACCGCCAGATTGGCGGTTAGGGTGGTCTTGCCTGACCCTCCCTTTTGCTGAGCAATCGTGATGATTTTTCCTGTCATGGGACCGATTCCGGTTGTTGGAAATTCACCCTCCAATCATCGGAACCGGCAATTCAAATGACAACACAACAATTCGCTTGATCTCGAAAAAGTCCCAAAAACTGCCCGAAAATAAGACTGTCCGTTATGTCCAACCACTCTACGCCATCCTTTTGAGCGCAAATTATAAGGCAGGCTGGGTCGATGCCGATGCAAATGTCGGTACTTGAAAGCCACTCCAGGGAGGAATGAATGCGTAAATATCTACTCGCTACTGCATCGGCAGTTGCCTTGATGGGAGCCGGAGCGGCTTCTGCAGACACAGTTAAAGTCGGTGTCATGGCAACGCTGGAAGGCACCTATACCGTACTCGGTGAAGATGGCATGCGTGGTCTCGAAGTCGCCAAAAAGAAATTTGGCACATCAGCCGGCGGCAAAGACATCGAGTTCATTGTTCAATCAACTGACGCAAGCCCGGACAGTGCTGTGCGCGCTGCCCGCAAGCTGGTGGAGCAGGACAAGGTCGACATTTTGATCGGGCCACTGTCGGGCTCAGAAGGCATCGCGATCCGCGATTATTCCAAGACCCAGACGGGCGTCACCTTTATCAATGGTATCTCCGGCGCCCAGGAAACAACATATGTAAAACCGTCGGATAACTTCTTCCGCTACAACATGGACGGTGCCCAATGGTCAGCCGGGCTTGGCGAATATGTTGCCAAGGAAAAAGGCTATAAGACCGTTGCGACGATTGGTGAGGATTATTCCTTCATCTATACACAGGTCTTTGGCTTTGCTCTCGGCTTCTGTGAAAATGGCGGCGAAATCACCGACCGTTTCTGGGTGCCATTGGGAACCAAGGACTTTGGTTCGATCATCGCATCCCTGCCGGATGATGTTGATGCCATCTATCTGGGACTGGGCGGCGGTGACGCGGTCAACTTCCTCAACCAGTATCAGCAGGCAGGCGGTGACGCACAGTTGATCGGTGGTACAATCATGGTCGACGGCACAGTTCTGTCTTCCAAGGGTAGCGCCAAAAACGCATTGATCGGTGTGCCATCTTCGGGTCCACAGGCGGATGACTGGGATCACGGACCATGGAAAGAGTTTGTGAAAGCTTATCAGGATGCATTCCCACCTGAAAAACGCTTCCCATCTCCAGCGCTGATGGCAACCGGCTACTACAACGCCACCGATGCCATGTATCAGTGCCTGAACCAGGTCAATGGCGATCTGTCCGATGGTCAAAAAGCGTTTAGAGGATGCCTTGGCAGCCTGACGCTGGATGCGCCCAACGGCAAGATCTCTCTCGATCAGCGTCGTCAGGCGGTCGGCACCAACTTTGTAACCGAAGTTGTTGAACTGGCTGATGGCACCTTGTCCAACAAACTGGTCAAGGTTGTTGAGAACGTAAACCAGACCCTCGGTATCAGCGAAGAAGCTTTTGCCAAGATTGGTTTGCCATCACGCGAAAACCCCGTCTGTAAGGCGGCCTACAACTAAAGCTCTCCCAAGCGGGCCCGGCGACAAGTCGGCAACGGCATTATTATCGTCGGGCCTCTTTGGTAATCCATCCAAAAACATCACAGGCTTCAAACCAACCAGCGCTTCATTCAAATGACCCTGATCACATATCTCACCCGGGTTCATTTTGCCGATGGCGTTCTGGAAGAAGCGCTTTGGTCCGAAATGGAAAAAGTCGGAAAGAAACCGGCCCTGGTCCTGTTTGACCGCAAAGCCCTCAGCGAAGATCATATCGAGCGCTTCCTTTCGGGTTTCCCTTCGGGCACCAAAATTCACGAATTCTGTGACATTCCACCCATCCCAACAGAATCCAGTGTCCGACGTGCAGCCGACCTGTATCGGAGCAGCGAATGCCAGATTGTCGTTGCCTGTGGAACCGCCACCACTATTGATTTTGCCAAGACCGTTCGGGTCGCGGTGGTGCATAATGAACCTCTTTCGACGTTTTCCTATGCTCGTGGCGGGTCGGCCCGCATTGGGACTGGGCTGCCGGAACTGATTGCAGCGCCAGACATTTCTGGCTTTGGTACAGCCGTCAGTGCCCATGCGCCGATCATCCTGAACCACGGTGAGCGCGCATTGCTGCTTTGCAAAAAACTGATCCCCACAGTGTCGATTTGCGACCCAACACTAACGCTGGACGCTGACAAAGTGGCAACCGCAAGCGCTGGTGCCGACGCGATCACCCAGTGCATCGAGGCCTATCTTTCCAGTAGTTATAACCCACCAGCTGAAGGGATCGCCATGGACGGCCTGAAACGCGCTGTCGGCAATATTGGAACGGTGCTTGCTGATGGCGGCAATATCAGCGCCCGCCGGGAAATGATGGCAGCGAGCCTGAATGGTGCGCTGGCCTTGCAAAAGGGTTTAGGCGCCTGTCAGGCAATTTCAAATGCGTTGGGTACAGTGTGCGAGTTTCCCATCCGGCCCGGTACGCTCAACCGGATCGCTCTGCCCAAAGTCCTCCACTTCAATCAAAATGCAGTCAACGAGAAGTTCGAACCTCTCAGGTCAGTTTTTGGTGTGCAAAAGGCAAGCGAGTTGGTCGATGGTGTGCAGGCGCTGTTTGCAAGCCTGCCTCTACCCAACCGGTTGTCAGATCTCGGAGTGACCTCAGAGCACATTGAGGATGCTGCTCAACTAGCGGCAACCGATCTTGCAACCAATACCAATCCGCGGCCTTTGGCGCGTCAGGATTTCCTCTCGATTATGCGGTCGGTACACTGATGGTGACGCCAGCTACCCAAATCCTGCCTGAAAAATTGCCGATGTGGATTGGTGGCCAACAGGTGCATACATCTAACAGCGCGCCCAATCTTAATCCCTCCGACATTGCCGCCATTCTGCCGCAGGCTTACCGGGGAGATGGTTCGCATGTGCGCAGCGCTGTTCATGCGGCCCAGGATGCACTACAGGCCTGGTCGAAAACTACGAGCGAATTTCGTCACGACATATTACTGCGCGCGGCAACTGAAATCCTTGCCACCAGGGATCGGCTTGGTGTGTTGTTGGCCAGCGAAGAGGGCAAGACGTTGAGGGAGGCAACCGCAGAAGTTGTGCGGGCAGGGCGTATTTTTCAATATTTTGCTGCGGAGGCTGTGCGCAATTGTGGTGCCTCAATCGACTCGGTGCGTCCTCAGATATCAACTGAAATACGCCGAGAACCAGTCGGCGTGGTGGGCATCATTGCACCGTGGAATTTTCCAATAGCGATACCGGCATGGAAAATCGCTCCGGCTTTGGCGTTCGGAAATACTGTTGTTTTCAAGCCTGCAGAATATGTGCCTGCCACTGCCTGGGCGTTGGTTGATATTCTGCACCGCGCGGGACTTCCCTCTGGTGTCCTGAATCTGGTGTTCGGTCGTGGGTCTGAAGTTGGGCAAGCGATGCTGGAGACGTCGGACATCAACGCGATCTCATTCACTGGCTCGCAGGCTGTTGGTGGCATGGTGGCAAAAGCCTGTGCCCAGCATAGTCGCAAGTTTCAACTGGAGATGGGCGGCAAAAATCCACTGATTGTGTTGGATGATGCAGACCTCGATCGAGCGGTGTCCAGTGCCATTGATGGCGCTTTCTTTTCCACCGGTCAGCGGTGCACTGCGTCATCCCGGCTGATCGTAACAGAAACCATCTACGGCCAGTTCATCGAACGATGTCTGGAGCGCATTCGTGGCCTGAATACCGGACACGCCCTGGAAGACAACACCGATATCGGACCCGTGGTGAGCCAAAGCCAGCTCGACGGCATCCTCGCTGCTGTCGACATAGCGCGACAGCAAGGCGGTAATATTCGTAGTGATGGCAATTCGATCTCGTCCAACTCGCAGGGCCATTTTCTGTCTCCGATTCTGATTACAGACACCACGCCAGATATGACCATCAATCGCGATGAGGTATTCGGTCCGGTGGCTTCGGTCATTCGCGTGCGTGATTATGATGAAGCTTTGTCCGTGGCCAATGATACCGCGTTTGGACTTTGCGCAGGCATCTGCACGCAGAGCTTGAAACATGCCAGTCACTTCAAGGAAAACGCCAAGGTCGGGATGGTAATGGTCAATCTACCAACTGCAGGTGTCGACTACCATGTGCCGTTTGGAGGCACCAAGGCGTCCAGCATGGGCGCACGCGAGCAGGGGCCTGCAGCCAGGGAATTTTACACGCAGATGAAGACCGCATACACATTCGCCTGATGAATAAATTCCATTGCGGAGGCTCGCGCCAGATACCTCAGCGTCTTTTTTCGGATCAATTAGTCTTGACTGACCCGATAAATAGGCTGGAATATACGCATTGGGGGCGATTTCGTGAGATTTCGTCGCCGGGAGGTAAATATGAGTGAAGCAATATCCGTGCATCATGGCGCTTTTGGCCGTGCTGCGCTTTACGAACTCAACAAGCCAATCATTACCCACGCCCATCGCGAGGCGCACCTGATTTTTTATCTGGATGGCGGTCTCGGTCAGGTCAGAGTGGGCGACAAAGTGCACAGGCTAGATCGCAATTCCGGTGTGGCGGTTTCGCCCTGGGAGCCTCACAGTTTTGAGGTGGACGATCCTTCTAATCCTCTGTTCACACTGACGCTTTACATTAAGCCCATGTGGTTTCTGGAGCATAGCAAGTCAGCGGAATTCGCGCTGTCTTTTGGACGCGGTCTGATTGATATTACAACGCCGGTATCCACCTGGGTAACGCGCCTATCTGCGTTGTTGATGGAACAGGAAAGTTCTGATCTTTTCGATGGTTTCTTGTTCGAAACGACCCGCCAGTGTTTTGAACAAAGTTGGGCGGCGTCAAATCGCGCTACATCATTCTGCACCGTGAGCAAACGTTATCTGGATTTCAGGGTGCGTCGATCCCTGCGACTGATGCAGCAAAAATTCAGTGATGATGTCGAAATGGATTGGCTGGCACGCGAGTCCGGCCTGTCGCGGCCGCATTTCTTCAAGCTGTTTAAAAAACAGATGGGCATTACGCCGAACCTGTACATCAATACGTTGCGCGCCGAACAGGCGATTGACGAACTGATGCTGACTCGCAAGTCGGTCACCGACATCGGCTATGATTTGGGCTTTTCCTCTCAGGCAAGCTTCACGCGATTCTTCTCGTCCAATGTTGGCATTCCACCAAGCGACTACCGGCGCGTTGCCCACATCGCTTGAGTTGTTTTGGCGATGATCAGCCAACCTGTAATACTTTCAGGTACGCCTTTTTGAAGTCATGACGCATAGATTCATCCTGCACCGATCATCATTTGTGATGTCCGGTCGGGAGGTTGGATGTTTAGACGACGTCATAAGATTGCTGAATTCATAGATCTCAGACAGCGACTTGTTGTTGGAGGCCTCGCATCATGAGGCGCTTCATAGAAAGACACCCTGTCTGGTCGCTGATCATTTTTGTCGCGTTGGCCTTTTTCATCTGGATGATTTTTGCCGTCTGGCCAGATTGGTTGAAAGACCTGATCGGCCGCAAAAAAGTATTTCTGAACGCGCTTTTTAACGGCGTCACTTTGGGCGCGCTGTACTTCCTCGTTGCCAGCGGATTCACATTGATTTTCGGGCTGATGCGCAACGTCAATCTGGCTCATGGTTCGCTGTATATGCTGGGCGGCTATGTCGGTTATATGGTCGCTAGTTCAACAGGTTACTGGCTGCTGGCGTTTCCTGCAGCCTTCATTGTGGTGGGCGCATTTGGAATTCTTTTGCAGCTTTTTGTCTTTCGCCGAATGGAGGGAGATGACCTTCGTCAAACTCTGGTAACAATTGGTATTTCCATTGTTATGGCAGATCTCATGCTTTGGCTCTGGGGTGGAGACTTTTATAATATCACGCCGCCTGAATGGCTGTCTGGTCCGGTTCAAACTTTCTTCGTCACCGGAGTGAAGCGCTCCACCGGCGCGTTGATCTACATGAAATACCCAGTCGTTCGATTGGTCATTCTCGCCGCCGCGATTGTCATTGGATTGGTCATGTGGGTGCTGTTGAACCGTACCCAGGTTGGCATGTTGATCCGGGCCGGTGTGGATGATCGCGACATGCTGTCAGCAACCGGTGCGCGCATTCAACTGGTCTTTGTTGGCGTGTTTGCTTTCGGTGCTGGACTGGCCGGTCTGGCAGGCGTTGTCGGCGGTACGTTCCAGTCCATTGCTCCGGGCGAAGATATCCGATTTCTGCTGGCGTCGCTTGTGGTCGTCATTGTTGGCGGCATGGGGTCGATCACCGGTGCAGCTTTGGGTGCAGTCATCATCGGCATGGCCGAGCAATTTGGCTCAGTCTATTTCCCAACCTACGCGGTGGTGCTGACCTTCCTGATCATGGTGCTGGTGCTGGCTTTCCGCCCTCAGGGTTTGATGGGGAGGGGATAGCGCATGTCTTCCGTCGATCAATCGGATCTTGCAAAGGTGCAAGGTTTTTACTTCAGCTCCGGAAGCAGTTTGCGACCTGCGGAAACAAAGCCGCAGTCTGGACCTTCGATCTGGTCCGCCGTTCCATCGGGATATTGGGTGCTGGCCGTTCTGCTGCTGATAATGCCTGCGCTGGTTTCCGACTTTACCCTGTTCCAAATTTTTGGCTGGACTTTCATTCTTGGAATGATCGCCCTTTCACTGATGTTTTTGGGCGGTTATGGCGGTATGGTTTCGCTGGTCCAGATGTCCGTGGCAGGCATGGCCGGCTATATGGTGGCGATCTTCGGGCCCAGCGCGATAACCGATATTTCGTTGGGTTGGCCCTGGTGGCTGAATATTCCGCTGGCGCTGATTATTGCGGTGATTTTCGGCACGTTGACCGGTGCGCTGGCGGTGCGCACCGAGGGCATCTACACCATCATGATCACCCTGGCGATTGCCTCGGCCTTCTTCTATTTCACGCGACAGAACTACACGATTTTCAACGGGTTTTCTGGCTTCAACGGTGTCTTGCCACCGGAATTGTTCGGGGTCGACTGGCGACAGGCAAAACCGTTTTACTATCTCACCTTGTTTTGGGCGACGCTGTCATTCCTGATTGTCAGTTACGTATCACGCTCACCATTTGGGTTGGCGCTGCAGGGGGTTCGCGACAACTCCCGTCGAATGTCTGCGCTGGGCTTCAGCGTCAACGCGCATCGTATTGCGGCTTATGCCTTTGCATCGCTCATCGCTGGCATTGGTGGCATATTGCTAACCTGGCAGTCGGCGCAGATTTCACCCGGCACGGCAGGGCAGGGCCCGGTCATCGATATCCTGGTGATTGCCGTCATTGGTGGCCTGCGCAAACCGATTGGTCCGTTTATCGGCGCGTTCATCTATGTGCTACTTAAAACCTTCGCGATTGATGTCCTTGTTTCCCTCGGCCTGAGTGGCGATCGCTTCCAACTGTTGGTTGGCATGAGTTTCCTGCTGATCGTTTTCTTCTCTCCAGACGGCATTTTGGGTCTGTGGGATAAGTGGCGTGAATCACGCAATCGCGATCCTTTGACCGAACGGTCGAGTGGAGGCTTGCAATGAGTATTGCTGCTGTTCCTGCAACCGTTGCTGAACGCCTGTCCAATACCGGCACCGCCAATGCGCTGGAGCTGCGTGGCGTCTCCAAATATTTTGGTGCACTGGGAGCCCTTGTCGACATTTCGATGACGGTTCAGCCGGGCGAACGTCGGGCGGTGCTTGGCTCCAACGGTGCGGGAAAGACCACGCTGTTCAACTGCATAACCGGAGATTTCTTGCCCACCAGCGGTTCGATCCGTTTCTTCGGTGAGGACATCAGCGAATTTCCAGCCCATGAGCGCATTCGCCGAGGATTGAGACGCACTTACCAGATATCGCTGTTGTTCACTGAATTGACCGTTCTGGACAATGTCTATCTGGCGTGTTGTGGCGTCTCGCGCGGCCGTTTTTCCTTCCTGCGGCCGCGCAAGAACGACGCGCTTGTGGCAACCTCTGAGGACCTGGTGCACGTGGTGCATCTGGAAGATGTCAAAGACACCAAGGTATCGGAACTTTCCTACGGCCAGCAGAGGCAGTTGGAGATTGCCATGGCGCTGTCCGGTGCACCGCGTTTCGTATTGTTTGATGAACCCGCAGCAGGTCTATCGCCAACAGAGCGTTCCGAACTGGTCGAGATTCTCACCGGCCTGCCGGAGCACATGGGCTACATCATCATCGAGCATGACATGGATGTGGCTTTACGGGTCTCAGAATATGTCACCATGATGCATAACGGAGCTATTTTCAAAGAAGGCAAGCCAGCAGAAATCGAGGACGATCCGGAAGTTCAGGCTCTCTATCTGGGGGGCGATGATGGCGCGTAACGGCACTCCAATTCTGGAAATTAAAGACCTGCACGTCTACTATGGCCAGTCGCATGCATTGCAAGGTGTTGACCTGACTCTCAACAAAGGCGTGCTTTCCGTTGTCGGGCGCAACGGCATGGGCAAAACGACGCTGTGCAAAACTATCATGGGATTGGAACCCGCCCGTTCCGGGTCAATTAGCTTTGGCGGCCAATCGGTCATTGGCATGGATTCGGCACGTATTGCCCGCTCCGGCATCGGCTATGTTCCGCAGGGCCGCCGTTTGTGGCCCTCGCTTACTGTGCATGAACATTTGCGACTGGTCGAGAAAAAGGGCGGAGCCTGGACGTCTGACCGCATTTACGCGACCTTTCCGCGGTTGGCGGAACGGCGCAATAATGGCGGCGGGCAACTATCAGGTGGTGAACAGCAGATGCTGGCCATCTCGCGGGCGCTGCTGTTGAATCCAAAACTGTTGATTATGGATGAGCCGACCGAGGGTCTGGCCCCGGTGATCGTCAATCAGGTGGCTGAGATGCTGGTGCGTCTGGGCCAGGAGGGTGATGTCGACGTTCTGGTGATCGAACAGAACATTGGGGTCGCCACCTCTGTCTCAAAACAAGTCGCTATTATGATCAATGGCCGAATCAATCGGGTCATGGATGCCGGTGTACTGGCGGCAGATCGTGATCTGCAGCAAGCGCTTTTGGGAGTTGGTCGCCACGCCCATGACGAGACCGACGATGCAGCCGTCCACTCAAACGCGGCGCGTCCAGAAACGGAACCAAACGACGGTCCGGTCAAGATTTACATTTCCAATCCCAACCCACCGACACGGTGGTCGCCACCTGTTCCTGTTCGGGTCATTGAAGGCTCAGCCAGAACCGTGACTCTGATTGATAGTGCCTCCGATCGCGGCGACCTGCGGCCGATGAGCGCCAGTGGAGCGATTGCCGCTTCGCGAATCCTAGTCGCCGGAACCATGGATACAAAAGCCAATGAGTTGGTATTCATGCGCGATATCATCAAATCTGCCGGTCACAAGGTTCAGATGGTTGATTTGTCGACCAGCGGCAAGCCGTCCGGTGCTGAAGTACCTCCCCATGCAATTGCTGCTTTCCACCCCCGCGGCGCTGCTGGTGTCTTTACCGGCGACCGTGGAACTGCAGTTGCGGGCATGAGCGAAGCATTCGCCCGTTGGATGGAAGCACAGCGCGACGTCGCTGGAATCATCTCTGCTGGTGGGTCTGGCGGGACAGCCCTGGCGACACCGGCGATGCGGGTTCTGCCGGTTGGTGTTCCCAAGTTGATGGTGTCCACCGTCGCCTCCAGTGATGTCGAGAAATATGTCGGCCCATCCGACATTATGATGATGCATTCAGTAGCGGATGTTCAGGGGATCAATATGATCACCCGGGAAGTGCTTTCCAACGCCGCGCAAGCAATGGCCGGAATGTGCGCGGCGCGTCGGGCAGCAAATAGCCTGCCGAAAGCGGAGGATAAGCCAGCTGTTGGTCTGACCATGTTTGGCGTCACCACCAAATGTATCCAACAAATCACAGCTGAGCTTGAGAGCGACTACGATTGCCTGGTCTTCCACGCGACCGGCGTTGGCGGTCGGTCAATGGAAAAACTGATGGACAGCGGTAAGCTGACGGCGATGGTCGACCTGACGACCACCGAGGTCTGCGACATGTTGATGGGTGGTGTGTTCCCGGCCGATGAAGACCGGTTTGGTGCAGCCATTCGGGCGCGGGTGCCGTATATCGGCGGTTGTGGCGCATTGGACATGGTCAATTTTGGACCACCCGACACCATACCGGAACACTATCGCGACCGGTTGTTCTACGAACACAATCCGCAGGTCACACTGATGCGGACAACGGCAGAAGAAAATGACCGGATGGGTCGTTGGATCGGCGAACGGCTTAACCTGATGACTGGGCCAGTCCGGTTCTATCTGCCTGAGGGCGGTGTGTCTGCATTGGATGCTCCTGGCATGGCCTTTCACGACCCCGAAGCCGACGCTGCCCTTTTCCAGGCATTGGAAGTGACAGTTCTTAGAACCGCTGAACGGCAGCTCATCCGGGTTCCCCACAACATCAACGATCCGGAATTTGCAGCCCATGTAGTCTCTACATTCTCTGGCCTGTTCGGATCACTCACCAACTCACAAAAGATCGCCTAGGAGCGCATGGAATGTTCAATCGTTCAGACCTGATGACCAAATTTCGCAAGATGCGTGATGATGGAATCCCCATCATCGGCGGGGGTGCAGGCACCGGTCTTTCAGCCAAATGCGAGGAAGCCGGCGGCATCGACCTGATCGTCATCTACAATTCTGGTCGCTATCGCATGGCTGGTCGCGGCTCGCTTGCCGGGTTGATGCCCTATGGCGATGCCAATGGCGTGGTGATGGAAATGGCCGGCGAAGTGTTGCCAGTGGTCAAGAACACGCCAGTTTTGGCTGGTGTTTGTGCCTCTGATCCGTTTCGGCTGATGGACAAGTTTCTCGACGAAATCAAAGTGGCCGGGTTTTCCGGCGTTCAAAACTTTCCAACTGTCGGTCTGATCGACGGTAGCTTCCGCGCCAATCTGGAAGAAACCGGAATGTCCTACCAATTGGAAGTCGACATGGTGGAGATGGCCGCCGGCAAGGACATGCTCACCACTCCTTATGTCTTTTCGACAGAAAACGCCCAGGCCATGGCTGGTGCAGGTGCAGATATCATCGTTGTCCATCTCGGCCTCACCACCGGTGGTTCGATTGGGGCAGAAACTGGCGTGACGCTGGAGCAGGCTCCCGCATTGACTGACGAATGGGCGCAGGCGGCTTTGGACGTCAATCCAGATGCCATTGTGCTTGTGCACGGTGGGCCAGTGGCGATGCCGGACGATGCCAGCTTCGTATTGCAGAATACAAAATACTGTCACGGTTTCTATGGCGCTTCCTCAATGGAGCGGTTGCCAACGGAAATCGCGCTGACTGAACAAACCAGAAAATTCAAGAAAATCGGCCGGTAACGGCGGGGAGGAAACATCATGACCGGAGAATTGATCGGACAATTAGTCCTTTGGCTGATACTCGCAGTCATCGTCATATTCATCCTCTATTGGGTAATGAACTGGCTTTATCGCCGTTCAACAAAGGAAATCGCCTTTGTTCGAACAGGTTTTCTTGGCGAGAAGGTTGTCATTGACGGCGGCGCGTTTGTCTGGCCGATCATCCATGACATCACACCTGTCAACATGAACACGCTGCAGCTCGAAGTTGTGCGCGACAAAGAGGCAGCGTTGATCACCAAGGACCGGCTGCGTGTTGATGTGGACGCGGAGTTCTATGTGCGCGTGGCGCATTCCAAACAGGCCGTGTCGATGGCCGGTGCCACCCTGGGTAGGCGGACGTTGGAGCCAGAACGCATTCATTCACTGCTTTCCGGTAAATTCGTATCTGCACTTCGATCGGTCGCGTCAGAAATGACCATGCAGGAGCTGCACGAACAGCGTCACGATTATGTCAAACGCGTCCAGGCGATGGCTCAAGGCGGCCTCGACAAAAACGGACTGGAGCTGGAAAGCGTTGCGATAACCGATATCGATCAGACCGATATTCAGTATTTCAATCCATCGAACACTTTTGATGCTGAAGGTCTGACAACTGTCATCGAAAGCATTGAGGAACGCCGTCGCCTGCGCAACGAGATTGAGCAGGATGCGATGATCCGCATTCGAGCCCGCAATCTGGAGGCTGAAAAACAAGCTCTGGAAATTGAGCGCGAAAGTGAAGAGGCCCGTCTGGAACAGGAAAAAGATGTCGAGTTCCGCCGTGCCCAGCAACGCGCAGAACTGACCCGCGAAAGAGCCGAACGCGAAAAAGACGCGGAACAGGCAAGCATCGAATCCCGCGAAGCCATTGAAACGGCGCGTATTCAAAATGACCGGCTGATTTCGGAAACCCGCATTGAATCAGAAAGGGAAATTCGTCGCCTTGAGATCGAACGACAGCAGGTCGTTGATGAAGCTGAAATCAAGACGCGTGAGAAAATTGAAAAAGCCCGCATCGTGCAGGAAAAAACCCTGTCGGAAGAGCGGATCAAAACCAAGAAAGATACTGAATCTGCTGAAATCATTGCCCGCGAGGCGATTGAAAAAGCTCGCATTGCTCAGGAAAAATCCGTCTCAGAAGCTCGCATTGCCAAGGAACAATCTACTCAATCGTTGGAGATCGCGCGCCAGCGTGCGGTCGATTCTGCAGATATCGAGGCGCGTGAGGCGACAGAAAAAGACCGCATAGCCCAGGAGCAATCTGTCAGCCAGGCACGAATTGATCTCGAAGAGCAGACCAAGCAACGGGAGATTGCCCGCAATCTTTCTGTGCAGGAAGCGGAGATTGAGGCCCGTGAATCGTCAGAGAAATTGCGCATTGCACAGGAAACTGTCGTCAATGCCGAGCGCATAGCCTCCGACAAGGAAACCAGATCTCTCGAAATTGAGCGGCAGAAAACGCTGGAGGAAGCTGAGATCGCTTCGCAAAAGGCCACGGAAACCGCACGCATTGCCCGCGAAAAAGATTTGTCTGCCCAGCGCATAGCGTCGGAGCAGGAAACCAGGGGCATGGAAATCGAGCGGCAGAAGATACTCGAAGCTTCCCAGATTTCTGCACGTGAATCCACCGATGCCACACGCATCGCCCAAGAAGAGCGCATCCGAAATCTGGAAATCACCCGCAACAAGGCTGTTGATGAGGCGGAAATAGCTGCACGCGAAGCTGTCGAGAAGGCCCGCATTGCGCAGGAAAAACAGCTAACAGTTGAACGCATTGCGTCCCGCGAAGTCACAGAGGAACGCGATGTGGTCCGCCAGGCGGCGTTAGATGCTTCCCAGATTGCTGCCAAAGAAGCGACTGAAGCCAAGCGCATTGCGCAGGAAAAGGCGACAGCTGCCGAACGTATTGCCTACGAAAAAGAGACCCGCGAGCTCGAAATCGAACGCAATCAGGCACTAGATCAGGCAGAAGTTTCGGCACGTGAAAGTGTTGAAGCTGCTCGGATCGCCCAGGAGAAAAAGCTTGATGTCCAGCGCATCGAGAAAGAAGAGGCGACCAAAGAACGCGAAGTTCGCCGAGCCAAGGCCATTCGCGAGGCAGAGATTGCTGCCGACGAAGCAACCGAAGCAGCCCGCATAGCCAAGGAAAAGAACGTGGCTGCCGAGCGCATTGCCTATGAGCAGGATCTTCGGGAGCGCGAAATTGCCCGTAATTCTGCAGTCGATACTGCCAACATTGCTGCCCAGGAGAAAGTCAACGCGGAACGCATCAACGAGGAGAAGAAAACCAAGGCCCGCGAAATTGAGAAAGAGGCCGAAGTCCGAGCCCGCGAAATCGAGAAGAACGAGTCGATCGAGTCCGCGGAAATCTCTTCCCGTCGTCTGGTTGATCAGTTGCGTATTGAGAAAGAGCGCGAAACATCGAGCGAAAAAATTGCGCGCGATGAATCCATCCGTGCTCTGGAAATTTCTCGCAACAAAGTTGTCGATGCAGCCCAAATTGCTGCAGATGAGACCGTTGAGGCGGCTCGAGTTGCCAAAGAGAAGGCCGTAGATGCCGAGCGCATTGTCGCCGAACAGGAAATCGAGGCGGTTCAGATCGAACGCAAACGCGCCATCGAACAACTCGAGATCGCGCGCATGCAAGCTTTGCGCGAGGCGGAGATTGCTTCCAAGGAGGAAATCGAACGCGCCGAGATCGCCGCAGAGCGTGGTCTGGACGAAGCCCGCATTGGGCATCAGACCCAGCGCCGTCGTCTGGAAGTCGAACGCGAGAAAAACGTCGAGTCGGCTCAGATGGACAAAGCCATCGACCTTTACAAGAAATCACTTGAGGAGAGTGCGGCTGAGGCCGAGGCTGAATTGGCGCGTGCCCGGGCTGTTGAAGCTGCCGAGCGGGCCAAGACTGTTGCGGCGAAAGAAACCGCAGAGCGCGAGCGCACCGTTGATGTTGTGATGGCCGAGAAGGCCGCGGCCGAAATGCGCATAACCGCTGAAGCTGAGCAGATCCGCGCGGCGGTCGAAGCCGAGGCTCAAAAACTCATCAACGAGGCCGAAAACGTTCTGACCGACGAAGCCCGTCATTCGCTCTTCAAGCGCAAGATGCTGGAGCATGTCGAAGGCATTGTCTCGGCCTCAACCAAGCCGCTTGAGAAAATCAATGACATCAAGATCGTACAACTTGGTGGCAACGGCACCCAGGGCCTCGACTGGTCTGGTGGCGCACCAGGCAACGGCGGCGGCGGCGGTGGCGGCGGCAGTCCAACCGATGAAGTGCTGAATTCTGCTCTGCGCTACCGGGTACAGGCGCCCATGGTTGACAGTCTGCTGAAGGATATCGGTGTAGACGGATCAAACATCGCAAAGTCCTCCATTTTCCGTGATGCCAGCGATATGACACGCGCCACGTCGGAGGCCAAGAAATTGGCTGGAAACAATGATGCGACGGGCGACAAACCAGCAGGAGGGAAGTCCTGATGGCACGGGTTTATACATCCTGCGTGATCAACGCGCCGGCGGCCAAGGTCTGGGAGCGGATACGCGACTTCAACGGCCTGCCCAATTGGCACCCACGGATCCGAGAAAGCCGCATTGAAGAGGCGCTACCATCCGACAAGGTCGGCTGTATCAGGAACTTTGAGCTGCAGAACGGCGACAAGATCCGTGAGCAACTGCTTGTCCTGTCTGACTTTGATCTGTTCTGCACTTACTCCATTTTGGAAAGCCCGATGCCGTTGACCAATTATGTCGCGACGATCCGGCTCAATCCGATCACCGATGGTGACCGCTGCTTTGCGGAATGGTCGGCAGAGTTCGAGTGTGCACCATCTGATCAGGACGATTTGGTGAATGGCATTGGCAACAATGTCTTCCAGGGTGGCTTTGATGCCCTGAAACGGCATTTCGGGAACTAGTCACATGGTCACTGTATCCCGCAGCACAGTATTGGAAGCCCCCGTTGAAGCGGTCTGGGATATCCTGCGCGATTTCAACGGTCATGACCGGTGGCATCCTGCCATTGCAACCAGTGTCATCGAGCGGCGTGAAAGCTCTGATCGTGTCGGCTGCGTCAGGCGGTTCAAACTGCAAGATGGTGGCGAGTTGCGGGAGAAACTGCTGACCCTATCGGACTTGGAGCAGACGTTCTCATATTGCCTGCTCGAAACGCCGGTGCCGCTGTTCAACTACGTGTCCCACGTCAGCTTATTTCCCGTCACAGATGGCAACGCGACCTATTGGAAATGGGAAAGCCGTTTCGACACCCCGCAAGGCCGTGAAGGCGAACTGGCAGAGTTGGTTGGCGAAGACATCTATGTCGCCGGTTTTGAGGCCATTCGCGAACATCTCGCTACTACTACGGGAGGTCTGCAATGATCACGGTTGAAACCTATGCCGATATCAATCAGGCGTCAGCCGCCTTGGGCGCTGACAGCATCTATTTGGGCGGTGGCACGCTGGTCATGCGGGCGCTGAATTATGGCGAGCAGAACTTCTCTCGCATCGTGCGTTCAACTGATCCGTCACTGACCCAGATCACCATGCAGGGGGACCGCATTCAAATCGGCGCGGCGGTTACTATGGCTTCGATCCTCGCCCACCCCGATCTCGCATTCCTTGCTCCTGTGGCCAGACAGGTCGGGGGGCCGGCGGTGCGCAACATGGCGAGTGTCGGCGGAAATCTTTTTGCCGAACATCCTTACGGTGACCTAGCCGTGGCGCTGTTGGTGTTGGACGGGCGGGTTCATCTGGCCGATGGCCAGGAGCAGGATCTGGAGGTGTTTCTCGCCCAACGCAAAGGCTTCAACGGAATTGTCGCATCGGTTTCCATTGCCCGCCCCAACAGGCCCGAAGACTTCCGCTGGCTAAAGATCAGCCGCACCAAACCCAAAGGTGTGTCCGTTATGTCAATTGCTGCCTGGTTGCCTGCCATGGCTGGGCGTCTGCAGAACCCTCGTATCGCGCTTGGAGCGATGGCAGATACGCCCATGAGGGCCAAAGCCGTGGAACAGACACTTGAAGGGGCAACAATGGATACGGCAGGCATTCAAAATGCTCTGACAGCAATCGCCAGCCAATTTAATCCACCGGATGATGCGCTTGCCAGCAGCTGGTATCGTCAGCAGGTCGCGCCAATCCATTTGCGCCGTCTGCTTCTCAACGAAGGAGCAGGTTCATGAGCAAGACACCCGTCAGTTTTACCCTCAATGGCAGAGACACTGGTGTGTTCGTAGACGGCGGCGCCAACCTGCTGGACGCCCTGCGGCGCGGTGCCGGAGACTTATCTCCCAAATATGGCTGCGGGCAGGGAACCTGCGGCACCTGCACCGTGCTGATTGATGGTGAACCTCATCTCTCTTGCCTGACTCTGGCTGAAACCGTCGAGGGACGCTCGATTTCCACCACGAGTGGACTGCAACAGGGCGCACAGCTGCACCCGCTGCAACAGGCGTTCATTGACGGGTTTGCGGCCCAATGCGGTTATTGCAGTGCCGGAATGTTGGTTGCGGCCAAAGCCCTGTTGGATACCAATCCAAGTCCAAGTCGCGACGAGGTGATTGAAGCCATTTCCGGCAATTTGTGCCGCTGTACCGGCTACGAGCCGATCATTGACGCCATCATGGAGGCCGCAGCACAAATGCGATCTCCCGGCGGCCTGGGGAGGGCGGTATAATGTCGAGCGTCGAACTGCGTAAAGAATTCTTTGCTGATGAACGTCCAGAAGGTCTGAATGAAATCGGACAGCCAAAAATCCGTCAGGACATATTGGGTCATGTCACCGGTCGCTCGGAATTCTATGATGACCATCTCTATGAAGGTCTGTTGCATATGAGCATTGTGCGCTCGACAGAGCATCATGCGCGCATCCGCAATATCGACGTATCGCAGGCGGAAACCATGCCCGGCGTTGTCCGAATTGTCCGCGCTGCCGACGTTCCTGTGAACTTGAACACACTGCTTGGGATGATTGGCTTTGGCCGTGATGACGAAGCGCTGCTGCAGGAAAAGCGTGTTGCATACAAAGGCGAGGCCATCTTGGCGGTTCTCGCTGAATCCGAACTTCAGGCGCGAAATGCTTGCAAAGCGGTTCGGGTGGACTACGAGCCATTGCCTCACGTGCTCGACGTCGAGGAGGCATTGAAGCCGGAAGCGCCGGTGGTCAATGACGAATATCCCAACAACACGTTCGACTATCACGATCTCTACGACCATCAAAAGCTGCGCTTTGGCGATGTGAACAAGGCGTTTGCCGAATGCGACCATGTTGTCGAGGGCGAGTATTCCATGTCGCCGATTGAACAGGCACCGCTGGAAACCTGCGGCGCGATTGCTGTGCCGGAAACCAACGATCGTTATCGCTGTCACACCTGTTCGCAGGGCCTGTTCTTCTCATTGGGCACAACTGCAAAGCTTTTAGACATGCCTTCGAGCCGCTTGCACTTCATTGGCGGCACAGTTGGGGGTGGATTTGGCGGCAAGGTGGATTCTTTGAACGAGCCGATGGCCGTACTCGGGTCTATGCTGACGGGTCGGCCGGTCAAGTTTACCTGGGACCGGGCTGAAGAGATGCAGGTTGGCGCACCGCGTGGCGCAGAAAAATGGCGCATCCGCGATGGCGTGATGAATGACGGACGTATTGTCGCCCGCGAGTTCACGGGGTTTTTCGACTCCGGTGCATATACCCGATTGTCCTCCTATGCAGTGATTAAGGGAACGGCGCATTTGCCCGGTCCTTATTCAATCCCCAACGTCTCGTCGAACGTCTACTGCGTTTATACCAATCGCACTCCGGCCACAGCGATGCGGGGCTTTGGCATTACCGGCGTCGACTTCGCCATAGAATGCCACATGGACAAGGTTGCTGAGAAGGTTGGCATGAACCCGATCGAGCTGCGCATGCTCAATGCCTACCGCGATGGCGATATGAAACCACATCGACGGCTGGCGAAGAACACAGCGCTATTGGAGTGCTGCCAGGTGGCCGCTGAAAAGGGGCAATGGGCTATTGGCTCGCAATATTCTGCAATGTCGTCGCTGCGCGATGGTGGTGGAGAAAAGGCTGCAATCCCGCCAACGATCATCGATGAAGAAGGGCGCATTGGAGAGCGCAAGGCAGGTCGAGTTGCGGACGCAGCACCTTCGCGCAACGGTAAACTGTCAACGAAACCAAATTCCACCGTGCCGATTCTGGAAGCCACAATGGCTATGGGTGAAGAGGCCAATGTGCCGTTAGAAATTGGTCGCCAACGGGAAGCTGTTGAGAATATGCCGGTGCGCCCTGCAGCGACGGTCTCATCCATAACCCGGCCTGTACCGCCATCCAGCCAGCCGACTTCATCAACGCCGGTACCGGCTCCACCAATTCCGACACCTGCGGTAGTGTCTCCGGCGGCGTCTCCCGTATCAGTATCGGCATTTGCGCGTCCACTTGGCGTTCCATCGGCAGCACCGACGCCTTCAGCACCTGATACAGCTGCGCCAAGGCAACCTGTTGCTGAACCGCAACCGGCACCGACGGCTTCACCTTCGCCGCCGTCTCCGGCGGGGCCAGGAGTACGGCGGCCCGGTTCTTCTCCATTTGTATCCGGGCGGCGTGGTCGATGAGGAGGGAACAGTCATGACTTGGCACAAGGGCCGCGGCTTTGCGGCAATCAACTATCCCATCGGCATGAATCTGGGTGGCGATCCCAGTCAGGCACTGGTGCATTCAACGCCAGATGGCAAATTCATGGTGACCTTGTCAGCAATCGATCTGGGGCAGGGTATGAAATCCGTGACCCGACAGATCGCTGCTGAGACGCTGGGTGTGCCGCTGGAGGATGTCTATGTGGACACAGCCGACAGCGATACAGGTCCTCACGATATGGGCTCATTCGCGTCACGCGGCACACATCGGGTTGGCAATGCTGTGATCCAGGCTTCGCAGGAAGCGCGGCGCGTAATGCTCGACGCTGCAGCGGAAGAACTGGAAGTCAGCCCCAATGACCTGGAAACTGATGGCCAGGGCAATATTCATGTGAAGGGTGCACCGTCGCGCTCAATCTCCGTCATGGATACCGCACTGGCAGCGCAATTCCGTCAGGGACGGACACTCGCTGGGCGGGGCATTTATCTGGTTCCAACGTCCGATGTTGATCCGGAGACGGGTGAACAGACCCCGGTTTCCTGTTTTGCTCATGCAGCCGTGGTGCTGGACCTGCAGGTTGATGATGAAACCGGCGAAGTCGAGGTTCTGCAAATCAACTCGGCCTATGAAGTCGGACGGGCGCTCAATCCCAAATTGGTCGAGCAGCAATTGATCGGTGGAGCCTGGATGGGCATCAGCCATGCGCTCTACGAAACGACAGAGCCGTATTATCCAAACCGCGACCACGGTCCGGTTGACTTCAATCATTATCTGATGCCGGGCCCGGGCGAAGTGGTACCCCATAATTTGGCAATCTTGGAACGACCGGCGGAAGGCGCACCATTTGGCGGCAAGGGCCCCGGTGAAATGTGCGCCAACCCGTTGCTGCCTGCGGTTGCCAATGCCGTCTATAATGCCGTGGGTGTGCGCTGTAATCATCTGCCGATCACACCCGAGAAGGTTCTGCGTGGCTTGCAAGCCAATGGCGGTGCCCGTCCTCAGGGCCAGAACTGGGGAGCTTAGGGTTGGTTGTAACGGCGTCCATATCTGGAATTGACAGCCCGACGGCACTGCAGCAGGCGTTGACCGGCGCCCAGTATATTGCTGATGAGGGACTGTCGACCGCAGGATATTTGGCGCTGGCGCTGGGCAAGCCGCTGTTGCTTGAAGGCGCTCCGGGCGTCGGCAAGACGGAAGCGGCTAAGGCGATTGGTGCTGTGCTGTCACGCCGTGTGGTGCGGCTTCAGTGCTTTGAAGGAATTGATGCCTCGGCGGCGTTGTATGAATGGAACTATCCGCGCCAGATGCTGGCGATCCGTCAGGCGGGTGATCAATATGTGAACATCTTCAGCAACGAATTCCTGCTGGCGCGGCCAATGCTGCAAGTGCTGCGCAGCCCTCAGGATTGTATTTTGCTGATCGATGAGATCGACCGCGCAGATCAAGAATTTGAAGCCTTTTTGCTGGAATTCCTGTCTGATTTTACAATCTCAATTCCTGAAACGGGAACCGTGCGCGCCACACAGCCTCCGATGGTTGTGCTGACATCAAACCGGACCCGCGATCTTCATGAAGCCCTGCGCCGACGCTGTGTCTATCATTGGATTGATTATCCTGATGCAGCCCTGGAAGCGGAAATTGTCATGGCGCGGGCCAGTGCCGTTGCGCAGGCAACTGCCGATGCAGTGGTAGCAGCAGTGGGTCAATTGCGCCAACAGCCTTTGGTCAAACCGCCCGGTGTTGCCGAAACCATTGAATGGTCGGAGGCTGCAACCCTGCTCAACAGTCAGGGCCAGACTTGGCCGGATGCGTTCCGTCACGCCATTGGCGTTGCGCTGAAAGATCACGACGACCTGGAATATGTTGCACCTCAGTTGGATTCTATTCTGGCGGGCATGGCAGCATGAGCATTCGCGAAACATCCCTGCCGAGAGCCAGTCAGGCGCTTGTTGAATTTGTGCAGGTGCTACGGCGCAATGGGTTTGCTGTGGCCCCTGACCAAACCATTTCTTTCATTGAAGCCGTCGCAATGCTCGGCCCGGGCAGTCCAGACGACATCCGCCGTGCGGGGATTGCCTTGCTGGCACCGCCGCGAGAACGGTGGAGCGAGTACGATGCCCTGTTTAACGCCTTCTTTCTGGGCAAGTCGGTGCCCGTTTTCGCAGAAGATGACAGCAGCGATGAGGCTGAGGCCTACGACGCCGATGAGGGAAGCCGTGACATCGAGGTCGACGGCGATAACGATGAGGCCGGACAGGAGACCAGTCGCGGCGAAACCCTGTCGCATCGTCAATTCCTGCCGAGAGATCCAGCCGAAGTCCTGACCCAGATGGCGCGTCGATTGCCGCGCACCTTGCCCACAAGAAGCTCTCGTCGCTGGCGTTCAAGTCGACGCGGTGAAGGGTTTGATCTGCGCAAGAACCTGCGCAAGGCAATGCAGCGTGACGGTGAGATATTCGAGCTTGCGCGGCGCCAACGTCGTTTGAAACAGCGGCCGCTGGCACTGTTGATTGACGTTTCCGGGTCGATGAAAGAACAGTCTGAAGACTTTTTGCGGTTGGCACATACGGTGGTGCAAAGCGCCGATCGGGCCGAAGTGTTCACGCTGGGAACCAGACTTACCCGAGTGACGAAACCGTTGCGGGACCGGGATCGTGACACAGCGCTTGGTGAGATCTCAGGTTTAGTAGCTGATTTTGACGGCGGTACGCGAATTGGCGATGCGCTGCAGGCACTGTTGGCAGTGCCACGCTTTGCGGTCTCATTGCGTGGCGCTTCTGTCGTCGTGCTTTCTGACGGATTGGAACGGGGCGAGCCGGATGCCATGGTGGATGCCGTCGCCCGCATGTCACGCATGGCGTGGCGGCTGGATTGGTTGTCACCGCTGGCAGGTTCTGAAGACTTCAAACCGCGCACCGCTGCACTGGGGCAATCACTCGTTCACCTGGATACTCTTGCCGGAGGCGGGAGTCTTGAGGCTGTCGCTGATCATGTTTTGCGATT
This sequence comes from Rhizobiaceae bacterium, assembly GCA_039969995.1. Lineage (GTDB taxonomy): Bacteria > Pseudomonadota > Alphaproteobacteria > Rhizobiales > Rhizobiaceae > Pseudahrensia. The sequence goes on from JBDVMU010000060.1 coordinate 70,430, forward strand.
GGCCGATCCCGCCCAGCGACGGAGAGCCGCATGATTGACGCTCACCATCACATCTGGAGGCAGACAGACTTGCCGTGGCTGAATGGCCCGGAGCAGCCGCGCATTTTCGGTCTTTACAAGGCAATTATGCGCGATTACCCGATTGAGGAGTTTCGCGAAGATCTTGCCGGAACGGGAATCAAAAAATCGGTTTATGTGCAGGCCAACTGGGCTCCTGACCGGGCTGAAAATGAGGCGGCCTGGGTTCAATCAGAGGCGGATCGCAACGGATGGCCGCATGCCATTGTCGGATATTGTGATTTTACGGCAGACGATGTGAGCGCCCAGCTTCGTCGACTAAAGCGCTATCCACTTATGCGCGGAGTTCGCCAGCAATTGCATTGGCATCACAACCCGCTTTATCGGTTTGCACCCCATGCGGGCCTGCCAGCGGATCCGAAGGTTCGGCGCAACATTGCCCTTTTGGCTGACTTTGGATGGTCGTTCGACCTGCAAGTGTTTCAGCAGCAGATGGTAGACGCCGCAGGGCTTGCTGCCAGTTGCCCCGATGTGACGTTTGTCCTGCAACATGCTGGCATGCTGAGCGACGACACACCGGAAGAGCGCCGCAGTTGGGAAACGGGACTTCGGCGGCTGGCAGATGAACCGAATATCGCCTGCAAACTCTCGGCTTTTGGCACGTTCATTCACCGCAACGACGCGGCGTTCATCGCAGATATGGTGGCAAAAGCCGTCGAAATCTTTGGTGCCGACAGGTGCCTGTTTGGGTCAAACTTTCCGATTGAGAAATTGTGGACCTCCTACGCCGATCTTTGGGCTGCGTTTCAAACCGCAACCGATCAGCTTTCGCAATCAGACCGGCAGAAAATTTTCAACGACACAGCAGCGCGGGTTTACCGCCTTTAATGCAATCACAGGGTGAGGAGAAAAATCATGGCTCTTGAAATTCACGTTCTCGATTACGGTGATATCGAATTGGAAACCAGCTTTCTGGTTTTGGGTCACGAGTGTGGGCGCACCCGACGTGTGCCGGTCTATGGCTTTTTGATCACCGGAGGGGCCTATCCCGTTTTGGTTGATACCGGCTATCGCGATAACGCCATTATGGAATCGCTCGGCATGCGTGGCCTGCAGATGCATGACAATATGGTGGAGAACCAACTTGCCAAACACGGGCTGAAGCTCGGCGACATTCGTTACATTCTGCACACCCATCTTCATATCGATCATGCCGGCAAGGATGATCAGTTCCCGATGAATACGACGGTTGTCATCAATCGGCGAGAAATGGAGTTTTCCGTCTCTGGCATCATGTATCCGCAATATCCCAAACTCGATATTCAACACCTTGTGGAGCGCATTTATGAGCCAGATGCCATGCGTTTCCTCGACCTGGAAATTACCGGGGCTGAAGAGATCATTCCCGGCGTCTGGTGTGAAGCAGCCGGTGCTCATACCGAAGGTTCGATGAATGTGATCGTCGAAACAGCAGAAGGCCTGGCCTGTATCTGTGGTGATGTGATCTATGACTTCAACGATCAGATCGTCAATCACGTGCGGGTCAACAATCATCTGGAACCACAGGTCACAGGCAACCATTCCGGTTCCAAGCGTGAAGAAAAAGCAGCGATCAAAAAGCTGCTGACCAATTACAAGTTTCTGCTGCCAGTTCATGACAAGCCAGCAAAAATTGAACACCAGCAGGTGGTTGGACGCCTTGGAATGCAGGTTCCCGGTCCGATGGTGGAAACTGTGCCGAGCCGCAACTGGTTCCCAATGTAACAGGAAGCGTATCCGTCATGTCTCATACAGCGGTCAAACAATCTTTTAATGACGTGGTCGACGTAAACGCGTCGGTCAATCAACTGGGAACCGGGTTTGTCTTCACAGAAGGTCCGATCTGGCACCCGATTGAAAAACATCTGCTATTTTCCGACATGCCCGGCGACACCCGCCGCCGCTGGGACGCTGCCAGCGGCGTTGTCGAAGTGCAAAAGCCCTCCAATAAAGCCAATGGCATGACCTACGATGCCGGGCTCAATTTGATTGTTTGTGAGCACGCGACATCATCAATGGTGCGGTTTCGTCGCGACGGTTCGCGGGAGGTTCTGGCCTCTCACTTCGAGGGCAAGGAACTGAACTCGCCCAATGACTGCATCGTCGGCAACGACGGGTCAATCTATTTCACCGACCCCACCTATGGGCGCATGGAGCATTTCGGAGTGCCACGGGAGACGGAGTTGGGATTTCAGGGCGTTTATCGATTGCCGCCGGAACACACCCCCGGCGACGAACCACAATTGGTGTCCGATCGCTACATGTTCACACAGCCGAACGGGCTTTGCTTTTCTCCCTGTCAGCGCTGGATGTGGGTCAATGATACCGATCAGGCCAATATTCGAATGTTTGACGTCGCCGAAGACGGACGGTTGACCAATGGTCGCCTGTTTGCTTCCGGCATCAAGGACAGCCAAAAAGCGGGCGTGCCTGATGGTATGAAAGCAGACGAGCAGGGCAATGTTTGGGTCACCGCTCCTGGTGGTATTTGGGTTTATGATTTTTACGGCGATCTGATCGGCAAAATCGAAGTGCCAGAAATGGTCGCAAATCTCAATTTTGGTGGCGACAACTGGGACACACTTTTTATCTGTGCCTGCACCTCGCTGTATGCTGTGCAAACGAAAATTCGTGGACGTCGCGAACCCTATATGGATGGGTCTGCAACGGCACCTGCTGCTATGGCAGAAGCAAAGCCCGTTCAGATGCCTGGCGTAACGTCGGCCTCGCCGGCGGCGACGGCGACGGCGGCAACGGTGCTTACCGAAACTGCACACGTCGAAGCCTCACCGTCATCTGCATCCCCCGGACTTGATATCGACCCGGCCAAAACGGTGCTGATCATCCAGGACATGCAAAACGACGTCATCATGGACGGTGGGGCGTTTGCTGAATCGGGCTCACCAGCTCATGCCAAACAGCAAAATGTCATCGAAAATTCACGCCGACTGGCGGATGCCTGCCGAAGAGCGGGAGTTCTGGTCCTGCATGTCTGGCTGGTCTGTGAATCTGGCCATCCGGCCATGAAACAAAATTCACCTTTGTTGGAAGGATTGATCGGCAACAACGCCATGGTGCGCGGCAGTTGGGGCGTCGCTCCGGTTGCTGGTCTGGAGCCGCAGTCAGGGGATTTGGTGGTTGAAAAAATCACCATGAGTGCCTGGGAAAGCAGCCGATTGGAGTTCTATCTCAAGGGTTCTGGTCGCGACACGATTATCAATACAGGCGCCTGGACAAACTTGTCGGTCGAACACACAGCCCGCACCGGAGCAGACAAGGGTTACCGGATTGTCGTTCCTGAAGATGCCTGTTCTACGATGAACCAAGACTGGCACCGGGCAGCAATCGACTTTGCCCTGACCAATGTAGCCACCGTTTCGACCGTCGACGACGTTATAGCAGCTTTGGGACAGTAGAGATGGAAACGATCAAGGGACCCGGTATTTTTCTGGCGCAGTTTGCTGGCGATCAAGCGCCATTCAACTCTCTGGAATCAATCGTAAAATGGGCAGCATCACTGGGTTATAAGGGGGTTCAGATACCCACTTGGGATGCCCGGTTGTTCGACCTCGACCGAGCCGCCGATTCCTATGACTATTGTGATGAAGTTCAGGGCATATGTGCTGATGCAGGCGTGGTTATCACTGATCTGTCCACCCATTTGCAGGGTCAATTGGTGGCGGTGCATCCGGCCTACGACCGGCCTTTTGACGGGTTTGCACCACAACAAGTTCATGGCAATCCGCGCGAGCGGCAGCGCTGGGCCGTCGACCAGATGATGAAAGCGGCCCGGGCGTCACAGCGTTTGAGGCTGAAATCGCATGTCACTTTTCCCGGCGCGCTGGCCTGGCCCTATATGTATCCCTGGCCACAGCGGCCGGCCGGGCTCATCGAAGAGGCATTTGATGAACTGGCCAAGCGTTGGCGACCTATTCTGGATGCTTTTGATGCCGTGGGGACAGACGTGTGCTACGAACTACATCCAGGCGAAGACCTGTTCGACGGGCGAACATTTGAAATGTTTCTCGAACGGGTAGGAGATCACCGCCGCTGCATGATCAACTATGATCCGAGCCACTTCCTGCTGCAATGCATGGACTATGTCGGCTTCATCGACGTGTATCATCAACGCATTGGCGCCTTTCATGCCAAAGATGCCGAGTTTAACCCAACGCCGAAGCAGGGGGTCTATTCCGGCTATGCGCCTTGGGTCGAGCGGGCGGGGCGGTTCAGGTCGCTTGGCGATGGGCAGGTAGATTTCAGCGCCATCTTCGCCAAGTTGGCAGCCTATGATTACGACAGTTGGGCGGTGCTGGAGTGGGAATGTGCATTGAAACACCCTGAAGTTGGTGCTCGGGAAGGAGCTGAGTTTATCGCTCGACACATTATTCCGATCACCGAACACGCGTTTGACGATTTTGCAGCCAGTGGGACAGATCGGGCTGCAAACCGTGGCATGCTTGGAGTGGATTGATGGGCAGTTTTCTCGCACAGGGTCCGGTCCCGAGACTACGCCTTGGCATGGTTGGTGGCGGGCAGGGAGCGTTTATCGGCGCCGTCCATCGCATTGCCGCGCGTATTGACGATCAATATGATCTTGTGGCTGGCGCACTAGCTTCTACGCCAGACAAGGCCGTCGCGTCGGGTCAGGAGTTGGGGCTGGCCCCGGATCGGATCTATTCCAGCTTCGAAGATATGGCGCGCCGTGAATCGGAACGGGCGGATGGCATTGAAGTGGTTTCGATTGTCACGCCCAATCACCTGCACTATCGGGTTGCAGAAGCATTTTTGCGCCACGGGATTTCGGTAATCTGCGACAAACCGATGACCACCAACCTGTCTGATGCGCGTCGTTTGAAGGACATTGTCGAACGATCTTCAGCTGCGTTTATCCTAACTCACAATTATTCTGGTTATCCGATGGTCCGTCAGGCGCGAGAAATGGTTGCCAACGGAGAGCTGGGAAAAATTCGTGTTGTTCAGGCTGAGTATATTCAGGGCTGGCTGTCCGAGCCGGTTGAAACGACAGGGGGCAAGCAGGCCGAATGGCGCACCGACCCGCAGCGTGCCGGTGGCGGCGGCTCCATCGGTGATATCGGAACCCACGCATTTCAATTGGCTGAGTATGTATCGGGTCAGCGAGCCTCACATTTGGCCGCTGATTTGGAGTCGTTCGTGCCGGGTCGGCAGTTGGATGATAATGCCCACATCATGCTGCGTTTTGCTGGCGGGGCCAAAGGTATGATTTGGTCGAGCCAGGTCGCAGTGGGCAAGGAGAATGCCTTGCAATTGCGCATTTACGGCGAGAAGGGTGGCTTGGAATGGCAGCAGGAGAGTCCCAATCAACTCACCTTTCTGCCGTTGAATGGGGCGACCCGTACATTCACGCGTGGTGGGCCTGAATCATGGTCAACGGCGGCACGGGTAACTCGGATTCCTGCAGGACATCCAGAAGGTTATCTGGAGGGATTCGCCACGATTTACAGCGAAGCAGCGGAGATTATTCGGGCTAAACAACAAGGTCGTACTGTGGTGGAGGAAGTCCAGGCACCGGGGGTTGATGATGGTTTGTCGGGTGTCAGCTTCATTGATGCATGTTTGCGCTCAAATCAAAGAGATGCGGCCTGGGCAGAGTTGGAGCGATGAATCCCAGAACCGCCGGCACCTGGCCAGCCGGATAATTCGGCGCAATTTCTCGTGCTGACAGGCATTAGATGACGCAACTGAGCGTTTAGCCTAAGCCTTTTCAAAGCCGCGAGCGATCTCCCAATCGGTGACCACGCGGTCGAACTCTTCCTGTTCCCATTCGGCGCAGCGCACGTAGTGGTCAATAACATCGTCTCCCATGGCTTGTCGCAACATTGCTGAGTTGCGCAAAACTTCTGTAGCAGCGCGCAAGGTTGTTGGAATTTCCGCAGCGTCATCGTTCTCATACATGTCGCCGTCTTCAGACGAACGAAGTTCCAGACCTTCTTCAATGCCCTTCAGACCTGCAGCGAGCAGGGCGGCCTGGGCGAGGTAGGGGTTCATATCCGACCCGGGGATGCGGCACTCCATGCGCACCGCCTTGGTGTTCTCACCACACAAGCGAAATCCAGCCGTTCTGTTGTCAACCGACCAGGCCGTTTTGGTGGGCGCGAAAGTTCCCTTGGCAAAGCGCTTGTAGGAGTTGATGTAAGGCGCGAAGAAAACCATGCAGTCGGGCGCATGGGCGATGAGGCCAGCAGTAAATTGTTGCATGAGGGCCGACATGCAATGGGCGCTATCGCCATCGAAAAACTGGTTCTCGCCATCTTTCCAGAGCGACATGTGGACATGGCTGGCACTGCCGACCCGTTCGTGATGCCATTTTGGCAGGAAGCTGGCAGAATGGCCTTGCTGCCAGGCGATTTCTTTGGTCGCGTGTTTGGCAATGGTGTGATGGTCGGCACAGAGCATGGCGTCGCAATATTTGATGTTGAGTTCTTCCTGCCCTCGTTCCGCCTCGCCTTTGGAGTTTTCGATGGGCACGCCCGCTGCGTAGAGATGGTTGCGCAACGGGCGCATCACATGCTCTTCCTTGGTGGTCTGGAGAATGTGATAGTCTTCGTTGTAGGGACCCAAAGTTTCAAGGTCACGATATCCCTCGCGGCGCATTTCATCGAGAGACTTGTTGAAGATGAAAAACTCAAGCTCGGTTGCCATCATTGGCGTCAGGCCGTGTTTCTCCAGCCGGGCGATTTGTTGTTTGAGGATCTGGCGCGGCGCGTGAGAGACGGGTTGGTGGGTGTGGTGATCAAGGATGTCGCACAATACCATCACCGTTCCTTCCAACCACGGCATCGGTCTCAAGGTTGAAAGGTCGGGCTTCATGACATAATCGCCATAGCCCTGTCGCCAGCTGGTGGAAGCGTAACCATCCGGGGTCGCCATTTCCAAGTCCGTTGCCAGCAGGTAATTGCAGCAATGGGTTTCCTGGTGGCCGCTTTCCAGGAAATTTGACACGTGAAAACGTTTTCCCATTAATCGGCCTTGCATGTCGACAAAGCAGACCAACACCGTATCTATGGTTCCCTTTTCAGCTTCCAACACGAGAGTTTCAAGGGTCAATTCGCTTGGCATAGGCACGGCTTTCCAGAGTTTGCGGGTGGAATCGCGATGCAGAATTTTGCACAGCAGAAACCACCCTGGGTGGGTTTGCTAAGATGGAGAAACTCTGTCGCCCCTGAACCCGAAGATCAATGGGTGAAATGACAGGAAATGCCGGATCAGCCTGGCTTGTGGCACACGGCCTCGATATTATTGCCATCTGGGTCGAGCGCGAAGGCACCATAGTAGTGCTCGTGGTAATGGGGCCTCAGGCCAGGTGGGCCGTTATCCTTGCCACCGGCGGCCAGTGCAGCTGCATGAAAAGCATCGACCTGATCGCGATTGTCGGCGGCAAGCGCCACATGGGTTGGCGGGTTCTGAACCCCATCTTCGGAAATCCAGAAGGTCGGCCGTTCCTTGCCATAGCCACCGACCCGGACGCCATCGGTATATTCCATCGGAACTTCATAGAGGAGCGCTGCGCCAATTGGAGCCAGCGCCTCGTCGTAAAAGGCCTTGGACCTTTGGAAGTTGGATACGCTGATACCGATGTGATCGATCATGATCTGTTGCTTGTATTTTGCCGCTATCCGTCGCGGGCGATGATAGCACCGGGGGCGCTAACCACCAAGGATGCAAGATTGTGCCCGCCCAACAGACATTCGGGCTCGCTTTTGCCCTGAAGGAGTGCAGCGAAATAGCCCGCATTGAAACTGTCTCCCGCCGCCGTCGTGTCGACAACGCTGGCAGCTGGTGGACACTCCGGCATATCGCTGGCAGCCAGGCTGAGCGAGGCCGGCCCCTTAACGCCACGTTTGATCGCGCAGGCATGCCAGTCCCGTTTGGCAAAACGGGCAATCACCGCGTCTTCAGTCGTGTCGCCAAACAGATCCATCTCATCGTCAATTGACGGCAGTGCGATATCGGCGATCTCCCACATCTCTGCCATCACGGATCGTGCTGTAGCTTGATCCTCCCAAAGTTTTGGACGGTAGTTGGAATCAAACGCCACCAGCGTTTTGCCGGACTGAGATAGCGCGGCCAGATGATCCATCAGGCGGCGGCGTGCTGGTTGGCTGATAATCGCCAGCGATATGCCGGATAGATACGTGATACGGGCAGCGGGCAGAGCGCTAACACTCTCGTCATGGGAAAACAATTGCCGCGCAGCAGAATTGTCGCGCCAATAAGAAAAGCTGCGTTCACCCGTTTCATCAGTGGAAACCGCATAGATCCCAATCAGTTTTTCCCGGTCCTGGGCAATGTGGGAAATGTCCAGTTCTTCGTCTCTGGCCATGGCGATCAAGTCAGTTGACAGCGGATCTGTTCCGACACGGGTAAAGTAGCCAATATTGGCGGATGGCGTACCCAATTCGCGGGCGCAATAGACGGCGGTATTGTAGGTGTCGCCTGCAAATCCAACGGCAAAGCCAGACGTTGCGCCACGGCGCAATTCCGCCATTACTTCGCCAATGGCAAGCAAATTCAGTTTTTCCATGGGGATCGCTTCGGGTTCCAACTCAGGGTTGTCCTTCGATAGCCAATTCAGCGGAAAATTCAAAGGATTCCTGCAATTTGCTTGCCTCGGGTGGCGAGTTTGTTCGCTAACATGGTGGCGTCACAGTTTTGATGTAAGCTTGTTTCTAGTTGGACCTGACGCAAGGGGATAAGAAAATGAACCGCTTCAAATTGATTTCGTCAGTAATTTCTGTAATCGCGACTTTGATGTTGAGTGGGTGCTTTGTCAGCGAAAGGCCACTTATCAGCGCGGCTGAGGCTGACTATCCATTTCAATCCATCACCTATGAGTTTCCAGGCGAAGATGACCGGGTAACGTTGGTGCGAACCGGTGAAAGCTATACCGCCCCGGCTGAAGAGGGGGATGGCAAATTACTGCTGAAGCAGATTTCCGATGATACTTATGTCCTTCAAATCGAATTTCTGGAGGGTGGCAAGCCGAGTTTTTTGTTTGCGCTGGCCAAACTGGCAGCAGACAAAAAGTCACTGGTTTTGATCAAGCCGTTTGCCCAGGAGGCTGATCTGGAAGTTGCCCGCCGCGGCGACCATGGTTTGAAACCCTGTGCCGCCGATCCCGATGTGATCTGCCTGACAACGCTGGATGGCTATGTGAAATATGCCTTGGATTCCGATGCAGCGGGCCACAGGTCGATCACCGTTGTCGAGCTGAATTAACGCTCAAATCACTGGAGTCTGCGTTTCGCGACACATTTTTTGGGATGTCGATTGGCAGTGTGCATTATTGCACACTTTGCCAATCTCAGTTCCGTTAGACCTAAAACCAGTCGGTGTAACGAGCCCCCAACAATTGCTTCACCGACGCTTCTGGCACTTATGCCATGTGAATTCATGTGCGGCGTGATCGAAGCATCCCTGCCTGGCCTCCAACGTCCCAATTGCAGCCAGGCAGGGGCAGGGTTCCTTGAGAATCCATCCTGGGTCGGTTTACCCCCCAATTGCAAACCGACTGGGCGCTGCTTTCAACTGAAGCAGCGTCCGCCAGGGGATTTGCCCCAAAACTTAACCAAAAGGTCATGATGGACCCAAGGTTTGCCAAATTCACTCTTTGAACAAAGCAAGGCGATCTGGGAACAAAACCACACGTTCTGGGCTTTTGAGGCGCGTGGAAATTGCTGACTCAGCGAATGCGCACATCCAGCGACTGGCTTTGACCCAAAGCATCAATCACGGAGAGCTGCGCGGTGCCGCGTGAAGGTGGGGACCACATCAAATTGCGTTGACGGAAGATCTGAGCAACAAGCTTTTGGTTCTCCAACAGACGGAACGGAGGCACACCGCCTTGCAGTTTGATCATGATTGGAGCCGCCGTGCCATCTGCAAATTGTGTCCTTTCCAATTCGTCGCCATGGGCCGGAAAAGCGATCTGCAAAATATCCGGGGCAGCTATGCTGGTGAACAACATGCGATGGGCTTTTTCCTGAAAGGATTTTAGCGATGGTGGCAAGTCATCGAGATGCTCGCGCAGTGCACCGGGCGGTGCCGGCGGGAAAGCGGTTAGTTTCAATCCCGAACTATCAAAGGCGTTGAACAGAATTGGCGCAGCCGTCTTGATGCCGGTGATGCCGGGCAACGGCCCGTTATCGGCGCGACCAACCCAGACGCCGATAACATGGCGACCGTCAACACCAATTGACCAGGCATCACGGTGGCCATAGCTGGTGCCGGTTTTATAGGCGATTGGCAAAGCTTTGGAACCGACGGGTTCTGGAACACCCGATAACATGTCGATGACATGCCAGGCTGCGACTCGCGACAACAGGCGACGCCCGGCAAGTCCACCCGGCTTGTGACGAATGCCGTCACCCAGGCTAATAGGTTTGGGATGAACGCTGATCAGATTGGCGTAGAGCTGCACCAGATCGGTTAAAGTCAGAGATGTGCCACCCAGAACGAAACCTAAGCCGGCACTGCTGCCTTTGACAAAGTGAGGGGAAACCGAGGCCCGCTTGAAGCGGGCTACCATACGTGCTGGACCGACGGCATCCATCAACTTTACGGCGGGCACGTTGAGTGACATTTGCAGCGCCCGGCGCACGCTGACATCTCCCTGAAATGTTTGATCAAAATTGGTTGGCCGATAGCCGTCGAAATCGGCAGGTCGGTCAGCGATCATAGAGGCTGGCCGGACCAATCCATCCTCGATGGCCAACCCGTAGACAAATGGCTTCAGGGTCGACCCTGGGGAACGTGCTGCTTGGGTCATGTCGACCCATCCGCGTCGCGCAGAATCGTTCATGCTGGGGGAACCGACACTGGCGAGAATGTCTCCGCTCATAGAATCAGCAATGACAATGGCAACTGAGGCTCGCTTGCCGAGTTTTCGGGCTGACTGACGGGCAAGAGTTTCCATTTTTGACTGCAACAAGGCATCGAGCCGGGCGCTGTGTTTCAGCGCTGCCGGGTCACGGTCGACGGCCTGTTGCGTTAAATGATGTGCCAGCATGGGTATATGTCGGCGCGAAAAATTGAGTGGCAGGCTTCGCACACGGGTCGCTTCTGCCGCATCAACCTGTCCCGAGTTGGCAAGCCGGTCCAGAACCCGGTCAACGGCTTTGCGTGCAGCTCTTGGATTGCGGTCCGGGCGTCGGCGCTCGGGTGATTGTGGCAAGGCCACCAGGAGAGCCGATTCGTGTAGTGCGAGCTTGCCAGGCTCTTTGCCGAACCATGATAGGGCCGCAGCTCGAACGCCCTCGATATTACCACCGTAGGGGGCAAGGGTCAGGTAATGTTGGAGGATTTGCCGCTTGGTCAGCTGAGTTTCCAACTGCAATGCGCGAAAAATCTGCCGCAACTTGGCACTGACGGAGCGCTGCTTGCGCGGCTCTAGCAGGCGCGCCAACTGCATGGTGATGGTCGAACCACCGGAAATCACCCGACCGGAAGTTGCAAACTGTCCCGCGGCACGCGCAAGCGCCAGTGGATCAACTCCAGGGTGTTCAAAGAAGCGTTGATCCTCATAAGCAATCAACAAGCTGATGAAGCCTTCATCCACCCGCGTCAGTTCACCTTTGAGCCGCCAGCGGTCTTGTGAATTGGTGAATATGCGCAGGTGTTTGCCGTGGCGATCAACGACTTCTACAGAATAGTCATCAATTCTTTGAAGCAATTGTGCAGACGGATTATGGCGATCAAGCACTGCCATGATGGTCGCCGAAACGACGACCAAACCGATAAGTGCGCAGGCGGCACTGGCCGAGGCGCGAAACAGCAGGCGCTTCAGTCTGGGCCTTTTGTATCGATCAGCCATAACCATCGATCAGCGAGCCGCTTTAACTTCCAGATAGCCGCTTGCCGTTCTGGCCGAATATTGCGGACGGTACATGTCTTCGACACTGGCTGCCGGATGGGTGTAGCGACCCGGCGTTACGGCGCGCACGACATAGGCCAGATTGAAGCTGCGCGGATCTCCGACATTACGCTGGAAGGCCGCCAGGAACCGGTCCTTGCGGAATTCAGTATGGCTGACGCCGGTCTCGCCAAGCCAGTCGAAATTCTCCAGTTGCGCGCTTTGAACCAGCCGTGGATTGTCGACTTCAAAACCGCCGGGCAACAGGTCGCTGACCATGACCTGCGACGCGGCATTATTGAACTCCGAAACCGAGAGCACCACAACAAACCGTTCGTTTTGGCGAACATCGTTGAGCGTCGCTTCGCTGCCGTCGAGACGGTAATATTTGCGAACGATCTCATAGCCGTTTGACGAAGCGGGCAGGGGCTGAAGCGGGGCTGCATATTTCGTCACAACCGCAGTTACTGGCTGAGACATGCGGTTGACCACCGAAATGGGGTTGGCAGCCAATTCGATGCCCGACACTTTGCGTTTCAACGCACCAACGTAATCCCCATCGTCGACCGTTAGGCGCAGGCTGCGATTGGCTTCTTCAACGGCTCGGGCCGCCAGCACCATCCAGGCATTTTCTTGCGTGGAGGTGTATTTGCGATGGCCGACTTCGCTGTCGACAAATTTCAGCAGTTCCGGCACCAGATTGGCCACCGAAGGTGTTTCCGCTGCAAGAGCCAGCATGGCAGCCCCATCGCGCAGCAGCGAACCGTAATAATCATTGGTGTAGTTCACCGCGAGGCTTCTGTTTGCCATGTTGAGTGCCGAGGTAAAGGTCCGACCGGTTCTTTGTTGCTCGTTGTAAAGCGACAATGCCGCCGCCAGATGAGCCCGGGAAAGGGGCGTCTTGAAATCATCCAGTTTGGTGTCGGCGTAATAACGCAGATCGGATGCCGAGGCGAGGCGGTTGCGGGCCAAAACATAAAGCGCATAGGCGAATGCGTCGCCATTGCCCTGAATGTCGTTTTGATAGGCCAACCGGTTTTGCAGGTTTTGCACGGCCAGGCGCATGGTCTGCTCCGATACTTTGTGGTTCTTTTCGCGAGCCCTGGTGAGGAAATCGCTGATATAGGCATCGAGCCACAAGCCACCACTGGTGCCCGGACCCCAAAGTCCAAACCCACCATTGGCGGCCTGGAAATTTGAAACCCGCCGGATGGCTCCGTCAATTCGGTCGTTGAGATCAACCGTCGAAGACAGTGCATCAGGGGTGTTCAGGTCTGAAAGATAGAGCAGCGGCAGGGCGCGACTCACGGTCTGTTCTGCACAGCCATAGGGATAGCGGTCCAGCCGCATCAGCAGCGAAGAAACATCCAGTGACTTGCTATAGCCGACATGAAGTCCAATTTCGGCACCGGACTGATGTGAATCTGCCAGCAATGCCTTGTCGATTGTGACACGTCCGCCATTGGCGGCAAGCAGGAACTCAGACTTGGTGGCGACCGGTGTTGTGGCCGGGCGAATGTAGAGGCTTCTTGAAACCTGGCTCAGGCTTTCACCATCATATGATATCTCAAGATCCAGCCGAGAACTGCCCGGTTTGATGGCTTCCATTGACAGAGCGAGTACACGCCGCTCTCCGGCAGCCAGATCAATCGTGGCCGGGACAGCATCCAGTTTGACCAGATCATCCGTTGCCACAGATAGTTCATAGGTACCTGCCTCACCATCGGTATTGTGGATTTCCAGAACCGTGCTCACCATGTCGCCCGGAGCAAGCACTTTTGGCAGGCTGGCGCTGAGAAGGACAGGATCACGGATAATCACGTCTCCGCTGGCCTGTCCAACCGCCTTAGATGACCATGCGACAGCCATGACCCGCGCGGTGCCGTTAAATTGCGGTACGTAGAACGAAACCTCTGCCCTGCCGGAGGCATCAAGGCGCACGACGCCGGAAAACAGCGACATTAGTTCTTCAGTGGGCGGACTGCCTTGGGCCGTCAGGCCGGGGCCGTCGCCGCCGGAGCGAATGCGGCCAAAACTGCCAAGCGATCCATCAATCAGTCGGCCATACAGGTCGCGAATTTCCAATCCCAGGACTCGCTGGCCGAAATACCAATCGGACGGGTTGGGCGCTTCATAGCGCGTAAGATTTAAAATCCCGACATCAACTGCTGCAACGGTGATAAACACCTCTTCGCCCGGTGCAGCATTTGCCACGCTAACCGGGACATCAAGCAGAGCATTGGGCGTGATTTTCTCCGGTAAATCCAGCGACACAGCCAGCGACCTGTCACCAGGGTCAACGGCCAACCATTTGGTTCCAATTGATCGGGCGGGCAGGCGAGACTCAACAACATTGCCTGGTTTGAACAGTGTTGCGGTAACATAAGCTCCAGCGCCCCAGTTCGATTTGACGTCGATGTCGACCTGGTTGTCGCCAGGTTGCACAGCAACGCGGAAGGCGTCTTGAATACGGTCCGCGCCAATCGCCACCAGCAGTTCGCCCGCGTGGCGTGCAGAGACATTTAACCTGGCGGTTTCGCCTGGCTTGTAACTCTCTTCATCCAGCGCAATTTCCAGTGCATCGGGTGTTTCGGTTGAAGACGTCTCGACGTACCAGCCTGCGCTGAACAAGATGCTTGTGGCCGGGCCATCGGCGCGCCGGCTTTCGACCTGCAGCTTGTAGCGTCCCCAATCGACGGGGAAGGCGAGTTCGGCGGTTTGTTTGGCCTTCAAATCCACCTGACCATTTTGCATCAGACGCGGAATTTCCACTGCCTCATAGCGCCAGTTGCCGCCCGAACGGTACCACTGGTAATTGCGCTCTATGCGATACAGTGACCAGTTGAGGCCACTCATATCAACTCGTTGGTCCTTGGCATCAAGCGCAATCAGGTTGAAGCCAGCCGTGGCTCCTTCCGCCACTTGTCCGTCTTTAAATTGCGGGCGCAGGCCAATCATTGGGCCGGACGCTTGGACAGGAACTTTCAGATTGCGTTCAACAGCCCGCCCACCGGTTTCGCGCATGCGCACCTGTATATCCGCCACCAGCGGCAGGGTCGTTTTTGGCAGGCGCTCAAGCAGGGCATCAAAAACGGCTTGACCATCGGCATCGGTGTTGGGCAGATCATCGAGATTTATAAAAGTGCCACTGAGATCGGTCTCGCCTGCTAGCCCGAACACATAGCCCTTGGCAGTGTTTCTTTCGCGGGTCGGTTTGAGCCGGATATTGCCTTCCAATGTCAGCCCAGTTGCAGGCGCGCCATACAAATATCTACCGGAAAGCTGAATGTTCGCGGCCTTGCCCTCAGTCAGAGTTTTGGCGGAGCTGACCAGGTCAAACTCAATCCGGTCGGGCACGAAGTCCTCCACCAGAATTTGTTTTTCTGAAAGCGGTGCAGCTTTCGGGTCGCTGTAGACGCGGATATGCCAAACGCCGCGCATGGCGTTGTCGGGCAATACAAATGCTGCATCGTGCCCGCCAAGTGCCGCATTGGTTGAAACGATGCGTTGCGCTTCGACGTCGTCGGGCCGCGAGAGGATCATCGTCATTGGCAGATTGGTCACCGCGTCAATCTTCTGGTCGCGCACAAGCGAAACCACATTGACCGTTTCGCCAGGGCGATAAATGCCACGATCAAGATAGGTGAAGACGTCGAGCGGGCCTGGCGAACTGCGCCCCTCCACACCCCTGTCTGAAAGATCAAATCCAGCGCGCGTAATATCAAGGAATACAAAATCGGTTGCTTTGCCGGTCTGTCGCTTGGCTGTCAGCAGCGCGGGTGCCAGACCAGCCGAGCCACGCATCAGGCCTGGTTCAAGGCGGGCGCGCCCAGTCTCGTCGGTTGTGATATTGCCCAGGATCTGGTTGTTGCGGGCCAGCAATTCCAGATCCACATTGGCCAGTGGTTCACCCGTATCAAGTGAATTGGCAAATACGGTCAGACCATCATTACCAGCATAGGTGACCAGCCCGATATCGGAAATCAGAAACCATTGGGTTGCCATTGGGTCCCAGGAATTGCGCTTCTCGCCCTCAGCCTTGGCGGTCAGGATGTAGATACCGGGACGTCGCTCGGGCAATGCCTCGTCAATCGGGAAACTGGTGATGGCTTCGCGATTGCGTTCACGGTTCAGATCAATCGTGCCCTTCCAGATGGATTCGCCAAGTTCGCTTCCGATATTAGATGCGGAATACTGCTCCAACTGCTTGAGGAAACTTGAACCAGCAACCATGCGGCTCAAAGATCTTTCCCCCACGCGCAGCAGTTCCAATTCGGCTTTGTCGGCATTGATGCCGATGATCGGGATGCCGCGCCGGGCAGCGCTGGCCAGTACGAAATTGTCACCTGTGAAACGTACTGCTGGTGCGCGGTCGCGGATATAGGTGTTGAGAACAACCGGCTCCAGCAGCATTTCTCCAGATTGAGCCGGTAATCCCTGACGCAGCACCACTTTGTACTCCGATCCATGGCGCAACCCTTCGACACACAGACGCGAATTGCTAACGCTCAGGGCAGGCGAGCTTGCTCCTTCGGCAACAACAAAATCTTCGTAATTGGTGCCTGACTTGGCCAGATCTTCGCTGAAATCGACGCAGACCCGCGGCGTTGCAGAATCGGCTTCAACCGCATGGCTTGTGACCCGAAACCCTTTCTCACGGCGTAGCTTGATAAATGCCATCCTCGTATCGGCAACTTCTTTGACTTCCAGACTGGATCTGTAGGCCGCGATTGCCTGTCGATATTGGCGTTGTTGCACCAGTCCTTCGGCAAGCGCTGCAAGGGCGGTGGCGCGGGGTGTGGCGGTTCGGCTCCACTGGTAGGCATTTGTCGCTGCTGCAAGCGCGAGGGTTTGTAATTGCCGGTTATAGCGGCGATTTGACAGCAACCAACCAGAGGTCTCACGCGAAATAGCCGCCCATTGCAGAGGGTTGCCGTGGGTGCGCTTCAGGGCGCGTTGGAACCATTGATTGGCGAGGGCGTAATTGTTCTGGAACAGGGCCTGACGGGCATTGTCGACGAGTATTGTGACCGGGCCGGTGGCGGCACCCATAGCGATATTGGCGTTGTTTGTGCGAAATTTGATGGCTGCATTGCGGGTGGCATCTGAGACAAATGCCAATTTGGGAGGAGCGCCCAGATCAGCTTCGCTGGAGACTTCGACGACCTTTCCAGCAACGGCTCCTTCAAAACCAATCAATCTGGAAAAATCACTCTTGAGGAAGCACCAACTAACTTTTGTGTTGTACGTGAACGCGCGGCAGGCCTTGTCGTCGAGACATGTTTGTTTGCACTGGTCGAGCGTAACGTCGGCAACCGATCTCAAATCAAACCCGAAATAGTCGGCATTATCTGACGTAACAATTTCCCGCTTGGTTTCCTGCGCCCAAACTGGCGAGATCATCACGGCCAGAATGCCAGCAAAGAATAAGAATGCGTGCGTCAATTTCATGAGTCTGTCCACCTAGTTCCCTAACCTGCCAAATTGTATGCGAGACAATGAGACATTTAAATGGCGGTGGGCGGCGAGCGATTTTAGAACAGACAAAACTGTATAATAATAGATGATTAAGGACATTATCTAATGTGATGATTCAGCTACATGCGCCATCACATCACCAATGGCGCACCCCAAAACACGATCAATCCTGCCACAATTCCAGCTACGATATCGTCTGCCATAATGCCGACCCCTGCCGGTTGCAGTTTCTCCGCAGCGCTGATTGGCCAGGGCTTGGTCATGTCGAAAAGGCGGAACAAAACAACCGCCGCTATCACCGTCCAAAGCGTTGTTGGTCCCATCAAAAACAGGGCCAGCAGGACGCCTGCGCTTTCATCCACAACGACAATTTGAGGATCCTTCAGGTTCAATTCCTGAGCGGTTCGATGGGCGCTCCATGTGGCGAGTAGAATGAAGATAATCAGGAAAGCGAGATGGATGGCGTAAGGCAACTGAATGAGGAGAAAGTGCAGGGGCACTGTCGCCAAGGTGCCAACCGTACCAGGAGCCTTGGGGGCGAGGCCTGTGCCAAACCAGGTGGCAAACCAATAATGGGGCGATTTGTTCGCCATCAGATCTGCTCCGAAGTCACTTTCTGTGCGCCATATGCGCCGCCGCGACAACCGGTGCAACGGCTAATGTCAGGAATGTATCAAAAATAGCCTCTGCTTATATCAATTTCACAGAAATTATACTGGCGCAAATTTGATTTCGTGCGAATATGCGGACTCGTTGACTACGTAGTCAACTTGGGAGGAGTAATTATGAAACCAATGAAATCACTCATTGCTTTGGGCATGGCGGCGCTGTTGTCGACTGCTGCTCAAGCTGCTGAAAACCTAACCGGCGAGACAGCCTCTCCGGGCGGATCCATCCATCTGTCGATGGCACATCTGGCGGAAGTCGCTGCTGAAGCTGACGTCGCCAATATTCAGGTTGCTGATGGCCAAACACTGACCAACTCGGTGCAAAATGTGGCCGAAGGCAAAACAGACATTGCCGGCACACCTTACATTTTGCCGTTCCTGCTTTCGAAGGGCCGTGGTCCATACTCGAAACTGGGTGCAGAAAAAGGTGCTGAATTGGCATCCAACCTTCGTGCGCTATATCCTGTAACGCTCGGAATTTTCGCTCTCTACGCATTCGACTCCAAAGGTCTTGGCGGCTGGGGTGATCTGGAAGGTAAGACCATCTACAATGGCCCACCACGCGGTGCCGCAGTGTCCAATGCCCGTGCTGTAATCCAGCTCTCTACGGGTCTGAAGGAGGGCGCTGGCTATAAGGGTGTTCAGGTAAACTGGGGTCAGGCAGTGAAAACCATCACCGACGGATCTGCTGATGCTGTCGTATTGCCAATTCTGGTTCCAGACAGCCGCATTACCGCAGCCCTGGCGGCCGGTAATATGACAGTTTGGTCGACACCAAAAGATAAGTGGGACACCGAAGGGTTCCAGAAGTATCTGCGCGCCCCTGGTTCTGCCCCGTTTACCCTGGCGCTGTCTGAAATGGATCTTGGATCAGGTGTGACCGTGAAGTCTGACGACGACACGTTCCGCGGTCTGGCAACAATTGGTGGCGATATTGTTCACAAGGACATGTCGTTTGAAGTGGCCAAGGGTTTGACCAAAGCGCATATCGATACGCTTGACCGCCTGAAAGCTAAGGCACCATTTGCCAAGCATGCCGGTTACGGCATCGTAGATGTTGTAAAATCTGGCATGTGCGGTCCTAACCCGCTGAAATACCACGCTGGCGCTGTCGCTGCGTGGGAAGAAGCTGGATACAAAATCGATGATTGTGCCAAGCCATAAGGCTTAATCAAACGATCTTAGAGCCGATCGCCCAGCAATGGGCGGTCGGCGCTGTTTTTTTGACACAGCATTGCGGCACAGGCACAATTTCAATCGCTGACAACGGGTCCAATCGCTGACTACGGGGCAAGTCATGGCTGAACACTCACCCACGCAAGAAGAGCGTCAGGACCTTGGCGAACGGATTGTCTATTGGTTGGCGCTGAGCCTTGTTGTCATTGGCTTGCTAAATTCAATGCCGGGTATTCCGGGTATCGACGATGCCTTTGAAGGCTTTCTTGGCTACAAGAATTTTGTAATCCGCAAATATCCATACGAATATTTCTATCCCATCGCATTTGCGGTGATGATGATCATCGTTGCCCTGAAACACTCTCTATGGCGGGAATTTATTGACGCTGCGCCCGCTAAACGATGGCTGGGGCTCGGGCTCGATATCGCCCTGGTGATTGCAGCCGTCGCGATTTCCCTGACCTATATGGTCGAAATTGAAGCGGTCTGCATGATCGACCAATTCACCGGAGAACGGGCAGAATTGATCGCTAAAAGTCTGGCTGAAGAACGAGAATTTGCTGAACTTTACGGCCTGCCGATCCCCGATTCCGTGGAAGATCCTCAATGTATCAACACCACTGAAGGCTGGCTTGTCGCGATTATCGGCCTGGCCGTGATCATCTTCCTGGCATACAACGTCAAGGTCTGGGGCTTGCCGCTGGTGCTCGTTGCCATCGCTATTGCAGCCTACACCATTATCACTGTGATGGTCTGGTATATTTACGGCCCCGACGACATCAACAAATATCTGATGACCAAACTGGGCGGTGAACCAAGATTTTTGACCGATGGTCGCCCGCGTCTTCATGATGCGCTGGTCAACAATTCTTCCGGCTTGTTGGGCCGGTTCATGGACATCATCCTCAATACGGTTTTCCCCTATATCGTGCTTGGTGGCTTGTTTGGCGCCTCTGCCGGTGGCCGTTCGCTGATCAAGCTTGCCTTCTTGTGGACCCGCAATCTGCGTGGCGGACCGGCCCACGCCGCGATAGTTTCGTCCGCCATGTTTGGCACGATCTCCGGCGGTCCCGTGGTCAATGTCCTGTCGACCGGAGTGCTGACCATTCCGATGATGATCAAACGGGGTTTTTCCAAGGTTTTTGCCGGAGGCATGGAGGCTGCGGCCTCATCAGGTGGCTCGGTTATGCCGCCCGTCATGGGAGTTGCAGCTTTTGTTCTCGCCGCACTGACGGCGGTGCCGTATCGCGAAGTCATCATTGCTGCCACAATTCCGGCGATTGCTTACTTCTTATGTCTGTTCCTGTCGGCAGTCTTCCAATCCCGCAAGCAAGGCATTGAGGCGATTGGCGAAGTCACTGAAGACATGATGCTGTCGCGGTCCGACAAGCTCAATTTGATAATGATCTTTGGACCCATTCTGCTGATCCTGTTTTTGCTGCTGACACCAAAGGAAGCGATTGGCTGTGGTCTGCTGGGAACGTTGTTTGGCGTCGCCACGGTCACTGAAAACGGTTCCTGTTTGGCCACAGAACTTCCCTGGTTCTTGGCGTTGATGCAAAACTCAGCGGGTGACGCCGGCAGCGCCGGTTGGTGGGCCGTATTCCTGCTTTGCTTCTTGCTGTTCCTCGACAAGGATATGCGCGCCAGACCGATGAAGTTGCTGGATGCCTTTTCGGGATCCGGAATCCTCATTTCGACACTTTATTTGATGTTCCTGGCGGTTTCGATTATCGATTTCTGCCTCAACTTCACCGGATTGTCCGACTTTATCGCCCTTGATGTGTTGGGCTGGTTGCGCTCGCTTGATCTTGGTGGCAGTGGCTCCGGTCTGTTCCAGTTCATCGCTTTGCTGACGACAATGGCATTGGCGGTGTTGTTGGGGATGGGCATGCCTGCTGTGCCGGCATATGTGAATGTGGCGTTGCTGATGGGGCCGGTACTGGCCGGTCTTGGTCTTTCGATTTTCACCGCTCACATGTTCATCTTCTACTTCGCCGTAGCTTCAGCCATTACACCTCCGGTTGCACTGGCGGCGTTTACCGCAGCGACGATCACCAAAGCCGAACCCATGGCCACCGGTTTCTCAGCGGTTCGCTCTGGCATTGTGATGTTTGTCATTCCGTTCGTCTTCGCCATGTACCCTGAGATCCTGCTGATCAAAGCAGCGGTGCTGGATCCAAACTCGCTTCCATCGGCCGCGAAATACCTGCCAGGATATGATGGCAACTTTTATCTCGGTCCATTGGCCTGGCTGTTGCTGCGGTTGATGCTGGCGCTCTATCTGCTGGCCAGTGCGCTGGCGCGGTTTGATCGGGGTCAATTGACAAAGGCAGAAGTGATTGGCCGACTGGCGATTGCCGCTTGCCTGATGTTTGCCAATCCGATCATTCACTTGGCGGCACTCGCGGCCGGTATTGGCATCATTGTCTTCCATGTGTTGCGTCACAGGCCCGCGCGGCAGGCAGCCTGACTTTCCTGTTTCTGGAAATCGCTCGATTGTGAGGAAGATTTGGCTGTGTTTGCGCATTGATTGCCGCAAATTCAATCGCTTGGGCTGGACAACCAGCCCGACAGGGTGAAAACTGTCGGGATTACTGGGAGGAAGCACATATGAGACTGTTGAAAATTGTAACCGCCGCCAGCATCGCACTGAGCGCTTTTTCCATGGCACAGGCTTCGGCAAAGGAATTGTCGTTGGCCTATTTCATGGGACCCAAACATCCAATGAACAAAGGGGTGTTTACCCCATTTGGTGAAAAACTGGCAGAAGTGTCAGGCGGTGCGTTGACCGTCAAACAATATGCCGGTGGTGCCCTGAACAAGGTGCCGCCAAAGCAATATTCGATCCTGTTGGACAATGTTGCCGACATGGTTTTCACACTGCCGGGATATACCGCAGACGTCTTTCCCAAAACCAACGTAGTGGGTTTGCCTGGTGTCTGTGACACAGCACTGGAATGTACCGAAGGAATGAACCGTGCCAAGTCGGTGCTCGAAAAAGAGTATAATGCAAAGGTGCTCGCACTTTGGTCCAACGCACCGCCAGTGCTGATTACCAAGGACAAGGCTGTCACCAAACTGTCCGACATTCAGGGCATGAAAATTCGAGTGACTTCGAAGAGTGATGTGCCGTTCGTTGAGGCACTTGGTGCATCTGCAGTTGCGCAGCCGGTGACCCAGATCAACCAGAATCTGGCCAATGGTGTGATCGACGCGATTATGATCGATTCATCAGCTGTACGGTCATTCAAGTTGCACGAGCCTGCCAATTACATCACAACCTGGTTTCCTGGTTCCGGTTCGGCTTTTGCCCTGCTGATGAACATGGATGTCTATAACGGTCTCACCGATCAGGAGAAAGCCTGGGTGGATGAAGCATCTGGCCCGGAACTCGCGCTGGGCGGTGGCCGTACCTATGACCGTGCCTCTGCAGGTGGCCTGAAGCTGGCTGCTGAAAAGGGCAACAAGTTGCTGGAATGGGATGCTGGTGAAAAAGAGAAAATCCAGGCTCTGATTGACGAAGCTATGGGTGGTCTTGTGACCAACAAAGTTGGCGACAGCACCATCGGTGATGTCATCAAACTGATGAAGGGCCAATAAGGCTCCATCGGAGCCGTTCGATGGACGGCTTTCTGGATTGGATGGATAAGCAGCTCGGTCGAGTGACCGGGCTGTTTGCGCTTGTCGGTGGGTTGGGCGTTCTCACACTGATGCTGATCATCCTGGTGGCCGTTATCTGGCGCTATGGGATCAACAACCCGATTTTTGGCATTGGCGATTTGTCAGCGTTGGTGCTGTCAGTCGTCGCCGCTTCATCGGTGATTTTTGGTGCCCGTAACAATGCCCATATTTCCATCGACATCATAAGCCGCTTTTTTGGACCAAAAGTGATGCGCGTGACTGACGCCATCATGCGGCTGTTGACGATCTTCATTCTGGCGTTGGCAAGCTATGCTCTGGTGACAAAAGCCTGCGGATTTGAGAAGGGCTGCATCACTGAAAATCTGAGCATTGTGCATCGCCCGTTCTACTATTTGCTGGCCGTGGTGATGGGGCTGTTTGCCCTGCAGATTGTGCTGGAATTGCTGCGCGGATTAAGGTCGCCGGTTGACGGCTCAGAAGACGGGCAGGGGACTGACTGATGGACGGCTCAACAATCGCCTTTCTGGGTTTTATGGCCCTGTTTTTGCTGTTGTTCATCCGTATGCCTGTCGGGCTGGCGATGATGCTGGTGGGGACGGTCGGCATTTATTTCATCCGTGCCCCTGCTGCTGTTCCCAAACTGGCTGGTGAAATCTTCAGTGAATCCGCCAACTATCCGCTGACCATCATTCCGTTGTTTGTGTTGATGGGTAATCTGGCCGGTGTTTCTGGCATGAGTCGTGACCTCTATGACGCTGCGCACTCTTGGTTCGGACATCGACGCGGCGGGCTTGCGTCTGCAACGGTTGTGGGCTGCGCAGGGTTCTCGGCTCTTTCTGGTTCATCGCTCGCCGCCGCATTGACCATGGGCCGCGTCGCGCTGCCAGAAATGAAACGCTATAAGTATGATAGTGGTCTGGCCACTGGGTCGATTGCTGCCGGTGGCACGCTGGGCATTTTGATCCCGCCGTCGGCCGGTTTTGTCATCTATGCTATCTTGACTGAAGAGAGTATCGGTCGCCTGTTTCTCGCTGGCGTATTGCCGGGCATTCTGCTGACTGTTCTGTTCGTCATTGCAATCACCATTGTGGTTTGGCGTGACCCGTCCAAAGCGCCCCAGGCAATGTCTGCTGTATCTTTCGCCGAGCGCATCCGGGCACTGGGCAAGGCTGGTTGGATTATCGGCATCATCGTGCTGACGATTGGCGGTATCTACACCGGTGTTTTTTCGGCAGTTGAGGCCGCAGGCATCGGCGCGGCTCTGGCATTTGTCGTAACCTTCATCCGAGGCGCTGTGACCTGGCCGAATATGGTCGACGTGTTCACCACCACGCTGCGGGCATCGGGAACGTTATTCCTTATTCTTTTCGGTGCGTTTGTCTTCAAATCCTTCGTCGGTTTCACCGGCGTGACCTTTGCGCTTGCCGAATGGGTGGAGAACCAGGGTTTCACCGGCACTCAGATCGTCATCGCATTTCTCGTCATGTTCATCGTGCTGGGCACTTTCATGGAAGGCTTTGCCATTCTGGTTCTGACGGTTCCATTGTTGCAACCGATCCTGGAACCGCTCGGAATCAACATGATCTGGTTTGGCGTTCTGATGGTGATCGTGTTGGAAATGGGGCTGATATCACCGCCTGTCGGAGTCAATGTCTTTGTGGTCAAAGGCATTGCTCCCGACGTGCCGCTGGCGACCATTTTCCGCGGCATTTGGCCGTTTTGGTTTGCCATGCTGGCCTGTGTGATCTTGCTGGTACTGTTCCCGCAGATCGCACTCTTCCTGCCCAATTCGATGTTCAATTAGCTGTTCAAGCCAGCCGAACCTTTGCAGTTTGCGTTGCCTTCGCCGCAAAGCCTGATCGAGCCTAGAGGTCTTGTTTAAACTCGACGACCAAGGAGCGCACCACCTGCTTGAGTGCCTCGGCTTCATCGGCGCCCGATTTCAACGCCATTTCATAGACATCGACCTGGCGGTCGGCACTGGTTCCGGTTTGAAGAATGTCAGCTGCTGACTCCAGTTCAACAACACAATTCAAAGCCTCTGCATGCGGCATCAGCATTTCGATGAGTTCCTGAACCAACTCAGGGAAGGGAACAACTTCGCCTCGGCCAAAGTCTATGAGACCTTGTGACATGCCGTATCGCTGAGCGCGCCACCGGTTTTCTTCGATCAGGAACCGATCATATTCGCGCCACCGCTGATTGCCTCGGCGCAGGCAAAACAGCATGCGGAACAAGCACTGTGTCACTGCTGCTATGGCTATCGTGTCCTTGAGACGAGGTGACACATCGCAAATGCGCGATTCAAGTGTCGGGAACCGAGCCGAAGGCCGCAGATCCCACCATATCTTGGTGGCGTCCTCGATTGTGCCGGAATTGATAATCGTCTGAACCGAACGTTCGTATTCAGCGTAGCTGGAAAAATTGGGCGGTATGCCGGTTCGCGGCAGGTTATCAAATACAGTCAAACGGTAAGAGCGCAGCCCGGTCTGATCGCCTTCCCAAAAGGGTGAAGAAGCGGAGAGCGCCAGCAGGTGGGGAAGAAAGTAGGAGAACTGAGACATCAGGTCGGTGCGCAGGTCATTGTTGTCCAACCCGACATGCACATGCATGCCGCAGATCAACATGCGCCGCGCCACACCGGCAAGGTCCTTTTCAAGCGCTCGATAGCGTGCCTTGTCGGTAAAACTCTGCTCATGCCACTTGGCAAATGGATGGGTCGACACGGCGACTGGAGCCAAGCCATATTCTGCCGAAACGTCGGCAATGGTGCGGCGTAAATGGGTAAGATCAATACGGGCTTCGGCAATGGTTTTGCAAACGCCGGTACCGACCTCGATCTGGCATTGAAGAAATTCCGGGCTGACTTTTTTCTCAAGCAGTTTGACGCATTCATTCATCAGCGCGTCAGGCGCTGCAGAAAGATCCAGAGTTTCCAGATCCACCAGCAGATATTCTTCTTCAATGCCGAGTGTAAAACTCGGTTCTGAAATGGTCATAGAACAAGACTGCCAAATTCAGCGGTGTGTCGGCAACCCAAAAGATGAAGCTTGGACTTACTTAGAAGTTGCGACGTAAACGCCGTCCCAGTCGCGACCCGGCGGGTTTTCGCGGAATTCCAAGACCCGCGTTTCATACATGAACAGATAGATATCAAGATCGATGTCGACTTTATCCGATTGATCTTTCATCAGTTCAATCATCGCCTCCACCGTTTCCCAATCTTGTTTACGGTAGGCGGCCAGCATCGAATTGTTCTGTTTCTGCAATTCCAGGAAGTCGGGATTGGCCAGCATTGTTTCATCGCCAAACAGGCCGAATACTGTTTCAGGCTCCTGCTTGCCCTTCACCCGCAACTGGTCAATTTCGAGCGTTGCAAGTTCTTCATCGACATAAGCGGCGGTGTTCTGGCCCAAAATGATCAGCACGCCATATGGCTTGGATTGTCCTTCAAGACGTGAGGCCAGATTTACCGGGTCGCCCAGGCAGGTGTAGTCAAAGCGAAGTTCACTGCCCATATTGCCAACAACACAATCACCGGAATTGATGCCAATACCGATGTTGATCTGGTGCAGTGGCCCTTGATCGGGGTCATTTTGAAGGGCTTCCCAAGCTTCCTTCTTCTCCTTGTTCAATTCGTCCACGTCGTGCAGCATTTTGATCGCCGCAAGACACGACGAACGGGCGTGTTGTTCATGGGGAACCGGGGCATTCCAGAACGCCATAACGGCATCGCCCATAAATTTATCGATGGTACCATTGTGATGGAGAATCGCATTTGACAGCACTGTCAGGAACTCGTTCATCAAGATGGTGAGCCCTTGCGGGTTTGTCTTGAAACTCTCTGATATGGCCGTAAAGCCGCGAACGTCACTGAACAGAATCGACAATTCGCGGGTTTCACCACCCAAGGTCAGGCCTTCGGGGCTGTCGGCCAACTCGCTGACCAGATCAGGGGACACATATTGACCAAAGGCACTGCGGATTTCCCGCCGTTTCTTTTCTTCCCTAAGATAGTTGAACGTTGCCAATATGATGAAGATGACGATCACCGTTACCGAAGGGAACACCGGGTCGATCAGTAATCGGTAGGTTGAGAAGGCGTAATAGGAACTTCCCACATAGGTCAGCACCACCAAAATGGCGAAAAGCGCGGCCCATGATGCGCTGAGGAAGGGGACAGCAGCGATTGCGATCAGACCAACCACCAAAATGGTCAACAGCTCAACCGCGATGGCGTAGTTCGGACGAACCAGCATCTGGTTGGTAAGGATGTTTTCGATGACCTGAGCGTGGATCTCCACACCGGCCATCAAGCTGCCCATCGGCGTGGCACGAAAGTCCTCCAGACCAATCGCCGAAGTCCCGACCAGGAACAGTCGGCCCTGCAGCAACCTGGGATCAACCTTGTCTTCCAACACATCGACGGCAGAAACAAATCGGCTTGGTACGGTGGGAGTGAAATAAGGCCAGACAGATGCGGTTCGATCGGTATTGATCAGCGTTCGGCCGATTTTAATGGCGTTCACACCCGCTTCGTCGGTTCGCACAGCAAAGGCACGCCCCCCAGTTGCAATGCGCAGCAGTTCGGCAGAAAGCGAAAGCCGAAGTTTGCCGTCAATCTGAAAGAGCAGTGGAACATGACGAAACACGCCGTCTTCATCGGGCAATACGGTGAACACGCCCCGTCCCATGGCCGACTGTTCGAGCTCTGGAAGGTTTTGTACGATTGCCGGATAATTGGGCAGATAAGGCCGCGGATCTTCGCCCAGAAAGGCGTGCGGCATATCTTTGATCTCGACGTTAGAGTTTTCATCGACATCGCTGAGACTTCTGACACTGGTTTGTCCCATCACGACGCGCGACCGCTTTATCATATCGGCGAAGACCAGGTCATTTGATGGCAGACTGGCAAGCGCTTGTTTGATGTCTGCAGAAAGCGCTTCATTGTCGGCCGCGATCTTATCGGGGGACAGTCGGTCTGCCTCAGCAAAGACAATATCGAAGCCTACGACAACTGCCCCGGCTTTCATCAGCTTTTCAACCAGCTTGGCCAATCTGGTTCTTGGCCAGGGCCATTGTCCAAGCTTGCGAATACTTTCTTCGTTGATGTCAAGAATGGCGACAGGTTGCGGTGAATACACGCGCGGTTTGATGCGCTGATAGGTGTCAAACGACTGGGCGCGTGAGATTTTTACGGGTGTCGGGTCGGCAATGCGAATCATCACCAGCCCAATCAAGACAGCCAGCGCGACAAGTCGACCCATTCCAAATTTTTTCAAGATTCAACCCGCCAAAACCACATGCCCCGGGGAAAGCTTAAAACTTCGACCTTAAAACACAAGAAAATCTTTACCTTAAATTAACTTATCTTTCATTTGCGATATGGGTGTGGTACTTTTGACGGAGGAAAGTGCCAGCCCGACCGGGGCTCGAGTTGGTGTTGAGTGTTGGAATTGTTGCATTAGGGTGCAACTCGTTTGTGTGGGAGCCTTGGGTCTGCAGATAGCTTGATCGACAACGTGTGCCCAACTTATGGCACTCGACCCGGTATATCTGCAGTTGGAATAAACATGTTTAGTAGGCTTTCCATATACGCAATTGTCGTACCGTCGGTGCTGGCTTTGGCCAACGCGTCGTATTCCATGACGCTGAAAGAGGCCGTTGAAAAAGCGGTAACCGAAAACCCGTCGGTCACGGCTGCTCAGGCCAGTTTGCGCGCAACTGAGTCTGTCAGATATCAGTCCATCGGTCGCTTCTTCCCGGAAATCGCGCTTGATGCAGAGGTTCGGGAAGAAATTTTCGACAGACCGAAGGCGTTCGGCCCAGACGACAACAACAACTTCCGGCGCGGCAACCAGGTTGGCATCACTCTCCGGCAGGTTCTATTTGACGGCTTTGACCGGCTAAACGACTTGTATCGTTCCCGGGCCCGTATTTCCGCAGCCTCTCACAAAATTCTTGCTCGGTCCGAAGCCGTGGCGCTGAATGGTATTGAGGCCTATATCGATGTTGTTCGCCACAATCGGCTTATCGGCCTTGGCGAAGCCAATGTGAAACGTCACCGCGAACTGCTCAAACTGGTTGAAGTCCGGGTTGAAGGCGGAAAAAACACTGAAGGTGATCTGCGTCAGACCCGCGAACGTTTGCAGGCTGCAATCGCTCTTGTTTCTCAAATTCGCAGCGCGCGTGATATTGCCGGCGCCAAGTTCAAGAATGCCGTAGGGGCAGCACCATCCGGTCTGCGCCGCGCGTCTTTGCCAAGGCTTCCGTTTAAATCGTCTCAGTCTGCAGTTGAAGTTGCCATTGGCGCCAATCCCAGACTTGCGGCTTTGAAAGATGAAATTGACGCGGCAGGTTTCAGAACCGATCAGGCCCGTTCCGGTTTTTACCCGTCGGTTACTTTTGAAGCGGCAGGAAGTCGTGGTGACGACCTGGACGGCACTGCGTCTCGTTCTGATGAATTTACCGCCAAGCTCAAATTTTCATGGAAAGTCTTCGACGGGTTGGTTCAATACCGCAGGGTAGAGGAACTGACCGAGAGAGAATATGTGAAAGTGGCAGAATATGACGTTTTGCTGCGTGAGCTGATCCAGGAGATTGAAATTTCCTGGTCACGGGTAATCGAAGGTCGAAAGCAAGTCGCGGCGAAATCCGAGCAGCTCATAGAAACCAAAAAGGTTGTTGAGGCATATCGCGAAGAATATGAGGCGGACCGTCGCAGCCTATTGGATGTTTTGGACGCGGAAAACACACGCTTTGCGATTGAGTTTGAATTGTCGAATATACGATCGATCCGCGCCTTTTCTGCTTATCAAATTTTGGGTCATGCTGGCGTTCTGTTGGAGCATCTGGGTGTCAAAAAACCTGCCGGTGGCGATCAGGCCTCTGCGTCGGTTTACAGTTCCAGTTACAGCGGCCCCATTAAGTCATTCGTCATTCCACCGTTGAAATTGGACTAGGTTTCCACAATACTGATGCAGGGAAGCTGAACTATTGGCAGCCGGTATTGGGGAACGAGTGACTGAACTAGTCGACATTGATACCAATGAAGAGGGGCTGGACCGCAAGGCCCATCATCAATCTTTGCTGGCAGCGATCGAATGGATTGCGGAGCAACACCAAAGGCAATTCAGTGGAGCCACAACGCTTTCCGGGCTGCCAATTCAGGACGGGTGCCTGACCGTTGCCAATATCGAGGGCGCTTTTGAAAATCTAGGCCTGTCTGCGCGCATCGTGCGCAAAAGTCCCGTCAATGTGCCGCTGATCGTTTGCCCCTTCATGGTGTTCTTTGAAGGCGGGGATGTGGGCATCGTCACCGGTCGGCGTGGCAAACGCGGAAAATTCAAGGTGATCGTTGGCGGCGAAACAAAGCCTCGCGCGATCAGTCAGCGTGAACTGCAACGCCAAACAAGCAATATTGTGGTCTATGTCAGTCCGGCAAATGATGTGTTTTCGGATGAACCGAACATTCGTCAAATTGCCAAAGGCCACTGGCTCTGGGCAACGGTTCGGCGTTTCTGGGGAGCCTGGACCCAGGTCGTGCTTGTGGCCTTTCTGGTCAACCTGTTGGGCCTTGCATTGCCGCTTTTCATTATGAATGTCTATGACAGGGTCATTCCCTATCAAGCGATACCGACGCTGTGGGCGCTTTCTATTGGGGTTGTGCTGGCGCTGGTGTTTGACTTCATCCTGCGCATGTTGCGCGCCACCGTGATTGATAATGCTGGGCGACGAATAGACATGAAGGTGTCGTCTGACGTCTTCAACCATGTTCTCGATACCAAAATGTCCCAACGACGGGGAAGCGCAGGTGAGATTGCCAGTTCTGTGCGGGAGTTTGAATCGGTGCGTGATTTCTTCACGTCAGCGAGCCTGACCTCGGCCATTGACCTGTTGTTTATCGGGGTGTTCCTCGCCGTCTTGTGGGTAATTGTTGGTCCCCTGGTATTGGTGCCCCTGGTGGCCGTGCCGCTCGTGTTGGTGGCCACACTGTTGATCCAGATACCCATGAACAAGTCTGTGATTACCGGACTTGCTTCATCGAACAATCGCCATTCTGTATTGGTTGAATCCCTGGTTGGGGTGGAGACCATTAAAGCGTCCTCTGCTGAAGGACCCTTCCAGCGCCGTTGGGAAGCCGCGGTGGCCGATACTGTTAGGGCAACATCAAAAACCCGGTTCTGGTCGTCGTTGGCGATCTTCTTCTGCATGTCTGTTCAACAGATGGTCAGCGTTATCGTGGTTGTCTGGGGTGTTTACCTGGTCACCGCTGGCGACATTTCCGTGGGTGCACTGATTGCGTCCAACATTTTGGCGGGCAGGGTGCTTGCTCCGCTTGGCGGGATCGCCATGACCCTTTCAAGGCTGCAGCAATCGGTGAATGCTCTGCGCAATCTGGGCCAGTTGATGAAGGCTGAACGGGATCATGGTGATGATGGCGACCATACCCAGCAGGTCACCGAAGGTCGTTTGGACCTGCGGGATGTACAGTTCAACTATCCCAACGGTGCTCATGTCGTGTTGAAAGGCATAAACATCTCGATACAACCGGGTGAAAAAATCGGCATAATCGGGCGTGTTGGATCAGGAAAGTCGACCCTGGGCAAACTGTTGTGTGGCCTTTTTGAGAGCTCAGATGGGGCCATAGTCCTGGATGATATCGATCTAAAGCACAGGCGGGCTGCCGATGTAAGGGACGCCATCTACTACGTTCCTCAGGAAGCCGACCTGTTCTCCGGCACCATTCGCGACAACATTTGCTTCAATGGGCCGGTGTCATCAGAAGTGTTTGAAATGGCCAGCAAGGTCGCCGGAGTGGAGGCATTCGTCCAGCAGGAGCCGCTTGGCTTCGAAATGCCGGTGGGCGAGCGCGGACGTAATCTTTCCGGCGGGCAACGTCAGGCCGTGTCACTGGCGCGATGTCTGGTCAACGAGTCTCGTATCCTGTTTCTGGATGAGCCCACCTCAGCCATGGACACGACCACCGAGGCTGCATTCGTTAAGCACCTGAAGGAGTTGCAGCGTCAGGATAGGACTATTCTCATTGCGACCCACCGATCCACTCTGCTTGATCTGGTCGATCGCATTATTGTTTTGGAACAGGGGCGGGTGGTTGCCGACGGGGATAAAGCACAGGTGCTGAAAGAACTGAGTAAAGGCGCGACCAGCAATGGTGCCGGAAAACGGGTGCGCAAAAATGGCAAATGAAGATCTTGAATTTGCCAATGATCCGGCGGGCGCAATTGCATCTGGAGGCGTATCCACCGGCTGGCGGGTTTTGCTGACCATCAGCGCATTGCTGGCCGTCGCAATCTTGTGGGCTGACCGGGCGGAAGTGGAGCAGGTTACAACTGGACAGGGCAAGGTGATCCCTTCCAGTCAGGTGCAGGTCGTCGAGTCGCTGGAGCCTGGCATTGTAGCTGCAATCCTCATTAAGGCAGGTGACCGGGTGGAACTTGGTCAGGAACTGATACGGATTGATGACACGGGTGCCGCATCCAAGTTGGGAGAACTCCGCGAGCGTCAAGCCGCCCTGACTGCGGAGCGAAACCGCCTGCGCGCTGAATTATCCGGTGCCAAAACCTATGAATTCGAAAGCGCTGGTGATGAGGAATATCGCGACTTCTTTCTCGACCAACGTGCCGTATTTGATGCCAACCGCCTGCAGCTGGATGAACAGGCATCGGTTCGTCGGCAACAATTGGTGCAAAAAGAACAGAGCCTGGCGGAAGCTGTGGCGAGTGCGCAGAAAACCGAGGAGCTGCTGGCGCTGGCCCGCAAGGAAGAGACTTTGATCAGCCGCTTGTTTAAGCGCAAAGCCATACCAGAAATCGACTTTTTGCGGGTTCAAAAGGAATCCACCCAGTTGGCCGGCGATCTTCTGATCTGGAAGGCCACAAAGGCACGATTGGCAGCAGAAGTTGAAGAGGCCCGCGCCCTGATTGGCAGTGAAGAGGTTAAGTTTCGGGCCCAGGCCACGGGTCGTCTGTCAAAGGTCAATGCAGATCTTGCCGTTGTAGAACAGACACTTAGGGCCGCCAGCGATACAGTACGGCGGGCGATATTGCGCTCTCCGGTGACTGGCATTGTCAATAAAGTAAACGTGAGCGCTCTCAATGAGGTCGTTCGGGCAGGCGACAGTGTCGTAGAAATTGTTCCGGTAGATGATACGTTGCTGGTGGAAACTCAAATCAGACCAGAAGACATTGCCTTTATCAGAGCTGGGCTAAAGGCAACAATTCGTATTTCCGCCTTCGATTATACTCGCTATGGGACCTTGGAAGGTACCGTGCAACGCATTGGTGCAGACACCATAACCAACGAGAATCGTGAGACTTTTTACCAGGTTGTCGTGAGTACCGAGAAGGATGGGTCTGGAGCCGGCGGGGCCAGGCGTCTCGACATAATTCCTGGCATGGTGGCCACCGTAGACATCGCAACTGGCAACCGAACTGTGCTCGAATATTTGTTGAAACCGATCCTCGTCGTCCGCGACAGAGCGCTGCGTGACCCCCGATAAGGGGCGTTAACCCTTTGTTATTCTTTTCATGGACAATTTTTCTGAACTGGCTTAAGCTATTTATGGCAATTGGGGCAGCGCCATAAATTTTTTCGACTTCTTTCTAGAGAAGCTTAAGATATGGCTACGGTAAAGTTAACGAGTAGCGACCCGCTTTCAGCTGGCGTTGAGAGTAATATTGGCGAAACGGCACTGGGTAAAATCCAGTTGGTAACGCCAGAAGACGGTCGCATCATCATCGACAATCCGGAACTTTTGTTCCTGGGCGATTTCGAACGTCAGGGCGACGACTTGACGTTAAGTCATGGCGGCGAAACTCAGCTAATTATCGACTATTTTGGCACCGGCTCGCCGGCCAGTATTGAGGCTCCGAATGGTGCCTATCTGACCGCGCAGGCTGTTACCTCGCTTGCCGGTGACCCCACTGCGGGTCGCCTGGCTCAATCGGGCGACGGTGGTGAGCCGGTGGAAATCGGCAAGGTGGTCAAGCTGGATGGTTCAGCCACCAGCACCTCGGTATCGGGTGTGACCAACAGTCTGGAAGTTGGAGCGCCGGTTTTCCAGGGCGATGTCATCGAAACTGGTGCAGATTCAAAGCTTGGTATCTCTTTCCTCGATGAGACCGTGTTTTCGATGTCTGCGGACGCACGGATGATCCTAGATGAGCTGATCTATGATCCTGCCGACATTGAAAACAGCTCGATGGCCTTCAACCTTGTTCAGGGCGCATTTGTCTTTGTGACAGGTGAAATTGCGCCATCAGGCAACATGAACATTGAGACACCTGTTGCAACAATGGGTATTCGCGGCACCACGCCGAAAGTGACGATCAACACGGCACTGGGCATTACCGAATTTACAATTCTGCCGGATCCGGGTTCCAATGAAGTCGGCAATTACCTGATCATCAACAAAGCCACGGGCGACATTATGGGGTCGGTGGCTTCGTCTGCAGACAAGTGGGTTGTCACAGGTCTTTCAAGTGAAGCGGTAAAAATCAACAAGTCTGGCATCGACTTGTTGGAAGACCAGGTGGCGTTGGATGAAATCACTGACATTTTCAATACTGCGCAATCTCAACGGGCGCAGCTGGACGGCTCCAACAACTTTGCTTCGGTGACTGTTGACCTGGGTCTTGGCGAGGGCCTTGGCGACGATGGCGGGTCCGAAGCGGACGACTTTTTGGAAACTGGTGCCATAGAGTCGAAGGCCGCGAAAGACGTCAATAGACCGCCGGTAGCGGGAGATGACTTTTTTGACGTTGATTCATCTCAGATCATTTCGGGGATCAATCTCATTACCGGCGCCGGCGGTGGCGGTGTTGACATCGACCCGGAGGGGTTTCCGCTTGGAGCAATTTTCGTCAACGATACCGTTGCCGTTCCCGCTACGATCATGTTGCCCTCTGGGGCAATCCTGGTCATCGCGGCCAACGGTGGCGTTTCATATGATCCAAACGGCAAATATGATTTTTTGGGTCGTGGTGATGTCGATGAGGATTACTTTGACTACACGATTGAAGACAGCGGTGCACTGACAGACATGGGGCGGGTAACTTTCACAATTACCGGCCTGAATCACCAAGCGACCATTACTGATCCTGGAACACAGCTGACACTTACCGAAGCTAACGACACAGACAGCGCTGCAGCGATTGCATCTGCCATTGGCTCCATTGCCTTTAACGACACTGATGCTTCCGATAGGCATACACCAACAGCCACGCTGTTCGACATTGACTGGCAACAGGTTAATGGTGGGGTTGCCGCGGTGCCGGTCAATCCAATTGGAGAAATCAAGACCACCGACTTGGTTCTGGCAGAAGCCACGGTGGTGGACAATCCGGTAATGGATCGCGACCGCGATACCGTCAATTCGGTTCCCGATTCAGTGAATGGAACCGTAACGTGGAAGTGGACAGGTGTTGAAAGTGAGCTGGACTTTCTTTCGGCCCTCGAAACGGTAACGCTGACCTATACAATCAGGGTCACGGACGATAGCGCAGACAACCCGTTTGCTGGTGCCAACGAGCTGAATTTTGTCGAGCAAAATGTATCGCTGAAGATCACCGGTATCAACGACGCGCCAATTATTGATGCAATTGCTGCCCTGGGGACAGGTATTAATGAGACGACTGACACTAGTGTTATTACCGAAGTCATCCCTCAGATCACATTTCGCGATGTCGATCTAAATGACATCGGCCACGAGGCAACCATTACGGCAGTTGCTCGCGATGGCGTGGTTGATGGTTTGACTGGTGTCGATGACGCCACTGTGATTGGCTTCATCTCATCGTTGACTGTGACGAAGACGATTGACAGCAATACGGGTT
>JBDVMU010000061.1:0-17878 GCA_039969995.1 Rhizobiaceae bacterium
ATCTGCATTGCCGGCCCGGAAACCGAATGTTGGCCGCAAAACCATGCGATTTGACTGAAACTCGAAGAAAATCGGGGAATATTCAAGACACCGCAAACCCGAAGCAAACCTAATAAAACGCCCGACTTTCCACACACCCTCCGGACATTTCAATGTGGTATGCCAACGACCGGTGTTCACGCTGCGACACGATTCTTGTCTACATTGCCTGTGGTAATTGGAAATTCTCAGACTTGGAAATCATCATGAAATCGGGCCATAAACATCTGACAAGCATTGTACTCGGGTGGATCGTCGATGAAGCACCATATGGACCAAATTGGCTGGTCAACTGCGAATCCCGACGACGTTGGATTTGATCCTGTCGCTCTGAAACACGCGATTTCATATGCGATCCAGAACGAGTCATCGATGAAGCGGGATATCATGGCGGCGCTTGAGGAAGGGCATTTCGGCGAGCCGTGGCCAATTCGAAAAATAATCGGTCCGGTGAAAGATCGCACGGACCCAAGCGGCGTTGTACTGCGCCATGGCAAGATCGTCGCAAGCTGGGGTGACGTTGAGCGTGTAGATATGACCTTCAGCATCAGCAAAAGTTATTTGGCACTTTGCGCTGGCATTGCTGTTGATGACGGATTGATTGCTGATATTCACGAACCCATCCGACAACTCGTTGATGATGGCGGTTTTGACTCCGCTCAAAACCGCGACATCACCTGGGCCCAAATGCTGCAACTGACGAGCGAGTGGGAGGGCACGCTATGGGACAAACCGGATTCGGTTGACCACAATCGCGACTTGTCCACCCGTCCCGGAGAAGCTGGCAACAAAGGCACCAAGCGGGAGATGGAGCGTCCAGGAACTCACTGGGAGTACAATGATGTGCGGGTAAACCGTTTATCGTTGGCTCTGCTGCGGGTGTTCCAGCGCCCACTGCCAGATGTTCTCAAAGAGCGGATTATGGACCCCATTGGCGCGTCTGACACCTGGCAATGGCACGGATACGAGAATTCCTATGTTGAAATCGACGGCGAGCGGTTGCAATCCGTTTCCGGTGGAGCGCATTGGGGTGGCGGGATCTGGATTAGCACGCTTGATCATGCGCGGATCGGACAACTGATGTTGAACGATGGTAACTGGCAGGGAAAACAACTCATATCAGAAGAATGGATTGCCGCTTGCCGGACGCCATGCAAGCTGAATGAAGGCTATGGATACCTATGGTGGCTGAACGCCAATGGAAAACTGTTCCCGGCAGCAACGAGATCAAGCATGTTTGCTTTGGGTGTTGGTGCCAACATGATCTGGATCGATCCTGAAAACGATCTCGTTGTCGTGGCAAGATGGCTTGAGAAACAGAGCATTGGGCGTTTCGTAGAGAACCTGATGAAAGCGGTCCGATAATAGTCAGAGCAAAATAACTTTGACTTAGGTGGAACTCAAAGTCTGCTACTCGGACAAAGTCTCATTTCGCTGCACTCGCGCTAATGCCCGAATTGAATCTCACGAAGCCTGTTGTGGTCAGGTTATTATACTGATCCAAACGGGCAAGTTTCGGGTGGGAATTATCTTCCAAGTTCGGCATTTGTATCGGATGATTGAATTGGCCATAAAATTAGTATTGTTCTTGTTTCCTCTGGCTTACAGTCCCGGCCCGGGAAATTTGTTTTTTGCGGCTACCGGAGCGCGTTTTGGGTTCACCCAAACCTTGCAGGCGCTAACTGGATATCATGTAGCCACATGGTTGGTGACTCTCGCTATTGGATTTGGTTTTGGTTGGGTTGCGACTGAGTTTCCATCGTTCCTCACCGTGATCAAATACGCAGGAAGTGCCTATGTACTTTATCTTGCATTCGGTCTGATACGTGCCGGTGCAATTGAAGGAGATGCCGAAGCAAAACGCGCAAGCATCATGGATGGAGTGCTACTCCTCGTACTCAATCCGAAAGCCTATGTCATAATCGCATTGATGTTCACGCAGTTCACAGAGAAAAACAACGATACGCAAACTGGTCTCATTGTCCTAATCACAACCGTCTTCACGCTAAACAACCTCGTTGCGTTTTCGTTGTGGGCATATGTCGGCGACAGATTGGCCTCTGCTTTCCGAAATGACCAACAGGCGCGCCGCTTAAACGTGTTTTTCGGTTGCATGTTAGCAGGTGTCGCTCTTTGGATGCTGCTAGGATGACGGACAAAGCGTTTGCTGACATTCATGACGTGCGGGCCAATCTGTAGAAATGGGCTAAACTTGCCCGCATCAACATTCCAAAATGCTTCATGAACAATACGGTTGTTTTAGCAAAAATGGGCTCCACGCAGACCTAGGTGCAATCTAAGCGAACGGCAGCAGAGCGGACGAAGAACCCAATGGAATTGCCCATTTTTGCCTAGGTTGCGCGTGGTTCCTGATCAAACGTGAAGATTACGGGCCAATTGGTTCTGCCGCTCGATCAACTTTGGAAGATCGAGAGTATTGATTTGGCCATCCCTTACAATCTGCCGTCCTTCAACAAACGAATGCTTGACCCGAGTTGGGCCGGCAAGCAGTAAAGCGGCGGGATCCCAACTTCCAGCACTTTCGATTCCAGATACATCCCAAACCGCAATGTCGGCTCGTTTTCCGACCTCCAATCGGCCGCAATCAGGACGGTTTAACACATCGGCCCCACCACGCGTCGCAATCTCTAGTGCTTCGCGAGCAGACATAGCATCGGCACCATTTGTCACCCTTTGTAGCAACAAAGATTGACGTGATTCCAAGATTAAATTGCCCGTATCATTGCTAGCAGACCCGTCTACGCCAAGACCAACTTTCACGCCGGCATCACGCATCTTGCGAATGGGTGCGATACCGCTGCCAAGGCGGCAATTAGAGCAAGGACAATGTGCCACTCCGGTTTGGCTGCGCGCGAATAAATCAGTTTCGGAGGCATCCAACTTCACACAATGTGCGTGCCAGACATCAGAACCAATCCATCCAAGATCTTCTGCATATTGCCCGGGTCGACATCCAAATTTTTCTAATGAATAGGCGATGTCCTCGTCGTTCTCAGCCAGGTGAGTGTGTAGCATAACCCTTTTGTCTCGGGCGAGCAGCGCGGATTCGCGCATCAGGTCTCGGCTGACAGAAAACGGTGAACATGGAGCGAGTCCAACCCGAACCATAGAACCCTCTGAGTTATCGTGGAATGCATCCACGACCCTGATTGAATCTTCTAGAATTGCCTGCTCCTGCTCAACCAGACTGTCTGGTGGCAGGCCCCCGTCACTTTCGCCTATGCTCATTGAGCCGCGAGTAGGATGAAATCTAAGGCCAATATCTCGTGCGGCAGCGATGGTATCATCAAGCCGTGATCCGTTCGGGAAAAGATACAGGTGGTCTGAACTAAGCGTACAACCAGACAGAGCCAATTCGGCCAGCCCAACTTGCGCCGAGATGTAAACCTCTTCAGGGCCAAATCTCGACCAAATCGGATACAGGGTTTGCAACCAGCCGAACAAAAGTGCGTTCTGGCCTCCAGGAACAGCTTTCGTCAGAGATTGGAAGAGGTGGTGGTGGGTATTCACCAGACCCGGTGTGACTACGCAACCTCGCG
This sequence comes from Rhizobiaceae bacterium, assembly GCA_039969995.1. GTDB lineage: Bacteria > Pseudomonadota > Alphaproteobacteria > Rhizobiales > Rhizobiaceae > Pseudahrensia. Next base: position 3,600 of record JBDVMU010000061.1, read on the forward strand.
CATCATGGATCTCACCCGAACCGTTAAGATCTGGACCGACCTCTGTAATGACACCTGCTTCAAATCGGATGTCAGTCTTCGTAAGTTCTCGGCGATTGTCATCCATTGTCAGGACGACGGCTGCATTTTTGATGAGAGTTTCGGTCACGTGAACACTTCCCCTATGGCCCGTTTCAGAGGAATGTGTCTGGCCGATGGAAAACGGGTTCAAGAACCGGCAAATAAGCCAATACAAACTTCGCCAGAACGTGTCAATAAATTGCAATTCCCTTTGACCTACCTCATCCGATTGGTCCGGGGTGAATGTTAGTTCATGATTGGCCTTTGCTGCAATTGGATGATGGTTTCAGGTGCCGGAGGCCTATATCCAAGCGCACTGTGAGGGCGTTTAGTGTTGTAGTGCTTACGCCATTGCTCGTTGATGATTTGGGCTTCCTTTTTGCGTCCCAAAATCAATCCAAATTGCTGCTTGACGAATATAGGAGCTTCAATGCTGTCGTCGGGAGCTTCTTCGGTATCCTAAAGCGAGAGCGTGTATACCGAGTCCGCTATCGAACCAGACAGCAGGCTCGTGCGGACCTGTTCGAATATATCGAAATATTCTACAACCGAAAACGTCGCCATGGGTACCTTGGCAACATCAGCCCGGTTGACTTCGAAAGACAGACAACCGGATCTTTCTAAACCGTCCACCAAATGCGGGGAAGATCAGAGCGGACAAACTTGACATCCACCGCAGGCCGTCGAATGTCCGCTCTCAGAACGGTATATTGACGTATAGCTTTTTAACTATGTATTAGTCTCCATGATAGATCGATTGGAACAGTCCAAGGCTCTCTCAAGCGAGGTGCGTATAGCAATCCTCGACTGGTTAAGCTCACCATATGATCACTTTGCTCATCAGAAGACAGGTGATCCCCGCGACATTGGCGTCTGCGTCACGCTGTTCACAACAAAGCTGAACATGGCTCAACCTACGGTCAGTCGCCATCTGGAATTGCTGCGTCGCGCAAACTTTGTGACCGTTGAGCGGATCGGTCGCTGGGCATTTTTCAAACGTAACGAGGCGGGCATCGCTGACTATAAGGAGTGGTTGAATGAACATCTGTGAGGCAGCCGACGCTCGGCTGTTGCCCGGCTTCAAAAGGCAGTTCGTCAGTATCGATGGCAACGACATCCTGGCCCTCACGGCTGGGTCCGGTCCGCCGCTTTTAATGTTGCACGGTGATCCACAGCCGCATCTGTGTTGGCATAACATTGCGCCACGCCTGACAGACCGGTTCACGGTCATTTTGACCGATCTCCGGGGCCGAGGAGAAAGCCACAAGCCCCAACCCCTTCGCGAAGCGCACGATGGCTGCTGAGCAAGTAGCGGTGATGCGTCAGCTCGGGTTCGACAGGTTTTCCTTGGCTGCCCATGATCGCGGCGCGCGGGTAGCACGACGGATGGCACTCGATCACCCAGATTAAGTCGTTGGCTCAATAGTTATCGGTAATTCCGGCCGAGGGTGTGTAAAAACTCGATTTCTTGGACAGCTTTGGCTCAGATCAGACATCTAATCTGAGCCAATAGATTGCGATTTCATTTAGACTTGCGCTCTCGCATCCAACATTCGGCTGTGCCAATTTCATTCTTTGAATTTTGCCCGCTATAACAGCAGCGCGGGTACAAATAGGGAATTTGTTACCTTACATGTTACCTAGGACGCTGCCAGAAAGCACTCATTATCGCTAAACTATTGATTTCAATGGTGGGCGATACTGGGATTGAACCAGTGACCCCTACAATGTCAATGTAGTGCTCTCCCGCTGAGCTAATCGCCCGTCCAATGAACGGTGGGTCAGATCAATATTCCAACCCTGTTCGGGAGCCCCGATTACGAAAATCAGGGCCGCGCCGGATACACCACACTTGCGGGGTATCCGTCAACTGCAAGTTTATTGGTTGGCAGCGAAATACGACGAAAAATTGCAAAAGCCTTGGGCCCTATGCCGCCAGCATCTTTTCAACCTCGTTGACCAGATCACGCAGATGAAACGGCTTCGACAAAACCTTAGCATCCTTTGGCGCATCAGATTCCGGATTCAATGCAACAGCTGCAAATCCAGTGATGAACATCACCTTCAAATCAGGGTCCAGCTCAGTCGCCCGCCGGGCCAGTTCAATGCCGTCCATTTCGGGCATGACAATATCCGTCAACAACAATGTAAACGGCTCTTCACGCAACCGCTCATATGCGCTGGCCCCATTGTCATATGAAATGACGTCATAGCCGGCATTAGCCAATGCCTTGGCCAGAAACCGGCGCATATCATTGTCGTCTTCCGCCAGAAGTATCTTGTTCATACTAGTCCCACCGAGTTCTTTAAAGGCTACTCCCCGTACGGCATTCGGGCGAATAGCAAATCAATTCCCACATTTAGAACCGAATGAAGTAAATATCGGATAAACAATGGCAAGATCATGACTGACCACAGCTTATTTGCCCGCTTAGCGCATATTGGCCGCGGTTTGAAGTGCTGGACAGTTTGGCCGTCACCTGACAAAGTTGAAAAAACTGAACACGGATAACACACGAACTTTGCCTGGCACTGAATTTGACAATCACTCAAATCCTGCCTTCCGTCTGCACCGTCCGGCGGAACAACGGGTACCGTTCGTTTTCAATTCACCGCATAGCGGGCGCCTCTATCCAGGCAGTTTTCTTGCCGCTTCCAAGCTGTCCTCTCTCGACATTCGCCGCTCTGAAGACGTGTTTGTCGATCAGCTTTTTGCCGGTGTTGTGGAACTTGGTGCACCGCTGCTGGCAGCGCAATTTCCCCGCGCCTGGCTGGACGTCAACCGTGAGCCCTATGAGCTCGACCCGAAATTGTTCACCGAAAACCTGCCGGCCCATGCCAATATCCGGTCAATGCGGGTAGCCGGTGGACTTGGTACGGTGCCGCGCCTGGTGGCGGAAAATGTCGAAATCTACCGCCAACGCCCCTCATTGGACGAAGCAATGAGCCGCATTGAGAATATCTACCGTCCCTATCACGAAACCATGCGTGGATTAATGGCCCGGGCTTCGGTGACATTTGGCCATGCCATTCTGGTCGACTGTCATTCAATGCCCTCCAACGGGGCGCGCAATGAGGGGCAAAGCCGCCCCGACATTATTATTGGCGACCGCTACGGCACTTCCTGCAATGGTGACATCAGTCGCGGTCTGATGCGTCGCTTTTCCGAACTTGGCTATTCTGTAACCCGCAACAAGCCCTATGCAGGTGGCTTCATCACCGAACATTATGGCCGTCCGCTTAAAGGGCTGCATGCGGTGCAAATCGAAATCAACCGCGGCCTCTATGTCAACGAAAAGACGTTGGAGCCAACTGTTGGTTTCCGGGCGCTTGCCGAAGACATCAAGACCGTGATGGCCTACGTCATGAGCCTGCCGGATGCCGGCTTTTACGGCGAATCCATCGCTGCCGAATAACCTGGAACTCTCTCTCCATGCCCCTGCCTTCTAATCAGGAACTTGCATCCTTTTTCAACGAACTTTGCGACGCGGCAGCAGCCGTGACGTTGCCAATGTTCCGTTCCAAGCTTGGCGTCGTCAATAAACTGGATGCTGGCTTTGATCCGGTCACCGAGGCAGATCGGGAAGCCGAACGCACCATTCGCGCACTGATTGAGGCCAGGTATCCCGACCATGGCATAATTGGCGAAGAATTCGGCACAGCGCGCCCCGATGCAGCTCTGCAATGGATCATAGACCCCATTGACGGCACACGCGCCTTTATCAGCGGACTGCCGGTTTGGGGCACGCTGATTGGTCTTTACGAAGACGGCGTTCCTGTGGCTGGCGCCATGGATCAACCCTTTACCCGGGAACGCTATGTCGCTGTTGGAGGCGTAGCCAGTCTGACGGTGGACCAAGCTGCCCGCGAGGTGTTGCAGACAAGATCAACGCAACGGCTGGAGGACGCGACCTTGATGACGACGTCACCTGGGCTGTTTGTCGAGGATTGGGAACAGGCCTATTTCACCGTTGAAAACAAGGCCAAACTCGCGCGCTATGGCTGCGACTGCTATGCCTATTGCCTGCTGGCGGGCGGCCAGATTGATCTGGTGATCGAATCTGGCCTGAACATCTATGACATCGCCGCCCTGATCCCGATTATCGAGGCGGCAGGCGGTATGGTCACCAGTTGGTCCGGCGAAGATGCCGCAAAAGGCGGATCGATCCTCGCCGCAGCCAATCGCGAACTCCATCAGCAGGCCATCGAATTGCTCAAGCCCTAAACACCCCTGACTGCCGCTTTTAAAAGATCATGAGTTGGGACGGATCCGCGCGCCACTTTTATCGGCAAAAGCGGCAAGTCGTTCGCGGGCGGCGGGCTGGGTGTTTACGACACCAGCAACCACCGCTTCAGCGTAAGCAGCATCCATGGCCGACATATTCTGCACATGGCTGACGGCTGAACAGATGGCAAAGTTTGACAGTGGCAGGTTTTCAGCTGTGCGGCGCGCCAACTCCATCGCCTTGTCAAAGCTCGATCCCTCGACAATGTACTGGGCCAGCCCAAGATCGACTGCTTCCTGGCCCTGATAAACCCGGCCGGTCAGCATCATATCGATCATTCTGGCTTTGCCGACCAGGTCGGTAACACGAATGGTCGCGCCACCGCCGGTGAACAAGCCACGCTGGCCCTCCGGCAGGCCAAAATAGGCCGTCTGGTCCATCACCCGGATATGGGCGGAACTGGCCAGCTCTAGCCCACCACCAACAACAGCTCCCTGAAGCGCTGCAATGATCGGAACACCACCATATTCCATCTTGTTAAACGCCTCATGCCAACGCAGACAGACATGCATGAAATCTGCCGGGCTCCGATCCTCATTATGGTGTTCGACAAGATCCAGACCAGCGCAGAAATGATCACCGGCACCAGCCAGAACAACTGCCCGCACGTCTGCCCTTGGCGCCGCCGAGAAAAAGTCGACCAGTTCTTCAATTGTCGCAATGTCGAGGGCGTTGCGCTTGCCAGGGCGGTTGAGCCGAACGACCCAAACCCCTCCTTCCTGAGGTTCAAGGGAGAGATTATCGAAACGGCTAGGGTCGATCTGAAGGGGCATGGCTTGTCCTGTTAATATTATGGCGGCTTTCGACGCGGACTTCTTATGGGGCTGAAACTTTATCCTGATATGTCGGGAGCGCTTTATTTGACGGCCACGGTAATTTCAATGACGAATTATCGCTAGTATCGAATTGTCGCGCAGCCCAAAAGTCACCACCAGAATTCAGTTGAGCGAATTGGAGGCATTTTTGCCCCGTGCGTCAGCTTGAACCGTTGACCCGTCAATTTTGGAAATGTCAGGCGCATTTCCGAAAAGCCTATTCCGGAGCGAAATACCATGGCCATGCTCTCGCCTTCCCGCCGCCTTCGCCGCACCCCGTTTTCCGAGGGTGTCGAAGCCGCCGGTGTCAAAGCCTACACAGTCTACAATCACATGCTTTTGCCTACGGTTTTCCGATCTGTGCAAGAGGACTATCATCACCTCAAAAACGCGGTTCAGGTCTGGGACGTCTCCTGCGAACGTCAGGTCGAAGTGCGCGGCCCGGATGCGGCACGCCTTATCCAGTTGCTGACACCCCGCGATTTGCGTTCAATGCTACCGGGCCAGTGCTATTACATGCCGATCGTCGACGAGACCGGCGGCATGTTGAACGACCCCGTCGTGGTCAAGCTGGCAGAGGACCGTTGGTGGATTTCGATCGCTGACAGCGATCTGCTCTACTGGATCAAGGGCCTTGCCTACGGCTATCGCCTTGATGTGCTGGTTGATGAACCCGATGTTTCACCGCTGGCTATTCAGGGCCCTAAATCCGACGACCTGATGGCTGCCGTATTTGGCGACAAGGTGCGAGACATCCGATTTTTCCGGTTCATGCAGCTTGAATTCCAGGGCAAATATCTCGTGGTTGCCCGATCAGGTTATTCCAAGCAGGGCGGCTTTGAAATTTATGTCGAGGACAGCGAAATCGGCATGCCGCTCTGGAACGCTCTTATGGAAGCCGGCAAGAGCATGGATGTTCACGCCGGCTGTCCCAATGGCATTGAACGTGTCGAGGGTGGGCTGTTGTCTTATGGCAACGACATGACCGACGACAACACGCCGCACGAATGCGGCCTTGGCAAATTTTGTAATACTCAAACTGCGATTGGTTGTATCGGCCGTGATGCCCTGTTGCGCGTCGCGAAAGAGGGTCCTGTCAAACAGGTTCGCGCGATCGATATTCAAGGAGATCCGGTGCCAAATTGTGACCGCTATTGGCAGATGACAGCAAACGGCAAGCCGGTTGGTCTTGTGTCATCTGCTGCATGGTCTCCCGATTTTTCAACCAATGTGGCAATCGGTATGGTGCGCATGACGCATTGGGATGCCGGCACGGAAGTCGTGGTCAACACACCTGATGGACCGCGTGAGGCAACGGTTCATGAAGATTTCTGGATCTAGATCTCATCAGGTCTAAACTTCTGTGCCCGGCACAAATGCATCAAAAGCGGCCAGGAACTGTTCGCGGTAGATATCCCGCTCGTGCAGAATCTCATGCTTGCAACCTGAGATGGTCAAAAACGCGCCTGAGCGCATTTTTCGGCCAAACAGTTCCACCGCCATGGGCGAGACAATTGGGTCGTTGCCTGCCGAAATCATCAAAGTCGGGATACCAATGGCATTGGAATAGCCCGGTGCATTGACCCGCGCCATGGCGCGACACGCAGCAAACACCCAGGCAATTGTCGGATAGCTAACCGCCAATTGCTCATGGGTTTCGACAATGCGTCGATTGCGCTCAAAACGGGCGGTGTCGGATGTCAGTTTGTTGGACAGGAACTGGCGCTGATTTTCCGGACTCCGGTCGCGGGCCAAATACAGTCGTCCAAGGCCAAAGAATGTAAGGGCGCCCAAAATGCTTTGCAGCCGCGATTGGCGAATGGGCAGACTGTTGAGGGCCAGAAGCGGAGCAGCAAGGACCATTCTGCGAATGCGGTTGGTCAGAGCTGGGGCTGCCATAAGCGCCACAAGGCCACCTGTTGAGTGTCCCATAATGTAATGTGGCGGCTTACAGTCTGGCAGCGCTATTTCTGTCAGCACGGTTTCCAGATCAGTCAGATACTGGTTGAAATTCTCAACATGCCCCTTGCGGCGATCTTTGAGCAGGCGGTCGGAGCCACCCTGCCCTCGCCAATCGAAGGTCAAAACCCCAAAACCGCGGTTCCGTAAATTCTCGACAGTCTCAAAATATTTTTCGATGCATTCGCTGCGGCCATGCAGAATGACCACCGTGCCCTTGGACGGGTGAATGTGGGGTTCCCAGCGGGCATGGCGAATTTTGATGTCATCTGGCGTTACGACGACGCCCGAAATGGCTCCGACAGGTATTGGGTTTCCCGGCGTGGAAAACAGATATTCGTCGGATGGGGTTTCTTCTTCAGACATGAGCGCCCTGCTACCCGCTTGGCGTGATTTGCTCAAGCAAAAACATGATAACTTCGCCACCTTCCACCCAGAACCACAGACTTGAACTGCCCAATCTCCTCCCCATATTAGTGCTGCGGAGGCCTAAATTGGCTCCGTAGCGGTAATGCGCATTGTCCGATTGGAGATGTTCGACCGCTCACAATCAGTCATCGCTCAAAAAGAGGATAACAAGATGAGACACGTAGATTTTAGCCCCCTTTACAGATCAACCGTTGGGTTTGACCGCCTGTTCAACCTGCTCGACTCGATGGGTCAGCCGGAACAAGCTTCCCCCGCTTATCCACCTTATAACATTGAAAGAACTGGCGAAAACGCCTATCGTATTTCAATGGCTGTGGCCGGTTTTGGTGAAGATGATCTGGAAATCGAGGCCAAGGAAAACACCCTTCTGGTCAAGGGCAATCAGCAAAAAACCGAAGACGAAGAAGGTGAAATGCTGTTCCGCGGCATTGCGGCCCGCAATTTTGAGCGCCGCTTCCAGCTTGCCGACCATGTTGAAGTGCGTAATGCCCATCTCGAAAACGGCCTGCTGCACATTGATCTGGTGCGGGAAATTCCCGAAGCCATGAAGGCACGTAAAATTTCCATCAACGGCCAGACCTCCCCCCAGATTGAGGCCAAAGCCACCAAGAAGAAGTAACTTTTACCCCGTTGCCGGCACACCCACTGGGCAGTCCCTTTCGGCAAGTTGAAATTAAATTTTTGAGACCCGATACCGGCAATTTGGCCCGGTATCGGGTTTTTTGTGGTCCGTTTGACCTTGTCTTTTGACGAAACCAGACTGTTTTTCGGCGCAAACTGTCGTTTTGCGCCAACTTGACTTGTCAGCCTCAGAGATTCGCTGTGACTTTCGTCCACATAATAGGACAGCAATGCTTACCCATCTTGAAATTTCCAGCGCACTCGTCTAGACCATGCCCAGCGTTCAGGACTTCCTGAAAACCCTTCGTGCTGTCTAACTGGCACGAGCACAAACAGACATGGCAACAAGGTGCAGCATCGCGCGTGGGTGATGCAGTGTATTTCTTGTGCCAAGTGATATTCGTGTGCCGGTGGGACGAACAGAACCCGGGCGCCGAATTGTAAGGAGAGCACGATGACAAACACACACACATTGTTCGATGGGTTGAACCCGGATTCCAGCTCCCGCAATTTGAAAAAACCGCGCAATGCCGCAGCAGGTCTTTATGATCCTCGCAACGAGCATGACGCCTGCGGTCTGGGTTTTGTTGCCAATATGAAGGGCAAGAAGTCCCACCAGATAGTCAAAGACGGCATCAAGATTCTGGAAAATCTTGAACATCGGGGTGCCACAGGCGCTGACCCGTTGATGGGTGACGGAGCGGGCATGTTGGTCCAGATCCCCCATGCCTTTTTTGCCCGCGAATGCAGTGCAACCGGTTTTGAGCTGCCCGCAGAAGGCGATTATGGAATCGGCTATTTCTTCACGCCTCATGACGGCGATCAATTCGCCAAGGCCAAGGCAATCATCGAAGAATCAGCCGCAGCAGAGGGGCCAAAGGTCATCGGCTGGCGCGAAGTGCCTGTCGACAATTCCGGCCTGTCTCAAGACCCGGAAATTATGGCTTCCGAACCGAGCCACTGGCAGTGCTTTTTTGCCCGGCCGGATGGATTGAGTGACGATGATTATGAGCGTCGTCTGTATGTGCTGCGCCGGGTAATCACCAACGCAATTTCTGCAAGCGATGAGATCAACGAAGGCTTTTATGCCGTCTCCATGTCGGCACGCACCATCATTTACAAAGGCATGTTCCTAGCCGATCAACTTGGCCCTTATTACAGCGATCTGCGCGACGAGACTTTTGAATCGGCGCTTGCTCTGGTTCACCAGCGCTTCTCGACCAATACTTTCCCATCCTGGAAACTGGCCCACCCTTACCGCATGGTCGCTCATAACGGTGAGATCAACACAGTGCGCGGCAATAATAACTGGATGGCTGCCCGCCAGGCCACCTTGGCGTCGCCCGAATTCGGCAGCGACATTGACAAATTGTGGCCGATTTCCGCACCCGGTCAGTCCGACACTGCATGCTTCGACAATGCACTGGAACTGCTCTATCAGGGCGGATACTCGCTGGTTCATGCGATGATGATGCTGATCCCGGAAGCCTGGGCTGGTAACCCGTTGATGGATGAAGAGCGACGCTCATTCTATGAATACCACGCCGCTATGATGGAGCCCTGGGATGGGCCTGCCGCTGTGGCCTTTACCGATGGCCGTCAGATCGGCGCTACACTGGACCGCAACGGCCTGCGTCCTGCCCGCTATTTCGTTCTTGATGACGACACAGTCGTTCTGGCCTCAGAAGCAGGAACCTTGCCCTTCGACGAAAGCAAAGTTGTCACAAAATGGCGGTTGCAGCCTGGCAAGATGCTGCTGATTGATCTTGAAAAAGGCGTCATCATTTCCGACGAAGAGATCAAGCAACAACTGGCTTCTGCAAAGCCTTACGACAAATGGCTCGACGACACACAGATCGTGCTGGAGGAGTTGAAGGGCAAAAAGTCCTCGCCGCGCCGCTACACAGGTCAAGACCTGCTCGATGGCCAGCAGGCCTTTGGCTATACCCAGGAAGACATCAAGGTGCTGATGACGCCAATGGCCACCACCGGTCAGGAAGCGCTCGGTTCAATGGGAACCGACACACCGATCTCGGCGATGTCGAGCAAAGCCAAACTGCTGTACACCTATTTCAAACAGAACTTTGCGCAGGTCACCAACCCGCCAATCGACCCGATCCGCGAAGAATCGGTGATGAGCCTGATTTCCTTTATTGGACCGCGACCTAATCTGTTTGATCATTCCCATCAATCCAGCGAAAAGCGCCTGGAAGTGCGTCAGCCGATCCTGCGCAATTCTGATCTCCAGAAAATTCGCGACATCAGCGACATTGGCGACAACCAATTTGTCTCGCGTGTCCTTGATACGACCTATGACGCCGAACAGGGCCCCGATGGCATGAAGGAATGCCTCGACCGGCTTTGCGCGAAGGCTGAAAAGGCGGTCAATGGAGGTGACAACATCATCATCCTGTCAGACCGCCAGTTCAGCGCAACCCGCGTTGCCGTTCCGGCTCTGCTGGCAACGGCCGCCGTGCATCACCACCTGATCCGCCGTGGTCTGCGGACATCTGTTGGTTTGGTTGTCGAATCAGCTGAACCTCGTGAAGTGCACCATTTCGCAGCCCTTGCCGGCTATGGTGCCGAAGCCATCAACCCCTATCTGGCGTTTGAAACACTGGCTGAAATGCATTCCAATGGCCTCTTCCCGAAAGAAGTCGACGAAAAGGAAGTGGTTCAGCGCTACATCAAATCCATCGACAAGGGTTTGTTGAAGGTCATGTCGAAAATGGGCATCTCGACCTATCAATCCTATTGCGGTGCGCAGATTTTTGACGCCGTTGGCCTGTCCAGCGCGTTTGTCGACAAATATTTTGTCGGCACTGCAACGACCATTGAAGGCATTGGCCTTGAGGAAATTGCGAAAGAAACTTTCGGACGTCACCGGGCCGCCTATGGCGATGTACCGGTTCTGCGCCATGCCTTGGACGTTGGCGGTGACTATGCTCTTCGTCAACGCGGCGAGGCCCATGCATGGACTTCAGATGAAGTAACCAATCTGCAACATGCGGTGCGCGGCAACAGCCAGGACAACTATCGGGCCTTTGCCAAGTCGATCAACGACCAGTCTGAAAATCTGCTGACCATTCGCGGCCTGTTCCGGCTCAAGCCTGCCGATGAAACCGGTCGCAAGCCGATTGACATTGATCAGGTCGAATCTGCGGCTGATATCGTCAAGCGCTTTTCCACTGGTGCCATGTCCTATGGATCGATTTCGGCAGAAGCCCACGAGAATCTCGCCATCGCCATGAACCGCCTTGGAGGTCGTTCCAACACAGGTGAAGGCGGCGAAGAAGTTGAACGCTTCACACCAATGCGCAATGGCGACAGCAAACGCTCCGCGATCAAACAGGTTGCCTCCGGTCGCTTTGGCGTAACCACCGAATATCTGGTCAATTCAGACATGATCCAGATCAAGATGGCTCAGGGCGCCAAGCCCGGCGAAGGCGGGCAATTGCCCGGCCATAAAGTCGATGCCGTCATAGCCAAAGTGCGCCACTCAACTCAGGGCGTTGGCCTGATTTCGCCACCACCTCACCACGACATCTATTCGATCGAAGATCTGGCGCAGCTGATCTACGACCTGAAAAACGTCAATCCAAGCTCCGACATTTCGGTTAAACTGGTTTCGGAAGTGGGCGTCGGCACGGTTGCTGCCGGTGTCGCCAAGGCGCGCGCAGACCACGTTACCATTTCCGGCATGGAAGGTGGCACGGGCGCCAGCCCGCTGACTTCAATCAAACATGCTGGATCGCCCTGGGAAATGGGCCTGGCCGAAACCCATCAGACCTTGTTGAAGAACAAGCTGCGGTCACGCATTGCCGTTCAGGTGGATGGCGGACTGCGCACCGGCCGTGACGTTGTTATTGGCGCGCTCTTGGGTGCCGATGAATTCGGCTTTGCCACCGCACCTCTGGTGGCCTCCGGCTGTATCATGATGCGCAAGTGTCATCTCAATACATGCCCGGTCGGCGTTGCAACTCAGGACCCGGTGCTGCGAAAACGCTTCCTCGGCAAGCCTGAACATGTGATCAACTATTTCTTCTTCGTTGCCGAAGAGGTTCGCGAACTGATGGCAGAGCTGGGCTTCGCCACGTTTAACGAGATGGTTGGCCAGCTCAACGTGCTGGACAGAGACCGTGCGATTGAACACTGGAAAGCCAAGGGTCTCGACTTCAGCGACTTGTTCTATGATCCCGATATGGGACCAGACGTGCCGATCTACAACAATGAGGATCAGGTACACCACATCCATGACATCCTGGATCGCAAGCTGATCGAACTCGCCAAACCGGCTTTGGATAACCGCGAGCCAGTCAAGCTGGACCTGGAAATCAAAAACGTCAACCGCTCTACCGGTGCCATGCTGTCGGGTGAAGTCGCCCGCCGTTACGGCCATAAGGGGCTGGCGGAAGATACAATCCACGTTAAGTTTTCCGGCACCACAGGACAGGCCTTTGGTGCCTGGGTTACCCGTGGGGTGACGCTGGAAGTCGAAGGCGAAGCCAACGACTATGTCGGCAAGGGCCTGTCGGGTGGCAAGCTGATTGTCTACCCTCCAAAAGAGGCCAAGCAGATCGAAGCGACCAAGTCGATCATCGCCGGAAACACAGTTCTCTATGGCGCGATTGAAGGCGAATGCTATTTCTGTGGCGTTGCCGGTGAACGCTTTGCGGTTCGCAACTCCGGTGCCATCGCAGTTGTCGAAGGTGTTGGCGACCATGGCTGTGAATACATGACGGGTGGTGTGGTTGCGGTTCTCGGTCATACAGGCCGCAATTTTGCAGCCGGCATGTCCGGCGGCATTGCTTATGTGCTCGACGAAGACGGCACATTCGCCAATCGCTGTAACCTGGCCATGGTCGAACTTGAGCCGGTGCCTGAAGAAGACGATCTGATGGAATCGGAACACCACCACGGTGGTGACATCGAGCATCACGGCCGCGTCGACGTATCATCTGACATGACCCGTCACGACGATGAGCGTCTGCGCCAGTTGATCGAAAATCACCAGCAATATACCGGCTCCGAGCGGGCTGCAGAAATTCTGGCAAACTGGGATGACTACCGGCCGAAATTCGTCAAGGTCATGCCAACAGAATACCGTCGGGCACTTGCTGAAATCGAAGCTGCTCAGAACGCCGCCGGCGTTGCAGCTGAATAAAGAAAATTAGGGCGACAGAGCACAAGTTCTGCAAAGCCAACTGAGGAGTATCGTTATGGGCAAGGTGACAGGGTTTCTGGAAATCGACCGCCAGGACAGAAAATATCGTCCCGCCTCCGACCGGATTCGCAACTACAAGGAATTCATCATTCCGTTGCCGGAATCGACATTGCAGGATCAGGCAAGCCGCTGCATGGATTGCGGCATTCCCTTCTGTCATGACGTGAAAGGTCTGAAGGGCTGCCCGGTCAATAACCAAATTCCAGACTGGAATGACCTGGTCTATCGTGGCGAGTGGGAACAGGCATCCCTGAACCTGCACTCCACCAACAACTTCCCTGAATTTACCGGCCGCATCTGCCCTGCGCCATGCGAAGCATCTTGCACGCTGAACATGATCGACAGCCCGGTGACGATCAAATCGATCGAATGCGCCATTGTCGATAAGGCATGGGAAAACGGTTGGATCACGCCACATGTGCCCGAGCGCGAAACTGGCAAGACCGTAGCCGTCATCGGCGCCGGACCAGCTGGTATGGCGGCAGCTCAACAGCTGGCCCGCGCTGGCCATGAAGTGCATCTTTACGAAAAGAACCAGAAGATCGGCGGCCTGCTGCGCTATGGCATCCCCGATTTCAAAATGGAAAAGAGCCACATTGATCGCCGTGCAGAACAGATGAAAGCCGAGGGCGTCATCATGCATACAGGTGTTCATGTCGGCCAAGATGTCAGCATTGACGATCTGGTTGAAAAGCACCACGCGGTTATCCTGTCCGGCGGGGCTGAAAAGCCGCGCGATTTGCCAATTGATGGTCGTGACCTCAATGGTATTCATTTTGCAATGGATTTCCTGCCCCAGCAAAACCGCCGCAATGGTGGTGGAGACAATGCCAATGTCGAGCCTATTCTGGCCGGTGGAAAGCATGTCGTCGTCATTGGTGGTGG
>JBDVMU010000062.1:0-341935 GCA_039969995.1 Rhizobiaceae bacterium
TCAGCGATGCGTTGACCAACCAAATGGTCCTGCGGTTCCTGAGCGGCGCGGATGGCCACATGGGCGTCCTGTCGGGACAGGCTGACGCGGTTGGTGGTGACCATTGTTTCAATCTGGATTTGCGGATGCAGGCTACAGAACTCGGCAATGATATCGGCAACAACGGCCTCCAGAAAACTGTCTGTGGTGGTCACCGAAATGGTGCCTTCCAACCGCAGGTCGTGACCGGTAATGCGCCGGTTGATTTCAGTCACACCCTCCTGCAGGTCACGGGCAAGCTTGAGGATCGCTTCACATTCTGCGGTCGGGGAATAGCCAGACGGCAGACGCTCAAAAAGCTGAATGCCCCGCTGCTTTTCAAATCGCGATATATGGCGAATGACAGTGGTGCCATCGACACCCAGCACCTTAGCCGCCGCGACCGCTGAGCCATTGTCAGCGACGGCAATGACGTAGCGAAAAATGTCCCACTCAATGCTCTGCATAATTGCAGACGATGGCTGCATTTCGCCACATTGTCCAGCAAATCTGAAGAACATAGTCTTATAATCAAGACTGTAAACCGGCCCACCAAAGGGGCCAAATGGAGGAACAGACAAATGAAATTCAAAATTCTATTGGGTGCAGCACTGCTTGCTGCAACAACCAGCACAGCGATCAGCGCTGAGGATCCAATTGCTGTGCGCAAGGCGATGATGAAGAATGTTGGCGCTGCGACGGGTGCCGGTGGTGCAATGATGAAAGGTGAAGCGGAATTCAACGCGGTTGCCGCTCAATTGATTTTGCGGACCATGAACACTGCGGCACTAGGCTTCGGCGAACTGTTTCCCGCAGGCAGCGAATCAGGAGGTGACTCAACAGCATCCCCAAAAATCTGGGAAGATCGCGCTGGCTTCGACGCCGCAATCGCCAAGTTCCAGAGCGACACTGCCGCC
Source organism: Rhizobiaceae bacterium (assembly GCA_039969995.1). GTDB lineage: Bacteria > Pseudomonadota > Alphaproteobacteria > Rhizobiales > Rhizobiaceae > Pseudahrensia. Next base: position 936 of record JBDVMU010000062.1, read on the forward strand.
GGCATCGCCGCAAAACCAGCCAGCCTTGATGAATTCAAGGCCGCCTTCGGCGCTGCGGCTGCCAATTGCGGGTCCTGCCACAAGGCCTATCGCATCAAGAAATAGCTTTCTCGATCGCGTCACCGACCATGAGCAGTGGCGCGATCGCAGTGAATTGACACTGCCGCGTAGGAACACCGGGCCCGGGGGCGGATCGGTGTTCCGCCGCGGCGGCGATGACGGCGGCGACGGATTATCGCATTCGCCAACCGTTGAAAGTGTCGTAAAAATACATCCTCCACTTCTCAGGCTATTGGCATCTGGCTGAATTCAAGCAAACATGTGCTTCTGCGAAACCGCATTGGGGCGGTTTGCGACTTGAAATTAGCTGCCCGGACGGTAGGGGGATGGATATGAAATTTGAACCTATTTGCACAAAGCTTGTGGTGCATTCGGCGCTTTCGGCGCTTTCGGCGCTGGCTCTCGTTGTGGTGGGCACGGCAGTCACGCCAGTGCAGGCGCAGACAAGCACCGGCACCAGTACCGAAGCTGCACTAACCCCAGCAACGCCTGTAATGTCGCCATTGCAGCAGGCCATTGAAATTCAACTGAGCCAATTGCCGCGTTCAGACAAAACCCAAAAGGCGCGAGCCGCAAAGATCGCAGACTGGTATGCGGAACGCAATTATCAGGCCTTGTGGATTGAAAACAACAGGGTAAGTGGCACTGCCGAACAGACAGTATATCAGCTTCTCACGGCCTACAAGGACGGGCTCAACGCCACTGATTATCAAGGTGGAGAACTGTTTGCGTCCGTTGATGCCAAAACTCCCGAACAACTGGCCGCGTTTGAAGTTAAGCTCTCCCTCGCTTCTGTCATCTACGGCCAGCATTTGCGTACAGGTCGGGTTCAGCCCAATACGATCAACCGCGAACTGGTGATTTACCCCGAGCAATTGTCGGCTGGAAATTTGCTAACGCGGCTGGCCAATTCCAACAAACCCTCAGACGAATTGGCTTCACTGCCACCCCAGACGGCGCGTTATTTCAGACTACGGAGCCATCTTGTTGCACTGAAACTTCAAGAAGCTGAAGGTGGCTGGGTGAATGTACCGGCGGGAGAAGTTCTGAAGCCGGACATGGAAGACGAAAGGCTGCCAATCCTGCGTCAGCGCCTGACCCAATCTGGCGATCTTGCAGCCAATGCCCATCAAGGCACCATCTATGACGGTGCGTTGGTAGAGGCGGTGAAACGTTTTCAGGCGCGTACCGGGCTGGCGATTGATGGTGTGATCGGACCAACGACATTGTCGCAACTCAACATCACTATTCAGGAACGTATCGAACTTGTCGCCCTGAATTTGGAGCGCCGTCGCTGGATGCAGGCAGATTTTGGCAGCACCTATATATTCGTCAATCTGGCCGACCAGGTTTTGAAACTGGTTAAGGATGACAAAACCCTGCATGCCGAACTGGTGCAGGTGGGACAGCCCTTTCACCGCACACCGGTGTTTTCCGATGAAATGGAATATCTGGAATTCAATCCATTCTGGAATGTCCCCTACTCCATCGCCACCAAGGAGTATCTGCCAAAATTGAAGAACAACGCCTATGCGCTGCAGTCCCAGCAAATCAGAGTGTTGAGCAATGGTCGAAAGGTCGACCCCGGCGCGGTGCCATGGAATTCCTATTCGCGTGCCAACTTCCCGGTTCGCCTGCGGCAGGACCCAAACCCAAAGAACGCATTGGGGCTGGTCAAGTTCATGTTTCCCAACAAGTTCAACGTCTATATCCACGACACCCCGTCAAAGTCGAAATTTTCGCGTGATTCGCGCTATTTCAGCCATGGCTGCGTGCGGTTGAAGTCACCAATGGATCTGGCCGAGAAGATTTTGGGCTTCCAAAGCGTCACGCGTGGCAAGATTGACAGCATCGTGGCTTCCAAAAAGCGTACGGTTGTGAAGCTGAAAGAAAAAGTGCCTGTACACGTGACTTATCTGACAGCCTGGGTGAACAAGGATGGTTCGGTCCATTACCGCCGCGACATCTATGGACGCGATAAAATTCTGGCCAAAGCACTGGCCAAAAATTCTTAAACTCTGGGTCATGAAACTGTCCGTGACGATGATGACTGCTTCAATCTTGGACGGAGTTTGACTTTGCAACGCAAACCAAATGGCGGATCTTGTCCGCGTATTTGGAAGTTCGTCGCAAAAATCTAGCCAGCCTTCACCCTGTCGGCCAGTCCCCGCAAATTGGCATCAATTATCTTGCCCATCATCATCTTCATCAGGGTTTGTCCCAAAAGCCAACCAAATGGGCCATATTTGACGCGATAGTCGAAGGTCCATGTCACTATCGACCCCCTGTCTTTGGCTGATATGCGAATGTCAGAACTGGCTTGATGCAGGGGCATTGCTGCCATCTCAGAAAGCCTAACCGTGTAACCTTGTTGCGGCCGCCAGGAGATAACCTCTTCAACGAGCGATGTGCCATTCTCGAAGTGATTGCGGCGCTTTGACCCCAGACCGGTTTCGCCCGATGTCAGTTCGTCGACAGAAACAATCTGTGGGGCAATTTCGTCAATGTGAATGAAGCGGGCAAGCACAGTCCAAACAGCATCCGGGGCGGCATCAATGGCAAGGTTTCTTTCAAAGTGAATCATCAGATACTCCTGTCGTTGCGCGATAACAGTACGCAATTTCGTTGATTTCAGACCGTCATAGAAAAACCCTCCTCTCACCGTTATGATAGGAGCATGAGAGGAGTTGAATAAAATGCGTCGCACTGAAAGACTGTTTCAGATTATCCAGATACTGAGATCAAACCATTCGCCGATTACCGGACAGGAGCTTGCCGATGAACTGGAAATCTCTATCGCTACGCTCTACCGCGATATGGCGGAACTGCATGCGCAACGTATCCCCATCAGGGGAGAAGCGGGGGTCGGTTATGTGCTTGACGACGGCTATGATATGCCACCGCTGATGCTCACTGCTGATGAACTTGAAGCGGCAGCGCTGGGCGCAACTTGGGTTGCACAGGAAGCTGATCCCACTCTGGCGCGGGCCGCCCGTGATCTTGTTTCAAAACTATCATCAGCTATCCCTAAAGAACTTCAGCCCATCGTACTGAATGCAAGCTCCAAGGCGATCCAGACAAAAGCACGCGTGGCGGAACGCTTTGACAGTGCTCTGCTTCGCCACGCCATTCGGGAGCGGTACAGACTACAACTAGATTACAAGGACCGGGATGGATCCGAGACGGTTCGGGTCGTCTGGCCGCTTTTGATCGCGTTTCTGGATCGCACTCGATATCTGGTGGCCTGGTGCGAAACAAATGAGGATTATCGGCACTTCAAAACGGAAAGAGTGCAAGATCTTAAGGTGCTGGCAAACAAGTACCCAGGGCGACGGGCGGCATTGCTAAAGGGCTGGGAACAGGCGACATCCCAGCGCAACCAAAGATAAAATTGGCTCCCTGGTCAGCGATCGCAGAAAAAGGCTCAATGCCCCCATGGGAATCTTTGCACCTAGCTGGCGCTGTTACGGATTATCTGACGCGCAAACTCACTCGCAGCAGCGAGAGCCCCGCGATCAACGCCGGTTTCAAACCCACGGTCTGCCATCAGCTCGCACACCGCATCAGTTGCCACATTGCCCTTTGCACCCGGCGCATAGGGGCAGCCTCCAAGACCGCCAATTGATGCATCAAATGTCCGCAGCCCTGCGGCGAGGCAGACTTCGACATTGTCCAACGCGCGGCCCAATGTGTCATGGAAATGACCAGCCAATTGGCCGACATCCAGGTCGCGCAGCAGATGTGCCAGCAGCGAGTCGACTTGTTCGGGCAAGGCACTTCCAAGCGTGTCACCGAGGCTGACCTCATAGCAGCCCAATTCGATCAGGTGTCTGGCGACATCGCCAACCTGCTGCGCGCTGACCTGCCCTGAATATGGACACTCAACAACGGTCGAGACGTAACCCCGCACCGGGATCTTTTGCTGCCTGGCCATTTCGACAATCGGGGCAAAGCGCGCAAAACTTTCAGCAATGCTGCAGTTGATGTTTTTCTGGCTGAACGCTTCGGATGCAGCAGCGAAAATTGCTACCTCATCGGCGCTATGTTTCAGCGCTGCATCCATGCCCTTAATGTTGGGCACAAGGGCTGCATAAGTGACGCCCGCAACCCGCTGAATACCATCCATAACCACCGCGGCATCGGCCAACTGCGGAACCCAGCGAGGATGTACAAAACTTGTGGCCTCGATCGTTTTTAACCCACTGGATGCAAGGCGGTTGATCAACTCAATCTTGTCACTCGCCGCAACGAGATGCGATTCATTTTGCAAACCATCTCGGGGGCCGACCTCAACAATACGGACTGCCCGGGTCATGTTTCCAGCAGCTGTTTGGCCCGGTCGACGCTGACATTCCCCTCCTGCGCCAACTCGCTAGCGATGCGGTCAATGTCGTCTCCGCTGGCTCCGGCGGTTATCGCAATATTGCGGGCATGAAGGGCCATATGGCCGCGTTGGATACCCTCCGTCGCCAATGCCCGCAGCGCACCCATATTCTGCGCCAGACCAACGGCTGCAACAATCTGTGCCAACTCGGTGGCGGTCTCTACATTGAGCAACCGCAGAGCAGCTTGCGCTGCCGGATGGGTTTTAGTGGCCCCGCCGACAAGTCCCAGCGCCATCGGCAATTCGATCGTGCCGCACAGATCTCCGTCTTTGTTGAGTTCCCAGCGGGTGAGCGACGTATATTGACCGCTGCGCGCGGCGAATGCGTGAGCGCCTGCTTCAATGGCCCGCCAATCATTCCCCGTCGCCAACACCACGGGGTCGATGCCGTTCATAATCCCTTTGTTGTGGGTGGTCGCACGGTAAGGGTCAATGATGGCCAGCGCACAGGCTTCGACAATGCCGGTTGCAACCTCAGCACCAGAATAATCCGCGCTGTCCAATGCTGCCTGCGGCAAGCGCACCAAGGCCCTAACCAGGCGTTGATCAGCCAGATTGGACAGAATGCGCAAACGGACCCGGCCACCGGCAATTTTTTCAATCGGCTGGGCCAACATTTCAGCCATCGAGTTGACCGCATTGGCACCCATCGCATCTCGCACATCTACGAGCAGATGCACCACGACCATGGGCCCGACCGGGCTTTCCTCAAAGATATGCACTTCGATATCCCGACAACCACCTCCCAGAGAAACCAACACCTTGTCGCGGCTATTGGCTTTTTCAATTAATGTGTCTTTGTGCCGCAATAGCCTGTGTTTGGCAGCATGGGGATCATCAATGCCCAGGACCTGGATCTGGGCACGCATGACGGGATCGGTCGCGGAAGCATGGAACCCGCCACCTGCTCTCGCCAGCTTTGCCATATAGGATGCGGCGGCAAGTACGGAGGGTTCTTCGACGGCCATCGGGACAAGATAGTCCTTGCCGTTTACCTGGAAGTTGGTGGCGACACCCAATGGCAATTCAAACTTACCGATGACATTTTCGATCATGCCATTGGCAACCGACAGGGGCAGCATGTTTGCACCTGCCAGACTTTTGGCATCATTGTCACTCAAAGATGCTTGATCGGCGACTGCCCGCAACCGTTCCAGCGGCTCCAGATTGCGCATATTTTTAATGGTTGAGTTCACGTTCTGCCCTCGCTGCGGTCTCGGCCAACTGGCTTTCAACCGGCATCATAAGCAAAATTGTGGCGCAGGCTATGGGGGTTTTTTGCCCCTAGAAAAGAGGGCTGAACAGCAGCGCCAATAGCATCAGTGCCGCTGGCACCGGGTTTTGAAACGGTGCAGTCACAACCTGCAGTCCAAAGCGTGCAATTGGCGTTGACCAATGCACCGGATGGGGTTCGCCATCGCGCTTGCTTCGTTCAGCCCGAACGACCAAAGATTGCTCAAACATGATGTCGAGCAGTCCACCCAAACCACCCACACGTGTTGAAGGTGTCCCCGCATTGGTTGAATCAGACATGACCATCTCCCATGATTTGCTAAACCATAGGCTGCCATCGCTATGGTTAACGCATTGCTAACCTGCTGCAAGCACACCAAACTGAGCGATATCAGTGCCTTCGTCACGACGTTTGGCAACGTATTTGGCAAATTCCGCCCGCAGCGGCGCAGGCTGCCAGTCAACCAGTCCAACCTGATAGCTGTCGCGGGCAGCAACACGACCAAACCAGGCTTGCAGATTGGGGGTGCGCTCAAACGGCCATTCCATGAGCTGGAAACGATGGAAATTTGGCATCCAGGCGATATCGCTTAGTGAAAAACGATTTCCCGAAAGGAACATTCGGCCATCTGCCAGCAGATCATTTAGATGCTGAAAACCAGCTGCCGTGCGGTTAACGGCGGCATCAATGCGTTCGCGCTCAAATCCCTTGGCAAAATCCAGTTTGAATTGCTTCAGCACATCGTTTTGGTGAGCAGCCTGAAACGCATCCGACTTGTCCTGCGGTGCAGGGCCTGCAAAGCGAAACAGAAACTCAAAGGTAAGCAATTTTAGATCCGTCTGCGCCTCATCTGCCATCTCCAACAATTGCGGATCGGCAGCACTTAGCAACTCGCTCTTTGGGCCGGCGATTTGCTGGATGATATCGACAGATTCGATGAACAGTTTCCCATCGTTCACATAGGCCGGAACCAGACCCTTTGGATGAATCGCCTGATATTCCGGTGTCGCGTGCTCGTCCTTCTCCAGATTGACCAGATGACTGTCATAGTCCTGACCAGTCTCATTCAAGACGATACGGACGCGTTGGGAACAACTGGACATGGGCGCGTGCCAAAGATGACGCCCCTTGAGGGATTTCAAACTAGGATTGGCGGGGTCAATCTGTGGCATTTCATATTCCCTTGTTATGTGTCGATCTAACCACGATCAGCCCTGGATCAAGGCTTCGATACGCGCTTTGGCTTTACGCAGCGCCTTTTCAACCACATTGCGTCCGCTGGCATAGCGGCTCGACGGGATCGGCACAGAGATTGAATGGATCTCGCCGCTCCAGTCCTTGAAGGCGAAACCAATGGCACTGATGCCAGCTGTGTGTTCGTCTAAATCGTAGGCCAACCCGTCTCGCCGGATCTGTTCCAGGCGATCCATGAAGACATTGATGTCACCATCCAACCCTGTGCGTTGCCACTCCGCCTGCGCCAGTTTACCCACCCGTTCGTCGTCCATCAGGGCCAGTGCAGCGCGGCCATTGGCCGTGGTGGTCAACGGAAAGGCATCGCCCACAGAAGAGACCGTTCGAAGTCGGTGCATGCCCGGCACCTGATCGAGAAAGATCATTCCCGCTCCGCGATGGACTGCCAGATCAACCGTTTCTCCGGTTGCCTCGGCCAGTTCCGACAACAGCAATCGGCAGCTCTCAACGATGTCAAAGCGGGTATTTTCAGCCATGGAATGTAATTCCGGTCCCAGCCGGAGCCCCCCTTCGACACTGGAGGCTATCACCAGCCGTTCTTCCTGCAGAGCGCCAACAATGCGTTGCACAGTAGAGCGTGGCAGGCCGACCTGCCGTGAGATTTGGCCCAAACTTAATCCCGTTTGGCTGTCTCTCAAAACCCGCAATATAGCGGCAGCACGGGCAATCACCTGGATTCCCTGGGAACGGCCCGACTTGGACTTTTCTTGCTGCATGATGCTGTTACGCCTCCCGAATTGCAGGACAATGCCGCATTATTCCACAGCCCTGCCCGCGATACGGTACAGTCTTCTCATATACTTGACTGCAATGCAATACAGTTATACCGTATCGTGATCACACCGGGATTGGCCCGGGACAACAAAGCTGCGTTCAAGCCTAATGCTGAACAAATGGAGGAGCGGCAGATGACGATTACAGTTCGTGGGATCGATTTTCAGGAAAACACCAACAATGACATGGGGATTGAGTTCCATAATCTCAGTCATCGCTTCGGCTATCAGTGCCCAAACTGGCCGTATTTCAAAGACGTTGCCATTGAGCGCAAGCACTACATGGCCAAGTCCGGCGTTCTGAGCCAGACCATCACCACAACCATGCATGTAACAACCCACATCGATGCGCCTGCCCACGTTGTCCAGGGCACACCGTTTATCGATGAAGTGCCATTGCCGCATTTCTTCGGCTCCGGTCTGGTGGTTTCGATCCCCAAGAAAAAATGGGAACAGATTACCGCTGACGATCTGGAAAGAGCCTGTGGCCATGCGATCCGCAAGAACGACGTGCTGATCATCAATACTGGCTGGCACAAGCAGTATGAAGATGGTGACTATTTTGCTTATTGCCCGGGCCTCGTGCCTTCCGCTGCCGAATGGATGGTGGAAAAAGGCATCAAGGTTGTTGGCCATGATACCCAGGCAAACGACCATCCTCTGGCGACCGCCATTGGCCCACAGCGCAACGGTCCGATCCTGCCCCATTTGGAACAGGAATATTTCGAATGGTCAGGTGGCGTCGACTGGAAAGATGCCTTTCCGGAATGGGAACCTGTTCACAACACGCTGTTCTCAAACGGCATCCTCGGCATTGAGAATGTTGGCGGCGACCTCGACGCTGTGACCGGCAAGCGCTGCACATTCGCCTTCTTCCCATGGAACTGGGACCGGGGTGATGGCTGCATCATCCGCCTGGTGGCGATGATGGACAAGGGCCAGCAATACCGCATTGAACCAGGTGAGGACTTCTAAGCCATGTTGGTCAATCGCTTTGCAGATGCTGAAAAATATGAAGCACCTAATCATTGGGACGTGACCGGACTGCGCCTTCAGGGCTTTGCTGAAGGCGGTCCAGAGAACCAGTGGGTTGGCCTCAGCCAGTTCCTGCCCGGCGGTGGTGCCGGGCCGGACTCCACACCGTTTGAAAAGGTCTATGTGGTTCTGCAAGGCGAAATGACCGTCACCATTGGCGGCAAAGATACAGTGCTGGGCAAGTATGATTCCTGCACCATCGCTCCCAACGAAGTGCGCAAAATTGAAAACCGCCGCAATGATGTCTGCATCATGCTTGTGGTGATGCCCTATCCGCCAAAGGCCGATTGAGAGGAAACCCAATGAACGAGACTTCTCTTTCCAATCCATTGTCGATGTTCGACGTCAAAGACAAGGTAGCGCTGATTACCGGCGCTTCCGGTGCCTTTGGCATGGTCGCTGCCCGCGTTCTGGCAGGTGCTGGCTGCAAGCTGGTTCTCGCCGCTGGCAATGATGCTGCTTTGCAGGAAATCAGCCAGGAATGCCGTGACATGGGCGCCGCCGTGTCGGCACAAAATGTGCGACCCAATGATGAAGCGACCTGCCAAAAACTGGTTGATGAATCGGTGGCCGCATTCGGGTCTCTCGACATTGTCGTTGTTGCTTCCGGCATGAACAAAGTCGCTCTAATTAATGACATGGAACCGGACACATTCACCGATGTGATGGATGCCAATGTTACGCAAAGCTGGCTGATTGCCCGTGCTGCGGCAGGTCAAATGAAAGCTCAGGGAAACGGTGGCAAGATCGTGCTGGTCTCATCGGCCCGCGGCCTGCTCGGCCACCCCGCCGGCTACACCGCCTATTGCGCCTCCAAAGCAGCCGTCGACGGCATGACCAAGGCGCTTGGGTGCGAACTCGGACCGACGGGCATCACGGTCAATGCGATCGCCCCAACCGTATTCCGCTCACCACTGACCGCGTGGATGTTTGAGGACAACGAGAAAGCCAATGCAGTGCGCGCCGGGTTCTTGTCCCGCGTGCCCAAGGGACGGCTTGGTGAGCCGGAAGATCTGGCAGGCCCGCTGCTGTTCCTTTCATCCAAGGCTTCTGACTTTTACACCGGCCACATCCTCTATGCCGATGGCGGCTATACGGCGGGATAATGGCTGCAACGGAACCAACATCGATTGGCATAATTGGCGGTGGCCTGATGGGCCACGGCATTGCTCTGGTCATGGCCCGGGGCGGGCATCACGTAAACATCTGCGACCCGGATGCTGCTTCGCGTAACAGCTTACACCAACGGGTGCGCGCGAGCCTCAAAGGGATGGGCGTTGGCGAGACTGAGTCAGAACAGGCCATCGGCCGCATCTCGGTCGTGGAGGAAATTGCCGAGACGGTCGCCGAAACGGCGTTTGTTTTTGAAGCAGCTCCGGAAAAGCTGGCTTTGAAGCAATCGATTTTTGCTGAAATTGAGCAACATGCCCCCACCGATTGCGTGCTGGCTTCCAACACTTCAGTGATACAAATCAGCCTGATCATGGAAGGCCTTGAATCCCGTCATCGGGCGCTTGGCACCCATTGGTGGAATCCTCCACACATGATCCCGCTGGTGGAAGTGGTCAAAACCGACTGGGTCGAGGATTCCGCCATGACGGCGATGATGGATCTGCTCGCGGCAGTCGGCAAAACCCCCGTGCGTGTCGAAAAAGACGTGCCCGGATTTATTGGCAATCGCCTGCAGCACGCCCTTTGGCGCGAGGCGATCAGCCTGGTGGAAAACGGCATTTGCGATGCACGCGCCGTTGATACAGTGATTAAGGCCAGTTTTGGCCGTCGCCTGGCGGTGCTTGGCCCGCTCGAAAATGCGGATCTTGTCGGCACAGATCTGACGCTGGACATCCACGAAAATGTATTGTTCGATTTGGAAAGTCGTAAGGCCCCTTCTCCCTATCTGGAGAAGCTTGTGAAAGACGGCAAGCTGGGCATGAAATCAGGAGAAGGATTTCGCAATTGGACAGCTGAAGAAGCCGACGAATTGCGCAAGAAAGTGCCGACCTACTTGTCTGGAGTAGCGGGACTTTTGAAAGAATAATCAAGCCGCCGGAATAATTTCGGCACATTCTGGGAGGAACGAAATGAACTGGAAATCATCTAACCTCGACCGTCGCCGGTTTTTAACCGTCGCCGGTGGTGCATTGGCCGCTCCGGCTATTTTGCATAAGACCCGCGCCTATGCGGCCAATCCAACGATCAAGATTGGCTATGTCAGCCCAAAAACCGGCCCACTGGCGGGATTTGCTGAAGCCGATGATTACATCATCAAGGGCATTGCCGAAAAATTTGCAGCCGGTGTCGCCAACAACGGCAAGACCTGGAATATTGAAATTCTGGTGCGTGACAGTCAGTCCAACCCAAACCGAGCGTCGGAAGTTGCATCCGAATTGCTGCTGGGTGAAGAAGTCGACATCATCACCGCTGCCGCCACACCAGACACCACCAATCCGGTGGCTGACCAGGCGGAAGTCAACGGCACTCCTTGCATCACCACCGACTGCCCATGGCAGCCTTACTTCTTTGGCCGCAATGGTAACCCTGCCGAAGGGTTTGAAAACACCTATCACTTCTTCTGGGGTCTGGAAGACGTGATCGGTGCGTTCCTCGACATGTGGGGCAAGTCGGGCGTCGCCAAGAAAGTTGGCGGCCTGTTCCCCAACGATGCCGATGGCAATGCCTGGGGCGACCCAAATCTCGGCTTGCCGAAGCCCTTTGCAGCAGCTGGTTATGAACTGACCGATCCAGGTCGTTATCAGCCACTGAGCGACGATTTCTCCAGCCAGATCCAGGCATTTAAGGATGCCGGTTGTGAATTGGTAACCGGCGTCATGATCCCACCGGACTTCGCCACCTTCTGGTCGCAGGCTGCTCAACAGGGATTCAATCCGAAGATCGTGACCATCGGTAAGGCACTGCTGTTCCCGTCCGTCATCAACTCGCTTGGCGACCGCGGCGATGGCCTTTCATCTGAAGTCTGGTGGTCACCGAACCATCCCTTCACATCATCACTGACCGGAGCATCCGCCAAGGCCCTGGCTGACGGCTACACTGCAGAAACTGGCAAACAGTGGACCCAACCAATTGGCTTCCGCCACGCGCTGTTTGAGGTCGTTGCCGATGTGGTTTCTCGTGCGGCTGATTTGGAAAGCCCCGAAGCGGTTACCGAAGCCATCGCAGCGACCAAGCTTGACACCATGGTTGGCCCTGTCGACTGGTCCAATGGCCCAGTGAAGAATGTCTCCAAGACGCCGCTGGTGTCGGGCCAGTGGCAGAAAGAAGGCGACAAGTTCGATCTGAAAATCGTTGCCAATTCTGCCGCGCCAAACATCCCGCTAACCGGCGATCTGAAGCTGCTGTAAGTCTATCTGGCACCCCGTTTGGGCGGAGCTGTTATGCTTCGCCCAAACTCCCATTTTCCAAAATCGCCTCCGACCGTTGAACCGGATTCCCCACCATGAGCGCTATCCTTAAGCTGGATAAATTGTCGAAATCCTTTGGCGCTGTTGTGGTCGCCGATGAGACGACAATCGCCGTGGAACAAGGCGAGGCCCTGGGCATTATCGGCCCCAATGGAGCTGGTAAGACGTCATTGTTCAATCTGGTGACCGGCACGCTCGGCCCGGATTCTGGCAAGATCGAATTTCTCGGTGAAGACATCACCAAAAGCAGCGCCGCCTGGCGGTGCCGCGCCGGAATGGCGCGCAGTTTTCAGGTGCCACAACCTTTTGGCGGACTTAGCGTATTTGAAAATGCACTCGTCGCCGCTACGCAGGGAGCGGGCCTGTCTGGACATGCAGCCGAAAACCTGTGCCTGGAAGTGCTCGACGATACGGGTCTGTTGGACAAGGCCAATACACTCGCCGGATCGCTCACTCTGCTCGACCGCAAGCGTTTGGAACTGACACGGGCGCTTTGTGCCCAACCTAAATTATTGCTGCTTGACGAGATTGCTGGCGGCCTGACCGAAGCCGAATGCGTGTCACTGGTCGACACCATCAAGTCAATCCATGCCCGTGGCATTTCAATTGTCTGGATCGAGCATGTGGTACACGCCCTGCTTGCCGTGGTTGATCGCCTCGCTGTCATCGACTTTGGTCGTCTGATCGCCGATGGCGAGCCAAAGGCGATCATGGCCAGCAAGGCAGTACAGGAAATCTATCTCGGCATCGAAGTTGACGGGGAGATGGAAGCCCATGGCTGAGATCAACCTGACCGCTGAGAAACTCGACGCGCATTACGGTGACTTTCAAGCGTTGTTTGGCATCGACTTCACAGTCAGCAAGGGCGAAGTCGTCGCCGTCATTGGCTCCAATGGGGCTGGCAAATCGACCCTGATGCGTTCGATCAGCGGATTGATGCAAAATGGCGCCTCGCAAATCACCTATTGCTCGGAACCCATTGGTGCCTTGCGTGCCGATGAAGTGGCAGCACGCGGCATTGCGTTGGTACCCGAAGGGCGGCAGCTGTTTGAATCCCTGTCGGTCGAGGAAAACCTGATGATTGGCGGGCAGGTTAAGCGTCCTGGCCCCTGGTCGCTCAAAAAAGTCTATGAACTGTTCCCGATCCTGGAGGAGCGCAGGCAGCAACCTTCAACCTCGCTCTCCGGGGGGCAACAGCAGATGGTCGCTATTGGCCGTGCCCTAATGGCCAATCCGGACCTGCTGCTGCTCGATGAAGTCAGCCTCGGACTGGCCCCCGTCGTGATCAAGTCGATTTACGAAGCCCTGCCCCGCATTGTCGACGGTGGCATGAGCGCGGTGATTGTTGAACAGGATATTTCCAAGGCGTTGTCGGTTTCGACACGGTTTTATTGCCTGCAGGAGGGACGCGTCTCACTTGAGGGAACGTCCGGCAGCCATTCGCGTGAAGAAATCTCTCGCGCCTATTTCGGAGTTTGAGGCAGATGGATTGGATCAACTCAATTGTTCAGGGCATATTGCTTGGCGGTCTCTACGCGATGATTGCCGCTGGCCTGTCGCTGATTTTCGGCGTCATGCGGCTGGTCAATATTGCCCATGGTGATCTGATAATCCTCGCCGCCTATCTCGGCTTGACCATTGCAACCGCGCTTGGTCTCTACCCGCTTGTTGCCCTGTTGATTGTTGTACCAGTTATGGCGATCATCGGTTATGCGCTTCAGCGGGTGGTGCTCAACAACACGTTGAGCGACGACATTCTGCCACCGCTGCTGGTAACTTTCGGCCTGTCGGTGATCATTCAAAATGCCCTGCTTGAAACTTACTCCGCCGATCCACAAAAAATGGACGCCGGAGCCCTGGGCACTGCCAGCGCCAATATTGGCGGCATATCGGTTGGCCTGTTACCGGTTTTGATGTTCGCCACCGCAGTGGTCGTCATTGCAGGCCTGCAATTCATCTTTTACCGCACCGCCCTTGGCCGTGCCTTCCGCGCCGTTTCCGACAATCAGGATGTCGCCCAGTTGATGGGTCTCAACAAACGTCACATCTATGGCCTGGCCATGGCACTGTCGCTTGCCGTTGTGGCCATTGCAGGCATTTTCCTCGGCATGCGCACCAGCTTTGACCCGTCAATTGGTGGCGGACGACTGATCTTCGGTTTTGAGGCGGTGATCATCGGCGGGCTTGGCAATCTGTGGGGCACGCTGATTGGTGGCGTCATTTTGGGCGTAGCGCAAAATATCGGGGCGCAGCTGCATCCTGGCTGGCAGGTTCTGGCTGGCCACGTGGTCTTCTTGCTGATCCTCGCGGTGCGTCCACGCGGCCTGTTCCCACGGATGTCGGGGTAAGATCATGAGTGCAACCGAAAATCACGTCGTCAAACGCTCCTCGCAAGCCAGTCGGATGGCTGGCATTGCCGGGATCATTATTCTGATTGCGTTGGCATTGGCTCCCCTGTGGGCCGGACGCGCCGATATGCGCCTGATGAGCGAACTGTTCCTCTATCTGGCGCTGGCCAGCTTGTGGAACTTACTGGCCGGTTACGCCGGTCTCGTTTCCGTTGGCCAACAGGCGTTTGTTGGTTTCGGCGGATATCTGTTATTCGCGCTGACCATATTTGGTGGTCTGCACCCCATTTTGGCCATCGGTATTGCCGGCCTGTTTGGCGCCGCCATATCCGTTCCGGTTGCTGCATTGATCTTCCGCCTGCGCGGCGCTTACTTCGCCATCGGCACCTGGGTGGTCGCTGAAGTGTTCAGGCTTGTCTTTGCTCAGATACAGGTTCTGGGCGGCGGCTCCGGCTCGTCGCTTCCGGTCAAGATCGTCAAATCTGTCGCCGCAAGCCGAACCATGCGGGAATGGACCAGCTACTGGATGGCGCTTGGCCTCGTGGTGCTGGTTCTGGCTGTGGTTTATTTCTTTCTGCGCTCCCGCAAGGGTCTGGCGCTCACCGCCATTCGCGACAATGAACTCGCCGCCGGCTCTCTTGGCATTGACATCTGGCGCACCCAATTTCTCGTCTATGTGGTGACAGCTGCGTTGACCACGACGACCGGCGCTCTGATCTTCCTTCAAAAACTGCGCATTTCTCCTGATGCCGCATTTTCCGTCAACGACTGGACGGCCTTTGTGATTTTCATTGTGGTCATCGGCGGCATTGGCACAATCGAAGGGCCGATCATCGGCACGCTGGTTTATTTCGCGCTGCGCGAGTTTCTCGCTGACCTGGGCACCATCTACCTGATCGTGTTGGGCGTCGTAGCAATTCTTATCATGCTCAAAGCCCCGAAAGGGCTTTGGGGCCTAATCCGCGACCGTTGGGGGCTGGAACTGTTTCCGCTCAGCCACCGGGTTGAAACCAAAACCGTAGGGAAAGATCAAAATGGCTAAACCGCAAAAGAAGACCATCGTCACATGTGCCGTCACCGGTGCCATTCACACGCCAACAATGTCGGATGCCCTGCCCTACACGCATGATGACATTGCCGGGCAGGCCATCGCCGCAGCCGAGGCCGGGGCCTCCATTCTGCACCTGCACGCCAGAAATCCCAAAGACGGTAGCGTGTCCATCGACGTCGAGGACTTCCAGGCCTTTTTGCCGCGCATCAAGCAGGCGACCAATTCGGTGGTCAACATTTCTACCGGTGGATCAATGATGACCTCGATTGAAGACCGCATTGCCCCGGCACTGAAATTTTCCCCCGAGATGTGTTCGTTGAACATGGGATCGATGAACTTTTCCTTCCATCCGCTGGCCAAGCGCTATGACAGCTGGAAATTTGATTGGGAGAAAGAATATGTCGAAAACTCTGACGGCTATATTTTCCGCAACACCTTCCGTGACATCGCCACTGTTGCTGAAAACCTGGCCCCGCACGACATCAAGTTTGAGCATGAATGCTATGATGTCGGTCATCTCTACAATCTCAAGTTCTGCATGGACATCGGCCTGTTCAAAGCGCCTATATTCCTGCAGTTCGTGATGGGTATTCTAGGCGGCATTGGGGCCGAAGTGGACAATCTAATATTCATGAAGCGCACTGCAGACCGTTTGTTCGGCGATGACTATCGCTGGTCGGTTCTGGGGGCTGGTGCAGCTCAGATGCCGCTGGCCACCACCGCCAGTCAGATGGGCGGTCACGTCCGGGTCGGGCTTGAAGACAGCCTGTTCATCTCTCGGGGCAAGTTGGCTGAGAGCAACGCCCAGCAGGTCGCCAAGATCAAGCGTATTGTCGAAGATCTCGGCAGCGAAGTGGCGACACCCGATGAGGCACGTGATATTCTGGGCCTGAAGGGCGGCGACCGGGTCAATTTCTGAACCATCACCTGCCTGCCAGCTAATTTTGAGGACCCCAATCATGGCTCGAATCGCACCGCTTGACCCTGAAAACCTGACCACCGAGCAGCAACCCGTCTATGAGGCCATTCGCTCAGGTCCACGCGGCGCGGTGGTGGGTCCACTGGCCGTGTGGCTTAACCGCCCTGCTCTGGCGGACAAGGCTCAGCAGTTGGGACAATATTGCCGTTATGACAGTTCGCTGGAGCCTCGGCTTTCGGAACTGGCCATATTGGTGACCGCCCGGGTATGGGATGCGACGTTTGAGTGGCAGTCCCATGAGCCCCCGGCACGGGCTGCCGGGCTTGCTGACAACATTATCGAGGCATTGCGCCGCGATGAAGAACCGGTGTTTGAAAATGCTGACGAGGCGGTGGTCTACGAAGTTTCTCGCGTTTTGAATGTGGAACGCGGCATTACCCAGGACCTGTACACCAGAGCTGAATCGCTCCTGGGCAAGGACGGTCTGGTCGACCTGATCGGTGTGTTGGGATATTACGCCCTGATCTCCATGACGATTAAGGCATTTGATGTGGATCCGATCCCATCCGAATAAACGCCCTGGCGTCCTGAAGACCAGCGGGACCTCGAACACATAACAGTCTGGGCGGTAACGCGCTAACGGTCGGCTGCAGACTCAATATTCGATTGCCTGACAGTAAAACAACTTAGGCACCAGAATCCACTCTATTGAGAGATAGAGCAATTGTTAACTATGTTTTCAAACATATTTTTGCAGCAAGAATGCCTTTGTCTAGGGGATTCCTCGCCTTGAATTCAAACTAATAATATTTGTGCAGTGGCGGCTTCGACACTCCCTCTATACGCGAAAATGTAAGTCTTGCGTATAGAAGGTCTCGATTCATGGGTTCATTTGTCACACCATTACTGCATAACTCTTCCACTTGCTGTCACATCAACACGAAAACTGGCGCTTCGCCAGCATTGCGCAAAGAAATAGGCGCTGAAAATCGCAGCTATATTCGAATTCAGGTGATACTGAGGTTGATATGCTTGACCATCGCTGTTGTCGTCACGTTTTTTGGCATGCCTAACTTGGCCTATGCTCAAAATGTTGCGCCAGAGGGATCGGACACCGAAGAAACAATCAACGAAGATTCTGGAATCCATGAATTCAAAATTCAAGCTTCTGATTCTGACGGTAGTGTCATTGAATTCAGGGTCGATTCTTTTGACGGGGTCGACAGGGGCAGATTTTACACAAATGAAGAAGCGACCGACGCCGTGGTTTCTGGTGACACATTTACAGCTGTGGTTAATGCGGTAGACACCAATATTCAGGAGGTAACATTCTGGTTCGTACCAGCACAAGACTTTACGGGGTTTGCCCGAATTAGATTCATTGCTATCGACGACAATGGCGACGAGGATGCCACTGTAAACAAACACAAAATCAACATAGACAATGTCAACGACGCGCCCATCGCCAATCAGGCCTCGGCAAGTGGCACTTAAGATACGCAATCGGAGATAACGTTAACCGGATCCGATGTAGACGTTGGTGATTCAATAAAGGAATTCATCATCACTAAAATTGATGATCTAAAGGGCACAATCTATGATCCCAATGCTCCATTAACTCCTCTGCAGGTCAATAACACGGTCACCGCAAGCGGCAACTCCGCCACACTGAATTTCGTTCCCGAGAATAATCACAATGGTGATGCGAAGTTCGAGTTCGCAGCGATAGACCTTGCCGGCGACGAGCAGGGCAACGTCGCCGAAGGAATCATCGACGTCGTTGCCGTTAACGATGACCCAGAGTTCATCACCGCAAGCGACTTGGGCGCTGTTGATGAACGCGTCGAATTTAGCAGAGTCATAAACGTCGAGGACGTTGATGGCGACACCCTCGCTGTCACTGGAGTTGGTGATTTGGGTTGGTTGGAAGTTTCTTCCACCACCAATAATGGCGACAATTCAGCAACGGTTACCATTTCCGGCACACCTCAATATACAGATGTCGGAAGCTTCGAATTCGACCTTGAGATTGATGATGATGCTGGTGCGTTGGTCACAAAAACCTTCACAATCATCGTCAACGATGTAGCAAATCTGGCCCCAGTGGGAATCCGAGGACCGAACACAGATATTGACGAAGATTCTGGTGTCGTCAGCTTCACCATTTCTGGATCAGACGTCGATGGAACAGTGGACGAATTTCGGATCCACGAACTACCAGCAAGAGGATCGGTCTATGTTGATAGCGGTTTAACTGATTTGTTGGAGGTCAACAGTACCATTGCGGCTGATATCAATGAACAAGCCATTCTCTACTATGTTCCGGAATCAAACGACTTCGGCACAAGACGGCTCTATTTCTTCGCAATCGACAATAACAACTCGGAAGCCTCTTCGGCAGAGCAACAACGCATAAACATCACCGCCGTCAACGATGCGCCAGTGGCCAATAGCGATGATTCGGCCGGTGGAAACGAGGACGGTGGACCCTTTCACATAACTCTGAGTGGTTCCGACCCCGATGATGGCGATGCAGTTAAAGAATTCATCATCAAAAATGTCGCAAGTCTCAATGGCAACCTCTTCGCCGATGTAGGACTTACATCCGAACTGCATGTGGATGACACGGTCGCTGCAAGCCTCAACCAGGCGACGGTCTATTTCAAACCTGCTGCAGATTTCTTCGGTGAGGCCTTGTTTGACTTCGCCGCAATTGATCAAAGCGAAGACGCAGAAGGCGATGCAGCCACAATAAAAGTCACCCTGGTGTCGATAAATGATGCACCAGTTGCCGTTGATGACGATTTCACCACCCCGCACGATACGGTGATTTCCGGCAACGTTATGACAAATGATAGTGACGTCGACACTGTGCCCGGTTCACTCAACGCAACTCGCGTGAGCGATGTCACAAACGGCACACTGACGCTCAATGCCGATGGCAGCTTCACCTACGATCCTGATACTGGCTACTCTGGAAGTGATCAATTCACCTATCAGCTCGATGATGGCGCACTGGACAGTAACGTTGCGACTGTAACGATCACGGTCAACATCGCGGTTGCAAACACTGCACCTGTGGCCGACCCAGTCACAATTTCGGGTGACGAAGATGGCAGTCCATTCTCTATCACTTTGACTGGAACCGACGCCGACGCCGGAGATTCCGTCAAGGAGTTCATCATCAAGGATATTTCGGGGCTTAACGGTGAAATCTTCGATCCAAACAACCCTGGTACTGCCCTGGCTGTTGGTAACAAGATTACTGCCGCAACCGACGCCGCAGGAATAAGCTTTGAGCCCACGGCTGACTTCAACGGCACAACCTCGTTCAGCTTCGCGGCGATCGATGCCAGCGAAGATGAAGAAGGTGCATCTGCCGATGTCACGATTAGCCTGGCCCCGGTGGGAGACAACCCAGTCTTTGCCGTAACCGGTGACCTCGGGACAGTTACTGCCGGCACAGCATTCTCGCAGGACATTATTGTTGAAGATGTTGACGGTGACACGCTGACGATCGCGGCGGCTGGCGACCTTGGCTGGTTGACCCTATCCGGCACGACCGACAATGGCGACAATACCTTTACTGCGACTCTGTCGGGCACGCCTACAGGTTCCGATGTTGGCACGCTTGACTTCACAATTCGGGTAACCGGAAGCGGTGTACTCCCGCTGGACCAAAACTTCTCGGTCACTGTGAATGGTGCAAATGAAGCACCTGTCGCCAATGGCACTGCAGTTTCAACAGATGAGGACACACAACTGACATCGATGACCGTGCTGACAAGTGATGCCGAAACTGACCCGGCTTCGCTGACGCCAACCGTTGTTAGCGACGTGAGCCACGGAAATTTGACCCTTTACGGCGATGGTACCTTCACCTACACGCCGAACGATGATTTCAACGGATCCGACCAGTTCACCTATAAAGTATCTGACGGTGAAGCTGAAAGTAACGAGGCGACCGTGGATATCACCATCGACGCTGTCAACGATGCTCCCGTGGCCGTAAACGACACCTTCGGCACCGCCGAAGATGTAGCGATCTTAAGCGACGTGTTGACCAACGATACGGATGTCGACACCGATCCGGCTTCCCTTACCGCCGTTCTGGTGAGTAATGTCAGCAACGGAAATTTGACCCTGGGCTCCAATGGGTCCTTCACCTACACGCCAGATAGCGGCTTCTTCGGTTCTGACCAGTTTTCCTATCGTCTCAATGACGGTGTCGACGACAGCAATGTCGCCACGGTGGTTTTGACCATCAGTGAAGGAAGCGGCGCGAGTGGGGCAAATAATCCGCCTGTGGCTGACAATGTCACCGCCACTGGCAATGAAGGAGCTGCGTCAATAGCAATCACTCTGACTGGTTCTGACGACGATACAGGTGACTTTGTGAAAGAATTCAAAATCACAAGCGTCGCGTCTCTCAACGGTCAGATTTTCCCAACAAGCGGGCTTGCTACCCAATTGGCTGCAAACGATACGCTCAGCGCCTCAAACGACAGTGCGACGGTGTATTTCGTACCGGATGCTAACTTCAAGGGCAGCACCTTCTTTAACTTTGCAGCCATCGATAATGAAGAAAGCTAGGAAAGCGCTGCGGCTTCTGCGACGATTACGGTACAGGGCGTCGCTCCGACCGTGGCGATCACTGCTCCGGCAGAGGCGCGTGAACCTTTCACCGCCACAGTCACCTTCTCCGAACCAGTTACTGGCTTTGAGCAAGGGGAACTGACGGTGCAGAACGGAACCGTGACTGCATTCTCTGGAACAGGTGCGACCTATTCCTTCACTGTCACACCTGGTGAAGCTGGCGGCATCACGCTGCAGGTTGCTGCAGACGTGGCGGCAGATGGAGCGGGGAACAACAATGTGGCCTCCGAGCAAGTCACTCTGAACTATATCGACGAACAGGAAACTCAGGAGGAGGCTCAACAGGTCATCTCTCAGCTGATGACACATCGTAACCGCATCACCATGGACAAACGGCCAACAATCCGACGTCGTTTGCAGAGACTGACCGGTGGGTTGCAAAACGACGGAAGCCTCAGCGCCTTTGGACTGACCTATAAAGACGGCAGACTGCCCGTGGCCATGAACATCAAAGAGGATGAGGTCTCCTTCTCCTACAGCTTGTTGAAGTCACGGATACAGGGTCCTGCCCCGAGCCTGTCTGGTCGACTGGCAGTGGGTCCCTTTGGTACAGTTGAATCGGCCAAGACCGATGCGGCAAATGCCAATGAACCTGGCCGACTTTCCGATAATCCCGGAGCCTATCTGCTTCGCAATAACAGTGAAGAATCGGCAGCCATCCATGACGTCCTGTTCGGCAAAGACGAACGCCACGCAAAAGCCGCAGAAAAGGAGGAAACTCTCGAACTCCAGGCTTCACAACCAGAACGTCTGGCGCTCAACCAGGAAGAGTTTGAAGCCCGGTATGCAGGAGCACCTGCCGGACAGGACGATCGTCGCCTCGATCTTTGGGTCGAAGGTACATTTGGAGGGTTCGATATCGACGGGTCGACAGGTTCCTACGGGGTCATGCATGTCGGCGCCGATTACCTCTACACTCCCAAAGTACTGTTGGGTCTCAGTGCCCAGATCGATATGGTGGAATCGGAACATTCCGATGACGACTCCAGCTCTGAGGGCGTCGGCTTTATGGTCGGTCCTTACGCAACGATCAGACTGAGCGAAGAGCTGTTGTTCGATGGTCGGGTAGCCTGGGGTAGATCCAGCAATGAACTGACTTCAGCCAATGCGATGACCGACGAGTTCGACTCTGAACGTTGGATGGCCAGCGCGGCGCTTGTTGGTCGGGTTGACCTGATGGACAACATCGCAATGCTGCCAGAGGCCCGCCTGACATAGTATCGCGAAGACTCCGGCGCCTACACCAATAGCCAAAATGTGGACATTCAGTCTTCGGCAGTTGAAACAGGGGCGTTCGAATTTGGTCCAACCATCAACGGCACGTTTGAGCACGGTGACGACGGCAGGTTCCAGCCATTTGCATCACTGAAAGGCATCTGGACGTTTGCCAACAACCAGTACTCGGACAACGAGTTTGAAAACCAACCACAGGCAGACACCGGAGTTCGTGCCCGCCTGGAAATGGGCTTCGACTTCACACCATCGATTGCGGCAGGCCGCACGGTGTCAGTTTCGGGATCCCTGGATGGCCTCGGCGACGATGACTACGAGGTCTGGGGTGTGAGCATCCGCCTGAAGCAGAAGTTCTGATCCAAGCAACACCTGCAAATAATGAAACTGGCGGCAAGTGGCGTAAGCCCCTGCCGCCAGTTGCCTTTTCCGCCTCCAAGCGCCAGCTACAGCACCGGCACAAGCGGCGGGAAATACAAATCCGACATTTCAGCAATAATTGATTGCCATAGATCGGGTCAGATGCATTAGGCTGGATTGGAACAGACCTCCTGCTAGAAAATACGGATCTTTATTTATGAGCGACAACGCCGAATACACCCCTCCCAAAGTGTGGACCTGGGACAAGGCCAATGGCGGCCAATTTGCAAATATTAACCGCCCGATTGCCGGCCCTACGCACGATAAGGAACTGCCGGTTGGCAAGCATCCGCTGCAGCTCTATTCCTTGGCAACGCCAAATGGGGTAAAAGTCACCATCCTGCTGGAAGAATTGCTGGCGCTTGGCCATAGCGGTGCCGAATATGATGCATGGCTGATCAAAATCGGCGATGGCGATCAATTCGGCAGCGGTTTTGTGGAAGCCAATCCAAATTCCAAAATCCCGGCGCTGGTGGACCACAGCACAACCAACCCTACGCGGGTGTTCGAGTCCGGCTCAATCCTGCTTTATCTGGCTGAAAAATTCGGAGCCTTCCTGCCAACCGACCCAGCCAAACGCACCGAATGCCTCAATTGGCTGTTCTGGCAGATGGGCAGCGCACCTTATCTCGGCGGTGGCTTTGGCCATTTCTACGCCTACGCACCGGTGAAAATCGAATATTGCATCGACCGTTTTGCCATGGAGGTCAAACGCCAGCTGGACGTGCTTGATCGCCAATTGGCCGACAATGCCTATATCGCTGGCGACGAATACACGATCGCTGATATGGCAATTTTCCCATGGTATGGGGCGCTGGTCTCCAACATGGTCTATTCGGCTTCCGAATTCCTCGACACAGACAGTTACAAAAACGTCAATCGCTGGACCGAGCAGCTATTTGAGCGGGACGCGGTCAAGCGGGGCCGCATGGTCAATCGTGTGTTTGGAGATCTGGACAGCCAGTTGCACGAGCGCCATGACGCCAGCGACTTTGACACAAAAACGCAGGACAAGCTGGAAGCAGCTACATAAACGCCTTCGGGCTATCAAAGAGTCTAGACGTGCTGATCAAACAAGATTGGGTTACCGTCTGGGTCAATGACAATGAAATTGGCGGGGCCTTGTGAGGCCTCGTCGATTTCGTTTTGAATTTCGATGCCCTGCTCTTTGTAGGACGCCTGCAATTCTCGAATGTCGGCGAACTCCGCCACCGGTTGCCCATTCTGATCCCACCCCGGATTGAAGGTCATGGTGTTTTTCTCAAGCATGCCTTGAAACAAGCCAATAACGCAGCCGTCATTGCTCATGATGACCCAGCCCTGTTCCGCGTCTCCTGCGAATTGGGCAAAGCCAATTTTCTTGTAAAATTCCAGTGATGCCGCGATATCGCTGACGTTCAGACTGACCGAAAATGCGCCAAGTGCCATGGGATCCTCCGAATTGGGACAAGGTGAAACATGTGCATGGTTCCACAAATCGGCCGTGAGAACAAAAACTTGGTGCGCCGCAGCTACTTTTTGGCGTTTGGTGTAAACAGTCGCTCGCCATCAATCACATAGCGACCAATGAGCCCCTGCCCCTTTTCGCTGGTCAGCCAGGCCTCCAACGCCGCGGCCGCGTCAGCTTTGACGTGGGTATGGCGCTTCGAATTTATCGGCAGATAGGCATATTGATTGAACAAGCCTGGATCGCCCGAGTAGAGCAAGCTCAGATCGCCCTTGTTTTTGAACTTCAACCAACTGGCGCGATCCGACATCACATAGGCATTCATACCGCTGGCGACGTTCAATGTTGCCCCCATGCCCGAACCAACCGCACGGTACCAGGCCGGGTCAAGGGCTTCGGTGGCCAAACCAGCAGCGGACCACAACGCCTGTTCTTTGCGATGCGTGCCACTGTCATCTCCACGGCTGACAAAGGAAGCTTCCACACTCAAAATTTTGCGCAAGGCGTCCGTGACATTGTCAGCAAGCGCAATCCCTGCGGGATCAGCAGACGGACCAATGAGAACAAAATCATTGTACATAATTTCGCGGCGATGGCGGCCGAAACCTTCAACAACAAAGCGCTCTTCCGCCTGCTTTGAATGAACCAGAATAGCGTCCACATCCCCTGCCCGACCCAACTTCAATGCCTGCCCTGTACCGACCACGACCAAACGAACCTCCAGGTCGATATCTGCTTTGATTTCGGGCAGCAGCTGGTCCGATAAGCCAGAATTGTGGAACGAAGTGGTTACAGCCATGCGCATTTCGGCGGCCGCAACCGCCGAATTTGCCAGGACAATAACAAAGAACGCTACCGTAGCGGCAAACCAGCAAGGGCGGTTTCTCATTCGACAATATCTCCACTCAGATAGGCCTGCGCTGCTTCAGATTGCGGGTCAGCGAAGAACTTCTGCGCCGGCTGATGCTCGCAAATACGCCCCTTGTTCAAAAACACCACTTCACTTGCCAATCGACGTGCTTGACCAATGTCATGGGTGGTCATGACGATGCGGGTGCCGCGATCATTTGCTGAGCGAATGATGGTCTCCACTTCACGCATCGAACTGCCATCGAGATTGGTGGTGGGTTCGTCCAAAAACAGAATTTCCGGATCGGTGATCAATGCCCGGGCAATGGCAAGTTTCTGCCGCTCGCCGCCAGACAAAAGATGTGCCTCCAGATCAGCCCGATCGGTTAACTCAACAGACTCTACCCATCTCATGGCAACTTCGCGCGCCTGTCGACGAGACATTTTGCGCAGTTGGAGCGGATAGGCAATATTGTCGAGCACCGAACGACGCAGCATGACCGGGGTTTGAAAAACAAAGGCCTGACGGGCGCGAGCTTGAATATTGTCGATGGCCCAATCAACCCGACCATTGCGGGCTCGGTCCAGGCCGTGCATCAACCGCAGCAAGGTGGTTTTGCCGGAACCATTTGGCCCCATGACGATGGTGAAACCTTCAGGATTGAGAGTCAGATCAATGTCTTGCAGGATCGTATTGCCACGTTTTCGGACAGATGCCTGCTCAATTATGAGAGGCAATAAAGTGGCTGTATCTTGCGCGGTCAAAGCGAACTGTGCCTCAAATCTGAGAAATCGGAATGCGGGTTTGGGTCTTCAGTGTCTGTTCCCAGTCATTGTTGACATAATCCCAGGCAGCAAGTGCGATCATTGCACCATTGTCTGCGGCCCACTTTAGCGGCGGCAGGCACAGGCTTGCTCCTTCCGCCTCGGCCAATTTTCCGGCCTGTTCACGAATTTGAGGACTGGCCGCCACCCCACCTACAATGGCGAAACTCTTGGAAGGATAGGCCTGAAGCGCGCGTTGGCTTTTGGTCATCAACACGTCGATACAGGCTTCTACAAAAGCCGCGCAGACGTCTTCGTGTTTTGCATTGGGGTTTTGTTCGAGATGCCGTGCCACGGCAGATTTCAATCCGGAGAATGAAAATTCGAATCCGTCCTTTTTCAATGGACGCGGAAAACGCACCTGCGGCGTCCCAAGCTTGGCCAGCTTGTCGACTGCCGGCCCGCCTGGAAATCCCAGATCCATCATGCGCGCAACCTTGTCGTAGCTTTCACCAACGGAATCATCACGGGTGGAGCCGAGCAGTTCAATCGATTGCTGGTCTTTCAGATGAGCCAGGAAAGTATGTCCACCGGAGACCAGCAGCACCAGCGCTGGATATTCCAGCCGCTTTTCCTCAAGGTCGACGCTGCGCAAATGGCCGCGCAGATGATTGATGCCATAGATGGGCACATCCCAACCGGCGGCCAAACCAGCGGCAAAATTTACGCCTGCCAGCAATGAGCCGATCAGTCCGGGGCCGCGGGTGACGCCAATGGCACGCAGACCCGGACCTTCGATTCCGCCTTGTTTCAGCACTTCGCGCAAGGTGGGCTGCAGAGCATGAACATGGGCCCGGCTGGCTAATTCCGGAAATACTCCGCCATAATCTGCATGGATCTCAAATTGATTTACGGTCTTTTCTGCAATCACCTCCCCGGCTTCGTTGACCAACGCAAGCGAGGTGTCATCGCAGGAAGTTTCAATACCGAGAATGAGGTCGCCTTTATTGGTCATTGAGCACTCTTTCTATTTCAGCTGCGGGAATGACCCCGACACGCTCAATTTTCACCGGGTCTACATTGCAGTTTACCAAGGTCGACGGGATGGTATCAATCGACCCGCCGTCAATGGCGAGATCTGGTTGCAATTCCAGTTGGGCCAGAATGTCGGTGACAACCGGCGGCGTATCCTGCCCATGCCGATTGGCGCTGGTGGCGAGGATCGGGCCTGTTTTGCGAATGACCGACAGCAAAAACGCGTCATCGGGAATGCGAACGGCAATTTCGTTCCGATGCTTCAACCATTCTGGCGCCCGCTCGGCATCAATACCGAATACCAAGGTCAGGGCACCTGGAATATAACCCGACTGCAAAAGCTTCTTTGCCGACGGTGAAATAGCAGCCCCAAGTGCGTCCAACTGCTCAATGCCCGCCACCATGATCGGCAAGTTGACGCTATCGGGCCGAGATTTGACGGCAAACAGGCGCGCAACTGAATCCGGTTTGGTTGGCAAAACAGCCAGGCCATAAACCGTATCTGTAGGCACAACAATGACACCCCCCTTGGTGAGGCAATCGATAGCGGCGTTCAGTGCGTCAGCGGAGTCGCGATGGTGAATTGCAGGAGCCATGTTGTCTCACCGTATCGTTTCGTTCATCGGGCCAGCAGCATCCAACCGCGGGCGCCCGGCAAATTCAGGTGTCGCCATCAAGTTGTCAAAGGCCTCAAGTCCGGGACTTAACAGGTCGATGAATTCGACATTTAAGGCCGGAGGCTCGTCCACCCAGTTTTTTGGATGCGGGCCGACCCATGTTGGCTCTTCGTTCTGCCAACCCAATCCGTGGATGAGTTCCATGGGTTTGCCCAGTGCGAGCTTATGGCAGATGCCGCCCTGAAAGAAGCCGAGAAAATAGTTACCATCGTTGGAGCGCCGCGCCGCGATTACATGATCATTGGGGTCGCGGGCAATCTGCAAGACCATTAGTTCCAACGAATTAGCGCCGACAATCTTGATGTTGCGGGCAAAGGCCAGCCCGTTGGCGAAGGCAATTCCGGACCGGGTTGATGTGAGGCCTCCGGGGCCAAGGTCGACAACGATCTCATCAATTTCGGCAATAGATCGATCAGCCTGCGCCAGTCCGGCGGTCAGCATTTCAGTCAGTTCTGATGGTGTGCCTGCAGCGTCTTTGTCAGAGCGATATGCGAACCCACCCTGGCTGCCATTCTGGCCGCTTGTGTGCAGTGCAAGTTGAAAATCGAGATTGCTGGTTTCTATGATGAGCCTGAGCATTGCCGTCTCCTCATGCCTCCATTTCAAGCGCGTGTTCGACCAGCCCAACCCAGCGACTGCCCTGCCAGGAGAATGTCACGACACGCTCGCCTTCAACGCCAAAATCCAGGCTGACATCCAGTGCATCTTCAAAGTCGCTGCGCACCTTTTCACCCCACTCAACCAGGGTCAGGTGGGAGTCGTAATATTCATCCAATCCCAACTGGCGGAATTCTGCCTGATCTTCGAGCCGGTAGGTATCGATATGCAGGACCGGCACTGCGGACGTGCTGTAGAAATTGGCAAGGCCAAAGGTCGGACTGGTGACCGGGTCTTCAGTTCCCAGCGCTTGCGTCAAACATTTGACGAATTGGGTTTTGCCGGCGGCCAGCGGACCGTGCAACAAAATGGCATCACCCGGTTGCAGTCGCTCGGCAAAGCGTGCGCAAACCCGCTGCAAATCATCCAGTCCAAGGTTTTTTTCAAGGCTCGGCAAAGTGCTACCCATCGTCTGAATTTTCAGAGCCGTACTCACCCCATCCGGAGCAGAATTGCAATTGTTGGCGGCAAAAATCTTCAAAATTCTGACCAATTGTCGCAACCTGGTGCGTGACCAATTATTAATGATGGCCGATCGCGACACTTCCCAATTGTTCCACTATGATCGTTAGAACTTCCCCCCATGCCTGCAGCGCTGATATATCTGTTGCAACGTCCAAATTCGGAACCACCCCGTGGCTTTAAAATCTGTTGAACTTGAAACACCCAAGACCAAGCGCACCATATCGCTGCGTTGGCTTATGATCCTTGGATTTGGCGGCATGGTCGCCCTGTCGGTCGGCGGGGTGTTGACGATGTCGGTAATGGCCAATTTCCAAAACACATTTTCGCTGCTCAACGAGCAAACACTGCAGAAGATCGGCAGCATGGAGCGGGCGATCAAGACGGAAATGGCGCAGGCTGAATACGCTGTTGACGGACTGGTCAAGCTGCATCAGGACGGCACTCTGGACTTGCGGGATGCTGAAAGCGCGGGGCGAGCGCTGCAAACCAGCCTGCGCAGCCTACAGATCATTGAAGCACTTTCCATAACCAGCACCACCGGTCAGGTCGTCGGCTATCAAAGAGCTCCAAACGGCGACATCACAAACCTGCCCGCCGGTTCTTATGGCCATGACGGCAAGATGATCGCCCTCCCTGACGGCAATGCAGCTGATTCCCATAACTGGACGAGCGGCATTCTTGTCGATAACCAGCTCTCGCATCGATTGATCAAGAACGTTGTTTTTAACGGCCAGATCGTGGCGCAAATCGAAGCCAATATTGACGGCTATTCCATCAACCGGATGATCAGCAACCTGGCCACTGACGACAAGACAACGGCGTTCGTTCTCGACAACGAGGGCAAGCTGATTGCCCATTCGGCGCGGCCCAGTCTGTTTCGCGAAAAACCCCAATATGACACAGCCGACTTTCCTGCATTGGGCATGATGCAGTTTTCCGGAGCCGATAAACTGCCGGCGTTCCAAGAAAATGGCGTTCCACAGGACCGCTACACTGTTCTCCGCACGCGAAATGGCTCTGACGGAAGTGGGGGCCAGAACAACTATTTTTACATCACCGTTCCTCTGAAAGTGTTTTCCAGCGAGCCCTACACGGTGGGCGCTTACATGCTCAGTTCCGATATCAATGACGAGCTGCGCCGCGCCGGTTTCACCGTTTTTGTCGGCATTGCCGCCCTGTTGTTGACTTTGCTGGCCGCCGTTCTGCTGAGCCACAGGCTGTCCAAACCGATGCGGCGGATTGCCGAAACTACGAGCAAGTTTTCCAGGTTGGAGCTGGATGGGTTTGAACCTTTGCCAAAATCCCGGGTCCGTGAATTGGACACCCAGGCAAATGTCATCAATTCGATGCACACGGCGCTATCCCAATTCTCCAAATATGTGCCGCAAAAACTTGTGCAGCGGATTCTTGAATCCGGCAGCGAAGTCACCCGTCCAGTGGAACGCCCGGTCACCGTCATGTTCACCGATATCGCCAATTTCACCGCCGGATCAGAGAACCTCGACGCCGCAGAAATCACCGCCCTGCTGAATGAACATTTCGATCTGATCTCCAGTCAGGTGGCGAAGAGCAATGGAACGGTGGACAAATATCTCGGTGACGGCGTCATGGCGTTTTGGGGAGCGCCGGAGACTGACGAAGACCACGCCGCCCACGCCATTGAAGCTGCCATCGCCATCAAGCGGAACTTTGAGGCCCATTGTGAAGATCGCAGAAAGGCCGGTGTACCTGGCCTGCAACTCCGCATTGGCATTCATTCCGGACGTGCCATTGTTGGCAATATTGGTGGTGATGACCGAACCAATTACACGGTCATCGGCCATACGGTGAATGTCGCCAACCGCATCGAACAGATTGGCAAGGACTTTCTGGAAAGCAATGACGCAATTGTCACAGTCTCTCACGAGTGTTTTTCTGCTGCAGGAGAACCTCAGAATTTTGCCACGGCGGGAGCCCATATGGTGCGTGGCAGTTCAAAGCCTGTTTCACTGTTCATCCATCAATCGGATCGCAGCGGCGACAATGTCATCGATATTCGCAATACGGCGACTTAACTCAAGCGTCCGCCAGACCTCAAGGGTTCTAGGTTAAATCACCAATACCGTATTTTAAAATAACGGGCACCACCAGTTCTTCCTCGTCTTCCAGATGCCGTTCCAGAAAGTGATTGAGCTGGGTCAGCACTTCCAGGTAGTGGCCCGCACCGGTTGGGTAAAGTGTCGGTCCTGCCGGTGCAATCACCCCATTGGCCGCGTCGGTGAACAGATGCAACTGATTGTCCAGCTCGTGATGATCTGCGTCAAGAATGGCAAAGCCGCGCTGCAATCTGATGTCGCGATTGGCCAGAATTGGGAAATAATGTGTGTCTTCAATGTGATGATGACCATGCAGCTGGCCCACAAACAACCGTGCATAGCGCGCCATTTGTGACGAGTAACGCTGCGGATCAATCCGGTTATCCATCACCTGTTCGGTCTGCTCGATCATCGTTTCCATGATCTGTCGGAACATCATATGGCGATCCAGCCAGAAGCTGATCAGGCCATGAAAATGTTGATGGTCGGCCCAGCCGTCCCGTGGAAACTCGTCCAGCAATACCTGCAGCGTATGAGGAAGGCCGGAACGCTTCTCAAGCTTGTAGTCGGAAATGGGGCGATCGGTGAAGGCGGTCAATGGTTGGCCGAATTTTTATAGTAACTTTGATCTCGATCAGCACAGTGGCTGAAAATTCGGCTCACTATAGTTGAAGTTAGGGAGATGACCATGGCCTTTGAACGACTGATATCCGAAATCGAAATGCTGTTGGCGGAAATCGACAGCGAACCGCAGGACAAATGGCAGTTGCACGAGCAAATTCGCGAATAACTGCAAGAACTGAAATCATTCGGCATGCCCCTGCCCGACGATCTGATTGCACTCGAGGCCCGCCTCGACCAAGAACTCAGCGGCGGCGGCAACGGCGACGAGGACGGCAGCGGTGGCTGCGAGGAAGACAGCGGCAGCTAAGATGGCGGCTAAACCCGATCCGTTTAGCTCTTCCAGGGATATTTCGCCTTCATCCGCTCGACACTGTCGCGCACTATCTCTTCCAAAACTGATAAATCCACCCGGGTCAGACGGGTGATGTAGAGACAAGATGACGAGTGTTTGTGCGGCCCGAGCCGGGCAAGTTGTTCGCCATAGGGCTTGAAGCCGGGCATGATGTAGATGGTCATAGCGGATTTGCGGGGCGCAAAGCCGGTGAGCATGTGGTCACCTTCCCGTCCACTTTCATAGGTGTAGTGATATTCTCCGAAACCGACAATGCTGGCGCCCCAAAGACGGGGTTGCATGCCGGTCCAGTCGGCCATGGCTTCCAGCAGCAGCCGCGCATCGTCCTTACGGGTTTGGTTATCCAGCGACTCGATATAGTCGAGCACTGGCACATCTGATGGTATGGTCTTGTTTTGGCTCATGGCTCCCCCGTGGATGGTTGGGAGTGTAGCAAGTTGAAGAAATGCTGCCAAATCGGCGCACCACCGCCAATCGCTGATTGCCGCAGCTGAGAAAGGATGCCCAAAGCGCTGGCTTCGGTAGCAACCGGTCAACGGGCGGTCGCCAGACAACAACCAGGGGGATCGTTATCGCATCCTCGGTCCCCTCATCTTCGTCAGCTGTAACCCGAGGAAACATGTTGAGCCTGTCCGACTCGTGGGATGCAGACAATTGCAAGATTTCGCATATCGGCGGGGTTGAATTGTCGCAGGTGGCAGCTTGGCTCGCCGGAACTGGTTATAAAATGTGCGCGGGCCAGCACTTCGGTGATGCCACTCTGAAGGAGTAAGCCCAAGTGATAACCAGAGTTCGCCAAAGTCCTGGTGGGACTTTTGTGAGAAGGCCTGGAGTTTTGAAGAATGTGGTGGGTCTGGAGACCACCGAACTCCTGTTCACCACCGTTCATACACAGCTTTCAACCTATTAAGAAATATAAGTTTTTTCCTAACTTGTTCGCTCTCTTTCGCTGCTGTACGCTGTAAACCAGCTTTAAAAGTAAGAAAAAAACGTGAGTCGAATTGGGCAGAACACTGAACAAACTGTCTGTGCGCCAAGTTGACGCAAACAAGACCAGACGTCGCCTCGGCGACGGCGGCGGCCTTTGGCTCAATTTGTCCAAGTCCGGCTCTAAGTCCTGGATATTCAGATGGACCCCCAAAGGTGGTCGCCCAAGGGAGATAGGATTAGGCCCATACCCTGATCTGTCTTTGGCGAACGCGAGAAAGATGGCATCCGAAAACCGGGAATTTGTTGCAAACGGGATTGATCCGAAAAGCCACCGCGAACAGACCAGGGTCGAACAGCAAACCTTTGGCCAAGTAGCCGAACTTTATTTGGCGAGTATGTCTGCGAGGTGGACCAACAGTAAAACCCAATGGCAATGGGAGGACTCCCTGCGCAAACGGTGTGCTCCCATTTGCAACAGGCCGGTGAGCGAAATCGAAACTCAGGATGTCCTCCAAGTGCTAAACCCAATTTGGAAGAAAACGCCTGAAACCGCATCACGAGTTCGTATGCGCATGGAAGCCGTGCTGAACTTTGCAAAAGCAAAACATCTTCGATCCGGGGAAAATCCGGCTGCCTGGCGAGGGCACCTTGATCAAATTCTGGTTAAACGAGACAGGCGCGATAAGAAACATCACCCTGCAATGCCATATGAAGAATTGCCAACATTCATTGTACGATTGCAAAACGCAGAGGCTCTGGCAGCTCGTGCACTAGAACTGGCAATCTTAACCGGCACCCGAACTAAAGAGGTGTTGCAAGCAGTTTGGTCGGAAATTGATTTGGACTCTGCTTTGTGGGTCATCCCAAAAGAGAGAATGAAGAACAAGCAAGAACATAGTATCCCACTATCAGACCGAGCTGTGGAGATATTGTCGCCGCTTTATTCATCAAGAAGCTCCGAATATGTCTTTCCCGGGCAGAAGCAAGGCAAACCGCTGTCCAATATGTCGATGTCCATGCTGCTTCGGCGGCTAAAGGTCGATAACGCAACTCCACATGGTTTTCGTTCCACATTCAGAGATTGGGCGGGTGACAAGACCAACTTCCCACGCGAGATTGCAGAAATGGCCCTATCCCACAAAATCGGTTCAGCTGTGGAGCAAGCCTATCGCCGGTCCGACGCTTTAGAAAAACGGCGGCAACTCATGCAGGCGTGGGCTGACTACTGCACCGGACACGATCAAGGTAACGTGGTGGCGCTACATGGGTGAGTGGATCAACATCAATGAGGCTTTTAATCGGCTCCAAGAACGACGTGCAGCATCCGATTATGAACCACATGCCTGGGATTTGCTTCGGCCATTGGCAGACGGTGAATTGGTCGCGCACTTCAGAAATGCCGTAACAAGAGAGATGGAAAAACTGCCGGTTGAAGGCTGGAAGCAGCACAGCATAGCGAATCCAGAGGCATTGCTGTCACATCCTGAAATACAGGAAAATGAATGCAAGGAATGGAGCACCTTAGTCGGTGTCATTCCAGTTTTGGATGCTGTGCAGTTTGACGTTTGGATGAGCAGATTTATCGATAAAAAATCCGCAGAAAGGGTACGGGAAGATGAACTAAGAGCGAAACACGACCCCATGCAAGAGCAGGTCTGGACAGCGCCGATGGCGTTTGCGTGGGTGATATATCAAACGCCCAAAGCCGTACAAGATCGAATGGACTCATTCTGTGAGGACATGAACCACAAAAAGCCAACGTTGTGGGAAATCTATACTCAGAGCGAAGTCGGTCAATTTGATGAAGCCAAGCAAGCGCTGTGGCGCCATCTTCTCGCCGGAAATTTCGGAGCGATGGCTCTAGATAAAATGGGCAACCCAATTGAGTTGCAAGGAAATAAGTGGGGTTTACTTAAACCATATCTGGGCGACGAGGAATGTGGTCACCTTCAGATTGATGATCTGGATGAACCTGTCTATTTCGCCGTAAGGTTTCTGCGCGACGACATCCTGAAAATATGGCCTGATCCTTCTAACGAACCGTCGTGCATGGTGCTGAAGGGAAAAGATCGAGAGCGTCTAGTCGTTGAGTGTACCGAATATCTAGTCGATGAGATGAATAAAAACTTGACCGAGAACCCACACGGAACAATTCCAAAACTAATCAAGCATTGTCAGACTGAATTTTCAGGCCTAAGCGTACGAGCGGCTAGAGATGCTGTCCGAAAGGCTGATCTCGAGCTGAAGTCCCTAGGCTTCCGGTGCACCTGGAGCGACAGCGGATTTAGACACAGATGATGCAGTATTCGTGCAGATAATCATCGCACTTCAATTGCACTGCAGCGATCAGAAATAATAAATTCCTTAACCCATTGATTTATTACATAAAAGAATTTCTGCAAACTTTAATTATTGCAGTTAAACCAAGTGTGGATATTTTCATTTGCGGTTTCGTGCATACCATTGCGAACCATTCGAAACATTAACGAATGGACAACCACATGCACCTTCAAAAACAGGCATTCACTGTCGCAGAATTTACTGAGTGCTACGGCTTAGGCCGGACCAAATTTTATGAAGAAGTAAAAGCTGGCAGATTGCGCATTCGCAAGGTTGGCAAGCGTAGTCTTATTTCAGCCTCCGATGCAAAAGAGTGGTTCGATTCACTACCAGTAGCCGCTTAATCGGATGGTTACTTCAAAAGGGCGGAGCGCCGCCCCGACATTTGGTCAGGGCGACGTTTCAAATTCAGCGTGTAGCAGGGCTGATGCCGATACCAAAACAGCAAGTTTCGACACGTTTAATCATAGACCGAATAGGTTGTGTCTCCAACCACCTAAACGTCTACCGTGCGCCGTGTACTCCCGTGAGCAAGAGTTGATTTGGCTTCCGGTAGGTCAGCGTTCCAAGCATATCCTGAATGTTTTGACCAAGCGTAGTGCTGCTTTCGAAACGGGGGGGAGGATGAATAGTTCACTTTGGTTGTCAGCTGCCCGTGATGAATTCCGAGAAGCGAATGACGACTTTGATGCCTATCTATCCCATGTCCGTCAACACGAGATAATCACGCAGAACACGCTGGGCTTTGTTGGTGGTCGCGCTGTTGTGGGCATCGTTGATTGCGGCAGTCCGATATTCAGCAATGGCTGGATGCTCTTCCCACATCCAAGAACGAGCCAGAAGAAGACCAAACAAATCGCCACTTCCAGTTTAGTTCGCAGCGGGTGGCATCAAAATGATCCTTGATGACCACGCTCGTTCGGACATTGCTTGCTGTGCACAAGAAATTGCCATCGATGTCCTTGGAAAGCCCAGCAGCAGATCGTCAACTGAACTGCGATACGGGCGCAGGGGCAGCTTATCTGTAGCCATCACCGGACCAAAGGCTGGTCTGTGGTACAATCACGAGACTGGTAACAGCGGTGACATGATCGCCTTTGTGATCGCTCATGCGGGCTTAAGGTTCGCTGACGCGGTAGGGTTCTGCAGACAATTTGCAGGCTTGAGCGATAGTTATTCGGCTAGTTTGCTGACCAAACCCAGAACGGCGTTAAAGAGCGATAGAGGTAGGCAAGCCCAGTTGGAGGCCGATATTCAGCAGCGGCAAGCGAAGGCCTTTGAACTTTGGAGTGAAGCCCGATCAATTGTGGGCACTCCGGCAGAGCATTATCTTACTCGTCGGCTCGGTCAGCACGGCCTACCAGAGGGCATGAACCTTGATTGCCTGCGCTGGCATCCAACCCATACCGGCAACACCGATGCGGCTGCCTCATCGATGCTCGCACTCATGGTAGATCCCCTTACGCGCCAGCCAACGGGCATCGAGCGCACTTTTCTGACGGTGGACGGTCTCAAGATTGGCAATCGCAAGAAGTGGGGCCTGGCAGGCACCGTGATGCTGTTTGACCCGGAGGCTGAAGGAGATGCCTTAACTGGACTAGGCTTGGCCGAAGGGATTGAGACAGCACTATCAGTCGCGGTCCGATATGAATGGCGGCCAATCTGGGCGACGCTTAGCGCCGGAACCATGCGATCATTTCCAGTCCTCCCACACGTCGAGGCGTTGGCAATATTTGCAGACAACGATGCCAGCCAGACTGGGCAGGATGCGGCAGCAGTTTGCTGCCAGAGGTGGGCGGATCAGGAGCGTGAGGCTGTCTGCTTCATAGCACCAGACCAAGGCACCGATTTCAACGATCTCATGCAAGCGAAAGGTGCCGCCTGATGACCTGGACACCTGAGGATGACGGTGTGGTACCCGTCAATTTTAAGCCTAGCTTCAATCAAAGCGGATCAAAGAAGCCGCCAACTAGCTTTACGACAACAGCAACCAACAAGATTATGGCAACCAAATATCCGCCGATCAGGTGGATCGTGCCGGGCTATTTACCAGAGGGCTTTTCGGTGCTGGCCGGCACCCAAAAGACGGGAAAGACCTGGCTCGGTATTGACTGGGCTATTGCCGTGGCAACAGGTGGTTGTGCGATGGGCAGCATTGAATGCGAGAAAGGCAGTGTTCTCTATATCGATATGGAAAATGGAGAGCGTCGCATTCAGCGCCGGATTGAAACAATCTTTCCTCATCCAAACAAACGCCCTGAATTGGACCGATTACATTGGGCCAGTGAGTCCATTTCCCTCGACAAGGGCTTTATTGAAGCGCTTGACCAACAACGAAACATAATTGGTGGCCTGCGACTGGTCATTATCGACGTATTGCAACGCATCAAACCCCCAGGTTCAAAGAACCGAAATGCATATGAAAACGACTATGCTATTTTTTCCGACCTGCAATCATGGGCAATGCAACATGGCATAGCGGTGTTGGCATTGCACCATACCCGCAAAGGTGGTGCGGATGATCCAACCGAAGCGCTATCGGGGTCAAATGGACTTTCGGCTTGTGCAGATACCACGCTGGTCTTGAAGAAGGACGCGAGCGGCACGACGCTCTATGTTAGAGGTCGCGACGTCGAGGAAATTGAGACTGCGCTTTGTTTTGAGGGCGGGATCTGGACCATGATTGGCGATGCAAGTGAAGTGCGGCGATCAAGTCAAAGATCCAGCATACTTTCGGAACTTGAAAGCGCCACAGCACCAATGTCACCCACCGAGCTTGTGGCTGCGACAGGCATGAAGCTCAACAATCTCAATCAGATTTTGTATCGTATGAACAAAGCCGGTGAGGTCCAGAAATTCAGCCACGGAAAATACATCCATCCTCATCGGACGGACCTTTATGCAGAACCAAACCCCGGTAAGATTGATAAGAAAGTAAGAAACTCAGAGAATGTGAGCGCCAGAACATTGAAAAAAAATGATGATCTTGCTGCGCCTCAATCTTACACAAAATCTTCCAAGGCAGGCGGTGTAAGATCGCCGATAAGAAACACAACAGGCGAAGCTGAAACTGAACTCCCTGAAATACCTGACTTTTTGAGGAGAACTCAGCACTGAAAGCACCGGTTTCTGACTTTCTTACCAATCTTATGGGGCAGCAGCTCGTTTGGAATTTAATCAACTTCCATTCAACAATCGACCAGCGAACTTTATGCGGAAAGTCATTCTCGATGCGGTACGGAAGCTGAAGGCCGAACGCGCAACTACATAGCGCACCACAGGCCGGTTCCAGACAAGTTCTGGGACTGGCAACCATTGAGATAAAGGAACCACCTCCATGACGGTCACTGCATCAAATTTCGACCGCAAGGCCAACGATTTTTATCAAACGGAGCCTTGGGCGACCGAAGCGCTGCTCCGCAACATCGACGTGCGCAACCGCAACGTCTGGGAGCCAGCGGCAGGCAACCACATGATCGCTGACGTGCTGACAGAATCCGGCGCAAAAGTCATCACCTCCGATATCGAGGTTTATGACAAGCAGCACCACTACTCCGAGCCGGTGGACTTCCTGACATCGGAACATATTGGCTTCCCCAGTGGCCTGAACGCGATAATCACGAACCCGCCTTATGGGCGAGGAAACCGGGCAGCGGTGAAGTTCATCGAAGCCGCGTTAGAGCGTTGCGACGGGCTCGTTGCCATGCTGCTGACGGCCAAGTTCGACTTTGGCAAAACGAGGCGGCACCTGTTTGCCGACAATCCTCGCTACCAGATGAAGATCGCCCTGCTGGACCGCCTCAGCTTGACGCTGGACGGCAACACCGGCACCGAAGATCACGCATGGTATGTGTGGGACAGGCCCAGCACCACCCCAGCTGAGCTACGCTACGAGGCAAAGCTGCTGGATGTGGCATAAACGAGCCGTCAGGAAGGCTGCACAGCGGCTTTCTAAACCAGTCTGGTGTAGCCATGAAAACACTTAAATGGCGTTTAGAATCTCCGTACGGGGCTTCTCCTTTTGGGGTGTAAACAACCGACCGACCCAACATGCAAATGAAGAACAGAGGTCACGTGTCACCCGCCCTTTACGTCCTAACGTCCGCTTTTGATTGAGATCCGGCCGTTCCAGAAAACGGCCAGACGGCTGCTGTGAGCCCTTTGCGGAAGTGGTACCGGTGTCGCAGACAGGACAACGCCCAGCTTTCCTCAAGATTGGTCAAGACTCACGACGCAACCTGGCAAACGCTGGAGACCTGCCGGTCGGGAGGGACTGTATTTTTCCCAAAAGATACCCCTGCACCGTTCCACCCGATTTGCAGCGCATTGGATCACAGTAATTGGCAATTGAGCGCCAACAACGACTCCATCTGAGTCTTGACTTCAGATTGAATACGATAGCGCACGCTGAAGTTTGAATATCTATTTGACCCGCTAAACGCCTTTAGTTGTAGCATCGTTGAAAACCACATAGCATCAATCTCATTCGAGCAACGAAGTGTTGAGAGATCCAAATGTTCCGAGTAATTCAACGGCTGATCATGACTTTCTTGGTTGGAGTTTTCCTTACCACGTCTTCGCTTGCCGATTCATTTGATCAAGCCAACGACGCATTTGATCGTGGAGACTATCGCAAAGCCGCCGCGATCTGGCTTTCTCTGGCCGAAAAGGGAGATCGGGAGGCCCAGTTCAACATGGGTTTCATGTTTGATCAGGGGCATGGTGTTGAGCAAAATTTCGGTAAAGCCTTTGGCTGGTACCAACGGGCTGCAGAGCAGAACCTTGTCGATGCTCAGTATCAGGTGGCGATCAAACTGGACCAAGGAATTGGGGTTCCGAAGGATGCTACAAGGGCATTCGAATGGTACAAACGGGCAGCGGAACAAGGTCACATAGATTCCCAGAATAATCTGGCATCATCTTATGAAAACGGTCTGGGTGTGGCAGCCAATCTGAATCAGGCCGTATACTGGTATCGAATCGCGGCGAATAACGGGCAACACCAAGCGCAGAATACGTTGGGCATCTTGTATTACCAGGGCGAAGGCGTCCCCGAGGATATCGTGCAGGCTCTAGCCTGGCTGTTGAGGTCCGCAGCACAGGGAAATGCGGATGCAGAAAACAATGTCAGGCTTATTTCCAACGCGCTCAACGAAGCACAACGTAAAAAGGCGAGGGAGCTAGCCAGCAAAGCGTTGTCCAACTGAGGCTATGTCGGCCCCCTCAGCAGTGAAGGCTGAGCAGTGATTACCCAATCAATCAAGGCCGTCTTTAGGACCGCCGGCCTTGATAATCTTGTGTTGGGGAAGAATCCGCTTAGATTACCAATTACCGGCAACAGAAATTGGGGATCGTCGAACGGTTTGGTTCGGTCGACGCAAATCAAAACAATGGCGCAAGGACATAATTTTAGGATCATCACAATTCTGGCGATCATTGGTTTGTGCCTGTTTCCCGGCACGCGGGGCCTGAGCCAAACCTCGGATTTTGAAAAGATCATCCAGTTAACGCAACAGCTCGAGCAAAAATCAAAGGAGATCGCACAGAAGAAAAAAGTACTCGCTGAAGCAAAAAAAAATGCCAACGAGCAAGATGGCGTGGTCCGGATCCTGCTGGCGAATATCGGCCCGATCCGCGATGAAGCCGAATCATTCAAACGCAGAATCAAGACGATTGATGACTACTTTGAAAAAATAAATTTTCCAGAAAAGGTCAAACGGGAGATCGAGGAGGATGCACCTTGGATCAGAGCCGCAATCCATCGATTCGAGAATGGTTCTTCTGCAGAAGATCGCGAACTGGGCAAACAGCTGCTCGCATATGTAGTGCAGCGCAAGATACGGGCAGACGCACTGGCAAAGAATCCACCAGCTCCTCCGGTCAAAGATCCCAAAAAGCGCCGCTTGCAGCTGCAGCAAA
Organism: Rhizobiaceae bacterium; assembly: GCA_039969995.1. Lineage (GTDB taxonomy): Bacteria > Pseudomonadota > Alphaproteobacteria > Rhizobiales > Rhizobiaceae > Pseudahrensia. The sequence continues at coordinate 41,854 of JBDVMU010000062.1, forward strand.
AACTGAATCAAGTTCAGGCCCGATTGAATCCTTTGGAGAGCATATTTACCGAGGAGTCCCGCAAAAATCAAAAAGCGATGGCAAAACATTCGGCTCATTCGGCAGCGGTCAGCCTGGCCACCCAGCAATACTACAAACTGCTCTTTGACCTGGACCAGAATTACAAGCTGCCCAAGGTGACGCAGGTTGCTGTGCACACAGCGGGTCAAGAATCACCTGCCTACCTAGCGATCCGAAAAGTCGGCAAAGAACAAAAACTGCTGGAGAAGCAGATTTCCATTCTCATCGCCGCTCATCCCATTTTTGTCGACGCGAAGAGCGCGTTCAACCTGCTCTTCGCGAATGCTGAAACCCGCTTCAAGGATGTTGCCAAGGAGTGGGATGAAAAACACCAAGAGGCGACCAGCCTCATGGAGCGGGCCTATTATTTGAACACGGCCCTGGAACTTGCAGATGCGGCAATTGGCATTGGATTAGACGGTGCAACACCGTTTTCAGTATTGTTTGAGGCTGGATATAGAACCGTCGAAGCTTTTTCATCTGACTTCTCCATACCCGAGCCGAAAGTCTCAGAAGGACTGCTGGACTTGAAAAAAAGGGTGGCAGATACCGTTGAAAAGGTCGGCCAACCCAATCAAAGACCGCCGAAAGTTAAATCTGACAGCTTTGGATTGCCTGTTTCGGTGCATGCTTCGCTGTCAGGGGCGGAAAAGGAAGCACTTAACGTCAAGACATTGTCCAGCCTGAACGATGTGAAATCGCTTATCGTCAACGACGATCAGCTGGGTGAGCTCGAGAAGGGGGCTTGGGGCAACGGCCTGGGACTTGCTGCCAAAATTGTTTCAGAAAACTTGGCCCAGGACACCCTGGAAAATGGCAACAAGAGTTTTACCAATCTCATGACGGCATTCATGCTCAACCCTGAGCTGGAGGCAACGCAATACTGGAACAAGATCGCCAGAAACAGTGGTCCAACACGCGAGTTTTCCGATATCTCCAAAGTGTTGAAACAAGCAATTCCAGAACGCGGAGATGGTCTCTTAAAGCAATTTCTCGCGGCCGATCGAAAAGGAAAATTCTTGTTTGACCTCGGCAACAAGGGAGGGTGGAAGGCTATCCAAAGCGTGCCTGAAATTGGCAAAGGCGTGTTAGTTGGAGCGGTGGTAACAGCAGCCAAAGAACCCATTCGTGATTGGGCGGCACGCGACCCACGCGCAAAGGTTGCCGCAGAATTGGCTCTTCTTGATATCAAATGGATGATCCGGCGTGGCGAGTATAGGGCCGCAGGCCAGGCCTATCGCGCTGCCAAGCGCCATCTGCTGGAATTCCGGTCTGCCATCGGTAAATTGATTGAGGAACGGGATCAAACGACGATTAGAGAGTTAAGGAATGACAATCCACTTTCGTTGACCAATACCGTGATCGTCTTTGTCAACTTTGACCGGCGCCCACCCAAAGGAACCCGTATTAGCATCAATGGAAAGTTCTTTCCGACAACACTTGTTGCCAAAAGCGCGCAAATCCGAGTCGAGCCCAACGACCTCAAGGCGGGTAAAGCCAAACTCGGAATGGACATGGGGCTAAGAATCCTGAATCCACCGTTGAACGATCAGTTTTCGATTGTAGAACCGGTCACCGTTGAGTTTGGCGACCTGCGCGCCAAACAAATTATCATGCTTTCGCCTAGGGGCGAATCTCCCTTATTGGAGGACACCAAGTAAGAATTTTAGAGACAGAATTAGCTTGAATGCAGAACGGGACTTTCTTCTGTCGCCAAACGTCTTAGTCGTTGCCCAGTTCATCAAGCACGATCCGCTTAGACAGAAACCTCAACGGATCACTTTCGTCGCGGTAAACCATGATTGCATTGTTGGCCTTCGCTCCAAGCTTCAGTGATACTTGGTGTTTGCCAACCTCTGGAGGGCGATCAAAAACCAACTCCACGTAAAATGGTTTGTCATAGGCCAGGGATTCCGGTGGGGTTGAATCCTGCTTGCTTGGAGACACCAGGAACCGCAGTGATACAGGACTTGGTGTTGGTGGATCGGTTCGTTCCAACCGTAACACCTCCTCAACATAAGGAGAATGTATTTTGGTTACTCCGCCGCTGATCCCGGAAGAAGTGACATGCAGCCGCCAGCGGTTTCCCGCTAAAACGACGTCATCGGTTCGCGGTCGGTAGATTACTATAAGTTCAACCCATTCTGGCGGAGACCAGCTACTAATTAATTCTCGTCGAATGTGGTCAGGAAGCCCTCCCACTGCAAGGTCCCGTAGGTCACTCAGGGTCCGACGACCGGTCAGCCTATTTCCGTCGTAGGATACGTCGGTATAGCTGAATTCGTAGCCGTCGTCGCGAATGATCGATAAAATGCTTGGGGTGCGAACTTGCACCTCGTCCAGATTCAATGGATCGAACTGATCAATTGGAAGCGTTTTGTCGGAGGCCTGAAGTTCCGCAATCGTGTTCTCAAGCTTGCGGATCTTGTCCTTGTAGAAATCATCCGATTCTTGCTTCATAAATTCGAATGGTTCTGGAAGCCGTTTGTATTTTGTTTGAATAATATTTTCGCCGGTTTCCCCATTGATCCAAAGAAAAACTTTCTTGGACTTCGTTGCCTTCAACTCTGCCTGCAGTGTTGCCAGTGTATCCTTCTTCTGATTGGGACCTGACTTAGCGTCAGATTCTGATTTGTTTTGCTGCCTTCCTATGGTCCAGATTTCACCGTCCTTTGTGTGCCACTCGCCAAACAGAGACTGTGAAATACGTTTGCGTTTGGCTTGGCCTATAACGCGAACAGGTGTCTCGTCGACGATTGTACGCATCTTCATGACGCCATCTTCGTCACGTTCAACAACCACGCCGCTTTGGATGATATACTCCTTATCATCGTCACCTGGTCGAAGTCGGATCAAGAAATCACCGCTGCTAGGGTTCCATTCAAGACCCAGGTAGTCCCCATTCTCTCCAACTTCGACTCCAGATTGCTGCTGATTGAGCTCAAACCGATCTGATAGATTTTTTTCAAACCCAGAAATGACTTCCTGCACCATGGCCCTTTCTTCATCGGAGCCAGGATCAATGGATTTCAGCCGTCCATTCAGTTCCAGGATTTTCTTTGCAGCGATCCGTCTTTGAACGGCGGTTCGGGCGGCCTGGAGTTCTTCTACTGCCTCGCGATGTTCCTCATCATTATCGGTGTAAAGATCAAATTTCTGCCCAAGATCTTCGGTTACATCTTCTCCGGTTAATGGGGATCCACTCCAGCGCTTCAAACGGGACTTACGGATAATACTCTGAAGCCGCTCAGCTGTTTTGGCATCCCCAAGATCACCATCTTTGAGCTGGCCTAGAACCGTTTTTGCCATGTCAATTAGATGTGGCCTCGGCGGCCCCTCGGGGCGTACCGGGCCCGTGCGCTCCCGAACAGCGACTTCATCCGCGTAAACGTCGGTAGCCAACCCGGTTGCAACCCAACCGGTCAATAACAACAATGCTCCAAGTAACCCATTGATAGAGAGCTGGAAACAACGTTGTAGATCAACCAGGTCGGGTCTTCCGTTCGACTGTCCACACCGAAAGCTCCGCCGGCGGCCCCATCGGTATCGAATCGATGCCATCTCTACTTTGAAACTTTGGTCACTTTAACATAGTCTATCATGGCTGCGCCTTCTCCCTGATAGTCTCGTCCCTCGCTTCGCAAAATGAGACCAACAAATAGATTTTTCTTGCCCCGCAGCATTTTAAGATTTTCTGTGGTAACATTTTTGAACGACACGTGGCCCTCGTCGGCATATTTTGCGCTTAGCGAATAAGACCGGCCACGCTTGCTGAGAACAAGAACAAAGCTTTCCTGACCGTATTTATCGGTGAATCCGGTTGTGGCCCAGCGTTTGGTGGACCCAGTGCCACTGGTATCACCGTGACTGTCAATTTTGACGTCGAAATTGGCTAGTTTGCCTCTTTCGTTTTTCTCGATGAAGCCGTTCAGAAAACTCTCTCCATAAGCCATACGGCCTCTAACCCCGGCCGCTAGCCAATTCTCGTGATCGTTTCGAACACCGAAATAGAACGCTTCTGTGCCTTGTTGTAATTCTAGTTTGAGTTTGACCTCGACGTCCCAATCACCTTTCGGTAGAGCCGTCGAATGATGAATGACATTTTCCATTTCCTCCAGTGCAGGGCTACTGGCTGGTGACCCGGCAACAATCAATAATTCGCCCTCTTCCGTGATGTATCGATCGGGATTTGGGTTGGTGATTTCCCAGCCTTCGCCGAGGTCTTCCCCTTCGAATTCGTCTTCAAAAACAAGCTCGAGCTTCGGAGGTTCTGGCGCTGCTGGTGCTTGGGCGACAACAATGGGCTCTGGTTCCGGAACCGGTTGCTCCAATTCAACGCGCACCTCATTCATCGCGTCACTGAGGCTATCGGCATTGTTGGCAGCATACATGTTGCCATTGCCATTCTTGGCGATGCAATCCAACTTCGCCCGTTGTTCGGAGGTTAGATCGAATCCGACCACGTGAATCTTTGTCGTAACACCTGCATCATTGAGAGCTTTTGCAGCGGTGCATGGGTCACCATCACAACTTTCCAAGCCATCGGATATCAGGACAACAGTATTTTGCTGCCCTTTTTGCTCCTGCAACCAATCTGCGCTTGCAAGCAGTGTCCGAGCAATCGGCGTCTGTCCTTTAGGTTTGATGAAGTCGAACGCATTGTCGGCCTCATCTGCTGAAAAATGACCGACAGGGTTCATCAATTCCATATCGTCACATTCATTCAGTTTTCGATCGAACCGGTGACCATAGGCAACCAATCCCATTTTGGTTTCGCTGGGGATCTTGCCGGCTAGGTCCTTCAACACTTCTCTGGCAATTTGAATTTTGGGCTTCCCAGAAATTTGACCCCACATGGAGTTTGAGGCGTCGAGAACAAAAAGTACATTTTGTTGAGTGGCCGCCATGGCTCCGACGTTGGTTGCCAACGAAAGCAAGGCGGAAGCCAGAATCGTAGATGCGCGTTGAGACCAATTTTTCATAGAATTTCTCCCGTAATGTTATCCGTCTGAATAGTGGAAGGACAAATCACCAACACTTGTCCGTACTCGCCTGCGGAGTATTCCGGACCTTTCGAAAATAGGGTGTCGTTGCCTCTAACCACTAAGCCTTTATGGGAAGATGAACAGACTTCTCCAAGATTTGCAAATTTAGTGGAGCCATGTACACCGCGCGGACGGTTCAAGATACATGGTCCGAGGATATTCCCGTATACTCAGACGCCAGTGATGGCCGGTTATGGGCACGGATGGCAGAATAGCCTCCTTCAGAGCATTCGGCTCCTTGATAGCTCGTTGCTGACAAGTTACTCAAACCGATTTTTTGAGGAAACAAGGTCCGCTGAACCGACGCTGATTGAGTCGTTACATCTAGCGCATCTAGGTCCTTCCTTCGCTGTCGCTGACGAGCAAGTCGTACCAGATCTCAAAGACAACAAAGTCCGCTCACCGGTCATTCACTGGAATCAAGCCAACGGCTGCAACGAGCCCATCTTGCGGAATTTCTATGACGCAGCGAATGTCCGCTTTCGAAGAAGGGAATTGGAGTCTCCGCAAATCCAATTTGCATGCTACTACTGTGGGCGAGGTCAAAGATGATTATGGAACTTCCACCACTCTATAAATTCATGGATAGAAACGGCGCCCGTCTCACCCTTGGGAATGGCACATTCAGGCACGCCAAGCCGTCGTCTTTCAACGATTTAGAAGACCTAACAATTAGAAGTGTTTTTCCGGAAGAGACAGAAGTTGCGCTGGAGATTCTGACGAAGTCGATGCCAGGCGTGATAGCCCGAAACGTGGAATCGGAACCGAATGGTGATCCAAAGACACGCTATATGATTAAGGCGATTCAACGTGCGATCAAAGCTAACCCGAAGGTGTTGGATGTTATCCGTGATGAGTTGGAAGCAAGGCCGGTCTATGACGTTGAGGCCATGCGGATGAGGTCCGAAAGCTTTGTTGCTGAGATCAATGAATTCATGCAGGAGTACCGAGTTCTCTGTGTGACACCGGCGCTCGATTCAGCCCGAATGTGGGAAGAGTACGCCGACAATGGTCAAGGAATTGCATTGCGGATTGAGGGAAATCTGGAGAAGAACTCCAAGTTTAAATTATTCCGTCCGGTAACTTATGCAGATCAGAGGCCCGCTCTTTACGACGATACGGAACAGTTTATTGAAGACAGTCTATTCGGTCATCGCGAAAAGGTGTACGCCGCGATTCTGGAGAAAATCATTCACACTAAGGCACGCGAATGGGAACACGAGCAAGAGTATAGGCTTTCTGTGCCGCTGCGAGTTGGAGAAGAACCTTGGGAGACGCTCCCGTACCATTCGGAAGAGGTCACCGAACTACATATCGGACCCTGTATGCCTGACGCGGACAGAGAAGAGATTGTGCAATTGGGCGAGAGCCGAAACCCGAACATTAAGGTGTTTCATCTAAGTGCTGATTGACTGTTTGCGGGATCAACACGAATGCATGGAAGCCGACCGTGGATTGAGGCGGCGGCAAACGAAGGCTCCCGTCTGAGATACGAAACCCCAGCGGAACGGTTTAACGCATGTGTTGCGGCGACCGGTTGAATCCAAGCCGCTTCTCGGTCATTGATTGGAATTAAGCCAACGGCAGCTTGGAGCCCATTGCAGACTTTTGAAAAGGCGATCTCTTAGCCAATAATTTGGTCGCGCACCCAACCAACTGGGCCCATTATCGATTGTTCGGATTATTTCGTTATTTTGTAATCGACGAGCGTGCGAAAATTGTTTTGTCCACGCAGGAGATGTACTGCCATTCCGTTTCAGACAGGCCAAGTTTCTTGCAAAGAGCCATGGAAGAAGGATTTTCGGCGCTTACGCCAGTGATGAAACCTCGGGCATTGTGCTCGTTCCACATATGCACAATGGCCTGCGCGCCCAGAAGAAAAGCAATGCGTTGTCCTCTTCGGTCTTCTCGCGTTGCAAGCATTCCCCAAAATGCGTCATCGGCATGGGAACTGCTTTCAGGATGGCACATAAATGAAGCCGCACATGCCACTGGCTCTCCGTCCTGGTTTTGTGCCACCAGGTAAACACCTTTGGGCCCAGCTCCACGCATCACCCAACCAGGAACTGATGTGACGCCGCAACGTTCTGACATTTCCACCACCTCTTCCACGAGTCCAGATGGCGTCGTTTCGTCAAAGGATGTGATGGTCAAATCTTCAGGCAGAACATAACTGTCGAGCGCCTTTAGGCTAGCTTCCAAACTTGATTTGTCGCCACGAAGATGAACATGTTCCACAGTCTCAAGACCATGCGCCTGCAATTCGGTGATTGTTTGCTTTGCCTTGTCTATTGGGAAGTAGTTGCACACCGCACCACCTTGCAGCTTGGCCATTGCAACCATGGTCTCGACCATGTCTTCGCCAGGTTCACTCAACAACACGATACGGCCTTGAAAGGCAAAGCGTGAGTCTTCCTTCAGCAGCGACCAAAGGTGCGCCGATCGTTTTGCCAGCGCAATCTTTTCAGAATCGCCGAAATACTCGTTTTCATATTTCATCTTGCTGCTTCCCAACCATCGCCAACTCGTCGAGTATTCGGCCATCCCTGATCAATTGCAAGAATGGTAGCATGCAACGGTAATTCCCTGATGAGCGGCCTGCGGAGTTCATATGCCCCATTTATGGGTGTTCTGCTTCGAGCCCGACCTGCCCATTCGACAGAGCGCAGCGAAGGTCGGCTTTTCATGGCTTGGCGATAAATGCGGCTCGGATCGCGGCCTTCATAGCGTCCTGAGGCTCTTGTTGTTTCGGCTTGCGGGATGCCATCACCAGGTGGGAGGCAGGTGTGTTTCCGAGGCCCAATGCATCGTTTACTACCGATAGACCGCCGTGCAGAGAGGAGCGACCGAGCAGACCCACTGCGATCCCGGCTTCTACTGCTGCAATCACACCAGAGACGCTTTGGCTTGAGTAGACAACACTATATGGCTTGCCACGGTCTTGCAATGAAGTGACCGCCGCGTCGCGCCACCAGCACGCATGATCGAACAAGGCCACTGGAAGGCTTTCGTCGGCCTGAAAGTTGCGGTGCGCCGACGACACCCAACAAGTCGGGTCTTCATAAACAACTTCCTCGTGGCTGGACGGGCTTTCGACCTCATAGATCGCAAGGTCCAGCAAACCCTTATCGAGGGCCTCAGGAAAACCTGTGCTCAAGGCGCAGGTGACATCCAGTTCGACTTTCGGATGTTGACGGGCAAAACTCGCAATGATCGCCGCAAGTCTGGCCCGTCCGTGATCGTCGGGTATGCCTAAACGCAGTTTGCCGCTTACTGTGTTCTGTGAAATCTCTCGTAGCGCGGTGTCGAGACGGGCCGTAACATCCTGTGCGACAGGAAAGAGCTTCCGTCCTGTGTCGCTCAGGACCACCCCGCGCCCGTGCCTGTCAAAGACCGGTTGCCCAAGGATTGCTTCGAGGCGCTTGATCTGAAGACTTGTCGCAGATTGCGACCGGTGGATGAGGGCAGCGCCGTCCGTGACGCTTCCGGCATCTGCCACGGCGACGAAGGTTCGCAAAAGATCGCTGTCCAGGCTTTCCATCTGTTTTTCCAATATCGGAAATTGAAACTATGCGTTTTACAGATGCCTTGTGAGGCACTATTTTTCAAGTTCAAAGGAGTATCGCATGTCAGATCAGACCGCTGCCCAACGACAATCCCACAGGAAACCCCTGATGTGGGGCGTGTCTTTTCTGTTGCTAGCAGGCGTCGGTCTTGCCTGGCCGGAACACGCCGCGAACGCAGCAAAGTTTGTCTTATGGGGCCTGATTGTCGTAGCACCCATCGTCATTCCGGGCATCGTGCTTGCCGCCTGGATCATCGCAAGCGGCGCAGATACCCACATCGCCGGTGCATTCGAGGGAAAGACACTGAGAACCGTTCTGGCGGCCTCGCTCATTGGGGCCATCACGCCTGTATGCGGTGTGACCGTGCTGCCATTGATGGCCGGATTGCTGGCAGCGGGCGTGCCGCTTGCTCCGATCATGGCATTCTGGCTGTCCTCCCCGATCACGGACCCGGCAATGCTCGCGACAACGGCCGCAACCCTTGGTCTGAGCTTTGCGATTGGCAAGACGATTGCCGCCTTTGGATTGGGCCTGTTTGGCGGCGCGATCACCGGGCTCTTTGCCAAGACGCCCTGGGCCATGAATGCGCTTCGAGATAACGGTTTGGCACGCCAACTAAGTGCAGCACGATGCGGCGAGGGTCAGCCCTTTGATCCTTGGGTATGGCGGTCTGCGGCGCGGCGTCGTTCTTTCGGCAAACAGTTCTGGGTCACCACGCGGCTTATCCTGATCTGCCTGGTCCCGGCATTTATCGCCGAGTATGCCCTGAACGCGGCGCTGACACCGGGGGCGCTGGCAGCATATGTTGGCGAAGACAAGTGGTGGGCCATACCTGCCGCTGTCTTCGTCGGTGCCCCCGCCTATATCGACGGTTACGCGGCGCTCCCTTTAACGCGAGGGCTGATTGACAACGGCATGTCGGAAGGGGCGGCGATGGCCTTCCTTGTGTCAGGCGGTGTGGTCAGCATATGGGGTGCGATGGCCATTGCACCTGTGCTCAAATTGAAACCGTTCATGCTCTATTTGCTCCTTGCGGTCTTAGGGTCGCTTGGGGCTGGGCATGTCTTTGAGTGGATCGTCTGAAAGTAAGCGCGGCCGGAAGCAGACATTCACCAAACGGCAGGAATGTCCGCATTGCTGCCGTTCGCTAAAAGGCCGCCGAGGTCTGCAGTGAGCCCTTTATGACCGAATTCATAATTTGCAAGATGGTCGGCGAATACAGTCGAACAAGCTCAATCGATCAAAGTCTCAAACTCCGGTGGCTCAGTCAGAATGGTCGATTGAAACTCTGAAATATCTAGTTCAAGGAAACGCCAGCCAGCTTCATCTATCCCTGATTGTATCAGTAATTTAAGGTCTAGTAGGTTCCCAGAACTATCCCTCGCTGGTGCCCGGTAGACCAACGTACGACTTCCGGCTTTTGCAAAAAATTGGTCGGACATAAACAGTGCAGCTCTGTATTCACATTGGTAGCTAAATTCGCGGCGCTTGATATAGGCCTCCTTCCAGACTTCCCCATCCATCCGAGCAGGGTGATTGTTGACGTCATAGTATTCAACTGGGGCGTGGCTGAAAAATTTTAATCCATCATGATTGCCTGAGGGGGCCGTCGGCGTAGGAAGTAGCATCTCAAAAACATCAAACATGTCAGTATTGAGCTCAACCGAATATTTGCACCCTTCAATGGCGATCTCGCTTTTTTGAGTGCTGACGCAAAAGACGAAATACTGACTAAGATAGTCCTCATCAGGGGAGATTTTGCTACAAGAAAATTCAATGCCATTAAAACTAGCTCTTGGTAAGGCTTCTGAGGAATTGCGGATTTCCCCATCGGTAAATGTCATTGAACCTTCTGATGGATCAGAACGCCCAGTTTCTTCCTCCATTTTGATGTATTTTGTAAGTTCGTAAAATCGAAATACGCCTCTCGCCACCTGTTGAGCAATTTCTGGCGTCGGAACGAACTTGTATAAAGGCATCACTACACCTTAATGACTGTGACGTTTAATGAATTGCCGCCCAATTTACTGGAAGCCGTAGTCTTCTGAAAGCAGTCATTGGTGCACCCGCTGCAAATTTTAACTTTGTCCGCACTGCCGACCTTGGCTGTTTGCGTACCGAAATCAAACGGAGGTCTGGATTGAGCCCATTGAAGACCTTTGGCGCGTGTCGCGCATTGAATTGTCGAGTGGGATCGTCTTCGGAAAGATTGGCCCTGAGTAAACATTCGTGCGATTTGACCAAAGGCAATGTCTTGGAATTTCGGCAATTACGTGCAGCTTCGCTTATCTGGATTGCGACAGGCAGGATTACCTTCAAACTTACTCGACTGAAAATACTGCCACTGGCTCCGAAATGCCTTTTAGAGAGGCATCACCGATCGCCTTGATATTGTTTTCATCAGCCAACCCATCTTTTGTGGTTTGGTCTATGAGTATAGAGCACTTAACGACCTTTGTGTGCGCTTCCAGGCGGGCGGCGAGGTTCACGGTATTGCCAATGCAGGTGTAAGTGGCACGATCTTGCGTACCTGCATATCCAGCAATTGCTTCGCCAGTTGTAATGCCTATCCCAACATTGATTTTAGGCTTGTTGATCGCCACCCGGTCAACATTGAATTTGGCCATCAAGTCGAGCATGTCTCGTGCGGCAGCCACGGCGCATCCGGCGGTGTCGTCCAGTGGTTGTGGCGCGCCAAACAGCACCATAAGACCGTCCCCAATCATCATGGTAACAACGCCCCCATGGCACTCAATTGCCTCGAACATCAGCGAATAATAGGCGTTGAGCAGCTCGATTGTTTCTTCCGGTGGTTGGCTTTCTGAAAGGGGCGTAAAACCTCGGATATCGCAGAACAAAACCGAGACGTGAACTCGACTTCCTCCCAAAGCGAAGCCCGACTCTTGTAGATCTTCAACAACCTCGCTGGTAGCAAAGCGTCGTAACAATATTTTTTGCTCGTCGCGCAACCGCTTTTTCTCAAGGCTGGAAGACAGTCTCGCTTTCAACAAAACCTGGTTCACAGGTTTGGGCAAATAATCATCGGCTCCTAACTCGATACACCTGACGACATTGTCGATCCCCTCAACTGACGACGTAACAATCACAGGTAAATCGCGGAGTGCGGGAATGAGTTTGATCGCCTCGAGCACTTCAAACCCATCCATTTCTGGCATTTCGATGTCGAGCAGTAATAAATCGAAGGATTCCTCCTGCAGCAAATCCATGGCGATTTTGCCATTCTCTGCAACTGCCGCCTGATAACCCAACATTTCAACGTTACGCGTTAGCAACATTCGATTGACCTTGGTGTCATCAACAATCAAAAGGCGAGCGGGTGCGTCAGCCATCTATTAAATCTTTCAGCTTGCCAGTTGAAAGATCATAAACGGCCTCCAAGGCAATTGCTTTTTGGTTGGCTACCTCCTGATCGGAACCCAATCCGGAAATCTCCATCTGACGCGCAAGTTCCGCCAATTCGTGCGCGCCAAAAACGTTTGCGTTTGACTTCAAGGAATGCGCGGAACGGCGAAACTGATCTTCGTCGCCAGATGTGATTGCGCCTTTTAGATCGACCAAAATGCCGGGTGCTTCCTCCATAAAGGTTTCGACCAATTCTTTGATGAAATCGGAACCCGTCGCTTCCTTAAGTTCATTGAAAACCGATAGATCAATTGGACATTCAACCATATTTAATTCCTCTCTCGCCTGGAAACGTTCATGATCGCTTCGACCAGTCGATCCACTCTGATCGGCTTGGTGACAAAATCATCCATTCCCGCGTCAAGACACATTTCACGATCGCCCTGCATGGCGTTGGCGGTCATAGCAACGATCCTTGGGCGGTCATCTTGCTTGTGGTTTTTGACAATGCGGCGCGTTGCATCAAGACCATCCAGTTCTGGCATCTGAACGTCCATCAAAACCACGTCGTAGACTTGACGATTCACACCTTCGACCGCCTCCAAGCCATTGTTGGCAACATCTGCGCTATAACCCATCTGGCTGAGCAAACGCAGGGCAAGTTTCTGGTTCACCAAATTGTCCTCCGCCAACAGAATACGCAACGGATGTCGTTTGGCCAATTCCGGGTCCATCTTAGGTTTGGCAATTGGTTTGTCAGCAATTTTGCTCTTTTCGTCAGGTTCAAAGAGAGTTGCCAATGTGTCGAATAATTGCGATTGCCGCAGTGGTTTTGCCAAGAAGGCATCAAACAGTCCCGTTTGAACTTCGGAATCCCGCATTCCCAGGGAGCTGAACAGAACCATTGGCAAGGCCATATCGGTTTTTTGAATTGCACGGGCCAATTCCACCCCGTCCATTTCGGGCATGTGCATGTCGATGATTGCAAGGTCGAACTGCTCTTCGGTTTTCAACCATTCCAAGGCTTCAAGGGGCGATCCGGTAGCCCGCGTTATTGAACCCCACTTACTTGTTTGCAGCGCCAAAATGCGCCGGTTGGTTTCATTATCATCCACCACCAACAGGCTTTTACCTTCAAGTTCTTCCTGCATTCCGATGAGACTGCGGGCTCGTGGTTCAGGCAGATCAGATTTTTCTGCGCGCAGAGTAAAGTGGAACGATGATCCTTCACTTGCACCATCGCTCGTCGCCCACATGGTTCCGCCCATCAACTCAGCCAGCCGTTTCGAGATGGCGAGACCAAGACCGGTTCCACCGTATTTACGCGTGGTCGAAGAATCCGCCTGACTGAAAGACTGGAACAGCCGTTGCATGCCCTTGGCCGTCAGTCCGATACCCGTGTCACGCACCTCAAACGCCAGTTCCACCTGATCGCCCTTGAGGGCCTTGGCTGACACGGCCAGCACAACTTCTCCGGATTCCGTGAATTTGATCGCATTCGACAACAGGTTAAGGAGAATCTGACGCAACCGTGTGAGGTCCGTGCTAATGGCAAGCGGTACTTCGTCTTCCAGTATGTAGGCAATGTCGAGATTTTTATCAGCTGCTCGGGAACTGACCAGATCAAGTGCCGATTCTACGCAGTCACGCAAATCTACGGGACGAAGTTCCAGATCCATCTGGCCGGCTTCAATCTTAGAGAAATCCAAAATGTCGTTGATGATGCCAAGTAGAGCATCTCCGCTGTCGTGGATTGTATTGGCGTAGTCTTGCTGTTCGTCATTGAGCGCGGTGTCCATCAACAACCCGCTCATTCCAATGACGGCGTTCATCGGCGTGCGGATTTCATGGCTCATGGTCGCCAAAAACGAACTCTTTGCCTCATTGGCGGCTTCAGCCGCAGCACGGGCATTTTGCGCTTCCTGGAATAGGCGCACATTTTCAATGGCAATAACTGCTTGGTCAGCGAAAGATTCTGCCAACAGAATATCGTCGTCAGAAAAGGCACGCTTTTCTTTGCGAAGGAATGTGAACACGCCAAGGCAATCGTTGTTGCGCATCATAGGCACTGATAGGGATGCGGAATAGCCGTGTTTGTCGCGCAGCGACTGGGTGTGCGCTGGTAATTCAAGTGCACCCCAATCGGGTTCGTGTCGCGTTTTCTTTGACTGCAGTATTTGACCCATAAAGTTTTTGTCTGGGTCGATGGGGTGGCGGGTTTTTACAAAATCCTGATCCAATCCGTCGGGGGATGCCACGGCCATCTGCCACCAATTTTCCGCATCATTGCGTGTTGCCGATGCAACGTCGCATGTAATCAACTGAACAGCGGCTTGTACAATTGCCTCAAACACTGGCGTCACGTCTGTCGGCGAGCCACTGATCACCCGTAGGATGTCTGCGCTAGCAGTCTGGCGGCTCAGTGCGGCTTCTGTCTCGTTGAATAGCCGTGCGTTCTGGATGGCTATCACCGCTTGGTCAGAAAATGTCTCAACGAGCGAGATTTGCTTTTCGGTGAACGATTTCGCCTCAAGTTTGTAGATCGTGATGGTGCCTACCAATTCGTCTCCTCTGAGCATCGGAACCGAAAGTATCGTTCGGATAGGGTTCGCATCACGTACGGCATAGTTATATTCGGGATCTGCCTGAACATCAGGAACGTGCACTGTTCGCCGCTCCTGAGCAGAACGTGCGGAGATGGTATTTCGCCCAGGGGCGATCGGGTTTTGATCCAAAAATTCCCTGAGATCAGGGCCGACATTGTGGGTCGCTGCCACCTGGAGGAATTCGCCATCGAAACGGAAAATTACCGCCCTCTCAGCCTCACACAGTCTAACAGCGCTCTCTGCCAATGTGTCGAACACTGGTTGCAGGTCGAATGCCGAGCGGCTGATAACCTTAAGAACCTCGGCCGTTGCGGTTTGCTGCTCCAACGACTCCTGCGTCTCGTTGAACAGCCGCGCATTCTGGATTGCGATCACCGCTTGGTCGCAAAAAGATTGGCCTAGATCTATTTCGGCCTGGCTGAATGCGCCAATCACGGTTCGCACGAAAACCAGTATTCCCAGATATTCATCCCCATGCAGAAGCGGCATTATCAAAGAGGATCGAATGCCAAATTGCTCATAGATGATTTTTTCATGTTCAGGATGATCGAGAATTGTCCAATCGGGCTGGTGAAGCACTGACTTGGAAAGAATAGCGCGGGACGGGTAATTCTGTTCAGGATCTATCGGAATATTTGTGGGTCCCAGATCAATCAGAGGCCCCGTGGTGTCAGCCCCAGCTACTGGAGAATAGGTGTCTCCATCACTGATCAAAACAAATGCCATGGCGCAGGACAGCAACGGCACTGCAGATTTAACGATTTCCTTAAATACCGGTGTCACATCAGTTTGTGCGCCACTGATGACACGTAAGATATCTGCACTCGCCGTCTGGCGAACCAGCGCGGATTGCGTTTCATCGAACATCCGAGCGTTCTGGATTGCAATAACTGCCTGATCTGCAAAACTCTCAACCAGGGCAATGTCGTCTTCCGCAAAGGGCAACACTTCACGGCGGCTCAATACAATGCATCCGATGCCGTGCCCACCAATTTTCAAAGGGACGGACAATCGCGTGCGCAATCCCTCGTCTTCGACTATCCGTCGCGTGGTTTCGTCATTTTGTAAGTACAAATCCAGCTTGGACAAATCTTTAACTTCTAACGTGCGGCCGTCGAGTATCGTTTGTACCAACTGATATTTTGGATCCAACTGGAATGGCTCGTGCAATTGTAGGCTGCGCATCTCGTCCCCATAATGGGCCACCATGCGCATATCGCTGCGGGCGTCATTGGTGAGCATCAACATCGCAATTGGTGCCTCACACAACCGCGCGGCATTCTTCACCACGCAATCAAATACAGGTTGTATGTCATCGACCGATTGACTGATCACGCTTAGAATCTCAGCGGATGCTTTCTGCTGTTCCAGTGTCTCTGTTACCTCAGCGGTCCGTTCCTGGGTTTCACGCAACAGGCGGGCATTATCAATGGCAATACTGGCTTGCGCAGCAAAGCTTTGCACCAGTTCAATATTGGCATTGGAGGGAGCAGCGGTGCCGGGCCAGCCCAGCACGATCACGCCCCAGACAACTCCATCGACTTTGATCGGCACACCCATCAGGCGTCGAAATCCAACCATCCTGGCCAAATCAGGATTAAAATAGTCGGCGGCCTGCGCATCAACAATATGAACCACCTTTCCCTGTGAGACGACCCGGGGAGTGATATGGCCTTCACTATCGTCGTACTTTACCGGGTAGTCGGCCACCAATTCTCTCAAGGTCTCCTCGGGAAAGCCATGCTGTGCACAGAAATGGAATTCTTCGCCATCAAAACGATCCAGCACACAGAAGTTCGCGCCACACAGTTCTGCCGATTTCTGGACCACAAGATCGAAGACCGGTTGCAGGTCAGAAGTCGCTTCATTGATGACCTGCAGGATTTCGGCGCTGGCCTGTTCGCGCACCAGCGCCTCTTCAACTTCAGTCGTGCGTTGCTGTACTTCGTCAAACAGCCGTGTGTTGTTGATGGCAATGATGGCTTGATCGGCAAAGGTTTCGAGCAGCGCAATCTGCTTGGGGGAAAATCCGGAAACTTTCTCGTGTCCAAGTGTAATGACCCCCAAAACATCGGCGCCTTTGACCAAGGGAACACTGAGAATGGATCGATAGATGCCCGCATACCCACTTTTCTCTTGCCACTTGTAATTTGCGTCAGCCTGCGTGTCTTCGATATGGACAGATTGACCGGACAATGCGGCCCGTCCAGAGACAGTTTCCGTGTCGCGAGCTATCGGATTTGCTTTGAGAAATTCGGTAAATTCTGGATCTTTCGTTATGATTGCCCGGATGTGAAGAAGGCCATCATCTCGGTTCAGCATCGCCACGTATGTATCCAGCACCTCGCAAATGCGCGACGCTTCGCTGAGTATGACCTCCAGGACCGGGTCAACTTCGTTGGGAGATTGGGAAATAACACGCAAGACTTCTGTGGTTGAGGTCTGATACTCCAGCGCCTCTGACACTTCTGCGGTACGGGCCTGCACCGCACGGAACTGGCGAACATTTTCGATTGCAATTGTTGCCTGAGCAGCGAACGATTCAACGAGTTCAATCTGATTGGTAGTAAAGGGCCGTACCTCTTCTCTAAAAAGCGCAATCACGCCAAGAGCGCCGTGTTGACCCATGAGAGGCGCAAATATTACTGAGCGAATTCCTAGAGCATCGACGTTGTTGCGTACGAAACCAGCTCCTGATTGGTATAATTCGCCTTCGCCCATATCATCGAGATGATACAGCTGTCCTTCGATAATGGCCCGAGCCGAATAGGAGGCATCGACGTTCATTGGCACGACGGCTGAGCGCAACGCGTCTGTGACTTTCTTATTAGTGCCGGCACTTGCCCCAAAGGTTACAAATTTATCTTGGGGTGTTCCAAGTAGTAAACCAGCACTTGGTGCTTCACACAAATTGCAGGCGCGTTCCAGAATAGCTTCAAAGATGGGCTGCTCATCATCCCTGCTTTCACTGATAATTTGCAGTACTTCTTTGGTTGCCGCCTCCCGTTTCAGACGGGTTTGCACTTCACGGAACTGGCGCACATTTTCAATGGCGATAACAGCCTGTGCTGCGAAAGTTTCGATAAGTTGGATTTCAGAAGCAGAAAAGGGGCGGACTTCTTTTCGATATATCCCGATGACCCCCACGGGATTGCCGTTTCCCGATATCAACGGAACTGTCAGGAATGACCGAACACCTTCTTCATCAACCAGCTGCCTGCGCCATGGGTCGCCGTTGATATAGTGATCGGTCAGGCGCAGATCGACATTGTGAATTGCGCGCGCCTCGCGGACGGAGTCGGCAATCTGCAGATTAGAATCAACCGGCCAGCGATCAACACCAACTTTATAGGTAGCCAACTGATTTCCGTAGTGGGCCGCATATTCCAGATAGGTTCCACCATCATTCAAAAGAGATAGAGTCACCAGATCTGTAGAACATAGCCGCGCCATGTTTTTCAGAATTGCATCGAAAACCGGAGCTTCGTCTTCCCGAGATTTACTGATGACTTCGAGAATTTCCGCGGAAGCCTTTTCACGCTCAAGCCGGGCTTGTAGTTCGCGGAACTGCTGAACATTGTTGATTGCGATGACAGCCTGTGCGGCAAAAGACTTCATCAACCGGATATCATTATCAGAAAATGCACGCGCCACATCCAGCCGATGAAGAACGATTGCGCCAATGGCCTCGTTGTTTCTTAGAAGCGGTATGGAAAGCACCGAGCGAAGTCCGACTTCGTCGACAAGATATTTGCGGGTTTGATCACCACTGGCGTACAAGTCCGGTTCATGCACGATTTCGCTCCGACGCACAGTTTCAGTATGCGCCTGCCCGGAATCTAGTGGCCACTTCTGAGTGGGGGCTTTGGCGATCAACTGTCGCCCAAACCTTCGTCTTAAATGGTTATGGCTCCGCTCTTCGTTGGTGAGCATCAAAGCCGCGCTATCCGCTTTGCAGAGCAACGTCGCGTTTTTCAGTATGGCATCGAAAACCGGGGCTTCTTGATCGCGGCAAGAAGCAATAACTTCCAGTATCTCGCGGGTTGCGGTCTCACCCGCCCGAGCAATTGCCAATTCTGCTATAGCGTCGTCTTGTTCGCCCGCTTCCGACTGATCTTGCAAAATTCACTCCCAAAAACCCAGCCACGAACTCGCAAGTTATATGAGCAAACCATGTTTAGCCAGTGAGCTGAGAAGCCACAATTTTCTATGAGTTAGACAAGACATTTTTGCTGGCATTCTTCACTGACAATTGCAATCAACCCAATTAAACTTGGCGATTCCACTATGGTCTTGTGCAATTCCAATTGCGACGCCGAAAATTTATCGGGTCAGTTACGTGGAAATGATAGCAGCAACGGCAGTAAATGGCACTTCGCGACATCCAGGTGCGTGTCGCTCGCTGGACAATTATCAAAATCGTAAACGGTAAAATGTCCGCATTCCGGTCATTGCCCTGTTTTCGGCCGAGGTCCGCTTATCACGGCGAACCAGTCATGCATCAAATTGCTCGGATGGCTGCAGTGAGCCCTACCTCGTCATTCATCTGGTGTCGCAATTTGAACCATGAAAAGTTGTACTGCCGGAGACGAGAGGCCTAAAGCGGAGTATGGCAGAAATTCACCATAGCGATTCCAAAGAAATGGCTATACAGGAGACGGCCCGGGTTTTACCTGCAAAACGATGCTAATAGAGTTTCGTCAGCCGCAGAGCGACTTGCAAGTCGCGATCATGGTGAGTCTGTAATTCAATTCATTCTGGCACCCCGGCTTGGCGTAATCCGTCAATCAGATGATTCAGGTCACGCTTGCTCTTGTATGGCAGCCTGTCGGCCAGTTTTTCTATTGTTACGCCTGGTCTCAACTTCAAGTACTCTTTTGCATGCATTTGTGCGTCTTCCATGTGCCCCAACTGTGCGTAGGTTGCTGCCAGCCATTGATGAAGCCCATCGTAATTGGGGTATCGCCCTACGCCTTCTTCGAGAGCTGTGAGCGCCTCATCATACTGATTCGTGAGGTAGAGCGAGATACCCAGTGTCTCGTAGTAATTGCAGTTTGCATACACTGGGTTGTATCTCATCGAGAGTTTAGCTTCCTCTACCGCTTCATCAGATTTTCCAGCTGTGATCAGGTAATAAGCAAGTGCGAAATGAAGTTCGGCATTGCTTGGGTCGAGGTCGACCGCTCTCCGTCCTTCAGCAACTGACAAGTTGTGTTGTCTTGTCCAACAGTAAACATCGGCAAGAGCCATATGAGCCTTGGCCAAACCGGAATCTAAAAGCACGGCTTGCTTGGCGTGGTTCTCAGCCAGATCGACCGACGACTTCGGATCACTGCCCCAGCCTTGATTTGCTTCATGATTCAAGGCCCAAGCAATACCAGCGTGAGCGGGCGCATTGTCTGGGTCCAGCTCGATAGCACGGGTATAGAGAGTTAGCGCTTTCGCGTTGTCCTCTTTTGTAAAGCGATAATGAAATGCGTTGCCTTGAAGGACATAGTCATATGCCTTCAGGTTTTTGATTTCTTTCCGAAAGGATCGGTCTTGCTCAGCTCGAGTAACAGTTATCGCGAGAGTTGTCACAATGCTTTCAGTGATCTTATCTTGAAGAACGAATATTTCCTCTAAATCTCCGTCAAAACGATCCGCCCACAGCTGGCTTGAATTGTCCGCGTCCATCAGCCTGGCGTTGACACGAACTCTGCCGCCGCCCCTACGGACGCTGCCTTTGAGAACGTAACGAACGCCAAGTTCATGCGCCACTTGGCTCGATCCTGTAGAACGGTCCTTGTATTCACGTGTAGCGTCTCGAGCAATGACCACGAGCTCCGATACCTTTGACAAGTCCGTTGCAATGTCGTCGGTAATGCCGAGAGAAAAGTACTCGTCTTCTGGATCCTTCGACATGTTATCGAACGGCAGTATGGCAATTGATGGTTTTTCCTCTTCCACATGGGCGCTGCCCTTTGCGGGCCAACGAAAAACACGAATTGCCCGGGCAATTCCTTTAACTTTGTGCTCTCCAGCATCTATGAATGTTGCGTCCACACGGTTGCCGATGCTTTCGTGGACAATCGAAGAAATACATATTCCATCGGGTTCGGCGAGCGCTTCCAATCGGGCAGCGAGGTTCACGCCATCACCCAAAATATCATCCCCGTCGATAATTATGTCACCGAGATTCACACCGATACGCAATCGGATACGGCTGTTTGCCTCTGCAATACGTCGTTGGATCGTAAGTGCTGCCCCGACAGCGTCCACCACACTCGAAAACTCGACAAGCGCTCCGTCACCCATCAGTTTAACGAGCCGCCCCCCACATTCGTCAATTATTGGATCAAATATCTCGATTCGATGCGCTTGCAGGGCCGCCAATGTGCCTACTTCATCTTCGCCCATCAGACGCGAATAGCCAACCACATCAGCCATCAGAATTGCCGCCAGTCGTCGCATATCTGAGCCTCCTTTCTGAAAATCGACGTTATTGAATTACGGTCTGAGAAGCCACCAGAAGATTCAACGTGCATTGCTGTTGGCATAAAGCGATAATCAAGAAATGCCAATTGCCGTTTCAAACACATTTTAACCAAGATAAATGTGTTGTTTGCAGAACAATTTGCAATTCTCAAAACGGTAAAATGTCCGCTAACCCGACATTGGCGCAATTAGCCCCAAGGTCTGCATCGAGCCCAAAGTGCCAGTTTTGTGTAAAGCAGCGAATGTCAGCTTTCGCGTCTTTGTCATTCGCGCACGTGACGATACGAAAGGTAAACCGCACCCATAAAATCAAATCACAAATACACTTCCCATCGCTCTAGATGAGGATGAGAGGTAATTCCTACTTGCATGAACGGGGGCTGACAGAAAATGAACATCATGATCTTAGACGCGTCTTATGCTTCGCACCTCTCAATGGAACTGTTGATGGCAGGCCATGACGCAACGTTGGTTAGTTTCCCATTGTTCTGTAGATCTGCGGACGAAAATTAATGGCATTTGAGTTTCGCGTCCATTAATCTCGATCTTGAACTTAGCTAGGAACAATCAGATGAACGGCGCTCACTCACTGGTAAAGACGTTTCTGAACAATGGTTTGGATACGGTTTTTGCCAATCCCGGCACCTCTGAAATGCATTTCGTGGCTGCCCTGGACGAACATCCCGAAATGAACTGTGTTTTGTGCCTGTTCGAGGGTGGCACTACGGGAGCAGCCGATGGCTATTTCCGTATGAAAAGGGACGTTGCGGGAACGCTCTTGCATCTCGCTCCTGGGTTCGGCAATGCCTTTGCCAATTTACACAACGCTCGAAAAGCCGGGTCCGGAATTGTTAATGTCGTTGGAGAACACGCAACCCATCACTTACGTTATGAAAGCCCTCTGAAGGGCGACATAATGGGTATCAGCGATTCAGTTAGCCATTGGACACGGGTGTCGGGTGATGCCGCTAGCGTTGCTGCAGATGGCGTGGCTGCGATCCACGCCGCTCGGTCTCAAAACGGTCGAATTGCAACTCTTGTTCTGCCAGCTGATACCGCTTGGAACGAAGCGGATGCTGCTGCGAAACGGTTGATGCACAAGCAAAACCTCAATCGACCGTCTACCGAGGATATCGACGCAGCCGCAGCCCGCTTGAAGACACCAGGCGCGGCGCTCTTGATAGGCGATTCCGCTCTTTTCGGGACCCTTCGTGAGGTGGCTGGAAAAATAGCCACAGCAACAGGATGCCGGTTGTTGGCAGACACATTGATACCCCGGATATCTAAGGGTGCGGGCGCCGCTAAACTAGACCAACTGGTTTATCCAGTGACACCCAAAATCGCTCAGCTGGTTGGAACGTCTTCAATTACTTTGATTGGTGCGGATAGGCCAGTTGCATTCTTTGCTTACCCAGGAAAACCAAGTGTTCCTGAGCCACCGGCCTGCGCAATTACAAGTTTGTGCACCCGGACGGATGACATCAGTTGGACTCTGGAATCCTTAGCGGATGCTGTTGGGGTCACAAGCAAAACCACGATGAGTGCTTTCCAGCTGGATTTACCCTCACTTCCCAGTGGTCAGTTGACTTTGGAAAAAGTGGGGTTGGCTTTGGCGGCCCTCATTCCGGAAAATGCCATCTTGTGCAATGAATCCGTTACTTCTGGGATGCACGTACTGCCCGCCACTGCAACCGCGCGACCACATGAAATGCTGGCGGGAACCGGCGGCGCAATCGGTCTGTGTTTACCCTGTGCGACAGGTGCAGCCATCGCGTGCCCGGAACGGAAGGTCATTGCGTTAACAGGTGATGGGTCCGCCATGTATACTCTGCAATCTCTATGGACGATGGCGCGCGAGAATTTGGATGTAACAGTGATTGTATTTGCCAATCGCGGTTATCAGATTCTGCGTAATGAACTTGCCAATGTAGGTGTCGCGCATTTTGGTCAGAACGCTCAGGCAATGTTTGACGTTGAGAATCCTACTCTAGATTGGGTGTCTTTGGCTAAGGGGCATGGCGTTCCTGGGACACGAGTAGAAGATATAGACAGCTTTGTAAAAGCACTAACCGCTGGACTTGCTGACAGTGGTCCTTCTTTGATCGAAGTTGTTTGCCCTTTAACAGCATAGGTCAAAAAGGCTTTGCGAATTAATGTATCCAATAACAATTTTAAGGAGTGACGGCCCATTGTCGGGAAATCGGTGCAAGAAAGTAACTTGCCTAGCACAAAGACAAACAAACACCGTCAGCCTCAGACCATGGCGGAATGACTTGGCATGAGATGTCTATGAAACTTTGATCTTCATAGGATTGAGCCACGCATAGCGGACATTGGGCTTCTAAAGCCGAGCGGCAGCAAGTTGGTCTTGCCCCTCTTTCGTGGACACCTAAACTTAAGCGCTGTTGCGCTTGGAGGTGTAGTATGACGAAGCCAAAGAGATACCAACGGTTCAGTTCTGAGCCCAAACGAGAACAATTCTGAGCGGCGCATTAATGTCTAGTTTCCCGATCGATTACTGTTTTCTGGCCATGAGCGTTGCAAATACCTGATACCCGTACAGAGTGCGTTCTTTCACACGACGGCGGTACTCAGCAACTAAGCCGTGATGAAGTTCCTCTCCAATGTCTCCGCGTTTCAACAGCAACTTTCCGGTTTCTTCAACCCAGGGGAGCATTTGATCATTGTCCAAGATGCTTCGGCTTCGAAAACTGAAGTCATCGACTGAGAAACCGGCGTTCCTAGCGAGCTGTTGCAACTTTGCGACTGCATAGGGATCGGTGACGAACTCTTTGACGAAGATCTTGGCCAAGGCATCGAGAGGGTCGTTTGGCAAGTTCCCCAGCGAAGCCTTCGAAAAGTCCGCATCACAAACGACCAGACGTCCGCCAGACCTTAATACGCGCACAGCTTCGGTCAAAAGGGGAAGCGGGTCTTCCACATGGGTAAGCACCGTGTGCATGATCAAGTTATCAACCGATCCATCATCTAGGGGCAGCGAAGCTCCACTTGCGACCTCAAACGTGACATTTTCATAGCCGCCAACACGAGCTTTTGCTTCGTTTACAAAACCCACAGATGGCTCAAAACCAATAACTTGCCCAGGTTTGGCTTTCTCGGCAATGCGGCGAGTAACGGCCCCAGCACCGCACCCAACTTCAATCGTCAGGCTGCCCTTTGGAAATTCAAGCTTCCCCAGATAGCTCGAAACGATTTCCTCCATAGTTGGGTCGGATTGGCGTTCGTCCATCGAGTCGGCAAACGCGGAAATGAACTCCTCTCCCGCAGCATCTACATCTTGAAACGGATCAGCCATCCCACCCCTTCTCCAACAAATCATAGAATTCTTTGGTAAAAACCTTAGCATCGTCGAAACCAAGCACAAGCAAGGCCGTAACAGTTCTAGTCCTGGATATGGGTAACTTGGTGCGGAACAGATGGGAGTAGCAGGGATGAGTTGGGAGATTTCTGGTGGATGTAAGTGCGGCGCAGTCCGATATCGTGGAGAACTTGCAGATGTATCAATGTTTCGATGCTATTGCCGCGATTGCCAACAACTCACAGGAACCGGACATTCAGAAATGTTTCCGTTAGTGGCCTCAACGTTTCGGACAGAGGGCCTTACTACGGAGTATCAAATGACTGGTGGATCTGGACGGTCCACATGGAGCAGCTTTTGCCCAACATGCGGTTCTCCCCTGATCCGCCGCAGTGAGCGAATGGAAGAGTACGTTTATGTTCATGCTTCATCTCTCGATGAGCCTTACAAGTACAAGCCGAGCCGCTCCATTTACAGCGACTCAGCGCAACCGTGGGATAAACCAGCCCCAGATCAATAAGTGGGCAGTACCCATTCATTGATTGACGGTACTCATAATCGGTTTTGTCCACATTACAGAAAGCAGACCTTAGTATTTTTGTGGTGAAGGTCGGGATAGTCCGCTAAGCCGACATTGGCGCAATTAGCCCCAAGGTCTGCATCGAGCCCTTAGTGACGAGGAGCAGTTTTGCGCAACTCGACGCTCGCGGCCCACAGCCGACATTCGAGCAAAGTCAAGATTTTTCAATCAGTTCCGCCGAAGCAGCCGTTCCTGCGGAAAGACCAATGCAGGTTGCAAAGGTCGTCAGAGCGGACAAATTACCTTGGAGCTCTTGGGTGACTGTTCTGCATGCAACAAGCACCAATTCTGCGACATTGGAACTTAGTTTCCAATCAGATTTGGTAGGGTCAATGAAATCGCTGGAATGAACGTGATCAACATGAGAGCCGCGAAAATTGCCAGATAAAATGGCCAGATTGTTCTGACCGCTTGCTCAATCGGTATTTTCCCAACCGCGCATCCGACAAACAAACAAGTTCCTACTGGTGGGGTGCAAAGTCCTAATCCCAAATTGACCAACATCATGATCCCAAACTGCAACGGGTCCATGCCGAGGCTGTGTGCCACCGGCAAGAAGATCGGAGTGCAAATGAGGATCAATGCTGCCATGTCCATGATCATGCCAAGGACGAGCAACACCGCGTTGATCATCAACAGGATCATAATCGGGTTTTCGGTAATGCCGGTCACCAGCTCAACCGTTTTATCGGGAACGCGGTAGAAGGTCAGCATGTAGGCAAAGGCGCCCGCACAAGCGATCAGGATCATCACCATGGATGTGGTGCGCACGGATGAGATCACGGCAGTCTTGAAGCCATCCCAAGTGAGACTGCGATAGACCAGAACCGTAACAAGTAAAGCGTACATTGCGCCAAATGCACCAGATTCGGTGACTGTGAAAATGCCGGAAAGAACGCCACCAACAATGATCACTGCGGTCAAAAGTCCAGGAATCGCCAGAACAAATGCCATAATGAGCGCCGACCAACCGGGGAATTTTTCCGCTTGATACCCGCGTTTCACCGCCACAAGATAGGCAGCAAAGGCGAGGCAGAGGCACATCAAAACACCGGGCACGACACCGGCCAAAAAGAGCTTGGAAATCGAGACCGATCCAGCAACGCCGGCGCCAGCGGCCAGTGCATAGATTATCATGTTGTGGCTGGGCGGGATGATAATGCCGGCAATTGATGACGTCACGGTCACGTTGACCGCGTAATCGGCGTCGTAGCCCTTGTCTTTCATCACAGGCACGAGAATTGAACCAAGGGCTGAAATGTCCGCAATGGCTGACCCGGAAATTCCACCAAACAACATGGAGGAAAGAACGTTCACAACGCCAAGGCCGCCGCGCACAGCGCCAACAGCAGCTTGCGCAAATCGCACCAACCGCATAGCGATGCCACCGTGGAACATGAGCTCACCGGCGAAAATGAAAAACGGGATCGCCATGAAGGCATACACATTGATGCCTGACACGATGCGTTGGAAACCAATAAATAGTGGTAGACCCTCAAACCAAAACGCTGACAGCGCCGCAATGCCCAGGGCAAATGCAACTGGCGTTCCGATGATCACGCAAATTGCGAACACGCTTAGAAGAAGTAAAATTCCCATTGCAATCTCTATTCAATACTGTCTTCACGTTCGTCGCGTCTAAGAAACACGCGGATTAGGTGGCCTGCTGAAAATAGGAACACAAACAGTCCGGAAATGGTCAAAGGCAGCGAACGTAAGCCTTCTGAGACCTGAATCAACGGGATGAGTGTGTTCCACTTAAACTGAGTAAGTTGGATACCGTACCAAAACATCATGCCACCGAAGACCAGCATCAAAACGTCGGTTACAACCACAAATACGATGCGCATCCAGCTTGGAACGACGCTGCGAAATATGACGACAGACAAATGCCTGTTTTGGTTCACGCCAACCGCTGCGCCAAAAAATGTGATGACCATAATGAGCAACAGCGAAACCTGTTCAACCCATGTGGGCGTGTCATTCAATACGTAGCGTCCGTAAACCAGCCACGCGAATATTACCGTCATCACGACGAGGGCAGTTCCTGCCAAAATCATGCACAGGCGGGAAATCAGATCGAATATCGCATCCATTTTCCGCAGCAATAGGGTTGGTTCTCCCGGTCCGCGCATCAATCTCTCCCCAAAAAGAAAGCGCCCGACATCCATAGTGGAGCCGGGTGCTCTAAGTTTATTACTGACTATATGCTATTTTGTTGACTTAGCGAGGTCGACAAGTTTCTGCATGTCAGGATTGGCCTTGAGATAGTCTGCATAAACCGAGTCCATCGCATTTTGGAATGGGCTTTTGTCAGCGATCTCGTTCACCTTGATACCAGCAGCTTCAACATCTTTACGAGCCTGACCGGACTGAACAGCCCAGAGTTCACGTTGGTAGAGAGCAGCCGCTTTAGCAGCCTTGGTAACAGCAGCCTGCATTTCCGGTGAAAGGGCGTCGTACTTAGCCGTATTCACGCAAATGCACTCAGGAATGATAAGGTGCTCAGAAAGCGAATAGTTCTTCGTCACTTCGAAGTGGCCAACGTTTTTGAAGGATGGGAAGTTGTTTTCCGCACCATCTACAACGCCAGTTTTAAGCGCCTGCTGAACTTCTGAGAAAGCCATTGGTGATGGGTTACCGCCCATTGCCGAAATCATGGCAGTGTAGAGGTTGTTGTTCATCACACGGATTTTCAAGCCCTTGACGTCAGCAGGCGTTTCGATGGCCTTTTGAGCGTAGAATGAACGTGCACCCGCATCGAACCATGCAATAGGTTTGACACCAGCATCAGCCATAGCTTTTGACATGATGTCACCAGCTTCACCATCAAGCACGCGGAACATGTGCGGCACGCTTTTAAAGATGAAGGGCAACGATACGAGGTTGGCTTCTTTTACCATCGGGCCAATTGGGCCGAGGTTGAAGTTACCAACTTCGATCGCACCGATGCGAACCTGCTCCAAAGCGTCCGGCTGTGAGCCAAGCACACCACCGTGGAAAACCTGAAGCTTGATCTCGCCGCCAGTTTCTTTAGCAACCAGTTCGGCGAAACGGTCCATCGCGCCATGGTTTGGGTGACCTTCGTTATGGATATTCCATGCACGCCAATCAGCGGCAGTAGCTGAAACAGCCATCATCGTTAGAGCGGCAGCCGCTCCAAGTAGCTTTGTTGAAAATTTGTTTAACATTGGTATTCCTCCCAAAGGATGTTGAAGTTAAATTGAAAATTACCGGCATGAGCCGATCAGGAAAACAGCATGCCGCCATTAATGTCGATGTTGGCGCCGGTGATGAATGCGGCGTCGTCTGAAGCCAAGTAGACTGCGAGATTGGCAACGTCTTCTGATGTGCCTTCACGTTTCAAAGGCGTTACGTTGGCAACATGCGTCCGCACTTCCGGCTTCGTAAACGTGTTGTGAAAATCTGTATCGATCATGCCAGGGCAGATCGAATTGACCCGAATATCCGGCCCTAGTTCTTTGGCCAGGCCACGGGTAAACGTCATTACAGCGCCTTTAGACGCCGCGTAGGCTGTCGCTCCGGGTCCACCGCCATCACGTCCTGCTTGGCTGGCTAGGCCAACAATTGAGCCACCATTCTTCATATGAGGCAGCACGGCCTGTGCTGTACGCATGAACGAAGTTGCATTGAGAGCTATCACATAGTCCCAGTGGTCAACGTCCATTTCTGCCAACGTTTTACGCGCAACCAAGCCACCGGTAACATGCACTAATGTGTCGATTTTCCCGCCAAACTCCTGAACAGTCTTTTCAACCAAATTTGCAACGTCATCCCCAGTTGTCATGTCGCCTTGCATCGCAAATGCCTGTCCTCCGGCAGCGACAATCTCACTTACAGCGCTATCTGCTCCGTCTGATGAACTGTGATAATTGATTGCAACCGCTGCTCCACATGCAGCCAACTTCAATGCACATGCACGTCCGATATCTCTGCCACCACCGGTTACTACAGCAACTTTGCCAGTTAGATTTCCCGACATCTAAATAATCCTACTACTAGACACGCAGCGGTTTGAATGACTGCTCTTCCCATAATCTGGGGTATTAGATGACTAGTATGCTAGTATTGTCAATAGGACCTTATGCGGTTATCCTCATTGCTAATAGCTTTCTGGAACTGCCCATCATGTCGTAGGCTTTGAATTAATTAGACTTAACGATTGAGATTTTTGGCCCTTCGTGCAACTGCACAATATATGGGTGAAACGAAAGAATTTCCGAATGCTGGACGTCGCTGAAAATCTGCAAAGACGCACAACAACAGATGTTGTATTTGATCGTTTGCACGAGGAAATAGCGTCGCTGAAAATGCTGCCCGGTGCGAAATTATCAGAATCTGACATCGCCCACCGCTTTGGCGTATCTCGCCAACCTGTCCGTGATGCCTTCAACCGCCTTGAAAATCTGGGCCTGTTGCTTATCCGCCCGCAACGAGCCACCGAGGTGCGCGGATTCTCCATGCCACATATCGCTCATGCGCGTTTCGTTCGCCTCGCCGTTGAACTTGAGGTTGTTCGCAAAGCCTGTTCTATTTGGGATAACGCACGTGCTGAAACGTTGAACCACAATTTGGATCAACAGCGATTATCCGTTTCTAAAGGCCAGTCAGAACAATTTCACTCGTTGGACTATCAGTTCCATAAACTGATCTGCGAACTGGGCGAATGTCCCCTGGCATTTAATACGATTGAAGAGTGCAAGAACAAAGTTGATCGGCTGTGTGTTCTTAGCTTGGACAGAAAAGATGAGTTCTCGGTCCTGCTCGACGATCATGAGCAACTTGCCGACGCTCTCCAGAGCGGCTCAACAGAAGACGCAACCGCAATAGCTCGCAAGCATTTCGCCCGGTTGGACGACACGATAG
The DNA here is from genome assembly GCA_039969995.1 of Rhizobiaceae bacterium. GTDB lineage: Bacteria > Pseudomonadota > Alphaproteobacteria > Rhizobiales > Rhizobiaceae > Pseudahrensia. The sequence goes on from JBDVMU010000062.1 coordinate 71,757, forward strand.
ACCACATCCATGCAAAACACTCCGAATATTTTGAATAGTAAGCGCTAAACTTGGGTTCTGCGCTCCAATTTATCCAACGCTGGCAAAAGGACATCGTTTAGTAACTTTTCGGAGTCCAATTGGTTTAAAAGCGACACGCTCGAAAATGGCACAGAGGACTTTGAGCCGTCATTTTCAGATTGTCTTCCGGCCACTTTTCAAGGTCTGCTTTCGGCTACTCCGGTGTCGATCCAACAGAACCTCCAGCGTCCACTTCCCCCCAGATGCGGTCATGGCTGAATTTTCACCTAGGTCTGCATAGTCCGCTTGTCGGTCATTGACCTTCCCAATGATCTCACAATCTAAACGTCCGCTCCGACATGCAAGGACTACCAATCGCTCCAGCAAGGCAAGCAGCGAACATCACGTATTCCCGCGGTTCCCAACTTTTCCTTATGTTTGCAAATGGCGTCAATCACGATGGTTTTCTGAAACCCAATTGGATCAGCAGGTTAGGCGAGAACATAAGGTTTTACGAAGAACGTTATGTTCTCTGAATTCAACCAAATGGAGGGACGTCCCTCTTTAAATCAGGTTCGTCGTGGGCAAACGTCATCGAGATGATCCCGCGAAAATCTCCAGTATCAGAACTGGATACTTCTCTTTCGATATGAGCCGTTAGACCAGCATCAACGAGCCCTGAAAGAAAATTTTGGCGTGACGTTGATGGCATTTCAAAACTGATTGTTGTCGCAGTGTTTGAGAATAGCGACTGGTCAACTATCCAACCTTGTGATCCGGCGATAGCTTCTCTCACCGCCATGATTGCGTGATTGCGTTCCATCGATGTGAAGATGCTAAACTGAACAAAATCCACTGAATTAAAGCCCTTCAGATTATTGGCGCCAGCAGATTCAACGAGCCTGATTTGTAACAGTCCATTTCACAGTCTGAAGCATGGCAGATCGATATGCTATAACCACATCGCACGGTGACTCGGTCAGAATTAGAGCAACCCGGGACAATATCACCATAATGCGGACCTACAGTCGACAGTCCGCATACGGCAACGGGGCAGCACCGTTTGATGCCACCCCGCATTTTCTGTTGAATTTCGAAGCCTAGGAGTTGACGCCACCTTTGCCAAGGCAGCGTACATTGACCTTATAGGATGCCCAGGCGCGCTCGTTTGTGGTGTTGGAAATGTTCCACTTGTTCTTCTTCGCCTTGGCCTTGGTGGCCGCGACTGCATCAAGCTGGAAATAGGCATGTGCGGTGGTGTTCCAGTTTTTTGAAAGTGCTGCATTGCGGCTCATGCCGCTGGCGATCTTGGCGTTCAGCACCTTGTTGCAACGGTCCACCGCATTGGTGCCTTTCCAGCGGATTTTGGTCGTTGGCACCATGAAGGAAAACGTGCGTTTGACATCACGCAGCGTGCCGCTGCCGACATCACGATGGGCCAGACGTTGTTCCCATTTGCCACCACCGGCTTCGAAATAATCGACACCATTATGACTGCCTATCTTAGCCGCAACGATACGTTTGCCGGATTTTGCCTTGGCACGAATACGCAGGCTAAATTTGTGGTTTTGCGGTTTGACCGACTGAAATTTATTGGCGCCAGCCCGAACCTGGATCGGAACCACGTCAATGCCATCGGATTTGACGGAAACCGTCTGGATCCAGTCTTTGGCAAAAGCGAATTGCGGCGCGAGAATGATGGCAGTGGCAAGAAGCGCGGTAGAAAGTTTATTCGACATCTGTTTTTTCCTTTGTGAACTTGTCTGAATGGTCATTGTTGGTTCGATTTGCCCCAAGGTCGAAGCTCTTTTCTGCGTCCTTCCGCGACAGCCTTTGGGGCAGACGATCACGCGATCTTCACAGGATTGTGAGCTTCGATCTTGTTGGACTATGTAGCGCCACGCCGAGAGGCCGGATGTGCAAATTTGCACAGGTTCAAATTTTTCAAGTCGAAAAGCGTGGCGTCAAAGCGCCCAGGACGACACGGCTTCCAACCTGGATTTGGTGCTGTCAGGGACGTTCCTGTGCACGAGTGCTAACGGTTGCCGCAGCTATTGCTGCTCTGGCAGAGATTGGAGTCACCATTGCAAACGGCAACTCCGACACAATTGAGCCGCGGTATAAGGATAAAATTTTTTGTCGATATCGATGCAAACAGACCAGCTACTGCACAGGAACCGAACCGTGACAAGTCCAGTCTGTCGCTGGCAGACATATTAGATTTTCCAAGCAGTATGAGTGGGCAAGTTCTACAAGTCGCTAGTGGAGTGTCGCAGACACAATATCAAATCCGCTTGTAATTTGTCGCTTTGTCCGCACCTCAGTCATTGGGCAGATTTCTGCTCATGTCGGCTATTTGTACAAGCAGACGTTGGCCAAGAACGAGCTAACGACTGGATTGAGCCCAAAGTGACCGATGCTGCGTTGCGCAGGAATGGCCGGTCAGCGTGCAGTGCCGACAATTTCCATTGTGAACAAGGACTATCGCTGCGCTTCCTTTTTGGATTGGTTTGCATCGCCAGCCAAAATAGCTGGCAATTCGTGCTTTGTGTGATGAAGGAACGCTTCGATAGCCGGTAGCAAGCCACGACGCGATGGCATCAAAAGGCTAATCTGCGGGTGGCCTGCGGTCCAATCCGGCAAGACTCGCACAAGCGATCCGGCTTCGACCTCTGATCGGCAAACATAGGCTGGCAAGGCGACAAGCCCCAAGGATAAAGCTGCGGCGTTTTTGAGCGTCGACATGTCATCACTCGCAAAACGCACTCGGCACGGGACCGATGCGGTTTGCCCATCACCGCCCGTTAGCGACCATTGGTGTGTCGCTCTAGGTCGACCAAGGACTAATGCCGGGTAATTGGCTAGTGCGATTGGATCGTCAGCTTGATCCAAAGTGTCGTGGAACTTCGGTGAACAGAATAGGTGCCATTCCACCCGCGCCAACCGCGTCTGGATCAGACTCGAGTCCGGTAAAGTATCCATATGCCCCCGGATTGCGACGTCGACCCCATCCTTTATCAAATCCTCCATCTGGTTTGATGCCCGCTGGACGACAATCACACGTGGATTGTCCTGCAAAAAGCGCGGCAGGATTTGATCGAGGGCAAATTGCGCCATTCCGACAGAGCACGAAACTGTCACGGTCCCTTCGATGGTGTTGGTTTTGCGCCGGACGGCGGCTTCTGCAATCTCGAATCGAGCCAAAGCGTCCTTGGCGTGGCGATAGTATTCCTTACCAACTTCTGTCGTCGTGACGATCCGCGAAGTGCGCTGCAAGAGACGCACGCTAAGGTCATCCTCAAGTCGGCGCACACGGCGGCTGAGCCGTGATTTAGGGATGTTCAGTGATCGCGCCGCTGCAGAAAAGCCGCCCTTTTCAACAATCTGAACAAAATAGAATGCGTCGTTGAGATCCATTCTGACTCGCCTCATTGTTCCAATTATAGAACGATAAGTTCTGATATTGACCAATTTTCGCTCGATTGTCTCGCTCGTATTGTAAATTCAACGAAAGCGAGAGACTGACATGAACACTCAACATATCGACAAGCTCGCAGGCGTCCCCTGCGAAACCCATGCCCAAAGCGACGGCCGCCCGCTTTTGATCGGTGACGGTTTTGTGGCACAGAGCTACCAGCATGCAGACTTCAAAGGGCTGATGGACCCGCTGATCATGGTGGATCATTTCACCATGACACAACCCACCTTCGGGACACATGCCCATGCCGGGCTGTCCGCCGTGACGGTCATGTTCGAGGACAGCGAAGGCGCGTTTCACAATCGCGACTCCCTTGGCAATGACCTCGATCTGGCACCCGGTGATCTTTATTGGTTCAAGGCGGCGCGCGGGGCCCTTCACAACGAAGCAACACGCCCCGGTGCCAGAACCCACGCGCTGCAGGTCTTTGTCAACCTCTCTACAGAGCACCGGCATGACGTTCCTATTGCCTTTCACGTGGCGGCGGCAGATATCCCACGGCTTAACGGAGACGAGGCCACTGCTCGACTTGTGCTTGGTGAAAGCGGCGGTTTTCAAGGAGCCATTGCGCCGGACATCCCGCTGACGCTGCTCGACATCGAAATCAATGCCGGTGGCCAGTTCACGCATCGCGGCCAAAAGGATCACCATGCCTGGATCCTGGCGATCAAGGGCACCTCCCGCGTGACCTGGAATTCAGGGTCTATCGATCTCCAGCCCGGCAAGGCTATCGCATTCGCCAATGCCGGGAACATCTCATTCTCCTCGGAAAACAACGCCCAAGTTGTCCTGTTCCGGGGGCAACCTCTTCGCCAAGCCTTCATTCAAAACGGCCCTTACGCCATGGGCAACGCGGGTGAACTTGACGCAGTCGAGGCGGCCTACCGTTCCGGTCGCCTCGGATCCATTGACTAACATCCAGACAACCGAAGACCCATCCAGAAAGGAGACTACCATGACCAATCTGTACAATCCCGAACCGCTGACCCGAGACAATGCCGCCGTCGTGTTTGTCGACAATCAAGTCGGCCTGATGACTGGTATCCGCGACTATTCGATCGCCGATTTGAAACACAACATTGTCGGACTGGCCAACGCAGCAACGGCGCTTGGCCTGCCGATCGTCACAACCACCACTTCGTCCCAGACCCTTTGGGGGCCTGCCATTCCGGAGTTACAAGAGGCTTTGCCGGACCAGACCTTCATCGACCGGACAACGGTTAACGCTTGGGATGACCCACGGGTGGAAGAAGCCATTCGCGCAACCGGTCGGAGCAAGCTGATCTTTGCGGGCCTCTCTCTCGAAGTCTGCGCCGCCTTCCCCGCTATGCGGGCTGTTCGTGAAGGGTTCGAGGCATACGTCGCCGTTGATGCCAGCGGGACTTTCAATATGACCAAGCGCGAAACCGCCCTTGTTCGTCTGACCCAAGCCGGCGTGGTTGTCGCGGATGGAGCCAGCCTGATGATCGAAATTCTCGCCGACAACGCGAACAATCAGGCCGGTGATGTATATGGCGCGCTGGGTATGGATTGGTCGATCCTGGTCAGCCAGGTCCGCGCAAGTGCAGCTTAGTTGTCGGAGGAACCGAAAATGAACAATCAACCCATTCTTGTCATCGGCGCCACCGGAAAAACCGGGTCGCGCGTCGCCACAAAACTCGAAGCGAAAGGCCTGACTGTTCGGCGTGGCGCGCGCCACTCCGACACCCCCTTCGACTGGGAAAACCCGACCACATGGCCCCCTATATTGAACGGGGTGTCCAAAGCCTATGTAACCTATTTCCCGGATCTCGCCTTCCCCGGCGCCGTTGAGCAGCTGGACACTTTTCTCAAAGTGGCCTTGGATACCGGTTTGCAGCACATCGTGTTGCTCTCGGGCCGGGGCGAGCATTTCGCCAGCGTGGGGGAAGAGGTGATCCGCAACTCCGGCCTTGGGTTTACAATCGTGCGGTCTGCATGGTTTGCGCAAAACTTCTCGGAAGGGTATCTGCGCGACCCGATCCTTAGTGGTATACTGCCGATGCCAGGCGGAGACGTTGCAGAGCCGATCATCGACATCGACGATATCGCCGATGTGGTCGTTGCGGCACTGACCGAAGATGGCCATATCGGCAAACGCTATGAAGTCACTGGCCCGCAACTTATGACTTTTGCCGATATGGCAAAGGTCCTGTCCACTACGCTTAGCCGTTCAGTTCAATACATCCCCATTAGCTTTGAGGACTTCCACGCCAATGTCGCCGTCTCAGGCGATACATTCGTAGCGGAGGTTTTCACCGCTATCGCCCGGGAAACTTTGGACGGGCGCAACGCCCATACGGCCGATGGAGTCGAGCAGGCCTTGGGTCGCAAACCGAGAGACTTCGCCGAGTTCGCGCAAACCGCGATGACTGCCGGTGCCTGGCCGAATGCGACCTGAACCAACTTGACAACTGGGCGGGTGACAAACGCCACCTGCCCAATTTGCAAAATGGAGTATGTAACATGTCCACTACGCTTATCCTTCTGATCCAATGCGCCATTCTCGCCTATGCCTTTGTCGGTGGCGTCTTTCTCGCATTTTCCGACTTCATCATGCGTGCGCTGACAAGGACCAGCGGCCATGGTGGTGTCGAGGCAATGCAGATGATCAACCGAGAGGTCTTTCGCTGGGTCTTCATGACTCTGTTTCTTGGATTGGCAGTGGTGTCTTTGGTCATTGCCGCATACGGCGCCATAGCTCTGACCGGCCCGGCCAGAACGCTGATCATGCTTGCCGGTTTATTATATCTGGTCGGCTGTTTCGGCGTCACAGTGTTCTTCAATGTTCCGATGAACAACGTGTTGGACGGGATGGAACTGACAGATGCGAAAACAAGTGACTTTTGGTTTGAAACCTATGTCCCGCGCTGGACCTTCTGGAACTCTATTCGAACGACGGCTTGTGCATTGTCCGCCGCATCACTGCTATTGGGGCTTGTTTGGATGACCCCAGGCCAAGCTGCTTGACGCCAGGCGTCGGAGGATTCAGCACATCACTAGGACTGATTTGCCGTCTTAGACTTACACTACTGGCTTTGACCAAAACTAAGAAGGTGTGGTGGTCTCAAAGCCGTCGTTCGCCCCCAAAATATCAATGGCAAAAAGGTCCGCAACCCGGAAGTTCGAGTGTAGGCACGGCCTGGCGGTGCCTTAACTTCCGCTAGGAGCTCACAGCGGACCTTGTAGTATTTCGACGGTTTTCATTTTGGCCCAATGCCGAGCTTCCTTGGGCGCACTCCGTGACGCTGCTCGGGCCTTCCATTGATCACCGGGGTGGGGCTTCTTTGGTCTCGACCAGGTCGCCTATTTGAAAATGAACCATGTGCGCGACGGCTTCAGCGCTGTGGTAATCGCCAAATTGGGAAGTGGCATCCTTGCCTGCGTACATTCGTGCGATTCCGGCTCCCCCCGGGTGATGCGGTGCCCATGCGGTAATGTCGTAGACCTTGTCTGAGACAATGATCCAGCAATCGTTTTGGTTGTTGTGCTCGGCGACTTCCTCGCGTGTGATGCCGCGCTTTTCACCCACCGGCGTATCGGGCCTCCAGAGCTTTGATGCGCTTTCGGCAAGTTCTGCCTTTGTAGCCTTGCGGAAGTCCCAGGGGCCTAGTCGTTTGGTGGGTAGTTCATCGCCAATATCGCGAGCGTCATGGGCATATATCCAATCGTCATTTTCACCTCCCCGCTTGTCGTGACCGAAGGCCGGACTGACCCGCTCATCCAATCCTTCAAGGATCGCCTTCTGCGCTTCGGTGTCCTCTGCCCGCAGGTGATCGAATGCAAATTTGGACATCAGCTGGAAGCGGTTAGCACGGTAATGGCGTACATGTTCATAGTGCAACAACGCTGTCTTCACCTCTTTGCCGTGCAAGGTGAAGGCACTGCCCAGTGCGGCAGCGTCTTCGAAGGATTGCGCTGCACCCTGGCCAAATGTCGGCAGCATCGGGTGGGCTGCATCTCCGAGCAGACAGATGCGACCTTGCAACCAAGATTCCAGTGCGTCGCGATCATAAAGACCCCACTTGGTGGGGCGAACCATGGCGCCTGCCAGGGCGACAACGTCCTCCCTGGTAGGACTATTGGCAAACGCCTCGCCGACCTCTTGAACGATATCTTCCCGACTGACAGGAAACCAATCGCCTTCCTCTTGTTCAAACTCAGATGAGTCAGGTTGGTAGTGGGCGATCCAAACGTTCAGCAATTCACCACCACGCACCCAGTATGTCACCACCCCACCTGCATCGACCTTGTGGCGGTCCATGCTGAAGGAGTCGATTGGATTGTAATCCAGTGGGCTTCCATCAGACTTGCGAAGGGCTTTGACGTCCTCACGCGGTATGAGGCCGCGAAAGCAAGTCACCTCGGTCCAGCGTTTGGGGCGTGGGGTTGGCCAGGCCAACTTGAGAGTCTGCGAGTTAATGCCATCGGCACCGACAAGCACGTCCCCTGTCGCAACTTTCCCATTTGAAAAAGTTGCCGTCACCTCTTCATCGGTCTGTTGCAAGCCAGTCAACCTGCTGTCCATATGCACGGTAATGGGGCACGGCTTGCCGCTGTCAGGTCCGAAGTCCACGACCCGTTTATGCAGACACATCAACAGGTCCAACCTGTGCATGTGATGAAATCCGGCATTATCGTCTGCTGCCGTGTTGTGATCGAACGGCCTTTCGGACATCGTGCCATCTTCGTTGAACTGGCGTGACGATTTTAATATTGCCGCCCGACCTCCGTCGATTGCTCCGTCAGGACCTTTGGGGTCTCCACCATCGAGATCGACACCGAGCCAACGACACAACCTGGCACCGTTGGGAGGGATGTTCAAACCAGCGCCGGCAGTGCTGGGTTCCTTTGTTTGTTCATACACTTCGACGGAAGAAAAGGCCCCGGACTGCCGTAACGACAAAGCCGACATTAATCCGCCCATGCCTGCGCCAACTATCACTGCTCGCATATCTTCATCCCTCCCACGACGAAATGTTTCGCGTCCAATATTCGAAGTTGCGGTCTGCGTTTTCGAAGCCCTTTGACCTGGGTTCCTCCAATTCAGCATCCGTTAGCGGCGGTATTCAAAACGCAGCTTGTGTTCATTTCACATACAATCACAGGCGAACACGTACGATAACCCTTGATTTTTGAAGACATTGTTCGATAATTTGAACAATGGGCTATGATGACTTGAATATATTTCGCCAGGTCGCAATGGCCGGTTCTTTCACAAAGGCTGCTGATAATCTTGGCCGTCCAAAGTCGAGCATCAGCACGGCCATATCCCGTCTCGAAGCCCATCTGGGGTTGCGATTGCTGGAGCGAACAACCCGCCGCATCAAACTGACCGATGCGGGCTTGAATCTCTACACAGACAGCGCAGAGCACTTGGATGGCTTGCACGATCTCATGCTCTCTGCGCAGACGCAAAGCCAATCGATTTCAGGCACGCTTCGCCTGGCTGCACCTTATGAATTCGGCGCACACCACCTTGCTTCGATTGCGGCGCGATTGATGGCTGAACATTCCGATTTGCGTATTATTATGGATGTCAAATATGGGCCGGCTGATTTTTTCGACACCAACTACGACATCATGTTTTCGTTGATCGACCAAGAATTGCCAAATTCCAGCCTCGTCATGAAAAAAGTATTTGAGCTGCATCGCGGAATATTCGCCTCACCGGAATTTCTTCGCCAACATGCCACACCGCTAAGGCCCGAAAATTTAGAGAAACTTCCACTTTTATGCGCAGCGGATGAAAGAACGTGGCAGTTTACATCATCAAGCCGTGACGATGAGCCAATCATCATCGATGTTGGCCAGCCACGCCTGAATTCCTCGAATGCCGATTTCCGAAAACGGGCGGCGTTGGAAGGAGTTGGAGTAATTCGTGTAACTTCAACGTTCTGCCAAAACGAAGTCGAAAACGGAACCCTGATACAATTGCTTCCCGACTATCAGTGCCAGCCGTTGAAGGTCATTGCACTGATGCCGACGCGCCGCTTGACGCTGCCAAGAGTTCGCCTGTTCCTGGACACGCTGACCTCTGAGAAGAATGCCGGAAACTAGTTGTTGCTTTTTTTTTTAATATCCGCTCCGTCCGCATGTCGGTCATTGCCCTGTTTTCTGCCAGGGTCCGGTCTGGGTAAAAGCACCCATTGAAAACGTGACCAGATCATGGGCCGAAATCAGCAATTGATATTTACCCAATTTGGTATCTGAATCTCCGACGTGTTATGGCATTACATATCTTGAGCGATGATTTGTTCGTTGAAATACAATCAGCCTTTATCAGCTAGGCCGCATGTCGATTTTGGGTGACAAAGGTGACGGAACAGGCTCGCCGGCACCCTGAATAGGCTGTAACGGGCCATAGGGCTTCGCCGAGAGACTCTTATGGGTCGGCTTGCATCCACACCCGAAAAATCAAAACAGCTCTGTAAGGCTGCGATTATTGCGGTACAGTGGTACCTCAATTCTGATTTTCTCGAACGGAGTCTGAACAGAATGCTACCGGATAAACAAACGGGAAATAACGGCTGCCGTGGTCTGGCGGGCCCTGGTCGCCCCAAAGGGTCAAAGAACAAGGTCACAGGCATTCTGAAGGACGCAATTCTTCTTGCCGGTGAGAAGGCAGGCAACCGCGTCGGTAGCGAAGGGCTGGTTTCCTACCTGGAGCATCAGGCCATCGAAAACCCGGTCGCCTTCATGGCTCTGCTGGGCAAGGTGCTGCCGCTCACGCTTCAAGGCCACCAGCATGACGATATGGTCATCGAGGTCACCATTGGCGGTGAAGAATGCAACAGCCTTTGAACCCGGCAATCAAGACCATCGATCTCCGCAACTGAGATCCCAATAGGATCAAATTCCAGACTATCCTTGGAAATGAACTGATGTCTGCAATGCGGACTGAGCACCATCACAATAATTGTTGAATAGTCAGTCCGCGATAGGCTTTTTATCACTTGGCACTACAAGAAGTTAAAAACAAAACTGCCGCGTCGAGAATGTATCGACGCGGCAATCTTCGGTGGACCCAAGACTGCTATTGGGTAGTTCGATCCATAAATTCAATCATCCGACCAGCAATCTTGCCGCCATATTCTTCAAGCGCAAAGTGACCGGTATCAAGCAGATGAAACTCAAGATTGTTTAGATCCTGCTTGTAGGGATGGGCGCCGTCGGCAGGGAAGATATAGTCGTTCTTTCCCCACATCAGGAGTGTTGGAATTTGGTGTTTGCGAAATAGGGCCTGCCATTTCGGGTATTCGGCGACGTTAGTGCCGTAGCTCAGGAACAGTTCGAGCTGCACATTCTGATTGCCTTTACGGTCAAGCAGGTATTGAACATGCCAGTAGTTGTCGGGGCTGATCAGCTCCGGCTTCTGAGTACCGTGGGTGAACTGCCACTTGGTTGCGTCAAGCGTAAGAAAACCGCGTAGTTTGTCACCATTTTCTTTCGACGGATTCGCCCAGTAAGCTTTGATCGGATCCCAGAACTCCCGTAAGCCTTCTTCATATGCGTTACCATTCTGAATGATGAATCCGGATACCCGTTTTGGATGCTCTGCAAACATGCGAAACCCAACCGGAGCGCCGTAATCCATCAAGTAGACAGAATAGCGATCAACTTTCTTACGATCCAGCAAGGTTGTCATCATTCCCGCGATCTTGGCGAAGGAATATTCAAAGTCCTTTGCCAGCGGCATGTCAGATGCGCCAAAACCTGGATAGTCTGGCGCGATCACATGATACTTCTGTGCCAGTTTCGGAATGAGATTTCGGAACATGTGCGACGATGTCGGAAAGCCGTGAAGAAGTAGAATTGTTGGGCGCGATGGATCACCAGCCTCCCGATAAGCGATCTTGATACCGTCAATGGTTTCAGACCTGAATGTGGTCTGTGTTTGCTGTGCTATGGAGGTCACTCCGGACGCAGCAGCGGGAGCTGAGGTTAGTGGTGCAGCGACCGCAAGTGCTAAGAGACTTGCACCAATGATTGATGTTAGTGAACGGGGCATGTTGTGTCCTCCTTTTGAGGGTTGTGAGGCGTTGCATGCCTCAGTTGCCACGCTGATCAAGCATTCTGACCAAGCGCGATTTTCAATTTCTCGTTTTCTGCTTTGACTTGCCCAATCTCGTCACGAACCGATTTGAGTTGAGGCTCCAATTCTTCCAACGTCATGCGTTGCGGAATATGTGCGGGGCAGTTCCAGTCGAGTGCTTCAATCTTTATGACGGCAGCGCGTTCGGGGAGCGCACGATAAGTTGGGTTCTGCAGCCTTGTGATCAGGAGCGGATCATCCTTCGCCCCTACGAGTTTTGCCCGCCCCCAAATCTTGAGGCGCCGACGATTGGGATAATCCATGAGGATCAGCGAGACACGGTCGTTATCTGCCAGATTGCCAGCGCTTAGATATTGGCGATTTCCCCGGAAGTCGGCATAGGCAATTGTTTTGTCATCAAGCACCTTGAGAAACCCAGCAGGGCCGCCCCTAAACTGCACATAGGGCCATCCCGTGTCGGAGACCGTTGCCTGATAAAACCCATCTCTTTTTGAGATGAACTCCGCTTCAGCCAGACCAAGGTGATCACCTCGATCTGCATCCGGACTCAGAAACTTTGCGTAACCTTCTGCCGATCCCTGCTGTTCTTGGATTGCAAGGACTGAAGGAGTAAAACTGATTTCGGCAAATGCGCGTGACATGATGGTTTCCCGTCCGTTTGAGGCGATGGTCGCCGGTTGAACAAGATCTAATTTGCTTCTTGATTGTGTGGAATAATCGTATTATCGAATTCATTATTCCTACAATTGGAATAATGGGATGGACAAATTTCAAGCCATGCAGGTTTTCATTGCTGTTGCCGATTGCGAAGGGTTTGCTGCCGCCGCACGCCGTCTGTACATGTCACCGCCTGCGGTCACACGATCTGTGTCGATGCTGGAAGATCATTTGGGAGCAAGGTTGTTTACCCGAACAACACGCTCAGTGCGGCTTACGGACGTTGGTGAGAGGTTTCTCATAGATAGCCGGCGCATCCTGCTTGAGCTCGAGGAAGCGGAAAATGCAGCGGTAGGATCACATGTTGAACCGAGAGGTGAATTGCATGTCACGGCACCGGTACTATTTGGCAGAATGTTTGTAACGCCATTGCTGGGCAAGTTCCTCAAATTGTATCCGCAGGTTGATGCCCGGACGGTGTATGTGGATCGTGTGGTAAACTTGGTTGATGAGGGACTGGAGGTCGGCATTCGAATTGGGGACCTACCGGATTCCTCGCTCATAGCCGTACGGTGTGGTAGCGTTCGTCAGGTGGTATTTGGGGCACCCGAATATTTCGAGATACATGGCCGACCGGAACGACCAGAGGATTTGACAGACCACACGCTGATTCAATCCCTCGCAATAACATCATCTCACGAATGGAGCTTTCAGGAAAAAGGGCTTCGAAAATCGCTTCACGTAAGACCGCGTGTCCAAATGAACACCAACGATGCGGTAATAGAGATGGCGCTTCAGGGACGAGGACTATCGAGGGTGATATCCTATCAGATATCATCCTCCGTAGCTGATGGACAATTACAGACGGTTCTTGAGGACTATGAACTTCCACCAATGCCCATTCACGTGGTGCATCAACAGGGACGCATGGTATCGGGCAAAGTTCGGGCATTTGTCGACTTCATGGTCGAGCAACTACGGGCAAATCCCGACTTGCAGTGACTTTATCAACGGCATCATCGATCAGACCTTGCTATGTTCAAGTAGCGACAAGCGGTGGAGGTCTTAAGAGGGCTCACTGCAGACCTTGACCTTTTTCAGTTTGCGTTTTGCCCAATGGCGGCTCAGCGGACAAACCACCAATTTCAGTTTCGAGCAATCACCTGCCCACGACATATCATTTGATCTCACTTCGTGATGCATGCACCTCATTTCAATTTGGTCTTTGCGCGGTTTTACCATAACTAGCCAGACGATTTGTTCCTGTGTAGTTTGCTTTAGTTAATTAGGCTTATCGGAATTATTTTTGCCAGATCACCACGATGTAGACTCCTGTGAAAACTTGCGGATTGAGCTTGACCGCGCCTTGGAGCGAGAAGCAGCAATGCGAGAGGTGTTGCAGGTTATCAACCAGTCGCGCCATGACGAAGGGCCGGTGTTCGAAGCAATTGTGGAAAGAGCCAGACGCCTGTGCGATTCATCTATGTCAGTTTTGGTCTTGGGCAAATGCGGCGATTCACAACAACGTCTTGCGGCACACCGGGGAATGCCTGAACAGGTTGTTGAGATGTACAGGAACGGTCAATTCTCAATGGACCCCGAAACCGCAATCGCACCTCGCTCAATCCTGAAGCAGACCGTATTGAACTTCGACGATATGGCGGATATCCCCGAATATCTCAGCGGAGATCCAAGGTTTACTGCAATCGTTGACGACTTTGGTGCCCGGTCAAACATTGTGGTTCCGCTGATACTTGATGACGAGGGCATCGGTTGCCTGTTTTTGCCACGTAGAGAAGTGAGACCTTATTCTGAAGACGAAGTAAAACTGGCTGAAACTTTTGCTGAGCAAGCCGTCATCGCCATTGAAAATGTCCGCCAGTTTCGCGAAGTGCAGGAACGGCTTGAACGGGAAGAAGCCAGCCGCGAGATTCTCGAAGTCATCAGCCTCAATCCGGACGACGAACAACCGGTCTTCGAGGCCATCATCAATCGCGCCGCAAAACTTTGCCGAGCGCCACATGCCGAGCTGCTGCTTCGCGACGCCGCCGACCAACATCTCTTCCTGGCAGCTGCCAATGCCGAGAAATCCGGATACGTCGACTACCTTCGTGAGAACCCCCATTCGCTTGACGACAAGACCTCACTGACGGTCGAAGCGGTCCAGTCGATGCAGGTGCGTCAATATCCTGACATTGAGACGTTGCCCGGCGGCACGGCCCTATCGGATCAACTGAAGAACACGCTGCAACTGGAGCGCATGCGCACGCTTCTTTACGTGCCGCTAATTAAGGGCAATCGGGCGATTGGCACACTTGGTCTCTATCGGCTGCACGTTGAAGAATTCACCGTTGACGATATCGAGATGCTGAAGCTCTTCGCTGCCCAGGCCGTGATCGCCATTGAGAATGTGCGTCAGTTCCGGGAATTGCAGACACGGCTGGAACGGGAGAAAGCCACCGGCGATGTGCTGTCCGTCATCAGCCGTTCCCGCGACGACGAAGATCCAGTATTTGCGTCTATTCATGAAAGTGCTTCGCGGCTGTGTGATGCTCCGTTTTCGGGGCTGTTCCTGGTCGATGGCTCTGGTGAAAATCTCCGAATGGCTTCACATGTTGGTGGCGCCGAGGAATATGTTGAAAATGCCAGGACGGTCTGGCCTTTGTCTGACCCTTCAGCAATCGTGCGTGCTGTGACTAAGTCCGAGATCATTCACATTCATGATCTGTCTGAAACAAAGCCCTACCGGGACGGGCATGACCCGACAGTTAGAGCGGTCGACATTGAAGGAACACGAACCTTCCTCGCTGTGCCGCTGATGCGCAACGGTGAAGCCATCGGGTCGATTGGCCTGTATCGGGTGGAGGCAAGACCGTTCACCGACGACCAGATCGACCTGGTGCGCACGTTCGCCGCCCAGGCGGTCATTGCCATCGAAAATGTCCGTCAGTTCCGCGAAGTGCAGGAACGGCTGGAACGGGAAGCAGCATCGCGGGAAATTCTCCAGGTGATCAGCGCGTCGCGGGACGACCCTGCCCCGGTATTCGACGTCATCTTAAAACACGCCACGCAGCTTTCTGGAGCGCCGCTGGCCAACCTGGCCCTGCTCGATGATGACCGCAGCCACTGGCGCCTGGTGGCCCATCTGGGCGAAGGGCTGCGTCACCTCAAAGTAGGGGAAACCACAACGCCGCTGGACAGCAAACTGGTGCCCGCCGTTGCCATGCGAACAGCATCTGTGGTGCATATTGAAAATCTGATGGAGACTGACCTCTACCGCCAGGGCGACCCCGGCCGGGTTGCCATGGTGGAAAAGGAAGGCATGCGGACAATCGTTGGTGTACCGCTTCTGAGCGATGGTGAAGCCATCGGTTCCATCACCCTGTTCCGGCGCGAAGTGAAAGCGTTTACCAGCGAAGAGATACTGTTGGTCGAAACCTTCGCCGCTCAGGCAGTGATCGCCATTGAGAACGTCAAGCAGTACCGGGCGCTCGCCGACCGCACCGCGGAAGTCGAAGCACTCAACTCTTCGCTCGAATCCCGCGTCGAAGATCAGGTTGGCGAGATTGAGCGCATGGGGCGGTTGAAGCGGTTCCTGCCCTCTGCCGTCGCTGACGCGGTGGTGACGACTGGTGATGAATCCATGCTGTCCTCCCACCGGGCGCTGATTGCCACCCTGTTCTGTGACATGCGCGGCTTCACCGCCTTTTGCGAGGCGGCGGAACCGGAGGAGACCATCGAGGTTCTGCAGACCTACCATCAGGAGATGAGCGAGTTGATCGACCAGTTCGGTGGCGGTGTCGACCAGCGGGCCGGTGATGGCATTATGGTCATCTTCAATGACCCTATCCCGGTGGACGACCCGTCTGGAGATGCTGTGCGACTGGCGCTGGCGATGCGCTTAAAGATGCGTGAGCTGTGCGCCCAGTGGAAGAAACTCGGCCACCGACTCGGCTTTGGTATCGGCATCTCGTTCGGCTACGCCACGGTTGGTATGGTAGGATCTGCAGGACGGTTCGATTACACCGCCTCGGGCACCTCGGTGAACACGGCTGCACGGCTCTGCGACATGGCTAAGAACGATGAGATTCTCATCTCCCCCCGCGCCTGGGCGGCGGTTGAAGGCGACGTGGAGGCCGAGAGCCGCGGCGAAGTGGAGATGAAGGGTATTCGGGAACCGGTCGAGGTTTTCGCGGTAGTTGCCGATTAACCCGGTCCGCTTTGGGCTCGGAGCGGACTCCGAAGGTAATTTGCTGCCGGCTCATAAAGGTAGCCGTTCAGCGATATTTCAATCAAGACAAACGTCGCTTATTTGACAATCACCTTCCATATTGCGACACATCGCATGATAGATTGGTTTTTTAGATATCCATCATGAAATGCCAATCCATTTCAGTCTTGTACGGATATTAGAATGGCAGGAAACAAAAACAGCGGACGACGGCAGGAAAAACCCTTTGCTGATGCTCTGCGAATGGAAATCGCTGCGCTTAAGGACGACCGCAAAGGCTTGAGGCGTGTTGCCCGAAAGCTCATCCAGAAAGCCGAGGAAGGCGACCTGGCGGCGATCAAAGAACTGGCCGATCGTGTGGATGGAAAAGCCATTCAGAGGAACGTCAACGAACACACCCATGAAATCCACGATCCCCTAAACGAACTGTTGAGCAGCATAGCAGCCAATGGAGCCGACATTCTTGGGCATCGGCAGGGTTAATGAAGGTTGGGGTTGAAAATAGTTGTTATTCCCCAACCAGCGCAGCCCACAACACGACCATTCCAAAAGCGGCAACAAGAAACAGCGTCAACTTCGGATTTCCTCGAGTTTTGACTTTTCTCGCTGGCTTCAGGCGTCCATTGCGGCCCCACTTTGGTATCGTCATATGTTCGTCATCTGGCTGATTTTCCTACTTTGGCCACCACAACACAAAACCCCGCATTGTGGGAGATCAATGCAGGGTTTCGGGATTGTCGCCGGTTTTGAGCTGGAGATTAAAACGAGGCGGTATGCTGGACATGCAGGGTGAAAATGGCGGTCAGTGCGATGGCTGCGATTGTGATGAACATTTTGCTTTCCCTGGATGCATTGTTGTTGAACCCAACATACGCCAGCACCGATCAGGCTTCAGTGCGTTTTGGCACATGTTCGGACGCTTGCGTACGGAAGCGCTGGATTGCTAACCTTGATCCAGGTCAAGGCGGATCCATCAGACAGCTGCAATCCTTGAGTTGTCAGCTGGTATTACCCTCACACCTTGCTGGCCAACTGGGGCCACCGACGAATGCCATTCCCCAATTCAGCGTACGGTGGCCCTTTTGTTTGGGCGCAGCTGCAACATTGGTGACAATTTACGGTCGAACAGCCAGGTGACAAATTTTCGGGGCTGGAACAGCCCCCAGCCCTTTGGGGGAAGTTCTTCCCGCAAACTATCCCGCTATGCCGCTGCACTCTCCTGCAGAACACCGCCATGGCGGTTTTTTTGTGCCAGGGGCGTTCGGCTGTGAGTACGCGCGAGGGGCGTAAATTAGGCCACCTGTCACCACCCCTTGACCCAGATCATTGCCAGCATCCGCGATATGGGCTGTGGTGGTTGGATATGCACAGTTGAGGAGCCATCATGCTGAAACTTATCAAGGTAGGGCTTGTTGCCGTTGTGATGGCGATGGGGTGCGTGTCGGCTTGGGCGGGGATTAATGGCAAGTGCCGAGGAATAGACAACGTGTTGTGGCAAGCTGACGGTAACATTCAGAGGCATGAGTCGACTGAAAAATACCGTTTTGCATCGGGAAAAGTCTATTACTCAAGGGGTCAAGAGAAGGAAACTTTTTACGAAACCATCCGACAAAGTGATTACAATCCAACGCAATATATCGCCGGTCACAAGCGTTTTATTACGTCTGAACAAGATCCTTACGTAATAACGGCTGATATGGTTGGCGTGAAGATTACCCGTCTGGTTTGTGCCTTCACTTCCAAGTGAAAAAAACTGCCTTCGAAAGCAATCACCGAACCTGTGTCTAGGCCACCACCCGATCCACCAACCGCTTCACGCTGGTAAGGTGCCATTGGCCACCACGGGCGGTCGGCACACCTTCCTCGTTTAGCTCAGCGGTAATCTGGCGCAGCGACAGGCCAGCATCGACCTTCGCCTGGATAACATCAGCGAGCACGGCAGCGCGGTCGTCAGCGGCCTTTATGTTGGCTGGAATCAAGCGAACTAGGAAACAGTCAATAGTAAGCATGAAAGTAAGAAAAGTTTATTTTTAAGTTTATTTTATCATTATTTTTCATGGAACTAGGAAAAAAGTGTGGTGGGTCTGGAGGGACTCGAACCCCCAACCAAGCGGTTATGAGCCGCTGGCTCTAACCATTGAGCTACAGACCCGTATCACTTCAGATACACCCGTCTGCTACCCCAAAATGAGGGCGCCAACAAGACGTTTTGGACGTGGCAAACCGGAATCGACATATTTGCAGCACAGTGCCAGCCTATGTCCCTGACAAAGCCAACCAATCGCCGGAGATGTGAATGAAATTCACCCCAATCCTCACCGCCCCCCGCACTCCAACCCGCACCGCTGGCAGGCGCTTCGCTAGCGTCGTGGCCATTCTCGCCAGCGCCGCCCTACCGCAGGCCGCCATGGCGCAGGAGGCTGGTGAGAAACCTGCAGTGATAAGCGTTTCAGCAACTGGCAATGCGACAGTCGCACCCGATATGGCAGTGCTCAATTTAACGGTACAGCGCCAGGCCAAAACCGCGCGTCTGGCTTTGGATGCCAATAATAAGGCGATGTCTGATGTGCTGGTGGAAATGACAAGCCAGGGCATTGAAGACCGCGACCTGCAGACCGCCAATTTCAACATCCAGCCCCAATACCACTATCCGAAGTCATCATCTGGGGGCCGCAAGCCACCGAAGCTCACCGGCTATATCGTCAGCAACAGTCTCACTGTGCGGGTGCGCGATCTCGCCCAACTAGGAGTGATCCTGGACAAATCGGTATCACTGGGAGTCAACAGCGGCGGCGGCATTTCCTTTGCGACAGACAAACCGGCACCGGTGATTGAACAGGCCCGTAAAAATGCCGTTGCAGAAGCCATTGCCAAGGCCAGAACATTGACCGAAGCGGCGGGGGTCAAGTTGGGCAGATTGCTGGAAATTTCTGAAACCAGTCGTCAGGCTCCGCAACCTCGCGCCATGGCTCGCATGGAAAGTGCCATGGCAGCAGACGCTGCCGTGCCGATTGCTGCTGGAGAAAACGCCTATTCAGTTACGGTGAATATCCGCTGGGAACTGGATCAGTAGTCAAACCATAAAAGCCAGAGGTGTGGTTGGCGGTTCCACACCCCTGGCCGGGAAAAGGCCGAAGCCTTTATCTTGTCAGAGCATTGCCCAGAAGGGCTTAGCGGTGTCTGACGAAACGGACTGGGCAGCTGCGGTGACGGCCGAAGCCGACAGTTACGCGATTGCCCCATTTGCGACCGGCGACAATGACGCCACGGTGGCCAACCCGAACAACATGGGCACGACGCAGGCCCTTACGGCGGGCTTTGCGAACCGCCTTGCGGGGGTTGCAGCGGTTGGCACGGTAGCGCGGACGATCCCAATTGCGAAAACCGCGGTCACCGAAACCGATCGAGAAACCTGGGCCACCGAAATAGATGCCACCACGGACATCAGCGTTGGCAGCGCCACTGGTTGCGGACAGAGCGCCCAGTGCGACAGCGCCGGCGATAACAATGGATTTGATCTGAGACTTGAACATTTTGGGCCTCCTTGTGGCTCATCTTGCTGCCGCTGGTGATGGATGGAAGAGCGGTGGGCAGCTGATGAAGCCAAATTGGCAGGCCGGCGCTGAACGGTTTTGGAACATGTCGTTCATCTACCGTTCAGACAGGGGGAAAACCCCATAACATTATATTTTTATGTACTTTTATTTTCTTTTTTTTGTAAAAATGGGTCTCTTAGTATCCCGGAGCACGTATTACCTTGGTGGGCGCCTGGTCAAAAACATCGTCAGGGACAAAGATATCTGCTGCCAGCGGCGCGTCGGGATCATGGGCGTAAGCAGTGAAATCGGTGATTCCGGCTTCACGCAGCACCAACTCATCAATAAAGAAGTTGCCGGTGCAGTCACCGCTATCACGTGTCAGAATAGCATGGGCCGCATCGGCCATAATTTTCGGCTTGCGGCTCATGTTGGCCATGGTATCGCCACCGAGCAGATAGCGTAAGGCGACAGTATCGATGACGGTCAACGGCCAAAGCGAATTGACCGCGATCTTCTGCTCGGCAAATTCCTGCGCCATGCCAAGCGTGCACATGGACATGCCGAATTTGGCCATTGTGTAGGCAGCGTGGGGTCCAAACCATTTGGGCGACATGTCGAGCGGTGGCGCCAAATTTATAATATGCGGGTTGTTGGACTGTTTCAGATGCGGCAGGCATGTTTTGGACACCAGGAAGGTGCCGCGCGTGTTGATCTGGTGCATCAGATCAAAGCGTTTCATGTCGGTCACTTCAGTTGGCGTGAGCTGGACCGCTGAAGCGTTGTTGATGCATATGTCAATGCCACCAAATCGCTCGACGGCCCCATTTGCTGCAAACGCCACCTGTTTTTCATCGCGGATATCACAAACCACGGGCAATGCCCGCCCGCCAGCCGCCTCAATTTCCTCAGCTGCAGTATATATGGTGCCGGGAAGCTTCAGATGCGGCTCTGCCGTCTTGGCAGCGATGACAACATTTGCGCCATCAGCAGCGGCGCGAAGAGCAATCGCCAATCCAATGCCGCGTGATCCACCCGACATAAAAATGGTTTTGTCTTTCAATGTGGTCATGACTTGCCCTTGGGGATCACTGGTTGGCCCAATCTAGAACGAGTCAGGTCGAAAGGGAATCGTATCCGTCAGACCAAATGTAGGACAATTTGCCTTCTGTGAGGGCGAGTACGGTGTTCAAACAGATAAAGCCCCTGCCAGGTGCCGAGCAGCATGGCGCCATCATCGACCGGGATCGACAGGCTCGTTTGAGTCAGTGCCGCCTTGATATGGGCAGGCATGTCATCAGGACCTTCCGCTGTGTGGCTAAGCCAGTTCATGCTCGGATCGTCGCCGGGCGGTACAATGCGGTGGAAGAATTGCTGCAGATCGTGCTGAACATCTGGATCAGCATTCTCCTGAATCAGCAGCGAGCATGACGTGTGGCGCACGAAAACGTTGAGCAGACCCGCGTTGACGTGAGATTGCTGAACAAAATACGCCGCCTGATCGGTGAATTCGGTCAGGCCGGGGCCGTTGGTTGTGAGGGTGATGATCGTTTGCCGGGGCATGGCGGCTTACCGGAACATGCCCTTACCCTGTTCCTTGATCACCTGCTTGGCCTTGCGGATGCAAGCCTCTTCGCATTCGTCGGCGGAAGTGAACACGTCGGCGCGGATCAATTTGTGGGATTTAACCTCGCCGTCCATATCCATGGATATGGTGCCCGCAAGGCGGAACTGGCCGCCTTCTTTCATCGGAGTTGGGGTGATGGTGAAACCCTCATGCTCTACCGAACTGCCGGGCTTACCACCACCATTATCATTTCCGGCACCATCAGCGCTGCCGCCGCCGCTGCCGCCGAAGAGTTTTTTAAAAAATGACATTCCAATTCCTCTTCGTCAGCTACGTCGTTAGCTGTCCAGAAAGCTGCGCAGCTTGCGCGAACGGCTTGGATGCTTGAGTTTGCGCAGGGCCTTCGCCTCGATCTGACGGATACGTTCGCGGGTCACGCTGAACTGCTGACCAACTTCTTCCAAAGTGTGGTCGGTGTTCATGCCAATACCGAAACGCATGCGCAGAACGCGCTCCTCACGAGGTGTCAGGCTGGCGAGAACACGGGTCGTGGTCTCGCGCAAGTTAGACTGGATCGCTGCATCGATGGGCAGAATGGCATTCTTGTCCTCGATGAAATCGCCAAGATGTGAATCTTCTTCGTCGCCAATCGGTGTTTCCAGCGAAATCGGCTCCTTAGCGATTTTCAGCACCTTGCGCACCTTCTCAAGCGGCATGGCAAGCTTCTCTGACAGCTCTTCAGGAGTTGGCTCACGGCCAATCTCGTGCAGCATCTGGCGGCTGGTGCGAACAATCTTGTTGATGGTCTCGATCATATGCACCGGAATACGGATGGTGCGGGCCTGATCGGCAATCGAGCGGGTGATCGCCTGACGGATCCACCACGTGGCGTAGGTCGAGAACTTGTAACCGCGGCGGTATTCAAACTTATCAACCGCTTTCATGAGGCCAATATTGCCTTCCTGAATGAGGTCGAGGAATTGCAGGCCACGGTTGGTATATTTTTTGGCAATGGAAATCACCAAACGCAGGTTGGCCTCGACCATTTCCTTCTTGGCGATGCGGCTCTCGCGTTCCCCTTTTTGCACCTGATGAACGATGCGGCGGAATTCTGATGTTTCCAGACCGGTTTCGTGGCTGAGCATCTGAATGTCGGCACGCAATTCCTTGATTTCAGGCTTCTCGGCGGCAACAAATTCCTTCCAGCCCTTGGCGCCAAGATTGGCGATTCGACGGACCCAGTTGGGATCGAGTTCGGAACCGCGATATTCCTCCAGGAAATTTTCGCGCATAACGCCATACTTCTCAGCCAGGCGCATCAGCCGGCCTTCGGAAGACACCAGACGCTTGTTGATATCGTAGAGCTGCTCGACCAGAGCTTCAATACGATTATTGTTGAGCATCAACGACTTGACGCTCTCAATGATCTCTTCTTTCAACTGTTTAAGACGGCGGTCCTGACTTGGCGACAACTTGTCGTTGGTCATGCGCTTCTCAACATATTGATCCTGCAGACGGCGCAGTTTCTTGTAGTTGCCAGCAATTGAGTCGAAGATTTCGAGAACTTTCGGCTTCAGCTCGGCCTCCATCGCAGCAAGCGACAGAGCAGCTTCGTCATCTTCGTCATCATCATCGTCGGTTGACGTGTTTTCGCCTGAATCGTCCCCGGCATCCGGGTTTTTCAAAGCCTCGACGGCCTCATCGGGATCGCGGCCTTCGGCGATTGCCTTTTTGCGGGCCAGAGCTTCGGGCGAATGCTCACCACCGGAACCTTGACGAACCGCTTCGGCAACCGAGGCCGGGGCGTTCGGGTTGACCGGAACATTTTGCTTGGCATCAGGGCCGGCATAGGTCGCTTCCAGGTCGATGATGTCGCGCAGAAGGATGTTTTCCTCAAGCAGTTCATCGCGCCAGATGATAATGGCCTGGAAAGTCAGCGGGCTTTCACACAGACCGGCAATCATCGTTTCGCGGCCAGCTTCGATGCGCTTGGCGATGGCGATCTCGCCTTCGCGGGAGAGCAATTCGACAGAGCCCATTTCGCGCAGATACATGCGAACCGGATCGTCGGTGCGATCCGTAGGTTCTTTCTTGGCGACCGTCGCAACGGCCTTTTTGCCAGCTTCAACGATTTCTGTTGAGGATTCTTCCGGGGTGTCCTCAGACTCCTCTTCCTCCACAACATTGATGCCCATCTCCGACAACATCGACATGGTGTCTTCAATCTGGTCCGGGCTGACTTCGTCAGACGGCATCACGGCGTTCAATTCATCGACCGTGACATAACCGCGTTTCTTGGCGGCCCGGATCATTTTCTTCACAGCGTCGTTGTTTAGATCGAGCAGCGGGCGGTCTGCGCCCTGTTCGGAAGTTTCAGCAGGGGCTTTTTTTGCAGTGGCTGCTTTTGCCATATGAATCTCTCTTAACCAGCGTGGTCCAGCACGTGTGCGGACCTGTATTTAAGCGGTCGGCAGCGAAAAAAATGAAAAACATTTTTTTGTCAGCCAGCGCGACCAGCACATTTACCGCGCGGATTATTACCCGCACGCTGTTAATTCCTGATTAACCCTGTCGGACTTCTTCAGTCATATCGCCGCTAATGGGCCGATTGGATGACAGGCGTTAATTGGGCTTATGGCGCGAAAACGCCCGAGTCGCAAGTCGCTTTCGCGTTATGTCTTATTAAGTAGGCCAGTTTACACGTTATTCCAGAGGGCGAATGGCTAAAAAGTGCGCGCCGCGCGCCCCGAAGCCAGCCCAAAACCCTCAATCAACGCCTCGGTGCCCTCTTCGCGTGATATTTCATCGCGCACATGGGTCATGCGGTAAAAGCTCGCCTCGTCACCGATCTCGTTATAAGCCCGCTCTGCAGCCCGCAATTCCTGCTTCAGCCCACGATTGCGCTCATAAAGCGACAGAGCCTGCGTCCAGCCTTCCAGTGCGTCTTCAAACGCAGCTTCCGGCATGCATTGCCATACCCGATTGTTGCGAATCTGGCTGTCCAGCAAAGCCATCTCACCACCAAACCCCTGCTGATCGACGCTTTTCTTGACGTTCTCCAAAGATGGCTGCTCATCCTGTTCGCCCGCCTCGGCAAAGACATTCAACAGAGCTCGATGTACCTTCTTCAAATCCGGGTGCTCAACATCAAGTGCAGCAAATTGATCGAAATGCGCCAGACCAATTGCCGGATGGTTGAGAACCGTGCCGAGCAGAACGCATTCACGTAAGGAAGGTGCAGCTGGACCAGACTTGACCAGCGCGGAATTCATCAAGCTATCTGAAACGGCAAATTTCTGCCGTGCCGCTGCACCACGCGGCGCGCCGCCTGGACGATTGCCCTGCCCCCGCTTTTGCCCCTCGACCGTGCCAAAGAAGCTCGCCAAACGGTCGCGCAGATCCTGCTGATAGTGGCGTTTAACGTTTTCCTCGCCAATCTGACTGATGACACCGAATACCGTACGCTCTAGTTCGGCGCGTTTCTCCGGCGTATCAAACACGCGGCCATCGGTTTCCCGACGCCATAACATATCAGCCAGAGGGCGCGAGGCATCCAACACTTGCTGAAAGGCTTCGGGACCCGCACGCCCAATCAGGTCGTCAGGGTCCTCCCCGTCTGGCAACAGGGCAAAACGCAAAGAACGTCCTGGTTTCAAGCCACTAAGAGCAGTGTCAATACTTCTGAAGGCAGCCCGCAATCCGGCGTCATCGCCATCAAAACATAGGGTTGGTTCACCACCTACCCGCCAGGCCAGTTCGACCTGCTGCTCAGTCAGTGCCGTACCAAGCGGTGCGACACCGGTTTCAAAGCCCGCTGCATGAAGTGCGATGACATCCATATAGCCTTCGCAAACAACCAGTGAGCCACCCCGCTCCACAGCTTTTCTGGCCTTGGCATAATTATACAGCACGTTGGATTTGGAGAAGAGCTCCGTTTCAGGCGAGTTGAGATATTTGGCAGGAACATCCGCCGAAAGCGCCCTGCCGCCAAACGCGATGGGCCGCGAACGGGCGTCGAGAATCGGAAACATAATGCGATCGCGAAACCGGTCGTAGGAAACAGCGATTTCCGGTCCGTGCACCACCAGGCCGCAGGCCTCGATGCGCCTTTGATCAACGCCTTTGGAAACCAGGTATTCCTTCAGCGCATTGCGGCTGGAAGGGGCATAGCCCATTTGGAATTCATTCTGAACTGCAGCAGACAGCCGTCGGTCGCGCAGATAGGCACGGGCCTTTGCGCCATCAGCAGTCTGCAGCTGCTGGCGGAAGAAATCCACCGCCAACTGCATAACATCGTATAAAGATGCTTTTTTCTGCTCGCGCTCCATCGCCTGGGGGTCGACCGCTGGCATCGCAACACCTGCCTCATCGGCCAACCTTTCCACGGCTTCTGGAAAGCTCAGGCCGTCGAGTTCCGTCAAAAAGCGAAAATGGTCGCCCGAGACACCACAGCCGAAGCAGTGATAGCGACCTTTTTGGTTCTCGCAGTGAAAAGACGGAGATTTTTCGCCATGAAACGGGCAACAGGCCCAGAAATCACCCTTGGCAGGGTTCGACTTCTTGCGGTCAAATGTCACACGTCGCCCAACCACATCCGCAATAGGGATGCGATCGCGTATTTCGTCGAGAAATGAGGGCGTAAAACGCATTTCGGGCTCCGGTTATACCTATCCTATAGGCTGGACCGTGAAAGGGCGCGAGTCAGTTTAGAAGCCTTGCCCGTTGTTCACAGGCAAGGCGTTTTTCAGCTTAACCGAGCAGTTCCTTGACCACTTTGCTGGCCTGACCCACGTCAAGTTTGCCAGGATAGCGCTCTTTGATGGCACTCATGCACTTACCCATGTCGCGCAGGCTGTTACCGCCAACTTCAGACACGACCTGTGTACAAGCTGTTCGAACTTCGTCGGCATCCATCTGCTTGGGCAGAAATTCGCGAATGATTTCCATCTCTTCGCGTTCCTGAGCGGCCAGTTCAAGGCGATTGCCTTCTTCATAAATACGCGCTGATTCTTCTCGCTGCTTGATCATTTTGGACAGAATCGCGAGGATTTCCTCGTCGGAAACCCGTTCCTTACCCGCACCACGGGCATTGATATCACGGTCTTTGATTGCAGCATTGATCAGCCTCAGGGTCGAAAGCTTGCGCTTCTCGCCTGATTTCATTGCCTCTTTCATGCCGTCCACCAGACGAGTACGCATCTTAAGTCTCCTGCGGGTCGGTGCCGCCCCATACATTGCAGCCCGTTGAGATCGCCCACACTATCAAGGCGTCTTTCAACATGCAATTTCTCAATGGGGCTTGGTATCGGGAAAATGGGTGCTATACAGCGCAAGATCAAGCTCGGATGATACGCGAAATGTGCATGGCAGGCGTGCCATGATGTCGCTTGTCGGCCGGGCCTCGATCGCCACCATATTCAAATTTAGCGGAATCGCGATCATGAGCCAGTCCTCCCCCGCCCCTTGGACCCAATCCAAGCCAACCGCCGTTCTTGTCCTGGCCGATGGCACAGTCATTGAAGGAACCGGCGCCGGTGCAACCGGCATTGCTGAAGCTGAAGTCTGCTTCAATACGGCCATCACCGGCTATCAGGAAATCCTGACCGACCCTTCCTATGCCGGGCAGATCATCACTTTCACCTTCCCTCATATCGGCAATGTCGGCGCCAATGAAGAAGATGTGGAAACATTGGATATGACCGGCCCGAACGGAGTTGCGGGTGCGATTTTCAAGATGCCGATCACCAATCCGTCCAATTACCGCTCCGCGGTCCACTTCGATGACTGGCTGAAAGCGCGCAACATCATTGCACTTTGCGATATCGACACCCGCGCGCTGACCGCTCATATCCGTGAAAGCGGACTGGCTAATGCGGTTATTGCCCATGATCCTGAAGGGAATTTCGACCTCGACGCGCTGAAGACCAAGGCTGCCAAATGGGCAGGTCTGGAAGGCATGGATCTCGCACCAAGCGTCACATCCTCAGCAGCGAACGAATGGACTGAGGAGCCTTGGGTCTGGAATGCCGGCTATGGTGACAATGACGCGTTTACATATCACATTGTCGCCATGGATTTTGGCGTCAAACGCAACATCCTGCGGCTCTTCTCAGGTCTTGACTGCAAGGTGACTGTGGTACCGGCGACAACCAATGCCGACGACATTCTGGCGATGGCGCCCGACGGAATTTTCCTGTCCAACGGCCCCGGCGACCCTGCCGCGACCGGCGAATATTCGGTTGAGCAGATCCGTAAGCTTGTCGACGGCGGCCTACCGGTTTTCGGAATTTGCCTGGGTCATCAAATGCTGGCGCTGGCACTTGGTGCCAAAACCCTGAAAATGCATCAGGGCCACCATGGCGCTAACCATCCGGTCAAGGATCACACCACCGAGAAGGTGGAAATTGTTTCGATGAACCACGGCTTTGCCGTGGATAGCGATAGTTTGCCAGATGGCGTTGAAGAAACCCATGTCAGCCTGTTTGACGGCACCAATTGTGGCCTGCGGCTCGCCGGCAAGCCGGTGTTCAGCGTTCAACACCATCCAGAGGCCAGCCCAGGCCCACAGGACAGCCATTACCTGTTCCGTCGTTTCCTCAACCTGATCAAACAGGCGAAGGGTGAGGCCCTGCTGGAAGAGCGGGCCTAACCTTCTCGGGTACAGATGGACGCTTGTCGTCCTTCGGAAAGGGCTTAATAGCCTTCGAACACTTTTGTGTTGCATTGCGACAGCTTGCCGGACTCAAATCCAGCCATGAACCACGCGCGGCGCTGTTCTGAAGTACCGTGGTTGAAACTTTCAGGAACAACGTAGCCCTGGGTACGTCTCTGGATAGCATCATCACCAATCTGGGTTGCTGCATTCAAAGCTTCTTCAAGGTCGCCCTTCTCCAACAATCCTTTCTGGTCGGTGTAGTGAGCCCAGATTCCGGCGAAGCAGTCAGCCTGCAGCTCAACGCGGACAGACATCTGGTTGACTTCGGTTTGGCTCAAAGAGCGGCGCATCTGATTGAACTTTGGCAATACGCCGATGACGTTCTGCACATGATGCCCAACTTCATGCGCAATCACATAGGCTTGTGCAAAATCGCCGCTGGCATCGAACTTTCGCGCCAGAGTCTCGAAGAAACTCGTGTCGAGATACACCTTGCTGTCACCAGGGCAATAGAACGGACCGGTTGCTGAACTGGCTTGTCCGCAGGCGGAGCGAATGCTGTCGTAGAACATGACCAGCTTGGGTTCGGGGTAATTACGGCCCTGTTGCTGGAATATGCCGTTCCAGACATTTTCGGTTTCCGCCAGGATGACGCCGACAAACTGCTTCATCTCATCGCTGCTGGAGCGTTGCCCGCTGCCGGAATTAGTTTGTGGCATGGGGGTTGTGCGGGTGGGCTGCTCTTGCTGTTGAGGAACGAGATTTCCGCCACCGCCGGTTAGCATGTCGAGGGGATTGATGCCGCAGGAGCGCAACAAAAAGAATGCAACAACCAAAATGATGATCGTGCCAAAGCCGCCACCACCGGCCCGTCGCATGCGACGACCTCCGCTGCTGCGACCAGCTCCGGTACGTTGACGTCCCAGGCCGCCTGGGATTCTAAATCCCCCACCGCGCCCCCGGTTGGCACCGCCACCACTGCCGTTGCGAACATCTTCAATGTTGGAACTCTCTCGTCGTCCGCGCCAGCGCATGGCGTTTCCTCTTATCTTGAATGGGGATATTGTGCCCAGAATTGGCGGCAAGTTTAGGATGCTCAATTATGGCACGCAAGAAACTTCCTCGATTGCAACCAAGATCATCGATGTTTTCTACTCATTGTGCGACGATTGCGGGGCAATAAAGAGCAAATCGCCAGCCTCGCATTGGAGAATCTGCCGCTCACCACAACTGCGGCAAATTCATCCACGAAAATGCAGCAAGTTGGGGTTTAAAGCTGCGAAAGCTTGGCCTATAGAGACGCCTTAGCCACGACATTTTGCTCTGTGCTGCGGACAGGTTTACTGGACGCCTTTCTGCACGGCATCAGAGCAGGTTAAATACCAGCCAGCTAAGGCCCGCACATGCCCAAAAGACAAGACATCGACGCCATTCTCATAATCGGGGCTGGCCCCATCGTCATTGGTCAAGCTTGCGAGTTCGACTATTCCGGCACCCAGGCCTGTAAAGCGCTTCGCGCCGAGGGTTACCGCATCGTGTTGGTCAACTCCAATCCGGCGACAATCATGACCGATCCGGAACTGGCGGACGCCACCTATATCGAACCCATCACCCCGGACATCGTTGCCAAAATCATCGAAAAAGAACGGGCGGATCATCCAGATGAAAAACTGGTTCTACTGCCAACCATGGGCGGTCAGACGGCGCTGAACACGGCGCTTTCGCTGGAGCGCATGGGTGTGCTGGAACAACACGGAGTTGAAATGATCGGCGCCGATGCGGCAGCCATCGACAAAGCCGAGGACCGTGATCTGTTCCGCACGGCGATGGACAAGATTGGCCTGGCCACTCCGGCGTCAGCATTCGTCAACACATCAGATCTGAAAAAGCAGTTTGCCGAAGACGAAAAAAATCACTTTGCTGGCAAGGGCGCGCAAGAAGACCTGCAAAAGTCGTGGGACAGTGGCGAACAGTATCGCCGTGAGCGGCACCGTATCACTGCCCAGATGCAGGCTTTGGATGCCATCGAAACAACCGGCCTGCCGGCCATCATCCGTCCATCCTTTACCATGGGCGGTCAGGGTGGCGGCATCGCCTATACGCTGGATGAACTTTACGAGATCGTCCTGTCGGGGGTGGAAGCTTCTCCAACCAATGAAGTGCTGGTCGAGCAGTCTGTGCTTGGCTGGAAAGAATTCGAGATGGAAGTTGTGCGCGACCGCGCTGACAACTGCATCATCGTTTGCTCCATCGAAAATGTCGATCCAATGGGCGTCCATACCGGTGACTCCATCACCGTTGCTCCAGCTCTGACCCTGACCGACAAAGAATATCAGATCATGCGTAACGCTTCGATTGCAGTGTTGCGGGAGATTGGTGTTGAGACCGGCGGATCCAACGTGCAGTTCGCGGTTAATCCGGCCGATGGCGAACTGGTGGTCATTGAGATGAACCCACGCGTATCGCGTTCTTCTGCGTTGGCGTCAAAAGCCACTGGCTTCCCAATCGCCAAGGTCGCGGCGCGGCTGGCGGTTGGCTATACGCTGGATGAACTGGAAAATGACATCACAGGTGGCGCAACCCCGGCGTCGTTTGAACCGAGCATCGACTATGTCGTCACCAAGATCCCACGCTTTGCTTTTGAGAAATTTGGCGCTGCCTCCGATACGCTGACAACATCGATGAAGTCGGTGGGTGAAGTCATGGCGATTGGCCGTACGTTCGCTGAAAGCCTGCAAAAGGCGCTGCGCGGTCTGGAAACAGGCCTGAGCGGTCTCGACGAAATCTGGATCGATGGTTTTGACAGCAAGGCCGATACTGATGAAGGCCGCAAGGAAAACCGCAATGCTATCCGCGCAGCCCTCGGCACACCAAAGCCTGACCGCTTGCTGAAGGTTGCACAGGCCATGCGTGTCGGTACCAGCCTGGAAGAAATTCACAATTTCTCCCGCATCGATCCTTGGTTCCTGGAGCAGATGCAGGCGATCATAGATATGGAGCAGCGTGTGGTGGCGCACGGCCTGCCAAACGATACGCAAAACATGCGGGCACTGAAATCCATGGGTTTCTCGGATCAACGCCTAGCCCATTTGAGCGGTGGCACCGCCAAGGACGTCGCCCAAGCTCGCGTCGCGCTGGATGTGCATCCGGTGTATAAGCGTATCGACACATGTGCTGCGGAATTTGCGTCCCCTAC
The DNA here is from genome assembly GCA_039969995.1 of Rhizobiaceae bacterium. Lineage (GTDB taxonomy): Bacteria > Pseudomonadota > Alphaproteobacteria > Rhizobiales > Rhizobiaceae > Pseudahrensia. Next base: position 103,151 of record JBDVMU010000062.1, read on the forward strand.
CGCCTACATGTATTCCAGCTACGAAACACCGTTTGCCGGTTCGCTGCGCAGCGAGGCGGGCATTTCAGATGCCAAGAAAGTAATGATCCTGGGCGGTGGACCAAACCGCATCGGACAGGGCATCGAGTTTGACTATTGCTGCTGTCATGCCGCCTTTGCGCTGGCAGATGCAGGCTATGAATCGATCATGGTCAACTGCAACCCGGAAACTGTCTCCACCGACTATGACACTTCCGACCGGCTTTATTTCGAACCGCTGACAGCGGAAGATGTGCTGGAAATCATCCGCACCGAACAGTCGAAAGGCGAGTTTGTTGGGGTTATCGTTCAGTTTGGTGGTCAGACGCCGCTCGGCCTGGCCAGCGACCTGGAAGCCGCTGGCGTACCGATCCTTGGCACGTCACCAGACAAGATCGACCTGGCAGAAGACCGCGACCGGTTCCAGAAGTTCCTCAACGAGTTGAACCTGAAGCAGCCGGTCAACGGCATTGCCCGTTCGGTGGATGAAGCCCGTGAGATCGTCAAGGAAGTTGGCTATCCGGTTGTTATCCGCCCATCTTACGTGCTGGGTGGTCGGGCGATGGAAATTGTCCGCGATGACACGCAGTTTGAGCGCTACATTTCCGAGGCAGTTGTGGTGTCAGGGGATACCCCGGTTTTGATCGACTCCTATCTCACCAATGCGATTGAGGTGGATGTGGATTGCCTCAGCGATGGCAAGACCACCTATGTCTGCGGAGTGATGGAGCATATTGAAGAGGCCGGTATCCATTCCGGTGATTCCGCCTGCTCGCTGCCGACCCACTCGCTTGATGATGCGATGCTTGATGAGTTGGAGCGGCAGACGTCGGCCATGGCGCTGGCGCTGGGCGTGGTTGGTCTGATGAATGTGCAATATGCCATCAAAGACGGTGTGATCTATGTGTTGGAGGTCAATCCTCGCGCCTCCCGCACTGTACCATTTGTGGCCAAAACCATCGGCGTTGCAATTGCCCGTATTGCGGCCCGGGTTATGGCAGGCGAAAGTCTCGACAAACTTCTGGTCAATCCGCCAAATGCCCGCAATCTTGAACATATGGCGGTCAAGGAAGCGGTGTTCCCATTTGCCCGCTTCCCCGGTGTCGATACGCTGCTTGGACCCGAAATGCGCTCGACAGGCGAGGTCATGGGATTGGATCGCGACTACGCAATGGCCTTTGCCAAAGCGCAGCTCGGCGCCTCAAACGATCTGCCCCGTGAAGGCACGGTGTTCATTTCGGTCAAAGGCGATGACAAGGCTCGGGTTCTGGATACGGCCCGCAAGCTGTCAGGTCTCGGCTTCAACATTTTGGCAACCGGCGGCACCCAGCGCTATCTTTCAGAACATGGCGTTGAGTGTGAACGGGTCAACAAGGTGCTGGAGGGACGTCCCCATATCGAAGACGCCATTCGCAACCGCCAGGTGGACCTGATTTTCAATACCACTGAGGGTCAGCAGGCGCTGAGCGATTCCCGCTCACTGCGCCAGGCGGCCCTGTTGAACAAGGTGCCTTACTATACGACTATTGCCGGAAGCATCGCCGCAGCAGACGCCATTGAAGCCATGGTCAATGACGAAATCACCGTCAGCCGGCTGCAGGACTATTTCGACGACGTCGCATAGAGAGGAAAAACGATGACCAGCACATCCCTTCGCAAAGCCGATTTGCAGGATGTGCCGGAAATCGTGGCCTGTATCGATGCTGCCTACGCCAAATACCGGGGCGTAATCGATGAATTGCCACCAGTTTCTGAGGGCATTGATCAGGATATCACGGAAAATCAGGTCTGGGTTCTCGACTATGATGGCAAGCTTGCGGGCGTTCTGGTGCTGGTCCTGCCGCCCGGAGAGAACTTTGTCAAATTGGCCAATGTCGCCCTTGATCCTGATCAATCCGGCAAGGGATTGGGGCGACAATTGATCGACCATGCCGTGCTCGTTTCAAAGCAGCAGGGGTTCGATGAAATACGCCTCAATACGCACAGTGGCATGAGCGACAATATTGGTCTCTATCGACATCTCGGCTGGCACGAGATCGGCCGCTCTGACGATACCGTCATGATGAACCGCAAGATCTGACGATCTGGGCATCTGTGTCCAACAACGTATTCCACGACCGCGAGATAGCTGCCAGAGCCCTTCACAGCTAAATGGATCTGCTCATTCAGAATGCTTCCATTTAGCTGTGAAGGGCTCTAGCTTGTGACCTTTGATAATGTCGAGATCTGTCCTTGTTCACTACCCCTACCCTTGCCGAAATCGAATCCGCCTCCAGCAAGCTGGCCGGCCGCATTGTCGCCACCCCTACCCTGACGTTGAACTCAGATCGGCTGACACCCCATTTTCCTGAAAAGTCTGCAGTCCATATGAAAATGGAACTATTTCAGCAGGCTGGCTCGTTCAAGGCACGGGGAGCGTTGTTGGCAGCCGACTCGCTAACCGCTGATCAGCGCACAGCCGGTGTCACGGCTGTTTCTGCCGGAAACCATGCACTCGCTGTTTCCTGGAGCGCCAGCCAGGCTGGGATCTCCGCCAAGGTGGTCATGCCAAATACTGCTGATCAGATTCGGGTCGATGGCTGCCGGGCGCTGGGTGCCGAAGTGGTGCTTGTGGAGAATGTCGAAGCGGCCTTCGCCGAAGTCGATCGCCTGGTCAAGGAAGAAGGGCGCACAATGATGCACCCTTTCGAGAGCCGCTTCATGACCCTTGGCGCGGCAACCTGTGGGCTGGAATTTATCCGCAGCCGCCCGGAACTGGATACCGTGATCATCCCCGTTGGGGGCGGCGGTTTCATTTCCGGCATGTCCACTGCCATCAAACTGGCAAAGCCGGATTGTCAGATCATTGGGATTGAACCCTTCGGCGCTGACAGCATGTATCGCAGTTTTGAAAGCGGCGAGTCGCAGCCAATCGAGAAGGTCAATACGATTGCTGATTCACTCGGCGCGCCGATGGCCCTGCCCGCCAGCTATGCCATAACCCGACAAAATGTTGACGAGATTGTCCGCATCGAAGACGCCGAAATGATAAAAGCGATGAAGCTGCTTTACGATGGGCTGAAGATTGTCGCCGAACCTGCCTGTGCGGCGACCACGGCTGCAATGTGTGGCCCCCTTAAGCAACGTCTAACTGGTCAAAAAATCGGCATAATCGCCTGCGGATCTAATATTAGTATCAACAAATTCAACCGGTTAACCGCAACATAAATCCAACTTGACTGGCAGATTCACGCCCCCATATACTGTGCGTCGGAGTCGACGGAATTTGAAACTCGTTTCCGCCGCAGAAAAATCGAAAATCGCAACCATCGATCCTGTGGTTTACGCCGCATCAAAATGTTTGTGAATAAAACAAGTAAGGAGGAGCCAAATGGAAAAGGTTCCCATGACCCAGCCAGGCTTTACTGCGCTGGAAGCTGAATTGAAACGCCGCCAGTCGGAAGACAGGCATCGCATTGTTACCGCCATTGCGGAGGCCCGCGAGCACGGCGACCTTTCAGAAAACGCCGAATATCATGCTGCCAAAGAGCAGCAGAGCCACAATGAAGGCCGCATTATGGAGCTTGAGGACGTCATCACCCGTGCTGAAGTGATCGACGTCGCCAAGATGACAGGCGACACAATCAAGTTCGGTGCGACCGTACAGTTGGTCGACGAAGAAACCGATGAAGAAAAGCACTACCAGATCGTTGGTGATCAGGAGGCTGACGTAAACTCTGGTCGCATTTCCATTTCATCGCCGATTGCCCGCGCCCTGATCGGCAAGGAGGAGGGCGACAGTGTGGAAGTGGCTGCCCCGGGCGGCGCACGCGCCTATGAGATTTTGAAGGTCCAATACGTCTGACAGCGACATGATTGACCTGTATACATTCGGAACGCCCAACGGACGCAAGGTCTCCATTGCCCTTGAAGAAATGGGGCTCGACTATCAGGTCAACTCTGTTGACATCATGAACAACGAGCAGTTTCAGGCAGACTTTCTAAAAATCTCTCCCAACAACAAGATCCCCGCCATCGTTGATCACGAGACGGGGATCTCGCTGATGGAATCGGGCGCGATCTTGTATTATCTGGCGACAAAGTCGGGCCAGTTTTTGCCGAAAGATCCACATCACCACTGGCAGGCGCTGGAATGGCTGAATTGGCAGATGGGCGGTTTTGGCCCGATGCTAGGACAGGCCCACCATTTTCTCCACTTCAATCCGGGCCGGTCCGACTATGCCGAGCATCGGTTTGGCGAGGAAGCGAGGCGTCTCTATGGGGTTCTCGATCGCCAACTTTATGGCCGCGAGTTTGTCGCAGGTGAATATTCCATTGCTGATATGGCCATCTGGCCATGGGCCGCACGGTTTGAATTTCAAAAGATCAATTTGCACAGCTTTCCCAACGTGCTGCGATGGTATCAGTCTGTTGCTGCGCGGCCGGCGGTGTTGCGTGGCTATTGCGTGCCAGTTGAAACAGAAATCCCGCAACCGTGAGTAAAACGCAGCTCAATATTCTGATCCTGACCGATGGCAAAATTGGTGATCTGGTGCAGTGCCGCGGTGTAGCATCGACGCTCACCGATAGCGACGCGATCACCGAAGTTGTTGTTGAACCGGGTTGGCTGACCGCACTGCCCCTGCCCTTTATGCCGCTGTCGCCGGTCGACCGGCAATTGCCCTGGATGAACACCAATGCCGACATGGTCATTGCGTCCGGTCGCCGCACTCTTCCCTATTTGCGGGAATTGAAAAAGCGTCGGGGCGTGCGGTGTTTCATGGCCTTCCTGAAGGATCCGACCCTGCATCACAGCACGCTGGATGTGATCTGGGCACCAGAGCATGACCAGTTGAACAAACCAAATGCCTTTAATACGGCCACGTCACCCCATGCGATCACACCAGCAAAACTCAGCGATGCGCGCAGGACGGCCAAGTCCCGCTATGCGAATTTCACCAGCCCAAATGTCGGCCTGATCCTGGGTGGCAACACCAAATCCGTTAGCTGGGGACAGGCCACCCGGGACAATTTGGCCACTGCGCTACAGACATTGCCCACCGACACAAATGTGCTGGTTACCGCGTCGCGCCGCACGCCCACCGAACTGCTCGATTCAGTTACCGGTGCACTGGCTGATTACAATTCGGTCCTGTGGACGGGGGAAGATGGACAGGGCGAAAATCCCTATCTTCAAATGCTGTCCTGGTGTGACAGGTTGATCGTTACAGGTGACAGCCACAATATGGTCTCGGAATCTTTGACTGGGGGGCGTCCGGTCCATGTCTTCCGTCCTGACGACCTGCACCCAAAAATGCACCGCTTCCTAGATGGGTTGGAAAAGACCGGTCTGGTTCAGGACGTGCGCGAAGGCTTCGACCGCCAAAGCGGTGAAAAGGTCGATGCAACGCCCCAAATCTGCGCCGAAATCATGGCCCGCTACGATGCCCGTCAATAGGCCGACAGGTTAGCGATCAGGCCGGGACAGTCTGGTTCGGGAAAGCCAACTGCTCGCGCGCGCGCCATTCCTGTGTGACGTAGTTGATGATGATCGACTTGCGAATTCCCTTGATCGGACGGGATTCAAATCCATGCCAGGTGTCGTTTGACGGAACGAAGATCATCGCCAGATTGGGCTCGAATGGAGATTCACCGACATGCGTCTCCTTGTCAGCGTAAATGCTGGTGCCGAGTTTTTCGTGGCCTTCATCGTCAGAAAGATAGAGCAGCATCGTGAAGGACTTTACGCCAATATCTGTGTGCGGCTCCAGCCAGAACCCGTCCGTGTCCTGACCATATTCAATACGCAACAGGGTGTCGCTCAGATCTGTGTTGAATATTGACTGAACAGCAGCAACCACTTCTTCGCTTTGCAGGGCCTCTGCCAGTGCTCCGCAAACGTCGTGTTCTTTGCAGTTGTCAGCATCGAAGTAGCTGCGTGACTTGTTGTGAACTTCCCGCGTACCGGAAACCCCACCCAGTTCAGGTGCAGGAAATGGCAGATCCCGCAATTGTGGCACCAGATCATCAGGCACAACATTGCGAACCAGAAAGTAGGGATATGGTTCCGCGTGGCTCTCAGCCTGCGCAAAGCTTTCAAGAATCGATTTTTTTACGTCGTCAACGAGTGTCATAAATTGCCCAGACCTGCCCGCAGGTCTCCCAGAATAGTATCCGTTTTTGGTCTATCCCATCGCGTCGGGCGAGACAATTGGAACCGGGCAATTCTTTGCCGATTGCATCACATACATTTTAGTATGATAAACGCGCAAATCCGGGGATGGCGTGCGCCAAGACTTGTAACCGCCCCCTTGTCGTTCCTAAATACATGACTGAATTGAAACTGGATTAAACCGCCGGGGCGCACCAAATGGCCAATCATCACACCAAAGTTCTGATCATCGGTTCCGGCCCGGCAGGATATACCGCAGCCATCTACGCCGCACGTGGCATGCTGGAGCCCATCCTGGTTGCTGGCATGCAGCAAGGTGGCCAGCTGACGATCACCACCGATGTTGAAAACTATCCAGGCTATGCCGACCCGGTTCAGGGTCCCTGGATGATGGAGCAAATGCTGGAACAGGCCAAGAATGTCGGCGCTCGCATCAACAATGACTCCATCACCAAGGCAGAGTTGGCTGTCCGGCCCTTCCGTTTTGAAACAGAATCTGGCGACACCTATACTGCCGACAGCGTCATCATTTGCACCGGTGCCCAGGCCAAATGGCTGGGTCTTGAATCAGAAGAAAAATTCAAAGGATTTGGCGTTTCCGCCTGTGCAACCTGTGACGGATTCTTCTATCGCGACAAGCACGTGATCGTTGTTGGTGGCGGCAATACCGCCGTTGAAGAGGCGCTTTACCTGTCCGGCCTCGCCGCCAAGGTCACCGTTATTCACCGCCGCGACGAATTCCGCGCTGAACGAATTCTTCAGGACCGCTTGTTCAAAAAGCCCAATGTGGAAATCCTGTGGGACAGTGAACTCATTGAGATCAAAGGCAAGGACGGGCTGATGCCATCAGCCGAATCCGCCGTCATTCGCAATCGCAACTCAGGCGACACGACGGACATGCCAGTCGACGGTATTTTTATCGCCATCGGCCATGCCCCGGCAGTTGAACTGTTCAAGGATCAGTTGAAGCTGAAATCATCCGGTTATCTTTGGACGGCACCGGATTCAACGGCAACGGAGATTCCCGGGGTCTATGCAGCCGGTGACGTTACCGACGACACCTATCGCCAAGCCGTCACCGCGGCTGGCATGGGCTGCATGGCAGCACTGGAGGCAGAGAAGTTCCTCGCCGAAATGGAAAGCGCCGCTGAAGCTGCCGAATAGCAACGGCGAGCAGCGAGCGTGCTATCGACCCGCTGGGGCGACGTCACCTATTTACTGGCGCATTTGCGCGCTTTTGTAACGTATCACCGCAAAGCTATGCTCGAGCACTGGTGACGCCGCATTTACAGCCTTGTTTGCCTCCAAATCAATCTGTCTTCATACTTGGCCTCAGGGGCTGATAGTCTTGCAGGGAATGCTTGCGACAAAGTCACATATTTGTCCCAGCACGATGTCACGATATCGTCTGCTAAAGCGAAAAGGAGAAGAAAATGGAACAAATGGAACGCCTTACCGCCAAGGATTTCGACCCGGAATTGCTTGAGCTCTACGATTATTACGCCCATGGCATGATGTCGAAGCGCGAATTTCTCGACCGTGCCGGCAAATTCGCGGTCGGCGGCATCACCGCAGTGGCCCTGCTGAACATGCTCAGCCCCACATATGCTTTTGCCGAACAGGTATCTTTCAACGATCCGGATATTAAAGCCGAATTCGTCGAATACGACTCTCCCGAAGGCAACGGCAAAGTTCGTGCCTATCTGGTTAAGCCCACAAATGTACCAGACGCGAAACTGCCCGCTGTCCTTGTTGTGCACGAAAACCGCGGCCTCAACCCCTATATCAAAGACGTGGCCCGTCGCGCCGCCAAGGCAGGCTTCATGGCGTTGGCCCCGGATGGATTGACCTCCGTAGGCGGCTATCCCGGCAATGATGATGACGGCAAGGCACTTCAAAAAACGGTCGACCGGACCAAACTGATGAATGATTTCTTTGCAGGATACGAACATCTCGCCGGTCGCGAGGATTCGACCGGCAAGGTTGGCTGTGTTGGCTTTTGCTATGGTGGTGGCGTCTGCAATGCCTTGGCTGTTGCTTATCCGGAATTGTCGGCCTCCGTGCCTTATTACGGCCGTCAGGCCAAGGCCGAAGACGTGGCCCGCATACAGGCCCCGCTGCTGCTCCATTATGGCGAGTTGGACAAACGGGTGAATGCCGGTTGGCCAGCCTATGAAGCTGCCCTGAAGGCCAACAACAAAACCTACACGGCCCATATCTACGAAAACGCAAATCACGGTTTTCACAACGATTCCACGCCGCGTTATGATGAAAAAATGGCTGCGCTGTCGTGGCAGCGGACCATTGATTTCTTCAAACAGCACCTGCAATAGGCGCCATTGCGGAACAAATTGATCCAAAAATAGGTTTGGGGAACCCAGAGATTGTGTCCCCCAAACCTTTGACCTGCCGCGAAAGCTCCCTATTCTTGACGCGAATCAGGTGGCCCGACTTCCGATCACCCCATAATCAAAACGGCGGGAATTCAGCCATGCCCATGGATTGGGACAAACTGCGTATTTTCTACAAGGTCGCCAATGCCGGCAGCTTTACCCATGCTTCAGAAACTCTGAATCTGAGTCAGTCGGCCATCAGTCGGCAGATATCGTCTCTGGAATCGGAAGTTGGGGTGCCCTTGTTTCACCGCCACGCTCGCGGTCTGATCCTCACCGAACAGGGCGAAATCCTTTTTAAGGCCGCGGAAGACGTAACCGATAAATTGACCGCTGCAGCAAGTCAGTTGAACGATTTTCGCGGCGCCCCAAAAGGACCGTTGCGGGTTACCACAACGGTCGGACTCGGCTCGGCCTGGCTGGCCATCCGAATTCAAGAATTCATCGACCAATATCCCGACATTCAGGTGGAATTGCTGCTCAGCAATGATGAACTGGATCTTGGTATGCGGCAGGCCGATTGTGCCATTTGGCTGCGCCAACCCCTCCAGTCCGACATCGTCCAGCGGCGCCTGTTCACAGTGCATTTTCACGTCTTCGCCACCCAGGAATATATCGATCGGTTTGGTGCGCCCGAATCGGTCAGAGATCTGGACAAACATCGCCTTGTCGTTTGGGGCGATGGCGCGCCAAACTATCTTGCCGATGTCAACTGGATGCTTACCGCCGGCATGCCACCAGGAAAATCCCGTACGCCGGTTCTGAAAATCAATTCGATTCTGGCGATCAAACGCGCGGTGCAGCGCGGAGCAGGGCTGGCATTGTTGCCAGATTATTCTGTTGAAGATGATTCGGGCCTGATTCCAGTCATGTCATCGGCCGACACGGAAGTGCCCAGCTTCGATACTTATTTCGCCTATTCGTCAGAATTGCGCAGTTCCGCACGGCTCGGCGCGTTCAGAGACTTCCTGCTCGAACAGGCCAAAAACTGGAAATTTTGATTTCCAACCTCCCCTACAGTCCCTTTTTCCAATCATTCTCATTGTTGCAAATTTACCACGCCGTGCATGACTGTCCAATATGGGCGCAGAAGCGGGCCAGCGCAACTTGAAGTGAAGACATTTTTATATCTTCAAATGTTTGAATATATTGAAAAATTTATGGCAACTTTCTCAAATTCCGCAAGCGTTCAATCGGTACATTTGAGCCATACGCAACCTATTGAGTGGATAGCTATGCATTTGACGCATACCTCCCATGCAGTTCGCGACATTGTAAAAAGACGTTAATACTTCCATATCAGGGAGGAGAGACGCGCCAGGTTAACTCCTCCCAACCGGCGTCAATCCTAAAGGTAGCAGCGGTCTTCCTCCCGGACCCCCTACCTAGTCTTCAGCCGGACCCCAAAAGGTCCGGCTTTTTTTTGCCCTTTTTTTCAAAGCCTTCGCATAAAACGTTTGAAATTCGCATTTTCCCAAAAAAATCCAAATCAGCGGCTTTATTATTTACTTAAGGCGGGTTAGAAATATTGAAGCAACGAATTCAAGCATCGCTCAGTTCGTTGGAAACGCAATGTCAGACCACTCGGCCATTGATCCGAATGCGTCTGGCGGTGACGGACCAAAAAATATTTCCGTCATGCCGGGGGGCACCAATCTGCTTTTCCACGCTGCCAAGGTAATTAATACCTGCAGCGGAGTTTCCAACGCCAGATCGTGAGCGTGCTTACCGGAAAGGGGTGTGCTTCTGTCGCAGGCAGCCGCCCCGGGGGTCGAACTTCCCTCAGGTTCGGCCCCCTCGCTTTTTTGGAGCCAAAAAGACAATACTTCACCGCCGGTTCGATTAATTTTCGGACCGGCGGTTTTGATTCAGTCTTAGGTAAGGGAAGCGCAGAAGCGCTGAATCCGCTCACAGGCGCTTTTCAGCGACTCCGTGTCAGTGGCATAGGAAATCCGGAAGTTCGGGCCCAGTCCGAATGCCGAACCGTGGACAACTGCCACGCCTTCCTGCTCCAGCAGGGCGGTGACGAAATCTTCATCGGTTTCCAGCACAGTTCCACTTTCGGTCTTTTTGCCCATCAAACCTTTGCACGATGGGAACACGTAAAACGCGCCATCCGGCTTCGGACATTCAAGACCGGCAGCCTGGTTCAACATCGACACAACAAGATCGCGTCGTTCTTCAAACACCTTTTTGCGCTCTTCCAGGAACTCCTGAGGCCCATTGAGAGCTTCAACAGCAGCCCATTGGGTGATCGACGAGGTGCCGCTGGTCTGCTGGCCCTGGATCATGTCCATGGCCTTGATCAATTCCACCGGACCGCCTGCATAGCCAAGACGCCAACCGGTCATCGAATAGGCCTTGGAGACACCATTCATGGTCAGGGTTCGATCATACAAAGCAGGCTCGACCTGCGCTGGAGTAGAGAATTCAAAGTCGCCATAGACCAGATGCTCATACATATCGTCGGTCAGAATCCAGACATGAGGATGACGCATCAATACTTCAGTCAGCGCTTTCAACTCATCACGCGAATAAGCAGCGCCGGAAGGGTTGGACGGCGAGTTGAAAAGAAACCATTTGGTTTTTGGCGTGATGGCGGCTTCCAGTGCTTCGGCAGTCACCTTGAATTCGGTGTCGATCGATGTTTCAACATAAACATTCTCGCCACCGCAGATCGCCACCATTTCCGGATAGCTCACCCAGTATGGTGTTGGGATGATCACTTCATCGCCGGCATTCAACGTAGCCATGAAGGCGTTGAACAGAATCTGTTTGCCACCAGTACCCGCGATAATCTGATTGGGCTCATAGGTGAGACCATTTTCGCGCTTGAACTTTTCGCAAATCGCCTCGCGCAATTCGATGATGCCGGCAACGGCGGTATATTTGGTTTCACCTCGGTCGATCGCGTCTTTTGCTGCCTGTTTGATATTATCTGGCGTGTCGAAATCGGGTTCACCGGCACCAAGACCGATAACGTCCATGCCCTTTGCCTTGAGTTCCCGCGCCTTCTGGCTGACTGCAATTGTTGCAGAGGGTTTTACGCGCGAAAGTGAATCGGCAAGGAATGCCATGGGACCAGTCTCCTGTTTGAAATAGTGGACCACCGTCGGGTCCAAACGGGCGCGAAACTAGTGCCGCTACAGCAAAAGAGCAAGCTCGTAATGGTGTTTTATCGCCCGGCCAGATGCCCCGCCCGAAATCTAATCTGTCAAAACGGAACGACCCCACCGGCAACTTGCCGATGAGGCCGAACCTTGGGAGAAATTTGGCTCGTCAATTCGGGCGTTCTATTTACTTTTCATCGTCGGCATGCGCCGTGCGGCCGTCGGTTGCCGAGCAATAGGCAAGGATTGCGGTAAAGGCTGCTACACCAGCCAGAAAGATTGCGAAGACGATGGTAGAAAAGGCCATTGCTGGTCCACTCCGGTTGATTTTCTCCAAAATCCACCAAACAGCGGTTCGTATCCTTGATTTAAGTCAAACAAACAGTCGCCCCTGACACCGGCCAACCTGCCCTCGGGTTTTTCACGCAATCACTATCGCCTTGGTTGTTGGTCCACAGCAAATTGAGTTAGGTGTTGGTTCGACATTAAGGAGACACATCCATGTTCACTCTCTATTCCATGCCCTCCTCCGGAAATTCCTACAAAGTGCGCCTGCTGTTGGCTCATCTTGGCGTCAACTATTCCCACGTCGCTGCCGAGTATGAGGGGGATGCGACTCTGACCCGAACGGGTGAATTTCTGCGCAAAAATCCGACTGGCAAAGTGCCAACGGTCGAATTCGAGGACGGTGAGTGCCTCTCGGAGTCCAATGCAATCCTGACCTATTTCGGAGAAGGCACCCGATTTGTGCCCAAAGACAAGCTGGCCCGCGCCCGCATGTTTCAGTGGATGTTTTTTGAGCAGAACTTTCATGAAGCAACCGTGGCCGTTCGATGCGCTGTCTATCGCTATCCACAGCGCGAGATGGACCGGTCACATGAGCGCCTCGCATCCTTACTCGAAGGGGGTAACAAGGCTTTGGATGTGATGGAGGTTCAATTGTCCAGGACCCCCTATCTGGCGGGTGAAACGCTTAGCCTGGCCGACATTTGCCTCTACGGATACACCCACAGCGCCGATGGCGGCGGTTTCGACTTGACCAGCCGCCAAGGCATTGCCGATTGGCTGGAACGGGTGCGCAATGAACCCGGCCATGTCCCCCTTGAGTGGCTGCCTTAGGTCTATTGGTACGGGCTTTTTGTGTGGATGAGGCCAATTATGAGAGGTGGCGTTAACCATTTGTTAACCATAAATCACCGTCTCGCCGTATTTCCTCCATGGTGCAGCCAAACTCACCGGTCAAAAAGGCATCATGGTCAAAAGCCATGGGAATACAAATGGGATTGCTCATGAGATCACTCATGGAATCACAGGGGCTACTTGACGGGCCAATCAAATGAAGCACACAGGCAACAATCCAGTTCGGTTAAGCCGGATGTACCGGGCCAACCGCGCCCGACAGGCAATGCAAAACACCATCATCTCGGTTGTTGCGCTCGGCGCCACCCTGGCAGTTGGCCTGACCAGCCTAATGGTCTGACCCCAAACCAGCGGCGAGCGGCAACGGCGAGCAGCGGCGAGCAGCAACAGTGAGCGACAACAGCGGCGGTGGCGCCGCCGCCGCCGCCGCCGCCGCCGCCGCGCGCTGAACCACACTTGACCAGAAGATAAGCCCGCCTTACCCCTGAGACATGATCTGGCTTTCACGCATATTGACCTTTCTGATCGGCTTCGGTGCACTTTGGGGTGTCGTGTTCTTGATCATCACCACCTATGGCTGGGAAAAGGTCTGGGCTTCAATCCACGGCCCGTCCGATCTGGGTGCGGTCGAATTCGAGGGATTGGCCAAAACTTCCAAGCCAAATCAGGCGCTGATTTGTCCAGAGGACCTGTGTGCCGACGGTGCGCAAGATCGGACCAGCCCGCAATATTCAACCGACGTCGGCGGTCTGCGAACCGCCCTGCTGAAATCGCTTGAGCAGGAAACCAGTCTTGAACGGGTGGATGACGGCACCGATCCAATGCGGCTGCGCTACATTCAACGCACCCGATTGTTGCGCTTTCCCGATACAATTCGAATTCAATTCTATCCCATGGAGGGCGGTGGCGGTTCTACTTTGGCGCTCTACAGCCAGAGCCAGATTGGTACGTCCGATTTGGGCATCAATCTAGCGCGTGCCAATCGCTGGCTGGCGCGTTTGAAAGACCTTGAAAAAACGCCAGAATAGTCTGCTGTGACAACAGGATGATGGCGAGCACTTAAACCGGAAGCCTCACAAAAACTTTCAAACCACCAAGATCACTGTCTCCCAGGCTGATCTCTCCGCCATGGGTGTGGACGATGTCCTGTGCAATGGCGAGCCCCAGACCGGTGCCAGTTTCATCCTGATTGCGGGCATCATCCAATCGCACAAATGGCTTAAACACTTCCTCTCGCTGGTCTTCGGCGATGCCGGGTCCATCATCATGCACTTCCAATTCAAGCGCCCGCTTCTTGTGGCGCGCGCGCACCTCTACATTCTCGCCGTGGCGCAGCGCGTTGAGGATCAGATTGGCCATCAACCGCGAGAATGCGGTGGGGCGCACCGTGATCGATGGGTCACCTTTCAGCCTGACCGAGAAATTCTTGCCATATTCTTCGGCTTGCCCATGGAACCGGTGCAGCACGTCCTCAATGGAAATTTCACTGGCGGCCTCACCCGTGTCCCCACGGGCAAAGTCCAGATAACCCTGCAACATGTCCTGCATATCATCGACGTCGCCAGAAAGCGCCTCGACCTCAGCCGATTGAGGCACCAATGCCAATTGCAATCGGAACCGTGTCAGCACCGTGCGCAAGTCGTGGCTCACCCCGGCCAGCATCGCGGTGCGCTGTTCCAGCGCCCGTTCAATGCGGTCACGCATTTCCAGAAATGCCACCGTTGCCTGACGGACTTCTGACGAGCCCCTCGGACCAAAATCTTCGGGAACCGCCTGCCCCTTACCAAACATTTCAGCCGCATCGGCCAGCCTTTGAATCGGTCGGATCTGGTTGCGCAGAAACAGAATGGCAATCGTCAGCAAAACCACAGATGCCCCCACCATCCAGAGCAGGAAGATATGGGTATTGGACGCATAGGCCTGCTTGCGCGGCACGAAGACCCGCAGCACCTGTTCTTCAAGACGAATGCGAATTTCCAAAATGTTGGATTCACCCAATGTGTCGATCCAGAACGGTTTCTTGACCTGGTTCGCCAATTGCTCGCTCAGCGCCGCATCCAGAATAGAGAAAAACGGCTTGGGTTTGGGTGGTGGAAAATCTTCCAGCGGCAGTATGCGCATATCCAGTGACAGCCGCTCACGGGCTATGCGGGTAATGGTCTCAAACTCGGTATCCTGCGGATAGGTCTCAATGACATCCACGATTGCCGAAATATCCCGCACCACCGCAGCTGAAAGCCGATTGGTGACAGCCTGCCAATGGCGCTCCATGAAGACAAAAGCCACAATCGCCTGAAGCAACAGCATCGGCGCAATAATGATGATGAGAGAACGACCGTACAGGCCTGTCGGCATGGCAGCTGCAAACCGTCTGGCCAAGCGCCGCCAGCCGCGACGAATTACAGAATACCGGCGCGGGCGGGCTGCAGGAGCATCAGATGCCTTGGCAACAGCTGTGGCCGCAGCGACAGCTCCATCACTTCCTCGCTGTTCGCCGCCCTGTTCGCCGCTTTTCTCACGGCCATTCTCGCCGCCATTCTCGCCGCTGCCGATCGCAACCGGTGCCTTCGGCAATCTGTCGATATGCTCAGTCAAAGCCCGATTATCCTCGGTCGTCTTGCTCTTTTCGGAGCCTATTCGATTTGCAGCTTATATCCAATGCCACGCACTGTTTGTAGCCAGGTTGGAGAAGCTGGATCTTTTTCGATCTTGCGCCGCAAACGGTTTATCTGCACGTCCACCGTGCGTTCACTGGCAGTGGCATCCTCGCCCACCAGATTCAACCGCGGCACGACCTGCCCGGCATTTTCGGCAAACATCACCATGATCTCCCGTTCCCGGTCAGTCAGCTTTACCGGATTGCCATCCTTCTTAAGCTCACGGGTGAGAACCGAAAATGTGTAGGGCCCGAACAGGACCTGCTCGACACTGACAGGCGTTTCCACCCGCACGCGCTTGAGAATACTGTTAATGCGCAACACCAATTCGCGTGGGTCAAAAGGCTTGGCGAGATAGTCATCCGCCCCGGCTTCAAGCCCCTTGATGCGGGCTTCAGTTTCTCCCAATGCCGTCAGCATCAACACCGGAACGTCCATCTTCTGTCGGATGCTATTGGTGAATTCTGTACCGTTTTCACCCGGCATCATCACATCGACGATCAGCAGATCAAAGCTCAACCCCTCCAGCTTGCGCCGGGCATCGGCAGCATCTGCGGCGGTTGAGACACGGAAGCTCTGCTCGCTCAGGTAACGCGAAAGCAAGTCTCGAATACGCCGGTCATCGTCGATGACCAGAATATGGGCTGCGTCATCACTTGGCAAAACACCGGTTGCGTTCTGTCCAGTTTGAGACTCTGGCTGGTTTTGCATCGACTGCATCTGTCGCCACCTTTCAACTGCAAATTGAGAGCAAGTGGGACGCTACTTATCCTGCTCCATCAGACCATTGACCAGTTCACGTTCATCCGGCTCGATCATGCCGAACAGGAAATCACGAATGCTCTCGCGATCGCTGTTCTTGATCCCTTCAATGGCTCCTTTAATTCGTCGGGACTGCATTTGGGTCAATTGAATGGAAAGATTGCGGCCTTTTTGCGTTGGATACAAGAGC
Source organism: Rhizobiaceae bacterium (assembly GCA_039969995.1). Taxonomy (GTDB): domain Bacteria; phylum Pseudomonadota; class Alphaproteobacteria; order Rhizobiales; family Rhizobiaceae; genus Pseudahrensia. The sequence continues at coordinate 119,572 of JBDVMU010000062.1, forward strand.
CTTTGACGGCGATCTTCCGGCCCAGCGATCTGAACCAGATGGCCGCTTTCAACCAATTGCCGCAACACAGGACCAAGGCTCTGTTTGGTGATGCGCAAAATATCCAGCAGTTCTGCCACAACCATGCCGGGTCGGCGATTGACAAAGTGCAGGACCCGGTGATGGGCGCGACCAAAGCCATACTCCTCCAACATTCCATCTGCATCGGCAATAAAATCGCGATAGGCAAAGAAGAACAGTTCCACCAGCGGGAAATCCAGGTCTTCATCAGGTTCTGGTGCCTGATAGACCGGGGCACTTGCGATGTCATCGTTGTTTAGGTCGTTGGGGCCAGACATGGGTGGACGTGCAATCCAGAATTCGCAATTAGGTCAGGACGGTTGACATAACACATGCTGCGCCCATAGTAACCTAGGTTTTTGAATGGGCTGCGGGCTCATACACGATTAGTGAGAGGTAAGGCATGGCCGGGGTTCCTTTTGATCAGCTGGATGGCGAAATCTGGTATAATGGAGAATTCGTCCAATGGGGTGATGCGCAGGTGCATGTTCTGACCCATGGTTTGCACTATGCCAGCGCCGTGTTTGAAGGCGAACGCGCCTATGGCGGCGAGATTTTCAAGCTGACCGAGCATACCGAGCGCCTGCACAAGTCGGCTGAATATCTGGGATTTGAAATTCCATGGTCCGTCCAGCAGATTGATGACGCCTGCAATGAAACGCTGAAGCGTCAGGGGCTGACCAATGCCTATATCCGCCCAATCGCCTGGCGCGGCAGCGAAATGATGGGCGTGTCCGCCCAGGACAACAAGATCAACCTGGCAATCGCAGTCTGGGACTGGCCGTCCTATTTCGATCCGGCACAAAAGATGAAGGGCATTCGCCTCGATATCGCCGACTGGAAACGACCCGACCCGGCCACCATTCCCTGCAAATCAAAGGCCGCTGGCCTCTACATGATCTGCACCCTGTCGAAACATGCCGCTGAGGCCAAAGGCTACGCCGACGCACTGATGTTCGACTATCGCGGTCGCATCGCCGAATGTACCGGTGCCAATATTTTCTTCACCAAAGATAATGTCATCCATACGCCGACGCCGGACTGTTTCCTCGACGGCATAACTCGCCAGACGGTTGTCGAACTGGCCAAACGCCGCAAGTTTGAAGTCATCGAACGGGTGATCATGCCGGAGGAAATGTCCGAGTTCGAAGAATGTTTCATCACCGGGTCTGCGGCAGAAGTCACGCCGGTGTCCGAAATCGGCCCCTATAACTTCCAGCCCGGCAACATCAGCAAGCTGATGATCGAAGACTACGAAAGCGAAGTCACGCCGAGTTAATCAGCGGAATCAACATTCCCTGCATAATTATAAGAATCCGTGGGTGAGCCCTGATCAAGTTTGACTTGACGCTCACGTAAGAGCTTAATTATGGCAGTTCGCATGATGCGGATAACTATTGCGGAGGAATTCAATGGAAGCTTTATTACCAATCGTCATCCAGGTTGTGGCAGGCGTGATGGGCGGCGGCGGTATCGCCTCGGTCCTGAAGGGCGTTAATATGGGATCGACTGGCAACCTGATTGCCGGTGCACTCGGTGGACTGGGTGGCGGTTCAATTCTTGGCATGCTGGGCGGCGCTGGCGCTGGCGCAGCAGTAGGCGATGCAGCAGGCGGTGGCATGCTGGGCAGCCTAATCGGATCTGCTGTTGGCGGTGGTGCCGGTGGCGCTATCCTAACCGCCGTAGCAGGCATGGTTATGAACAAAATGAAGGGCTAAAGCCTTTCACAAGCACGCGTGCTAACGTATTGACGGGCGGTGAGCGGTAAGCGCCACCGCCCGTTCTATTTGAGGAATACATTATGGCCAATCTGCAAATCGCCATCGTCCCGGTCACAGCGTTTCAGCAAAATTGCACCCTGATCTGGGATCAGGACAGCCTGGAAGGCGTGGTCGTTGATCCCGGTGGCGACGTCGACCGTATCAAGTCGGCAATTGCCGAGACTGGTATGAAGCCGCAGGCAATCTGGTTGACCCATGGCCATATAGATCACGCCGCCGGAGCGATGGATCTGAAGGAAGACCTTGGCGTCGATATTGTCGGCCCCCACAAGGACGATCTACCGCTTCTGGAAGGTCTGGAGAAACAGGCTCAGATGTTTGGACTGGAGGGCGCGGTGCGCAATTGCCAGCCGGACCAGTGGCTTGAAGAAGGCGAAACTGTTTCCATTGGCACTCATGAATTTGAAGTCTATCACTGCCCAGGCCATGCGCCTGGCCACGTGGTCTTCTACAACCGCGCCGCCGGTTTTGCCCATGTTGGTGACGTCCTGTTTGCGGGATCCATCGGCCGCACCGACTTGCCAGGCGGCAATCATGACGCCCTGATCGAGTCCATCAAAACCAAACTGATGGCCTGGCCTGACAGTGTACAATTCATTTGCGGCCATGGGCCGGCAAGTTCGATTGGGCAAGAACGCAAGAGCAATCCGTTTTTGAATTAGCCCAAATTGACCTTGGTGTCGTCGCGGCCCACGCCATCTCGGAGTACAGTGTAGACAAACAGAGCCATGGAAAGTACTGCGAGCACCGATCCAATCTTGGCCAAGAATTCCTGTTCTCCGGAAATCGCCAACACAATACCAGGCGTCAAGATAAGCACCGCCAGAGTCGTGATCAAATAATGGATACGGGCGAGTCCTCTTGCAGCAGCACTTGGTGTCAATGCGTAGTAAAAAGCGAAAATCGACATGGTTACAAAGCCGATCAGGTTAAGATGCCCATGTGCTGGAGCTAAAGTATGATCCTGACTTGCCGACATCTGAATTCCCCAGGCCATGCCGAATAAAGCAAAAATAGCTGCGGTAGTAAGAAACCAAGCGGGGATGGATCGCATGAGTGGTTCTCCTTAGGGGCGACCAATCAGATTTTGGGGTCGCAAGTTTGATTCTCAATTCAGACTAGATCAAGCAAATTAATATGAAAAATTGATAATTCTTATATATATTATCACCATGACGAATTTACATAAACTGGATCTCAATCTGCTACGGGTCCTGGATGCCGTTCTTCAGTATGGGTCCACGGTTCGTGCCGGCGAAAAATTGGGCCTATCTCAACCTGCAGTTTCAGCTGCATTGGGTCGCTTGCGCGCAACATTGGACGACGAACTTTTCGTGCGGCGTGGCCAAGGTCTTCAACCTACCGACTTTGCAATTTCGCTGCGCGTTCCACTTCGTCAAAACTTGGAAAGCATTGAAGCGATGCTGCTTCACCGCGAGGATTTTGATCCAATCAACTGTTCCGACAATTTCAAAATATCTGGCAGTGATTATTTTGCTGAATTGCTCATGCCACCTTTGGCAACTCTCTTGTCGCGTCAAGCCCCCAATATGAAAGTGAATTTGGTCAATCTGGTTCCAGACCATCGGCCGGACACTATTGAGCAGTTTGGTGTCGACATGGCACTTATGCCCCAAGTAGACTTACCCGATTGGCTAGACAGTCAATTTGTCCTCTACGGTATTTTTACGATTATCGCCCGGCATGGTCATCCCCGGCTGATCGAAGCCAATGTTCAGCCTGGCGACCGTCTGCCACTCGATCTTTTTTGCGATTTGGACCACATACTTTTTTCACCCGAAGGAAAGTCCGTCGGTGTTGGTGATGAGGCACTGGCCGTAATCGGAAGAAGCCGCAGGGTAGTCATGACCCTGCCATCTTTCAGCGGAATTTGTCGGTCAGTTGCAGGCTCAGACCTGATTGCGCTGATGCCAATCGTTTACGCAAATCAGGTTGCCAAACAACTGAGTTTGAATCTTTACGCAATCCCTCCGCAAATGTCGGTCCAACCCGTTCGATTGGAAATAGTATGGCCACGCCGCTCTACTGCTAACCCGGCCCACATGTGGCTGCGGAAGCAGATTCGTGAGCTGATGACCGCAGATAATTTGGCCTAAGAACAACATTATTGAACCAAAAGAAAACCCCGACAGATAGCATCTGACGGGGTTTTCATTTCCAGCGGCACGTGCGACCAGTGCTACTGCGCTGCGTAGCGATTAATCTCTGTTTCCAACATTGTATATTCGCGGCAACCAGTTCCGCATCGTTTTTCGATCTCTGCCAATTGTTGGCGCGCCTTGTCGACCTGACCAAGCTGCAGGAATGCTTCCCCCATATACTCCATGACCAGCGTATAATCAGGGTCTTCTTTCAGGGCTGCCTGATAATAGGTCAGGCCTTTTTCAATCTGTCCCAGTTTGCGGTGCGAATATCCCAGATAGTTGAGAATGCGCGGATCGTCCTGGTTTTTCGCCAGGCTCAGTACATGAATGGCTTCGTCATAGCGCTTGTTATACGCCAGATCCCGCGCCGCTTCGTAGAGATTGTTATCGTCAAGATTGCTCTCCTCTTTAGCAACCACACATTTGCGCGTCTGCTTGTCCCAGACTTTGCCCTTTTTGCAGGTCGGGGTAACGGTCGTACTATTGTTGTCACCCGCAGCAAATGCTGCGCCGGCAAAAGACATGCCACCGATCATTATTGATACGGCCAATGTGGTTTTAAGGGATTGAGTCAACATTAGATTCTCCAAAATTTCATGTGCCGGGTCATCGCCCCTGACTGCAATAGATACGGTTGGGTGCCCAATTCGGTTTCAGATTAAACGGCAATTTGGTCAAAGTCATGATCGTTTTATCACATCTCAACCCGCCCTGATAAATTATGCTTGCGCTTTGACGGTGCTGACAATAGCGATGACGCAACACAAAAACGCTCCCGGAAATTCTCATGTCGCGCGGAACTGCCAATCTTTTACTGCTGGTGGCAGGCCTCGTTTGGGGGCTCGGCTTTATCGCACAGGAAACGGCGATGGAGGATATCGGACCGTTTACTTTCATGACATTGCGGTTTGCTCTGGCTGCACTGGCCATTGTGCCGTTTGCCTATTTTGAATGGCGGCGGGTTGCAGCTTCCGGCAACCGGCAATCCTTGCTCACTTTCCGAGACTGGCAAGCCATCTTCACCGTTGGCCTGATGTTTTTTGCAGCCATGCTGTTCCAGCAAGTTGGGTTGTTGGCAACCACAGTCACCAACGCTGGTATTTTGACCGGACTGTATGTGGTGCTGACCCCGCTTATTGCCTTTTTCGCCCTAGGTCAGAACCAGCCAAAGCTGGTCTGGCCGGCAGCTCTGCTAGCTTTTTGTGGTATCTGGCTACTCGGCGGCGGCGGCGGTGGCGGTGGCGGCGGAAACAGTGGGCTTGCAAATCTAAACTGGGGAGATTGGCTGATCCTGCTTGGTGCCGTCTTTGCTGCCCTTCATGTTCTCGCCATGGGCCACGCGGTCACTGATCTGCGTCGCCCAGCGCTGGTAGCCTGCGCCCAGTTTGCAATTTCCGGTCTGTTTGCGGCCATTGGCCTTGGCGTTGTGCGCCTGCTGGACTGGAGCTATGAACCGGCCATTTCGACACAAACGCTGATTGCGGCCACCCCCGAAATTCTCTATGCCGCATTGTTTGCTGGGGCTTTGGCCTTTCTGCTGATGGCGATTTGCCAGCAATATGCGCGCCCATCCGATGCCGCCATATTGATGTCATCGGAAGCGCTTTTTGCCGCGGCCGCTGGGGCTATTCTGCTCGGCGAACGCCTTACCATTATCGGGTACTTTGGCGCCTTGCTGCTTTTTTCAGCGATTGTTCTGGTCAGTGCCAATGCGGCAAAAACAAAAGAATCTACCGTTTAATCCAAAAAAAACTTGCCAAAATGGCGATTTAATCGCCATGATTTGCTTGTTCGGGTTCATTTATGCCCGGAGACTGGAAACGAGCTGTTGGGAGCGACCACTTACGTGTCGTCGAATCGAACAGGCCATCGGGGAGCCTTTTGACCGCTAATGCGGGTCAACTGCGTGATGCCCCCTCCCCTTGGCAATCTAATGAGAGCATCACTTCCTTTCCCCGACGCAGACACCTGGAATAACTGCATATCATGTGCAGGCATCACACTTGGGAGAAGGAAGTCCCCTATGCTAGGTACCGTAAAGTTTTTCAACGCCGCCAAAGGATACGGGTTCATCACGCCCGACGATGGCGAAAAGGACATTTTTGTCCATATTTCTGCCGTTGAACAATCGGGACTGGGATCTTTGGAAGAGGGCCAAAAGATCACATTTGAAGTTGAGCCAGATCGCAAGGGCAAAGGCCCAAAAGCGATCGAGCTTAAACTGGCCGTCTAGACCCATTCTGGTTTAGGCCGAATAACGGCTCGCATAAGCCGATCTCAGCACGTCTGCCTCTGCATACGTATGCAGAAATTGAGACTTTTAGCGATGTCCGAAATTCAAACGTTCATGGCAACCGGCAATCTATTCTTTTGACAATGCCGCCACCGCCGCTTCGGCGACTTCCTTGCCCCACTCTTGAACAAAGTGGCCAGCTTCTTCGACCATCATCGGTTCGGGACAGCCAGCAATAATCTGGCGCATTTTCTCCATAACCGGAGGGCCAAGTACGGGGTCCTGGACACCAATTGCCATAAAACTTTGGCCTTGCCACTCCTGCTCCCAAAACCTTCTGGCGCGCTTGCTGGTTTCAACCCCCTCCATATCCGGCTCCACCATCACCATCGCTGGAAAGCGGCGCATCCCTGCCTTGTGCGTTATGTCTGGAAATGGCGCGTCATAGGCGGCCACTTCTGCTTCACAAAGGATTGGTGTGGCCCGTTTCATCAACGCACCCACCTTCATATCCGGATTGGCGGCCACATAATCGCGCCAGTCGAGAAACGCTTTGCTGGGCGCTTTCCCCATTGCAAGAACCGTATTCATGATCACCAACCGGTCAAATCTTTGTGGCATTTCATGTGGCAGGGTCAGGCCGAGCAATCCGCCCCAGTCTTGAACCACAAGCGTGATGTTGGTCAGATCCAACTTTTCAATCAATGCCAGCATCATGTTGCGGTGGAAATGAAACGTATAGACATCATCGCTGATTGGCTTGTCAGAACGGCCAAAACCCAACCAGTCAGGCGCGATCACCCTGGCACCCGATTCAACAAAAACCGGGATCATCTTGCGGTAGAGAAAGGACCAGGTCGGCTGTCCATGCAGGCATAGGTATGTGTGCGCTGCATCCCGAGGTCCCTCATCCACATAATGCACCTGCAGCCCCTCGTAACCCGGCAGATCGTCGACATAATTCGGCTCAAACGGCCAGTCGGGCAGATTGAGAAACCGCTCGTCAGGTGTCCTAAGCTTGAGAATGGGCTGCATTGGTGGCTGGCTCCGATTTGGTTAGACGGATTTGAGATCAGCTTTCAACGCAGTGGCCAGGAAGTCAAATACGAAGCGCACTCGGCGGCTGGTCTTCAGTGCACCATGGGAAGTCAGCCAGATTGGCAAGGATTGGATCTCCAGTTCGGGCAGCAAGCGCACAATATTGGCGTCCTCTCGTGCCACCGGCCTTGCTGTAAAACCGATCCCCAAACCGGCCCGGACCAGTTGCCAATAGGCGATTTGATCATCCGTGCGGTAGGTGAAGAAATCGCGGTGAATTTGCAACCCAATTGCCCGGGCACCATCGATGATCAGATTAGATCGATCATAGCCGATCATCACGTGATCAAACAGATCCTCAACCTGTTGCGGAGCTGGGTGCTCATTAAGGTAATCGCGGCTGGCATAGACCCCCATCGGAAGGTCCCCAATATGTCTTGAAATCAGATCCTGTTGAGTGGGTCGCACCATACGCAGGGCAATGTCGGCCTCGCGGAACAACAGGTTTTCGACCGTGTCGGTGGCCACCAGTTCGATATCAATACGGGGCTCAGCACGGCGCAGATCAGCCAGTATGGAGGGCAGCACATAGGCCGCGACGATCCGGCTGGCGGTGATGCGTACCGTGCCTTCCAGCGTTTGAGATCTGCCCAATGCCGCCAGCGACAGATCAGCCGCCGCATTAGCCATTGCGCGCGCATGGGGCAGCAGATCCGCCCCCTGCTGGGTCAATTCAAAGCCCCTTGCATGGCGCTTGAAGAGGCTGACACCCAGCGCTTCCTCCAGACTGGCAATCGCCCGACCGACAGTCGGCTGACTGGCACCCGTGGCGCGAGCGCAGGCCGACAATGAGCCGGTTTCTGCGACGGAAACGAAAAATCGAATTTGGGTCCAGTCAAAGCCGGCAATCTGATCCATTCAATAATGAATAGCATATCTACATTTTGTGGCAATTTCTTTTCATGAATGAACTTCTAGGCTGGCCAGGCAAATGAAAGGAACTCTCCATGCACAAGTCTCCCGAAACTGTTCTCGTTCTTGGTGCCAATGGCCGATTTGGTCTTCACACCGCCCTTGCCTTCGCCGCCGCCGGTTGGCGCGTGCTTGCCCAGATACGCCCCGGCAAACCTCTCAATCCAGCTCTTTTGGGTCAATCTAACATCGAGCCGCTGCCCCAGGCGCTTTCCGACATTGCCAAGCTGACCGTCGTAGCAAACAACAGCAAGGTAATCGTCAATGGCCTTCATCCACCCTACAGAAGCTGGCACACAGAAATCCCCAAAATCACCAGTCTGGTTGTATCCCTGGCCCGCGAAAGCGGAGCATCGGTGATCCTGCCGGGCAATGTCTATGTTTACGGCGCAACAATGCCTGAATTGCTGACCGCATCAACACCGCATCATCCAACTAACAAGCTTGGCGAAATTCGTCTCAAGATGGAGCGACAATATCGCGACGCTGCTGATGACGGTGTGCGTACCATCCTTCTGCGCATTGGCGATTTCCTGCAGCGCGAGTCTACCGGCAACTGGTTTGACACTCACATGACTCGTCAGTTGGGAATGGGGCGTTTTGCCTATCCCGGCAGGCGCACTATTCCCCACGCGTTTGGCTATTTGCCGGACGCTGCCCGCGCCTGCGTTGGATTGGCGCAATTGCGCAATGACCTGCCAGCCTTTGCCGATATTCCGTTCGCAGGCACCACTTTGAGCGGGGATCAGATGCAGCAGATGATTGAGCAAGCGCTTGGCGCAAAAATGAAAGCCGGGCACATTCCATGGCCAGTCATCCGACTTCTGGCACTGTTCAACAGTGATATGCGCGGTGTTGTCGACATGCGATATCTTTGGGACACGCCACACCGGCTGTCAGATTCGAACCTGCGAAAATGGCTGCCAGACTTCCGACCAACGCCGGTTGAGAAAATCATCGAAGACTGTGTCAGTCGCTTTGCGCAACAAAGTGCCATCAAGAACACGACCAAAGACGGCCTACATCAGCCGCTCACCGTTCGGCACTGACTTATCAATGGCGGCAAGGACAATGTCGCCATTTTCATCTGCATAGCCCAGCGTCAGCACTTCGGACATAAATGGCCCGATCTGACGCGGTGGGAAATTGGTCACTGCCATCACCTGCCGCCCGACCAGTTCCTCGCGGCTGTAGTGCACAGTGATCTGGGCAGAAGATTTTTTCTCACCGACTTCGGGGCCGAAATCGATGAACAGCTTATATGCTGGTTTGCGCGCCTCGGGGAAATCCTCGGTGCGCACAATAGTGCCAGCCCGGATTTCCACTTTCATAAACTCATCAAAGGAGATGTGATCGGCCATGTTCAACCCGCCAGTTCGCGTGATCTCTTTGTTGCGGCATCAACCGCCCGACGCAGCAGATCTGGAAAACCGTCATCGGCCATCAACACTTCAAGCGCAGCCTGGGTGGTGCCATTAGGAGATGTCACATTGCGCCGCAATTGCGAAGGCGACAGCTCTGACTGACGCATCAATTCGCCGGAACCGCTAACCGTTGCTTCAGCCAGATTGCGGGCCAATTGCACGGGCAAACCTGCAGCTTCTCCGGCTTCCGCCAGAGCTTCTGCCAAATGGAATACGTAAGCAGGCCCACTGCCAGAAACCCCGGTCACCGCATCCATCAGCAATTCATCATTGATCCACTCAACCTGGCCAATGGCTGACATGAGTTGGGTAACTGCCGACTTTTGCTCATCACTGACCAGTGTATTGGGCACACAAACAGTAATGCCCCGCTGCACCATGGCAGGGGTATTGGGCATTGCCCGAATAATGCGTGGTCCGATGCCCGCAAACGGAGCGCCAAGTTTCGCAATGGTGGTACCAGCGGCAACTGAGACGAGCACATTGTCACCATCCACAAGCCCAGACAGGCCGGGTAGCACTGCCTCCATCATCTGCGGCTTTACGGCAACTATGATCACTTCTGGACGCGGTGCATCCTGCGAATTCGTAACGTGACGAACCCCATATTGTTCGATCATTTCCACCATGTAGATGGGGGGATTTGGATCGACCACCGTAATCGCCGCGGGATCATGACCAGCGGCAAGCCAGCCCCCAAGCATGGCGCCACCCATGTTTCCAGCACCTATCAGACAAAGGGTCGGCGAGACGGGCAATTGGGAGGACATCGCTTAGGCCTCGCCAACCGTGTCGAACAGCACGCTGTCCAACGCTTCCGTCGCAGACTTCCCAGCCCAGACGACGAATTGAAATGCCTGATAGTAACGTTCACACGAAGACAAAGCTGCCTGCAGCAAACACTCGATCTGCGCTTCGTTCACGTCCGCCCCTCCTGAAAGCGGAATTGCCTGTCTAAACAAGACAGAACCGTCTTGCGGCCAGACTTCAAAATGGCCGAACAGCAATTGCTCATTAATCTGGGAGACCAGGCGCATGCTCTCTACATGGCGCTTTTTCGGCACCCGCATATCAAACCCGCAGGCGATATGCAGCGCTTCGAAGTCTTCCATCCACGAAAAGGACACGCTGTAATCGGTCCAAACACCCTGAACCAGAATGGCGATTTCATCTTCTGCAGGCCGCTCAAACGACCACTTATTGAAATCGGCCACCTGCTCGATTGAATCAACAGGATGACTGGCTCTTTCCATTAGGGTCTCACCAATTCTCATCAAATACCAACTTTCCCCAGACAAAACCACTTCGACAGGTCGTCCGGGAATGGGCAAACTGCAGCGCTAGATAAACTCTCACGGGATCAATCTGAAACGCGTAACCGTCCCGAATCATTTAATAGATTCAGAATAGTACGAGACGGCCATAGGCGAACCCTGCAAGCTTAAACATTCACAGAATCAGCAGCATCAGAATTGAATCAAAAATTGCGCACGCCGCTGCAAGCGATTCAAAAGAATCGGAATTTCAGAACTTATCCACGGCGAAATTTTTTGTGAATTGCGGCGAAAAATCGCGACTTACGATTTGTCAGCCTTGGAAGTCACCTTGCTCGCCACCGCTTTTTTGGCAGCAGGCTTGCGGGCAGAGGGTTTTTTGGCACTCGCCTTGATCATTTCCTTGAGCTCATCAAGCTCGCTGCGCAGGGCTTCATTTTCAAGCCGCGCCTTCGACGCCATTTCTTTTACCGCCTCAAACTCATCGCGCTGAACCAGATCCATCTGCTGCAGAAAACGTTCAGCCTGACCTTTCATCGCCGTTTCCATTTCACGGCGCGCACCCTGAGCAACACCGGCGGCATCGGTCATCAGTTTTGCAAACTCATCGAATACGCGAGAAGGACCCTGGCTACCTTGGTTCATGATGTGCTCCAAAATTGATGAAAACGGTGGCGTTTCTGATCTTTACCTAGGGCCTGAATGACACAACTTCAACTGCCTGATTGCCGCAACTTGATGCCGCCACAGAATAAGGGCAAACAGACACCTACCAAATCACCCGGAGCAGCCCATGCATCCGCTTGCCCCTTCCCTCTCGACGCTCAGCTTTCCTCAGATCGATCCAGTGCTGTTCCAGATCGGCCCAATCGCCATTCATTGGTACGGTCTTGCCTATGTTGTCGGCATTCTGGCCGGCTGGATGTTTGCCAAAAAAGTGGTCTCCACACCGGGCTTGTGGCCAGCAAGTGGCTCGCCCATCAAGCCAGAACACCTGGATGATTTTCTCACCTGGGCGGTGATCGGCATCATTGCCGGCGGGCGTTTGGGATATGTGCTGTTTTATAATTTCAGCTACTATCTGGCCAACCCGCTCTCGATTCCTGCGGTCTGGGATGGCGGTATGAGCTTTCATGGCGGAACGATTGGTTCGATTCTGGCCATGATCCTGTTTGCCCGGTCACGCGGTTTTTCAGCCTTTTCATTGCTCGACGTAATTGCAGCGGCATCTTGCTTTGGCATCTTCTTCGTACGCATTGCCAATTTCATCAATTCCGAACTGTGGGGACGAACCAGCGACGTCGCCTGGGCCATGGTGTTTCCCAATGGCGGACCGCTGCCCCGTCATCCAAGTCAGCTATACGAGGCAGGACTTGAAGGCTTCCTGCTTTTCTGTGTGCTGGCGGTGCTGATTTTCCGCTTCGGCAAATTGAAAACGCCGGGATATGTCGGTGGAGCCTGGGTGGTGGGTTATGCCATATCGCGGATCGTCGTTGAATTCTTCCGCCAACCAGACGCCCATATCGGTTATCTGGCAGGTAACTGGCTGACCATGGGCATGATCCTGTCGCTACCGATGGTAGCGATAGGTCTGTGGGGCATTCTCACCGCAGCTGGTCGCCAGCCCTGGCACAGCAATGACAGTGACACGCATTCCTGATGAACCAGCTGGAAGAGGAAATTCGCCGGCACATTTCAATGCATGGGCCAATGCCTGTGGCGGAGTATATGACACTCTGCCTGACCCACCCGGAACACGGCTATTACACCACCGGCAGCCCGGTAGGCGGCCGCGCATCGTCACAGCGCCAAGCGGGCGATTTCATCACAGCGCCCGAAATAAGCCAGATGTTCGGCGAGATGCTGGGTGTCTGGTGCATGGAGATGTGGCAAACTCTTGGTGAGCCATCGCAATTCAATCTGGTGGAGATCGGCCCTGGACGCGGAACGTTGATGGCCGACCTTTTGCGCATTTCAGGTGCCCTGCCGGGTTTCAAGTCCGCCTGCAATGTTCGCCTGATTGAGGTCAGCCCAACACTCAGCGAGCAACAAAGTCTGAGCCTGTCATCGGCAGCGAATATCACCTGGTTGCGCGACATTGATGATCTGGAAGCCCGTCCGACGATCATATTGGCAAACGAACTGCTTGATGCTCTGCCATTTCGCCAGTGGTGCAAGAATGGTGAGGACTGGTTTGAGCGCGCCATTGGTCTGGTCGACGATCAACTCACCTACGTTCTGCGCCCCAACCGGTTGGACCCAGCAGAATTGCCTTCTGGTCATGGGGCATGCCCGCAGGCCACCCTGTTTGAGACCGCCCCGGCACGCGAGGCCTTGATTGCGCGCATTGCCGATTTTCTGCGCCTACATGAAGGAACAGCCTTGTTTATTGATTATGGCCACCTGAAGCCCGGCTTCGGCGACACGTTTCAGGCAATCCGTGATCACAATTATGCCGACCCGTTAACCGGGTTGGGCCAGACCGATCTGACCAGCCATGTCGATTTTGCGCCACTTTGCGCCTTAGCCAAGGTCAATGGATGCGACGTGCCGACCCCGGTCACTCAAGGCGAATTTTTGCTGTCCCTCGGCCTGCTGGAACGCGCGGGAGCTTTGGGAGCTGGCCGCGAAAAAGCGGTGCAGCAGCAGCTGCAACAGGCGGTAGAGCGACTGGCAGGTCCATCCCAGATGGGCGATCTGTTTAAGGTGATGGCATTTGGCGCTCCTGCCAGCCTGGCCGACCGCTGGCCAGGATTTTCGTAACGGTGCAATTTCCACTTGCCTCGGCGCAGACTTGCGATAGCGTGAGCCAATCACATCTGCTGCGGAATTCCTATGAACCAACTGACCCCGATAGAGGATGAACAGCTTGCTGCCATTGGCGGCATCAGCCATCGGTTTTTCACCCGACCTGGCGGCGTGTCGAAGGGCATTTATGCCGGACTGAATGCAGGCCTTGGCTCTGATGACAATCGTGAAAACGTAATTGAGAACCGCCGCCGCATGGCCAATGAACTTGGCGTTGACGCAGCCCTGCTGGCGTCGCCCTATCAGGTCCATTCCCCGGATGTCGTTGTCACAGACAAAGCCTGGCAGGGCGACGAACGACCCAAGGCAGACGGCATTGTCACGACAAAGCCCGGGCTTGCCATTGGCGTCGTCACCGCAGATTGCGGTCCCGTGTTGTTGGCCGACGGAGAAACTGGCGTTATCGGGGCTTGCCATGCTGGCTGGAAAGGCGCACTGGGCGGCGTTTTGGAAAACACCATCGAGGTGATGTGCAAACAGGGGGCTAAACGCGCCAACATCACAGCCATTCTCGGGCCAACGATTTCGCAAAAAAACTACCAGGTGGGCCCAGGTTTTGCGGACCCTTTTGTGGAACAGTCGGCAGACAATTCGAGATATTTTGGACCATCCGACAAAGCCGGTTATCACCAATTTGATCTCACCCAATATGTTGTCGACCGCCTCTCCAAAGCAGGGGTAAATGCGGCTGCGGTCGAGCACTGCACTTATGAAGAAGAAGCCAATTTCTACTCCTATCGCCGCACAACCCATCGCCGCGAAGCCGACTATGGCCGCCAACTTTCGGCCATCGTGCTGAACGCCCAATAGCAAAGGGGAACCCTACTATGTTGCATTTTTCTAACGAAGAATTCGCGGCTCGCCGAGCAAAGGTCATGGCCAAAATGCAGGAGCGGCAGCTCGATGCGCTGCTGATTTTTTCCCAGGAAAGCATGTATTGGCTGACCGGATACGATACTTTCGGTTTCTGCTTTTTCCAGTGCCTGGTGTTCAAATCCGACGGCGAAATGGCGTTGCTGACCCGCTCTGCTGATCTGCGTCAGGCCCGCCATACATCGAATATCGGCAATATCGTTGTCTGGACCGATAGCGGCAATGCTAACCCAGCCCATGACCTGCGTGACCTGATGGCTGATATGGATCTGCTTGGCAGCCGGGTCGGCATTGAATATGACTCCCCCGGCCTCAATGCGGCCAACGGAAAAAAAGTTGATGAGGCCCTGCGCACTTTTGCGGAACTAAGCGATGCATCTGATCTCGTTCATATGCTGCGGCTGACCAAGAGCGATGAAGAGATCGCCTACGTGAAACAGGCGGCAAGTCATGCCGACGCGGCGTTGGATGCCGCTCTAAAATATACCAAAAGTGGGGCCGATGAGGCAAAAATCCTCGCCGCAATGCAGGGGGCAGTTCTTGAGGCGGGGGGCGACTATGCCGGTAATGGCTTCATTATTGGTTCCGCCGAAGATGCACTTTTATGTCGCTACAAGTCCGGCCGACGCAAATTGTCGAAAAACGATCAGCTGACCCTCGAATGGGCCGGCGTATCTGCCCAATATCATGTTGCCATGATGCGCACCCTGGTGGTCGGCAAACCAAAGCCGGAACATGAGGCATTCTTTGAAGCCTCGCGCGATGCGCTGCTGGCCGTTGAGGCCGCGATGACGGTTGGCAACACTTTTGGCGACATTTTCAATGCCCATACCAAGGTCATGGATTCCGCGGGGTTGGCCCGCCATCGGTTGAACGCCTGCGGCTATTCCGTTGGCGCCCGTTACGCGCCCTGCTGGATGGATGGGCCGATGTTTTACGCTGGAAATGACACGCCCGTCGGTCCCAACATGACTCTGTTTGCCCATATGATCATTATGGACAGCGACAGCCAAACGGCCATGTGTCTGGGCCAGACCTACCTGACAACGGACGACAGACCCACGCAACTCAGCCGTCATGGCCTTGATTTTATTGTTTTGTAATGGGGATAAACCAACGTTTTTATATGGCGGTTTGTGACAGCTGTTGCTAAGAGGTCCCCACAAATTCCTCAGGCATGATTGCCGGTCCGCATGAAGCTCTTTTCTGGAAACGCTAATAAAAGTCTGGCGGAGGAGATTGCCCGCTATCTCGATATCTCGCTTGGCAAGTGCGAAGTAAAGCGCTTTGCCGATCAGGAGATCTTTGTCGAGATCCAGGAAAATGTGCGCGGCGAAGATGTTTTCATCCTGCAATCAACGTCTTATCCGGCGAATGACAACTTGATGGAATTGCTGATTCTATGCGATGCGGCACGCCGATCTTCGGCCAGACGCATCACAGCAGTGGTGCCCTATTTTGGATATGCCCGACAGGACCGTAAGCCCGGGCCTCGTACACCAATCTCCGCCAAACTGGTGGCCAACCTGATCACCGAAGCTGGCGCAGACCGCGTTTTGACGCTCGACCTGCATGCCGGTCAGATTCAGGGGTTTTTCGACATTCCAACCGACAACCTCTTTGCTGTCCCCGTGATGAGCCGCGACCTGCGGGCAAATTACAATGTCGATAATGTTATGGTGGTTTCGCCCGACGTCGGTGGGGTGGTGCGTGCCCGTGCCTTGGCGCGTCGCATCAATGCGCCGCTGGCTATTGTCGATAAACGCCGCGACAAGCCCGGAGAATCGGAAGTGATGAACGTCATCGGCGACGTTTCAGGCAAGGATTGTATCCTGATCGATGATATCATCGATTCCGGTGGAACGCTTTGCAATGCAGCTGAAGCCCTGTTGGCCAATGGCGCCACCAGTGTCACAGCCTATATTTCACACGGGGTGCTTTCAGGTGGTGCTGTGGCCCGTATCACGTCCTCGAAGCTGAAAGAGCTGGTGATCACCAGCACTATTGAGCCAACGCCTGCCGTGCAGGCAGCCCACAATATTCGGGTGATTTCCATTGCTGATCTGCTGGGTGAAGCTATCAACCGCACGGCCCTGGAACAATCGGTTTCCAGCCTGTTTGATTGATCGCACAAGCCGCGTAACCATTGGGCAGCATTAGCACTTGCGCGCGGCCCCGCTTGGGTCTATAGCACCGCCACCGTGTCGACACCCCTGGAGGGAACACGGGTCAATCTGGAAATCATGACACCATATCGGATCACGGTCCTGGATTGAGCTGGTTTGAACCAAATGGTTCTGCCTGCAACCTCTGACAAACGCTTAGGAGCATATTATGAGCGACGCAAACAAGCTCGAGGCCCAAGCGCGTGACCGTGTAGGCAAGGGGGCCGCACGCGAGCTGCGCAGAAATTCAATGGTGCCTGCCGTAATTTACGGCGACAAGAAACCCCCTCTCGGCATTGCCCTGTCCCAAAAAGAAGTCACCATGCGTGTCTATGGCGGCGGCTTTATGACCAATATCCTGTCCATCGATGTGGATGGCGAATCTCATCAGGTTCTGCCAAAGGATTACCAGCTGCACCCGGTCTCAGACCAGGTCATGCATGTCGATCTGCTGCGCGTTTCACGCCGCACCGTTGTGACCGTTGAAATTCCGGTCAACTTCCTCAACGAAGAAACCTGCCCTGGCCTGAAAGCCGGTGGCGTGCTCAACGTTGTTCGTCATACTGTTGAAGTCAACGTGCCTGCCACGTCGATTCCAGAAGGCTTTGACATCGATCTGGAGCCATTCAACGTTGGCGATTCCATCAACATCTCATCAGTCACTCTGCCCGATGATGTGGAACCGACAATTACTGACCGTGACTTCACCATCGCCACCATCGCAACACCTGCCGCCCTGCGCTCTGAGAGCGATGACGAGGACGAAGGTGTAGCCGAAGAGGGTGCCGAAGAAGCCGCTGGCGACGACGAAGGCGGCGAAGAGTAAGACGGCGTTTTCGCCGATCTTCGCATCAACCTGATGAAGGCGGGACCATCCCATGCTTCTCATCGTTGGCCTGGGAAATCCAGGACCAAAATACGCTAATCACCGACACAATGTTGGTTTCATGGCGGTGGACGAAATCCACCGCCATGAGAGCTTTCCTGCGTGGAAGGCAAAATATCAGGCACTAATTTCCGAAGGCTCAATTGCCGGCGAGAAGTGCCTTTTGATCAAGCCCACCACTTACATGAATGAATCCGGCCGCGCGGTAGGCGAAATCGTCCGCTTTTACAAGCTGCAACCATCTGATGTTGTTGTTCTTTATGACGAACTCGATCTTGCACCGGGCAAGGTCCGCATCAAAACTGGTGGTGGCGCAGGTGGTCACAACGGCATTCGTTCGATTGATGCGCATCTCGGCAAGGACTACCGCCGTGTGCGCATCGGCATTGGTCATCCGGGCCAAAAGAACCTGGTAACCAACCATGTATTGGGCGACTTCGCAAAGGCCGACCTATCCTGGCGTGATCCGCTACTGGACGAAATTGCTCGCAATGCCGACATGTTGGCCAAGGGCGATGATGCCGGATTTATGAACCGACTGGCCCTTGCCACCCAGTCTAACGAACCTTCCGGCGCACGCGGCCAAACTTCGGGACGAGGCCCCGCTAAGAAGAAAAGTCACATTCGTCAGGCGAACAAGAAATCATCTGCCAGCAAGGTTCCGACTTCCGGACCCATGGCCGATATGTTGAAAAAGCTGTTTGGCAACAAGGACTCCTAGTCCAAGCCTCGGCATGAATTGAAAGTTGGAGCACTGAAATGGGATTCAAATGCGGAATTGTGGGCCTGCCGAATGTTGGCAAATCCACCCTCTTCAATGCCCTGACCCGAACCGCCTCGGCCCAGGCTGCGAACTATCCGTTCTGTACCATCGAGCCGAATACCGGTGAGGTGGCGGTGCCTGACGAGCGACTTGGCAAAATCGCCGAAATCGCCAAGTCAAAGGAAGTCATTCCAACCCGCATATCCTTTGTCGACATTGCTGGTCTGGTACGTGGTGCGTCAAAAGGTGAAGGGCTGGGTAACCAGTTTCTGGCCAATATTCGTGAAGTTGATGCAACGGTTCATGTGCTGCGTTGTTTTGAAGACGATGACATCACACATGTGGAAGGGACAATCGACCCGATTGCAGATGCCGAGACAATCGAAACCGAACTGATGCTCGCTGATCTGGACAGTTTGGAGCGCCGCATCGACCAGGTGCGCAAACGCGTCACTGGCAAGGACAAGGAATCTGCAATCATCCTGCCAATGATGGAAGAATCGCTGAAACTGCTGCAGAATGGCCTCCCGGTTCGCAAACTGCTCGATGGTATCGCTGCCGAGGACCTCGTCATCTTGCGTGGGTTGCAATTGCTGACTTCCAAGCCAGTTCTGTATGTCTGCAATGTAGGAGAGGATGACGCCGCTACAGGTAACGCCTTGTCGGAAAAAGTGGCCGTGATGGCAGCCGAGCAAGGCGCGGGGACCGTTGTCATTTCAGCCGCCATTGAAGAAGAAATCGCCCAACTTGCCGATGAAGAACAGGGTGAATTTCTCGAAATGAATGGTCTGGAAGAATCAGGTTTGTCGCGCCTGATCCGTGCCGGTTATGAATTGCTTTCGCTGATCACCTATTTCACTGCAGGCCCCAAGGAAACCCGTGCCTGGACGATTCATGCAGGGACCAAGGCCCCCGGTGCTGCCGGTGTCATTCACACCGATTTCGAACGCGGTTTTATCCGTGCCCAGACCATTGCTTATGAAGACTACGTCACTCTTGGTGGCGAAGTTCCAGCAAAGGAAGCTGGAAAGGCGCGTGACGAAGGCAAGGAATACGTCGTGCAGGATGGCGACGTGATGCTCTTCAAGTTCAACACCTAGCGGCGAGCGGCGAGCGGATCGTTGCTTGCAATGCCTGAATAAAGCGCCACATTGATGCGAAGCTTTGAATTTACCCATGAGAGTGAGCAAATTCCGTTGCCCAAATGAAAGTCGCTGTCCAACCAGACAATGGCATTCCCATGCGGATCATTCGGCGCTAACGTCTCCATAACTTCCCCGGAGATCAACCCGCCACAATGATGAGCCAGACCCATATTCTTATGGCATCGGCACTGCTGGCCAAGCCGGAGCAAAAACTCCGTAATACGGCTGTTCTGATCGGCGCGTTCATCCCTGATTTGGCGATTTATGGCCTCTTCGGCTGGTCGAAACTGGCGGGAATCAAAGAGCAGAAAGTCTGGGACGAACTCTATTGGCAGGAGCCCTGGCAGACCTACACGGCGACTGGCAATTCAATATTTCTATTTTTGGCGCTCCTGGTGATTGCAGTGGTGGCTTTGCGCAACGCGCCAGCAGCGCACAAGATCGGCCTGTTTCTGGTCTTCCTCAGCCTCGCCGCGCTGATACACATCGCTGGAGATTTTCCGGTTCATGTCGATGACGCCCACAGACATTTCTGGCCGATCAGCGATTGGAAATTTGTCTCCCCTGTTTCCTATTGGGACCCGCAACACCATGGCGATTTGTTTGCGGCGTTCGAAGTGCTTTTGGGCGCTGCACTTTGCGCTTTTTTGCTCTGGCGTTTCAGGAGTTGGGCCGTGCGGGTTCCGCTGGTTGTCCTGCTTTCTGCCTACATTCTCGTTCCCCTTTACTTTGCATTCCAGATGGGAGGCTTCAATCATTCTCACCTATGAAGATTTCACCGAAGGGCGGGTGTTTGACTTCCCGCCCTATGAGGTAACGGCCGAAGAGATCAAGGAATTTGCCCAGGAGTTCGATCCGCAGCCTTTCCATTTGGACGAAAACTCCGAACAGGCAAAACAGGTTGGCGGTCTGATTGCATCTGGCTGGCACACCAGCGGCATCCAGATGCGGATGATCTGTGATGGTTTCCTGCTGGATTCTACGTCACAGGGCTCACCCGGCCTGGAACAGGTGCGCTGGCTCAACGTTGTGCGCCCCGGCGACACATTGTCGGGCACTGCCGAGGTTGTCGGACGGCGGGTTTCCAAGTCGAGGCCCGAACTTGGAATCGTCTCTTTTGTCTACCGGATGGTCAATCAGCGCGATGAAGAGGTCATGGTCACTAAAGGTGTTGGCATGTTCTCCCTGAAACAGGCGGAAACCACATGAGCCAGGAACCAATCTACAACCTTTTGCAGGTGGGCATGAAGCTCGAATTCGGAAGTCACACGTTCGAGGCCGACGAGATCATCCGCTATGCCAAGAAATACGATCCACAGCGGTTCCATGTCAGCGAGGAAGGCGCGCGCAATTCCATATTCGGGAGGCTGTGCGCGTCCGGCTGGCATACCGGTGCGGTCTGGATGCGCTACAACATGGCGAAGTTTTCCGAGGAACTAAAACGTCTCACCGAATATCGGGGGACGGAACCAATAATCGGTCCGTCTCCCGGACTGCGGGATCTTAAATGGCCGGCACCGGTCTATGTCGGTGATACAATCACCTTTTCATCCACTCTTACGGGTAAACGCCCAAGTCCGCGCCGCGCTGGTTGGGGCTTGCTGACAGTCAATTCCACTGGCGTCAATCAGGACGGTGTGATGGTCATCTCAATGGATGGTGCAGTGAGCATCAGGATGGATTGAAGATTGAATGAGAACCAAACCAGGCCACTGGTGGGCGGCTGTGCCTGTCGTTCAGTGCGCTACGTTTTGAGTGGAGCACCGGGATTCTCCTTCCACTGCCAGTGCCGCTCCTGCCAATATCTTTCAGGAACCGGCCACACTTCAGCATTTATCTGCAAGTCGGATGAGTTTGAACTCACGGGACAACTCAGCTGGTATGACCGCCCTGCACCATCGGGCAGTACGGTGAGGTCAGCCTTCTGCCCGACTTGCGGCACACATATTTTGAATAAGAATACGGGGCACCCGGGCAATGTATTCGTCACCGCCGGGTCGCTGGATGATCCGTCCGGATTTATGCCCAGCAAGGTACTTTATCGCGACGAAGGCCACGCTTGGGATCTCATCGACCCTGAATCCTGATGGCCGTCTGATCGCCCTGCCGTTGCTCGCCGCCGCCGCCGTCGCTAGTCGCCTTCGAATTCAATGAGGGTGCGGACTGGAACGCCCAGCGACTCGATCTTCTTACGGCCTCCCAGATCCGGCAGATCGACAACGAAACAAGCCGCAACAACATCCGCGCCCATTTCTTTCAACAGCTTCACAGCAGCCTCTGCGGTCCCGCCTGTGGCGATTAGATCGTCAACCAGCAGCACTTTGTCACCGGGATTGACCGCGTCACGATGCATTTCCATTTCATCGACGCCATATTCCAGGCTGTAGGCCACTGAGACCTTTTCGCCTGGCAGCTTGCCCTTTTTGCGGATCGGCACGAAGCCAGAAGTCAACTGGTGAGCGATGGCTCCACCAAGGATAAATCCCCGTGCCTCAATTCCGGCAATCTGGTCCAGGCCAATACCAACATAAGGATGCACCAGCGCATCAACAGCACGGCGAAAAGCGCGGGCATTCTGCAGTAAGGTGCTGATGTCACGGAATACGATACCGGGCTTCGGATAGTCCTTGATGGCACGAATCGCGATGTTCAGTTCGGTGGTAAGATTTTCTTCCATGGCGGCGGGGCTTTCGAGTTACTTGAAACAAAAAGGGCTCCGGAACAGAATTCCGAAGCCCTGATACTTTCAGTCAGTCGCGAATTAATGCGCGACGTCTGACCAGACCTTTTTCTTGGTGAAGTAAAGCAGGCCTGCAAAGATCGCCAGGAACAGGATCACAATGAAGCCGCGCTGCTTACGCTGTGGCAGGTTTGGATCGGCTGCCCACATCAGGAAGGCCGAAATATCACGGGCCTGCTGATCGGCAGTAGACTTTGTGCCGTCGTCAAACTCAACCAGATCATCTGACAGCTGGCTGGCCATAGCCAGTGCGTTACCGGATGCGAAGTATGGGTTGTAGTGAAGGCCTTCGCCGATGGTTACGCCTTCTGGTGGGTCAGAATAACCGGTCATCAAGGAGTAAATGTAGTCAGCACCGTTTTCAGCATACATGGTGAAAATGTCGAAGATGAAGGTCGGAAAACCGCGTTCTGGTGCACGGGCTTTGGCCAGCAAAGACATGTCCGGTGGCAGAGCACCGTTATTGGCGGAAGCAGCTTCATTTTCGTTTGCATACGGTCCGACAAAGCGATCGGTTGGCATGGCTGGACGTTCAAACATCTCACCATCGGCATTGGGACCGTCAGTAACTTCATACTCGGCCGCAAAGTTTTTGATCTGCGCTTGGCTGTATCCCAGATCGCCGAGATTGCGATAGGAAAGCAGGTTCATCGAGTGACAGGCTGCGCATACCTCAGTGTAGATCTTCAGACCGCGCTGCAATTGCGCCTTGTCGTAAGAACCAAACGGGCCGGCAAAGCTCCAGCTCTGCTCTTTAGGCTTTTCCAGAGGATACCCTGCAGCCGATGCTGCCGATGTACCGATCAGCGCCAGACCAGAAGCCATAACAACGGCGGAAATCATGGATGTGAATTTTGTGAAGACCGTCTTCATTTTTGTTTCTCTCTTTACCGGTGACCTTCTCGGCCACCTGAAACTGATTGAACACCGCGACCGGAGCCGCGGTGTTGAATTTGAGTTCTAGCCCTTGGTCTGGGGTTCAGCTGCAGCACCGTCGATCTGGGATGCACCGGCGCCGGAGGACTTCGCCAGGACAGCGTCGGTAATGCTTGCAGGACGAGGCAGAGGTTTCTCGAACCAGCCCAGAAGCGGCATGATGACGATGAAGTGCACGAAGTACCAGAAGGTGGATGCCTTCATCAGCGGGATCCAGATGCCTTCAGCCGGACGCGAACCCAGATATCCCAGGAACACGGCGTTGATGGCAAACAGCCAGAAGAAGATCTTGTAGGTCGGACGATAGTTGGTCGACTTGACGTCAGATGTATCCAGCCACGGCACGAAGAACAGGACAGCAATCGCGCCGAACATGGCCAGAACACCACCAAGTTTGGAGTCGATCAGAACAATGTCTGTGAACGGAATGCCAATGTTGAAGTCGACGGCCCGGAGCACTGCGTAGAATGGCAGGAAGTACCATTCTGGCACGATGTGGGCTGGCGTCTTCAGCGGATCCGCCATGATGTAGTTATCTGCATGGCCGAGATAGTCGGGCATATAGAAGACGAAGTAGCACATGATGATCATGAACACGACCATGGCGAAAGCGTCTTTGACGGTTGCGTATGGAGTGAATGGGATCACGTCCTGCTTGGACTTAACTTCAACGCCGGTCGGGTTGGTCTGACCGGTCACATGCAGCGTCCAGACGTGCAAGATAACAATACCAGCAATCATGAACGGCAGCAGATAATGCAGGGAGAAGAAGCGGTTCAGAGTGGCATTGCCCACTGCGTAACCACCCAACAGGTATTCGCGTACTGTTTCACCAACCAATGGAATGGCGGAGAAGAAGTTTGTGATCACCTGTGCACCCCAGTAAGACATCTGGCCCCATGGCAGAACGTAGCCCATGAAGGCTGTGGCCATCATCAGCAGGTAGATGACAACACCGAGGATCCACAAGACTTCGCGGGGTGCCTTGTAGGAACCGTAGTAAAGGCCGCGGAAAATATGGATATAGACCGCGACGAAGAACATCGAAGCGCCAACCGCATGCCAGACCTGCAATACGTTGCCATAGCTTACGTCGCGGCGCAGCAGATGCACGGAATCAAAAGCCATTGAAGCTTCTGGGGTGTAGTGCATTGCAATGACGATACCGGTGACGATTTGCGAAACCAGCATGACCATCAGGATGCCACCGAACGTGTACCAGTTGTTCAGGTTGCGCGGCACCGGGAAGGAAACGAAGCTGTCATGAACCAGGCGGGCGATAGGCAGCCGCTCATCCATGAACTTGCCGAAGCCAGAGGTCGGGTTATAGGTAGAATGTCCGCTCATGATTAAGCTCCTGCTTTATCTTGGCCGATGACCAGTTTTTCTTCACTGGCAAATGCGAAAGGCGGCAACGGCAGGTTTGTGGGAGCAGGTCCCTTCATCACCCGGCCGGTGACATCGAATTTTGACCCGTGGCAAGGGCACAACCAACCTTCCAGGCCGGTATCAACCTTGGTTGGGACACAACCCAGATGAGTGCAGCTGGCGCTGACGATGGCCCATTTCGGATCTGTACCTTCGGCAGCAGCGATACGGCTGTCAGCGCTGGCGTAATCGCGGAAATCACCTTCCGGCGCATCTTTCGCCGAGGCCACTTCAGCGTCCGTCAGATGACGTACGAAGTATGGGGCGCCACGCCAGATCACCGTGATCAACATGCCGGGTTCCACTGCGGAGATGTCGATCTCCACTGGGGCACCAGCTGCCTGTTCACGCTCATTGGGGCCCATTTGGCTGACCAAAGGCCAGGCAATGCCACCGACGGCAACGGCACCAGCAGCACCGGTTGCAATGTAAAGAAAATCGCGGCGGGTTGCGTCGCTCGCGTGTGCTTCACTCATGGAGTTATCCTCTCCGGTATTTAAACTTTCGGCAGATTATCGCTGCGTGCCGCATCGGCGCGTGACCGGCGCACATCTCTGCACGCCCAACAACAGACTACCCTGCGTCTCTCTATGCCTGTTCGGACCAATTTGTCCAGTTGTTACAAGGCAGGATGTGCAACTTGTCGCAAGATTTTTCGTCGCAGACGGTGTCCGACATGAGTCAAGTGCCCATTTAGGCCTATTTGGGCCCAAATCATCGATATTTTCGCCTCTATGGCGCGACGATTGGCTGGGCTTTCAGACTCGGTTCGCTGGTCTCCAGTCCTTCAAACAAACTTCCCTCTTCAAACCAGGATTTCGGTGCCGGTGCGCCCCACAAAGTCTGGCGTTGCGGATCTTTCAGATCCCAGTGCAGCGGCTCATGATCCGGATCAATCGTCTGGTAGTCGGAACAGTAGATCTCGACCCGGTGGTTGTCGGGGTCGCGAATATAAAGGAAGAATGCATTGGAGATGCCATGACGTCCCGGGCCACGCTCAATATTGGTGACATAGCCGGTTGTCGCCATCAAATCGAGCAGGTCCAGGATGGCCAACGGATGGGGAACCCAGAAAGCAACATGATGCAGGCGTGGGCCCTGGCCATTGGTGAATGCCTGATCGTGAACTCCGCCCTTGCGGTGCAGCCAGGACGCCCACAGGGCTCCCGTCTCCTCGTCGGCGGTATATTCCGTCGTTCTGAAACCCATCTTGTGATAAAAGGCAGTTGCCTCGTCCACATTGGTTGAAAAGCAGTTGAAATGATCGATTCGCAGCGGTTTAACGCCGCGATATTGGGCATATTCCTGATGGATCGACGGCAGGCGTTCCATTTCATAATGCAGCTCAATCGGCATGCCGGCATTGTCAGATGTGCGCAGAGTGCGGCCCTGATGCGCCCGATCGACCCAGGCAACATCCCTGCCCTGCTCGGCAAACCAGGCATGAGCCTTGTCGAGATCTTCCTCAGCCCAGACCCGATACCCCATGGCAGCAACGCTTGCGGCGGACGATTGAACCAGCACCACACAATGGTGACTGCGCTCTTCCATCGCCCGCAAATAGACGCGCCGATCAGACTCATCGGTCACGGCAAGGCCGAGAACTTCGTGATAGAATTTGCGCGACGCTGCGAGATCCGTGACATTCAGCTCAATATGACTGATGCGCAGAATGTTAAAGGGCGGGTCGAGGACAACGGGTGGCAGTGCCATTTTCATACTCCCAACTTGCTGATTTTGTGTTCACCGGTCGCAATGGCGATGTTCTTGGTCTCCATATAGAAGTCAAAAGACCAGTCTCCGCCGTCACGACCAATGCCGGAAGCTTTAGTGCCTCCGAACGGGGTTGGCAGATGGCGAACATTTTCTGAGTTCACCCAGATCATACCGGCATCCAGGCCATCACTGAACCGCAAGGCGCGGGTGACATCATTGGTCCAAACATAACCAGCCAGACCATAGGCCACCGAATTGGCAATCTCCAGAGCTTCCGCTTCATCGGAGAATTTCATCGCAGTCAGCACTGGGCCAAAAATCTCTTCCTGGGCGATACGCATGTTCGGCTTGGCATCTGCATATAGGGTCGGTTTGACATAGTACCCCTCACCGTCATCATTGCCGCCATGGGCCTCTCCACGCACGGCAATTCGGGCGCCGTCTTGTTCGGCAATTTCCAGATAAGAGGTTACCTTGCCCAAATGGCGAGGATGGATCAGCGGGCCGATTTCTGTTGCCGGGTCCAACGGATGCCCAACTTTCAGCTTTTTCACCCGCTCTTCCAGGGCTGCCACGAACTTGTCGTAAATACCGGCCTGAATGAGTACCCGCGATGAGGAAGTGCAGCGTTCACCATTGAGCGAATAGATCATAAAAATGGCGGCATCCAGCGCCCGATCGAAATTTGCATCGTCAAACACCACAACCGGGTTTTTGCCACCCAGTTCAAAATGCACCCGTTTCAGCGTTTCCGAGCCCTGGCGCATGATCGCCGAACCGGTGGCGCTTTCGCCGACAAAGGCAACTGCTTTGATCATCGGGTGTTCCGTCAGCGCTCGACCGGCTTCTTCACCAACGCCGTTGACCATGTTCCATACGCCCTTCGGCAGGCCAGCCCCTTCGGCAATCTCAATCAACAACCGTGCGGTCAGTGGCGACCATTCGGCGGGCTTGTGCACTACTGTGCATCCCGCAGCCAGCGCCGGCGCAATCTTCCAGGTCGACAACATGAATGGCGTGTTCCATGGCGTGATCACACCAACCGGTCCGATCGGCGTTCTGGTGGTGATGTTCATATGGCTCGGGGAAGGCAGGGTCTGGCCATCGCGCGCGCCCTCTGCCTGATCTGCAAAAAAGCGGAAGTTCTCTGCGCCACGCAGCGCTGCCTTGGACATGAAGCGAATGGCCTGACCGGTATCCCAGCTTTCCACCAACGCAATTTCGTCGGCCCGTGCGACGATTGCATCAGCAACCGCGTGGAGGATTTTCTTGCGTTCCTTGCCCGGCATATCCCGCCAGGCTGGAAAAGCATGATAGGCTGCGGTCGCGGCGGCATCGATATCGGAAGCAGAACCTTCAGCCACATCGCAGATGACACTGTCATCTACAGGCGAGCGGCTTTGCATGATCTTTTCACTGACAACATCTTCGCCATTAATGCGATGAGGCAAAACCTTGCCTTCAAATTGCCTGAGGTGCTGTTTCAGTTGTTCGAGATTCTCTTGAAGTTGGGACATTAATTGGCCTCCCGTTTCAGACGTCCAGCCACGCCGTTACGTTTAAACGACATGTCTGGATCATTGATTTCAATATCGACGGAAATCGCCATGAACCCCTGCTCGATTGCGTCGGCAAACGTGTTGCACAGCAGATCAAACACCACCTGCCCACCGCGCTGACGGGTTTCCAGGTCACGACCCGCCCCGATGCGCATGACCACCGCAATAAATGCGTTGTCGCGATGATTGTCGGCCATCGCATAGGTCTTGACCGGATGCATGCGCACCCGCACACCAGCCAGGGGAAAGATGCCGCTAGCGACACAGGCCTCCCCCATCCGATTGGCAAGATCCGCCATGTCATGGGATTCGTTCAGATTGACAGAGTGTTCGACTATGAGATGGGGCATGGGATCTCCTCGTTAGTCGAAATATTATTAACATGTTAAGTAATTTGCAAGGGCTAATCGACGGAAATCGAAACTGCTCAAGTCTGTAGTCGTGTCAGCCAACCCACAGGAGGATATTAAATCTGTCCCGGGAGTTGGCCAGCGGCGAGAAGACCAGGCGACAAGGTGGCGACGCAGCCAGTATGGGCATGGGTCTTGGCAACAAGGCATCCGGCGCGGCCGCGACGGCGGCGCCGGCGGCGACGGCGACGGCGACGGCATTGCGACTACCTGCATTCGGCAGATTGCCAGCCGGATAAATGGTTTCTCCCAGCCAGCCCAAGGCGGAGGTAGAGACTGGCTGGGAGTCCTGCAGGATCCCTACTGTTACGCGGATCTGCAGATCTGTTTTCAACCGGCAAATTTCCAGTTAATGTTTTTGGACCGACCAAGAATATTGCTGCGATTGGCACAACAGCCACGCTGAAGTGCTCCAAACCTGTCCCGGGCGGCAGATCGGCGTTGTTCGGCAGATTTCAACCGCAATGGCCTGGCCATATCTTTTTGCTCTTTGATTGCAGCGCGCAATGTCACCAGGTCCCTGGGATAGGGCGCCACACGCAGGCTGGCGCGACCCATGATTTTCCAGTCCCGCACCACATTATAGTAGCGCACCATTCCGACGGCGTTTTTCAGCTTGGCGCGATTGCCATGTTCAAAGCTCCGCATCAAACCATATCCGGCAGGACAATCCTGAACTCTGGCCGCCCCCTTGCCGCGAGCACCGACGACCACACCGGTTTTAAATATTCTCACGCAGGACAAATCGACTTCGGAACGCACGTGAGGTGCTCGCTTCGCAGCCCGTTGTTTGAGCCAGGAAACTTTCGGCGCATTTGGCAAATATCGGTCGCGCTGCTCTGTTTCATCGAAGGAGCCTGCCGAAGCAGATGGGGACAGCATTAGAATCGTCACAGCCAATGAGGCGGATAAACTCAGACCCGACAGTTTGGCCAAACTACAGCTTAGCCCTTTCGTTGACTTGGATGCTGTCGTTTTGAAATTCGTCGACATTCTGTGCGCCAAAAGGCCTATGTTAGAAAGTAATCTCATTCACACTCATCCCTCGTTTGAGCATTGTTGTTTCGGATTTGTATTTCACCGATGCAGTTCGTCTTTTCCTGCATCTCCCACTTGTCTTTGCGCCCTGCCTGCGGGCACCGCGCCTGACCGGGAAAGTGGGAGTGGTCTCCCCCGGCCAGGCGTCGGCCCGCTGCTGTTTATTCCATGCGCAGCAATTGAACCTCTCCGTCAGCAAATTGCAGAACAAACTCCTCATCGCCGTAGCTTTCCGGCAATGTCGCATGCCAGCCACGATTGAAGAGCCGTAATTGCTGATACCCTCCAGGACAGGAACCTCGGCCATTGCGAATTCGCGGATGAACTGCGCGGCGAATGCCTCCGGTCTGGCTGACTTTCACACAACGCAGATTTTCATCCGGTGTTGCTGCTGAACCAGCCCCGTTGTCAGACGCAGCTACCGGCGTCGAGTGAGTAACCGTGTGATCGGCCAGTTCCTGGGTCCATTTCTTGTGACGCCCTTTGCGCTTCAGCCGGATTGTTTTGAAAACCCTTTTCACCCTCTTCACCTTGACGACCTTGCGGATGATTTTCTTGCGCTTGCCAACAACCTTCCTGATTTTCCTCACCTTGGTGACCTTCTTCACTTTGACGATTTTGCGGACGATCTTCTTGCGCTTGCCGACAACCTTCCTGGTTTTCATCACCTTGGTGGTCTTCTTCACCTTGACGATCTTCAGCGTCTTCTTTTTTCGCTTATGGATCGACTTCTTGATTTTCGCAGTGCGCACAACACGCTTTACCCTGACGACCTTGTGGACCTTTCTTTTGCCCTTGATCACTCGGGCCGCTCTTTTTGAATGATGTTTGCGCGACTTATGCTTGGCGGATTTGTGTTTGTCCGACTTTTGCTTGTTCGATTTGTGCTTGGCAGACTTGTGAGCTCGGGCGTGACTGGCCTTCGACTTCTTGCCGGACTTGTTCCCCGATTTTTTACCAGACCGTTGTTTTCCTCGAGCACTGTCTTTCTTGCCAGAGGAACTGCCTTTGCTCTTGGCTTCCTTATCGCTGCGATTGCCACGACTGCTGCGACTGCTCTTGTCGCCTCGCGAGCCCCGACCACGGCTTTCCTTGCCACCCTTTCCGTCGCTTCGCCCGTGTTTAATAAGTTGAACCGCGCCCGTCTCAAGGTTGGTTCCTTCCATCACAGACTTGCCGGCAATGGCAGGCACCACCTTCGCCATCGCCATTGCCGGCGGCGGAGCAAGAAAAGCTGCGAACCAGACACACAGTAACAGCGCCCCCGCTGCCACTCGAATCCCGGCCCGTTGGTCAAGAAACCAGCCCCTTATTGACCAAACATTCAGCTCTCGTTGAGCCCGCCAGTCTGTTGCACCGCGAGCCCTGCAGCATTCGCGCCGGTGGCAATTGACCGAACACCGGCAACCGTCCTGCAGCCCTCGCTGCGGCTGCCAGACTTGTCGACCGACTTCGCTTCCAAGCACCAGATTTTCTCGATCGCCCACCACGAACCACCCACTAATATTTCTGCCCATTACAAATTATCTCCCCGATAAAAGAACCGTTCAGCAATGTTTAATTGTCACGATATATTGCCGGCTACATACCCCTCATCGGGTAATGTACAATATTTTTGGAATTGTTATATTTATTTCTCTAAATTCAATATTTAATTTATAAACATGCAGTCAAATTGATACTTAATTGTCTGTTTTCCCAACAGAAACACCCCTGTGAATAGAGCAACGATGACGCCCCCCTGCAGGCACAGGGAGAGCTCAAGGCAGCGTGCACGGAACAGGTGACACAGCGAGCGACTCATCGGCGGCGGCAAGTTTGATTGCTGGCGCGCCAGATAAGGATCGGCAATGGATTGACAACAGCAAGAGTTCAGCCAGAAATATGGTTTGGGCGGCGGGACTATCCGTCGCCAAATAGTTCCATCCTGATTGACGAGCGGGGCGGCGGCGACGGCGACGGCGACGACCATTCCTTCCCATTCGTCAAAATCGACCTGAGGAGAAATCCAAAATGAGCGACGCAAAAACCGTAGAATTCACCCAGATGAAAGACGGCACCCGCGAGGACTATGAACTGCTGCACGAGTTGGAAAAGCCATTCCTGGCGATGACGCCGGATCGCATTCTGCAGGAGTTGCATCGTCAGGGCGAAGTCACTCTTGAAGGCTACAAGATCACCCGCCTCGACCATGCCCTGCAATCGGCAACCCGGGCCCATCGTGAGGGCGCGGATATCGACTGGATTGTTGGCGCATTACTGCACGATATTGGTGACGGATTGGCGCCTCAAAACCACGACCGGATGTCGGCGGAAGTGATGCGCCCCTTTGTCCGCGAAGAAGTTGCCTGGGTGGTCGAGCATCACGGCATATTCCAGATGCTCTATTACGGTCACCACTATGGCTGGGATCGTAATGCACGTGACCAGTTCAAGGATCATCCAAGCTTTGATGACTGCGCTGAATTCTGCGAGCGTTGGGACCAATCCTCATTTGACCCCAATTACGACGCCGAGCCGCTGGAGTTCTTCGAACCCATGGTGCGCGAGGTGTTCAGCCGCAAAGCCCATGACGAAGCCGTACAGCAGCCAGGCGTGGTCACCGGACTGCCCGCACTGGCTGCCTAACCAGGATTCAAGTGATGAAAATAATAGTCGATGATCTGCGCAGTCCCGAAATTGCGGCCCTGCTGGAAACCCACCTTGATCTAATGCGCTCCATCTCGCCGCCTGAATCGGTCCATGCATTGGACCTCGACAGTTTGCGGGTTCCCGAAGTCACCTTCTGGACCGCCTGGGAGGAGGACGAATTGCTTGGATGCGGAGCGCTCAAACAGCTACCAGATAGCGGCGGCAGTGGAGGCAGCGACGGCGGCGCATCGGAGGGTGAGATCAAATCCATGCACACAGCCAAAGCCGCGCGTGGCAAGGGGATTGCTGCAAAACTGCTGGCAAATCTTGAATCCCATGCAAGGGAGTTGGGCCTGGCCCGGCTCAGCCTTGAGACCGGCACCCAGAAAGAATTTGCACCGGCGCGCAATCTCTACGCAAAATTCGGCTACAACGAATGCCCGCCCTTCGGCGATTACGAAGAGGACCCGCACAGCACATTCATGACGAAAGCGCTGACAGCTTAGGCCTTGCTCACCCTCGTCGCCTATCTGCGCCGGGCCAGATGGGCCACGACATTTTCAATCATCCGCATGCCGGCATCCTGACCAAGAGACATGATGCTTTCGGGGTGGAACTGCACAGCCGCAACGGGTTCGTCGACATGCTCAAAACCCATGATTACACCATCATCAGTTGTGGCGGTCACCCGCATCTCATCTGGCAGGTTTGCACTGTCCGCATATAGCGAATGATAGCGACCAATGGTGGTTTGCCGGTCAATACCGGAAAACACCAACGAATTCTCCTGCAGTGTGATCCGCGACGGCTTGCCGTGCATTGGCACATCCAATTGAGCCAGCGTTCCGCCATATGCTTCGGTGATCGCCTGCAATCCGAGACAAACGCCAAACAACGGAATGTCCCGCTCGCGCGCCTGAGCTATGGTTGCGGCACAGTCGAAGTCTTGAGGATTGCCCGGCCCGGGCGACAACACAACCAGATCAGCATCTACCTCATCAAATATCTTCTGCGGCACCGGAGAGCGGATTGTTGTCACATCCGCTCCGGTCTGGCGAAAGTAATTGGCCAGCGTGTGGACAAAACTGTCCTCATGATCCACCAGCAGAATGCGCACGCCCTCGCCAACACTTGCCGTTTCACGACCACTGCCAGCCGCATTGCCGAGACTAACATCGCGGATGGCGCTCAGCATTGCTGAGGCTTTCAATTCGGTTTCCGCCTCTTCCTCTTCCGGATTGCTGTCATACAGCAATGTCGCCCCGGCGCGGACTTCCGCAATGCCATTCTTGATGCGCACTGTTCGCAGAGTCAGCCCGGTGTTCATATTGCCATTGAAGCCAACCATGCCCACGGCGCCGCCATACCAGGCCCGGGCGCTCTTTTCATTTTCTTCGATAAAGCGCATCGCCCATAGCTTCGGCGCGCCGGTCACTGTAACCGCCCAGGCATGAGAGAGAAATCCGTCAAACGCATCCATATCGCTGCGCAGGCGGCCTTCGATATGATCGACTGTATGGATCAACCGCGAATACATCTCGATCTGTCGGCGACCAATCACCTTGACTGAACCAGGTTCACAGACCCGGCTTTTGTCATTTCGGTCCACATCGGAACACATGGTCAGTTCCGACTCGTCCTTTTTCGAGTTGAGCAGTTTCAGAATCTGTTCGCTGTCTTCAATCGGATCTTTTCCGCGGCGAATCGTGCCGGAAATCGGGCATGTCTCGATGCGCCGCCCCTCAACCCGAACAAACATTTCCGGGCTGGCGCCAACCAGATATTCAGCCTCACCAAGGTTGATGAAAAAGGAATAGGGAGACGGATTGATTTCCTTCAGCTTGCGGGAAATGGCCGAGGGGCTGTTTTGACAGCGCTCGGTAAACACCTGCCCCGGAACCACTTCGAAGAGATCGCCACGCTTGAATTTCTCTTTTGCCTTTCCCACCAGCCGCGCATATTCGCCCGGTTCATGGTCTCCGCGGCCTGGATCATGACTGGCTGGAACGAAGGGCACATCGTCGCCACCCCGCTCAAGACCTGCAGTCGTCTCATCACCAAGCGCAAAGTCGTAGCGTTCATGCCAGGCCTCGGCGGCGTGATGGTCAACCACCAGAATTTCGTCCGGCAGAAACATCACCATGTCGCGCTGGTCATCGGGCCGCTCAAGTTTCAGGTCAATCGGGTCGAATTGGAAACACAGGTCGTACCCAAACGCACCGTAGAGGGCCAGATTGGGATCCGCATCGCTGCGGAACAAATCGATGATTGCACGCAGGACAGAAAATACAGTCGGCGCCCGCGACCGCATTTCTTCCGGTATCAGCCCTTCGGTCTTCCTGACTTGAAGCTTGAGACACTCATCATGGCGTTCAAACGATTCGATGTGATCATGGCTCTCCAAAACAGGGGCGACAAAATTCAGCAGCAATATGCCGCGCTCATTATAGGCTTCGATGGCGACCGAGCGGCCCTTTGATACGATGCCCAATGGCGGATCGATCATCGCCGTATCCCAACGGGTATAGCGCCCGGGATATTCATAATTTGAGGAAAACACGGCGCCGCGTCGGGTGTCGAGCTTGTCCACATAGGATGAGATGGCATCTGCGTAGGAAGTCGCATAACGCTGCCTGGTGATTTTCACACCCCCCTGGGTGGTGAATTCAAACAAGGAATTATCGCTGCTCATCTGCTGTCTCGCTGTTCGACCACCTGGCCCCGGACATAAAAAAACCGCCCGGAAACAGGGCGGTCAGGGGTTTTTATGCATTACTTTCCCGTGGCCGCCTTTAGCGAGCCCACCACCAGGAATTTGTCATGCATATATGTTTCATGCAGGTTTTCTAACGCCACCACGCGCGGCTGGCAAGTCATCAATGAAAGTGAATTTTGAATTGGGTCCCGAAGGGTCCACGTGCTGTTTGCACAGTGAACCCTTCGGCACGGCCCGTCCCCACGGGCGATGGCCATCCCCTACTTCATGTGTTCGCTGCACCTACTATCGGCACCTCACACTAATGGCCTGTTGTTCTACTGCCTGCAGCCAAGCACGCTTATGAGAAGAACATTATTCTGCAAGATTATAACAAATGGTTAACCATAAATCCAGACACAATTTAATTGCCCCCACTAGAGTAACTCCACCGGGTAATTACTTAATCAGCTATACTTTTATTGAATATCAGCGGTCCAATACGTCGCGCATCTCGACCATATTTGCTCTAACGCGCAACACATAAAAGCCCATAGTTGCCAGATGAGTTGGCATAATCCAGCTGGATTCATGACCATTGGAGATTATGACTGGCGTCAGGTTCATGGCTGAGCGCAGCTGATCTTCGGTGCGTGCCCACAGCTGCGCCAGATTGCGGTTGGCAACCACCTCACCGAAATCAACCCGGGCGGCAGCGAGAATGCCGGTATAGGCATAGAGTTCGCCATAGGCGAACCAGAAGCGGTCGTCGGCGCGCGGATCAAACCAGCCAAGGTTGGACGCCTCCATGCGGGTCCGCAAAATGTCCGACGTCGAGCCGATGTCCTTGGTTATGCGATCGAGGAATTCCAGCAGGTTGTCGGGACGAGCATCAAAATTGGTGACGCAGGATTCCAACTCTTTGTTGAAGTCGAGCAGTTTTTCGCGGGCGCGTCTGTAGTTGGTCTGCGTGGTGGTTCTGAAGCCGAAGGGATCTAGCGAAAAGAACCAGCTGTCTTCGTCATAAGCCAGGCCGGTTCGCGCTTCCTGCAGGTTCTGATTGATGCCCGAAGTGCCCCTAACACGACCGAGGCGATCAACCAATTCAATCGACGTACGACGCAACGCCTTGTTGATGCCGAGCTGGAAGGCCGCTTTGTTGTCGAAATACGGGGTGTTTTTCCAGGGAATGCCGAAAAAGCCGAGCTTGGCAAATGGAGTGGACGGGATCCAGGTATTCTGATTGACGTTGAAGTCGATCAGATCGGCAGTTGCGCGCACAATCTGTGAGGGCTGGCATTGCTGCGCACCTGAGGTCGAGCTATCGCCGCTTACAGAATTGCCGGCTGAAGTTGCTGTCTCCGGCACCGCGTAAGCCTTGGCATAGTCGCGATCATAGCCGGTCCAGAACTGGGTGATGACGAACAGATAGATGTAAGACGCAATGATAGCCAGCACGATCAGGCCAACGCCGGATTTTAACATCCAGCCGCGCCTTTTGTACCAGGCTGCGAACCACACGAATGGCCACAACAGCAAGGCGATCACCCAGCCAATTCCTCTCCCGATCAGATTGAAGACGCGAACAAAGAAATCGATGATTGGATCTAGCATTGGTGGTTACCCATCCCGAATGGTTATGAATGCATACCGAACATCGATGTCCGGTAGCCTGTTTTGTTTCTCAAGTAGGTGTCCTGTACACGTTCGACAACATGTTCCTGCAAGCCTTCCCCCCAAGTTTCGTAGTCCGCATAGAAGACAGGCTTGTTGAAAACATAGCGGGTCACAAAATCAAATGGCACATAGTCCGAGATCAAACGGTTGACCAACCATTGATCATCATGCCCTGGTTTGGCGCGGGAAAGGATGAATTTGCCGCGGTCGTCGATCTCATCAAGGTCGACTGTCGCCCAGGCTTCATATTCACGCTTGGCCCACAGCAGGAAAGGCAATGTGCCCTCTTTTTCTACCAGCTTGGTATTGCCGTTTACCCAGGTCTTGATCCAGCGCTTTGAGGTTGGCCGGTGATCGCCCTCGGGGTCCTTGTGATAGGCCAGCATGGCCAGCAGGGTTTCAATACGGTGGTCGAGATAGCCGGTGCGCTCGATCCACGAACCTCGCGGAATATCGACCCGACCCGTTTCAACCAGAAAACGATAGACAAGATCGAGATCATTGCGGTCGATATAGCTGACCTGCCAAGGGCGGCTGCGGCGGAAACCGGGGGCCGACGGATCACCGATTACGGTTGTTTCACGCTCGTCAATGAACACATAGACTCCGCCAAAATGGCTCGACCAGAACGTGTTGTGGCGGAAAACCACTTCGGTCGGCACCAGATCATTGGTGCGAATGTCTCCGGTTGATTTGGCCAGCGCCACCATTTCATGCAGCATGTCGTCATCGCGCCAGGCATCGGGCTCTTTCTTAAGCCGATCCATCTTCAACCGCAGATCCAGGGCCTGTTGTGCCAGGTTCTGGCCCGTAAACACCTTGAATTCCACTTGCTCAATTGAAAGAAGATCTTCGATGTCGCGTGGCTCGAGAATGGGATCTTCGATTTCGCCGTAGATAACATCCTTGATGGTCAGCGCGTTGATCGCCTTGGCATTGCCCTCAAAGAACTGATGCATCAGCTTGCCCGTATTGGAAAAGGCCGTGTGCACCACCGGCAGTTCAACCTGATTGGGCGACAAGATAATGAACCGGCGGTTGATGCCGTGGGGATCGAGATATTGCGGATCGCCAAGCTCTGCAGCCACTTCCGGCGAAAAACCGGTCATGTCGATGCGAAAACTGCCCAACTTGGTCTGCTTCAGCCCGAAGCCTGAAAGGGCCTGGTTGTAACGCGCGATCAGGTGCGGCTCCCGCACCCGCATCATGCGGCCAAAAATCAGTTCGGATTCTTCAAGCCGTTTCACCAGCGCCCGTCCTTCTTCATGGCTTCCATTTCCAGAATAGCCCGCTCACGTTGGCGTTCACGGCGAATGATTTCTTCAACAGCGGCGCTGTCCGACTTATCGCTGTAGCGGAATTCAGAATCCGCGTAGCGGTTTATTTCCTGCATCACCATATCCATGGTGAAAGGCGAGCGCAGTTCGGCAATCATATCACGTTTGCTGTCATAGTCCTTGTGCATGAAAACTTCTGGATTTTCGAACCATTCATCCGGCAATTCGATATCCATCGCCCGCATTTTGATGGCATCGGTGATGTTCTTGATCGCACGTCCGGTAAAACGCGGTTCGGCAATTTTGATCATGTGCAGATAGGTGCCGACATCAGCCAAAGACTGGGGCTCACCATTGTCGTTCATGAAGCGATCATAGACGCCAAGCAGGCCCTCTTCCTGTGGCTTTGACAGGTCGGCATAAGCCTCGCTGACAGCGCGCTTGATCACCTGTGCTTCAAACAGATCATGGTCACCCAGTGGGATATCATGGTTTTTGCCCGCCAACAGCGCGAAGATATCGATATAGTCGTCGCGGGTTTGTGGTCCGTCGACCAACCATCGCGCCCCTGCCCTTTGGCGCAGCGCATCGTCGACATTTTCAGGATAGTTGGAGAACATGCCGAATGAGCAATTGCCCCGCACCACGGTCTTCGCGCCGGCAAAGCTCTCCATCAATACGGCAGTGACTTCCTGTTGCCCGGCGGAGGCCCGATCGTCGGAACGTTTGGCGGCAATCTGGTCGATATCATCGACTGTGCCGAAGCCAATGGTTTTACTGTTCAGCACATTGGTAACGAACTGTTTGCAATTCTGACCCGATTTGCCCTGATAGGAGGAAATCTGGTCAACACCGAAATTCTCGTAGGTGAAACCATAACCGGCGACTTCGCAATAATCGTTGATCATGCCAGCGATCATTTGGATCAAAATGGTTTTGCCGGTTCCCGGGGAACCATCCCCGATGAACGTGAACAGGAATCCGCCAAGCTCAACAAACGGGTTCATCTGGCGCTCGAAGTCGTAGGCCATCAACATCTTTGACAGTTTGATCGCCTGATATTTTGCAATGTGGTTGCCGATAATCTCGTTGGGCTTTTTAAACTGCATCACCAGCTTTGAGCGTTTGGCCCCCGGTGCAACGTCGAAGCCATTTAATTCAAAGCCATCGCTTTCCAACCGCAAATGCACCTGCTCGAATGAACCCAGCGCACTGAACCGAGCCCGGCGCTGCAGCAACTCATCCATCGCCAACCGCACCGCTTCGCGGGCACGCGCAGTCATGGTCTTGTCGTCGGAAGACGTCTGGATTGCAGCATCTACCGCTGCCACCAACCCTTTCAAGGCATCCTGAGGCGTATCGAAAAGGAAGTCCGGTTCGTCGACGTCGTTGGCGGGTTCCCCCTCCTCCGGCAACATTTGCAGCAGGTAGGCGGCAGCCGAAAAGGCCACAATATAAGCAGAAGATTCCAACAGTTCCCGGAACCGCTCCATCTCTTCGCCAGACAGGTCTCCGCCAAGATTCTTGCGGGTCAGCGCATCCAGGCCGGTCTGTTCAGCAAACTTGTCGCCCACTGCCAATGCAACGGCCAATCCCCGGCGCATTTTGAAGAGCAATCCATGCTGGGCCAACGACAGCAGATTGTCCTGCGGATTGAGAGCAGCAATCGATTTGGTGAACTCCACCTTGTGGGTGTGTTTGGTTCCTGCTGTTGAAACGGTGGAAACGAAACGACGGCGCGTACCGGCAATTTCCGTTTGACTTTCGGTCTTGCCGGTTTTCACCTGCACAAAACTTGTCACCAGCGACTGGGCGACAGAGCGGTGAGCTTCAATTTCAGATTCGCGAAGGGTGGTCAGGCCAATGTCCATAATCAAAAGTCTCTCAATACCTGGCCACCAGAGACCACGTGGGTCCGATAACCGGTGAAAATTTCGTCGCGTTTGCCGCTGGCATAAATCGCCTGATAGGCCTCATGGGGAATAAGGGCATGACGCTGATATGCGCTTACCCCCTGCCGCACAGCCTCCAGATCGTCAGTTTCTATGTGATAGGTCTGACGTGCCGGAGTTGACCCCCAAAGCCCCCATTTGGCAGGCGTTTCAGAGATTGAAAACAATTCCTGGACTGTCCAGGTCAGCATCCAGGCGTTTTCAACCCGGCTGACATTTTCAAGAATATTCTCCACCACGCGGCCATGGCTGGTGACACCGGCGGAATAAAACGGCCCCATGACAATGCGGCGCAACTGCACCGGATGCAGATGCTCAAAATCGCGGTCCATATTGTCGGCAATGGTTGCCAATGTCAGGCCGTAGGAAGAGTTCTTTTCGCAAAAATCATCGAACTGGTGGGCAAGGTCCGGATTCAACAGACCTTCGATTGGAAACGGAATATCGAGGTCCTTTTTCAATGCCTTGCCGTTCATCAGCAGCCGTGCAAGTTCGGACGTGGAATCCTCAATGACCGCTATATAGACCAAGGGCAGATTGGCACTGCCATCAAAAGCGCCCCAATGGACCACGTAAAACGGGCGCCCGGTCTTCTCATTGATCGAAACCTTGACGGTTTTTGGCAGAATGAAGGGTTGGAAAACGTCCCCTTTCAGCACCTCCTCAAGATAAAGTCGCTTGGCCATTGCCTTTTTGATCGATGTTGGAAAGCGCTTTTTCAAAAGAATGAAATCGACCATATCCTGGCGCAACGTATCAGCAGCGGGCATTTCGGCCAGCTGTCGCTCCGCTGTTTTGGCATCGTTGTCGAGGTCCATCACATTGCGATGAAGGGGATAGCCGCTTTCCGCCTGATTGATGCGGAACCGCTCGGCAAAGGAAATGCGGTTTTCCCAAGCGCGGAAGGAATGCTCCAGCTTGTCGATATAGCTGTTCAGAATCTTGCCGATCAGTTCATGATTGTAGAGCGGTGAATTGTCCTCGCGCAGATAGGATTCCAACCCCTCCAAGGCCGCATCAATGGCCTTGAAATAGCGGTCGACCGTTTGGTCCTGCTGAGATGTGTCCTTGGTGGTCACCATTGGGGCGAATTCAAATTAGCTCTGGCCGATATATTCGGCCTTATTGTGCTTATCCATCACCTCCTGGAAACGCCGGGCAAAGGCATCGTCAGCAAGTTGCTTGCGACGTTGAATATCTTTTGTGGAGACCATGCTCTTCTCATGCATTTCCAACAGGTCGCCAATATGACTTTGCGCTGCTGCGCCAATGCCCGCCATGGTGCTTTCTGCCGCCGTATCGACCTGGTTGCCCAGTGTATTGATCTTGTGGGCAACGTCCTGCTGGGCCGCCGTTTTCAAGGAATCTTCCAACGCCTTGTAAAGCACGATGCGCTGTTCGGTATCGATGGTCAGCTTGTTGATCAGCGTCGCCTGGGCGGCCATCTGATTGTTGAGCGAGTCAACAAAGGTCTGGAACATCGAAGTATAGCGCTCCAGTGTCTGGCTCTCGGCCAGCAATTCCTGTTCCTTGGCTTGCATGGCGTTATATTCGGTCGCCAGATTGGAGCGATCGGCTTCCAGGTCGGCGCGCTTCTTCTGGTCGGTCGCAACGGAAATCTGGTTTTCCAGATCCATCAACATCGGGTTGAGTTCTTCAATGCGATTTTGCGCAGTTTCCAACTCCGCAATCGTGCCTTTGCGCCGTTCAATGACCGAGCGCAGGCTGTTTTCTGAGGTCTCGTAACGCTCAGTCAAAATGGCTTCCTGGCCTTTCAGAATCCCGGTTATCGTATCCGATTTGGTCAGCAGTTCCTGCAGATTGCCAGCCAACGACATGTTGCGCACACGGTCTGTGCGCATGCGTTGGGCGCGTTGCTTGGAGAAGAAACCGACAAAGCTCTCCCATGCGGTGAAGCTCTTCATCGATTCAAATTCGGCACCGAAGACATTGGTTGCGTCTTCCAACCCAATGATCAGGTCGGCAATATTGCCTTCCATCACTTTTTGCTGACGCAGCACGTCCTGAATACGGGCATTTTCGATATCGAAATCAGCATCCCCAACGGTCTCAGCCTTGGACAATTCTTCCAGAACCACACCGGACTGGGCGATCTTCTCGCGCATATCTTCAACGGTGCTGCGGGTCTTCTCGATCTCGCGATCAAATTTGGTCATGTCGGACATGTTGAATTCCTTCCTCGAGCGTCCTGCGGAATCACGGACTGTCCCCCGCATCAACGAAAATTATGCGTCTATCTGTCGGACCGTGCCGTCAACGACCAGACCTCAGCCGGTTTTCGCACTCTACGAAAACTGCCTGCCCAATATAGGTGGGGTGTGACAAAAATCCAGCATTTGCAAGGAAATCAGAGGTTATTTGAGGCTTTTACACGCCCAGTTCGCGGACCAGCACCTTCAACACGCGCAATTTGGCTCGCTGGTAAAAACTCTGCGGCTCGCCTTGGAGAATCGCGACACCCCGAACCGCCATATGGAGCTGTGAGGGGCCGTCACCTGCCGCCGGCTCAAGCGCCACTGCATAAGCGGCCTGCATCGGGCGCAGTTCCTCCTTGCGGGCTTCTTCAACGGCGATGGATCCACCAAAGGGCAAGGCCAGGTAAGGCTCATCCAGTTGCTGTGAACTGGCTTCAGCCACGTCAGATACCTGAGCCAAGATGATCGGTAATTCTGGGTTTTCCGGGACGAATTTTGCTGTCGATCCAACCTTGAAGCGGAAAACGTTTTCTTCGCCGACATAGCCCTTGATGCGCGGCGCTTGCTGCGATTGCAAAACCGCCAGAGGCTGTTTGGTGTTGATCCACATGCCAGCATGGAGTTCAGGATCGACATCGGTGATGATGCCATCAAATGGAGCCCGCATAATCAATTCTTCGGTGACCCGCTGCAGCCCTTCAATCTCTTCCTTGACCGATTGAAGTTCATTGGTCAGCACGATCAGTGACGCCCGATCCTGATCATCCGAGCCCGAACGGTCGATGCGGGATTCCAGCAGCATCTTGCGTTCCCTTGCCAAAACCAGATCCTGCTCCAGCACAGGCGCATGCAATGTCAACAGAACATCGCCCTGACCGACCCGGTCGCCATTGCGGATATGCAATTTATCAATTTTGGCCGGTAACGCAGCAAACAGGGAACGTTCCTGCTTAGCCGTCATCAACGAAGGAATGGTGATCTGGGTCGACCATGGAATGACCGCCAGTACAACCAACGCCGTGGCCACTGTTGCCGAAAGGAAAAAGCGTTTTGAGAACATGATTTGCCCCTTGATAGACCACCAGTGTTTTATTTCGCGCCAGATCGGCAGCAGGATGAACCAGAGGATTTCAACCACGAATAAGAGTATGCCAACCACCTTGATGAAGAAGGTGTAAACCAACAGCGCAATGCCGAGAAATAGGAAGAACCGATAGATCCAGGTGCTCCATGCGTGCAGGATCACCAATCGACGCATCCGGGGTGTCAGCACTTCCGGTGGCGCTTCACCCAATCCAAACAGCAGTTCTCGCATCCGCCAGCGGGCCATCTCGAAACTTCTGTTCTGCAGGTTCTGAAACCCCAGCGTATCTGACAAAATATAATAGCCATCAAAGCGCATCAGCGGGTTCAGGTTAACCGCCAGGGATGTCACCCATGAGGTGGTGGCTATGGCAAATACGCAAAGCCTTAGCCCCCCATCGGGCAGGAAGACCCACAAGATGGTGGCCAGCGAGGCCAGCGCCAGTTCGGTAAAAATGCCCGCACCATCAATCATCAGCCGTTGGCGGCGCGATCGCAGGGTCCAGGCCCCGCTGGTATCGGTGTAGAGCACTGGCATGAGCACCATGAAGGCCACGCCAATTGTCGGCACTCTCAATCCATAGCGCACCGCCAT
This sequence comes from Rhizobiaceae bacterium, assembly GCA_039969995.1. GTDB lineage: Bacteria > Pseudomonadota > Alphaproteobacteria > Rhizobiales > Rhizobiaceae > Pseudahrensia. The sequence goes on from JBDVMU010000062.1 coordinate 163,112, forward strand.
GAAGGCATGGCCAAGCTCATGAATCGATTTGACCACCACCAGACTGGCGCCATAAAGCGCGGCCCCCTGCCAGGACAGCATGAACTGGAAGGTGCCGGTAAACTGTTCCCACTGGCGTGAGACAAGATAGAGACCGGCAAGACCGATCATGACAAACAACCAGACTGCAGTGCGGGTGAACAGCGGCGACACCATCCACCAGGTGGCACGCAGAAAACGGTCAGGCCGGAATAGCGGAATGCGGAAAAACAAATAGGAATGCATGGCCGTTGTCAGCAACGACTTTTTATCCGCTTCATTTTTCTCCGCCATGGTTTTGTAGTCATTGCCGGGAATGTCCCGCACCAGCGCATTGGAAATCAGAAAATGGGTTGCTTCACCAACTTCTTCCTTGGTTACCGTGCGACCGAATTCGGCCCGCACCCTGCGGATCAGGCTTTCCACACTGCCTGCCCGCCATAGCATCAACATGTCGAGCAGTTCGCGGCCAATTTCGAAATAGCGATTGGAGACGGGATCGAAGATCACCCAGGACGGCGCACCATTGGTCTGTGCTGATGCTGGCACGATCTCCAGATCGTCGCGCAGGATCGGAAGCGCTGCATCTTCCTTTTGCGGGTCTTTTAGTAGCCCGTCCATTGCCGAACTGCCGATAGAGGTTTGCGCAGCAGATAATAGCCGAGCCGCACTTCATCACCATACACTTTGGCGGTGCCCCGCAGACCGATACGCGGAAGGCCTTGCCCCTGCTCCGCAGCGAAGCTGGCACGCACACGATAGCTCAACACGCCTTCGCCATCGGGCTGGGCATGGAAGCTGGCGCTGGTCATCGTCGCTTTCACCGGCTTCAGCGGATTGCTGTCGAGATAAAGCTCAACCGGCGCATTGTCCTTCAAAATAATGGCGTCGGAGACCGGCAGATTAATAGTAACTTCCACCTTGGAAGGATCGGCAATGCGCATGATGCGTTCGCCAACAGATACCGGACGCCCGGTCCAGCTTTCCTTATCGGCAAACAGCACCAGACCAGAGGCCCCAGCCGTCACGCGGGTATTCTTCAACAATTCCTGAGCGTAATCGTATTCGCTCGCCTTCAACTGCAATTCACTCTGGGCAATGGCCAGTTCACGTTTGGCGCGGCTATCGGAAAACGATGTGCGAAGGCTTTGCTGATAGCGCGCCTCAGCCACACTGACCGCCTGGCCTGCCAGCTTCAACCGGTTGCGCAAGTCTGTATCGGCAAATGTGAACAGCAATTGGCCCTGTTCAACATTGGTATTTGGGTCAACTTCAATGGATTCGATGGCGCCTTCTGCGGGTGAGGCTACAATGAATGCATCTTTCGGCGTCACCTCCGCTGGCGCCAAAACCGACAGCGGAATGGGATAGAAACCAGCTCCGACCAATGCCGCTAGCGCTATCACCCACAACAGGTTTCGCGACTGCATCTTGCGCTTTACACGCTTTGGACCGCTTAGCGCTTCCCATGCATGCGAATAGGTTTCGCACAGACGCCCTGCCGCAGCCAGGCTCCGCTCGTCCCACGCGTTCTCACGGGTCAGCATGATGTGCGCAAACACCGTACCGTCACGCAACTGCAATGGAATGAAAGCGATATTGCCAAATGGATAGGAACTGGCATCGAGATCGGATTTGTCGGCTTCAGCACGGGCGTCAAAAGAAATGACTTTTGAACCATTATCCCCGGCCAGCTTCTTTTTGGCCAACCGCTCAACCCAGCGAATGAATGTGGAATTTCGGTCAATCGCCGATAGCGATGACACCGCGACAACCCGTCGTTTGCTGCCGCCTGCAGCACGCATCACCAGCAATGCCTGGCGATACTGTATGGCCACACGCGAGCCGTTGACCATCAAATAACCAAGTTCGGCCTCGGTTTCTGCCTTCCGGGTTTCCCGCTCCAGATTGAGCAGCGCGTTGGCAATGTCGGATTCACGCGCCCGGTTTGGCCCCGGACCTGTCGTCTTATTGCGCTTAGACGCTATCGCAGGATCGGCCTGTACGCTACCGACACCGCCACCGCTGTTGCTGCCGCCGCCGCCGCGTATTGCATCGGCATTTGACCGGATTGGTGGCTGCTTCCCCTCAAGCGGCGCGCCTCCGGCCTGTTGTATTATTGTTCCACCCCGGCCAGCCATTCGTGCCTGGTCAAGATCGTCCGACATTTGCGCCCGCGTTTGTGTCATCTGATCAGGTCAGTTCCTAGATTGTGAGGTTTGCCGGGGCTCCTGATTTGGAAATCTCCAGCCGCAACCTGCTGTTTAATTTGTCGGTGGTGTGAATTTTGCCGTGCCGCTCATGCCGGTCAGAACATTGGCAGGTACGTCAACAAAGGTGCCGGTGATCTTGATCGTCTGGCTGACGGCATCAACCTTGGCACCAAGCCGATCGACCTGTGCAGTATAGGAACGACCAAGTTCGTCTACATCAAATTGAAATTGGGTTCCGCGATTGACCCAACGCAACCAGGTGGACGGAACAATCAGATCCACTTCGAGCGTGCTGTCGTCGACAACGGTCAAAATAGGCGCATTGGCAGCAGGAATTTCGTGGGTCTGGGCATGACGCTCGACCACACGGCCATCGAAGGGCGCATCGATTTTGCACAGCCGAATGACTTCGCCCAAGCCATCAACGGTTGCCTTTGCGGCTTCCTTATCAGCGGCGGCATCCCGCACTTCCTGATCGCCCGCTGCACCGCGGGACTTCAAACGGATCTTTCCACGGTGATGCGAACTGGCCTTGGTTAGATTGGCTTGCGCTCCGCGCAGGTCTGCCTGCTGACGGGCACAGTCAAATACCACCAGAGCTTCCCCCTTGCGGAACTCTTCACCCGCCTTAAACGGCATCAGCTTGATCCGGGCGGCGATGCCGGCACCCAGCGTGACTTCAGCGTTTGGAATAACCACACCACGAGCATCAAAGTCGCTCTCAGAGCGCACCGAGCCGGTGGTCATATGGTCAATGCCAAATTCCGCCAGCGAACGCGCCTGATGATCGCGCGCCGTCATGATATCCACCGCTATGGACGCATTACCTGCCAGGGCGGAAGAAGTTGATGCGGCCAGACCGGCCAGCAAAAGTAGAGAAACAGATTTGGTGATTTTCATTTCGATTATCCTAAGGCAACGGCGTTCAGCGACTGCAAACATTGGTCGGAGTGAACGGTTTACTTATCAAGGTCCACCCTCTTACTGGCGGCGGCGTTTCTTTTAGCGGCAGCAACAAAGTTGCCCCAAAACGATTTCTTGGGTTTGTCTTCAAGTCGCACGATTTCAGAATCGTACTGTGAATTTGTACCAACATCCGAAGCGGCCTGATTTTCGGTGATGAATGGATCCGCGCTTGCCGGAGACTTTTTCTCCAGCTCGGCCCAACCATGCGTTTCAGCGACAATTGGATCGACCTTGGCCGGATTGACGGGTTTTTGCACCGAACCGGTCACCACATGATCCTTCACTGCGCGTCGAGCACGTGCCGAACCTGACTTGTCACCACGCTCAATCCATACTTCACGCAGAGCAGAAGCCAGACCGTCAACTGAATCATTGGCCTTCAGGTCATCGACATAGGGATCAATGCCCATTGACGCATAAATATTGGCATAGGCGTTTTGCAGATCGGCATAGGCAATATCTGCGGCTACCTGGCTGGCCAGGGTGTTCATCTCTTCTCTGATGAGGGTCTGCTCACTGGCCTGCCCTTCGGCAAAGCTTGAGCGGATCTGTTTGACGATGCCTTGCTGAATGGAGAAATGCTTTGCCGCTGTGCGGTAAAGTTTCTTGGAATGATCATAACGAACGCGGCTGACGTGAACCTGGGTCATGATCGCCATCGTGACTGCCAGAGCACGAGCGTCCAGCGTTTCGTCCTTGGCAGCTACCAGGCGCTTCTTGGCCGGATACTTGAATACATTGAGCAGGTTCCAAGTGGCCTTTGCCCCCCAACCAATCCAGTTTGTATTGTAGAGATAGCTGTCGGAATCCCAGTTGGCGCTTGCGAATACATTAGCCGATGGCAACAACTCCAGGAGAGCTTTCCGCGCTTCCTTTTCGTTGATCCGCAGCTTGTATTGAATGTCGCGAATTTCTGGACGGTTTTCCAATGCGGCATAAACCATTTCGTCGCCATTCATCTCCAGATCGGTGCTGGAGGCGCGACGGGCCGGTTGTGCCAAAGTGAAGTGTTGGCCGGGACGAATATTCATCAAGGCAGCAAGCTGAATCTTGGCCAGTGACAAATCTTTCTGGAGCCGCTGAATGCGCTGCTGAATTTCCACCAATTCGCGTTGATAGGTTAGTGCCGTGAGCGGTGAGGTCTGTCCATCTTTCTGCAGCGACGCAGAGTTTTTCAAAGCCTTTTGTGCACGACCCTCAAGCTTGCGCAAACCCACGACCAGACGATCAGCCGACACGGCCCGCCAATATGCGGTACGCACATCTTCAATCACCCGATTGATGATTTTGCGGCGTTTTTCTCTTGCCACCAGAACTTCATCTGCGGCCTGTTCTGCGCGGATCTTGGATAGGCCAAAATCGAGAATGTTCCATGACAGGGTGACATCATCCTGGAACTTTGCACGGTCCGGGAACTCGGTCGACGTAGCACTGCCGGCATTGTTATTGCGGCCGACATAGCCCGTTGAGGCCACCAATTCAGGCAGCGTATCCAGCCGCGCCGTATCCAGCTGTTTGCTGGCCAGGGCTTCATTGTAGAGTTCGACGTGAAAGTCGAGATTGTAGAGCAACGCGCGCGCCATCGCCTGGTAAAGGGTGATTGAATCACCTACCGGTTCCTGGTCGGCAGTTACCCGTTCCAGCTTGTTACTAGCAAAGCTGGCTAGAGAGCCGGTCGTCAGCGGTTTTGGCACCACTGTGCACGCTGACAAACTAAGCGCCATCATGGCGGAGAGCAGGATACGCTTCACAATAAATTCCTCGCAACACATTTACGCGCGATAATCTGTTAACCATTAGAAACAGAATACGCGGTCTCGCCCAATATCGAGGTTTGTGACTAACGAAGGCTTAACAGGCGCAAAAATTTATCAATTTTTCACCATAAGACACTCGATCAAAAGCCTTAAACTATAGGGGGTTTACCCCTATATCAGTGTTGATAGAACGTATGTATCTTCATGTAGAATGCGAAGATTCACTGCAAAAAAATGACACCGTTATTATCGGTCACCGAGCGTGTCGATCGAGCCTCGCAAGTCTTCTAATGTGTCAGCGATCTGTTGGTTTGGGGGCGCTGACCTGGAGCGATCCCGTGGTTCCACAGGGGCCGGCCTTGGTTCCACACCTGCGGACTTTTTCAGTTTTATCGGGTCGCTGTTTTCGATCAAAGCAGTCGCTTCATCCGTTAGCTCGATTACCGCGCCGGACTGTACATCTATGACCACGAACTTTGATAAATTCTTGCCGGATTCCAAAATGATGGACACGCCCAGTGTGACCTCACTGAGGTCCTGAGGTGGTGTAGCGGTGATAAAGCCTTCGCGGACAAGTTTCATCCACTCAGGCAATTCGTCACTGCCTTCATAGGTGAACGATGTTGTGACAACGCGACCATCGCGTTTCGGATCCAGTTGATTGTCCAGCTCGATGAACAACACGCCCTGGCGGCTTACGGCTTCGATGGAGAAACGTTCCAAACTTGCATCGCGTTCCGGGGTGCCATCGTATTCGGAATCGTCGGTCAGGGCCATGTAACCGAATGTGCCGGCAACGCTCCAGTCGCCATTGCCCTCACGCCCGGAACTGCGCAGCCAGTCAGTTGAGACTGCCATTTTGTCCATCGCATCGATTTGCTCAGGCATTCCATCATCGGAGCCAGCCAGCGTTGCTTCCTGAAGCGGGTCGATTTCTCCAATTGCCGAGAGAAGAAGGCCGTCCCTGCTGTCCAGACCCAGTGTGCCGTTCAGCTCAGCAATTTGATCAATCACCGACATAAGCGGATCAAATTCTGTGCTGGCTTCGGCTACAGGCTCATCGAAAGCAATCAGGTCATCAAAGCTGGCAAAGGGGTTGGTTTCTTCAACAATGGTGGCATTGCCCACCAGAATATTGAATCCAACCACAGCAATACCACCCTGCCCGTCATCAGCAGTAATGCTGACCGAATAAGTTGTTCCACTGCTGGCACCCGGCGCGATGGTGCCGGAAATTCGACCCGTTGCGACATCAAAGGTAACGCCATCCGGCATCCCGGTGACCGACAGGGTCAAGAGGTCGCTATCCAGACCACCATCAACAAACAGGCTGCTGACATCGATATCAACCGGGTCGTCATCCTGCAGGCGTAATTCTGGCAATGAGAATGTAGCAACCGGCGCAACATTACGCGGGTCAATGGTGACATCGACCGAAGCAACACCACCCTGACCGTCATCAGCATTGATGGTAACAATAAATGCTCCGCTGAGTGAGGCGTTATCTGGGATCGTACCGGTGATCAGGCCGGAGCCGGTGTCGAAGCTGGCCCAGCCAGGCAATCCAGAAGCAGCGAATGTCAATGTGTCGTTGTCGGCGTCCACAAACATGGCGGAAGTGTCGATGTTCATGCCATCACCTTCATAGACCAAAATGCTTGTGTCCGGTGAGGCAACGGGAGCGACGTTCAGCACATCGAATGAGAAGCCGGTGGAAACATTTGACGCAACGCCATCGTCAACCGTCACGGTTACCGCAAATGGACCGGACTGGGAGGCTGCGGCATCCAAGGTGCCGCTGATCAGACCGGTCGTTGGATTAATCGTGATGCCGGCTGGCAGACCGGCTGCACTGTAAACCAGTGCGTCGCCATCGGGGTCATCGAAAAAGCCGGCCATTGGCAAGTTGACGCTGTCGCCGTCATTCAAGGTGACATTTGGCGGTGTTGAGATCAGCGAGATCGGGTCATCCAAGGCGGTCACGTCGAAGGTGACGTTGGCAGTAGCGGATGCTGCGCCGTCACTGACCACATAATTGACGACCACAAGACCATTGAAATTGCCGTTCGGCACATAATCGAGCGTGCGCCCGTCAGCCCCCAGGGTAATCGTGCCGCTGGCAATGGTGACGCTGCCGGTCGGCGTAATCGGCGATCCATTGATCGAGAGGATCGTCAGATTGTCACCTTCAACGTCAGTATCATTGGACAGAACGGGATCATATGAAACGGAACCGTCTTCGACCAGAACGACAGGACCATCATCCAAGGCAACCGGGGCATCATTGACCGCCTGCACATCAAAATTGATGTTGGCTGTGTCCGTCAGTCCGCCATCGCTGATTGTATAGGAAAAACTGGCGGGTCCGAAATAATTGAGCGCCGGAGTATAGGTCAGGTTTCGCCCATCAATGGCGAGGTCAACCCGACCAACACCGAGATTGACAAAGCCACCAGGCACAATGGCATTTCCGTCGATTTCAGTAATGGTCAGCGCATCGCCTTCAACATCGGAATCGTTGCTGGAGACCGGGTCAAATGTCATCGGCACGTCTTCTGTGACGATCAATGCAGTTGGAACACCATCATCAGCTGCAACTGGTGCGTCATTGACGCTGGTGATCGCGATGCTGGTCGTAGTGACGAGGGACGGGTCTTCCCCGTCACTTACCACAAATTCGATTTCGCGGCTTGTCGTCACCGGATCTTCCGATGTTGAACGATAAGTCAGCGCCTGAAGGGCGGTTTGGTAATCGGCCAGAGACGCTGTTCCGTTAAGGGTCACCGTCATGATGCCCGGGGCAGTCAGTGCCGTGGCAGGCGAAACAACTGCGGTCAATCCGCCTGGCAAAACACCAACTTCCAACAGATCACCAATCTGACCATTGGTCAGTGTGATTGTTGCGCTTTCAGCATCTGTGTGGTCTTCGTCAGTGATCGAAATATCGCTGTCGACTATTGCAATCCCGACACCATTTTCTGTGTAGCTGGTGGCAAAGCCACTGCCTGCACCGCTGAGGTCAAGGTCGACGATCGGTGCATCGTTGAGGATCAGTACGTTGAGGCTGACCGTTGCAGTGTCGGTCGCTCCGCCCGGGTCCTGAACGGTATAGGTGAAGGAAGCCGGACCCGAATAGGTTGGTGTTGGTGTGAACACCACATTGCCAAAGCCATCGAGAACCACGCTGCCATTGACCGGCGACTGGACCGACAGGATGCTCAAGCCATCGCCGTCCAGATCGGTGTCATTGGCCAGCAATGAGACGTTAGGAATGGTGAAGATGGAATCCTCGTTAAAGGAATAGGTGCCATCAGCACCAGCGACGGGAACGTCATTGACGGGAGTGACCGCAATGGTGGTGGTGCTGGCCAACGACGCATCACTGCCATCGGTGACGGTCACTGAGACCGAGCGACTGGTGCCATCAAGCTGATCTGTGTTTGATCGATAGGTGACTGCCTGTAGTGCCGTTTGATAGTCTGCCACAGTGGCAGAACCGCTGAGAGCCACTGTCACTGTGCCAGCGCCGGTCAGCGCCGTTGCCGGGGACACGACCGCTGTAATGCCTGCTGGCAAGGAGCCAACTTCGAGCAAATCACCAGCAAAGCCGTTTTGAAGGGTCACAGTTGCACCCTGCATGTTGGAGCTGTCTACATCGGCAAGCGATACGCTGGCATCAACGACAGTGATGCCAGTGCCATTCTCGACATAGCCTGTTGTATAGCCCGTCCCACCAGCGCCAGCATCAAGGTCGATTGTGGGCGCGTCGTTGATTGAATTGACCGTCAGATTGACGATCGCCGTTGAAGTGGCACCGGACGTATCCTGAACCGTATAGGTGAAGGAAGCCAATCCGCTATAATCAGTTGCCGGGGTGAAGGTGACATTGCCACCAGCCAGAGATACCGTGCCATTGACCGGACTTTGGACCGACAAAATACTCAGTGGGTCATTTTCCGGATCAGTGTCGTTGGCCAACAGCGACGCTTCGGCGATGACGAATGGTGTGTCCTCGCTGGCAGTGTAGGTGCCATCAGCTGCGGCTGTCGGCGCATCGTTGACCGGGGTGACGGCGATGGTCGATGTCGCCGTTGCTGAATTGGTCACTCCGTCATTGACGCTAACAAACACCGTGCGTGCTGTTGCACCTGGATCGTCGGACTGCGATTCAAAGGTGACGGCCTGCATTGCTGTTTGATAATCGGCGGAGGTTCCAGTGCCTGATAGTTGAACCGTGATCGACCCCGCCACCGTCAGAGCGATCGCAGGTGTCACCACCGCGGTGATGCCAACTGGCAAGCTGCCGACATTGAGAATATCGCCAACCTGGCCATTGGAAAGTACCAGTGCTGCTCCGGCAAAGCTGCCACCATCTACATCTGTAACCGACACCGAGGCGTCGACGACCGCAACGGCAGAGCCGTTTTCTGTATAGGCTGTGTTGTAGGAAGTTCCACCCGCACCCGTATCAAGATCAAGCACAGGTGCATCGTTTACCGGCGAGACTGACAGGGTGACAGTGGCTGTATCCGACCCGCCATTGCCGTCCTGCACGACATATTCAAATGAGGCGACGCCAGAATAATCGGCTGTCGGAATGAATGTTACGACGCCAGCCAACAGTGAAACCGTACCGTTGACGGGGTTCTGAACCGCTTGGATCGTCAAACCGTCGTTTTCCGCATCGCTGTCATTGGCCAGCAATGCCGCTTCGCCGATGACGAAATTGGTGTCTTCGTCAAATGTATATGTGCCATCACCGGCGGCAACCGGCGCATCATTGACCGGGGTCACGGCGACGGATGAGACTGCCGCAACCGAACTGGCGACACCATCATTGACTGTCGTCGAAATGGTGCGAGTTGTTGCGCCCGGATTGTCCGAGATGGACACGTAAGTGATTGCCTGTAATGCCGTTTGATAATCGGCAAGCGTTGCGCTGCCAGACAGCGTGACCGTCGCCGACCCCGGCGTCGTCAGCGCGGTTGCCGGACTGACGGTTGCAGAAATGCCCGCTGGCAATGAACCCACTTGCAGCAAATCGCCGATCTGGCCATTGGTCAATGAGACGGAAGCACCGGTGAGGTTGGTGTGATCAACATCAGTGATCGAAACTGTTGGATCAACCACGGTGACTGCAACAGCGTTTTCAACATAAGTGGTCGAATAGCCGGTGCCGCCACTGCCCGTATCAAGGTCAATCACCGGCAAATCATTGACCGAGGTGATGGTCAGGTTGACCGTCGCGGTGTCCTGCAATCCATTGCCATCATCAATCGTGTAGGTGAAAGAAGCCGGGCCGAAATAGTCAGCCTGAGGCGTGAAGGTTATCGTGTTGTCACCATTCAATACCGCAACACCGTTAACCGACGACTGGACAGAGACAATCGAAACCGTGTCCAGATCGGGATCAACATCATTACCCAGCAATTCGGCCGCCAGTATCACCCGCGCCGTATCCTCAGCAAAGGTGATCGTGTTGTCATCTGCAGCTATAGGCGCGTCGTTGACAGCAATCACCGTGACTGTAGTTGTGCCAACATTGGAATCGGTATCCCCGTCATTGACCGATATATCGATGCTGCGACTGACCACAGAAGGGGCGTCGGTGATCGAACGGAATGTCACCAATTGCAGAGCCGCTTCGTAGTCGGCCTGCGTGGCCGATCCGCTCAGGGTCACGCTGATCGTCCCTGGGCTGGTTAGCGCTGTGGCCGGAACGGCAGCCGCCGTAATGCCCGCTGGCATAGAACCGAACTCCAGAATATCACCGATCTGACCGTTGGTGAGCGACACCGTGGCGCTGGCAAGGTTGGGGTGATCGATGTCCTGCAGATCAATTGTTGCATCAACGACAACAGTTGCCGGATCATTTTCGGTATAGGTGAAGGCATAACTGCCGTCGCCACTGCCAGTATCAAGCGAAATCACCGGTGCATCATTGACCGAGTTGACCATTAGCGAGACGGTTTCCGTTGCCGACCCACCGGAGCCATCCTCAACCGCATAGGTGAAGGATGCCGAACCGAAATAATCAGGATCGGAGGTAAACACGAAATCACCGTCACCATTGACGATCACAGTGCCATTTACGGCGCTCTGCACCGATGTGATGGTCAGGGTCTCGCCATCGAGATCGTTGTCATTGGCCAGCAGCGAGGCTGGCGTGATGGTGATCGAGGCGTCCTCATCGAAGGTGAACAAGCCATCTGCCACGGTATCCGGGGCGTCATTGACGCTGGTAACTTCAACCGTGACCGTCGCCGTTACAGATGTCAGGCTGCCATCGGTTGCCGTCATGGTTATGATGCGGTCGGTCACATCCGGCGTTTCTGAAATGCTGGAATATGTAATGTCGCGCAAAGCCGTGTCATAGTCGGCAACGCTGGCTGTCCCGCTCAACTGGATGGTCACGGTTGCTGCGGAGGTCAGCCCGGTTGCCGCTTCGGCCGGAACGACCGTTGCGACAATGCCACCGGGCAAGGTGCCAAATGTCAAAACGTCACCGATCTGGCCGTTGGTCAAAACGATGTCGGCACCCGCCAAATTGCCATTGTCGACATCGACAATTGTGCCAGTCAGCAGGAACATCGAGGCAGCCGGGTCATTTTCGACATAGGTAAAGGTGCGGTCGATACCGGGCTGCAAGCCGTTCAGATCCAATCGCGGGGCGTCGTTTACCGGAGTGACAGTGACATGCACGGTACCAGTGTCCTGACCACCCTCGCCATCATCCAAAGTGTAGGTGAAGAAAGTTGTGCCGGTATAGTCGGGATCCGGCGTGTAAATCACATTGCCACCGCCATCGAGGACTGCACTGCCATTGGCACCACCATTGACGGCAATAATATCAAGCGGGTTCAGGTCAACGTCACTGTCATTTGAAAGCAGTTCTGCAACAGTGATCAGGATCGATGTGTCCTCAACCGTCACATAGGGTGTCGGATCACCATCATCACCGGCATCAGGGGCAACATTGTTGCCAACAACATAGATTTCCGAAACCGCCGCCGTGCCGGGTCCGTCATCGTCGGTAGCGACAAAGCTCAAAGTGCGGGTTGCCCGGAAATCATCACTGGAGTCATTCTCGTAGGTCATCAGACGCACAAATGATTGAATGTCTGCTACGGCAAACTCCGCAGCCGCATCATTGGTGACCAGAATATCGTTCGTTCCGTCATAAACGACACGGAATAATGTGCCACCGACCGTGACCGTCGAATTCAGTGGCGTCCCATATTCAATGGTCAAACCATTGACCCGCAGCTTTTCATTGCCAGCCTGGACGAAGCCGCCAAGGGTAATGGCCAGGGAGGTCAATTCCGTATCATCCACGTCAACCAGAACCGCATCGGGTGCGGCGACATTCATCGTGGTTTCCAACGGACCATATGTGACGTTGTATGTGGTGTCTGAAGTTGTGCCATCGTCGTTGAGGTCAATGAGGGTTGTCTGGTTCTCACCGGTGATGTTGATGGTTACGGTAGCCGCCGTGGCGGATTCGGTTCCGTAGGCGTCGACGACTTTGTAGGTGAAGGTATCAACTCCAGGTTCACCTTCTGCCAGATGGGTATAAGCACCATTGGGATTGTAGGTCAGATTACCATCAGGGTTCACACCCACAATGGCACCCGAGGCAAGCGTGACCGCGGTACCGCCTGTGATGACCACACCATTCACTTCTGAAATCTGCAGCGAATGGCCTTCGGGATCAGAATCCAGGCCGCCGGGATTGGTAATGACATTGATATTTGCTGTCGTCGTTTCCGTGGTGGCCACGGTGTCATCCACCGCGACAGGTGCCGAATTGTCGCTAACGGCAATTGTCACCGATGAATTATCGGCACCAATTGCGGAATTCACTGAACTGATAATGCGCAGACCAAAGTCCTCAGAATCTTCAAAGGTCGGATCATCGACGATCGGCACATCGATATAAAATTCCACACCGGTATTCGGCTCGCGGGTGAAAGTTATGCTCGAACCGTCAACAACACTTGCCCCGGTATCGAAAGAATGCTCATCGGCCACCCCGTCCGGGCTCTGCAGGCCGATGGTTGCTCCGGCGCCCTGATCGCCAACCCCGTCAAAAGTCACGTCCTGGTAATTGAAGGTGATGCTGTTATTGGATTCATCTAAAATAACCTGGAAGGAACCGGTGCCAGCACCATCACTGGTGTTCTGCACGCCCTCCCACTGGACAACGAATTGGCGTTGTCCCTCAATCGAACCAAGGGTTTCGACATATACATTGCCAGCGCTGGTATCGAGATCATCCCAGAACGGGGCGATGACCGGGCGACCCGACAGAGCTGAGCCATCCAGTGACACATTGTTTGGATCGGCACCTGGGCTACCGAATGTCAGATAGCCGTTGGCAGATACAAAAACCGATGAGAAATTATCTGCATAAAAGTCAAAATCAAAACCGAGGCTGCGACCGCTGATTCCGTTGTCGCCCAAATTGAGCGAATCTCCGGTGCCGGAAATATCGTTAAAGGTGTTGATCCCAGCGTTGTAGTCGACCGTATAATTGGTAGCTGGCGACGTGTAGGTGATGTTGGTGCCGTCAAAGGTGAAGTCGGTCTGGCCTAGATTGACGATACTGGCGTTGATTGCATCGGCAAGGGTTGCGTGGTCAGCCGCCGTCGTGGTGCCCTCTTCCAGAATGACTTCAGCGCTGATTGTGTCGCCCTGTGCAACCCCGCCCTCAATGGCAAGGGTAAATCGGGCGTCATTGCCTTCAGTCACCGACGAGACACTGGACATTTTCCAGCGCGGTTCAATTTTTACTGTAACGATACCGTCGTCGGTGCTGAGGTCGGCGTCCTGCGCGGTGTAGCTGAATTTCACTTCACCGGCAAAAGAGTCAGAGGCGTTGAATACGAGATAGCCAAACGGGCTCAATTCGACATCCCCCTGCCCACCCGGCAAAGTCACAGGATTGGCGGTGTCGATGGGCGTGCCATTAATGTGGGTTACAAGCGGCGCGCCATCGGGAATGAAATCATTGTCCAGAACATAAATATTGACGCTCTCGCCGGCAAAGGTGGAGGCGGTGTCATCAACTGCAACAACCGGATTGTCGTTGTCATTGAGTTCGATGGTCAAACCAATGCCGGAGCGGGTTGCAGAGGCAAGCGTCACGCCATTTTCGGGGGACACCTCAGTGGCGGTGGCTGAAACGGAGAGATTGTATACCGCGTCCAAACCAGTAACTGGTGGAACGAAGATCAAACCAGGCAGATCGATCAACTGCAGGCTGGCAACGCCGCCTGTGATGGTCAACGGACCGCTGTCAACGAGCATCTGGGCGCCAGCCGGAATGCCCGAAATAGAGATATCTGTGATTTCTTCAGAACCGTCAGTATCGAACAAGTCCACTGAAATGACGGTGCCGAGCGGCACATTTTCATCAATGCCCGCAAAGGCTTGCTCGACAATCAAAATTGGTACGTCGGCAACCGCATCAACCTCAAATGTGACTGTCTGGCTGTCGAAACTGACCGAACCGTCAACTTCGTAGTTTTCTGTGACAAACAATATGTCGATGTCCAGATCAGAGTTTTCCACCGGCAGAACACGCAACTGGGTGCGATCCCATTCGGTAATTTCGACATCATAGCGTCCATCGCCAGACGTGAAGGAGAAGTTGCCGTCGGTGAGAACCACACCTTCAGGAATGCTGGTTGCAAGGATGATCTGGGTCTCAGAATCGTCATCAGAGAGGCTGGAAACATCGATTGGTTCAGACGCCAAATCTTCATCAGAAACAGCATCGGCCTGAACAACGGTCAGCGTCACCGGATCGATCACAGGCTGAATATCGAAGGTGGCAACACCTGTCGATGTGTAGGTTCCATCGCTGATGGAATAGCTGATTGTTTCGTTTCCGCTGTAATTGAGCGGCGGAATATAGGTGAAGTCACCAAGCGCATTGAGGGTCAGCAATGCACCACTTGGCATGGTGTGAGCCGAGCCAATTGATATCGAATTGGAGTCGGAATCCAAAGCCCCGATAATCGACAAGACTGCACCTTGTGGGTCGAAATCATTCGACAATAAGCCCGTGGCCACGCTTGCGCTGATGGTTGTATCTTCATCCTCCACATAGACATTGGAGCCTGCAACTGGCGTCTGAGCTGCGGCAGCAAACTGCACCGTCGTCTGGGCAACGTCAGAATCCAATACGCCATCAAAAACCGAAAACTCAAATACACGGTCGGTCACCTGATCGAAGCTGCCATCGGGATTGCCGTTGGAATAGGTGATCGACAACAGGGCTGTTTCGTAATTGGAAATCAGAGCAAGGCCGTTGAGTTCCAGAATGCGCTCAGTGCCCGTGTCGGTATAATTGGCCGAGATGCCCAAGGCCGAAAGCAAGGTTGTGTCGAAGTTGATCACGTCGCCAGACTGGGCATTGGTCAAAGTTATGGTGGCTGATTCAAGGAAATCACTGTCGAAATCGAAAATCGACATGTTCACGTCAGTCAAAGACAATGGCACATCGTCATCAGATCCCATCTGGGAACCATTGATATAAGTGGCAACATAGTTTTCGCCGGCGGCAGCCCCGTTGAGATCTATGATCTGGGTTTTTTCGGTGACCGGCGTTGGAAAGGCCGACATATCGCGGTCGCCGTCCATGTCGAAATTGGTGATCAGCGTGCGCGACGTATAGGTAACCACAAACTGATTGGAGCTGACCCAGGATAGGCCTAGATCGGACCCTACCGCACCAGTACCCTGTTGGGTCCCTGTCGCAGTTAGCCCGTCAATGTCTGAACTGACCTGCAGATCACTGCCGCTGTTGGTGGTGTAAGAAACCACCTCTTCCGATTCAATTGCAACCGTCTCTCTTGAATCGGGCAGCCCGGCAAGGCCTTCAATATCCTTGAAAATAAGGTTGAACTGATCCGGTGGTGCCAGCGTGTCGGTCCCAGATTCGTAAATCGCCCACCGGACAACGACACTGCCCTCATCGATAATGTCCTGACCACCGGCACTACCAACAATTTCACCGATATTGGTGACGACCACGCGGAAATCATCCATCGACCCATCGGTTGATGCCACGGTTTCGAAGGTCGCGGACATGCCATCGGAAAGGCCAATCAATGTGGCACGGATATCAAAGGTCTGGACTGGACCGCCGCCCGGATCATAGACCACTGCGTCGCTCCATGTTGCGGTTGTGTTGGCTGTTCCGACAATGCCGTCATCGAGATGACCAATGGTCGGGCCGGCCGTTGGCTGCAATTCGTAACCGGGCAAAATACCCTGCCAGTCCGGCAGCGTAAAAGAATGGGTTTCAATCGAACCTTGCTGGACTTCCAGGTCCCAGTCTCCGGACAGGGATTCAGAACCAGTCAGGTCGTCCGACGCGGCAATGTCGGCTCCTGTCGCCGCGGCAAGCAAACCAGCAGTGCGTTGGCCAAGCTCACCAGCACCGAAATTACAGCCATAGATGAGAATATCGCCAGAATCGCTGAGCGCCTCACCGATCTGATGCAGAGCCTCTGCATGGCTCGACGTGATCGTCTTTGCATCCAGTACACTGTCGCCGAGTTGCAGCGCGCCAGCTGCACCGTGGGAAAAGATATGCACGGCATCGTAGGCGTCATCTCCTGCCTCGGCCAGAATATCGGCAAACTGCTGCACGCCATCAGATCCCGCTTCGATGATGTGGATGCTGACCCCAGGCTCCAGCGAGGCGATAAGCCCCTCGCGGTCTTCGATGTCTGAATCAATGAAAATGACCTCACGGTCGGTGCGGCGCGCAGTGGTGGATAAGCTTTCCGCAACTTCAGAATCGTCAGTTGGAGACTCTTCCCCCTCAGCCTTGTCCTCGACATCTTCACAAACATCGCAATCGTCGCTCATATAGTCGTCGGCAAGTTGGCTATGGGCAGCCTGCCCGGCAATATCGAGCGCTGTCTCGGTTGCAGCAGCATCGAGGAGAACGCGCGGCTCCAGAACGCGCATCAGGGGTTTATCCTTGGCGGGCGGCGCAGGCACGTCGGCGGATTGTCGATTGAAAATCGATTGGAACGCTCCAGCCATCTGAGTATCTGCCCTATATTCGTTAAACACATTCGCCCAACCGGCGCGCAAAACTGCACGCACCTGTCGTGTTCACCGGACATTTTGCGGGTTTTATGGTTAGAAACCCCTTAACGAGCTTGAAGATTGTTTAGGTTTGGTAATTGGAAAGAAACGCAAAAGTGGCCAATTTTGCTAAATTTTGAACGTATTTTGATGGGTTTGGCACAAAAGGCCCGCTGTAAAGCGCAGTCGAAGCTATTCGAAGGCGTCAAACCGTTAACCAAAGGTTACCCCGCAACTATACAACTTTCACTTTACACTCGTCCGCTTTAAGACCTGACTTCAATCGCAAGGTCCTCAAATTCAGGCCACGGCCATGAAACGAGTAATGATCATCGGCCAGCCAGGATCCGGCAAGTCGACATTGGCGCGTAAGCTTGGTCAATACACAGACCTGCCGGTCGTTCACATTGACCAAATTCATTGGAAACCGGGTTGGATCGAACGTGGTGCTGCCGAAAAAACGGCCCTTTGCCAGGAGGTCCACCAACGCGACGCTTGGATTTTTGAAGGTGGCCACAGCCAAAGTTGGCAGCAAAGACTCGAACGTTGCGATACGCTTATCTGGTTGGACTTCCCCCTGGGGTTGCGGCTACTGAGAGTTGTACACCGCACTATTCGCGACTACGGCCGCACCAGACAGGATTTGCCACCAAATTGTCCTGAACGCTTCAATCTCGAATTCTACAAATGGATCTGGAAAACCCGCAGGCGACATCGTGAAAAGATGCGCCGTTATTTGAAACCGGCGATACAATCAAGAACCACGTCAAACTGTGCAGTCGCCGCGAGGTTGACGCCTATCTGAGTAAATTCGAAGATCGCGGATCTCACTAGTCGTTCTGGTTACAAGAACATTTTCAGCTGGTTTTTAGGCCCGATATCCCGGTCTTCCCAATGGCGGCGGCACAGCGACACATAACTCTCTTCCCCACCAATCGAGACCTGGTCTCCGTCTTCAAGAACACGCCCGCTTTCATCTAAACGGACAACCATTGTTGCCTTGCGACCGCACCAGCAAATAGTGCGGATCTCGCGCATGGCATCCGCCAAAGCAAGCAATTGCGCGCTTCCGGGAAACAGCTTGCCCTGAAAATCAGTTCGCAACCCATAGCACATGACCGGGATGCCAAGACGGTCTGCAACCCGGCACAATTGCCAAACCTGTGCCGGGCTCAAAAACTGGGCTTCGTCGACCAAAACGCAATTGACCGGGCTTTCCTCATGCGCCTGCTCAATCCGAGCAAACAGATCATCCCCATCGGCAAACGTTTCCGCTTCGGATTCCAACCCAATGCGCGAGCCGATCTGGCCGATTCCGCTGCGGTCGTCCAGCGCAGCCGTCAATAACACAGTGTTCATGCCGCGCTCGCGGTAATTGTGCGACGCCTGCAGCAACACGGTCGATTTGCCGGCATTCATTGCCGAGTAGTTGAAATACAGTTTGGCCAAGGTGGGACCACCAGATGACGAGGACGTATATGGTTTAGCCTCACAAACGGCATGCGCCAATATGCCATCCCACTCTTCCACAGCAGCGGCAAACGAGAGCGGCGAATTGCGGCGGCGAGGCGGCGCGCCGCGGCGTTAGCGGCTCAGACCCTGCTCGGCCAGTTTCTTAAAATAAGCATCCATCAGAGCATCAGCCTGACTTCCCAGTCGATAGAGCACGTCCCAGGAATAAATCCCGGTATCATGCATATCGTCAAACACCAGCCTCACCGCATAATTGCCCACTGGCTCAACCTTGATGATCTCAACCTGGCTCTTGCCAGGAATGATTTTCTTCTGGCTTGGATCATGACCCTGAACTTCCGCAGAAGGCGATTCCACCCGCAGCAATTCAGCGCTCATCTCAAAGCGCTCACCGCTATCGAAAGTAACCGTTAATGCGTGCTTATCTTTGGAGATCCGCAGTTCGGTGGGTGTTGGCGCGGGCATATTTCAATTACCGTGTTAATTCTGTATCTGCTTCTTTGTCTGCCATCCGCGCCCCCCGTGTGAAAGCCCTAACGTGCCTGTTTCCTTATCTGCCCCCGAAATACCCGCTTATTTGCGCCAACTCTTTGACCGCGCCGTCACCGCAGCTGATCCGGCGCATGTTTTGGCCAAGTTTTTGCCCGCCCCACCGGCAGCAACTGGCCGCACCTTGTTGGTTGCGGCAGGCAAAGCCGCAGCCTCCATGGCGCGGGCGACAGAACTCGCATGGCCGAAGGATGCCGCCCTTTCCGGCGTGGCGCTCACCCGATACGGGCACGGTATGGCGTGCGAACGCATTGAAGTGATCGAAGCGGCCCACCCTGTGCCCGACAATCGCGGGCACGAAGCTGCGCAACGGTTGATGGGTGAGGTGCAAAAGCTGAGCGAAGACGACTTGCTGTTATGCCTGATTTCCGGTGGCGGCTCAGCCTTGTTGGCTCTGCCTGCTTCTGGCATTTCGCTCGACGACAAAAAGTCGATCAACAAGGCGTTGCTGATGAGTGGTGCCCCAATTGGCGAAATGAACACGGTGCGCAAGCATCTTTCAGCAATCAAGGGCGGCCGATTGGCCGAGGCAGCTGCCCCAGCTCGCATCGTCACATTGGCCATATCGGACGTGCCGTTTGACGATCCAAGCACCATTGCATCCGGTCCAACAGTTGCCGACCCGACAACTGTGGCTGATGCTCAGGAACTGTTGCAGCGTTATGGCATCACTGCACCGCAATCCATTAGCAACCATCTCGCCAAGCCAGAAGCAGAGACACCAAAGCCGGGCAACTCGGCCTTTGAAAAAGCCCAATTTGTCATGACTTCCCGGCCAGCCGACATGCTGGAAAGCGTTGTCCAGTCTTGCCGCGAAGAAGGCTACGAGGTCCTTACCCTTGGCGCTGACATTGAGGGGGAAGCGCGCCAAGTAGCTGCCGAACATGCAGCCCTTGCATTGAACGGTGCACCGGGTCTGATCCTCTCCGGAGGAGAAACCACAGTCACTGTTGAACAAGGGCAAACCTGTGGCCGTGGCGGCCGAAATTGTGAATATCTATTGGCTCTCGCCATCACGCTGGATGGCGCTTCCGGCATCTATGCTGTTGCAGCGGACACGGATGGCATTGATGGCAGCGAAGACAATGCCGGGGCCATTATCACCCCCGATACGCTGGCCCGCGCAATTTCAATCGGCCTTGATCCGCAAGCCATGCTGGACGGGCATGACGCTTACACGTTTTTTGAAAAGCTGGGTGATCTCATAACCACCGGACCTACCCGAACCAACGTCAATGACTTTCGCGCCATTTGGGTGAGCTAAACCGGAAACAGTCTACTCGACAATGCCACAACTGGATTCGCCGACATCCTCGCAGACTTTAACTCTGTGAATCTCGCTCTCTTCGTCGTCTTCCCAGACCACCTGCACAGCCACCCATTGGGCGGTGCCCAGCGGCATGGACTTGTAAACCCGCCCACCGGTGACATCGTCATCATTGATGCTGAACGGCAGGGCCTTGTTGCATTTGACCGGTTCTACCCGCTGATCAAGGGCATCGGAATTGATCGAATAGCGGATTTCCTTCAGCCGACAGTGCAGGGTCTGCAATGTGGTGAAATACAACAATTGCTGGCCATTGAAGTTGCGAAAAGCGACCCAGCCCGAAGCCTTATTGCCGTTCAACATCGCCTGATAAAGAGATTTTGGCGGCAGTGTCTGGGCTAATGCTGATTGGGCCATCAGAGCAATGGCCACGACAAACAATGCAGCGAACTTGGAGGCGAGAACTAGGCGCATGGACTTCTCCCGATTTTGGGCGGCCCAACCACATTCTCGACCGCATGGCTAAAACTGACCCCAAATCCTGCTCAGATCAAGCTTTTCCATCGCACGAGCCCTAGTCCTGCAACATCAGTTTCATGCCGTGATGGCTGGTCTCAAAACCCATCGCTTCGTAGAATTTGCGGGTTTTCTGGCGTTTCAGATCGGTGGTCAATTGCACCAACAAGCAACCGCGCGCACGGCAGATGCGGATGGCTTCCTCCATCATCAACGTGCCAATTCCCTGTCCGCGCAGCGTCGATGCTACGCGCACACTTTCGACCTGGCCGCGAACAGCGCCCATGCGTGACAAATAGGGAATAAAGGTGATTTGGAGAAAGCCCAAAAGTTCACCGGCCCGCTCGGCCACCAGCATGTGCTGATTGGCGTCCCCATCGATATTGGCAAAAGCGCTCGTATATTTTTCATTGAGCGGAAGTGAGGCGTCTTCGCGCAAACGCCCCAATTCATCATCGGCAAACAGGGCAATGATCGCTTCCAGGTCGGCGCGGCGGGCCTGGCGAAACGTGATGCTCTGCTCCATTGGTTTGTGCTACATAAACGCCTGAATACCCGTCTGCGCCCGTCCCAGAATAAGGGCGTGCACATCGTGGGTGCCTTCATAGGTATTCACCGCTTCAAGGTTCATGACGTGGCGGATGACTCCATATTCGTCCGACACCCCATTACCGCCATGCATGTCACGGGCAACCCGAGCAACATCGAGTGCCTTGCCGCAATTGTTCCGTTTCATCATGCTGATCAGTTCAGCTGGTGCATTGTGATTGTCCATCAGCCGACCTAGTCGCAGCGAACCCTGCAAGCCCAACGCAATCTCAGTCTGCATGTCGGCCAGCTTCTTTTGAATCAGCTGATTGGCAGCGAGGGGTTTGCCAAACTGCTTGCGTTCCAGCGTATAGGTACGCGCGGCGTGCCAACAGAATTCTGCAGCTCCCATAGCGCCCCATGATATGCCGTAACGGGCACGGTTGAGACAGCCAAACGGGCCGGAAAGACCGCTGACATTTGGAAGCAGGTTTTCTTCTGGAACAAATACGTCTTCCATCTGGATCATGCCGGTGATCGACGCCCGTAGGGAAAACTTACCTTCAATCTTCGGCGTTTCCAGACCCTTCATACCGCGCTCCAGCACAAAACCGCGGATCTTACCATCATGATCATCCGACTTGGCCCAGACCACCATCACGTCGGCAATCGGGGAATTGGTGATCCAGTTTTTAGCGCCGGAAATCGAATAACCACCATCGACCTTTTTCGCGCGGGTCAGCATTCCACCTGCGTCTGAACCATGGTCCGGCTCGGTCAGTCCAAAACAGCCAACCAACTCGCCTCGTGCCAGGCCAGGCAAATATTTGTTGCGCTGCTCTTCGGAGCCATAGGCAAAGATTGGATGCATCACCAGCGACGACTGAACCGACATGGCCGAACGATAGCCGGAATCGACCCGCTCAACTTCGCGCGCCACAAGCCCGTAGGACACATAATTGACCCCAGCCCCACCGTATTCTTCCGGAATGGTCGAGCCCAGCAAGCCGAGTTCACCCATTTCGTTGAGAATAGTGCGGTCAAAGTTCTCGTGCCGGTTGGCTTCCAGGATGCGAGTTGCAAGTGCTTCATCAGCATAGGCACGGGCCGAATCTCGGATAAGACGCTCGTCTTCAGTGAGCTGGTCTTCCATCAAAAACGGGTCTTCCCAGTTCAGCGCCGGCGGCTTGGCACGCGCTGTTTCGGGTGTGTTTGCGTGATCTGAATGAATATCAATGGCTTCGTTTTTGGTCAGCACAGCAGGTCTCCTTGCCGGAAAATGAGCTGGAAATTTTCTGGGTTCAAAATTGTTTTTGAACCATCGCGTCCAACAGGTCAAACCCGGAAAGCTGTCCTGCGACAAAGGTGTTGGAAAACTTCTCCCCGCAAGAGCTGAATTGTGCACACGCGTGTTCCAAAACAGGCTTAGGAGCTAATGACCAAAAGCTATAGTCCAATTGGGGACCTAGATTTCGGGACTGCGGTCAGGAAAACATCGCTCAAAATCAGTTACGCAAAAACGCATTCAATAAACGCATCTCCGCATATTGCGTTTGCGTGCAATATGCGAATAACTGATAGCAACTAGCGACCTTACCAGAGTTCCCAAAATGCCAATTGAAGACCTCAAAACTCGCATCGATCGAGAGCTGAACAATGCTGACGTTCCAATGGCCACACAGGTTGCCAACAATGTCCCAATTTACGATTGCGCCGCCCTGACAAGCGCGTTGACCGACGATGCACAACGGGCCGCTCTTAAAGCTGAATTGGGCACCAACCTGCTGACCGGATCCGGCACTTTTGTCATGCGGGGCGCTTATGTGGACACTGCTGTCATTGATCAGGCAAGCGAGCTTTTCAAAGACATTATCCGTCAGGAAAAGGAAACGAAGCAAAGCGGTGCCGACCACTTCGCCACCGCCGGGGCCAATGACCGGATCTGGAACAGTCTGGAAAAACTGTGCCGTGCCAATCCAGAGGTGTTTGCCAATTACCATGCAAACCAATGGGTCGAGTTGGCCAGCGAAGCCTGGCTCGGCCCGGCATTTCAGATGACTGCACAAGTGAACCTGGTGCGCCCGAGCGGCAAGGCACAGGAAGCCCATTGCGACTATCACCTGGGATTTTTGACAGCTGAACAGGTGCGCGCCTATCCACCTCATGTTCACGCCTTTTCGCCTCAGCTTACCCTGCAGGGCGCAATCGCCCATTGCGACATGCCCATTGAGTCCGGCACCACCAAGCTGCTGCCCTTTTCACAAACCTGGCCGGAAAATTACCTGCGCTACCGCGATGCAGATGTGCGTGCGCTGTTTGAAGAACGTCATGTGCAACTGCCGCTCAAAAAGGGCGACCTGCTGTTCTTCTCCCCCGGCCTGTTGCATGGGGCCGGCGACAACGTCACCGAAGATGTTGAGCGCATGGCAAACCTGATCCAGATCTCGTCAGCCTTCGGTCAGGCGATGGAGAGCGTCAACCGCGTCGATATGTGCAAGCTGGTCTACCCGGTTCTGGCATCAGGCAACCTTTCTCCGGCTCAGATTCAAGCAGCGATAGCCAGCACCGGCGAAGGCTATCCATTCCCAACTTCGCTCGACACCGACCCACCGGTTGGAGGTCTGGCCCCACAAAGCCAGCAACAATTGATGCATCAGGGATTGGACGAAGGCTGGAGCAGCGAAAGATTCAACTCCGAACTGGATGCCCGCCAGGCAAAACGGGATTTCTGATCCATTTTACAGCGGCAATGCCGTTGTCTCCTTGATTTCTTCCATCACAAAACTGGCCGAAATGTCGCTTAGCCGCAGACGCTTGGTCAGCCGTTGATAGAAGGCGTCATAGCTTTTCACATCGCGCACACAGACCCGAAGCACGTAGTCAAGGTCGCCGCTCATACGGTAAGCGCCAGTAATTTCAGGCATAGCGTGCACCGCCTTGCGGAACTTGTCTGCCCAGTCAGCGGCGTGCTCATTGGTGCGCACCAACACCAATACTGTGAGCCCCAGATCAACGGCTTCCGCATCAACCAGCGCCACCTGCGCCTTGATCACCCCCGATTGCTGCAGATTTTTCACCCGCCGCCAGCAGGCGTTGCGCGATAGATTTACCTTCTCAGCAAGATGCTCCACCGACTGGCTTGAATCAGCCTGAAGGGCCTTCAAGATTTCACGATCAAAATCGTCCATTTTTTCACTTTTTTTGGGAAAATTTCCCACTATTCTCACCATTATCACGAATTTTGGGAAATATTCCAGCCCAAGCCACACTATTCTGCGCGTCAGACCAACAGGGAGTTTTTACCATGCGCACCATGATCAACAGAGTTTTTCTCGACCACCCAGCCTCCGTGGAAGAGAACTATTTCGAACACATGATTTTCGCTGGCAAATTTGCCTTCACCCTATTCGCGGCCGCTGCTGCCGCATTGGCCCATGCGATCATTCCCTGCCTGTTTGAAAAGACGGCCAGCAATCTGATCCGCAAAATGTATGCGCGCATCGAGAACAGATAAGCTCAATGTGCAGACTTGCTGCCTATTGCGGACCTCCCATTCCGCTTGAGAACATCGTCATTAATCCAAACCACTCCTTGGTGATACAAAGCCAGGTGGCCGAAGAAGCCAAGTTGGCGGTTAATGGCGATGGGTTTGGGTTGGCCTGGTATGGTTCTCCTCATGCCCATGCTCATGTCCCCAACATGCAGCCGGCTCTGTACAAGGAAATCATGCCTGCCTGGGCCAACCCAAACCTACTTCATTTGTGCCGCGCTATTTCTGCGCCGGTCTTTCTGGCCCATGTGCGTGCCTCTACATTTGGCGGCGCTTCATATCAAAACTGCCACCCGTTCACCCACGGCCGCTGGTCCTTTGTTCACAACGGACAGATTGGCGGCTTCAGCCACTTGCGGCGAAGACTGGAAAATCTGTTACCGGATGAGTTGTTCGCCACTCGGCTGGGCATCACCGACTCGGAATTGCTGTTTTTGCTGATCGTCTCATACGGTTTGGAGAATGACCCGCGTCAGGCTTGTTCAGATGCGATCGACCGCATCGTCGAACTGCATCGCGACTTTGGGGCCAATCTACCACCGTTGCGGCTGACATTTGTGCTCAGCGATGGCGAAGCGCTGTATGGCTATCGCTATTCAAGCGATGGTCGGGCACCGACACTATATCTGTGTGAAGACCTGGATCATGGTGGTGTCGTGCTGGCGTCCGAACCCCTGGACGGTGTGCAGTATCAGTGGCGCATGATCGACGAAGGGGCGATGGTGGAGGTCAACCAGGACGGGGCCAGCAACATGACTCCAATCTGTGGTATCAATCAAGCTGCCTAAACCGCACTACCTGGCGAATTTCTCATATCCCTTCAGGTAAGAAAGAACCAAGAGGAGCAAATCGACGTCTCAACCAACTGGAAGATGCAAAGACCGAAAGAGTTCTCAAGGTTTCAGAAGGTGGCGACCTGCTCTAAACACGCCAAAACAGCTGCATCAACACGCCCGGACCACGGCCCCGGGCTTTTGAATCTTCACAGAAATCCAACGCATAGATTGGTTCAATCAATTCGCTTCTCAGTTGGTTTCACAGATGTTAGGCAATCTTGTTGACCGGCAACGGTGCAACAGCCCCCGTTCCAAAACCGGTTTGATTACCATGCCAGAATTATCAACCATCCTGCTATTTGCCATGGCCTGCCTGGCGCTTAATGCGACGCCCGGACCGGACATGTTGCTGGTCGCGACACGCAGCGCGGCCCAGGGACGCTTGGCCGGTCTCGGCACTTATCTTGGCATCGCAGCAGGCGCCTATTGCCATGCCCTTGCGCTGGCACTTGGTTTGTCACAACTCTTTCTTGCCGTGCCCGGGGCCTATGACATTGTGCGTTATGCGGGGGCCGCCTATTTGTTGTTTCTTGCCTGGCAAACCGTGCGCAGCAAACCAGCGGGAGGTGAAGCCAATGTGGCGCAGAAATTTCAGGCGGCACCTGTGTCATTTGCAACCCTGTTTAGACAAGGTTTGGTGACCAATATTCTCAACCCCAAAGTGGCGCTGTTCTTCCTGGCGCTGTTTCCTCAGTTCATCGACCCGAACCTTGGCACAGTTGCGTTGCAGATCATGGTGCTGGCCACCATCCTCAATTGCACCGGCCTTTTGGTCAACGGATTGGTCATTTTGGCCGCCAGCCGGGGGGCTGCTGCCTTACGCAACGGCCAGAACCAGCGCTGGGCCGGCTTTGGAAAATACTTTACAGGTTTTGTGTTTGCCGGACTTGCTGCCCGTCTGGCGTTCGACAATTCGCGCTAATAATTGCTCGCCGCTCGGCCCACACTGCTCGCCGCTCGGTGCTCGCCGCCGCCGCTCGCCGCCGCGCTCGCCGCCGCGAGTAATGCCAAAGATGTAATTGCGCCCGGACGCTGACGCCTTTAAGTTCGCCTGACGACATTCCGCGAAAGGGCCGACATGCACGACATCATTGAACAGCTGGAACACCGCCGCGATACCGCCCGAAAGGGAGGTGGTGACCGACGCATTGACGCCCAGCACGCCAAGGGCAAGCTGACGGCGCGCGAAAGGCTGGAAGTGCTGCTCGATGACGGTAGTTTTGAAGAATACGACATGTTCGTAACCCATCGCTGCACCGATTTCGGCATGGAAAAGAACAAAATACCTGGTGATGGCGTGGTTACCGGCTGGGGCACGATTAATGGCCGTTTGGTCTATGTCTATGCCCAAGATTTTACCGTACTTGGTGGCTCGTTGTCGGAAACTCATGCGGCGAAGATCTGCAAGATCCTTGATATGGCCATGAAAAACGGGGCGCCGGTCATCGGCATCAACGATTCGGGTGGTGCGCGTATTCAGGAAGGTGTGGCGTCGCTGGGCGGTTATGCCGATGTGTTCCAAAAGAACGTTCTCGCATCCGGCGTGGTGCCACAGATTTCGGTGATCATGGGCCCGTGCGCCGGTGGTGCGGTTTATTCCCCGGCCATGACCGATTTCATCTTCATGGTGCGCGACACGTCCTACATGTTCGTCACCGGACCAGACGTCGTCAAAACCGTCACCAACGAAATCGTCACTGCAGAAGAATTGGGCGGGGCGAAAACCCATACCTCCAAATCATCAGTCGCAGACGGTGCGTTCGATAATGACGTTGAAACGCTGCGCCAGATGCGCCGCCTCTACGACTTCCTGCCGCTCAACAATCGCGAAAAGGCACCGGTGCGACCGTTTTTCGATTCTCCAAGCCGCGAGGAACCCAGCCTAGATACCCTGATCCCCGACAATCCCAACCAGCCCTATGACATGCATGAGTTGATCTACAAGCTGGCCGATGAAGGTGATTTTTTCGAAATTCAATCGGAATATGCCAAGAATATTCTGACCGGATTTATCCGGCTGGAAGGCCAAACGGTTGGCGTTGTCGCCAACCAGCCACTTGTGCTCGCTGGCGTTCTGGACATCAATTCATCGCGCAAGGCCGCCCGTTTCGTGCGCTTCTGCGATGCCTTCTCAATTCCTATCCTCACTTTGGTGGATGTGCCCGGTTTCCTGCCCGGTACCAGCCAGGAATATGGTGGCGTCATCAAGCATGGTGCCAAGCTTCTTTACGCCTATGGCGAGGCGACCGTGCCTAAGGTGACCCTGATTACCCGCAAGGCCTATGGTGGTGCGTATGATGTGATGGCCTCAAAACATCTGCGTGGCGACGTCAACTATGCCTGGCCAACAGCGGAAATTGCCGTAATGGGAGCCAAGGGCGCGGTGGAAATTCTCTACCGGTCAGATCTTGGCGACCCAGAGAAAATTGCCGAACACACCAAGGAATATGAAACTCGTTTTGCCAACCCATTCGTGGCGGCTGAGAATGGTTTTGTGGACGACGTTGTGCATCCCAGCCAGTCGCGTAAGCGTATCTGCCGCGCCTTTGCCATGTTGCGTGGCAAGCAGTTGGAAAACCCGTGGAAGAAACACGACAACCTCCCACTCTAACGACGAGCGGCGTGCAACGAGCTGCGGGTGGCGGGCAGCGACATCCAGTGAAAAGTGCAGCAAACGGAACCAGTGGCGCAGAATTTTATGCGCGGTACCTGACCACCAATTCGCAGCCTCTTGCCCACCTGCCGGTTGGCAGACAGGCAGGAAGTGCGCGATGGCTCTTCTGGACCAGATCTTTCTCCACGGCGAAAGCTGCCATGAAATTCTCACATGAGACAATCGACTTCCGAAGGTCAATTTTGATTGCAATTGAGACTTTGAATCAACGCATAGGGGAAATCGGGTTCCAACAATGAAATCTCGATTAAACCCTTCTTTTCAGATATTTACCTTCAACCGTTTGCAAGCTGATTCATGAAGAACTGATAGTTTGAATCAAGCTTCACTGCAGAAATATTTTCCGCGCTAATGCAGTTTTATCGCCACAGCTCTTCCCCCTAATAGGTGGCGCGACCACCGGACAGATCGAACACTGCGCCGGTTGTAAACGAGTTTTCTTTTGAAACTGTCCAGGCGATCATCCGCGCAGCCTCGTCGAGTTCGAGGAATCGAGCGCGGGGAATCTTCGACAGCATGTAGTCGATGTGTTCCTGACTCATCTGGTCGAAAATTCTTGTTCGGGCCGCCGCCGGGGTGACGCAATTTACCGCGATGTCGTAACTGGCGAGTTCCTTGCCCAGCGATTTTGTCAGACCGATAACTCCGGCCTTTGACGTCGAGTAGGCCGATGCATTGGGATTGCCCTCCTTGCCCGCCACCGATGCGATATTGAGAATGCGGCCATAGTTTTGCGCTTTCATGCCCGGCACCACCGCACGGTTGACGAGAAAAGTTCCGTTGATGTTGATGTCCATCACCTGACGCCACGCATCAATGTCATATTCGTCCAGAGGGGCATTGGGTCCAGCGACACCTGCGCTATTGACCAGAATTGTCGGCGTGCCGAAGGCCGCAATGGTTTCGGCAAGCGCTGAATCTATGGAGCCAGGATCTGTGATGTTGCAACTCACGGCCAGCACATCCCCGCCTTTTGCTGCCAGAGCTTTCATGGCGGCTTCGTTGGTTGGATCGATATCCCAACTGGCCACACGCGCCCCTTGCTCGACCAACTGGCTTACCACCGCATGGCCAATTCCCTGCGCACCACCGGTAACAACTGCAATCTGATCTTCCATTTCTGCCTCTTAATTTGGAGAAGTGCAGCCAACCCGCCGCAATCGGGATGAAACTTACACAGTTTGGCTGCAAATCGCGAGTTGTTCAGTTGCAGATTGCGAAGCTGAAGTTGCAAATTCCCAAATCTGAAGATGTTTGGCAGAAGCTCAACTCTGCAACCAATTGTATTTATTGAATTAATTTTCTGGCACGGAAATTGAGAGGGTTTTGGCAAGTTCCAATACCAGGAGTAATTCCGATGTCCGGCCTGCTAATTCACTACCCTACCCTGCCCATCACCTCAGGAGAAAATCCTGAATCGGAAATACTGAATCTACTGTCCACTTCAGCACGCCGCTGGTTGGAAGAAGACGCCTTGAGGCTTTGGTGGAACAAGGGCTTTGATTGGCGCACCGGCACCTGGTGTGAAAGCTTAGATCTTGAAGGACGTCCAACCGAACAGGACCGCCGGGCCCGGGTTCAGGGACGCCAAACCTATGTTTTTGCGCTAGCCGACCGGCTCAATTTTCCGGGCCCCTGGGACGTGTTGGTGCATGCTGGCTTTGATGCAATCAGTAACCGTTACATGGGCCATAATGGCATGCTGCGTTCGGTTTTAACCCATGAGGCCATGCCCGTGGATCCAAGCAATAAGCTTTATGACCAAACCTTCGTGCTGCTGGCGCTGGCCACGGCACGCCATAAAGTCGACCATGCGCAACACCAAGCGCTAGAATTATTGCTGAAGATTGAGAATAAATATCGGCGTGCTGACCGTGCCGGTTTCATTGAGAACTGTGTCGACCATCCGTTTCAGTCCAACGCGCATATGCATTTGTTTGAAGCCGCTCTAGCCTGGTCGGAGGCCTGTCGTGAAGATCGGGTCAATGGAGAGCTTTGGGAAAATCTCGCATCAGAGATTGCCGAACTGGCCCGGCATCGATTCATTGATTCCCAGGGGGGCTTCATTCGGGAATTCTTCAACGCCCTATGGTTGCCAAAAGAGGGTCCCGATGGAACTGTCGTAGAGCCGGGACATCAGTTTGAATGGGCCTGGCTGTTTGCGCGCTGGGCAAAGTATACCGGAAACGACGTTTACCACGAAGTGGCGGAAAAGCTGTTCCGCTGTGGCGCTAAGGGCATTAGCCAAAAACATGGCGCAGCTGTCAATACGTTGGATGACCAACTCGTTCAGGTAACCGGCGAAGCGCGTCTTTGGCCGCAGACTGAGTGGCTGAAGGCTGCTTTGGTTCTGTTTGAAGGCGCAACAGGTTTCATGCGATGTTACTATCTGGCCCAAATAGAGGCAGCATTTGCAGCTTTGGCTGAATACCTGGATACTC
The DNA here is from genome assembly GCA_039969995.1 of Rhizobiaceae bacterium. Lineage (GTDB taxonomy): Bacteria > Pseudomonadota > Alphaproteobacteria > Rhizobiales > Rhizobiaceae > Pseudahrensia. The sequence goes on from JBDVMU010000062.1 coordinate 194,008, forward strand.
CGACAGATGGGCTTTGGTACGACAAAATGCTGGCCAATGGGCAGTTCGAAAAACACGTGTCGCCCGCCAGTTCATTCTATCACATTGCCTGTGCAATTGAGCAATTACTGCTCACCCATGAACGTCTGTCGGGAGCTGCTGGCACCTCTGGAGTTGGACCAGATGGCAATGAAGAGGGAGCAAAAATTATCCAGCTTTCGGAACGGCGCAAGGCGCGTGCAAACAGCTAAGGGTGAAAATTCACGCCATTGATTAGGAGATTGGAAGCATCGCACTGCTAGGCCACAATAGAGGTAACGAATCATTGTGGATGCCAGCTTGAATATAAGTGCAGTTTTTGGCCAAAAAGCCCCCTCCAGCGATCAGCACCGGCGGGTTCTGGAGGAAAATGACCGTCGTGGTGAGCGGGCGATTGCCTGGTCGCAGGCCGTCATCGCATTGATTGTCTTCGGCTTTCATCTGATTGCCGCGGTGAAGAACACGTGGGAGACCTTCAGCCCACTGACGGTTGGTATTGCAACGGCCATTCTACTCACCTGCGTTATTCGACTGGCCTTGTCACAACGCGCAAAACTACCGAATTTCACGCTTGACGTTCTTTCCGTGGTTGATGGCTTGCTGATCTATCTGTTGATCGGGTCTTACAGCATTGCCTACGCTTTACCGATTGAAACCTCGTTCAAGGCTCCTTCATTGGTGTTTTTGCTGGTTTACACCAGTGTTCGGGTGTTGAAGCTGGACCCTTTGCCGGTTCTTGTTGCCGGTGGAACTGTTTTGGTTGGTTGGTTGGTGCTGAATATTTTCAGCATCTCGAACGGCGCAGCGGTTACCGAATCCTATGCTGAATATGTCTCCTCCGGTAAAATTATGGTCGGCGCAAATGTGGAGATTGCACTTGGCTATTTTGCCATTGTGCTGATCTTGGCCTTTGCCGCAGCCTATGCACGAGGCATTCTGGCGGAGACGGCAGATTTGCAGGAGCTGGCCGCTGCAAAATCATCAGCAGAACACATAGCCGCTCGCTTTGGCGCTGTCATTCATTCGACAACGGATGGCATCGTGGTGGTTGATCAATACGGGGTTATTGAGCAGGTCAATCCAGCATTGGAGCAGATGTTTGATCATGCTTCGAAGGATCTGATTGGCAACAGCGTCGCCTGCTTGATGGGACCAGAGAACGCAGTGAAGCTGGCAAATGATATTGGCAACTTCCTGGAAGATGGCGTTTCCCAGCTTGTCGGTCGTCCTTTTGAATCGGAAGGCATGACGCGACAAGGGCAGCTCTTTCCCATCGAACTGTCGATCAGCGATTTCAAGGTTGGCGACCAACAGCATTTCACTGGAATTATTCGCGATATCAGCAGCAGGCATAGAGGCTTGGAAAACGAACGCGCCGCACTCGCCCGGTATCAAGATGTGGTGACCTCTGCGCTTGACGCCATTGTTGTCATCAATGACGAGGGCACCATTGTTGAGTTCAATCCAGCTGCGGAAGAGATTTTCGGCTTTAAGCATAACGACGTTGTTGGCAAGGAACTGGCCCAAACGATTGTTCCCAATCAGCATCGCGGTGCCCATCGCAAAGGCATGGAACACTATCTTGAAACGGGCGAAGGCCCGGTGCTGAATCAGCGGATTGAGATCGACGCGGTAACTGCTGATGATCGTTCGATCATGATTGAACTAGCGATCAAGGAAACCATGGGGCCCGAAGGGCGGCTGTTCTTTGGATATATGCGTGACATCACCGACAAGAAAGCGGCTGAAACCGCCTTGGTGGAAGCGAAGGAACGCGCCGAAGTTGCCAATCGTGCCAAAGCCAGTTTCCTGGCGATGATGAGCCACGAAATCCGGACACCGCTGAACGGAGTGCTGGGCGTGCTGACACTGCTCTCCGATAATGTAAAGAAGCCCGATAATGTGCGTGCCATCAAAACCGCCCGAAGATCGGGCAAGGCGTTGCTGGCGATTATCAATGATATTTTGGACTTCTCAAAACTGGAAGCTGGAAAGCTCGACCTGGAGCCTGGGTCATTCCATACCGATATTTTGTTGGATTCCATCGCCAGTCTGGTCCGCGCGCAAGGCCAGCAAAAACGACTGGATCTGGACTTCATCGTCGACGACAACGTGCCCGATGTTCTCCATGGCGATCAGGACCGAATTCGCCAGGTGTTGCTCAATCTCGTATGGAACGCACTGAAATTCACCGATACCGGCCATGTCCACGTCAATCTGGTCAATGTTGGCACCACTGAGAATGTGCGTATCCGCTTCAACATCGAAGACACCGGAATTGGTGTCCCAGACGACCGGGTCGATGAACTGTTCACCGAATTCGCAACCATTGACGCCAGTTATGCTCGAAAATTTGGTGGCACGGGGCTTGGTCTGTCCATTTGTAAGGCGCTGACCAAGGCCATGGAAGGCGAGATCGGTTATATCAAGAACAAGTATGACGGCTCGACGTTCTGGTTCGAACTGCCTCTGGAGGTGGGGGACCCAGCCAAGGTTGTTGAAGAGGAAAGTCTGGAGTCGGCCCAGAAGTTGTTGGTAGGCATGGACAACGTGCGCATTTTGTTGGCCGAAGACAATGTGACCAATCAATTGGTGGTCGGCACCATGTTGGAACGCCTGGGGTGTGCGGTCGATACTGTTGGCAATGGACAGGAGGCTGTCGACAGCATCTTATCGCGCCGTTACGACGCAATCTTGATGGATGTATCGATGCCGGACATGGACGGAATAGAAGCCACAAATATTATTCGCACTCTGGATAGCGATGCCAGCAATGTGCCGATCATTGCCCTGACAGCCTACGCATTGGATGAAGACCGGCAGAAGGTTCTTGCTGCTGGTATGGACGACTTTGTCTCTAAGCCGGTCTCCCGGATCGAACTTGCCCGGGTACTCGCCCGTCAGATCAACGGCAATCGTCCGACATCGGCAGATGCAGGGACTAAGGCGCCGGAAAAGCCGGCCTTGTTTGACGAAACAACTCTGGCCAGTGTATTTGCCGATATTGACGACGATTTACGCATTCGCATCGTCGACGAATTTAAAAATGATGTGACCCGACATCTTGAATCACTTTCCGCAGCGTTGGCCAACAAGGATCACGAACTCTTTGAAAGAGCAACGCACGGACTAAAGGGGGTCAGTGGCACTTTTGGGGCGACTGAACTTTCCCGGCTGTCGGCTGAAGCCAATACTAATATTCGTCATGGCAAGCTCGATGATGCATATTCACTGGCCGATCAAATTGACACATTATCGCGAGCAATTCTTGTGTCAGTTGAAAAAAGGCTTGCCACATTAGACCCCGGTTTCAGCGAAGATTGAGGAACAACAAATGAGCGCCGCTCCCAAGAAAATTCTGATCGTTGAGGACGCCTTGTCGGTAGGATTGGCCTACCAGGCGTGGCTGACCAAGGTCAGTCTGGGTTCCGTCCATGTAACGACCGGCAATGAAGCTTTGGAGCTGTTGGAAACCGGTGAATTCAAAGTCGTTCTTTTGGACCTGCAATTGCCGGATATTGGCGGCATGGAAATTATGGAACAGGTACGCAATAAGCAAATGCCTGTGACCGTCGTCGTTGTAACCTCTTCCGGTTCAATCCAGACCGCCATCGACGTCATGCGCGCCGGTGCATATGACTATCTGGTCAAACCTGCCGCGCAGGAACGGTTGATCACAACCACCAAAAACGCGCTTGAACGCGAAGTTCTTCAGGCAACCGTTACTGAAATCACCAAACCCTACAAAAAGGCTAATCTCAACGGTTTTGTTGGATCGTCCCTGCCCATGGTGGCGGTTTATCGCATGATCGAAGCTGTTGGCCGTTCCACCGCCAGCGTTTTCATCACGGGTGAAAGTGGAACGGGTAAGGAGGTCTGCGCCCAGGCAATCCACAAATCATCCTCCAGGCAAGACAAGCCCTTTGTCGCCCTAAATTGCGCTGCAATCCCCAAGGACCTTATTGAGTCGGAGATTTTTGGCCATCTAAAAGGCGCCTTTACAGGTGCAACCTCCAGTCGGGATGGTGCCGCTTTTGCCGCCAATGGAGGCACGCTTTTTCTCGACGAGATCTGTGAAATGGATCTCAACCTGCAATCCAAACTGTTGCGCTTTCTTCAAACTGGAGCGGTACAGAAGGTTGGCAGCGACAAGGTTGAGAAAGTGGACGTGCGTATTCTTTGCGCGACCAACCGCGATCCACTCATTGAAGTGGAAGAAGGCCGCTTCCGCGAAGACCTCTATTATCGCCTTCATGTGGTACCTATTCATCTGCCTCCTTTACGAGAGCGGGATGAAGACGTGGTGGAAATTGCCGAAGCCTTGCTGACTCAGATAACAGGCGAGGAAGGCAAAGATTTCACTGGCTTTTCTGATGCAGCCAGAACAGCTATGATGCAACATTCCTGGCCCGGAAATGTGCGCGAACTGCAAAACGTCGTTCGCAATGCCGTAATCCTGCATGACGGTGACACCGTTGATGCCTCCATGTTGACAATTACAGGGGCGACCGCACGTGCGAAACCGGGCGGTGGTGCTGAGCGCACCATTGCCAAGCGGGCCGACGCCGCTGGCAGCCCGGAGCTTCTGGTCAATCTTGGCCGTTCTTATGATGAAATTGAGCGAGAGATTGTTGAGGCGACCATCGCTCATTGTCAGGGTAGTATTCCAAAAGCTGCCGAAATGTTACGGCTCAGCCCGTCAACAATTTATCGTAAACGTGACTCCTGGGCCGCAACAGCGCCTCAAGAAGACGCATAAAAAAAACCCGGAACAAGTCCGGGCAGAGGTTTGCTGTAGTCTAAAACATTGAAGCTTTTATGCAGCTTGTGTGGCTTCGACAGGCTGCAACAATTTCCAGGTATCCAAATAAGAATTCACGTGAACAGCACGGTGGCGTGGGTCCGTCTTCAGGACATCGGCCAGCGGTTTGTCATTGCCACCGGCATCCATTCGATCACCAAAGAAGGTGATGGAACAGCCGAAATGACGGCTTTCAATCTCGGTCTTAGCCACTGCCTTGGTCCAGCCATAGGGCACTATGTCGACGCTGATTTCACCACCAGCTGAAAATTCATACTGGGGATATCGTCCAGACAAAATGCGGATGAATTCCTGACGTTCGCCATGTTCTTTATCCCAGGCATGATAATGTTTGCGCTGTTCAGTCGTTGCATTGCGGCCAACAGTTGTGATGTTGAGCATACCCGGACGCGGATCAATGTGTTTTCCTGCGCGGTGGGGATACGGGCTGGTGTCGATCAGCTGTTCAATCGCAGCCCGCATGGAAGCTGGAAATTCGTGTTCCTTGCGATAGATCAACCGTTCGCCGGCCCAAAGCTCTGCGCCAGAGCAAGCAAACATACCGTAACAGGCGTTCAACGTTTCCACTGGCAATTGCTCTTTGATCAGGTCACGACCAGATCCTGTCACTAGATAAACCAGGTTCTTCTTGGCAAACTCCAAGAAGAATTGATTGAACTGCGGATCAATCTCCTGCCGCGGATCGGTCAGTGTTCCATCGACATCGAATGCATATATCTTTTCCATTGGGTTGCCTCCTAAGCTGCCTTTTTATTTTCGTTGACTTTTTCTCCACGAGCAGACGCAGCGACTGCCACAGTGTCGTCGTCTTCAAGATCACCGCCCAACTGAACGGCAATGATTTCTACCGCTTCATTGTTGGTATTTTCGATCTGGTGGCGTGCGCCCTGAGGAACATGGACCTGCTCACCGGGGTTCAACTGCCGGACATGGCCATCGATGCTCACAGTTGCGCTGCCTGCAACACCTATCCAATGTTGCGACCGGTGAAGGTGGTATTGCATCGCAAGACTCTGGCCTGGATCGATGCGCATTTTGCGCACCTGGTGACCATCACCCTTGTGCAGATCGGCCATTTGCCCCCAAGCGCTTTGGGTGCTGGCATGGGCCGTTGCCGCAGCAACTGTGTCGGCCTTCATCGCATCAACCAGATGTTTGACATCCTGCGGATTGCTGCGTGACGTAACCAGAACGGCATCGGCACTAGCAACCACAACAACATCATCGACACCGGCAACACCAACAACCGGTCCGTCAGAGCGGATATAGCTGTCCTTCGTGTTCACCGCATAGCAGTTCTCGCCCACGACATTGTGGTCTTCGTCCCGTTCTGACGTTTCCCAAACCGCTTTCCAGGAACCCAGATCAGACCATTGAGGATCAACTGCAATGGTCGCCTTGCGCTCGGTGGGTTCCATGATCGCATAGTCGAAAGAAATGGAAGGGGTCGTTTCAAAGGTACTCGCCTGTGGGGTGAACACCTTGTTCTGCCAATTGCCAAGCGCAACCGACTTTGCAACCGGATCAAACACGTCGGGAGCCAATTGGGTAAATTCGTTGCGCAGGGTTTCGCCGTCGAACAGGAAAATGCCAGCATTCCAGAAGACATTCTCTTCCTGGATCAGTTGCTCAGCAGTTGCCAAATCAGGCTTTTCGATGAAATTTTTCAACTCACAGACATTGCGGTTGAACAAGCAACGGCCAGCTCGCAGATAGCCAAAACCAGTGTCGGGATGGGTTGGCTTGATGCCAAAAGTGATGATCAAACCGTCGCGCTCAGCGCTTGGAGTGGCGAACTCAACCGCATTGATGAACTCTTTCTCATCAGCAATCAGGTGGTCCGATGGCATCACAAGTAACAGAGCGTCATCTTGCGATTTGGCCACTTCCGCTGCCAACAACACGGCAGCGGCTGTATCACGTCCCACTGGCTCGTTGATAATTGCCAGAGGTGAGCAGGTCATTTCGTCCAACTGGCGCTGAACAAGGTCACCATATCGTTCGCCCGTTACAATGATCGGCGCTGCAAACTGAGGCAGATTTTGAATGCGACGAATGCTGTGCTGAAACAGCGACAGGTCATTGTCCATTTTGCAGAACTGCTTGGGAAGGTCTTCGCGGGATACCGGCCACAATCGTGTGCCTTTACCTCCAGCAAGGATAACGGGAATTATTTTTGACAGGGGCATGATCAAACTCCTCAATACCGAAGCGATTTGGCTACGGAGTTGCAAAAGCTTTGCCAGTTTCGCCAAAGATCACCGAGAAATTGAAATAATTTATTTATTTCAGATGGTTAGAGGCCTATTTCATTGATTTTTGGGGTTGTGGCGCGCCGTCTTTTGCCCGTTGCAAATATCAAATTTGCGAAATCGCAATTTGCAAAATGAAAATCACCGGCAGCGTCGCATTATAATTTTCTCTTTATTTTCAACGCCCTAAACTTGGCACACCTTTTGCGAGTTGGCGTGTGAATTGTAGAAGGAGCGGAACCGTGAAGGTCGTAAGAGAAAGACCCTGCCAGCGTCGACACCATAGAGTAACTGCACCGATGAAGGTGCGGGTGCCAAATGGCGCGACTGTTATGGCAACGAACTGGAGCCTTGGTGGACTGAGACTTGATGGTCTCGACACGAATAAGGCGCCGCTGCCTGCGGACCAGGACGTTATTGATCTCTCTCTGACTTTGCCATTCCAGGGCTTCGACATTAATTTTGATGTGAGCGCCAAGGTTGTCCGCTCCAATAATGAAGAAGGCATGATCGCCTGTGAGTTTGAAGAACTCAGCGAGCGCGCTCATGACCTGATGAACCACTTTATTGATGATCTGGTGCGCGGCAGCATGGCCACCGTCGAAGACACGATCTGCCGAATCGACGTTCCCGTAACGCCAATTTCGACCAAACCGGATCCAAACCCAACCAACGAAGCTCCAGTCCGCCGCATCCCGGTCAAGACGATTGTCATGAGTGCTATCTATTGCGTCGTGGGTCTGCTGGCATTCGGATATCTCGGCATTCTCCTTTATTCCGGTACAATGCGCATGGAAGTGCGTTCCGCGGTTGTATCTGCACCGCTGGCAACTTTGAAAATGCCTGTCGATGGCATCGTGCGCCCCATCCGCTTTGAAATGGGTGCCCTTGTTCGCCAGGGTCAGGAGATTGCTCGCATCGAAAACGCCAATTTCCTCGGTGACCTGGAAGACGCCAAGATCGATCTAGCATCAGCCATGCGTCGTCAAACGCGCGCAGAAGAAAAATACCGCATCGAAGCCTCTCGCATGAAGCTGTATCAGGTGATCAGCCGCACCGACCGGCAGATTGCGCGGGCCCGGGTTGAAGCCGCCAGCGAAGCACTGATTGCCGCAGACAGCGCCTATGAGCGACTGACCATCCTGTTTAAAAAAGAACTGGTCACTGCCAGCAAGCTTGAGACCGCTACGAAGGAACGTGCGCAGATCGAAGCGCGGTTGAAAGATGCCCAGTATGAGCTAGAACGCTCGACGGCAATGGACGCTGTTTCTGACCGTAAACACTTCAATCATAAAGAATTTGTCGCCGATCTCGATATCTTCGCCCTGGAAATTGAGGAAGCTAATTCGGCCGTTAAAACCGCTCACTCCAAGCTTGAGAAGTTGGAAAAGATGCGGACTGCCATGTCCATCGTGGCGCCTTATGACGGTCGCATCGTTTCGATCCAGCAAGCTGCCCATACCAACGTTCTGCGCAATGAGCCGCTCCTCACAATTGAGCAAAAGATTGATCCAACGGTCACGGCATTCCTCGATCAAGAGCAGGTACTCCAGATCGGTCTCAACGATACTGCCAAAGTATTCCTGCCGTCGCTTGGTCGGCACATAACCGCCACCGTGGTGATGGTTGACCGCAACTCGACCTTTATCAATTCAGAAGCTTCTCACTACGCCTGGAAAGATGGGCGTGAGAAGAGCGCTGCCGTTTCCCTCAAACTGCACCTGGATCAGATCGACAAACAGCAAATCAACGCTGGCCTTCCTGCAGTGGTGGTGTTCTCCAAGCGACAAGTCAACGACATCTACCACAGCATCGGGTCGATCCTGAAAATGGACGAGTCAGTCGCCAAGGAAAAGTTCAATGGCACATCCATCTAAGAACATCCGTTTCGACAAGGTCAGCAATCTTGATGACCCCACCGACTGGCCGACAGGCTGGAAAAAGTGGACGCCGAAGATACTGCTGCAGATCGCTCTGTATGTTACAATCTGCATCATTGCCTTGTTCGCATTTCCGAACCGGCTCTTTGATACAGAGACCATGTCCATCACGTTCACCATCGGTGCGCTGGGCATCTGGCGCTATGGTTGGTGGTTCACCCACGCTGTTCGAGCAGTGATCTACGGACGCTTCGTCTATCCAAAAATGCGCCGAAAGGGCCAGGAGATCTGGGATAGCGGTTGGCGTCCTCGCCATATGCATTTCATGATGACAACCTATCGCGAGCACCGCGAGATCACCGAAATGGTGGTGCGGTCCATCGTTAAGGAAATCGTCTCATCCGGCGTCCCCGGCACCATCTGGCTCGGCTCCTCCGACCGCTTTGACGAAGACATCATCGAAGACTTTCTGCGCCGCGAGGCGCGTGACGTGGACATTACGCTGCGCATTATTCGCCAGAATGTATCCGGCAAACGCGCCGCTATTGGCCTTGTGCTGCGCGCAATGTGCCGCCTGCCCGTTCTTGATGATGATTTGGTGATCTTCATGGACGGCGACTTCGTGCTCGCGGAAGGGGCCGTTGGGCGGTGCATGCCACTGTTCAAACTTTACCCTGACCTGCAGGCCTGTACCACCGATGAAGAAGTGATCTGCATCGGCCCGCGCTGGATTGAGACCTGGTTGAAGATGCGGTTTTCCCAACGCCGGCTGGCGATGCAAAGCCATGCGCTTTCGGGTCGCGTGCTGACGCTTACAGGCCGCATGTCGGTCTTTCGCGCCAAGAACCTGAAACAGCTCGAATTTATCCGGTTGCTGGAAGCCGATCATCTGGAACATTGGCTCAGCGGCAAGTTCCGCTTTCTTTCAGGAGACGACAAAAGCACCTGGTACTATATGCTGAAGAACAACAGTCACATGCGCTATGTCCCTGACGCACTGGGCTACACGATCGAAGTGATCGAGGGCTCCGGCATGGAGCGCATGGTACAAAACTTCCGTCGTTGGTCAGGCAATATGCTGCGCAACGGCTCCCGCGCCATCAAGCTCGGCCCACGCGCCATGCCGTTCTTTATCTGGTGGTGTCTGGTCGACCAACGCCTTTCCATGTGGACCATGCTGGTCAGCCCGGTGCTCGCTGTCTCCGCCTCGGTCCTGGTCGGCTTTCACTACATCCTTGGATACCTGGTACTTATCGCCTTGAGCCGCCTGTTGCTGTCGATCTTTCTGTTTCAATACTCCCGCAGGGTTGAGTTGTCCTATCCCTGGATCCTCTATCTCAACCAGCTGATCAACGCCTCGGTCAAAGTCTATTGTATTTTCCGTTTGTCAAAGCAGCGCTGGTCTAACCGTGGTAACCAGAGCTCCAGCTCCGACGGCTCTATCATGCTGGAGCTCTACCGCACCTGGATGGCACGCTGGTGTACCTCGGTCGCCGTGGCACTTCTGTTCCTGGGAACGATCCACTACACCTCCCTGGTTGACCTGCCGAGCGGCGAATTGTTCCGCGACATTTTCTTCATTGGTTGAATATTGCGAGTTGCATATTGTGATTTGCAATATGCAACTCACCCAGCGGAAGATTTGGAATAAAATAGATAAACAATTGTAATATATACATTTTTTTACCTACCCATCTGGCACAACCGTTGCAACTCCTTCGTCACAACCCAAACGATGGAATGACGCAATGTCCAAATCGAAAAAATCCAACCGCCCTTTAGCCACCTACGGATTCTCGATGGGTATCGCCGCTTTGGTAGGTTTGGCACCTGCAGCACTTACCTATTCGGTCGATCCATATGAGATGTTTGCCAACAATCACTTGGAAAAAGCCTATAGCGAGCGCGCCGAAAAGGCCCACTACCCGCTGTGGAAGTTCACTCATTTTGACGGCAAGGCCGAGACCGTCATTCTTGGCGACAGCCGCGCCCGTGCATTGCGCAACAAATACTGGCACGAACTGGGTGCGACGAAAGCCTATAACTTTGCCTATGGTGGTGGCACAATCCCGGAAATTTACGCCACATTCCAGCAGTTGCGGAAAAACCCAAATGTGAAAAATCTCGTCGTTGGTGCACAACTGCGCAGCTTTGATGAAAACTTCAAAGCCGGCATGAACCGTGTACCTGAGGCAATCCGTGCCACGGCATCAAAACCCAGCTATCTGAAAAACTGGTTTGTCGCACGCAAGTCCTGGGAGTTTTTCACCAGCCAGAACGAAGCGACAATCAAAGCAGCAAGCGATTATCTGCCTACGATCATTTCGAATGCTGACGCTGCCGAACTCGGCTACCCCGGAACAACCGGAATGGACACGCTGCTTTTGCCCGAAGTCTGCTTTGGTTGTGACCTGCCTGACGCAGAAGCCGAATATGTACGACTGCGCAGCAAAGGTCCTAATCTCGGTCTCGGCCGCGGCGACGGCTACGCCGGCGACCACATCTGGTCCGTCATAGCCAATTTACCCACCCGAGAACTGCCGTCGAAGTTTGAGCGCCAGGTGCGCAAAAATGCCCGTTCAGACTGGAAGTCGTTCCGCTTTTCAAATCGCTATATGGCAATGATGCAAGAAATGGCCGACTGGGCAGATGCCCGCGAGGATCGCAGCCTGGTCTTCGTCATTCCCCCAACAATCGTCGAGATGCAGAACACGATTTCTGTCTACGGGCTCGCCTCACTAGATCTGTCCCTGCGCACAAAACTGGCACAAATGGCTGCGGTTATCGACTTTGATTTCCCCAATGCCAAAACGACAGATCTGAACAATTTTTCCGACGCCTATCACTTCAACTCGAAAATGGCGCGTCAAATTGTTGCCGAAATTCTGATGGTCCAGGGCACCGAGCCCCAACAGGCAAAGACCATCGCCAAGCGCCGCTCCGGTGTTGAGTGTCCAGCCGAACCACTGGTTCAAGCGTCAATGGCAGCAGCAACAGCAACAACTCATGACTACCTGCAGGGCAATGCCTGCCGCGTCTGGATTGGAAAAACCAATGGCTGATCAAGTAAAATTTGGCGGTGGTATCGGTCGAAAAACCTCACTGTTTGTGGCAGGCCTGTTGGCCGCAAGTGCCAGTCTGGTTCTGTTGCCTGCTGACAACCTATCAAAAGTCGAAGCGGTTCCGCAGAATCCGGTCATTGCCAAGGTTCTGACCGACGCCCGAAAGCATCACAGCAAAGGCCGTTACCTAAAGGCTGCAACCTTGCTGAAAGAGTATGCAACATCTGACAACCCTCTGATATTGCTCAACTACGCCAAGCTTTTGGCGAGAGGTTGGGGTGTTCCCAAGGATCTCGACAAAGCACGCGAACTGCTTCTGATGGCGGTTCAACACGACTTTTCAGAGCGTGGAGAAGCAGCATTTGAGCTGGGCCGTGTCTATCGCCAATCTCGGGGACCGGATTGCAAGCGCATCGCATTTGAATGGTTTGTCGAGGCGGCTAAGGCTGGCCACATTAAGGCCCATGCTCAATTGGGCCGCCACTATGCCCGAGGCATCGGTGTGGCGGTCGACATGCATAGCGCCCTGGCCCATTACCGCATTGCGGCCCGATCAGGTGCTGCCAATTCCCTGGTCTCATTCGTGCAAAGATTGGATCGCTCAAACGATCCAGACTTTGCAGAGTTTGATCTGGCCGGCCTGATCAACGAAGCAATTCCCGCGCTTGAATCTGAGGCCGCTGGTGGACGTGGGTCTTCAGCAAAAGTCCTGGGTCGTCTTTATCGCGATGGTGTTTATGTCGGCATTGACCAAGCAATGGCACAAATGTGGTTTGAGCGCGGCGCACGTCTTGGCGATAGCGGATCCATGGTCGAACTTGCGCAATTGCTGCAACAGACCACCCGTGATCCAGTAAATATTAAACGCTCAATTGCGTTGCTTGAAAGAGCCGCAGATTTGCGCAATGCCGGTGCTCTGACAGAACTGGGTCGTTTGCATCTGACCGGTCGCTTTGGTTTGGATCGCAGTGCGGCACGTGCCTTCTTCAAGAAAGGTGTCGAAGCCGGTCACGCAGGTTCGATGCTCGAGCTGGCGCGGCTTCACCTCCAGGGCAAGGCCACCAGAAAAGACCAAACACAAGCGGTGAAATTGTTGAAGCGTGGCGCGGCTAAAGGCCATTCCGGTTGCAAAAAGCTTCTGGCAAAAATGCTCAAGGTCGAAATCCCGGCTTCGGCGGAAGTGCTCGCCAAGATCGTAACAATCATACCTGTTACACCAACAATCGTTCCACAGATCGATCTTCAGCCGAAAAGAATTAACCCAACCGGCGTTGCCAACCCAGTGGCGCCTGCAGTTTCAGAACAACAACAAGCACCCAGCACCCGCTCAATCGAGGCGCAGCTTCCCAGTTCGCCAATGACCGGTGCGACAGTCAACACCCGCTTTGGAAAGAAGGGTTAGTCCCATGGTTTTTTCATCACTTGAGTTCATCTATCTCTTTCTGCTGCCTGTGCTGGCGATTTTTCTTCTGTTGCGGATGATCCGCCATGAGGGCGCCATCATCTGGTGGCTTATCCTGGCGTCGCTGGGCTTCTATGCCTGGTGGAGCCCGCTTCATCTGCTGCTTCTGCTGGGCTCGGTCGTCGGCAACTTCGGTTTGCATCGCCTGTTGCTCCAACACCGCTCTAAGGCTCTGTTGAGCTTTGGCATCATGGCCAATCTGGCTCTGCTTGCTTGGTTTAAATATGCCGACTTCCTGTTGGAAAACATCTCAGCTCTGGTCGGTAATGGGGAAGTTCAAACGCTCGGCATTATCCTGCCACTGGCAATCTCGTTCTTCACATTCCAACAGGTCTCCTTCCTGTTGGATACCTGGAACGACAAGTTCGAACGCTGCGATTTCAAACGCTACGTGCTGTTTGTGACATTCTTTCCGCAGCTTATTGCTGGTCCGATTGTCCTGCAGAACGACACTATCCCACAATTCCATCTGTCGAACTTCACCAGCCGCACCGGCCTGAATATTCTTGTTGGCACAACCCTGTTTGCCATTGGTTTGTTCAAGAAAGTTGTCTTGGCAGACGGTCTTGCACCGATCGCAAATGGTGTATTCGGTGCCGCCGATGCAGGCCAGTTACTAACCATGGAAGCGGCCTGGCAAGGCGCACTGGCTTATACATTTCAGATCTACTTCGACTTTTCCGGCTATTGCGACATGGCACTTGGCATCGCACGGATGTTTGGCATCCGCCTGCCAATCAATTTCAATTCGCCGTACAAATCTCTGTCGATCAGCGAGTTCTGGCGTCGTTGGCACATCACCCTGTCCCGATTCTTGCGTGACTATTTGTACATCGCACTGGGCGGCAATCGTTCCGGCTGGCTCGGCCGCCACGGAAACTTGATGGCCACCATGCTGCTCGGAGGTCTTTGGCATGGTGCTGGATGGAACTTTGTCATCTGGGGCGGTTTGCATGGTGGCTATCTGGTGATCAACCACTTCTGGCGTGATCTTGTCGGCCACTACAACCTGAAGCGTTTGGCACCTCAGCCGATACGCCTGATCATGGCTTGGTCCTTGACCATGCTGGCGGTTGTCTTCGCCTGGGTCTTTTTCCGGGCAGAAACTTTCAATGGCGCACTCATCATGTTGTCTGCAATGTTCGTTCCCGCTGTTCAGAGCATCGCGAATGTGCCAGCAAACGTGGTGATCGATCCAACTTTCACGGTGCTCTCAATCGCGGCACTGATCATTGTCGTAACGGCCCTGCCCAACTCAATTGAGATCACCCGCAATTACCGCCCGGTCATTGACACGGTGAAGGAGCTGGCAAACAGCGACACCGGCACGCGCCTCGTTTGGCGTCCTGCCGGAGCATGGAGCTTGGTGATTGCTGCTGCTGGGGCAGGTGCATTGATCCAACTTTATCGGCTCAATGACATGACAGAATTCATCTATTTCAATTTCTAAATTAGTCAAAACCATCACGACATTTCAAAGGGGCCTTCGGGCCTCTTTTTTTGTGTTTGGAACGCTTCGCAATTCACAAAATGAAATTCGCAATTCGCAATCGCATTTCGCCCAAGTCTCCACATCAATCGTCTATCTTGTTGATTTTATTCATTATTTTTTCTGGCACGGCACGTGAACACCAATCAACAGATCCAACCCAACTTATCGGACCAGAAAAATGAACGCACTAGTAAAACTCAAAGAATTCCGGTCGATCGACCAGCGGACCCTCAAATCTTCTCCGTCTCTGTGGCCTGTCCCTGCTGCTCTGCCATCGATCTCAATCATCGGCCTTGGCTATGTTGGTGCTGTTTCGACTGCTTGCCTGGCTGGCCTTGGTCACCGAGTAATCGGGTGTGATGTTGATGCCATCAAAGCCCAACAGATAGCAGACGGCGTCTCACCCATCCATGAAAAAGACCTTGGCGAAATGCTCAAACAGGGTGTTGAAGCTGAGCTGATCAGCGCCACAACCGACGTTGCTGAAGCGGTATCAAGAACCGACATCACGTTCGTGTCCGTGGGCACTCCAACAAGCGAAGATGGTGGCTGTGACTATCGCTACATCGTTTCTGCGGCCCGCTCCATTGGCGAAGGCCTGCGCGACAAGAACAGCTATCATGTGGTTGTCATGCGCTGCTCGATTCCACCAGCAACCACACTGAACGTCATGGTGCCGGAAATTGAAGCGGCGTCCGGATTGAAAATGGGCGACGATTTCGGCGTTTGCTTCAACCCTGAATTCCTGCGCGAAGGCACCGCAATCGAAGACTTCGACAACCCGCCCAAAACCGTTATCGGTGCAAACGATGAGCGCGCTGCTGAAATGCTTGCTCAGGTCTATTCCCCGGTCGACGAAAACGTCATCCTGACCTCCATCGAAGTGGCCGAAATGGTCAAATATGTCGACAATGTCTGGCACGCGACCAAGGTCTGCTTTGCCAACGAAATTGGCCGCGTCTGCAAGCCGCTGGAAATTGACTCTCATCAGGTCATGAACATCTTTGTTCAAGACACAAAACTCAATCTATCGCCCTATTACCTGAAGCCCGGCTTTGCCTATGGCGGCTCCTGCCTGCCCAAGGAAGTGCGCGCCGTGGCTCATCTGGCTGACAATTTGGGTGTTGAAACACCGTTGATCAGCAGCCTGGCAGAAACCAATGACAAACAGATCAAATCGGCAACCGAAATGGTTCGCAAGTCCGGCGGGAAACGCATCGGATTTCTCGGGCTGGCCTTCAAGGCAGGCACCGACGACCTGCGCGAAAGCCCTATTCTGGAAGTCATAAATACTCTGATCGAAGAAGGGTATGACATCAAAGCTCATGACCCGGCGATCAACGCTGACACGCGTGTCGACAATCAGTTCTCCTATGTGCGCAATGTTTGTCCACACTTGGAGCCGGTGGTGAATGCACTGCCCAACCTGCTGACTGACGACCCGCTTTCCATGATCGATGACTGCGACGTTGTGGTGGTGACCCAGGGTGGTGACCACATGCGGGATATCGTGAGTGCACGTTTCGGACGTGCCAAAATCGTCGACCTTGTGCGCCTGTTTGATGCGGCTCCCGAGGTGGCAACCTATGAAGGGATCGGCTGGTAAGCCGTCCCCTTCCAATTCCTGCAATAAAAATGGAGTAGGCTCATGAGTGTTGATACACACATGAACATCTCGCCGGTGCTTGGCACCGGCGCAGATGACGACCTGACAGGGACCGGGCGATCCGAAGTCCTGTCAGGTGCCGCGGGCAATGATGTGCTCCGCGGCCTTTCCGGTAACGACGAACTTTTCGGCGGAACCGGGGATGACATCCTTTACGGACAGGGTGGCCATGACACCCTGTATGGTAACGGTAAGCCATCCTATCTCGACATGTCCGATCTGGTGATGGTCGAGCAAACAGAAGCAACCGTTACCTTCATTGATGAAGGCGCCGGTTATCGCAACTCCCTTGGCGTATATGAAATCGGTGAAGACGGCAGCTTCGGCAATGTCCAGATCCTGTTTCCAAACGCATCCAAGGCTGGCAGCGGCGGCTCGCTGATTCCGGGCGAAACTCAGGTTTCGTTCAACGTTTCAGATGGGGCGCAGTTGGGATTCTTTGTCGTTTCAAACGGATATGGCAAGGGATATGAAAACCGCCAGGCGCTTGAAGATCTCGAAGGCAGCTTCGAGCTTCGCAATGACGCAGGTGAAATCGGTTCGCTCAGTGGTGGGCCGGTCAATCTGTGGCATATCGATGAAAACAGTGGATCTGAATACCAGGTGAAAAGCCAATATGGCCATGAACTGTATCATTCAGTGGCTGATGCTTCGAACAATTATGCGCTGAACCCGGATAATTACCTGCACGTCGTCGGTCGCGCAAATGCCGTTAGCGGTGATCTGCTGATCGGTTTTGAAGACCTGCGTGGCGGTGGTGACAATGACTATGATGACACCGTCATTCGGGTTAATCTGGGTCAATCCAACATCGTTGCACAATTGCCTGAATCGTCTGGCAACGGCTACGCTGGCACAGATGACGACGATCTCTATGGCGGCGACGGCAACGACGTCCTCTATGGCATCGGCGGTCACGACTTGCTTGCAGGTGGCAATGGCGATGACGAATTGTACGGCAATTCCGGAAATGACGAACTTTTCGGGAATGACGGCAACGACAAACTGGAAGGTCATTCAGGCAATGACCAACTTTATGGCGGTGACGGTGGCGACGAATTGGTCGGAGGCTCCGGTGACGACACATTGAATGGCGGCGGCGGCAATGACGAACTTGCCGGCGGCTCTGGCATCGACACCCTTTATGGGGACAGCGGCGACGACACGTTGTCCGGTGCCAGTGGCAACGACATCCTGTTTGGCGGTAACGGCAATGACACAGTCAACGGCAATAGCGGTGACGATGTCATGCATGGCGGCCTCGGCAATGACACGATGAATGGTCATTCCGGCAACGACGTCATGAACGGCGATGAGGGTGGCGACAAACTCATTGGCGGTGGTGGCGACGATACGCTTTCCGGCGGCAGTCACAACGACAAGCTGTATGGCGGGTCGGGCAATGACACATTGCTCGGTGGCGTTGGCAACGACTATCTGACGGGTAGTTCCGGCAACGACATCATCAATGGCGGTTCCGGCAACGATAAGCTGTTTGGTGGCGCTGGCAGTGATACGTTCATCTTTGCCGACATGCAGTCCAACGACCGAGACATTGTCGGTGACTTCTCAAGCGAAGACACGATCGACTGGTCATGGTTCAACCTGGAAAGTCATGCTGAGCTGATGGGCTATGCCTCTCAGCAGGGCGATCACACCTTGTTCGAATTTGACCAGAACATCGATGTGCGTCTGAACAACTTTGATCTGGCAAGCGCCGACTTCGACGCTTTCATCATCTAGATCAATTTCACCTGCGCCGCCGCCCTCTGGGTTGGTCGGAGGCGGCGCAGGTTTTTCCTTGGAGCAATCCTACGAATGCAGCTGCAGCGAATAGGTTGCGATGCAGCCGCACAACTTGCGGCGTGCCGCTTGCCGCTCACCGCTCGCTGCTAGAACCGTCCAATCAGACTGGCATTGAGGCTGTGGGTCCGGCTGGTTCCGCTGAAGTGGCCGTGATAGATGGCCGAAAGTCCGATGTTATTCGCAAGATCGACGCCGAAGCCGAGCTCGGTGATGAATACATCCTCCTCTAAAGGCGAGTTGGTTATCACAAACGCACCACCGTCATCCAACGACATTTCAGCCTCCGTCTCCAGGTCGCCAAAACGATGACGCCAGCCTGCCATGCCCAGAACATTCAAGCTACGACCGCCGCCAAACTCAGTCATCGTTGCGCCAGCACGCACGCCAAGCGTCGTGGTCGTCAAGCTCTGCTCGGAGCTCTCAACGGCCAATCCAACAGGACTGCTGCCACCATCTGCCAGCCTTTCATTAAAGCCATCCACCGACAGCGCAGCATGAGCAATGCCGACAAAGGGATGCAAGAATGTGTTTTCTGCAATCTCAATATTGCCGCCAATTTCGGCAAAAGCCTGGAAGCTGGTGGCGTCATAATCGGCCTCCAGTTGTTCACCGAGAAGCTCAAAAGCAACGGTTCTGGTGGCGTCCACCGAATGCTGATTGCCGATAGCGCCAATGTTGACGTCGATGCTGGCGGCATCAAATGCGCCTAGTCGCGCCGACCCGTAAACTCCGAGCGACCACGTTTCGATATCTGAATTGGAAAAGCGATCATCAATCGACAGGTCGCCTTGAGATTGGCCAACGACGGCCCCCAACGTCCAACCACCGTTGCTGTGATCCGCACCAATCAAAAACCCAGTGGAATCGTATTCCGTTTCCGCCGTGCCAGCCTGATCGTCGGAATCGAGTTCAACCAAACTGCCCTGAGCCTGCATCCACCAATCATAACCTCCCAAAGCCTCGTCGTCGTCGTTGTCGGCGGCGGCGGCGGCGGCAGCTGCACTATTTGAGCGGCTCCTCAGATATTGACGTTGCAACACAGCATCGCTTCGATGGTCGTTTGTTGCCATCATCACACCCGCGACGGAGGCATGAACTTCTCCGGTCATCAAGTCGTAGGCATTGCGAATGCCGTCCTCATTATCTTCAGCAAAACGGTGCAGGTTTAGGATGACTTCACTGTCAATTGGCAAGGTCGACAGCCAACCGGCAGCCAGGGATTTCTGATTTTCAGATCTGGCAACCTGGAAATAGGTTGGAGCGTCGCGCGAAACCACCGCCACCTCATTGGCTTGGCTATAGTCAATGGCATATCCGGAGAAATAAGTTGGCGTAAGATCACTGTGCAGAATCAATTCCATTTCACCAGAGAGTTCGTCATCGTCCGCGGTTAATATGACGTAACGCAAGGGGTCATTGATCACCTTTTCAGTGGGGATAATGAGCAATCTTCCGGCCAGGCTGGCCGAGCCACCAATGATCTCCAACTTGTCTGACGCACCGCTGCTGGTATCGATGTTGGCAATCAAAATGCCAGTCTGAGTTTGCTCGAAGTTACCGGTTATCTGGGTCGTTTGAATGCCACGGGTCCAAACTTCGTCCAGAACCTCTTCCTCTTCCTCTTCATCCATCACCGCTTCAAATAATTGCGCTAGCTCTATGCCACCAGGTGACGAGTCCCCAGAGTTGATGAAGGTGCCGCCGCTTTCGTCTTCGTCCGGGTCCATCAATATGATCTGAGCGCCGGAATTGAACGTCGCACCCTGATGATTGGTGATGATGTTGGTGTCTGTTGTTGAGGCAAGATCAATCGATCCGGTGTGGGTGAAGATGCCGTAATTGTGGATCTCGTCGTTGGCTTCTGCACCTTTTATGTCGAACTCATCACCGGCGATGTTGACCACATTGTAAATGTCGATTGTGGAAGCTCCGCTCTCAACGTCAATGCCGTGCCGGGCGGCTCTGATTTTACTGTCCTGCACGACCTCTCCATCGAGAAGCGTGATGCTGTCCTGCCAGGCGCCATCAAATCCCGCTCGCCCAAGAGTGATGTGAGATGCCGAGTCTTCATGTTGGGTAGAGGCGACGATGCCATGCTGATGGCTGGAGGTAATACCGCCGATTGCGTTGATTGTGACATTGCTCCGAGGGCTATCAGCGGATCCTCTTGCACTAATACCGTGGGCACCAAAATCACCATCTAGGGTATCATGCGACGAGATTTTCCCGGCGTAGTTTACGTTGATGTCGCCACCGGTAACGCCACTCGCATGGATGCCACCTTTTTCGGCGTTAATATTCCCCTGCATCGCCACCAATATGGGGCTTGCCGAGTTGGAACTGTAAACGAATATACCAAAAGTCCCGCCATGAGTGGCCGTGTCGATGTCACCAATTTGCCTGACCGATAGTCTGTTGCGATTAACCTCTCCTTCAGAATCATCCGATGCGTTGATGGAAATGACTTCAATTCCGTTGCCGCTCGCGTTAATTGCGCCTTGGTGGAACAGGTCCAAACCTGCATATTTGATGTTCAGATTTATGCCGACCGCACTTGCACCGGTCGTAGTAATATCGCCCGAGTGCATTATCGACACCATACGATTGGTGCTAGCGGACGTTGCGTGTGCATGTTCGACCAGGATCCCCTTTGAGCCAGCACCGGCAGTAACGATATCGCCATGATGAATGAGCACAAACTCGTTATTGCCGGATACCGACCAGTCCCTCATGACAATCCCATAGGCATTTTCCCCGTCAGTGGTTATTGTAAAGCTATCGGATTCTTTCGTTTCAATGGTGAAGTTGCCATTTGTGTTAATATCAACGCCTGATACCGCTTGCGCAGGAGTCACGCCCTCCTCAGCTGGTGAAAGTTCAAGCCGGAGATACTCGGTACCACCCCTGAGACTGCCGATTTTCACTCCTTCAGACCAATCGCCTGAGCAGATCACCGTTGTGCTGACTTCTTCACTCTCCCGACACGGACCACTGTCATCAAACGGCGCTTGCTCCTGGGCGACCACTGGGGTGGCTGCTGAACCATTGATGGCCACGACAAGCGCAGCAACTGCAAACCAGGCAGATATGCGGCAATTGCGATTGCATCCGTTGGTTCTTTGTTGTTGGCGGGTTTTCTTGGGTTTTGTTGCTAAGAACCCTGACAATTTCAAAAATCTGATGCCTGGCGAATTCGGGTTGTTGGTTGCGCACATGGGTGGCCGACGGCTCCTTTTACTTTGTGATGCCCAGCCCAGAGATGCCTATATATTGTTATTTTTTCAAATAAACCCCTATTTTCATATATTTGTGCAAATATTTACAAATTATCTCGATATTTTTTAAATATTATTCAAATAAATTATAATAATAAATCATAATAATATTTATATTAGTGCAAAATTTTTGAAGACCCCTTCGGCCAAACTGGAGGCAAAATTTCGAGGCCTCACGACAACGTGCAATCGCTCGCCGTGCAAGCCCAAATTCCACGCGATAAGGAATGAAGGTGTTGCGATCGGCGGAACTGTCGCCCGTTATTGCCGCGACAGGATCAGTGCATAAAAGCGAATGCCCTTCTCCAAATTTTCCTGCGATAGGCGCTCACTGATCCCGTGGAATCTTTTTATGTCATCCCGCGTAACCTTAAACGGATTAATCCGGTAAGTGTGGTCGGCAGCCAGCGCGTAGTGCCGCGCATCGGTGGCGGCGATGGTCAAACCGGGAACGATGGCCAGTTCCCCGAACACCGATTGAATCGTCGTCTTAATCTGATTGAAGCCATCAACGTCAGCGCTGGAGACCGGCGAAGCTGCAGCCTGAATGGCGCCGCTGATGCGCACTTCAATCTGTTCGTCATCAATGGTTTGGCGAACATAATCAACAATGCCCTCAATCGTATCACGCGGGTGAAGACGGAAATTGACCGTGCCTACCGCCTGGGTGGCAAGCACGTTTTCCTTGGTTGAGGCAGACAACATTGTGGGCGCTGTGGTGGTGCGCAGCATGGCATTGGTCGAAGGATCTGCCGATAACATCCGTTCCAAAATCGGATCGAACAGCCAGCGATTGGCAAAGATGATGCGGCGGCCAATGTCAAAGTGGCGCCCCAACGCATCAAAGAACTGTTCAGACAGCCCCGACAAACCGCCGGGAACCGGCGCGTCCTGTAGCTTCGATATGGCCTTGGCCAGTCGCCCGACAGCGGTCACCTGCGGTGGTAGCGAGGAGTGCCCACCCTGCCCTTTGGCGACCAGTTCCAGAGTCAGGTAACCTTTCTCAGCCAGATTGATACTGGCGACGGGTTTGTCCAGGCCTTTGATAAAACGGCGTTCCAAAACAAATGAGCCCTCATCCAGCGCCCATTCAAGTTGCACATTTTGTTGTTTCAAATATCTGGCAACCGCACGGGCTCCCCTGCCTCCGACTTCCTCGTCATGGCCAAAACTGAAATAGACTGTGCGGGTCGGTTCAAATCCTTGATTGATCAGTTTTTCGGCCGCTTCCATTAGTGCGATCAGGGCGCCCTTGTTGTCCAACGTTCCACGACCCCAGACGAATCCGTCTGCAATCTGCCCCGAAAACGGCGGATGTTCCCACTGATCCAGCGAATCTTCCAGGGCCGGAACCACATCATAATGAGCAGCAAATAGAATGGGCTTTTGGCCCACGCCGCTTCCCGCCCACTTGTAAAGTGGCGTCTGTCCAGCGATTAAATCACGCTCGGTGGTCGCGTGAACCGCCGGATAGGTGGTCTCCAGAAAAGTCAGAAATCGGTCAAAGTCCGGGTGACTTGTATCAGTCGAAATAGTGCGGAATTGGACGGCTCGTGACAGCACGTTTGAAGCCTTGGCAATATCAACTTCCAGTTTTGCGGGTTCCACTGACTCGATTTTTTCGGGCACGTAGCGAATCGTGTTGAAGGCAATGATGACGGCCAGAGCCGCCAGCACGACCGCAGCGGCTGCAAGAGTCCTTTTGATGAGTTTAGCCATTGTGCAGAACCTGCCCCTCATTGATGACGGCTTATGGCTCAAAGTGAGTCGGCCGCGATGGTCAAACATACCTCAAGCAGGAGTGTTTCGCTAAGTCGATTGCCAAATGGCAGGCAAGCGGCGGGCAAGCGGCGGGCAAGCGGCGGGTTGGAACTCCAGAGCCCCCCACGACTATCAGGCGAGGATCAGGCTTGCTTGCTTGACCGCGACAGGATTTCGACCCAGGGATCGACTGTTCCAGCAAGACCGGCGCCTTCTCCAGCCACTTCACCAATCACCTGAAATCCAGCATCGGTGAGAAACCGGTGCAGTTCGGAACTAGAATAATAAGTGTAGAAACGACCCAGATGATCCCTGCCTTCACCACTTCCAGTTTTCATGCCGATATGGAAAATACCACCCGGTTTGAGCGCCTTGAAGATGCGTGACAGATGATCCGCCATATTGCTGCGCGGCTCGTGAAGCAGGCTGAAATTTGCCCAGATACCGTCAAAGACGTCCAGGTCTTCCAACTCGCTGAATTCGGCCTGAAGAACAGCAATTCCAGCATGAGACGACGTCTGTTTGACCATGGCACTGGAAGCATCCGTCGCTGTAACCTCAAACCCGTTGGCGTGCAGAGCGGCCGCATGGGAACCAGGTCCGCACCCCAAATCCAACACTGTGGCTCCAGCAGACAGGTGTTTTATAAAGCGACTTAGCGACGGATCAGCTTCAGCCGCGGAAAAGGCTGCGCTATAGGCATCAACTTTTTCGTCATATACGGCGATGGTCTTGTCATCTGTAGCCATTGAAGGTGCGCGGTCCAGGTTGGGAAGTCAGCGGCCCAACCTACGCCGATTCGGCATCCAAGGCTACAAGCCCGTAAGTTCCACAAGCCCTATCGCCTGTTCCCCCGCACCGCTGTAAAGCAGATAAGTTTGACCCCCGTCGCGATCATGGTCACGGAAAATACAGGGGTCGCGCAACGCATGCTCAGCATCATAGGTCGCCCCTGCCAGTGACTTTGTGACGGGCAAACAACCACCTTCCCAATCATCGACCGGGGCCAATACATGGTGCGGCGGGCCAACCTGCCATTGGAGCCAATCCGCTTGCAGTATCGTTTTTGAATATTGGATCGACTCAGGCGTATCTCCGATGCGGCTGAAGAAAAGGTGCAGATGGTTTCCTTCGCACGTTAGGGCCAGGTGACGCAGAACCGTCCCCGGTCGACACAGCGGTTCGCCCTCAAACAGTGCGGGCCCTCGCTCAAAGGGACCTTCCGGTTTGGCGGCGCGATAAAGATAGCCGCCCCAGGAAACGGCGTAAAACCATCCCGCATATTGAAAAACACGGAAATAGTAGTGGTCCAACAGGTTGGGCTGAGGTCGAAAGTGCAGGCCATTTTCAGAAATCGCAAGGCGGGTTTTCTGATCACCGTCCTCGACCATGCCATGAAAATACATGTAAATTTGCCCGGAGCTTTCGTCGACATGGACATCGGGCGACGCGATGTGGGGGTTAAAGTCCTCAACACCAAATGTGAACAGATCTTCTGAATTGCCAGCCTTGGGCTCTATCTGCCTGGGGTCGTGGGGAAACAGTGAGGCTTCCAAATGCAAGGCTCCTGGTTCGTGGACAAACCATGGGCCGGTGAGTTGATCGGAATAGGCCAATCGGATGGAACGCCCCTCGTGATGGGCGAAGTAGAGATAATAGCGTCCCAACGGTTTCTCGACCCATTGTGGCACCCGGATCAAAGAAGGCCCGTTAATGTTGTTGCCCAGGCTCGCGCTCATGGCCTGATGAATGATTGGCTGGTCGAGAAGTCGGCGAATCCCTATCGGCATGGTGGTGTCGCGTCCTGTCAGGTCTTCGCCTGAGGTTGTTCGTCGGCGTCGTAATCACCCAATTTTTCAGGATTGTGCAACAGCGTTCCGTCATATTTGGGCAGCTCATCGCTCATTTCCAGCCACGGAAGTTTGCTTTGAAAATTAACATGAAAGCCCGGTTCAAAGGCGCTGGGATCCTTCATCGAAGCTGCGTAGAGATGCATGCCGCCCGCATAGTGATCTGCTTCAAACCCCATCGGTGATCCACATTCATCACAAAAATGACGAAACACGCCCGGTGAACTCTCCAGCGTTTTGGGCTTGGCGCCGGTCCATCTGAAGTTCCGTAATGGCACGCCCAGCCACGCAACCACAGGAGCCGCACAATTGCGACGACAATCATCACAATGACAATAACAGGACCAGGCAACCTCACCCCGATATTCCCAACTGGTTTTGCCACAAAGGCAGTGACCCTGTGTCGTCATCGCTTGTTCTCCAGTTCCTGCACGGGCACTTTTGCATATCGACCGCTCCGCGGACCATTGCATATGCGACCAATTTTGGCCCTGCCCTATGGCGGTGGAATTTCCAGTAGCGTCGCAACAGGGAGTTGCCTAGGCTGTTGAGCGGATCACAGAGGAGAGTTGGCATGACGGGACTGGATAAGGGGGCGATTTTGGTCACCGGCGCAAGTGGTGGGATTGGCGCAGCAACGGTGCGCCGCCTGTGTAAGGCTGGAGCGGATGTGATTGCCAGCGGGCGCGATCAGGAAAAGCTTGACGCTCTGGCCGCAGAGACGGGGTGTCGGACACTGGCGTTTGAACTGGCGAGCGAAGACAGTGTCAGGCAAGCACTGGACGGTCTCGACCTGTGGGGCGTTGTCAATTGCGGCGGCTTTGGTGGTGAAATTGCCACACCGATGGACACCGACATTGATGTTTTCGACAAGGTGATCAGCATCAATGCGCGCGGCGCATTGCTGGTGACCAAATATGCGTCTCAATCCATGGTCCGGCTGGGCAAGGGTGGTGCCATTGTTAATGTTTCCAGTCAGGCTTCGCTGGTCGCTTTGAAGGGGCATATCTCCTATGGCTCGTCCAAGGCGGCTCTGGACAATATAACCCGGGTTTCTGCCCTTGAACTGGGCGAACACGGAATTCGCGTCAACAGTGTTAATCCAACGGTCGTCATGACCCCAATGTCGGCATGGTATTGGGGCCGTGAGGATATTGAGAGACCGTTTCTGGAGCAGATGCCGCTGGGGCGCTGGGCAACCGAAGACGAAATTGCCGCGCCGATCGTGTTTCTGCTGAGCGACGATGCGTCAATGATCACCGGCGTCTCATTGCCGATTGATGGCGGGTTTTGTGCAGTTTGATCACAAGTCTGACCAGATGCTGCAAAAACCGCTAAAATTTATCTCCCGGATGGCACCGGCACGTTGGCACCCAACAGCTCGCGAGACTTCAATGCCGCCCAGAATTCTGCCGGAATTGGCAGATTGAACCAGTCAACAATCTGCGCCAGTTCACTTGCGTCTCGAGGGCCCGGGATTACCGATGTGATGATGTCATTGGCCAGGGGAAATTGCAGCGCAGCGGCGGGCAGCGGTACGGCAAACTCATCGGCGACAGCGCCTAGTTTGCGAACTCGGTCGACCACCTCGACCGGCGCCTTGTCGTAATTCCACATTTCTCGGCCAACCAGAACACCTGAGTTAAATGGTCCGCCACAAATGATTGTTGTTCCGGCATTTTGACAGGCCGGGAACAGATCGTCCAAGGGTGTTTGTTCAAGCAGGGTATAGCGTCCAGCCAGCAAGAAGACATCCCAACTGCCAATCTCCAATGCATCCATGCAGACCTGGTTTTCATTCACGCCAAGTCCGATCGCTTTAACGGCACCAGAACTGCGCAACTCATCCATGGCGCGATAACCGCCATCCGTCAGATCCTTGAAATGGCGTGTATTCTCGTCGCCATGTGTATAGGCTCCAATGTCGTGGGCCAAAAGAATATCGATCCGGTCCAAACCAAGTCGCTGAAGACTATCCTCAAATGCCCGCATGATGCCGTCATAGCTATAGTCATAGACAACGTTAAAAGGCAGCGGATCATACATGCCGAATTCGACCGGATTATCGACAGGTCCCGGCTTTAGCAGGCGACCAACCTTGTCCGACAAAATGTAATCGGAATGCCGCAACAGATCTCCAATCACTCTTTCAGAGCGACCAAATCCGTACCATGGCGCCGTGTCGAAATAACCAATGCCGGCACTCTTTGCAGCGTCGATCAACTCCGCCGCCTGACCATATCCGAGTTCTGCAAAGTTTCCGCCAAGCGGAGCGCCGCCCAAACCCAGCGTGTCAATCATCAGACCTGTCTGGCCGACCTGCCGCTTCTCCATAATTTCGTCCTTCTCAATACATTTGTTTCAAATTTGGCGGGCCATTGCTGGGCTCCGTTTAAGCGCTAAACCCCGCGTCGTCTCCGCCGCGCCTTCATCGCCTCGTGAGCCTCCGGGGAGCCATCGTGAAAAGAGCCGAACCACTTGTCGAGCGGCACCATGCCGTCAGCGTAATTCACCTCAAAGTAGCGATGATGCAGGTAGTGGGCATAATAGGAAGCGTCCATCGTCGTTTCTTCGCCCATAACCAAACGGTCAAAGCCTGTATGCCCCTGCGCAGGTGCCACACCGAGCCGGGACGCCAGGTTGATCATGTGAATGGGATGGGACGGGACGATGAAGAAAACCAAAATCGAAGAAAAATAGATCACGTGTTCGATGGGATGCATCGACAGTCCTGACCACGGTCCCGGATTGACGTTGCGATGGTGCAGCTTGTGCGCAATGCGATAAAGCGGTGGCCAGTGCAGGAAACGGTGGGCGCAATAGAAGCCAACCTCGTGAACAAACGGAACAAGAAAGAACAGCGCAAAGAATCCGATTGGGTTTTCCGATGGATTGACGATCTGCGCATAGCCATTTGCATAGGCCCACAGAAGCAGCACTTCATAGGCTGTCCAGATCGGCACACCGCTGGCCAGAGTCCAGAACATGTTGTCATAGGTCTGGTTGTTGAATGTGAAGGCGGTGGCGTCCTCGCTCGGCCAGCTGCGGTTATATTTGAACGCCGTGTCCTGCTTGCGCCAGACATAGAGCCACAAATGCCAGGCACCATAAACGATAATTGCCAACACATAATTGCGGGCCAGAATCACACCGGCCCAGTAGAATGAAAAAGTCTGAAAGTTCTCAAGCGCCGGAGTGAGATACAACCAGATAGCTATGGCGGCCAACGCATAGGGAATATTCCAAGGCAGCAAATACCCGGGAAATCCAAAAAACCATTTCAGGAACGCACGTGGTCGCGGCGGCCACACAAATGTCGGACCGTAGCTGATCAGCTTATTGGGCGCCCAATAGCCGCGGGAATCTTCCTTCCCAAATTTTGAATCATCCATGGCGACCTACCTCGCTCACAAGCATACTCGAATGGATCAAGTGGAAAACAGATCCGAACGTTCAGTTTCCAGCGGACCAAGCCGCACTACCAATTGACGCACATGGCGACGCATTGCGTCCTGCGCTGCCACGGCGTCCTGTTCGCGAATGGCCTCCAGGATCTCGACATGTTCGTTGACGGTTTCCTCCAGCCGTCCCGGCTCCGGCAGTGGCAACAATCGGGCCCGATCTAAATGCCGGGAAACATTTTGGATGGTAGCAGGCAGCCGCTTAATTTGTGTGGTGGCCATGATGATCTCGTGAAAGGCCACATCTGTTCGAATGAAATCGTCCTTGTCGACATCATTGATCAGCAATTTCTGCATCTCCAGATTGCGCACCAACCGGGCCAATGTTTCCTGCGACCGATGCAGTGCGGCGTGGCGCACAGCTGCCACCTCCAAAGCCTCGCGCAGAAACGAGTCTTCTCTGATGCTCGCCATGGAAAGCCGCGAAACCCGCGTGCCCGATTGCGGAACAATGTCCACCAAACCCTCGTTAGACAGTTTTGCCAGGGCTTCCGAGACCGGAGAACGGGACAATCCTAGGTGGTCGCACACTTCCGATTTTCGGATCAAATCGCCGGGAAGAAAGTCCAGGTCGAGTATTGCCGACTTGATTGCGGTGTAGACCCTGCTGGCCAATGGGCCGGTAAGATCACTCAGGTCTGGCAGCTTTGTTACGTCAACTTCTGGCATTATGAAATCTGGCGCGTGGTTCATCTAACATGTTAGTTGACACTAAAAGTTAATACAAGTAGCGTTTCGAAAGTGGTTATTGGGACACCTTGGAAAAGCGAACTTCCGCAATTTCTTTGGCAGCTCAATGACCACCAAAATCGAGCGCGTCGCCGATCATGGAGACGCAGCGCCCCTGTGTGCTTTTCGCTAACAGGGGTTTCGCTTTGCGAGAAACAGTGGAGGAAAATCATGCTACGCAAGTTACTAATGGGAACAGCAGTTGCGCTGCCCACTGCCCTGGCGCCGTCTTTGGTGCAGGCAGCAGAATTCGACGGAGTGACAGTCAACATTCTAACGCGACCCGGTTACGTTATCGCTGGCCGTCTGGCCGAGCGCGGAGTGGAATTCCAGAAGGCAACCGGTGCCAAGATTGTCGTCACCGAAGTACCATTTGCTGAGATTTTCCCAAAAATTCAAAACGACTGGTCAACCGGTACAAACTCGATTGATGTTGGCGTTTTTGCAGCAGGATGGGGCGTTGAACTCGACGCATCTGGACTGCTCGAAGATCTCGACCCGTATATTGCCAAAGACGACAAGATCGACATGGCCGATATTGCCCCTTATTTCCGCGAGTTCGGTCAAAAAGTTGGCGGCAAAACCAAATTGCTGATGGTCGATGGCGACTTCCAGATGGTGTATTATCGTAAGGACGTGCTTGAGAAAGCGGGTCTGGAACCACCTAAGACTTGGGAAGACTATCTCGACATTGCGTCGAAAATCCATGGCCAGGACATGAACGGTGATGGCGAAGCTGATTACGGTTCCTGCATCTTTAAGAAGCGTAACGCGCAGTCCTATTTCGCCGTGCAGACTTTTGCGGCACCGATTGTGCAGACTCAGGGCACAGCCCAGGGCTTCCATTTCGACAACGCCACCATGAAGCCGGTCGTTAACAATGCAGGCTGGAAGAAAGCGTTTGAACTCTACAAGGAAACCGGCAAATACGGTCCACCTGAAGAGCTGAACATGGACATCGGCGACACCCGCGCAATCTTCAAGGCTGGTCGTTGCGGCCTGCTGGTTGAATGGGGTGATCCAGGTCCATTGCAGCTGGATGATGATGCCACGGCTGTCAAAGGTCTGATCTACGCTGTTGGAGCTGTTGGTTCCAAAGAAGTGCTGGACCGCGCAACTGGCAAACTGGTGCCGGTAACCAAGGAAAACGCACCACACTCAATTGATGGCATCAACTATGCGCCATTCGCTGCCTTTGGTGGCTGGGCCGGTGCGGTCAACAAGCGTGCTGACCAGAAGAAGAAAGACGCTGCTTATGCGTTCCTTTCTTATATGAACCAGGCAGCTCAATCGAGTGTCGACGTGACCATCGGTGCAACGGGTTACAACCCTTACCGCCTGTCACAGCTGGCAAGCCCTGACCTGTTCGTGAAAGCTGGCATGCCACAGGCTCTCGCCGAAAACTATATCGGTGCGATCAATGGTGCGCTGAACAGCCTGAACATGGCTTCCGATATGAAGATCCCAGGTGCCCAGAAATATACTGGTGTCGTTCTCGATACCGAACTGGCCCGTTATCTCGCCGGTGAAATCAGCGTTGAGGAAGCGCTTGCCAATATTGAAGCAGGCTGGGAGGAGACCACTGAGGACTTCGGTCGCGATTTGCAGATTGAAGCCCAGGCCCTGGCACTGGGTTCCGGCAACTAGTTCGCGGATCCATGACTTCATACGCCAACAACAGCCAGCCGGGATTCGTCCCGGCTGGCCCCACAGCGGGAGACCGCTGGCGGGAGTGGGTTGATCGCCACTCCAGCACGTTCTTCATCGCGCCTGCGGTGACCTTAGTCTTGATCTTTGCGATTTTTCCAACCGTCTATTCGATGATCTTTGCACTCAGCCGGGTGCGTTTCACAGGTGACGGTCTGAAGTTCCGCTTTGTCGGACTGCGCAATTTCGCCAAACAGTTTTTCGGCAGCGACCAGGTACATTTTCTTGGTCGAACCGAGCCGATCAGCATATTGGGAACAATCTTTTTCATAGCCGTCAGCCTGGCGGTTTTATGGTGGCTCTACCGGTCCTGGAAAAAATCGACCTGGGTGGCCATGCTTGGCCGCACCATATCCGCTGCCATGGCGATCTTCCTGACCTGGCTGCTCGCCGCCTCCCTTGTTTCAGGCAATTCGATTGGCACGCTGTACACCACGCTTTTTTATGTTCTGGTCGGCTGCGGCATGCAATTCATCATTGGGACCGGACTGGCATTTCTTTGTTCGCAGCCCATTCGGGGCAAGAATTTCTTTCGGGTCATTTTCTTCATCCCCTTAATGGTCACGCCGCTGGGCGTTGGCTACGCCATGAAAATGGTGGCCGATATCACCAAAGGGCCATTTGAACCGCTGCTCGGAATGATTGGGCTGCAGAACTGGGTATGGTCGGCAGACGCCTGGTCAGCGCGCATGGTAATGATGGTCTGCGACTCCTGGCAATGGATACCGTTCATCTTCATCTGCATGCTTGCCGCACTTGAAAACGTGCCGCGCGACCATGTCGAAGCCGCACAGGTTGATGGCGCTTCCAGCTTCCATATTTTCCGTGAAGTGACCTGGCCACAGGTTGTGCCGGTTGCGGTGACTGTCCTGCTGATCAGGGCCATCGAAGCCTTCAAGATTATGGACCTGCCAAACATTATGACAGGGGGCGGACCCGGTTCTTCGACGGAATCCATGACGCTGCATTCTGTCTATGTCTGGCGCGCCAATGACATGGGCACCTCGGCAGCGATTGCATATCTGCTGTTGATATTGACCGTGGTCGTCTGCGCTTCCTTCTTCAACTACGTGGTGTTGGGCCAAATACGCAAGGCACGGGCATGAGCGACGCATCATTCAAATTCGAAAAGCGAAACCGGTCACTGGCGCAAAAGCTGTTTGAACCGCCAGCGGTGGGCAAGATGGCACCAACGGCCAAGGTCGTCGCCTATACGTTCCTGTTCATCTGGTCGCTGTTCGTGCTGTTTCCAATCTACTGGGTGATCATCACTTCGTTCAAAGATGCGGCGGCGGTGAACCAAGGGCCCTACTTCATCCCCTTCCTGGACTTCCAGCCCAATCTCGATGCCTGGCGGGCGCAGTTTAACACCGATCCGTTTTGCGACTTTCCTTCAATCGCCCGACAGCTCTACCTGCTGGTGCACAATTCCTTCGTTTTCGTGGTGTCGCCGATCATCTCGCTGACGCCGATGGAGCCGCAGATCTGCAAGATCTATCTGGCTTTCACCAATTCGGTGGTGATTAGTATTGCCTCAACCCTGTTCTGTGTCGCGGTTGGCTCCATGGCCGCCTACGCCCTGGCCCGCATTCAATACAAGCCGAAATTCGGAAACATCATGATGTTCGTTCTGCTGATCATTGCAGTCATCGTGGTCACAACTTACGCAGGTGTTCCCTGGTGGGCCTCATCTGCCGCCGCCCTGGCGCTGTTTTTCTTCCTGGCACGCGCATTTGGGCGGCACTTCAAAATGTCGCTGGGCAATGGTGATATCCTGTTCTGGATCATCTCCCAACGCATCCTGCCACCGATTGTGGTGGTCATTCCGCTCTATGTCATGTTCCAGGCCGTCGGTCTGCTCGACACTCACCTGGCGCTGATCCTTTTATATGCCGTGGCTAACCTCCCGATTGTGGTCTGGCTGATGCATGATTTCTTCGCCAACCTTCCCATTGAGCTGGAGGAATCTGCGCAATTGGATGGTGCTACGCGGTTCGGCATTTTCTGGGAAATCGTCATGCCATTGACCCGCCCGGGCCTGGCGGCGACGACGCTTTTGATCCTGGTACTCAACTGGAACGAGTATCTGTTCGCAGTCTTCCTGGCGACGGTGAAAGTCCAGACCATGCCGATCATGGTGGCCGCCAAAAATGCCGGTGAGAAGGGCGTATTCTGGTGGGAAATGTGTGCGGTTATTGTGGTGATGATTATTCCGGTCATCATCATGTCAGTTCTGTTGACGCGGTTCATCTCAAGGGGTGTTCTGCTCGGCGCGGTGAAGGGGTAGTAAATGACAGACGGCAGCGACAGCGGCTCAAGGGCCTCAGTCAAATTTGATGCGGTTCAAAAAAGCTTTGGCAGCGTTAAGGTGCTGGAGGAATTCAATCTGGAAGTGGAACCGGGAGAGTTTCTGGTTTTGCTGGGCGCGTCCGGCTCCGGTAAAACCACGGCCCTGCGCATCCTGTCCGGCCTCGAAACCCCTTCGGCTGGCCGCGTCTATATTGGTGATCACGATGTCACCGATGTATTGCCCAAATACCGCGATATTTCGATGGTGTTCCAATCCTATGCACTCTATCCGCATAAAACGGTTGCCGAAAATATCGGTTTCCCACTGAAGGTGCGCAAGCTCGACAAGGCGGACATTGACACCGCTATTATGGATGCTGCGAAACAGGTTCAGCTGGAAGCCCTGCTGGAACGTTACCCGCGGGAGCTCTCCGGTGGGCAAAGGCAGCGCGTAGCACTGGCCCGGGCGATCATCCGACGTCCATCTGTCTTTTTGATGGATGAGCCGCTGTCAAATCTTGATGCCAAGCTGCGCGGCCATATGCGTGCCGAGTTAAAACACATGCAAGGAACGCTGGGCATTACAACCATCTATGTGACCCATGACCAGATCGAGGCGATGACCTTGGCGCACCGTGTCGCTGTTCTTGAAAAGGGCATTTTGCAGCAACTGGCGTCACCGGCTGAAATCTACAACAATCCGGCCAACCTTTTCGTGGCACAATTCATCGGCTCACCAGCGATGAATGTCATTCATGGTGCTCAGGAGGGTGATCAGTTTCTCACCAACGGCTCCAAGGTCAAAACCAAGGTGAAGGGTCAACTGGCCAAGGCGGTCGCCGGTGTCAGACCGGAAGACTGCAGCGTGGCGGAACCGGACAAGGGCACGATCAACGGAAAAATCTACACCACCGAACTGATTGGCGACCACACGCTGGTTACCGTCAATTGGGGCGACGACCAGATCGTCGTCAAGGCGCATAAGGACTTTGATGGCAAACAGGGCGACAATGTCGGTGTGATCCTGCCAGCTGAAAATCTCTACATCTTTGATCAGACCACCGGAGAGCGCATTCGCTAGTCCAACCGGAGCCCCAAATGACAGCGCGGATTGAACTTCACCGGACATGCTTTGATTTCGCCGAAAGACCCTTGTGTCAGTTTGGGGAGATCAGCTTGTCCACCTTCAAATATGCATCGGGAATCGAAGCTCTTAGAGTTAAGAACAGCCGTGGCGAGATTATCGTTTTGCCATTCAAGGGACAGCAGATCTGGCGTGCACAGTTTGACGGGCGCGAGCTGACCATGAAGTCGATGTTTGATGAGCCGGTCGACACGCAGGCCTATCTTGAAACCTATGGTGCCTTCTTGATCCATTGCGGGCTCACAGGCCTTGGTGCACCGGGTCCAACCGACAATCACCCGTTGCATGGCGAGCTGCCCAACGCACCGTTTCAGAGCGCATGGATTGAGCTTGATCCATCTGGGCAAAAGGTGACGATAGCAGGCAGCTACCAGTATACTGTTGCATTCAGCACCAATTACCGCGCAACGGCCAGGATCGGCGTGACCGCCGGGGCTGCACTGCTGGATGTCTCGCTGTCGGTTGAGAATCTGAAGAAAACAGCGATGGATCTGATGTATTTGGCGCACGCCAATTTCCGGCCGGTCG
Source organism: Rhizobiaceae bacterium (assembly GCA_039969995.1). Classification (GTDB taxonomy): domain Bacteria; phylum Pseudomonadota; class Alphaproteobacteria; order Rhizobiales; family Rhizobiaceae; genus Pseudahrensia. The sequence continues at coordinate 229,212 of JBDVMU010000062.1, forward strand.
ATGATGGGGAGCTGCATTATTCAGCGCCCTACACGGCCGAGGCGGTGCGGGTGCGCCAGTCGATCCCGGCACATATCTCACCAAAACCTGGCTATGAAGATTTTATCGCGGCATTGGCCACCGACCCTGCCCCCCATCACAAGCTTTCACCGAACCTCGCCTTTGATCCGGAAATTGTCTTCACGATTGACATGCTGGCCGGCAAAGACGGGCTGGCCCATGCGCTGCAAAAACGTCCTGACGGAACGGCAGATTACATTTGTTACCACCCCGATCAGGCACCTATTGCGACGCGCTGGGTATGTCGCACACCGGATCAGGACGGACTCGGTGTGGCCTTTCCATCAACCTCGGAAGTCGAAGGCTATACTGCTGAAAAAGCCAAGGGCCAGGTGGTTGAACTGGGCGGCGAACAGGTGTGGAATATCGATATGAAAATGGGACTGCTGACCGACAAAGAGGTCGGCGGCGTTATCGAACAGATCGAGAGTATTCGGTCTGCTTGAGCGTCAACATGAGGGGTGCGTCGCACAATGAACGCCAAAATCCAAGACCGATTGGCCGGAAAGCTGTCGCGCATTCGGCGTGGCGATTACAAGGCCGATGACTTCATAATCGCCGATGCCAAAGATGCTGAAATGGGCGGTGGCATTAGTGGCCTTGGCTTTACCAAAGGTCCAGATGGCGCGCTGATTGCCAACACCGCAGCACACTATCAGTCCTGCATGCTGGAGATGATCGAATCAGGCCTGGTCGATATCATGTTGACCTCCATTGCGTCATCGGAAGCCTTGCATGCCAAAGGTGCGTTCGACGGTTGCGATGTGACACCCGCAGTCCGGTTGAATGATGCAACCGATATCTGGGGTTTCCGTGGTGCTTCTTATCGCGAAAGTCAGGCAGCACCTTTTCGAACTGCCCATCCCGCACAGGCACGGATGCTGAGCGCATTGGGGCTCTATGCTGTCACTTTCTACAATGACCGCGACACTGATGTCGCCACCCTCAACGCCTATCGTGACTTCAGGCAACAGGCCCTTGATGTTGGGATGAGCCACTTTTTGGAGGTCTTCAATCCAGCCTTCGATATCGATACAGGCGACTCGGATCTTGGCTCCTTTGTCAACGATGCCATTGTGCGGTGTCTTGCCGGGGTGGCTGGAGAGGAACGCCCACTTTTCTTAAAGATGCAGTATAATGGTGCGCGCGCCATGGCGGAACTGGCGGCCTACGACCCGGGAAATTTGATTGTCGGCGTGTTGGGAGGGGCCGCGGGCACGACGCGCGACACATTTGAGTTGGTTTCTCAGACCGAGCGTTTTGGTGGACGGGTCGCCCTCTTCGGACGCAAGATATATCTGGCTGAGGATTCCATTGAGCTCGTACGACTGATGCGTTTGGTGGTGGAACGGCAGACCGGCACGGCGGAAGCAGTTAAGTCTTATCACGATGTTTTGGCAAAGAATGGCATCCAAGCAGACAGGCCCCTTGATGATGATCTGCTCGTCACCGAACCCGTTTTGCGACCCGAGGCAGAATGACGGCCAGCACCGACAGGTTTGGCATTCTGACAGGCGGAACCTGGTGTGCCGACCACAACAAACTTGTCGAAAGATGGCCGGGTGAAGAAGACCTAGTCATCATTTTGGAAGACGAAGTTAGAGGCGGAGGATCAGCTTGCAATCTCGCAATTGATATCAAGCGACTGGCCCCCGAACTACCAGTATCTACAATCGGGCTTGTTGGCGAAGATTCCGACGGGAAACAGCTTTTGGACCAGGCACAGACGGAAGGCCTGGATGTGACACAGCTGGCCATAATGGCAGGCCAGCGCACAACATTTACCGACGCATTCACGGCCCAGGACACCGGACGGCGAACCCATCTGTTTCACCCAGGTACCAGCGAATTGCTCAACCCGGATCATTTTGACTTTTCAGACAGTACCGCAAAGATATTCCATCTTGGTCTGCCCGGTCTTCACACCGTGATGGACGCACCTTGGAAAGACGATGCTAATGGATGGGTTGCGGTACTGAAAGCCGCCCGGAAATCAGGATTGAAAACCAACCTTGAACTCTGCTCCCTGCCAGCAGAGCGATTACATGAACTGATCGTACCGTGTCTGAATCATCTGGACTATCTGATCATCAATGAATTCGAAATTGCCGCCGTTGCTGGACGGCCGATCAGCCATGAACAAGAGACCGATATTGGCAAATGCCTGGAAAACGCCGCGCGGCTACTGGAAACGGGCGATATGGAACTGATCGTCGTACATTTTCCCATCGGTGCACTGGCCTTATCTCGATCCGGTGAACGGCATGTTTTGCCTTCCGTGGATCAGCCTTCGGACAAGATCGCAGGAACCAACGGAGCCGGAGACGCATTCGCTGCGGGGGCGCTTTACGGGCTTCATCAAGATTGGCGGCTGCCGCAAATACTTAGGCTCGCCCATGCATCAGCGGCGGCATCGATGCGGCATATCGGAACGACTGACGCGCTGACCGACTGGCAGTCTTGCCTGCAAATGGCAGAACAGTGCGGCTGGCGGGGAGCACTGAATTAAGCGTTTTTGCTGGCCACAGCCAGCAAAATCAGCGTCGGGCGATGCGGATCTCGTCAAATTTACGCAAGTCTCGAGGCTTTCGCACCCAGGGGTTTGCGCCTGAACCATGCTTCACACCTGCCTGGTATAGCCTCCGCAGGAAGGTCTTTTCGAAGGACAGAGATTGCGCATTGGCACCCAATTTTTTGGGCACGGCGGCGAGGTGGAACTCTGTGCCGGTGCGCGCCGCTCTCACATAGCCACGATAGACGGTTTGAATCAGCAATTCTTTGGTCAGCGTGGCAATTGTTTTGCGGGCAATACTGGCCAGAGATCCATCAACAGCTGCATAAGCATCCGATTGGGAAATATTGTCATTGACGATGACATAGAGCTTGCGCTTCTTGACCGGCGACAGGAACAGGAAGTCGTTGATCAGAACCGGTGCTTTCACACCGCCATCGACATGGGCCTGGCGCAGTTGCACTCCGCGCTTGGGTTTGATGTAAACGGGTGGAAAAAAGCCCGGAACGGCAGCCGAAGCGCGCAGGATTTTCTGGAAATGCTGCAGCGGATTGCTGCGCCCTCCCGACGCGATCTTGCCCATGTCCCATACCACGAGTTCACCCGCATCAAGATTGGTCGTGCCGACATAAAGACGGCGACCCTTGGCATGTTCGGCGGCAATCTTGCTGAGCAACTGGGGGGTCACGTATTGCTCGATTCGTCGCTTCAAAGGTGTGTTGTCGTAAAGGCTGTCGCTGAGGAGACCAGAAACTCCGCGCTCAGTGAAGATGTCGCGCTCGTCAGTATTGATGTACACGTCACGCATGACGGCGTCATATTCCGGCCCCAAAAAGGCAAAGACTGACATCAAGGCGCCAGTTGATACGCCGGTTACAACATCAAAATTCGGTCGTGTTCCCTGAGCGGTCCAGGCATTCAGCATTCCAACACCGAAGGCACCGTAGGCACCACCACCCGAAAGCGCCAGAATGGTTTCTGTATCTCTGTCTCCGGCATATTCTGGCGGGGAGTAATTTGACCGATGGTGATCCAGCGCCACTGCATCCTGTGGCAACACATCACGATAATTGGGGCTTTCTGCAGGCCGCGAGACGCATCCCGACAAAAACAGGGTTATAGCCAGCATTACCGGCAGGAGCACAGATTGGTTGCTATATCGCCACATTACTAAATACCTGGCCCCATTCTCCCAGGCCCATATCTTAATCAATTCTTAACCGTTTTGGAAAGGTCAGACGATGACGTTTGGTTAACGGGGTAGCCTGCTACATTTCTGGCACCTTTTCCTGGAGCCAATTATTTGGCAGAATTTGCCTTCCAACTCTGTCATTCTCTCCAACGGACCCAATCGGTCCGTTACGCTCTTCAGGAGGCCAAGATGCTGATCAGTGCAAAAAAGTCGACCAAAATCTCGCCCGCCAGATATGGCATCACCAGCGCATTCCTTGCAGTCGTTCCAATTTCTGCTGCCGTGGCAACTGCCGTCTCCGTGTTCGCCGTCGCAGCCGTCGCCGCCGCCGTCGCCGTCGCCGTCGCCGCCGAGCCTGACTTGAAGACCCCAGCACCAGTGATTTATCTGGCGGATAATCTTGACGAGAAAGACAATCTCGGTTGGTGCATTGATACGGTGGGCCGCGGATTGTCGGACCGTCTGCACGCGCATTCCTGCAAACCGAGAGGGGGCGACGTGCAATTCCGGTTTGACGGCAAAACCGGCCAGATTCAGTCTGCAACATTTGATGGCAAATGCGCTCAACTTCTGAACGCGGCAGGCAACGGCGTCAATATGGGCCTGCTGGATTGCGGTGGCAAAGGGCAAGCGTTCACATTTGACGCAGATTCCGGCGAGTTTCGACCGAAGTTCGATGCCAGCCTGTGTCTGGTGGTCGGGGCAAATGGCCGGTCCGCCGGACCGTTCATGTCACGTGATCTGAAGTTAGAAAGTTGCGCTTCCACCGACCCTAAATTCAAACGCTGGGTCATCAGCGCAGCAAACTGACAATCAGTTTCGTGGCCCGTGCAGGCTGGCGACTTACACATTAGGCTACGGCGCTGGTGTCTCAGCATACGTTATCGCTAACGGGCCTATACAGACATTGTTTCAACGTGGTTTGATCCCCACATGCGACTTCGGACTTCTTTCTCGGGACCTACTCAAATGACGCAATGGCTTCAGCAATTGGCGTCCGTGTTCGCCAGCACGGCCACTCAGGCTCAGGATTATTCTAACCCCCACACCCGTGCGGCTTTGGAGCGGCATAAGTCGCAGGGCATGTTGCTCGCCTTCCGCGCCAGACTGATTGCCCTGGCAATCATTGTGTTGTTGTTGCTGATCATCAATCCACGTCTCGATACTTTCTACTATGTCGGCTTTGCATTCCTGTTCGGACTGAACGGCTGGTTTCAGTTACGTTCGGCCACAATTGGCCGCAATCGCATTGAATTTTTGCTTCTTTGCTTTGATTTGATCCTGGTGGCGGTGGCGATCCTGGTGCCGAACCCATTTCATGACACTGACTGGCCGCTGGAAATGCAGTATCGGTTCAGCGGTCATACCTATTTTTACATCTATCTCGCCCTTGGCACGCTGGCCTTTTCGCCTCGCACCGTGCGCGCCTTTTCCGTTGTCGGTGGGGTCATCTGGCTGATCGGTGTCGGCCTGATCTGGTTGCTGTCCAACACCCATGCCAGTTCCGATATTGTTACCTCCGCATTGGCCTCCTATCCAATCATGGCCGAAATTCTTGACCCCAGCAGTCTGCGGTTTGATCAACGGGTGCAGGAGATCGTCATTTTCGCAACCGTCGCCTTCATTCTATCGCTGACGACACAGCGCTTCAGCGGCCTGTTGTTTGAACATGCGGCAATCGAACGGGAACGCACCAACCTGGCCCGTTATTTCTCACCAAACATGGTGTCGCAATTGTCGGGCAATGATGAGCCACTGAAGCAGACCAAGACCCAAAATGTCGCCGTTTTGTTTGTCGATATTGTTGGTTTCACCACGCTGGCCAGCAAGCAAAGCCCGCAGGAGGTGATCAGCACGCTGCGCGAGTTCCAGGGCCTTATGGAGAAATGTGTGTTTGAACATCACGGCACTTTGGACAAGTTCTTGGGTGACGGATTGATGGCGACGTTCGGCACACCCATTGAGGGAGAGTCCGATGCCCAGAACTGCTTTGCCTGCGCCCGGTCCATGGCCGCCGCAATCAAGAAATGGAACACCCAGCGAGCCGAACAAGGGCAGCAAGAAATCCGCATCGGTGTGGGCGTTCACTATGGCCCATGCGTGCTGGGAGATATTGGAGGCGAAAACCGGCTCGAATTCGCCGTTATCGGCGATACGGTGAATATTGCCAGCCGGGTTGAGGCCAAGACTCGCGAACTGGGCGTGGAAATCGCGGCCACCCAGTCGCTGGTCGACCGCATCGCTGCTGAGGCTGCAGCCGAAGCCCCGGACTCATTGAACAACGAATTCGAGAAATTCGAAGACCAGTCAATCCGCGGGCTGAGCACCGCCATTACCCTCTACGGCAGTCGGTCCTTGCACTAGATCCTGCCAGGATCAGATCGACGCAGTTAGGGACCAGCAGCAGCATTAGACTTCCAGAATGGTGGCTCCCGTTGTCTGACGCGCTTCCAAGGCATCATGGGAGTCACCAACCCGTTCCAGCGGGAAGCGTTGATCGATGCGGATTTTGACATCTCCGGAAGTTACCTTCTCGAACAGTTCTTTAGCCATCTGCTGACAGATCTCATGCTCGGCAATATGTGTGAACAGAGTGGGGCGGGTGATTTTCAATGACCCCTTTGGCCCCAGCACACCGATATCAACCGGTGGCACTTTTCCAGATGCATTGCCGAAACTGATCATCATGCCCAACGGACGCAGACTGTCGAGCGAGCCCTCAAACGTGTCCTTGCCAACAGAGTCCATAACCACGTCAACGCCATGACCGTTGGTTATCTCCTGAACCCGCTCAGCGAAGTTTTCGGTGCGGTAGTTGATCACATGGCAGGCACCATGTTCTCTGGCCAGCGCACATTTTTCATCTGAACCAGCAGTGCCGATCAGGTTGATGCCTTCTGAACGAGCCCACTGGCAGGCAATCAAGCCGACGCCACCCGCCGCCGCATGGAACAGCACCGTATCGCCCTCAGCAATCGGGGTGGTGCGACGAAACAGATACTGAACTGTCAGGCCTTTCAGCATCATCGCTGCGCCTTCTTCGAACGAAATACCGTCCGGAAGAGGACAAACCTGTGCAGCAGGCATGACACGGGCTTCACAATAGGCTCCCGGCGGCATCGACGCATAGGCCGCACGATCGCCTGGTTTCAAATGGGTCACGCCATCTCCTACTGCTTCCACCACCCCAGCGGCTTCCATTCCCAGCGGCGAGGGTAACGACAAGGGATAAAGACCTGTGCGCTGGTAGACATCAATGAAGTTGAGACCGCAGGCCTTATGGCGAATGCGCAACTGACCAGGCCCTGGATCACCGATATCCCGATCGACAATCTTCATGGCGTCAGATCCGCCGAAGTCTTCAATAATAACAGTTTTGGCGGACGACGAGGTCATAGGGATTCCAATCTACGAGCAAAGATAAGTGCAGCCGAGACCCTAACATATTCTGGCGGCCAATGTCAGCATTCTTGGATATGACAAGCGGTCTGCAAGTCTGCTTCCAACCCCAAGAATTGGCAATTGATTCAGTCGTCATTTGCCCCATATTGATCAAGCCGCCTGTGCCTGCCCAAAAGGCCGTGATAGGCTCACATCCATACCCGTTGTTAGGAACACAAGATGCAATCTCCCCTGCCCCAAATCATGCATTCGTTGAAGAACCTGTCCCATGTTTTGACCAAGGCAGAGGAACATTGTGAAGAGAACAAACTTGACCCTGCCGCCCTGCTGAATGCACGGCTTTACCCCGACATGTTCACCTGTATCCGCAATGTGCTGGTTTCCTGCGACACCGCCAAGGGAACGGCTGCCCGTTTGAGCGGCGTCGACAATCCCTCATTTGAAGACAATGAAACAACGTTTGATGAACTGCAGGCACGCATAGCAAAGACGCTGGATTTTATGGCGAGCGTGCCTGAAGAAGCTTTTGAAGGTGCAGAAGACCGCAAAGTGGTGCTGCAGACCGGCAAGGGCGAATTTGAATTTACCGGTGCTGGATATCTGGCCACCTTTGCCATTCCCAACTTCTATTTCCATGTCACCACTGTTTACAATATTTTGCGCCACAACGGCGTGCCGCTCAGCAAGGTCGACTACCTTCGAGGCAAGGTCTAGGTCGGAATTATACGGGGATTGAACGGCGTTTGGCCGTGTCGTCTGGAGGGCAAAACTTGGAACTGCGCATTGATCTAAACAGCCCGCAATTTCAACACGACCGTGAGGCATCCATCGAAGCTCTGCGAGCTCAAAGCTTCTTTGCCCGCACGGATGATGGCGCTGTTGTCTTTTTCAATCAGGATGACGCGATCGAGGTTTTGCGCTGCGTCGACTTCCAATTTGCCTTTACCAAGATTGATGAGGAACGCAGCCCCTATCTGGCGAAAGCCATTGAGCATGAATTGCTGAACATGCATGGCGGTGCTCACGAACGTTTAGCGCAGTTACTCAAGCGGGCGCTGCGCGACCGGGTGTTTGAGGATATGCGTGCCAAGATTGAGACCATCGTTGATGGCTTAATCGACGACTTGCCTGATGAGGGTGAGATCGAATTCTGCAGCACATTTGCCGATCCCCTTCCTGCGCGGGTATTGGGGCCAATGTTCGGCATACCCTATGACCGGGTAGACGGGCTTAACGAATGGATCAAGATCGGTGGTCGCAAGACCGATGCATTGCAATCTGGTGTCGACATCGAACTGGTGGAAGACGCCAACCGCAATCTACATACTTATCTGCGCGAGCTGTTGCGCCAGCGGCGCGATGAGCAGGGTGATGACCTGCTGAGCGAATTGATCAATGCGGAAATCGACGGCGACAGGATGAGCGAAGACGAACTGGTCTATCTGTGCAGCGAACTGGCTGCAGCAGGAGTTGATACGACACGGGTGCAATTGCCCCTGGTGGTCAACGCGTTGATCGATCATCCAATGGAACTTTCAAAATTGCGCGCCGACCCCAAACTGGCCCTGCGGACAGTCGATGAAGGCATGCGCTATGCACCGCTGCCTTGGGTTCTGCCGCACCGCGCAACCGGTGATTTCGAATATAAGGGCATTCAGTTCAAGACGGGCGATGTGGCTTTTGTCATGGTTCCCGCAGCCAACCGCGATCCATCCGTGATTGCCAATCCGCAAGATTTTGATATCACCCGTGATCGGGTCCGCCATTTTGCCTTTGGTGCCGGTATGCATGGCTGCCCCGGAGCCCAACTGGCGCGGATGGAGATGTCAATTGCCTTAGAGGCTCTCGTGACCCGTGTGTCGGACATTCAACGGGCCGCTGATCCCGTGTGGGAAGAAAATCACGTCTGGCGCACCTTGAAGGAATTGCGGCTGACAATACGCAAATAAGCCCGACTGGTTAGGGGGATCACTAGTGAAGATTGAATGCATTGAGGTCTACCAGCTGGACCTGCCCTATTCCGGCGGCACCTACCACCTATCCGGTGGTCGCACCTATGACAGTTTTGACGCCACCTTTGCGCGCATCATTACCAATACAGGATTGGAAGGTTGGGGCGAAAGTACCCCATTTGGCGCAACTTACATCGCCGCCCATGCCCTCGGCGCGCGCGCTGGCATCACCGAAATCGCCCCTCATCTGCTGGGCCGGGATCCACGCGAAGTCGACCGGATCAATGACGCAATGGATGAGGCCCTTATTGGCCACAATCATGCCAAAACGCCGCTTGACGTCGCCTGCTGGGACATTTTTGGCCAATCGGTGGATTTGCCGGTTTGCACATTGCTCGGCGGTTCAACCGGGCAAGTCATGCCAGTGATTTCGTCAATCCATGCGGGTGATCCAGAAGACATGCGCCAACGCGTGGCTGACCATCGCGCGCGAGGCTATCGCGGACACTCGATCAAGATTGGTGCTGCCGATCCGGCACTCGATGCCGAACGTATCGCGGCTTGCCTGGCTGATCGCCAGCCCGGTGAATTTTTTCAGGCCGACGCCAATGGCGGCATGCTGGTTGAACAGGTATTGCGCCTGCTCAACCTATTGCCAACTGGCGTGGATATTGTTCTGGAGGCTCCCTGCGCTTCGTGGCGAGAAACTGTGTCGCTCCGCCGCCATTGTTCACTTCCCATCATGATGGATGAACTGGCGCAACAAGATGAAGACATTGCTCAAATCATCGCGCAGGATGTTGCCGATGGAATTGGCCTGAAAATCTCCAAGGCGGGCGGACTGACCCGCGGCCGCCGACATCGTGATTTGTGCCGGGCCGCTGGCCTCACAATGTCGGTGCAGGATACCGTTGGCTCGACCATTGCGTTTGCCGCCTTGGCCCATTTGGGGCAGACAGTGCCGCCCAAAAACCTGCGCTGCATTCTCGATTGTCGCGATATGGTGAGCGTTGAAACGGCGAAGTTTGAGGCACCAATAAAGGATGGTGGCGTTGTTGCACCCAGTTTGCCGGGCCTTGGAATCGAGGTTGACCGCGCCATACTAGGTTCGCCGGTTCAAACATTCTCGTGACAGATGGCGGCGAGACATTGTGGGCAGGCCGTCAATGCGGCAATCTAACAACAAGTCCAACCCAAACCACTGGCCGCCATGCTTGAAGAACCCGCGCTCGTCACCATCAACAGCAATATCAGGCGTCCCTCTGTGGCCCAGATTGCAGGATTCCAAAACATCCCAACAGGCTTTGTGGTCGATGCCATGTTTGGCGCGGGCGCCCTGGACCGGCAAATCCAACCGGTTGGTGATGGGCGCGACATGCGCTGTGTGGCTGCCGGTCCGGCGCTCACTGCGGATTGCGGACCGGCCGATATCCTGGCGTTGCTCGCTGCGCTGAACTTCATTCAAAGTGGCGACATCGTCGTCAGCGCCTTTGGCGGCCATCAAGGCTGTGCCTCGGTGGGTGACAGGGTGATGGGCATGATCAAGAATTCAGGTGGCGCTGGTCTGGTGACAGACGGTCCGGCCCGTGATTATGAAGGCATTGTTGAGGTCGGATTACCGCTTTGGTGCACCGGTCTGACCCCAGCCTCCCCCTTCTCAAGCGGCCCCGGCCGGGTCGGTTTTGCCGTACAAATGGGCGGGCAGGAAGTGGAAACCGGAGACATGATCATCGCTGATCGTGACGGAGTGGTTGTCGTCCCCTATGAGCGCATTGACGAAACGCTGGACAATCTGCAGCGCGTCGAGGTCGCAGAGCGGGCGCGTGATCAGCAGGTCGCGGCAGGGTTGAAAGTTCCAGCTGACATTGTCGAACTTCTGGCCAGTGATAAAGTGAAATTCAGCTAGGTCCATTCTGAATTCTCTCAATAGTCGTCTGCCTTCACCTTCCTGGCAAAGTCACGCCCTTCCGGTGTCAGGCCCACGGCGTCATCGACAATCGACAACAGCCAGCCAATTACGGTGCCAAAGTGTGGCAGGTCCAGCGCATTATCCCGCCACATCATCCATAGCGGACGGGTCAAATTTGGCAGGTCGTCAATGACCTCCAAGCTGTGATCCTGCATGCCGACAAAATGCGGCAGAAACCCCTTGGCCGCGCCAGTGACGATTACGTTTTGAATGGCGGTTGTCGATGTTGCCGTGAAGCGTATGCCTTCGGTACCTGCATGTTCTTCCGGCAACCTCGCCTCAGTCAGATGAGAAAATGCGCGGTCAATGGTCACCCATGGCAGTTTTTCGTGGTCGGCCCCACGTATGGCAAAGGCTGAATAGTCAATGTCTGCTGCATGCAGCGCCGTGATTCCCTTGTTGCGCGTCGGTCCAAGGCGCAAGGCAATGTCGGCTTCTTTGTTGCCGGTCAATTCCAAATTATTATCGCGTCCCGACATTTCCAACCGCAACCGCTTGATAGGGGGCATTTTGTGCATCGATGGGCTCAGCAGCTTGTCGCACATGAAGGGCACAGAGGTGATGACGATGCGGCGCCATGCCGTTTCCTGAGCATCCGGGCTTAGGCCAACCTCCGCCGCCATCAGATGCTGGGTGGCATTTTCAACCTCCTTCAAGGCCACCTCGAACGCCGGGGTGGGAACCATTTCGCCTTGTTCACGGATGAACAAGGTACGTCCCACCTGACTTTCAAGCGCTTCCTTTCGCCGTTTGATTGTGGTCGGATTAACGCCCATGCGTTTGGCGGCGAGCTTGTAGGAGCCGGTGAGGGCAAGTTCCCGGGTCGAATGCCATAGTTCCCAATCAATCATGGCGTGACCGAGTTTTTACCGCAATTGGTCATGAAACTTGCCCGTTTTGAAACCCCCAACAGCCAACACCATATGTGCAAAAATGCAGGTTTTAAATATAAAAATATGCGTTTTTGTATTCAAATGACTCATATACGCTGGATCCATTGGGCAGCAGAAATGGGCGATTCAAAATCAGAGCGGGCAATAAGCCTGGTTTCGAATTTGATTTTTTGGAAGTGAATTGTAGCCATGGGCGGCTTGGGCAACATGACATCGGGTGCGGGTACATCAGCAGTGGGCCGTTCGGCCAATGACCTGACTGCCATTGTCGCAAATCTGGGCAATGCAGACAGCGTGGATTTCTGTGTCGGCGCGCTGCAAGGCTGTTTCAATCATTTCAACATCCCCGACTATGTGCTGCTGCCCAAAGACACCAACCGGCTGCCGACAATAACCTCTCAAAGCCCTCTCTCACTTGCCGCAGGCCAACGTCTAGAAATCCACCAACAGCGCTCAAACCAATCGCTTTTTGGTTCCAGAAGCGTTCCGCAATTCCCGTTCAAGGCAACAGAACTGCCGGAGTTGAATTCGATCATTTGCGACGAAGGTCAAACTGCAGAAGGTACGGCTGTGCTGAACCTGGATGATTCCTACGTTTTGCCGGTGCGTGGCGATGTCGAGAAAGCCTATTTGTTCGTCTTCAATTGTCAGGAAGACCTGTACGATGACAAGCTTCTGACGCTTCAGGCAATTTGCGCTAATTCGATTCAGCGGATCGAAAAACTACAACCCAAATGGGCTTCAAGCGGCCAGCCAGATTCCTTATCGGGATTGGAGCTGTCCCTGCTCAAATGCATGGCTAGCGGCTGCAAGCAGGACGACATCGCACAGGAATATGGCGTCTCACCGAACACCATATCTGTGTTCTCCAGTCAAATTGCCAAAAAGCTGGGGGCCAGCTCTATCCGTCAGGCTCTGGCAATGACCGGCACAAACGTCTCGCCATAATCTTTGCCTTCAGGCCAATGAATTCATCAGCTGCAAGATCTTGTTTTTAATCTGCTCAAGAATAATCGAGCTTTCGACATTTTCGTCGATTTGGTCGAGCAGAAAGCTTGCGAGCTGAATCTTGTCATCATGTTTGTCACAATGGGCTGCCAGCAGATCGTTCCAGGCCGCTACCAACTGGGCATCATATTGCACCAGCATTTCCAGATCATCGAGACTCATCTCGTCTTCAAGCTGCAGCTTGATCCGCTCGTAAGTCGCGATTTTATCAGCCAGCATTCCAAGAGTCCGTGTTCGCGGAAGTTGATTTCAAATAGCCCCGCAGACACTCGTTTCCATCCCACCAGACCGGGTGAGAATCCGACATTGAAAGCAAGCTAATCGCAAATTTATTTAATCACTCCGGCTTGTCAACGTGTTGCTGCGAATTGTTGGTGCGCGACGGTTAAAACCAACCAAATCGCTATTCAATTGTCAGGGACACCTGTTGCACCCTGGACGAATTGCGACGGCCATCGATCGTGATCATTGCATCGACTCCATAGCACGAGAAAATGGTTTGGCACAGGCAGACGAAACATGAATGACGACCCCAGCTTTCACCGCCAGAGCCGCCCTCATCGGGTGGTTTTTAGTTATAACCCTTGTCGATCAATTTCTGGATCGAACCGGTGCTGGTGCCTGCGATAATGCGTCCGGCTTCCTTGCCTCCACCATACATGATCAGCGTAGATCGGCGGGGAATGCGAAGCTTCTTGGCAATTTTGGAACCGCGATACTTGTCCCAGTCCATCGCCAGCTCGGTCAGGTCAGAATAAGGTTTTCCCTTGCCGCGCAGGCTGCTGAGAACCCGCTTTTGGCTGGCGCAAGTGCTGCACCACTCGGTGTGTACGGAAACCATGAATGGCTTGCCGCTTTTCAGAAGTTTATTATAGGTCGCTTCAGTAAAATTCAGGGTTTTGGCTTCGGCGAGATTTGGCGTCCATGCGGCCAGTGCCAGAACGGCAGTCATGGCCAGGACAGAACGGCGGTTGAGGTTTTTCATTTTAGGCTCCCGATGAGTGTGAAATTAGAACCGAACTGACAAATCCTGCAGCCAGTAAGGAAGGGTTTGCACTGCCCAGGCTTCGACAACATGGTGCAGTTTAAAAAACAGAAACAGGCCAAGTGCAATCAGCAAGATGCCGGTAATGGTGCGAATATTGCCTGACAGACGCTGTAGAGTATCGCGGCGGCGCATCAGCGCTTCTCTGGAGACGGTGGCCAACAGCATGATCACCGTCGAAACGCCTAACGCGAATGCCAGCATAATGGTTGCCGCCCAAGGAATATTGGCGCCTTCAGAGGCCAGCGCAATCGCCCCGCCCAGAGTTGGGCCGATGCAGGGGCTCCAAACAGCACCCAACAATACGCCAGTCAGGAATTGACCGCCCAATCCACTGGTTTCCAGTCCCGCAGTCTTTTGCGAAAGCACATTGGAAGCACCTGTAGCGGCAAGTGAAAATCGCGCTGATGCCGCCGGAATGACCAGGGTCAACCCGAACAGGATCATGATGAAACTGGCCGCCTGCGAAACAATTTGATCGTCGATCCCCAAAGCCGGACCGAGCGATGCGATGGTCAAACCGACGGCCACGAACGTGACGGACAGGCCAATGCACAAGGTCAACGGACCGAGCCGGTGTTGATTAAGCGCTGTGATTAGAACCACAGGCAGAACCGGCAAAACGCAGGGGTTCAATAGCGTCAGGACACCGGCCAGAAATCCGAAAATGAGATCCATGCTGAGTTTCGTCCAAATACGCGGTTGAGCGACACTTACCTTGATTTGATTACACGATCCAATAACGAAATTGAGAGACATATATTATTATTGGAATGTGTCGGATGCTGTCGGTGCATTCCTCCTTCGTCGACTTCCAACGTTTCGATAGACCAAGGGCAGAAGTAGCGTTAGGCTCGCCTCCTGCTACCGCGTTCTGCCGTGTAGTTTCGTGGGGAGTCGCCGCCATTACGATCAATCCTGTAACACCAGTTGTGCCCGTTCCGGGTCAACGACGATCAGATAGTTTGCTGGGCATTGCACTGATGGCTGGCGGAATGTTTGTCTTTTCAGCGGTCGACACGCAGGCGAAATTTCTGACTCAAAGCCTTGATCCTTTTCAGATTACGTGGTCGCGGCAGTTGGGCCTTTTGGCTGGTGTACTCATTTTGTTGGCTGTTCGCGGCAGATCGGTGCTGCATACCAAGCAGCCATTTCTGCAGATCACCCGGGGAGCGCTTGCAGCCGGATCGGCAACCTTGTTCATAATTGCTGTGAGCTACGTGCCATTGGCGCTGGCGGTTGCGGTCTCTTTCATTGCGCCCTTTATGGTCACAGTCATGGGCGCGCTGATATTGCGGGAGCCCGTGGGCTTGCGCCGCTGGCTTGCAGTTACCGTCGGATTTCTGGGATCAATGATCGTTATCCGACCGGGGCTCGGCGAGGTTCACCCTGCCGCTTTGCTGGTGGTGGTCGCGGCAGTGCTGTTTGCCGGTCGGCAGGTGATTTCACGGGCCCTTTCTGACACCGATAAAACATCGACCACAGTCGCCTACACGGCCCTGGCGGGAAGCTTCCTTCTTACCCTGCCATTGCCCTTTGTCTGGCGTTGGGAACTGACTTCGCAGGAACTGACCCTGCTGGTTTCGATTGCGCTGATGGCGGCGGTTGCCGAAATCCTGGTGATCAAGGCGTTGGAAGTAGCTCAAGCTGTTGTTGTGGCACCGGTTCAATACACGCTGATTATCTGGGGCACCGCCTATGGGTATCTGGTTTTCAACCAGTTCCCCGATATGTGGACCTGGGTTGGCACAGCAATTATCATTGTTTCGGGACTTTACACATTGCAGCGCGACCGCAAGGCCAGCAAGACATGAACACGACAGAACCCCTGCCCTATCTGCAACGCATTCGTGACTATTATCAAGCGCTTGGTTATGGCGAACCCTATCGCTTTGCGCAGGTCGAGGATGTACCCTTTCATCAGCCAACAAAACCTTTGAACCAAAGCAAGGTTGCCATCGTGACTACGGCGTCGTTGTTTGATCCGAGCCGGGGAGAGCAAGGTCCAGGCGCGCCCTACAATGGAGCTGCAAAATTCTTTGAGGTCTACTCGCGCCCCAGCGATGAAGATCCCGATCTACGCATTTCGCATATCGCCATTGATCGCGATCATACGACGGCAGAGGATCAGGCAAGTTATTTCCCTTTGAAAGCCCTGCGCAAATTGGTGACGCTTGGCGAAGTCGGCGCCCTTGCGCCACGTTTCCACGGCCTGCCAACCAACCGTTCCCAAGGCACAACGCGCAATGTCGATTGCCCCGAATTGGTGCGGCGTTGTCACCAAGATGAGGTAGATATCGCCCTGCTGGTTCCCAATTGCCCGGTCTGTCATCAATCGGTAAGCCTGGCCGCCAATGCGCTTGAGCAGGCAGGCATTTCTACAGTGATTTCTGGCTGTGCCAAGGACATTGTCGAACATGTGGGCGCCCCACGGTTTCTGTTCAATGACTTTCCGCTTGGCAACGCAGCCGGCCCTCCCAACGACCCGGACACCCAGCTGGCGATTGCGCGACAGGCGCTCAAACTGGCGATCAATGCCACCGGACCGCGAACAATGCGGGCCTCACCTTTCAGTTGGCCGGGCGCTTCGGACTGGAAAAAGAACTACTCCAACCCTGCCCTGCTGTCCGAACAGGAGATCGCGCGACGAAGGCAAGAATTTGAACAGGCAAAGAAAGACTCACCGAAGAAGCCAAACCGTTCCTGACCGACGGTGCAATTGTCACCACCCCAGCCAACGGATATGCTCACCCAATTGTCTCTCACCAACACCAATCGCTGCCACCGTGACCGATCCCGAGCTTCCAATTTTCTATTCTTTTCGCCGCTGTCCCTACGCCATGCGAGCCCGGATGGCGCTGGCCGGATCGCAGCAGCAAGTGCGGTTGCGTGAAATAGTGCTGCGCGACAAACCTGCCGACATGGTTGCTGCATCGCCCAAAGCGACCGTACCCGTGATGGTGCTCGGAAATGATCAAGTGCTGGAAGAAAGCCTCGACATCATGTTGTGGGCGTTGAGGCGCAACGATCCCAATAACTGGCTGAGCCCCGAACACAACACGTTGGACGATATGCTGGCGCTGATTGGCAAGATGGATGGAGAATTCAAACACCATCTCGACCACTACAAATATGCCACCCGCCATGTTCCCGACGGCCAGGACCCCCACCTCTATGCCGAGAACCACAGGGCGGCGGCTCTAGACATTCTGGCCGTTCTGGAAGCTCGGTTGGAGGCCTGCCCCTATCTGTTTGGACAACGGCAGACCTTGGCCGATATCGCCATTGCCCCCTTCATTCGCCAGTTCGCCAACACCGATATTGACTGGTTCAACGCCCAGGACCTGCCCAAACTTCAGGCGTGGCTGAAGGCATTTCTTGCAGACGACCTGTTTACCAGGATCATGCGCAAATTTCCGCAATGGCAGAGCGACGACCGGGTGGAAATCTTCCCCGCTGCGTGAGCATTCAGGCCTCACCCCTGTCGGATATCGGTGAAAACCGCAGCGATAGACAGGACATGCCACCATCGAGTTTGGCCGCCTCTGAATTGCCAATCTCCTGAACTGCAAAACCCGCAGCTTTCAGTTTTTCCAAAGTTTCAGGAAACCCGGCAGGAAACAGAACCAGACCGTTGAAGCGGATGGCATTGGCGCACGCCTCTTCGCCTTCAGCTGTCTCAATCACCCTGTAACCGTCAAAACAACCAGTCGCAGCGAGACGGTTGGTTGCCAGTATGGTCTCCTTGTCCAACAGCGAACAATCGGTTTTGAAATGCAATACCCCCGGCGGTGTGTGCACCTCTCGCACAGCATATCCATGGGGTGTCACAATGTCGGTCAGTTCGGCGATTCCATCGGCATCGGTGCGCGCCGAGCGGCCCACCAGAATTTCCTTTTCCGTGACCAGAATATCTCCGCCCTCAATCGTGCCAGGGCCTTTTATCGTAGCAACTTCTCCATAAAAACCCTCGAGCACGGGCCGCATTCTGGCGGCTTCTCCAAGTCGACTGGCCGCACCGGGCCGCATAACGATCGCCATTTCGGGCAAACAAAGGGCCGCATCTTCGACAAATACGCTGTCGGGGAAGTCTTCCATTTCCGCCAGTTCAGTGACCTGAGCGCCAGTTGACTTCAACGCAGCAATGTAATCTGCGTGGTGTTGTTGAAACATGGCGAGATCGGGCGCGCCCGTATCAACCGCCCGAAGGCCCTTAATTATTGCAGCACACGGGCGCCGTGTGATGGCATGGGTAAAGCTGATGGAACGAGCCAAGCTAACAAACTCCGCGACAAATCATTGAACCCGACAATGGCGCAAAAGAACCGTTAATTGCAAAACAAAAGACAAAAGGCAGGGAGGTTTCCCTCCCTGCCTTGGCAACAGCCGGCCGATACCCGTTTCGGCATGGCTGAAACTCACGGTGCGACAGGATCAGGCCGCACGTTGTGCATTGGCGGCGAGTTTCTGGTCAACAATCGCGACTGTCCGGTCAACGCTTTCATGACGCATGCCAAGAGACGCAGCCACCGATTGCACCAGTTTGTCGACCCGCTCAATCCGCACTGCACCTGCGGTAATTGCTCTGGCAGCTGATGATGGCTTGAGCAGGCTTTGTGCCGCGTTGGCATATTTTTCAAATGGTACCTGATCAGCCGGATCTGCACCCAATTGCCGTGCCAGTTGATCGACCCAAGAGTAAATCTCATGTGATTCCTGCAAGTCACCATGCACAGCATCGCGGATCGGCTGAGCCTCACCCGGGGTCACACAACGGTAATTGCCGGTCAGCAGCATGCTCCACTTAGCCATTGGCACAAACAGACTTTCAAACACCCGCAACTTTACCGGCACGTCCTGACCATCAAGGCGAACCGCGGCGATGTCATCTTCCAACTGACGCAACATCCGGTTGTGTTCAGCGCTTTCAAACTCAGCCGCCTTGAAATTGGTCGGCAGGCCAACATGGAGGAAATTGGCCGCTTCTTCGGGCGGACGGAAGGCCTGCGGATCGGGGCTGCAGAGACTGATCAAGCCCGGTTCAAACGCGCTCCACACCGATGGATCGGCGTAGCAACCGTTCAGATTGGCATTTTTCAACGCCTCAATACGGCGCAGATAGGCCAGCGGAGGCATGTTCATGATTGACAGGCAGGGCCTTTTGCTCAGCGCGATACGCCCCATCAGCGCCTTGACGCTGGGCTCACTATATTGTGGCTCCTGCATAGCCAGCGCCACGAGATCGTAATCTTCGGGGGCAATCTGCTCTGGCGTCATGGCGTCCACTTCGCCGGGGAAATCTGCCGAGTTGAGCAAACGGTGCTCGTTCTCACCCCGTAGCTTCAGCCGCACCACCGTGCCTTGATCATTGATCAGATCGGCTGTCTGACGACGGCAAACCAGTGTCACATCGTGACCAGCCATCAACAGTTTGGTCGACAATAGCGATCCGTATGATGCACCCAGAATAAGAATTTTCATGGCCAAATCCCGCCTGTTTCGTTAGGTTCGAATTGATAGCGCGGCATTTTGTAAACTCGTGTAAAAAACACATAAGCAAGACGAATTTCTCGTTGAGTTGTAAAATTTCCAACGACTGACGCAGAAATATTGTCAAATTTGTAACAAGCGCCGACTGGCGCAAAGGACGGACAAATGGCTCCCAGCACCATGAAGACAATTGAAATCAGCGAATTTGGCGGCCCGGAGGTTCTCCGTTCGGGCGAGCGTGATGTGCCTGAAGCTGGTGCAAGCGAAATCCTGATCAAAGTGACGGCTGCAGGGGTCAACGGTCCAGACATCGTCCAGCGCCGGGGGCATTATCCACCCCCGCCGGGCGCTTCCGACCTGCTGGGGTTGGAAGTATCGGGCGAAGTTGTGGCCATCGGCGGAGACGTTTCTCAATGGTCTGTCGGCGACCGGGTTTGCGGCCTCACCAATGGAGGTGGCTATGCAGAATATGTGGCTGTCGAAGCCGCCCACTGCCTGCCTGTGCCTGAAGGTGTTGAAGAGGCTGACGCAGCGGGCCTGCCTGAAACACTCTTTACTGTCTGGAACAATGTGTTTTTGAACCGCGATATTGCCACGGGCTCGCTGATGCTCGTTCATGGCGGGGCCGGTGGCATCGGTTCAACGGCCATTCAATTGGGCAAAGCGCTGGGACTGCGGGTATTCGCCACCAGCGGCAAGCCAGAAGGCTGTCAGTTCTGCGAGGAATTGGGTGCTGAACGGGCAATCAACTACCGGGAGGAAGATTTTGTCGAGATCGTCAAGGCAGCCGGTGGTGCAGACATTATCATCGACATTATCGGCGGCGATTATATTGCCCGCAACATCAGCGCTGCCAAGCCCGACGGTCTGATAGTTCAACTGGCTTTCAACAAAGGGTCCAAGGTTGAGGTCAATCTGATGCCGGTTATGCTGAAGCGCTTGACCTATACAGGTTCCACACTGCGGCCACGCAGCAAGGCGTTTAAGTCAGAGATTGCAGCCGATTTGCTGCAGCGGGTCTGGCCGCTGTTTGGCAAGGGGCAATTCAAGACCTCAACCCATGCCACATTTGGCTTTGAAGATGTTCAGCAGGCGCACGCAATGATGGAACAGGCAGCCCATCGCGGCAAGATTTTGCTGAAGCCGTAGATTGAAACTGTCGATGAAAGATCGCCTTGCATCACCTTCATGAGAGCTCAGAATTCCACCACGAAATGACTCGATGAATGGAAATCCCCGCGATGGTGCGGTATTGTTGCGTTCTTGGCAGTTAATTCCACCGATCCCATGGGGTTGTGACGTTTGTTAGAGCATACACATAACCAGCTTTTGGTGATTGCTTCCCTTCTGGTGGCGATGATGGCCGGCTTTACCGGATTTTCGCTGCTCAAAGGCGCATCGCGACTGACCGGACGCAATCGCCAGGTCAGAATTGTTCTTGCCGCAATCGCCATGGGTGGCGGGATCTGGTCAATGCATTTTGTCGCCATGCTCGGGCTGCAATTAAACACCCCCTTCTTTTACGACCCTTTGACAACCATGGCCTCCGCGCTGATCGCTATTTTGGTGGTCGGGTTGGCGCTGCTTATTTTGCACTTCAGGACACGCACCCATACCAGTATGGCAGCGGCAGGGCTTTTGGTTGGTGTTGGAATTTTGGCTATGCACTATCTGGGCATGTCTGGCATCAGGCTGGTGCTGCCGGTCTATCCGGTCTTCGGTGTGATCATCGCTATTGTTGTATCTGTCGGGTTGAGCGTGGCGAGCATATTCTTCGCTTACGGACAACGCACCAACCGCAACATTATCCTGGGGACATTCGGATTTGGCATTGCTGTATTTGCGGTGCATTTTTCAGCGATGGCCGGAACCCACTTCATGCAGGACGGTGACCCGTCGGCTGGTGGCTTGCTTATCAGCAATGAAGCCCTGGCGCTTGGCGTGACAGTAGCGGCCTTTGTCCTGTGCGGGGGGTTCCTGCTCACCGGAGCAACATTTCTGACCGGAGACGGAACAAGCACCGCTCCGCAGCCTGATCAGACGTGGCCCGTTCCCGCCAAAACAGAAGTGCCGCCATTCCATCCGCCTCTGCAATCCTCACAGCGATCATCGCCGCCCTCGCCGCCCTCGCCGCCATCGCCGCCCTCGCCGCCCTCGCCGCCATCATCTTTGTTGCCTGAAGCCGCGGTAATGGCCACCAGCGGTGGCGATGGGTCTGACACCATCCGCCTCCCTTATGAAAAGAACAACAGAACCTTTTTTGCCGAACCATCAAGCGTTGCCGCTATCCGCGCGGAGGGACACTATTCAATATTGTATGTGGAACAGGAGAAGCTGTTCTGCCCCTGGCCGATCTCGCAAATCACCAAGCGAACCAATGATGCGGATTTCTTGCAGGCGCATCGCAGCTATCTGATCAATCCGCAGCATGTCTCCAGCTTTGAACGTAAAAAAGACAACGGCGTTTGCTATTTTGAAGCATTTCAATCGCTGGACAAAGTGCCCGTCAGCCGCTCACGGCTGGCTGATGTCCGCGACGCACTTGGTTTAAACTGAAATCATAACTCGCATTTCGTGGGACTATTTCGCATTTCATGAAATGCGCGCGCGACCTGCGCATCTACCGTTCTCTCTTCTTTATGGATGTGGAACCTTCCCAGCATCAAATTACTGGGAGGATATTATGATACCAGCTGCCTTTGAGTATCATCGGCCGGACTCGGTCGAGGATGCGGTAAAAATCATCAGCGATCATGGCGATGAAGCCCGTGTTGTTGCCGGTGGGCACAGCCTTATTCCATTGATGAAGCTGCGGATGACAGGACTTTCACATCTTGTCGACCTGCAGGGTATCGGGGGGTTGAAGGGCATAAAAGTGGATGGTGATACGATCACAATCGGCGCGATGACCACGCAACATGAACTGATCGCAAGCAAGGAACTGGCAGCGGCATCTCCGATCATGGCAGAGGCCGCATTGCAGATTGCCGATCCGCAAGTGCGGTATATGGGCACGATTGGTGGAAATGTCGCCAATGGTGATCCGGGCAACGATATGCCTGGCTTGATGCAGTGTCTGGATGCGACATACACGCTGGTTGGCCCATCGGGTGAGCGCAGTGTATCGGCCCGCAACTTCTATGAAGCGGCCTATTTCACCGAACGGGAAGACGATGAAATTCTTACATCCGTTTCCTTCTCGGTAAATTCCGGTGGCCATGCCTACGAGAAGCAGAAGCGCAAGATCGGCGACTATGCGACGGCCGCTGCTGCGGTGCTAATCACCAAAAGCGGTGGCACATGCTCTGCTGCATCAATCGCACTGACCAATCTAGCTGATACACCGATCTATTGTGAAGAGGCTGTTGCAGGCCTGGTCGGCTCCTCACTGTCGGCTGCCGATATTGATGCTGCAGTCAAAGCAGCAGTCGGCGCATCCGATCCGGCTGAGGACAATCGCGGCCCGGTTGAATTTAAGAAACATGCAGCCAGCGTCGTTGTGCGCTGTGCCATCGAACGCGCCATCGGGCGTGCTTAGAGTGGCGGGAGGAAATTATGGATAAAATGCATTTGAAACTAACGGTAAACGGGGAGCAGGTTGAAACCCTTGCCGAACCTCGTGAACTGTTGATCCACGTTCTGCGTGAACGTTTGAACATCACCGGCCCTCACATTGGCTGTGAAACGTCCCATTGCGGAGCCTGCACCATTGATATGGATGGAAAGTCGGTCAAATCCTGCACCGTGTTTGCGGCTCAGGCCAGCGGAGCCGATATTACGACAATCGAAGGACTGGGCGATCCCGACAGCCTGCACGTGTTGCAGGAGATGTTTAAGGAACATCACGGTCTACAGTGTGGCTTCTGTACGCCAGGCATGATCACGCGGGCCCATCGTTTGCTTCAGGAAAATCCTGATCCGACCGAAGAAGAAGTACGTTTCGGCATGGCCGGAAATTTGTGCCGCTGCACCGGATATCAGAACATTATCAAGTCAATAATGGCAGCCGCAGCTGAAATGAATGCCGCGAAGGAGGCAGCACAATGAACGAGATGACCCCTCCAAAGTCCGAACGCTCAGCTGCCCTTAAAGGCCTGGGAACATCGCGAAAACGTGTCGAAGATGCGCGCTTCACGCAGGGCAAGGGCAACTATGTCGATGACCTTAAATTTCCCGGCATGTTGTTTGGCGACTTCGTTCGCTCACCCTATCCCCATGCTTATGTGAAATCGATCAATACCGATGCAGCCATGGCTGTGCCCGGCGTTGTGGCGGTTCTGACCGCTGCTGACCTGGAACCACTGGGCCTGCACTGGATGCCGACCCTGGCGGGTGACAAGCAGATGGTGCTGGCCGATGGCAAGGTGCTCTTCCAAGGACAGGAAGTTGCCTTTGTGGTCGCCAGTGACCGTTATGCTGCAGCCGATGCTGTTGAGCTGGTCGAGGTTGAATACGAAGAACAGCCTGTTCTGGTCGACCCGTTCAAGGCAGAGATTGAAGGTGCCCCTGTTTTGCGCGAGGACATCGCCGATAACCTGGAAGGCGCCCACGGTGCCCGCCGTCATCCCAACCACATCTTTACCTGGGAAGCTGGCGAAAAAGACCAGACCGAGGCAGCAATCGGCGAAGCCGATGTCGTGGCAGAAGAAATGGTCTATTATCACCGTACCCATCCCTGCCCATTGGAAACCTGCGGTGCAGTTGCCAGCATGGACAAGGTCAATGGCAAGCTGACTTTGCACGGAACTTTCCAGGCCCCTCATGCGGTGCGCACGGTTGCTTCACTGATTTCAGGCATTGCGGAGCACAATATCCGGGTCATTTCTCCCGACATTGGCGGTGGCTTTGGCAACAAGGTGGGGGTCTATCCCGGCTATATTTGCGCCATCGTGGCATCGATTGTTACCGGCAAGCCGGTGAAATGGGTTGAAGATCGCATCGAAAACCTAACCTCCACGGCATTTGCTCGTGACTATTGGATGCAGGGCAAAATCGCAGCAACAAAGGAAGGCAAAATCACCGGTTTGTGGTGCCATACGACTGCCGACCACGGTGCGTTTGACGCCTGCGCGGACCCAACCAAGTTCCCCGCCGGATTCATGAATATCTGCACCGGGTCCTACGACATCCCAACCGCCTATTTGTGCGTGGACGGGATCTACACCAACAAGGCACCTGGGGGTGTGGCCTATCGTTGCTCGTTCCGGGTAACGGAAGCAGCCTACTTCATCGAACGCATGATTGAGATTCTGGCTATTAAGCTGGACATGGATGCAGCCGAACTGCGGCGCATAAACTTCATCAACAAGGACCAATTCCCTTATCAATCTGCATTGGGTTGGGAATATGATTCTGGCGATTATCATACCGCCTGGGACAAGGCGCTTGATGCAGTCGACTACAAGGCTTTGCGCGAAGAACAGGCGCAGCGTCTGGAAGACTTCAAGGCAGGTAAAACCCGCACTCTGATGGGAATTGGTCTGTGTCACTTCACTGAAATTGTCGGCGCTGGTCCGGTCAAGAATTGCGACATTCTCGGCCTCGGCATGTTCGATTCCTGTGAAATCCGCATCCATCCAACGGGCTCTGCAATTGCCCGGCTGGGTACCATTTCACAGGGTCAGGGACACGCCACAACCTTTGCGCAAATTCTGGCAAGTGAAATAGGCATTCCAGCCGACGACATCACGCTGGAAGAGGGTGATACGGACACGGCACCTTACGGTCTTGGCACCTATGGTTCCCGTTCGACGCCTGTCGCCGGGGCGGCCACCGCCATGGCTGGTCGCAAGATCCGCGCCAAAGCGCAGATGATTGCGGCCTACCTGCTGGAAGTGCACGATGATGATGTCGAGTGGGATGTTGATCGCTTTGCGGTCAAGGGCGCTCCGGAACGGTTCAAGACCATGAAGGAAATTGCATTTGCTTCCTACAATCAGGCAATCCCGGGTGTTGAACCGGGTCTGGAAGCGGTCAGCTATTATGATCCGCCAAACATGACCTACCCGTTTGGTGCGTATATCTGCGTGCTGGACATCAATGTTGACACCGGCACCGCCGATATCCGCAAGTTCTACGCGCTGGATGATTGTGGCACCCGGATCAACCCGATGATCATTGAAGGTCAGGTCCATGGTGGTTTGACCGAGGCACTGGCCATCGCGATGGGTCAGGAGATCGCCTATGACGACATGGGCAATGTTAAAACCGGATCGCTGATGGACTTCTTCATCCCGACAAGCTGGGAAACGCCGAACTACATCACCGATCACACGACGACCCCGAGCCCGCATCATCCGATCGGAGCGAAGGGCGTTGGCGAAAGCCCCAATGTCGGTGGTGTTCCGGCTTTCTCAAATGCGGTGCATGATGCATTCCGCAGCTTTGGGCTGACCCAGACCCATATGCCCCATGACCATTGGCGCATTTGGAAAACAGCCAATAGTCTTGGTCTTCACGACTAGGCTGAAGTCGCTATTGCAACAGGCTTCGCGGGGTAACTCCCGCGAAGCTCTTTGGGGTGAGATGATGAGCTGGACCGACGTAAAGAGCGATCTTGAAAACAAGGGTTATGTGGCGTCAGACGCGCTGGCCATGGCGCTCTATCTGTCGATCACGCTTGAACGACCACTCTTGTTGGAGGGCGCTGCCGGTGTTGGCAAAACCCAGATAGCCAAAACCCTGGCCGATATGCGCCAAACCAATCTGATCCGGCTGCAATGCTATGAGGGACTGGATTCCTCGTCCGCCATCTATGAATGGAATTACCAACGCCAATTGTTGTCGATCCGCGCGTCGGTGGATTCCGATCAGCAGGACGACATCGAAGAAAGAATTTTCAGCGAAAAATATCTGCTCAGCCGTCCGTTGCTGGAGGCCATCCAGCAGGAAGTTCCGCCGATCTTGCTGATTGACGAGATCGACCGCGCGGACGAAGAATTTGAAGCTTTTTTGCTGGAAATCCTCTCTGACTTCCAAATCTCGATCCCCGAGCTCGGCACGGTCAATGCCGTCTCCAAACCCCTTGTCGTGTTGACCGCCAATGGTGCCAGAGACCTGTCGGACGCTCTGCGCCGCCGCTGTATCTACTCGTATGTAGACTATCCCGACCGGGTGACCGAACTGGCAATTTTGAACAAGCGGCAACCCGACATCAATGCTCGCCTGGCTGAACAGATTGTTGGCTTTGTTCAGGCCCTGCGAAGGGAAGAGTTGGAGAAGAAGCCGGGCATAGCGGAAACCCTCGATTGGGCTGCTGCCATTTCGGGGCTTGGCATTAATGATCTCAGCGATGATCCGGTGACCTTGCAGGCAAGTCTTGTCTGCCTGTTGAAAACTCAGGCCGACCAGGCAGCCATACCTACCGAAATCGCCCTGCGACTGGTCGGAAAGGCCGCGTGATGCCGGTCACCCAATTCCCCACCCGAGCCGATGGCGTTGCAGATCGAATGGCCGGATTCATCTCACATCTGCGCCTGAATGGTATCAATGTCGGTGTCGCAGAGACAGAAACTGCCCTTCTGGCGCTTGATGCTATTAATCCGCTGGAACCGGAACAGACCCGGCTGGCGCTCAAAAGCATCTGCGCCAATGATGCGGACCGATACGCCAGGTTCGATGAACTGTACAACGCCTATTGGTATGCACGCGGCAGGCGACGGGATCGCAATCAGACAGCCAAAGAGGCACCAAAGGAAAAAGACCGGTGGAGTAATCGAAGTCTTCTCGACAATGCCTTGCAGACCTCCGGTGGAGGCACCAAAGACACCCCGGACAGCAATCCAGACGGTGACAGCGAAGCCGAGCAGTCAGGCGACGGTAAGTTGATCGCGTCGACCATGTTCAACATCAACAAGGCTGACCTTCGGGAATTTATGAAGTCGGAGGATTTGGCCCGCGCCCAACAGGTCGCCGAGCAGATTGCCCGCCAAATCCGCGACAAACGCTCGCGCAGGCGGCGTGCGGCGCGACGCGGTGCGACGCTTGATCTGCGCCGTATTGCCCGCAAGAGCGTTGCCAGCGGTGGCGAACCGTTACACTTGTTCAAACGCCAGAAACCTGACCGCCCCGTACATCTGGTTGCCCTGCTCGATGTGTCAGGATCGATGACCGTCTATGCGCGGGTCTTCCTGGCCTTTCTTAAAGGCCTGATTGCTGCAGACCAACGCACGGATGCTTACCTTTTCCACACTCAATTGGTTCGCATTTCTGACGCGCTGCGCGACGGCGATACGTTTCGAGCGGTCAACCGCCTGTCGATGATGGCCCAGGGTTTTGGAGGCGGCACCAAAATTGGCACCAATCTTGATCTATTCAACCAGCAATATGCAGCCAATATGGTCAATGGCCGATCGGTGGTGATCATCCTTTCTGACGGCTATGACACCGACCCACCGGAGAAAATTGCTGCAGCGCTGTCACGGTTGAAGAAGCGTGGCTGCAAGATCATCTGGCTCAATCCACTCAAGGGCTGGAAGGACTACCAGCCGGTGGCCAAGGGTATGGCAGCCGCCCTGCCCCATCTCGATTTATTTGCCGCGGCTAACACGCTTGATGATCTGTCCGCACTCGAACCCCATCTGGCGAGGCTGTAAAAATGAACGCACCGGCAGATATCCACCATCTCGTTTCCAGCCTCAAGGAAGGCGGCCAGCCGTTTGCCGTTGCAACAGTTATCCGAACTATTTCCGTCACATCCGCCAAGGCAGGCGCCAAAGCAGTGATCCAGGCCGATGGCACGATTGCTGAGGGTTGGATTGGCGGCGGATGTGCTCGCGCAGCTGTATTGAAAGCCGCCCGAGAAGCGATTGCCGACGGTGAGCCAAGACTGGTTTCTGTACAGCCGGAAGACCTATTGGCAGACAGCGGAGTGGCGGCTGGTGAAGAACGCGATGGTATCCGATTTGCGCGCAATATGTGTCCAAGCCAGGGCACCATGGATGTGTTTGTCGAACCGGTCATTCCACGGCCTGAATTGGTCATTCTTGGATCCAGCCCGGTCGCCATTGCGCTGGCCAATCTTGCCAAAGCACTTGGATTTTCACGCACTGTGTGTGCGCCTGAAACTGATCAGGACCTGTTTGATGATGCGGATCATTGGATCTGTGACTTCAAGCTGGAACGGCGCAAGCCAAGCTGGCGGTTTGTTGTCGTGGCCACACAAGGCAAGGGAGACGAAGCAGCATTGCGGGCAGGTCTAGAGGCCGACAACGATTATTTAGCATTCGTTGGAAGTCGTAAAAAGGCAGCCAGCCTCACTGAAAAACTCGCAGCCAAAGGCATGGACACCGAAAAACTGCAAACCCTCAAGGCGCCTGCCGGATTGGATCTGAAGGCGATCACGCCAGAAGAAATCGCCCTATCGATCCTCTCTGAAATTGTGCTGCACCACCGCAGCGGCCAACGCAAACAACTTCAAATTCAAACCTGATCAGTCAGGCACTGAGTACGTGAACAGCTGATCAGACATCAATATCAAAAGGAATGCAGAATGAATCTGAACGATGAGATCTTCATCAACGCTCCACGGGACGTGGTCTATGCTGGCCTCAATGACCCAGAAATTTTGAAGCAGTGCATCCCGGGTTGCGAAGAATTGATCAAACACAGCGACACCGAACTTGAGGCCACGGTGGTGCTTCGTGTTGGTCCGGTCAAAGCGACATTTGGCGGCAGTGTAACCCTCGACCCATCAAATGCACCTGGCGGCTTTTCGCTTACAGGCGAAGGAAGCGGTGGCATGGCCGGTTTCGCCAAGGGTGGGGCTGATGTTGAGCTAATCGAACAGGATGGCGGTACGCTGTTGCGCTACACGGCAAAGGCAGAAATTGGCGGCAAGCTTGCACAACTCGGTAGCCGTCTTGTGACCAGCACAGCCAACAAGCTTTCCAAAAAATTCTTTGAGCAGTTCAAGGAAGTCGTCAGCTGAACCGATGCAATACTATTGCGATGCGATCAGTTGGCAAATTCAACCGTAATTGGCCTCGCTCAGGCGACCGGTCATAGCCGCATCGATGGCTCGTTTGGAGATTTCCAACGTGCCTTCGGTGCGCTGCAAAATACGCCGCGCCTTCATAAAATCCAAAACCGCCACTCCACGCACCGGTGGTTCAATGAAAACATGAGGTGGGTGCATTTGACGTTTCAAACGTGTCGTGGCCTGCATCATCAATTGCGACGCTCCCGACAACGCTTCGATGCGGGAGGGGACCTCCCCTTTCGACTTTTCCGGACCACCAACCACATCCACAGCCACGACAATGTCGGCCTTATCAAATAGCAACTCATAGGGTACGGCATTGACGATACCGCCATCAATCAGCGTTGCTCCGTCGCGCATGACGGGACTGAAAATCGCAGGCAATGCAGAGGAGGCTGCCAGGGCCTCGGTCAGATCGCCTTGCGATAGCACAACCGGCTGCTGGCCATAAAAATCTGTTGCCACGACCTGAAGTGGTGTGGCTAATTCGTCAAATAACGTTGGAATAGCCGCAGGTGCAAAGGCGCGGATGGCCTTGATCGCATTGATGTTGCCAAGAGTGAGGCGCGATGGGCTGAAAACATCGCCAAAGCTCGTTGGACGCATACGCCAGAAGCGTGCGAGAACCTCTGACGCGTCACTGAAGGTCTCAATCGCATAGTCGCGCATTTCCTGCGACGTCATCTGACAAGCAAGGCCAGCGCCGATGATTGACCCGATCGATGTGCCGGAAATAGCCACCGGCTTGACGCCGAGTTCTTCCATGGCTTGCACCACGTGGATATGTGCCAGCCCACGCGCCCCGCCACCACCAAAGGCTATGGCCAGACGTGGTTCCGTCATTTGAGGCTTTGTCCAACAGTGATGACAGTTGGCTCACCGCCAAACAGTTTGGCTGAAATGCGCCTGGCATCTTCCAGCGTTACTGCATCGATGATGTCTGCCCGCTTGTCGATATAGTCGATGCCGAGATTGGCTTGCTGAATGGCCACCAGAACGGAAGCAATTTTGCCAGACGTATCAAGGTTGGCAATGGCATAGCTGCCTCGAATGTATTTCTTGGCCTTTTCAAGTTCCTCAGCTGTCGGCCCTTCCTTGGCCATGCGTTCAATTTCGGACAGGATAACGTCCACCGTCTGCTGGGCCCGTTCGGTGCGTGTTGCCGAGCCGGCTCCAACAATTCCTGCATGGTCATAGGTGCCGAGATAGGAATAGACGCCATAGGCGAGGCCACGTTTCTCACGCACCTCACCATAAAGTCGCGAATTGAAAGAACCGCCTCCGAGCACATAATTGGCCAGATAACCGGCAAAGAAGTCATTATCGTCGCGCTTGATGCCCGGCAGTGCGATGCGGATATTGGTTTGCGGCGTATCAAATTCGACGTGTTTTTTGGTGCCGGTTTGAATTTGAATCTCGGGCACCTCTTTAAGTTGTGCTTGTTCCGGCAGAGCGCCAAAAACCCGATCGAGCATGGCAGCTGTCTCGGCTTCACTGATGGCGCCTACGACGCCAATTACCAGTTTATCACGAGCAAATACCCGGCTCATGAACTCCCGCAGATCATCCTCGGCAAGTGCCTCCATGGTCTCCATTGTGCCGTCGGTGGGGCGGCTATAAGGGTGCCCGGCAAACAACATTTCCCGCACGGCCTTGCTGGTGATGGATTGCTGATTGGCTTCCGCAGCCCGCAGGCGGTTCAGCCGCGACGCCTTCATGCGGCCCAAAGGTTCCGCATCAAATCGAGGCTCATTGAGCATCAAACGCAACAATTCAAAGGAATCAGCACGCTCGCTTCGCAGCGTCTTGATGCCGCCAGAAAAGGAATCGAGCCCTGCGCTAAATGAGTAAGCAAGGCCATTGTCTTGCAGGCGGGTCTGGAACGCCTGGCTCTCGATTTCGCCAGCACCTTCATCCAGCGTATTGGTCAGCAGCTTGGCAGTTCCCTCCTTGCCTGGAAGGTCCTGGGTGCTGCCCCCCTCAAAGGAGTACGAGACCGCAATTAGCGGAACCGTATAGTCCTCCACCAGCAGTGCCTTAATGCCACCAGGGCTGGTTATTTCCTTGATATCCACGGCCTGTGCAAATGTCGTCCAGGCGGCGAGCACAGCGGTGCCGGTGACAATAACCAGTTTCTTCAATGTCGCTTGATTGAGCAGCAATGTCATCGCCTTATCCTTCCTGTGGTTTTGGAGACAGATAGCCGGTGACTGAACGAGGCATCTGCAAGTATTTGCGTGCAGCCTTGTCCACGGCCTCTGCGGTAACAGCCCGCATGCGGTCTGGCCAGGCTTCGATTTCTTCAATCGTCGAGCCAAGCACCAGCGAACCACCATAAATGCGCGCCAGGGTCGACTGACTGTCCTGCGAAAAAACCGCCTGCTTGATCATCCTGCTTGTTGCACGTTTAACTTCTTCTTCCGTAACGCCTTCTTCAAGCAGTTTGGCGATTTCCCTGTCGGTCGCAGCCTCAATTTCTTCCAGCGATTTACCGGGTTTGGGTGCGCCCCAGAATCCATAGCTCGTATGGTCGAGTGCCCCACCCTGGTACCAACTACCCGAACTGGTGGCGATCTGTTGTTCAATCACCAGTGATTTATACAGGCGACTGGTCGAACCTCCGCCGAGAATATCGGCCAAAACTTCCAGCGCCTCAGCTTCGCCGGGCTCCGCCGTGTTGTAGGACGGGACCAGATAAAGGCGCTGGAAAGACGGGGTGCGGACACGGTGATCGTCCATGGTGACACGCCGTGCAGCGCGTGGCGGTGGTTCTGTCGGCCGCATGCGCACACCCGGTTCTGCGCGGCGGTTGACCTTGCCATAGGTTTTCTCGGCAAGCCCTCTCACTTTCTTCGCGTCCACATCTCCGGCAACAACCAAAATAGCATTATTGGGCGTGTAGAATTTGTTATAGAAGGCGATAGCATCTTCTTTGGTGAGGGTGTTGACCTCATGCTGCCAGCCGATCACTGGAATGCCATAAGGATGGTTCTGATAAAGCGTAGCGGCCATTGCTTCACGCAACAGGGAGCCTGGATTGTTTTCGGTGCGAGAATTCCGCTCTTCCTGCACCACTTCCCTCTCGGGATTTACCAATTCATCTGTCAGCACCAGATTTTCCATCCGGTCAGCTTCCAGGGTCATCATTTCTTCCAATGCATCCGGCGAAATCCGCTGAAAATATCCAGTATAATCAGTTGAAGTGAAGGCGTTTTCCTGTCCCCCAATTGCGGCAATGCGTGCTGAAAATTCACCGTTGGCAACCGTCGTCGTGCCTTTGAACATCAGGTGCTCAAGATAGTGGGCAATGCCCGACTTGCCTGGTGGTTCATCGGCCGAACCGGCGCGATACCACACCATGTGGGTCACAACTGGCGCGCGCCGATCCGGGATCACAACGACTTGCAGCCCGTTGTCGAGAAAAAAGGAGCTCACTTGCGGCCCCAACTTTTGCTCTGCAGCCATGGCCTGACCAACGGGTGAAGCAAATTTAGCCAACGGAACGGCGATTGGTGCCGCCAAAAACGCTGTGAATACGGCGGACATGAGTACGGTTCGTGAAGTATGGAAAGTCATTGAAAATCCTGAATTTCGGGTATCTGACCGAACGGCCATTCAATGGTTGCTTTGTGGCAGGATATAGGACCATCACTTGGCATTGCACTTTAATTTTTCGTCATCGAGATGTGACATATTGGTAGAATCCAACCTCGGTCTCACCAAAGCTGCGACTATCCCTTCGCTCAAACCACTCAAGCAACTCCGGCAGGGCTCCTGCTTTTTCTTCGAGCACCAAGACTGAGCCATCGGCAAACCAACCGTTTGCCATCAGTTCGGCAACCGCTTTTTCTCCCAGTCCCTTGCCGTAGGGTGGATCGGCAAAAATCAGATCAAAGGGATCCAGCCCTTGCAACGGGCCTGGCCGCGTCGCGTCGCGTTTCAGCAATGTAGCACGGTCTGCCAGTTTGAACGACTCGATGTGCTCGGTGACCAACGCAGCACCCTGCCCCGATTTTTCAATGAAAACAGCAGCTTCTGCCCCCCTTGACAGGGCCTCCAGTCCGAGCGCGCCGGTGCCGGCGAATATGTCGAGCACCCTGCCCGCCAATTGATCGGAAAAGCGGTGGTTTAGAATATTAAACAGGCTTTCACGGTTGCGGTCGGTGGTCGGACGAATGGCGTGGCCCTTCGGGCTGAGCAGCCGACGTCCTCGCAGACTACCTGCGACGATCCGCATTGCCCCTCACCTTTTTTCCACCCGACGGTTTGCCGCGTTTTGGCCGTCCGTTTTGCACAGGCTTTTTGGTGTCCAGGCGGGAAAGCGGATCAATCTTTTTTCGACCCGCCTTTTTCACAGCTGGCTTTTTGGCGGCGGGTTGAGGGCTCTCCTTTGAGCGTGCCACTGGCGTATCGAAATTGGCGCCAGCCTGTTCAATCAACTTGCTGCCCAACTGATCCCGCAAGGTACGCCCGCGCACCTCCCGAACCTGCCCAGCCTCCAGATCGCCCAACTGAAAAGGACCATAAGACAGTCGAATCAAACGGTTCACGTTTAGGCCCAGCGCACCAAGAACGTTTTTGACTTCGCGGTTCTTGCCTTCGCGCATGGCGAATGTCAGCCAGACATTGCTGCCCTGCTGACGCTCCAGTTCTGCTTCAATAGCACCGTAGAGCACGCCGTCGACAGCAATTCCGTCCTTCAATTCGTCAAGGCGTTCCTGGGTGACAGACCCATGTGCACGAACCCGATAACGGCGCAACCAGCCGGTGGATGGCAATTCCAAAGCCCGCGCCAGGCCGCCATCATTGGTCAACAGCAACAGGCCTTCGGTATTGATGTCCAACCGCCCAATCGAGAGAACCCTTGGCAGGTCGTCTGGTAGCGACTGGAAAACTGTTGTGCGGCCTTCAGGATCTTTCGCCGTCGTCACCAGGCCCGATTTTTTGTGGTGCAGCCACAGGCGGGTGCGCTCCTTTCCGGGCAAAGGCTCATCATCCACCTCAATCCTGTCGCGATCGGTTACAACACAGGCGGGTGTTTGCAGCAGCTTGCCATTGACCTTGACGCGGCCATCAGCAATCCAACGCTCGGCGTCGCGGCGGGAACACAGGCCCGCACGGGCCATGCGCTTAGCGATGCGCTCGCCGGCTGGTTCCGACGATTCGGCTGGCGTATTGGTTGGCTTTTTCTGTTTCATGGCGCTTCCTAACACCCCGATGGCACTTGCGCGAGGGGCGCACGCCTAGCAATGTGGCGCAAATTACGAGGAAGTCATATTTTGTCGACAAATTTCATGGATATAGCCCTGCAGGAAGCAAATGCAGCAGCAGAGCGTGGTGAGGTTCCCGTTGGTGCCGTGCTGGTTTGCAAGGGCGAGATCTTAGCCCGCGACGGCAATCGCACGTTGGAATTGAGCGATCCAACCGGGCATGCCGAAATTTTGGTGATCAGGAAGGCCTGCGAAATACTACAAAACCAACGCCTGCCCGAATGCGATGTTTATGTGACGCTGGAACCTTGCGCGATGTGCGCTGCAGCGATCTCCTTCGCCCGTATCCGGCGGCTCTATTTTGGCGCGGAAGATTTAAAAGGCGGGGCGGTTCAAAACGGTACCCGGTTCTTTGAACAGCCAACCTGCCATCACAGCCCGGAATGGTATTCGGGCATCAGCGAACGCGCGGCGGCTCAAAAACTGGTAGAATTTTTTCAATCCCGGCGATAGTTACAATTGTTATTGGGCGATTGTACCAGACCTGGTGTTCAGCCAAGCCACGTTATAGCAGTAACGAGCGGGGCGACGATTTGCGGCCTGTATTAGCCACCAAATATGGTCGAAAAGATCGATTTTTCGTTTTTCTTACTCTTTTGTCTAGCAATGGCAGCTTCCGACAGTTCTTTTTCACCCAAAACGCCGACTTCGGCAGTCTCCGCGGGGACATTATATTCTGTCGGTGGTTCTGTCAGATAGCGACGCTTCTTAGCGGTCGGATTCTGCCGCGCAACAGTTCTCTGTTCAAGACGTTGCTGGTCGAGCGCTTTGCGAGCCCGATATTCACAGGGCACACATTCGCCATCTTCATTATGCGGCCCGGTGGCGTACAGGTCGGATTTGGCGTTGGTTTTACTGCGCTCAAGCGACACAGCGCGCATCTCCTGTAGTTCTGGCGACAATTCAGCCCTGCCACCGTTGGCTTCCACCTCTTCCAGATTGGCAATCAGTCTCTTGCGCTTCTCTTCCGGGTTTTCCGGGAAATATGCAGATTCGGCCTGAACATTTTCAGCAGGCGTTGGCAATTGCGCTACTTCGGGCGGTTTCACCAATTTTGGCCGTGAAGGATACTCAATTCGCTTCTTTTCACGGGCGAGATCCAGCGTCACCATGTTGCCCAAATCGTCAACAAGCTGCTTTTCAGAACTGACACCGGTGCCGTAAGTATTGCCGGAACAGCCCGCAAGAAGAGCCACAAAACTCAGTCCAATCAAGCTTTTATGCATATCACTACACCGAACTCTCATATTGCATACCTCGGCTCATCTGCCTCATCTCCCGCATTTGCGAGCGTCTTAAGCGGATTGGTCCACCTAAAGCGTCCCGTCTTAAACCGCGAAAATGTGGCCGGAATCCGACACCGAGACCCTAAACCTTTGGATTGCTGATTGCAAGGAACGGTCCGTCATGGGACAGACCGCTCCAAAACATGGTTAATCATCCCAAATCAATGCCCTGCTCAATGTCTGACCAGTGCCTTGTTCAATGTCTTGTTCAGGGCCTTGTTTAACGTCCGGCAGCTTCAAGTTCCCGCATGGCATCGGCATCGCGCAGCGAAATATCAGGATAATCAGGATCGCTGCCGACCTCCGGTAAAACGCGCCACGACCGGGCACATTTTTGCCCCTTCGCCTTTTGCTGGACAACCGCAACTGCGACACCATCTTCGCCGGTAAAAGCATTTTCCGGTGCGGGTTCGGTGCTCAGCGTCAGATCGCTGGTGATGCAGATTTCCGCCATATCAAGCCCTTCAAGGGCGGCAGCAAGTTCGACATCGGTAACATGAACGACCGGCGCAGCTTCAAGCGAAGAACCAATATGGTCGGGATCATCCTTATCGCTGCGGCGAGCCACTTCCAGCGCCCCGGTGACAACACGGCGCACG
Organism: Rhizobiaceae bacterium; assembly: GCA_039969995.1. Classification (GTDB taxonomy): domain Bacteria; phylum Pseudomonadota; class Alphaproteobacteria; order Rhizobiales; family Rhizobiaceae; genus Pseudahrensia. The sequence continues at coordinate 265,869 of JBDVMU010000062.1, forward strand.
GTACGCACCTTCTGCCACTTGGCCGCCAGGGCATCGTCGCGCCAATCCGTCGAAATTTCCGGAAACTGGCGAAGATGTACCGAGTCACTCTCGGGATGTCGCGCCAACCAGGCCTCTTCCATGGTGAAACACAGCATCGGTGCAAGCCAGGCTGTCAGACAGTCAAACAGTTGCGACACCACATAAAGCGAGGCCTTGCGGCGCAGCGATGAAGGCGCATCGCAATACAGCGCGTCCTTGCGGATATCGAAATAGAACGCCGACAGTTCCACGTTCATGAAATTGTTGAGCTGAGCAAAGACCCGCTTGAAGTCAAAAGCATCATATCCGGCTCGAACCGTACCATCGAGTTCGGACAAGCGATGCAGCATCAACCGTTCGAGTTCCGGCATATCGGCCAAAGCAACCTGCTCGCCGCCATCATGGGCCAATGTGCCAAGCATCCAGCGCAGGGTATTGCGCAGCTTGCGGTATGCATCAATAGCGGTTTTCAGGATTTCCGGGCCAATACGCAGGTCTTCTGCATAGTCTGCCGAGGCTACCCAAAGCCGCAGTATATCTGCACCAGACTGTTGGATTACCTGTTGAGGGGTGACAACATTGCCCAAAGACTTGGACATCTTGCGTCCGTCTTCGGCCATTACGAAACCATGGGTGAGTACCGCATCGTACGGCGCGCGTCCCCGCGTGCCACATGATTCAAGCAGAGAGGAGTGGAACCAGCCACGATGTTGGTCTGAACCTTCCAGATAGAGGTCGGCAGGCCATTTCAGATCTGCACGCTGTTCCAGGCAGAAAGCATGTGTCGAACCGGAATCGAACCAGACATCGAGAATGTCATCTACCTTTTCCCACTGATCCATGTCGTCGACAAAACCCTCAAGGAACCGCTCCTTGGCGCCATCAGCATACCAGGCATCGGCCCCTTCTGCCGTGTAGGCATCCTTGATGCGGGTCATCAGGGCATCCGATTCGGCAAATTCTGGTCCGGGAATAACCTGACCGGTTTCCTCATTGCGAAACACCGAGATTGGCACACCCCAGGCGCGCTGGCGCGAAAGCACCCAGTCTGGCCGTTTTTCGATCATATCACGCAACCGGTTCTGCCCTGCCGCCGGGACAAATCGGGTATCGTCAATCGCCTGCAGCGCGGTTTCACGCAAAGTTCCGCGATTGGACACGCCATCGCGGTCCATGTGCACAAACCATTGCGGCGTATTGCGGAATATGATCGGCTTCTTCGACCGCCAGGAATGGGGATATTCGTGCTTCAGGCGACCACGGGCAAATAGCCGATCCTCACCGATCAGCGCAGTGATTACCTTCTGGTTGGCATCGCCCTTCTTGCCCTTGTCATCGATGACCCGCGCTCCTTCGAAGCCGGGCGCGTCAGCGGTGTAGAAGCCGCCATCATCAACTGTGAACGGGATTTGGGTGGAAATACCCATGCCGTCGATCTGCTTGGCGCAGGCCATCCAGATCTCGAAGTCATCGCGACCATGGCTTGGCGCTGTGTGGACAAAACCGGTACCGGCTTCATCGGTGACGTGATCACCACACAGCAACGGTATAGTGAAGTCATAACCATCTACCTTCATGCCGGCCAGTGGGTGGCTCAGCGACGCTGCTGCCAATTGTTCTGGCGTCACGTCCGTAAGGCGCTTCATTTCGACCTTGGCCTTGGCTGCGCATTCAGCCGCCAATTGATCAGCGAAAATGACCTTCAAACCCGGCTGTGGGCCAAAATCGTTCTCCGCCGACGTCACCTCATAGAGGCCATAGGAAATACGGTCGGAAAAACAAACGGCGCGGTTACCGGGAATGGTCCAGGGGGTCGTTGTCCAGATCACCACCGAAGCGCCAGCCAGGTCCGAGTCCTCTTCACGAACCGGGAACTTCACCCAGATCGTATCGCTTTCATAAGTTTCATATTCAATTTCAGCTTCTGCCAGAGCGGTGCGTTCAACCACCGACCACATGATCGGTTTGGAACCGCGATAGAGCTGACCAGACTTGGCGAATTTCATCAATTCATTGGCAATGATCGCCTCTGAATCATAGTTCATCGTCAAATAGGGCGTTTTGAAATCTCCGGTGATGCCGAGACGCAGAAACTCATCGGTCTGCACGCCAACCCAATGGCTTGCAAAGTCGCGGCATTCCTGACGGAACTCGTTAATAGGCACCTCGTCCTTGTTCTTGCCTTTGGCGCGATATTGCTCCTCGATTTTCCATTCGATCGGCAAGCCGTGACAGTCCCAGCCCGGCACATAGTTGGAATCAAAACCACGCATCTGGAAGGAGCGGGTGATGACGTCCTTCAGGATCTTGTTCAGCGCATGGCCGATATGCAGGTTGCCATTGGCGTAGGGCGGTCCGTCATGCAGTACGTATTTCGGTTTGCCGACAGAGGCATCACGCAGTTTTTTATAGAGATTTTCCTGTTCCCAGCGGGCAACGATTTCCGGCTCTTTCTTGGGCAAGCCAGCACGCATGGGAAAATCGGTTTTGGGCAGAAAGAGCGTCTCGGAATAGTCGCGTTTTTCAGGTGTCTCAGACATAGGGTGTCACTTCATATGAGGGCAATGTGCAGCCAAACTGCACGAAGTTGAACTGTTTTTACTGGGGTGTTTTGGCCACAGGTAGTCTTCCCGGTCTGCGGCGCGCCTTAGGCGTCAGCCGAAAACCGGGCAAATAATTCGTATGCCGGTGCTGTGCAGCTTGCTGATCATGGGCGTTGTCTATCAAAGCGCCAAGGCAATTTCCAGAGCCGATTGTCATTAATTGGCGTTGCCGACCTCGTGCCAAAGAATTGCTGGCGACGAGAAATAATCTTGCCTAGCTTCCGAAATTTGACCAAGCTCCCATCTAATGTCGAAGCACAGCCACAACTTGCTCAACCGGCAGCTTTGCGGGCATCACCAATCCAACGAACAATTGATGCTCCACACAGTCGAAGAGGCAATCCAATGAATACACCCAAGAACGTTGCCGAACTGGCCATTGAAACGCTGATCGCCAATGGCATTGACCAGCTTTATTGCCTGCCCGGTGTGCAAAACGATCACTTCTTCGATGCCCTATATGACCGCACGGATGGGTTGCGCCCGATCCAGTCACGGCACGAACAGGGTGCGGCCTATATGGCCATGGGCGCGGCATTGGCGACCGGCAAACAACAGGCCTTTTGTGTGGTGCCGGGGCCGGGTTTCCTGAACACGACAGCGGCGCTTTCAACTGCCTATGCTGTCAATGCGCCAGTGCTTGCGTTGGTTGGCCAAATCCCACTGCCTGCCGTGGGAAAGGGGCATGGATTGCTGCATGAAATCCCCGACCAATTGTCGATCATGCAAGGGCTGACCAAACATTCGGCAAGGGTGAACAGCGGTGATGATGCTGATCAGGTACTGACAGACGCCATGATTCACCTACAATCAGGGCGACCTCAACCGGTGGGGGTGGAAATTCCGGTCAATGTCTGGCGCAGCCCGCTCGCCAAGGGGAGCAATTCCACCGCCTTGCAGATTGCCGCGCCGAAAGCGGCTCCCCCCGATGAAGATGCCATCAAACAGGCTATTGCGCTGATCAATTCGTCCAAGGCACCGATGATCGTCGCAGGCGGCGGAGCAATGAATTTCAGCCAGGAAGTCACCCAACTCACAGACGCCATCTCGGCTGCGTCGCTGGCTTTTCGAAACGGCCAGGGCGTTGTCTCCCACGAAAACGACCTGCGCATTGGCATGCCGGTCGCCCATCAGCTTTGGTCGGAAACCGACTTGGTCATCGGTCTTGGCACAAGGCTGCAAAGCCAGGTTCAGGCGTGGGGAAGTGATGAAGATCTGAAGATCATCCATATTGATATTGACGACACGCAGTTGGGCCGCAGTGCGAAGACAGACATCGCCATTAATGCTGATCTGGCCGACGCATTGCCCATGCTGCTGGCTGGAATGGAAACCAACCAGAGACAGGACTGGCGCGACCGCATCGCCAGCGCCAAGGCAAAAATGGCCAAGGCCTATGCCCAGAATTTGGGGCCACAACTGGCCTGGCTCAATGCAATTCGTATGGAATTGCCGCGCCAGGGTATTTTCGTCGATGAATTGACTCAGTGCGGCTATGTTTCACGGTTTGCCTTTCCCTGCTTTGAACCCCGCACTTTCATCTCGACCGGATACCAGGGAACACTGGGCTACGGCTTTGCCACTGCGCTAGGTGTTGCTCATGCCCGACGCGATGTACCCGTCGTTGCAATATCCGGGGATGGCGGTGCCCTTTTCACGCTCAGCGAACTGGCAACGGCGGTCCACCACAAAATCCCGCTGACCACTGTGATCTTCAACGACAATGCCTATGGCAATGTGCGGCGCCTGCAGAAGGACAATTACGACAGCCGGTTCATCGCATCGGAGCTGACCAGTCCTGATTTCGTCAAGTTGGCCGAAGGTTTTGGTGCAATCGGTATGCGTGCCAACACGCCTGAAGAGCTGCGCTTAAAGCTACGTGAGGCCATCAAGTCGCCAGAACCGGTGGTCATCGAAGTGCCGGTTTCCGAATTGCCCAGTCCATGGGATTATGTCCTGATGCCCAAACTGAGGGGAATATAGAAGATGATTGAACAAGCAACGATTGATGCACTTCGCAGCCAGACCGTCGCCGAACAGAAGCTGTTCATTGATGGGAACTGGCGCGACGCCACAGACGGTGGTCGCGACGACATTTTCAGCCCCATCGATGGATCACTCATCACAACTGCAGCGGCAGCAACCGCAGCCGATGTCGATGCCGCTGTTGTTGCCGCCCGCGGTTCCTTTGAAAGCGGAATCTGGTCGCGCAGTGAACCAGCTTTTCGTAAGCGCATCCTGCACAAGATTGGCGAGCTGATAGCCGACCGCATGGACCATATGGCGGTGCTGGGGGTTCGCGATAACGGCACCGAAATGCAGATGGCTTACAGCGCCGAACCCGGTTCCTGCTCGGGAACATTCCACCACTCCGCTGAATGCGTCGACAAGATCTACGGAGAAATCGCACCCACCAGCGACAAGATCCTTGGCCTCGTGCATCGTAATCCAGTGGGCGTGGTTGGTGTAATCATTCCCTGGAACACGCCACTAATGATCACCGCCTGGAAGGTCAGCGCGGCGCTGGCAGTTGGCAATTCGGTGGTGCTGAAGCCATCGGAAGACGCCTGCTTGAACGTTTTGGAACTGACCCGTATCTGTCAGGAAGCAGGCCTGCCAGATGGCGTTCTCAACGTCGTTACGGGCTCGGGTGCGGTCGTCGGAGACGCGATTGCCCGCCATATGGATGTTGATGTTCTGGCCTTTACCGGGTCAGGCCCCGTTGGACGCATGCTGCTGGAAGCGTCGGCTCAATCCAACATGAAACGGGTTTATCTCGAACTTGGCGGCAAGTCGCCCAATGTTGTTTTTGCAGATGCCCCGGATCTCGACATGGCTGCGGCGGTTTCCGCCAAAGGATTTTTCAAGAATTCTGGCCAGGTCTGTGTCGCCCCTTCCCGGCTGTTGGTGGAAGAAAGCATCAAAGACGACTTCCTTGCAGCGGTGGTCAAGCATAGCCAGGGCATTCAGGTTGGTGATCCGTTATCGCTGGCCACTCAGATGGGGGCCGTCAACAACCCTCGACAACAGCAAACTGTTCGACAATTTGTGACCACGGCGCAAAGCGAAGGAGGTGAAGTGTTGTGTGGTGGCACGCCGCTGTTCGAAGAAACCGGTGGCACCTATTTCGCGCCAACTGTCATTGACGGCGTGCGTCCGGATTCCACCCTTTTCAGGGAAGAAGTCTTCGGGCCAGTTCTCGGTGTAACGACCTTCAAAACCGAGGAGGAAGCACTGAGCCTGGCCAACGGCACACAATATGGGCTGGCTGGTGTTGTCTGGACGTCAAACCTTTCCCGCGCCCATCGCATGGTGGCGGGTATCAATTCTGGCGTCATTCAGGTCAACTCGATGAGCCGGATTGGCAATGAAGCGCCCATGGGGGGCATGAAACAATCCGGCAATGGTGTGGACAAGTCGCTGCACGCTTTTGACAAGTATCTCGACTATAAAACTGCCTGGATCCACCTTTGAAGCAAATCCGACACGAAGTGGTCTGATAGGTTTGGTATAGACCCCAAGAGGCATGCACTCCCGTTCTTTGTCGTCCGCGGAGCAGTCGATGTTTAAAAAGGGCGGGAAATTGCCCAGGCTCGGGCTGCGCTATCCCGGCATCAGGGTGGTCCTGCACGATCTGGTCAATATCGATATGACGGGCAAGGTTTCCACCAGCCGCAACCGGTTCGCGCTTTCACGTCCATAATTTGCCAGCCGATTGCGGGTTTCCTATGCTTTCACTGAACTGTGGGAGTGGGTCCTTTGACGAGCAAAGAAGTAGATGTGGCAATCGTCGGTGGGGGGCCGTTCGGGCTGACACTGGCCATCGAATTGGGACGGCGCGGTGTTTCAGTGGCTCTTTATGATGCTAAACCCTCCACGGCTTTCAATCCGCAGGCCAATGCGACCCAGGCACGAACAATGGAATATTTTCGCCGCCTGGGCTTCGCTGACGAGATACGTGCTCTGGGTCTGCCGGGGGACTACCCCACCGATATTGCCTATTTCACGCGCTATGCCAGCCACGAATTGACCCGCTTTCGCCTGCCCGCCTCGCGCCAGGCCAAGGACATGGTAAGCCGCAACGATGGCTCCTGGAGCGCTGCTGAAGCGCCACACCGGATCAGCCAGAAATTTGTCGAGCCGGTTCTGCACCATCATGCTGATGAGGCAGGCGATGCGGACATCCGTTTTGGCTGGCAACTTACCGGATTTGACGAAACTGAAGATCACGTCATGTGTCGGTTTCAAAGTGTCACTGGAGACGACAAACATCATGTGAAAGCCCGCTACCTGATTGGCGGCGATGGGGCACGTTCGTTTGTGCGGCGCACACTGGGCGTTTCCTATACTGGTGAATATGGCAAGCAACGCCATTTTTTTGGCGGTCAGATGTACGCGATTTACTTGCGCTGCCCGACCTTCTACGAAGTGACCGGCAAAGACCCGGCCTGGATGAACTGGGTGTTCAATCCGCAACGCCGAGCCTTTATGGCAGCCGTGGATGGGCGTGGTGAATTTGCATTTCACACCCAGCTCAAGGACGGCGAAAACGAAGGCAGCATCACCGATGAAGATGCCCGAAAATTGTTCGCTGAAACCTGCGGCATGGAGCTGGACTGTGAGATCTTGAGCCATATGGGATGGACAGCGGGACATTCGCTTGTCGCTGACCGTTATGGTGGTGGGCGCATTTGGTTCGGAGGCGATGCCGCCCACCTTTTCACTCCGGCTGGAGGCCTCGGCTACAACACCGCTGTCGAGGATGCTGTCAATCTGGGATGGAAGCTGGCGGCGACATTGAAGGGACAGGCCGGGCCCGCTCTGCTGCCCAGCTATCAAGATGAGCGCCGTCCTGTCGCGCTGCGCAATACGGCCTTTGCCTGTGGGTTTGCAGATTCGGTGGGCAATTTCATTCCTGATCATGTCATCGAAGAAGACAGCGATGCGGGGGCACAAAAACGGCGTCAGGCTGGCGACTATCTAAACGATCACGCCCAGCGGGAGTTCAACATTCCTGGCATAACCTTCGGCTCGCGCTACGACGGGTCCCCCGTCTTGCCAGTTGCCGATCAGGCGATCCCCGAAGACCGTGCAAATCTATATCAGCCAACCGGCCTGCCCGGCGGACGGCCACCCCATTGGTGGTTTGACGATGGAACATCGCTCTACGATCGCTTTGGCTTTGACTGGACCCTGATCCAGCTTGGGCCGGACAATAATACAAGCCATCCCTCCCCGCTTATCAACGAAGCCGCAAGACGCGGACTTGACCTGAAATCAATTCAAATCGACGAGCCCCGTCTCACTAAACTATACGGCGGCGGCGAGGGCGGCGGCGATGACGGTGGCGACGGCGCGTTGATGGTCTTGATTCGCCCAGATCAAATGGTTGGCTGGCGCGGCACTACATGCGCAAACGCCAGTGCCATTTGGGATGTGCTGTTAGGCTTCCCTAAGCCTCACCAGAAAGCGGTGGAATAAGAACAAAATTACCGAAGTGCTTTTTTTCCATAAACTGACTTTGGGCTTCGGCAATTTCTTCAAGCGCAAATGTCTTGGCCAGCAGCGGCCGGATCTCGTCATTCTCGATGTAAGAGACCAGATCAGGAAACACCGGCTCATCCCAGGCGGTGCAGCCAATCAGCAAGATGTCCTTGAGGTACATGTCACGCATATCGAGCGACACCATCGGACCTGCAATCGCGCCCGACGAGACATATCGACCGCCCCGGTTCAGCACTTTCAGCATTTGCGGAAAATTAGGCCCGGCAACATTATCAACCACGACGTCAACTGCATTTTCACCAAGCGCTTTGGTAAGATCGGCATTGCGATCAACCACCTGGTCAGCACCTAGCTCGCGAACCAGCTCAATCTTCGACGCGCCGCATATCGCCGTTACATTCGCCCCACGCCGCTTGGCGAGTTGCACCGTAGCTGACCCAACACCACCGGATGCACCGGTGACAAGAACATGATCCTGAGATCCTACCCTGGCCCGGTGCAGCATGTTTTCCGACGTGCCGTAGGCGCATGGAATGGTTGCCAATTCAGCATCTGACCAATCGCAGGCCAGCGGAAACACTTCCGAGGCAGGCACTTTGACATATTGGGCGAATGCGCCGTCGAAATCTGAGGCCATCCACACATTGTGCATGGTGTCATAACCATCCGGACGCATACAGGCGCGCACCAAAACCCGCTTGCCCATGAGTGGTGACATCGGCGCGTCATGAACGGCCACAACTTTGCCACAGCAGTCAGTGCCCTGAATAAAGGGGAATGGTGTGGCTTCATTCCAACCGCCATCAGACTTCTGTTCCGCAGCATTTTGCTGAACATCGGCAGTATCGTCGGTGCCGGCAGTGACACTTGAGGAATACCAACCCAGTCGGGTATTGATTTCAGTATTATTGACACCGGCTGCGAGGACCTGCAGCAGCACTTCGCCGGGGCCCGGCACAGGGACGGGCACGGCGCGATAATCCAGCATGTCATAGCCGCCATTGCCCGTGGTCACCACGGCCATCATTGTTGGCTCACCTTGTTTAACGTCGAATCTGTGTGTCATTTTGTCGTGGCCCAATTGCGCTGTCTGGCGTCAAGTCTACTCCGCCAGCCATATACCAGGATAATCGGTGACTAAACCATAATCGTTGACCCGGAGTTCCGAACTGAACCCATGAGCGGGAGAGGAATATTGATAGACCTCGGCAGAACGCCGGAAATAGACTTGCTGCAGCGTCTTCAGCTGCCAATCTGACGGATCCAGCCATGCGGCGAGTGCTGGCCCGGTCTGACCTTCCTGGAGCTGCAGGCGGGCTCTCAAAATAGGTAAGGGTACTTGACATATTTTTTCTAAGTGACAGATTGGGCGCCCATCTGTTCTGCAAAAGCCCGTGACGGAACAATTCATTCACCCATAGGATTGAGGTCCACTATGAACTGGGAAGATATTTTTGCTTCAAGAGCCTCGCGCATGAAGGCTTCGGAGATTCGCGAATTGTTGAAACTGCTGGAGCAGCCGGACATTATCAGCTTTGCAGGTGGTATTCCCGATCCGAACCTGTTTCCTGTCGCGGATTTTCGAGATGCGTTTTCGAAGGCCTTGTCGGATGATCGTGGCTCCACCGCGCTGCAATATTCGATCAGTGAAGGCTATCCGCCGTTGCGCCAATGGATTGTCGACCAGATGGCAAAACTTGGCATTCCCTGCAGCGTCGACAATATCCTGATCACATCCGGGTCTCAGCAGGCGTTGGATTATCTCGGCAAATTACTTCTGTCGCCGGGGGACACCGCACTGGTTGGCTGGCCGACCTATATGGGGGCGCTGGGTGCCTTTAATGCCTATGAGCCGGAATATGACCGGCTGGTTGCTCATGGCAACCGTTCGGCAGAAGACTACAGGCAAAGCGCGCAGGCCAAGGACAGTCAAGTCAAATTTGCCTATATGTCGGTGGACTTTGCCAATCCGACAGGTGAGACGATGGACCGGGCGGCGCGGGAGAACCTGCTCGATATTGCCGACGAACTGGACATCGCCGTCATTGAAGACGCTGCCTATCAGTCACTTCGCTATGACGGTGAGGTTATTCCACCAATCCTGGCGCTCGAGATTGAGCGCAAGGGGCATATCGACAAGGCCCGCACGGTTTATTGCGGCAGCTTTTCCAAGACTTTGTCGCCTGGGCTAAGGGTCGGTTGGGTATGCGCTGCGACACCGCTGATCAGTAAACTTGTATTGCTAAAACAGGCTGCAGACTTACACTCATCGACAATCAATCAGATGGCCATCCATGAGGTGGCATCGGGCGGATTCGATCAACAGGTCGCAAAGATCAAGGCATCCTATCAGGCCCGTCGCGACCGCATGCTCACTGCATTGCAAAGGTTCATGCCAGAGGGCGTGACTTGGACCCAACCAGAAGGTGGCATGTTTGTCTGGGTGACGCTGCCAGATGAATTGGACGGTGCGGAATTGTTGGCGACGTCGCTGCAAACCCATAGGGTGGCCTTCGTTCCGGGGCGCGCGTTTTTTGCCGATGGGTCTAACGGCAATACAATGCGACTAAGCTTTTCGCAGGCCAATGAAGCAACGATAGAGGAAGGTATTCGCAGACTGGGCGAGCTGTTGCGAAACGAAATTTAAATCTCGCAGCACGCCGCACGCTGACTAGTCTTGTGGCATGCGGTTCCATGCATCAAGTGCGGCAATCTTGTAAGCCTCGGCAAGGGTTGGATAGTTGAAAGTATTTTCAACGAAATATTCCAACGTGCCCTTTAGATTGAGCACTGCCTGACCAATATGGATCAGTTCGGTCGCCCCCTCTCCAACGATGTGGCACCCCAGCAGCCGACGGCTGTTGAGCGAGAAGATCATTTTGAGCAGGCCGGTTTCCAGCCCCATAATGTGGCCGCGCGAGGTTTCGCGGAACCGGGCGATGCCGCATTCATAGGGTATGTCGCGCTCCAGCACTTCCTCTTCGGTCATGCCGACGGTGGAAATCTCAGGGACCGAATAAATACCATAGGGGAAAAATTCCGGCGGGTTATGGGCGGGGCGGTCGAGCGCATGGCAGGCGGCAATGCGCCCCTGCTCCATCGACGTGGAGGCCAGACTTGGGAAACCAATCACGTCGCCCGCCGCATAGATTCCCGGGGTTTCGGTTTCGAAGGTCATCGGATCGACTTTCAGACGTCCGCGTCCGTCACAGGCGAGCCCGCAGACATCGATACCAAGGCTGTCAGTCGAACCGACGCGCCCGGCTGCAAACAGCACCATCTCGCTGCGGATGTTGCGTCCACCTTCCATCAAGACCTCGCAGCCACCCTCTTCGAGCCGCCTGATCTGTTCCATTTTTTTGCCAAAACGCAGCACCATGCCGCGGTCGCGCAACTGGTGGGTAAAGTCTTCCATCAGTTCCCGGTCAACAAAATCGAGCATTGAGTCGCGCGGTTCGACCAGAGTTACATGGACATCAAGCGAGGAAAAGATGGTTGCATATTCGACGCCGATGACACCGGCGCCAATGACACAAATCGACCGTGGCAGGTGATCGAGATTGAGGATTGAATCGCTATCGAAAACATATTCACCGTCAAAGGGAATGGTGTCAGGTCGGTAGGGAACCGTGCCAACCGCCAGCAGGAACTTGTCTGCGGAGAAGGTGAATGTTTCGCCTTCTTCGCCCTGCACTTCAATGACCTTTGGCTCGGCAAAGCGGGCGGAGCCCTTCAGCGTATTGACCTGATTGCGGGCAAATTGATGCTCAAGAACTTCAATCTCATGGTTCAGCGTGATGTGCAGCCGGGCCCGAAGGTCATCGGCGGTCAAGTCCTGTTTGACCCGATAAGAGCGCCCATAAAACCCACGCTCGCGCCAGCCGGAGAGATTGAGTGCCGTCTCACGCAGGGTTTTCGATGGGATGGTTCCGGTGTGCACGGAGACCCCACCAACTCGACCACCGCGTTCTACGACCAGTACCTTCTTGCCGAATTTTGCCGCCTGAATGGCAGCGCGTCGCCCGGCAGGACCACTGCCAATGACAATAAAATCATAGTGTTCCATGAGCGAATCCCTAGCCTCATTTCGATCCGAAACCGCAGAGTGGGCCGATTCTCGACTGGCCGCAAGCAGGCGACACTTGTGACATTGAGGGGGCGGTAAAAATTTATCGATTGATCACCGTGCCAAAGTGGTAAATAATGTTGACCACTTAGCCCCAACGAATTGCATGACGCAAACCCGAACGAACTGCAAGGAGAATTCAAGTGGCAAAGAAGATCCTCATTTTGGGGGCCTCTTATGGTTCCCTATTGTCAACCAAACTGTTGATGGCCGGACATGACGTTACTTTGGTCTGTCTTCCCGAAGAAGCCGAACTGATCAACAGCGAAGGCACGTTTGTCCGCATAACGTTGCGTGGGGAAGATGAACCCCGCATTATCGCGTCCAAGGACCAGCCCGGCACGGTCAATGCCTGTACTCCTGACGAGGCAGACCCGGCAGCCTATGATCTGATCGCGATGGCGATGCAGGAGCCCCAATATGGTGCAGACAGCGTCCGCAGTTTGCTGGGACGTATTGCCGGATCACAAAAACCGTGCCTGTCGATCATGAACATGCCACCTCTGCCCTATCTGCGGCGCATTCCGGGGTTGGACACCGATCTGCTGTCGCCCTGTTTCGCTGACCCCAGCGTATGGGACGGCTTTAATCCAGACGTCTTCTCCCTATGCAGCCCGGACCCTCAGGCCTATCGCCCACCTGAAGAAAAGCTGAACTTTCTACATGTCGGCCTGCCGACCAATTTCAAGGCAGCGGCCTTTGCTGATGACGGCAACACCCAGATCCTGCGCGAGCTGGAAGCTGATATTGCTGCCGTCCGTCTGGACGGCAAGGATGTGCCGGTAAAGCTGCGGGTACATGACTCGCTGTTCGTACCGCTGGCAAAGTGGAGCATGTTGCTGACCGGCAATTACCGCGCCATCACAGCAGATGGTCCTCGCGCCATTCGCGAAGCCGTACACAGTGATCTGGAGATGTCTCAGGAAATCTATCATTGGGTCGATGCCCTGGCGCGCGAAATTGGAGCCGATCCAGCTGATCAAGTGCCGTTTGAAAAATATGCCAATGCAGCGCTTGGGTTGTTGAATCCATCTTCTGCTGCACGAGCCGTTTTCGCCGGAGCCAAACAGATCGAGCGAGTCGACAAACTCGTCCAGTTGATCGGTCAGCAGCATGGCAAGTCGCTGAAGGCCATAGATGACAATATTGTAATTGTTGATGCCAAGCTGGCTGACAACCGCGCCAAGTGATCAACATTTCAACCGGTTAGCTCCCAACGGGCGATGCGGCAACCTGCCGTATCGCCCGGGATTGCCTGCAAATACTCGTCTTATTTCGGGCCTGGCCTTTGCCTGCGCAGGGGGCACACCTATATTATGACTTCGGCACATGCGTGATTCGAAGGGACCGTCAGATGCCTGCAAGGCTCGCCCGCAAGGTCGGCAAGAAATTTGACGAGGAAATCCGGTTTTTCAAAAACTGGATCGATCAGCCCCGTGCCGTCGGGGCGGTGTTACCGACAAGCGCGTCAACCGCACGCAAAATGGCCAGCCTCATCAACGAAAGTTCCGGAAATCCGGTATTGGAACTTGGCCCTGGCACCGGGGTGATTACCAAAGCAATACTCGACAAAGGCATCCACCCCCAAAACCTGCTGAGTGTCGAATATTCAGCCGGCTTTCTGCCCAATCTGCGCAGCACTTTTCCGCAAGTGCGGTTCTACCATGGTGATGCATTTAATCTGGGAACTGTTTTGCCAGACCTTGGCGGGCGCAAGTTCGACGCTGTGCTGTCGGGACTGCCACTGCTGAATTTTCCGGTCGAAAGCCGGGTTCACCTGCTGGAAGACCTGCTAGACCGGCTCAATCCAGGTCGTCCGGTCGTGCAGTTTTCCTACGGGCCAAAATCACCGATCCCACCAAATTTCTCAACTTATACAGTGGAACCTCTGGATTGGATGATGCGTAATGTGCCTCCAGCCCGCTTGTGGGTTTATCGGCGCGTCTCAACCGTGTAATCTGGCTGCTGTCCCGCCAACCAGACCAACATCACATGCATAAACATCGCGGATTTCCCTCCCGGCTTCCGGGCACCGATTTTCAATTCACCATTCGCCGTGACAACCCCAAAGGGGCAACTACGATTGTGCCGCGGGAACGCTATGCCGACCGCAATCCGCGCGACCGCACGGCGGATGAGAACTTCATGGCCTGTCTGATAAAGCACTTTGGGGACGAAGCCTTCGTGCGCGGCAATCTTGATGCCGGACGCCTGGGTTGGCTGTTTGGCCGCGAAGTAGTTGCCGCAGAAGAGCCATTTGACCCGGCCGACTATGACGCAATGCTGATCATCAATCGGCCGGTGGCGGAAAAGAGCTTTCCCAAAGCTTTCGATCCGTCGCTGTGGCGCGACAGTTGAACATGGCTCCTAAGCCTGAAGCTCTGCGAAAATCTCGTCCATGATGGCGTAACCGGATTCCCATCCGCCGCCCATTTTGTTCATCATGCCGGCAAAGCAGGTGATTTCTGCTTCGCTGGCATCAACTGGTGTCCAGACCAGCCGCACTTTGGTCTTCTCCCCGACATCCTCAAAGGTCACAGTCGTCAGTAAGGTCGTGGGCCAGTCGGGCATCATTGGATTAGCCACCACATTCCAGTTTTCATCTGCCGACGAGTGATTCCAGACCAACAGCTTGTGCTCTTCAACCTGCGTGAACTCGGCCGTCGAAAGCATGGACTTGTCACCCCATTTCATTTCATTGAGCCAAAACCCGCCGACCACGGGATTGAATTCATGAATGATTGTCTCAACCCCCGGCCCATACCAGCGCGCCAGCAGCTCCGGGTCGGTCCAGGCTTTCCAGACCATGTCGCGCGGCGCATCAAAAATGCGGTCCAGAATATATTCAGGCAATTCACTCACGGGTTTTATCCTCCAGATTGGCCAGCTTCATGCCAGCAAGTACATCGTCCAGCTGGTTGAAGCTGGTCGTCCAAAAATGTTCAAACTCTGCCAACCAATCAGCTGCAGCAGACATGTGCGCGGCTTTCAGCCTTGCCGGACGGCGTTGCTGGTCGATATCGCGCTCAATCAGCCCTGCTTGTTCCAGAACTTTCAGATGGCGCGAAACCGCCGGCTGGCTCATCTCAAAGGGCGCTGCAATTTCGTTCACCGTCGCCTGCCCTGCCGACAACCGCTCCAATATCGCCCGCCTGGTCGGGTCGGCCAGGGCTGAAAAAACAGCATCAAGATTGGGTTCAGCGCTCATAAACATACCCCTTATATAACGTTATTGTTATATAATTCTCAGCTTATGTCAATCACCCTCCATCCCATCGCAGACATCCAGGCTGCGCAGCACTTCAAAAGCCGTGCTAAACTGTTGATTCTTTCCCTCTCAATTGCCGGAGCCAAGCCATGATCATCACCACCACTCACACTGTCCCCAATCAGGAAATAGATCAGGTGCTTGGACTGGTCGCCGGAGAAGCAGTCTTTGGAGCCAATGTCTTCCGCGATATTTTCGCCAGCGTCCGGGACATTGTTGGCGGCAGATCAGGAGGCTATCAAAAAGTCTTCGCCGCGGGGCGAGAAGCGGCAACTCAGGACATGGTTGAAGAAGCCCTGGCATTAGGGGCTGATGCCATCATCGGCGTTGATCTGGACTACGAAACCGTGGGCAAAAGCATGTTGATGGTTTCAGCCAACGGCACGGCGGTAAAACTACGCTGACGCGCCCGAATTCGACCTTCGTCACATTGAAACAACGGCTCCGCATGCTCACCTTAGATATATCCCCACAATGAAAGGAGGGAGCAACATGCTGAACATATATCCAGGCGAAATCGGCATTATCAATATCGAGGTCGATGGCGAAATCGATGCAGCGGCCATGGAAGTCGGACTGAACAAACTGGTCGACATGTGTGAAGACATGCAGAACGGCAAGCTGTTCTATCGCATCACCAATTTCAAAATGCCGACGCTCGCAGCCCTCGGTGTTGAATTCATGATGATGCCAAAGCTATTCCAACTGATTGGCAAGGTCGACAAAGCTGCGGTTCTCACCGATGAGAACTGGATTGCCAAAGCTTCCATAATTGAAGGCGCGCTGATTCCTGGGCTGGAAATACGACCATTTGAATTGGACGAAGAAGCCGCCGCGTTGGATTTCTTGCGTTCCTAGACATCTATCCTAAAGATGGACTTGGCGAAGCGGTTCCACTTGCCTAATGATGGTGGGACCGCATGGGAGGAAACGTTTTTGTTCAAGAAAATACTGATTGCGAACCGTGGCGAGATCGCATGCCGCGTCATCAAGACCGCTCGCAAAATGGGCATCAAGACCGTAGCCGTCTATTCAGACGCTGATCGCAACGCACTACATGTCTCGATGGCAGACGAAGCAATCCATATTGGCCCTCCCCCTGCGGCTGAATCCTACATTGTCATTGACAAGATTATGGACGC
The DNA here is from genome assembly GCA_039969995.1 of Rhizobiaceae bacterium. Lineage (GTDB taxonomy): Bacteria > Pseudomonadota > Alphaproteobacteria > Rhizobiales > Rhizobiaceae > Pseudahrensia. The sequence goes on from JBDVMU010000062.1 coordinate 282,534, forward strand.
GATCAAGCAATCCGGGGCCGAAGCGGTGCATCCCGGCTACGGGTTTCTGTCGGAGAACCCAAAATTTGCCCAGGCTCTCGAAGCTGCCGGAGTTGCGTTCATTGGCCCGCCGGTTGGCGCGATTGAGGCGATGGGTGACAAAATCACCTCCAAGAAACTCGCTCAGGAAGCAGATGTTTCCACTGTTCCGGGCCATATGGGGCTGATCGAGGACGCTCAAGAAGCGGTCAAGATTTCCAACGAGATTGGTTATCCGGTGATGATCAAAGCCAGCGCCGGTGGTGGTGGTAAAGGCATGCGCATTGCCTGGAACGACGAAGACGCCCGTGAAGGCTTTCAATCTTCGAAAAACGAAGCTGCCAACTCCTTTGGCGATGATCGTATTTTTATTGAGAAATTCGTTACCCAGCCACGCCATATTGAAATTCAGGTGCTTGGCGACAAGCATGGCAACTGCGTCTATTTGGGCGAGCGCGAATGTTCCATTCAGCGCCGCAATCAAAAGGTCATTGAAGAAGCCCCCTCCCCCTTCCTTGACGAAAAAACCCGCAAAGCGATGGGCGATGAAGCCGTGGCATTGGCCAAGGCCGTCGACTACAGCAGCGCCGGCACGGTGGAATTCATCGTCGATGGTGACAAGAACTTCTACTTCCTGGAAATGAACACCCGACTGCAGGTAGAACACCCAGTAACAGAATTGATTACCGATGTGGATCTGGTCGAACAGATGATCCGCGTGGCCCATGGCGAGAAGCTGAAGCTCACACAAGAGGACATCAAGCTGAACGGCTGGGCCATTGAAAGCCGACTTTATGCCGAGGATCCCTATCGCAACTTCCTACCGTCGATCGGCCGTCTGACCCGCTATCGCCCACCCGAGGAAGGCAAACGAAACGACATCGTCGTGCGCAACGATACCGGTGTCTATGAAGGCGGCGAAATCTCCATGTACTACGATCCGATGATCGCCAAGCTGGGGACCTGGGGTGAGGATCGTGGTGCGGCCATCGAAGCAATGCGCGTCGCACTTGATACGTTTGAAGTGGATGGCATTGGTCACAACCTGCCTTTCCTGTCGGCGGTTATGGACCACGAGCGCTTCGCTAGCGGCAACATTACCACCGCCTTCATCGAAGAAGAATATCCAGAAGGCTTTGAAGGGGCGCAGTCCAAAGACAGTGACCGCAAAAAACTTGCCGCCTGTGCTGCCGTGATGAACATGATCGCACAGCTGCGGCGCACGCGTATTTCAGGAGCCATGACCAACCATAAGCGCCGTGTGGGCAAAGATTGGGTGGTAGACCTGTCCGGTGAGTGCCATGCATTGAGCCTGAAAGCCAAAAACGAAGGCGCGAAGATCAAGTTTTCCGACGGCACCAAGATGAAGGTGCTGACCGAATGGCGCCCGGGCAACAGCCTGTTATGTGCAGAAGTCGACGGCGACCCAATTGCGGTCAAAGTGCGTGCCACTGCTGGTGGGTACGAGTTACGCTATCGTGGAGCTACTCATCAGGCACAGGTCATGTCGCCAAGAGTGGCCGAGCTGAACGAGTTCATGCTGGAGAAAGTGCCAGCCGACACCAGCAAGTTGCTGCTTTGCCCAATGCCAGGTCTTGTCGTCTCAATCAATGTCGCTGAAGGCGATGAGGTGCAGGAAGGTCAGGCACTGGCCACGATCGAAGCGATGAAGATGGAGAACATCCTGCGCGCTGAGAAAAAGTCCAAAGTGTCGAAGATCTGCGCAACACAAGGTGACAGCCTGGCCGTCGACGAAACCATTATGGAATTCGAATAGGCAGCGGCGAGCGGCGAGCATATTGCTGTTCAACTGCCTGTCACCAATTCTTTAGTTGATTGCAGGCGCAATTTCACGCACCCAAAAGCATGGTCAGCGCTGTGCAAAAACTCATAGATTCCCCCTACACCACCTGGCTGGTGCTGTTCCTGCCAGCTCCACCCCTGTTGTGGGATCTGGTTGAATATAACCGCTACTATGCTGAAATCATGTATGAAAGCGGCATACTGGCAACGCAGTTTCTGGTTCTCGCTCTGGCGATTACTCCCCTCATGCGCCTCTCACGCCGCTGGCCCACAGGATTGTCTGTTTTACGCTGGCTACAGCGCCGTCGTCGATATATCGGCGTCGCCGCTGCCGGATACGGAGCTCTGCACGCAATCTTTTACATTCGCTACACGGGCAGTCTTGAGCTCGTCTGGCTGGAGCTGGAAGAAATTTCTCTGCTCACTGGCTGGGTGGTCATGCTGTTGTTTGTCGCCCTCGTCGCCACGTCCAACGACGCAAGCGTCCGCAGATTGGGCAAGTGGTGGAAAAGGCTGCAGATGACGGCCTATGTTGCGGCCGGATTCACCGTCCTGCACTGGTGGCTGATCGACCAGTTCATCGACCAGATTTTATTTTGGTTCGTCCCGCTTGTACTGCTGCAATTGCCGCGCCTGCTGAAAAATGTGATGCGGCTGAATGCCCGGCCACGCAAGGCAGCCAACCCAACCAATTGACCTACCAAGTTTCCTCTTTCAGTGGGAACTGGCGCAGGTAGCCTGGATCTTCGGTGCAGGTGACGTAGAGCATACCCGGGACAGCGCTCGGGCCGCCGCTGGCAATTCCCTTGCATTCGCCACTTTGTAGCAACCCCAGAGCGTAGTGGCGCAGTGCGATGACGGCCTCTTTCTTCACCCCGCTTTTGGTACCTGGTAGTTTTGACAATCTCTTGTCCAACAGCGCTCTTGTCACCTTTTTTGGACGGGGGCCAATGCTTATGGGTTCTGAAACAATCGGATTATATATCGATTCTTCCGTCACTGCAGCCGCGCTTGTTTGCGTATTCGCGGCCTCAGCAGCGGCCGCAGCAGCGGCGGCTTCTGTGGCCTTTTCGGCTTCCGCGGCGGCGGCGGCGGCAGCGGCAGCTTCTGCAGCTTTGGCAGCTTCTGCGGCCTCTTTCGCAGCAGCATCTTCTTGCGCTTTCTTCTTGGCGGCGGCCGCCAACTCAGCTTGTTTTGTAACCTCTGCGGCAGCTACGGCTTCGGCTTCCCTGGCCGCCTTTGCAGCCTCCGCTACGCGCGCAGCCTCTGCTGCCTCGGCTTCTTCTGCTTCCTTGGCGGCTGTTTCTGCTACCCTAGCTGCTTCTTCCGCTTGCGCAGCCTCTGCTGCCTTAGCGGCTTCTGCGGCTTCAGCAGATCGACGGATTTCCGCTTCCCTGGCAGCCTGATCTGCCAGCTCCTTGGCACGCGCTGCTTTTTCCGCTTCGCTCAAATCTCCAAGGCGTCTTTGTTCTTCTGCCTGCTTCGCCAAACGCTCCTGCAGTTCTTCCCAGGTCAACAGACGGCGCGTTCCATCGGCTGGCGCGTCGTCCTGCTCGATTGGCTTGGCTTCGGTGGTAGTCGCAACGGCGGCGGCGGCGGGAGCCTCAGTTTCTGGCTCCTGCGCTGCGGCTTCGGTTGGTTCGCTTTCTGCGGGTTTGGCTGCGTCATCCCCTGCTTTGGCGAATGTGGTTCCCGGGCGGAAAGTTGGTGTTGTCAATTTTCTTGACTGCGAGGACGCCGGTTTGGCAGACGTGGTTGCGGCTGAAGCCGCCGTCGCCGCTGCCGCAGCAGGTGCAGGTTTCGCGGTTTCGGCAGATTCTTTTGCCGCGCCGCCCACCAATTGACTGGAAGCCACCCATAGAGCTGGTTTTCGTGCAATCGAATTGCCAAAGCTCTTCACCAATTGGGCCCGGTTGAGGTAGTTGGATACACGCACCCAGCCCGACTTTGATTCATAAACGGTGACTTTGCCGCCGGACTTCAATCCGTGCCCATTAACCGCCACACACGTCGCTGGACACAGGCGAACGACTATTGCGCCCTGTCCCAGAGTACGACTTTCCTGTGCCAGGACGTTGCCTGACAAATTTGCCCATGCAGCAATCCCAAAGATTGCCATCATCAATCTACTAGATATGTTCTTCATCACCCACACCAAACCGTATTCGCAGAATTAGGTCCTGCGACCCCGGCGTTGATTAATTACCCGCTGTTGACAGTTAACCATCCGAAGGCGCGAATGAAAAGCACATGCTTAAAACTTCGTTAACGCGGCCCCAATCGAACCCCAAATGAGACGAAAGTGGCGTGCCCGTGCCTTGGCTCCGCACCGGGATGGTAGTATCTATATGAGCAGCAGTGCTGATGATTGAGACAGAAATATGGCCCCGACTTCCCCCCCAAGAGACTGGCTGGACCTCGCAAGCAAGGAAATGAAGGGCGGCGACCCGGAAACGCTGACATGGCAAACGCCGGAAGGCATTGCGGTCAAACCCGTTTACACAGCGGAAGATATCGACGGGCTGGACCATCTCGGCTCCCTGCCTGGCATGGCTCCCTATACCCGTGGGCCAAAAGCCACCATGTATGCGGGACGCCCCTGGACGATCCGCCAATATGCGGGATTCTCCACAGCAGAAGAAAGCAACAAGTTTTATCGTGCAGCTCTGGCAGGGGGTCAACGCGGATTGTCAGTCGCCTTCGACCTGGCGACCCACCGTGGCTATGATTCAGACCATCCACGGGTCGTCGGTGATGTCGGCAAGGCTGGTGTGGCGATAGATTCCGTTGAGGACATGAAAATCCTGTTTGATGGTATTCCACTCGACCAAATGTCGGTTTCTATGACCATGAATGGCGCGGTGATTCCGGTTCTTGCCTCCTTCATCGTGGCCGGGGAAGAGCAAGGTGTCGACCGGGCTCAACTGTCAGGCACCATCCAAAACGACATTCTCAAAGAATTCATGGTGCGCAACACCTACATCTATCCGCCCGAGCCAAGCATGCGTATCGTGTCGGATATTATCGAATACACCGCCCGGGAAATGCCGCGCTATAATTCGATTTCGATTTCCGGCTATCACATTCAGGAAGCTGGCAGCACGATTGTCCAGGAATTGGCATTCACCTTGGCCGATGGGCGCGAATATGTGCGCGCTGCGATAGCCAAGGGCATGGATGTGGATGCCTTTGCCGGTCGGCTATCGTTTTTCTTCAATATGGGCATGAACTTCTTCATGGAAGCAGCAAAGCTGCGTGCTGCTCGCTATTTGTGGTCGCGCATCATGGCTGATTTTGGCGCTTCCCAACGCAGTCAGATGCTACGCACCCATTGCCAGACTTCTGGCGTATCCCTGCAGGAGCAAGACCCCTACAACAACGTCGTTCGCACCGCCTATGAGGCGATGAGCGCCGCTTTGGGCGGTACCCAGAGCCTGCACACCAATTCATTTGACGAAGCGATTGCCCTGCCAACTGATTTCTCCAGCCGCATCGCACGCAACACCCAGCTCATTCTCCAGCACGAAACCGGCGTCACCAAGGTGGTCGATCCTCTGGCCGGGTCCTACTATGTCGAGAAGCTCACAGCTGATCTGATCGAAGAAGCCTGGTCGCTGATGGAGGAAATCGAAGCGTTGGGCGGCATGACCCAGGCGATCAACGAAGGCATGCCAAAAGCCCGCATCGAAGAAGCGGCAGCCCAGAAACAGGCGCGGATCGACAAAGGTGAGGAAGTGATTGTTGGGGTCAACAAATTTCAGCCGACCCACGAAACCAAAGTCGACGTGCGTGATATTGATAATGCAGCTGTGCGGGACGCGCAGATTGCTCGCTTGATGCGCATTCGCAAGACCCGCGATGCCGACGCCCATTCAGCGGCGCTGGCCAATCTTGAACAGGTTGCCGGATCAGGAGAAGGCAACATTTTGGAAGCAGCCGTCGAAGCTGCCCGTGCCCGTGCCACCGTGGGTGAGATTTCATGGGCGATGGAAAACGCCTTTGGTCGTCATGCAGCTGATATTGTCACTATCGAAGGTGTCTATGAAGACGCTTATGGCGACGATCCAGTTTATCGGAAGACTCAAAAAACCATTTCTGACTTTGCAGACCAGCTTGGCCGCAAACCAAAAGTGCTAGTCGTGAAGATGGGACAGGATGGCCACGATCGGGGTGCCAAGGTGATCGCCACTGCATTCGGCGACCTTGGTTTTGATGTCACTGTCGGCCCATTGTTTACAACACCTCAGGAAGCTGCGGATCTCGCCGTTGCTGAAAATGTCGACATCGTCGGCGTTTCCTCGCACGCAGCGGGGCACAAAACTCTCGCTCCGATGCTGCTGACCGAACTGGCAGAGCGCAATGCAGCAGACAAGATTGTGATCTGCGGCGGTGTTATCCCAAGTCAGGATTACGATTTCCTCACCGATGCAGGCGTGAAAGCGGTGTTTGGTCCCGGCACCAATATTCCGGATGCGGCCACAAGCTTGATTGCCTTGCTAAAAGAGCAAATGCGCGGCAAGAACCAGTAATCTGTGAAGTCAGATCGGAACCGCGTCGATGGACGAGCCAAAAGAAACGCTGCCGCCACCAGAGCCCGTTGGCGGGCTGATGCACATATTTGCTGCTGCCAAATATTCTGCTGGAGGATTTGCCGTTTTGGCCCAGGAAACGGCTTTCAAGCTGGAACTGGCTTGTGCGTTCGTTCTCTATGGCTTGTTTGCATTTTTTGGCGCGCAGGCAGAGCAATATCTTGTATTGACGGTGCTCGCCCTGCTGGTCATCGGCTTTGAAGCTCTGAACACAGCGATTGAACTGATTGTCGACGAGATTTCTCCGCACCGATCAGAGTTCGCGCGGAAAACAAAAGATCTGGGCTCGCTGGCTGTTGCCTGCATGCAGATCGCCACCGGCCTCTATGCCGCCTATGTCATCGGCGGCATAGCGCTGGGGTAGGCTTACTCTGCCTCTGCCTGCTTGTAGATCACAAGGCTTTCCAGAAAAGTGATCAGGCTGGCACGTTCTGCCTGATCAAGATCTGAATACGTATTGCGGGAAGCGAAAGCTTCGCCACCATGGGCCATAATAGCTTCATTGAGCGTTGTTGCCCGACCATCATGCAGCCACGGCCCGGTCGAACCGACACCCGCCAGAGAACGGGTCAGCCACATGCTGGCACCAATTTTCAATGGATCGGCAGGATCGGCAAGTTCTTTACCCATGTCATGGCGTTTGAAGTCGGAATACCATTGCGCAATGGTCTCACCCCCAACGCTGCCATTTTCGCTGTTACCCGTCTTTTTCAAGGCGCCCAGATGCACCATCTTGCCGTTGGGCTGCTCGATCTGGTTGTTTGGCTGATCAGCAGCAAGGTCGAACTTGATGGCTGTTTCAGCCGTCAAATTGTGGGTCGATGGCTGCTCTCCGCTGGGGAATACAACATCGAAATAACCCGGCGTCTTGCTGGGTTCGCTGAATACCGTGTTTTTGAGCTCCATTTCCGGCACATGGCAGGTTGCACAGCCAATGGCCTGAAATGTCTGCTCGCCTTGAAGAATTGCCTCGCGTTCTTCAGATGACACGCCGATAAGGCCAAGTTCCGCCAATTCGAGTTTGGTGACCGGCCGTTCCAGCGCTGCCATATAGATCGTCAGCGCCGTCATATCTCCAACGGTCAGTTCGTTGGCAACACCATCATGATCCCCGTCGGCATCAGCGACCAATTCAACACCCTGCAGACCGAGTTCATTGTGAGCCGCATTACGAGTGAAGGCGCGGATGGTCGGTTGATTGCCTTTCCAACCGAAAGGTTTGACGATTAAATCGCGATCAATCCCTTCAAGCCCACTCCAATCAACTGTGACTTCACAGGGCTGCTCGGTTTTGCGAGCCACGCGTATCTGGCCGAAATCCACGCCCTTTGCTGCCAATGAACCGCTTGAAGTGCCAGCATCGCAAGCCTGTTTGAAGATAAGGTATTTTTGATCTGCGAGTTCAGCACTCATTTCCTCCGCAAGTCGCTGCGGCACGCCAAGTGCCAGGAGGGGCAGCGTATTGCGTTCCAGAAACAGTTTCGGATCCCCGGTATGGCCCGGATCAACGACCGCATTGAGCGCCACATCACCTGCGCCATTGGGGCCCGGACTGTTGTGGCAGGCAATGCACGACGTGGCGTTTGGTCCGCCTTCCCGCTTCGGCAAATGCGTAGCCCAATCACCCTTTCCCGCAAGGTCCGGGCGCGGCATGCGGCTGAACCGGCGACCCTCACCAACCTTCGCGCCTATGCCCTGTGCTGCAGTAAAGCTGATTTCCGTCAACTCGTCTCCAGCTTCAAAGGCAGCTTCAAAGGCGGCTATGTCTCCCGAACGCCGCGCGAGTTCATTCAAAAAAGCTTGTTGGAGCGGACGATAACCTTCATCCTCGTTGTCAATTTTGGCACTTACCGCGGTCGCCGACTTGGTAAGTTTAATTCCCGAAAAGCCGTCGCTGGCCACTAATGCTCCAACGCCTGTGAACAGCGCTATCGTTGCTGCTGCCAAGCCAAATTCCAATTTCCTATCCAATTTGGAGTTCTCCCGTTTTGATCACGCATCCGTGAAACGGTAAATTCGCTTTGTGGAGGCACAGAGGATCAATTGTGTTGGAAAATCGCAGATAGCGGGGTCATTGTGTGACCTATTCCATTGAGGCACCTTTCGTGATCAACCGCTGGTCTGCTATGGTTTTCAAAATTCATTCATAAGGGATCTGTCATGCTGCGCTGGGGTATCTTGTCGACTGCAAAAATTGGAATGGAACACGTCATTCCTGCAATATTGAACGCTGATAATTGCATTGTGGCGGCCATCGCATCGCGGGACCTTGCCAGGGCGGGGGCAGTCGCGGCGCGATTTGCCATTCCCCATTCATTCGGATCGTATGACGATATGCTGGCCAGCGATTTGATTGATGCTGTCTATATTCCATTGCTGACCTCGCAGCATGTAGAATGGTCTATCAAGGCTGCAGATGCCGGCAAACATGTTCTGTGCGAAAAGCCGATTGCCCTTCATGCCAGTGAGATTGAAGGCATTATTGCAGCCCGCGACCGGAACAATGTGTTGGTGAGTGAGGCCTTTATGGTCACCTACCATCCACAATGGCACAAAGTTCGTGAACTGCTGGCCTCCGGCGCCGTCGGCACTCTACGCCACGTCCAGGCGGCCTTCACCTATAACAACACTGACCCAAAAAACATGCGCAACATCCTTGCCCATGGCGGTGGTGCCCTGCCGGACATTGGCGTTTACCCGACGGTTGGCACCCGTTTTGTAACCGGTAGCGAACCCAAGCGCGTCTCCGCCAAGGTAATGCGAAATGCCACGACTGGCACGGATAATTACGCAACTTGGAGGGCGGACTTTGGCGAGTTTGAAATGACGTCTTACGTTTCCACCGAAATGGCGCTGCGCCAGGAAATCGCATTTCACGGAGATCAGGGCTGGATGGAATTGACCGCGCCGTTCAATGCCGGGCTTTATGACGCCGACACGGTGATCCTGCACAACAAAGATCATGGCGAAGCACAGCAATTTCGCTTTGCCGGGGTCAATCAATACCAAAAACAGGTGGAGGCATTTGCCCGCGCAATCGCGGGGTCAGAAGAAGAAATCTTCACTCTGGAGAATTCGGTTAGCAACCAGAAGCTGATTGATGCCATCTATCGCGCTGGCGAAAGTGGGGAATGGGAAGACGTGTGACCCAATTCGAGCCACACGTCTGTATTTTGACTGTTATTTGACCTTCGCCGTGCCGAAGCCAACGGAAAACCGTTTGCAGTAGACATGCACTGATGTGATCTTGTCGGTGCCGGAGAAAGTATAGCTCTGGCCACCCCGGAAGCTCTTCAGCTTGGCGATGCGTTTGGTCGGTGAACCGTTGCCAACATAAATGTAGAGATCCGGGCCAGAACTGGACTTGAAGTCGCTGGAAAGAGTGACTGTGGTTTTGCCCCCGGACCTGGAAACCTGGGCTGTCCCCTTGACTGAATAGCGGCCCATGCCGCTGAATTTGCCTGACTTGTCAGCCGCCAAAGCAGCCGTTTGGAACGGTACTAAAAGAGCAAAGATAAATGCGACAATGAGAGTGCCAAGTGAAAGTGGGGCGGCGCGAAGTGTCATTATGAGATTCCTGAATTAAATGTTGGCCGAACCAGATAACAAAACCACCCGATCCGCAAATCACATGGATTCACCGATGATTGATTGGCACTTGAGTGATGGTGATGGAGGAACCTAGCCGCCGCTTCTGTCAGACCACAGAGCGACAATATTTCGCTTTCGTTTTGCCGCTGCATCGCTAAGTTAACGCCATGACAAATCTTGCCCCTACCCCGATGATCGATCCATTTGGCCGAACAGTGGATTATCTGCGCGTTTCGGTCACTGACCGCTGCGATTTCCGTTGCGTCTACTGCATGGCAGAAAATATGACATTTCTGCCCAAGCGCGATCTGCTGACGCTGGAAGAACTGGACCGCCTCTGCTCGGGGTTCATTGACAAGGGTGTTAAGAAGCTCCGCCTCACCGGTGGTGAGCCACTGGTGCGCAAAAACATTATGGAGCTTTTCCGCTCCCTTTCCAGGCATCTCGAAAGCGGTGCATTGGAAGAATTGACGCTGACCACAAATGGTTCGCAATTGACCCGCTATGCTGAAGAGCTGGTCGATTGCGGCGTCAAACGCGTCAATGTGTCGATTGATACACTGGACCATGACAAATTTGCCAAAATCACCCGCTGGGGCCAGTTGGGCAAGGTGATGGAAGGACTGGAAGCTGCTCGCAAAGCCGGACTGGCGATCAAGATCAACGCAGTGGCCCTGAAAGAAGTCAACGAGTTCGAAATCGATAATATGATGCAGTGGGCGCATGGTGAAGGCTTTGATCTGACGCTGATTGAAACTATGCCGTTGGGCGAAATCGATGAGGATCGCACCGATCAATATCTACCCCTATCACTGGTGCGGAAACGGTTGGAAGAGAAATACGCGCTCAGCGAAATCGCTTACAAAACAGGTGGTCCGGCGCGCTATGTCGAGGTCAAGGAGACCGGTGGACGCCTTGGCTTCATCACACCGCTTACCCATAATTTTTGCGAAAGCTGCAACCGGGTGCGCATCACTTGCACTGGCACACTCTACATGTGTCTTGGACAGGACGATGCAGCTGATCTGCGTCAGCCGTTGCGGGATTCAGAGGGCAACGAATTGCTGTATCAGGCGATTGACGAGGCCATTGGACGCAAGCCGAAGGGACATGATTTTGTCATTGAACGCAAAGGTGAAGGACCGTCGGTGGGCAGGCATATGTCGATGACCGGCGGCTAACCACCCTATGGCAGACGCGCCGCCGCCCGCTTCGCCCTCTCCTGCGACACCACCCAATCTGGCTTCCCAATCTTCGTCGTCGCACTCGAAGCAGCAGTCGGATTCACCGCAATCAACTCAATCGCCGCCATCGCCGCGCCAGGCGTTAATTGGTATGACCATGCTGATCCTCGTGATCAGCGAATTGACAGCGCTCTACCTGCACTTTGAAACATTTCAGTATATTGCCATCAGCAGTCTGCTGGTGGTCTTCGCGGTTGCCCGGCAACATCTGAAACTGCGCGAAGCCTATCTGATTGGTGTCAGTGTGATTCTCGTCATATTGGCGGTGCTAACTCTGGAAGATGCAGGCGAGTGGACAATCGAGGCATTGGGCCGTTCGGCATATCTGGCCAGTTTCATTTTGCTTATGGCGTTGCTGCGTGAGGGTGCGCTGACGTCGCGATCCGTCGTGGAACTCGGACGCTTTTTGACATTTCAGCCGCCCCAACGCCGTTTTGTAGCAGTGTTCAGCGGTGCCCATGTTCTCTCGGTCATGATCAACCTTGGCGCTCTGTCCCTGCTGGCTCCAATCATACAAAGGGGCGTGCGGGCAGACCGCCCGGCTGGTGCGCCTTTGGATGAGGTGGCAATGATCCGCGAACGACGGCAACTGATAGCTACTTTGCGCGGATTTTCTTGGTTCCTGGTTTGGGCACCGACGGCGGTCACGCAGGCGGTAATGCCAACACTGATGGAGGGCATTGATGCCTTCAAGCTCGTCGGTCTTGGATTACAACTGGCCCTGTTGATGTTAATGTTTAGCTGGTGCGAGGACTGGCTCCGCTGGCGGGCAACGGGCCACCGCATCAGACAAGAAGGCCTGATAAAGCCGACGCAAACACCGTCCTTTCCCATGCGGGCAGCACGAAATTTTGGTCTCGTGTGTGGTCTTTTATTCTTCCTGTCGTTTTTGTTTTCGTATGTCTCCGGTGCCACCATCGTTACTGGTGTGATGGCAGCGGCTCCAATTGTGACGCTGATCTGGGTATTGATTCAGCAGCCACCGGCGACACGGCTCCGTGCCACGGCGACGCGCTTTGACCTGATCACGTTCAGCGCCATGCCCGGATACATTCGTGAAATGGTGTTTGTCGCCTGTGCTGGCTTTATTGGCACTTTAGGAGCCCAACTGGTGCCAATTGACGACATTGCCCGGGCAATCGGGCTGGAAAGCGCTCCGGGCTGGCTGGTGCTCTGGTGCATATCGATCAGCGTTTGGGTCGCTGGTCAGGTGGGACTGAGCCCAATCACGATGGCGGTGTTTTTGGGCAGTATCATCGCGCAGGTGCCTGTCCTGCCGGTCGACATCACCCACGCAGCGTTGGCGATTGCCACCGGCACGGCGATTTCAACCGGTGGCGCGCCGTTCTCTGCCGGAGCGCTGATGCTGTCGCGGGCAACTGGACACTCGCCCGCCACACTGACATGGCGATGGAATGGCCAATATACCTTCATGTGCATGGCCATTCTTGCTTTGGTCTATGCCTGGTTGGAAGCCTAACTGCCCAACAGTTTTTGCGCCTTTTTAGAAACGCTCTTTCGGGGATCGTTGGCCAACCGCTGCAAATGCGGCACCATGAATGCCTGCAGCTCAACATCGGACTTCGACCAGTCTGCAAGCACATTCATGGTGGTATTGAGCACGATCCAATCATCATGATTGGCGAGATTGAGTTTCATAATCTCGAGCGCTCGCGATGTCTGTTGCGAGCTCAACAGATCCTGCGTGAGGTCGAACAGAATTGCCAAGGTCCATTGGGTTGAGGCCTGATCAATGGCCGCAATTTCCGATAACAGGCCATCCATATGATCCATGGTCCAGTCTGGGTGGGCTGTCGTCACCCGTTTAAACGCGCTGGAAACCCGCAACCGCACCACTTCATCTTTTGAAAAATAGCACTGATAGAGTTCGTTCAGCATTGCGCGATCATCTAAAATGAGATCAACGACCTCAACAGTGCGGCCAAGCGAATTGGGGTGACCACCAGTTAACATCGCTTCAAATCTTTCGCCCATTTGACTTTCTCACAACTGCAATCTAAGGAGCCCCAAGGTTATGGCACCTGCCGCTCGCTGACGAAAGTCACGGTGAAGCCAGAAAATTGAATATGCCAACATCAGCGTCTAACGGACCGATGGCAATGCGAGCACCATTGATATTCCACAGACCTTCCTGATTGAGGCATCGTCATGAATGAATATCTTCCCCTTCCATCACTGGAAAACCTGAAACAACAGGCCAAACGACTGCGCGCCCAAATGGGTGTGGATTCGCAAGCCATTGCACATAGTCAGGCCCTTGAACTGCTGGCCCATCAATATGGCTACAGGGACTGGAACACCCTGCACGCAGCCAGCGGCAACCAACCACCTGGCCCACCAGTTACCATCGGTTCGCGGGTATCTGGCCGTTATCTTGGTCAGAGCTTTGTCGGCAACATCGTCTCGGTGTCAGAACTGGGCCACGGTGAACGCTATCGGGTGACCATCAATTTCGACGAGCCGGTCGACGTTGTGCGTTTTGAAGGCTGGTCGTCGTTTCGACGTCGTGTGACCAGCCAGATCAGCCGCATCGGCAGGTCACCTCAGCGCACCTCCAATGGGTTGCCGGTGATGGAAATTGATCTGTAACAAAAGCATCGAACTGGGGGCAAATGACTAGAGCCCTTCACAGCTAAATGGCAGGGCTCTAAGCTCCCAGTTCCTCCTGCAGCATTTCCAATTCCAGCCAGCGTTGTTCCTTGGTGTCCAGCTCACCTTGGGTTTTTTCCAGCAGTTTGACCAACTGGTTGAAACGCTTGGGATCTTTCTCAAACAGACCTGGTGCGGCAAGAGCCTTGTTGACCTTGGCGATATCACCTTCAAGCTTGTCGATTTCGCCCGGCAGGCTGTCCAACGCATGCTTGTCCTTGAAACTAAGCTTGCTGCTGGCCTTTGCAGGGGCCTGTGTCTTTGCTGGTGATTTGTCGGACCGTGCAGCCGCTGATGGTGTGTCGACAGACTTTTTGGGGCCTGACTGGTTGATCATATCAGAGTAGCCACCGGCGAATTCCAACCAATTCCCATTGCCTTGTGGCGCAATCACAGATGTGCAGACGCGGTCGAGAAAATCACGGTCATGACTGACCACGATAACCGTTCCGGCATAATCGGCGATCATCTCTTGCAACAGGTCAAGCGTTTCCAGATCAAGATCATTGGTCGGTTCATCAAGCACCAGAAGATTGGACGGGTGACGCAACTGCATCGCCAACATCAGGCGTCCTCTTTCACCGCCCGAAAGCCTCGAAACTGACGTTCGAGCCTGTTCGGGCAGAAACAGAAAGTCCTTCATATAGGCCATGACATGTTTGCGAGAATCACCGATTGCCACCACGTCCGTGCCGCCACCCGTCAATGCATCCTTGACCGTAAGTTCGGGCGCCAGTGCTGTTCGTTGTTGGTCAATCACCAGCATTTCGACGTTCGACCCCGGCTTGATGGTGCCACTGTCCGGCTGCAGCTGGCCGGTCAGCATTTTGACCAGAGTTGTCTTGCCCACACCGTTGGGCCCCACGAGCCCAAGTCGGTCGCCTCGCGCAATGCGGGTTGAAAAATCCTTCACCAACGTCCGGTCGCCATAACTCTTTGAGATTTTTTCAACCTTGGCCACCAGCTTGCCGGACGATTCGCCTTCGGCAACCGAAATACTGACATCTCCGGTTGGTTTCAGCCGGTCGGCACGCAACTGGCGAAGTTTCCCGAGATCACCGAGACGTCTCATATTGCGCTTGCGGCGTCCTGACACCCCGTGGGTCACCCAATGTTCTTCACGGACAATCTTGCGGTCCAGTTTGTGAGCATCGAGTTCTTCCTGTTCCAGCAAGGTATCGCGCCATTCCTCAAAATGACTGAATGACTTGTTCAACAGCCGGGTTCGACCTCGATCCACCCAAAGAGCGGACTTGGACAGGTTTTCGAGAAAACGCCTATCGTGACTGATTAAGACGACGGCAGAGCGCAGCCCGGCAATGTGTTTCTCCAACCATTCAATGGCCGGCAGATCGAGATGGTTGGTCGGCTCGTCAAGCAGCAATATGTCGGGTTCGGGGGCCAATGTACGCGCCAAAGCAGCGCGTCGCGCTTCGCCACCAGACAGGTTGTCGGTGGACTCCTGCCCCGTCAGACCCAACTCTTCCAGAATTAAATAGGCACGATAGGGGTCATCGGCCTCTTCCAGACCCGCTTGGACATAGTCCAGAACAGTCGCATACTGGGAAAAATTCGGTTCCTGGGGCAAATAGCGCACAGTGGTGCCGGGTTGGAAAAAACGTTCACCGTCGTCAAATTCTAATTCACCGGCAGCGATTTTCAGCAAGGTCGACTTGCCCGATCCATTGCGCCCGACAAGGCACAACCTCTCGCGCGCATGGACAGCAAGATCCGCGCCCGTAAACAAAGGCGTTGACCCGAAAGTCAGATGAATATCAGTGAGTGTGAGAAGCGGTGGCGCCATCGGTCATTGCAGAACATACGTTTGATGACCGGGATATAGAGACTTTCACCACCAAATGAAATGAATTCTATTTGGTGGTGAGACGGTTCCCCAGCTCCCCAAGAGCCCAGACCTTTTCAGACTTAGTTGGTTTCTTTGAACGAACGACCCATTGATTCAAACAACGGCTGCAGAGCATAACTCATGAACACCCGCGGTTCAGCCTGCGCATAGACTTCTGTTGCCATACCAGCCTGAATTTCATGCAAGCCCAGGTTCTTGTCCGGGTTCGGTTTCATCTGCGCCCGAGCCAGGAAATAGGTCTCGCCGGTCTGCTCATCCACAACCGAGTCGGCAGATAAATATGTCACCCGACCCTCGATTGGATCATAGGTGCGGCGATTAAATGCGGTCACAACGATTCTCGCATCCTGGCCGACACTGACACTGTCCACGTCGGCAACTCCGACGCGGAACTCGGCTTCAAAGCCAGCGCCATGAGGCACAATTTCAGCGACAACTTCGCCCGCCCTGACAACACCGCCATTGGTGTGGGCAGCCATTTTTACGATTGTGCCCGACTCTGGTGCCCGCAATTCAGTCAAATTTACACTGCTTTGCGCTGCTCCCAACTGATCGCTGATCTGCTCCAGTTCGGTGATCACATTGGTCAACTCTTCCGAGCGTTTTTCGCGGTCGGCTTCTGACAATTGTGCCAACCGGGCTTCCGCCTCAAGTACTTTTTGCTGAGTTGAATCGATTTCGGCTTCAAAATTGCCAATCTCGGCGATTTGTTCCAGCTGTTTCTTTTCCAAGTCCCAGAGCCGGGACTTGGCCAGATAACCATCTTGCACCAACGGACGGGTCTTCTGGATCTCCATCTCGGTGATTTCCAGCAAGCGCTGGGTACCCTCAAAGCGGGTCAACAGGCCGCTGCGCTGATCTTTCAAAGATTCAATCTGATAGCGCGCAGCATCCAACTCCGCATTCAACCGTTTGCGGCCTGCGTCAAACTCAATTTGCTGCTCAGCCAATACCCGGCTCGCTGTGGTCTGACCACCATCTGCACTGGTGCCAGACGCGCCCTGCGCGCCGCGCAAACCCAATCCAGACACAGCGGCTGCACTTTCGAAACTACCACCGCTGGCTTCTGCTTCCAGCCGCGTTTTCAACGCTGACAGCATCGACTTTCGTGCAGAAAGCTGTGTCAGTTCTGCCTGACTGCCCGACGGGTCCAACACCAGCAGGACTTCACCTTTTTCAACATAGGCACCATCTTTGACCCGGATCTGCTGAACAACACCGCCTGTTGGATGTTGGATCAGCTTGTTCTGGCCAGCTGAAACGATTTTGCCCATCGCAACAACCGCAGAGGCGATCGGAAACATCGTAGCCCAAACCAGAAAAGCTCCCAAAAATCCAAAAACAAATATCATTCCCTTGCGAGAAATTTGCCCAACATCGGTGGGCACAAGCTCTTGCCAGCTTGGTGCCGCTGGCGCCTCATGGACAGGAACAGCAGGAAAATCGGTCTGGGGCCACTCGGTTGGAAGCTCGTCAGACGCGCTTCGACGTTTCGGTAAATACTTGCTGATCAATTGATTTATCATAGCTGGACTCCCGCAGGATTTTCCTCTTTGGCCAATTCATCGGCAACAAGGGATGGCGCCTCCACTCTGGCTCTCTGCGCCTCCACTCTGGCTCTCTGCGGCGGCGGCGACGACGACTGCGAGGTAGATGCCGCCTGATGCTGGCTGGAGCTTGCAGCAGGCGACTGTTGCTGCCCTTTGGCCGGATTAGATCTGTGTTGGGCCGCAGAGGAGAAGTCGGACACCTTACCATCGCGAATGGTCATCACATAATCTGCGATCTGCAAGACAGTCCGACGCTGGGTTACCACAATGATTGTGCGGCCATCATTGCGGGCCCGCTTCATTGCATTCATGAGGCTGACTTCACCCTGGGCATCCAGGTGGGCGTTTGGTTCATCCAGAACCAAAACCTTCGGGTCTGAATAAAGCGCCCGTGCCAAGGCAATTCGCTGCTTCTGGCCACCGGATAGCACCAGTTTGTCTGGACCGATCTCAGTGCTGTAGCCTTCTGGCAGGCTGGTGATGAGTTCATGAACTCCCGCAGCCTGTGCCGCCGCCACGACTTTCTCAGAGTCTGGTTCCAACTCCAGCCGCGCGATATTCTCCGCCAGTGTGGCCGGGAAAAGAGTGATTTCCTGGCTGACATAGCCAACCGCTTCACCCCATTGTTGTTCTGGATATTGGGCCCGCTGTGCCCCGTCCAGCATGATCTGACCATTGTCAGGGGTGATCGCCCCTACCAGTGCTTTAGCAACCGTCGACTTGCCAGCTCCAGAAGGTCCGATAACGGCCAGGATTTTACCCGACGGCAGGTCAAAGCTGACCTCATCAAGAACCGGTTTGGCATTTGGAACTTTCGACGGCGCATAGCTTAGGCCCTCCACCGAAACGTGGCCTTTCGGCTCCGGCAGTTGCACCAGATCGTGAGGCGAACCGGCGTCAGCCAGATAAGCATTGATGTTGGCATTAGCCGTGCGGGCATGGGCAATGCGTTCCCAACCTCCGATAACCTGCTCGACCGGCGCCAAAGCGCGGCCGGAAATCATTGAGGCCGCAAAGATGACTCCACCCGATACATCCCCCAACAAAACCAGATAAGCACCGCAGGCCATGATCAAAATCTGCAGCATTTTGCGCACCGACTTCGATATTCCGTAGAAAGTTGAACTCTGCCCGGCAGCAACATCACCTTTTTGCAGGGAAGTTGCCATCTTTTGCCCCCACCTTTTCATCACGGAAGGCAGCAGGCCCATGGCCCGGATATCTTCCGAGCGCATGAAAATGGTTTGGGCAAAAGTCAAAGCTTCCATATCGGACTGCTTTGATTCATCTGTATTTTTCGCGGTCGAAACCTTGTTGAGCCAGGCTATGCCGATCAATGCAAAGGCACCAACCAGCGTCATCGCACCGAGCACCCAGTGCAACATGAACATCAACAGAATGAAGAATGGCACAAACGGCAGGTCGAACATGCCGAGCAAGGCACGACTGGCGATGAACCCACGTACGGAGTTGAAGTCGCGCAGCATCTGGCTGGAGCCTTTTGCACCATCAGTATTGCTGGAAAGGCGATTGAACAGAGGATCGGAAACTGAAACGGTATATTGAGCAGCCGCACGCTGGGCGAGCTTTCCTCTTACCGCTTCTGCCGCGCCATAGAGAACCATGCCGGCCAACGCAATCAACGTCAAATAAATCAACGTTTCCATAGAGTTGGAGGTCAAAACGCGATCGTATACCTGCAGCATATGCAGCGGTGGCACGATCATCAACAGGTTGGTGGCGACCGAAAAAATCGCAATCCATTTCAACGGCAAACGTTGCACAGCTCTATCCCCAAACTACCCAATACAAACAGGAATGGTGGCAAGCTAAGGCAAAATGCCTAACAAATTCTGCAAGTTTATAATGTTCGCCCAGAAGTCGGCCAAAACCCGCAACGCCACCAACCGCTTTGATTTGTGCGGATCCGCAGCCCATATTGTTTAAAAAGGCAACAAACTCGGGGTGGATGGTGTGAAGATGATCAGATCAATTAGAAGACTTTCGGCTTACATGTTGTGCGGAGCAGCGCTTCTCGTTGCACCGGTACAGGCACAACAAGCCACGGACGCAGTCGCGCCCGAGGCCCAAACGGCTGCTGCACATGCAGCCAAACAGTCGGGTAAACCTGTCGTGGCTGAAAAATGGATGGTTGCCGTGGCCAATCCACTGGCAGCCGAAGCCGCTGCAGATGCACTGCGTCAAGGCGGCACGGCGATTGATGCAGCTATTGCCGCACAGGCCATGTTGGGTCTGGTGGAACCGCAAAGCTCGGGGCTCGGTGGTGGGGCTTTTCTGGTCTACCGCGATGGCAAATCAGGCAAGCTCACAACTCTGGATGGCCGCGAAATTGCACCGGCAGCGGCCACACCGCAATTGTTTCAAAACAAACAGGGCGAACCGCTGAAATTCTTCGATGCGGTGATAGGCGGGCGTTCAGTGGGTGTACCGGGCACCCCTGCCCTGCTGGCTGACATGCACCGTCGTTGGGGCAAACTACCATGGCCGCAATTGCTTGAACCGGCAATCCGGCAGGCCCGTTTTGGTTTTGAGGTTTCTCCGCGATTGGCGGGGCTGATTAAGTCGGGTTCCGAACGTCTCTCCCAACATGAACCAACACGCGACTACTTCCTGCCCAATGGCAAACCGCTACAGGTAGGCCATTTGCTGAGAAACCCACAATACGCCAGAACCTTGCAGGCATTGGCCGATAACGGTGCGTTGGCCTTTTACAACGGCCAGATTGCCAAGGACATCGTCGACACCATACGCGGCTTTGAGGCAAATCCGGGGGTTATGAATCCGGGCGACCTGTTGTCTTATCGGGTGGTTGAACGAGAGCCGGTTTGTGCGCCCTATCGCGCCTATTCGGTCTGCGGCATGGGCCCTCCCTCCTCTGGTGCGTTAACGGTGGGCCAAATCCTTGGGCTACTGCAGCCCTACGATCTCAGCACGCTTGGGCCTAACAATCCGGAAAGCTGGCGCCTGATTGGCGACGCTTCACGTCTCGCCTTTGCTGACCGTGGCCGCTACATGGCTGATTCAGACTTTGTCAAAATGCCAACCAAGGGTCTGGTTAAACCCAGCTATCTCAAAACCCGCTCAGCGCTGCTGAACGGTAAGAATGCGTTGCAGAACATTGAAGCGGGGGAACCCGAATGGGATGAGACCCGTTTGCCGCGAGCCGATGATGAATCACTGGAACTGCCCTCCACCACCCATTTTTCAATTGTTGATGGCGCGGGCAATGCGGTGTCGATGACATCGACAATTGAGAATGGTTTTGGTTCGCGACTGATGACCAATGGATTTTTGCTCAACAATGAATTGACCGACTTCTCATTCCGCGACCAACGAGACGGCAAACCAATTGCCAACCGGGTGGAGCCTGGAAAGCGCCCCCGCTCGTCGATGGCTCCAACGATTGTTTTGAAGGACGACAAGCCGGTATTGGTTATTGGCTCGCCGGGCGGCAGCCGCATTATCGGTTATGTGGCCAAGACCATTATCGCGCATCTCGATTGGGGTATGGACATTCAACAAGCCATTTCAAGCCCGCATCTGGTAAACCGGTTTGGAAAATTTGATGTCGAAGCGGGAACTGCTGCTGAAGACCTGACCACCGGATTGAAAGCTATGGGCTATGAAGTTGGTGCGCGGAGCCTCACTTCCGGTCTGCACGGCATTGCCATCAGCCCCGAAGGGTTGCAGGGCGGAGCCGATCCGCGCCGGGAAGGCATTGTACTAGGGCAATAGGCCGTTGCCGCAAAAGCATCGGGCTTTCACTAAAGCGGCCCTGGCGAAAGCAATGTCCGCCAGGGCCTGATCTTGTTCAGTTCTGCCTCAATACACGCATGAGAATCAGGTCCGTTGTCTTCAATCGGCGCTGGGCTGACCTTTGGTCTGTTTGCGCAGCTTAGCAAACATCGGCGTCAGCATTGGCACAAACAGGCAGGCGACAGCGATCAGCAGGATGGTCAGTGTCAGACCACGCTCCCAAAGGAACGACCAGCTGTCATTGTTGATCAGCAGCGCCCGTCGCAGGTTTTCTTCCATCATGCCGCCCAGAATGAAGCCGAGAATCATCGGAGCCAGCGAGAACGACAGCAATCGCAACACAGTCGCAGCCAGTCCGAACAGAACCATCAACTGAATATCGAACGTATTGAACGAAACGAAGTAGACGCCGATCAACGAGAAGAACAGGATCAGCGGCAACAGGAACCGGGCCGGAATGGCGAGAACTCTGGCAATGTAGGGAATCAACGGCAAGTTCAGGATCAACAGCACGATATTTCCCAGCCACATCGACACGATGACCGACCAGAACACATCCGGCTGGTCAATATAAAGCCGTGGCCCGGGCTGGATACCGTAACCGATCAATGCACCGAGCATGATGGCAGTGGTGCCCGATCCTGGGATACCCAGCGTCAACAATGGAACAAACGAACCCGTTGCTGCGGCGTTGTTGGCGGTTTCCGGCGCAGAAAGACCACGCACCGACCCCTTGCCGAAAAGTTTGCCCTTTTCGGCTCCAGCAATGCGCTGCTCCGTCCCGTAGGCCAGGAAGCTGGCAATTGTCGCCCCAGCACCAGGCAATACGCCGATCAGAAAGCCGAGCACCGAGGAACGGCCGATTACCGGCACCATTTCCTTCACTTCTTCCTTGGATACAGCCATCGAGCCAAGTTCTGCGGCGGCTTTGCGTTCAGCATCTCGTTTGCTTTCATCAATCTTCTTGATGATCGCCATCAACGCCTCAGACAAAGCAAAAGTCGCCATGACGAGGAGCAAGAAGGAAATACCGTCGACCAGATCAATCATGCCCAAAGTAAACCTTGGCACGCCGACCGTCTGGTCGGTTCCAACGGTCGACAGCATCAGGCCAAGAACCGTCATCAGCAAGGCCTTCAGCACCTCGCCCTTGCCGGCAAATGCGGCAACGGCCGAAAGGCCCAGCACCATCAGGGCAAAATAGTCCGTCGATTGGAACGAAAGCGAGACCGAAGCCAGATATGGCGCAGCAAGGAGCAGCATCAACGCAGCAATTACACCGCCGGAAAAAGACGAATAGGCAGCAATTGCCAAGGCCTTTCCAGCCTTGCCGGATTTGGCCATCGGATAACCGTCAAACGAGGTCGCAACAGTTGAGGCCACGCCTGGAGCATTGATCAGGATCGAAGAAGTGGACCCACCGAAAATCGCACCGTAATAGACGGCTGCCATGAGAATAATGCCAGCCGACGGCTCCAGCGATGCCGCAACCGGGATCATCAGGGCAATTGCCGACATAGGCCCAAGTCCTGGCAGCATTCCAATGAATGTGCCCACCAGACAACCCATGATGACGAAAGCAATATTTTGAAGAGTAAAGGCCGTTGCCAGGCCGATCAGCACACCATCAAGCATTGCTGCCTCCTCTTAAGAAGAACGGAAGCGGTTCAATAAAGACGCTGAGCCCATAGTTCATCAACGCCCAGAATGCGACCACCAACGGCACCGCCACAAACAGCAATTTGATGATATTGCGCTCTCCCAGCATGGCGAAGCCCGCCATCAGGAAAACGCTGGTCGAGAGCAGAAAGCCAAACGGACGAACTGTGAATCCATAGATCGACATCAGCACGAGGAAGGCCAGTCCCAGTGGCCAATTCAACCCACTGACAGAAAAGCGCTCTTTATTGCTGGGAAATACGATGATCAATATGGAAAGACCAATGCCCAATACGGCCAGGACTTCTGGCATGGTTCGCGCATGAAATGCCGAGTTCATCTGAAATGGCAGCATGCGGATGTTCTGGCTCTGCCAGGCATAAATCAGGCAGAAAATGAGAAGAAGTAGGCCTCCCAACCGATCCTTGCTTAAAAACATGACGGTCTCCGGGTTCTGGTGGTTAAAAAAATGCCGGACCAGATGTGGCCCGGCACTTTGATTTCAAGAGTTAGACAGGTTGTTCACCTGGTCCTATAGGAAGCCAAGCTCGCGCATCAGGCCACCGATCTGCTCTTCCTGACTTTCCAGGAACGTCACGAAGTCAGCGTCAGCGTTGAAGATATCGACCCAACCGTTGCGGTCGCGAACAGTTGCCCATTCTGGCGTCGCGTACATCTTCTCAAGCGCTGCAATATAAGCAGCCTTTTTATCGTCTGACAGTCCAGGAGCAGCAAAGAAACCGCGCCAGTTTACAAAGCTGGTTCCTTTTGAACCGGCTTCATCGCAGGTAGGAACCGAATCCATTGCCGCAACGCGGGACTGCGATGTAACACACAGGATTTTCACTTCACCCTGGCGGGCCAGTTCGATAGCTTCACCGAAGCCGGTTGCCAGCGCCTTGATTTCACCCGACAGCAGGCCAGCCATGGCTTTACCACCAGCATCATATGGAATGTACTTCACCTTGGTTGCATCAGCACCGGCGTTTTTCATAACCAGCGCAGCAATCAGATGGTCCATACCACCGGCAACGGAACCACCGCCAACGGCTACGTTTTTGGGGTCTGCCTTGTAAGCAGATACAAGACCGCCAAAGTCGTTGATGGCCGAATCCTTGTTGACGACCATTGCGCCATAGTCACCGATTGTACCGGCGATTGGTGTCAGGTCGCGGAACGACTGTGGAAACACCTTGGTCAAAGAACGGATCACGATAGGTGTGGAATTCACCATCAGCGTGCCTTGGTCCTTGGTTTCAATGATGTGCGCGATGGCTTTACCACCACCACCACCGGACATGTTTTCATACGAAGCAGAGCCAACCAGGCCAGCTTTCGTCAAGGCTTCTCCGGTACCGCGAGCAGTGCCATCCCAACCACCACCGGCACCACCGGGGATGAGAAACTTGATTTCACCGACAACCTGGTGCCCGTCGGCCTGGGCCATGGACTGCGCGCCGAACAGAACGGCGCTCGTGGCGAGTGCCACTTTCAAAAGTTTAAGCATATTTTCCTCCCGAGGATTGCAAAACTAATCAGTTACTGATCAGCTAAGCAAACCAAAGCAAGCTGACATAACGCTGACGGCACCGTGGAAATTTCCAATTATTGCAGACACGGGTATTGCAGACATCGCTCAGTGTTCACTCACCGCGCAGCGACTTGTTCCAGCGATCTATCAACCTGGCACGTTTGACTTGATCCAGATAGGCGACAAGGCCCGGACCAATCGGTATCGGACGCAAGCGTCGGCGGAATTTTTCGCGAAATGAGGAAGCCGTGTTTTCCCCGGTAACCTGCGGATGCAAGGCCGGTAATTTCAAGTCTGTGGCCATAATGGTCTGGCCTTCGACAGAAGTTAGGAAAGACAGCATTTGGCGGCCCAATTGAGGCCGCCGCGCCGCTTTGGGAACAATGGCAATGCGCGACATCACGACGGTGAAATCCTCGGGCAATATGATGCCGAGATCGGGAAATCGCTCGAGCCAGGTCTGGGCATAAGAACCCAGAATATTGTAGCCCAGCGACAGTCGACCATCTGCAACGCGCTCCAGAATAGACGAAGAATTGGAATAGAGCTTAACCCCGGCAGACCCCATGGCGTTCATCAATCGCCAGATATTTCGATCGTGTTCCTGATCCCGCACCAAAAACAGAAATCCGAGACCGGAACGCTCGATATCGTAAGTTGCGGCGCGGCGATAAAACCGATTGCCATTCCCGGTCAGAAGATCGATCAATTCGGCACGGTTGGCAGGTGGTTTGAGACCCTCAAAACTTGGCTTGTGATAGACGATGACCGAAGGCTCGAATGTCAGTCCGAAGGCGCTGTTACGCCACTTGGCCCAACTCGGCCAATTGCTGACCAGCGAGCCGACATTTTCCGCATAACCGTCATTGGTGAGTTTTACCTGAAGGTCCATTGCTGACGACAAGAGCAGGTCGGCTGTCGCACCCTGATCATCCGATTCGTCGATCACCCGCTCGTATATCTCCAATGATTGAAGATCGTAATATTGGACTTCCACATTCGGATAGCGTTGTTGGAATGCGGCCATGAGCGGACGGGCAACGCCTTCATCCAGCGAGGAATAGATGGTCAGTGTTTCTGCTGCACCGGTAGACTTGGCCGGAAAAACCGTCTGACCATGAGCAAAGACGATTGAGCAAAATAGAGAAAATATCAGGACCAAAACACGCATGCGCGTAAACTGGCCAGCATTGTCATGGTTCACAAGCCTCAATTTGTGAAATAACCTGAATTCGGAGGAGAATTTCGTGCGCATATTGCTGATTGAGGATAATCCCAAGCTGGGTGCCGGGCTGAAAAAGCTGCTGGATGCGGCCTATGCCGTTGATCATGTGACGACAGGTGAAGATGGCATCGCCGCCGCCCATTCCCAACTTTACGATCTGATCATATTGGATTTGAGCCTCCCCGATACAGATGGCCTGACGGTTTTGCGCAATATTCGGGGGGCCCGACTGACCGTCCCCGTTTTGATCCTCACGGCCCGTGACGAGCTCGACGACCGGATTGCCGGGCTCGATCTTGGTGCCGATGATTATATGACCAAGCCATTTGAATTTTCGGAACTGGAAGCCCGGGTGCGCGCCCTGTTGCGGCGGGTCTCCATGGAAAAGACGTCGCTGCTTCAGATTGGTGCGGTGGTTTTCGACCTGCGCAACAATCAGGTGACCTCTGGAGATGACACCCTGGAGCTATCTGCTCGTGAAACCATGGTTTTGCGAGCACTGATGATGGCCAATGGGCGATTATTGTCGAAATCACAATTACTGGATTCGATTACCCGATTCGACGACGATGTCAGCGAAAATGCAGTCGAGCAATATGTCAGCCGCTTGCGCCGCAAACTGGCCGACCATGGGTTGGCGATCAACGCTGCACGGGGCCTGGGCTATCACCTGAGTGAAACGGCATGAGCGTCAGGGAAGGTTTGAACGTATCTTACTCGCTGCGTGGGCGGTTGTTGCTGTGGTTGCTGTTGCCGCTCATGCTGATTGGCCTGATCGCCTTGTTTGACGGCTATCGCGCTGCGCGTATTTCGGCCGACGAAGTCTCCGACAGGGTTTTGGCTGGATCGGCGCTGGCAATAGCTGAGCGGGTTTTCGTCAACGACGAAGGGATTCTGGAAGCCGATATCCCCTATGTGGCCTTGCAAATGCTGACGTCGTCAGAAGACGATCGGGTGTTCTACCGTATCGAAACCGGTGACGGCACATTCGTCACCGGCTATCGCAAGCTGCAACTGCCTGCACCAATAGGAGGCACGGCGGAACCACTGCATTTTTCAAATGGTGCGTTTCGCGGCGATGCCATCCGTATTGCCACCTATTCGGCAGCCGCCTCCTCTACTACCGCCTCGCTTGAGTTCCGAGTCGCTGTTGCCGAGACCACCAACGCCCGCAATGCAATTGCCCAGGATCTGCTGATCCGCTCTGCTGCCCGTCAAGCAGTGCTGATCTTCAGCGCTGCAGTTATTGTCTGGTTTGCGATTAAGCGGGCCCTTCGCCCTCTTCATCGGCTGGAAAGTGCGGTTGCCCGCCGCAGCCCTGACGATGTCCGCCCGATCGAACACCGTGTGCCAACGGAGGTGCGCGGTCTGGTCATGACGATTAATGATCTCGTGCTGCGTTTCGGCTCATCGATCAATGCGCTCAGACGCTTTACCTCAAACACCAGCCACCAGTTCCGCACGCCATTGGCCTTGATCAAAACCCATTTGGAAATCGCTGCCCGGGAAACCGATGCCAAGGCCAAGACCGAGGCCATAAGGAACGCCAATATTGCGGTCAGTGACGCCGAACGGCTAATGGGACAGATGCTTCTGCTGGCGCGTTTGGACGCGGCCTCCAAAGAAGCGGTGACTGAACAGACATGCGATCTCACCGAAGTGGCGCGCGGTGTCTGCGAGGATTTTGTGCTGCAATTTTCAAATAATGGGCGTGGGGATATCGACCTGGGCTTTAACAGCAAAGGTGCCTTGCAGGTGCGCGGGGAAAAGACGTTGGTTCAAGAGGTCATCCGCAACCTCATCGACAATGCCGTCAAACATGGAGGCAATGATCTAAAAATCGACGTCTCAGTTGAGCAGTCACACGGCGACGGCATCGTTGTGATCCACGACAACGGGGTTGGTATGAAGCCATCGCAAATGAACTCCTCAGCAGCACAAGACGCCGCGGCAAAACCAGGAGATTCAGTGTCCGAGCACGCCGGTATCGGCCTGACCGTGGTCCGCGAGATCCTCAACCTGCTTTCTGGCAGAATTGAATTTAACAACGGCAAGGAAGGGCGCGGAACGATTGCCCGCGTCTCCTTCAGAACCGCCGAAGCCTAAAGCAAATCAGCCCAGGCTATCCGGGTCCGGGCCATCACCAGACGTATCGGGCAACATGCCAAGCGCGCTCATATAGAGGTCGAGCATGGCTTCCTGTTCTTCCCGTTCGGTCGCTTCGATCTTACGCATGCGCACTACAGTGCGCAGAGTTTTGACGTCAAAGCCATTGCCTTTGGCCTCGGCAAAAACTTCTTTGATATCGTCAGCGATTGCTTGTTTTTCTTCTTCAAGCCGCTCGATTCGCTCAACAATCGAGCGCAACTGATCACGAGCTACAGATGTGTCGGCCATAGAATTCTCCTAAAATCACAGCTTGGGTAAACACCATGAAGCAGCGTGTGGGGCAAGAGGGATAGTCGGTGATTAAACAGTAATCAACCGCCAAATGTTGTCAGGCGCAGCGGGCTCCGCTTCGCCGCTGGTCACCAGCTCAAATCGCCACTCTAACCGTGGCTTTTCTTGAATGCGGCTTTCTGCTCGTCGCTGGCCTCGGTCTGATATTGGTCACGCCATTCGGCAAATGGCATGCCGTAGATGATTTCGCGGGATCCATCCTTGTCGAGATCGATGCCTTTTTCATTGGCCGCTTCCATATACCAGCGGGACAGGCAGTTTCGGCAAAAGCCACTCAGATTCATCAAATCGATATTTTGAACGTCGGTGCGTTCGCGAAGATGCGCCACCAATGTGCGAAACGCTGCGGCCTCAAGTTCTGTCTGTGTCTGCTTGTCTATATCACTCATTTGGCTACTCCCACTTTGGCGGTTCCGTCGGCGCGTGAACCGTAATGTCTTATCTCGTGCATATCGTGACGATGGTTGGCTTCTTCAAGCAGCGGCGCCAGCCGATCAATCCACTCGGCCACGCCCTCATCATCACCGATCAGGTCCTGACGCACCTCCAGTAGACTGTGGGCCAGACCATGGCTGGTTGCATGACGATACATCGTATCGTTCTTCAAGGCACCATCATAAGGCTCATTGCTGCCGACAACGAGGTGCGGATCCCGCGACAGGTTCTCAACCAGATAATTGGACAGGCGCGGATCAGCATCCCACAACATCGCCGCATGCCATTTGCGATGCACGCCTTTCCAATAAGGCGTAAACGAATGGACAGAAAAGATCATCGGCATGTTGCCACTTGCCATGGCCTCGGCAATCACTTCACCAACAGCGTTGTGATATGGCAAATAGTATAATTCCTTGCGCCGGTTTATCTCTTCATTGCTAATCGGATGGTTGCCCGGCACGACGGTCCCATCGGACAGGCGCATGACCATTGTCGGGTCATCTTCACCCCGATTGGGATCAATTAGAAGCCGCGAAAACCCTGATAATACAGCCGGCACGCCAAGCCGCTGCGCCAAACCCAATGTCAGTGCCTCAGCTCCAATATCGTAAGCAATATGGCGCTCGAATTCTGAATTTTGCAGGCCCAAAGTGCCGTATTCTTCCGGCAGGCTGTTGCGGGCGTGATCGCACAGCAAAACGATGCCCGACGCGCGGTTGCCCTCCACGGCCCTGAATGGGGACCTGAATTGGGACCTGAGTGGAGAAAAGTCATTATGCATCGCGCGTTATTGTCATAGGCGGCGCTTTGCTTCAATGGTTTTGCATCAGCAAATCAGCCATCGGCGCCATTAATTTGATGCAACCCGCTACCAAACCTTCGCTTTCCTTCGCCGCCGCATTTGCGGCGTTGTTTTTCGGCGCTGTCGCAATGGGCATCTCTCCGATCTTTGTTCGATTTGCAGAGGTCGGTCCGTTTGCCAGTGCGTTTTGGCGGGTCGCTCTGGCGCTGCCCTTCCTGCTGATCTGGGCCAGTCTGGAACTGCGCCGCGATGGTTTGTCACTGTCAGGTCTGTGGCGATTCGATGGTGCCATATTGCTGGCCGGCATATTCTTTGCGGGCGACCTATTTTTCTGGCACCTGTCGATTCTCAATACAACGATCGCCAATGCCACTTTGTTGGCCTGTTTGGCCCCGGTCTGGGTTGTGTTGTTTTCCGGCGTTATGATCGGCGAACCGGTCTCCCGTCATGCCTATTACGGTTTGGTCATGTGCCTGGCAGGGACCGCGGCTCTCATCGGCTCTAGTTTCGCACTGGCTCCAGACCGACTGCTTGGCGATGTTTACGGCTTCGTTACCTCGATCTTTTTCGGCTTCTATTTCCTGGCCATCCGCGTCGCACGTCGCAACCGGGGTGCCGGTGCCGTTACGTTCACGAGCACCATCATCACCATGTTGATCCTGCTCGCCATCACTCTGGCAACAGGCCAGGGTTTCTGGCCGACCACGATGACAGGCGTTGCCGCTCTTTTGGCGCTTGGACTGGTGGCACACAGTTTTGGTCAGGGCCTGCTGGCTGTGGCGCTGGGCTCTCTATCTGCCGCATTTTCGTCGCTTGTCATCTTTATTGAAGCTCTGGCGGCCGCGATATTGGGCTGGCTGGTGCTGGCTGAACACCTCACCCCGCTGCAGTTCCTCGGCGGGGCTTGCATACTGGCCGGTGTCTGGGTCGCGCGACCCAAAAATTGAACTGCCGTTATGTCTTGAAAAACACCTTGATTTGAAAGTTGAAATGGCCGTTCACGTTGACTTCACACAAAGAAATGGGCAACAAGCACACACCATGAGAACACTGGTCTCCAAATTTCTAAAACGATTTAATTTGTCGCTGGCAAATACCGCTGCCGTGCTGCTGCTGGCCGGTTACGCGCTGGCGCCTTCACAGGCTCTTGCGGAGTTCAAAGTCTGCAACAAATCGGACACGCTGGTTGGTGTGGCCGTGGGCTACAAGCTGGAGGAAGAATGGATCACCGAAGGCTGGTGGCGCATTCCGCCAAACATCTGTTCGTCCATCATCGAAGGTGACCTGACATCACGCTATTTCTATCTCCACGCTGAAAGCGTTGATGCAGATGGCAAATGGCGCGGGCCGGTATTCATGTGCACGTCAAATATCGAATTCAAGATCAGCGGTGTCAAAGACTGCTTCGCCCGCGGATACGAAAGAACCGGGTTCTTTGAAGTCGATACTGGCGAACAGAAAAGTTGGCAGGTTCGACTGACCAATGACAATCAAACCAAGAAAGACGATCCGTCCAAATGAATCGCACACGTCGCGTCAAAATTGTTGCCACTCTGGGTCCGGCTTCCAACTCGAAAAACAAGATTCGGGAGCTGACAAAGGCTGGCGCCGACGTATTCCGTATCAACATGAGCCACGCCAGCCATGATTTGATGCGCGCAACCGTGATGTCGATTCGCCAAGTCGAAGAGGAACTAAACTTTCCCATTGGCATCATGGTTGACCTTCAAGGTCCGAAACACCGTCTTGGTGTATTCGAAAATGGTGAACTGGACGTCGCACCAGGCCACCAGATCGTCCTCGACAGCGACCCGACCCCTGGCAACGCCGAACGCGTGCACCTGCCGCACCCTGAAATCCTCGATGCTATGCAGGTCGGCCACCGACTTCTGGTCAATGACGGCAAAGTGCAGCTGAAGGTCGTTGATACCGGTGACGGTTGGGCCAAAACGGAAGTTCTCTCCGGCAACTGGCTCGCTGACAAAAAGGGCGTCAATCTGCCTGATTCAGAACTTTCGTCCGGCGTGCTGACGGACAAAGACCGTGCCGACCTTGACGCTGCTCTTAAAGAAGACATCGACTGGATCGCTCTTTCATTCATTCAGCGTCCCGAAGATCTGGCCGAACCCCGCAAGCTGTGTCGCGGCAAGGTTGGCTTGCTGGCCAAGATTGAAAAGCCTCAGGCGGTCGAAAGGCTCGATGACATCATCGACATGGCCGACGCCATCATGGTGGCGCGCGGCGACCTGGGTGTCGAAATGCCATTGCAAGCGGTACCCAGCATTCAAAAGAAAATGATCCGCAAATGCCGTCAGGCAGGCACGCCTGTGGTTGTTGCCACGCAGATGCTGGAATCAATGATCTCGTCACCGGTCCCGACCCGCGCTGAAGTCTCCGACGTGGCCAATGCCGTTTATGAAGGTGCTGACGCGGTCATGTTGTCGGCCGAATCGGCTGCCGGTGACTATCCTTTTGAGGCTGTCTCGACGATGAATTCAATCGCCGATGCAATCGAAAAGGACAAAGGCTATTTGCGCACCATTGCTGGCCAGCGCCCGGACCCGGAACCAACTGGCGCTGATGCAATATCATTCGCTGCCGCAGAAATCGCCGACACGCTCGACCTGGCGGCTATTGTCTGTTTCACCGCCTCCGGCTCGACTGGTCTGCGCGCTGCGCGCGTTCGTCCGGCAAAAAAAATCCTCACCCTGTCCCCCGTCCCCCAAACAGCCCGACGTCTGGCGATGAGCTGGGGCACCCATTGTGTGATTACACCTGATGCTGCCGATCTCGACGATGTTGTCGACAAAGCCTGCCGCATTGCCTGTCGTGAGGGCGTCGCCAAGCCCGGCGACCGCATCATTATCACTGCCGGGGTCCCGTTGCGCACACCCGGTTCCACAAACATGCTGCGCATCGCCTATATCGACAGCGATGGACAGGGCAGCGTTTATCAATCTGACTCCTAGACCCATTCAGGATGAGCAACCAGCCATAGGTGGCAGGTGATCTTTACCGCCCGACCTTAAGAATCGCATCCGCGACCGTTTGAGTGGCGGTATATTCCGGCTTGTGCCCAACGCCCGGCAGCACAATCAGTTCTGACCCCTTAATGTCGCGCTCCAGACCAATCGAGTGGATAGCTGGCGATACAACGTCATCGGTATCACCGGTAATGATCACAGTGGGCACGGTGATCTCCTTGTAGCGCCGAGAAAACGCGCTGACAAAAGCGTTCAATCCGGCAACATCGCGCGCGTTATTGCGGAACACCCAAGGACGGAACAGCAGCGCAATGCCGGCTTTCTCAATATAGTCCTCGGGAGGTGTTTGTGGCTCAAACACACCGTTTGTGCCGCTCTCCAAGGTAAGCATGCCAAATGGCACCAGGACTGTTTCGGTAAAGAGGTGCCCGAGTACTGGCATCGCTGCCAAATCATAATACCAATTCACACCGGTCGACCATGAATGGGTCGCCGGTGCTGTCAAAACGAGCCCCTTGGTCCGATCTGGATACAGAACCGCAAAAGCCGTAGCCGATGCAGCTCCCAGAGAATGACCAACCGGCACCACTTTTTCGATGTTCAACTCGTCCAGCAGATCCTTAAAGCGGGCGGCTTGCTGGGCTGGGGTTTCGGCCTCGACCCTGTCGGAATAGCCATGGCCCGGTCGATCAATAAAGATCATCCGCGCCTTGCCCCGCAAAGCGGGTTCGAATGGAATCAGTTGATCATTGAGATTACCGCTGGCACCGTGGATGAACAGTGCGGTTGGACCCTCCTGCCCCGGCTCCAGATCTATGTCGACGAAATGAGTGCGCTCCCCTTCCGGGCCAACGAAAGAACCGGTTGGTACATGGGCGTTCTCAATCGAAACGATCTGCGCATTGGTCCACGCAAATGTCACCGCCAGAAGCACCAGAACAGCAATCAGCAAAAACAGATAGACTTTCAATATGCACCTATTAGCGACAATGTACGGCGGCGACACCTACCCATTGATCAGATGGGTTGGCAAGCGCTTTGCAATTTGATTGACCTGTGCTCAGATTCCGCTTCCGGCCAGTTCTTCTTCAAGTCGGACCACAGAATCCTGTGCACTCTTCATTGCCGGATAAACTTTCAAAACCCGATACCAGGTTTCCAAAGCCTTTTCTTTCTCGCCCAAACGCTCGAGAATCGAGGCCAGTCCAGCCATCGCACCGTAGTGTCGCGGCTCAAGCGATAGGGTTCGCTCAATATCGCCAATCGATTTGCCGTAATTTTCCATCATGAAGTGCAAAGTCGCGCGCTGGTTGAAACCCTCAGCGTAGTCGGGGCGCAGGGCGATCACCTGATCTAGCAGATCCAGGGCAACATTAAATCGTTTGCTGCCACTGGCATTGCGTGCCCAAATTGTCAGCAGGTCGACAGACCGGCTGTCCGATGTCTGCCAAATTTCCCAAATCCGGGTAGAGATTCGATCGGCAAGCTTGGAATCGCGGGTCCGTGACAGCTGAGTGAACAGGCCGTCCAGATCACCGGCAAATTCAAACTGCGGTTTTTCCGGAGTTTGCGGGGCAGCCTGCGCTGGCGGCAGCGCACGCGGTAGTGGAACCGTGTTGGATTGTGCGTTGGCTGTTCCGTGAACGGAAATCGACAGGCCGACAATAAGAATCGAGGATACGACAAGACGCTTCATGCCATTAGCCTAGCCAATGACAGGACGCCGTCAAATGCAAAATGTTATTACTCAGCGGCCGAATTGCCGCAGGCTATGTTGTCAGGAAGTCTGGCAGCGCTCATCGCACGGCACAAACCAATTAGCCCTGACGTGCCTTGAAACGTGGGTTCACCTTGTTGATGATGTAAACCCGACCTTTACGGCGCACCAGACGGTTTGCGCGGTGACGGCCTTTCAGGGATTTAAGCGAATTCTTGATTTTCATCGGACCATTCCATCGATACCGGGCTCAGCTCGCGGCGAACCCATAAAAAACAGCGCACCGCAAGCGGCGCGCCCAAATCTGACGCTGGTTTAAGGCCAATCCCACAGAAGTCAAGGCAGGAGTCACAACTTGTCCGGCGAAATCTCGCCTAATGCGTCATTTTCTCATAGCGCCAAGTCGTTATTTTGGCAGTATGCTTTGTGGATGAAGTGTTCTAACAACGCCTATCCGTGTCGCCCTGTGTCGCAAGCGCCGTAGTGCTTGGTATTATGCCTTCAAATACGCAAAAGTCGTCCAGGACCGTCCAATCCTGCCAAGAGCATCGGGATTCGTTAAATGAGAAACTTCAACGCGCTTAATCTTGCCCGCGAAGCAATGCGGGGCCACAAGGGCTGGGGCCAGCAATGGCGCAACCCGGAACCAAAAAAGAGCTATGACGTCATCATCGTGGGTGCTGGTGGGCACGGTCTGGGAACCGCCTATTATCTGGCCAAGGAACATGGCGTCAAAAACATTGCCGTTTTGGAAAAAGGGTGGCTTGGCGGCGGCAATACCGGTCGCAACACGACCATCATCCGCTCCAACTATCTCTACGACGAATCTGCTGGGCTTTATAACCACGCTGTAAATCTGTGGGAAACATTGAGTCAGGAACTCAACTACAACGTCATGTTCTCACAGCGCGGCGTGATGATGCTGGCGCACAATGTTCACGACGTGCAATCAGCACAGCGTCACATACACGCCAACCGCCTCAATGGTGTCGACAACCAATGGCTGACACCTCAGCAGGCGAAAGAGTACTGCCCACCTCTCAATATCTCAAAAGACGCCAGATACCCCGTTATGGGTGCGGCGCTTCAAAGACGTGGCGGGGTTGCCCGTCATGATGCCGTAGCATGGGGCTACGCCCGTCAGGCCAGCGCCATGGGTGTTGATATTATTCAAAACTGCGAGGTCACCGGGGTCAACCGGGCGCCAAGTGGCGAAGTAACGGGTGTCGAAACCACCAAAGGTACAATCGGTGCCAAGCAGGTTGGTATCGTTGCGGCTGGTCATACATCGGTGTTGATGGAAATGGCTGGCGTTCAAATGCCGCTGGAAAGCTATCCGTTGCAGGCGCTGGTCTCAGAGCCAGTCAAACCGGTTTTCCCCTGCGTCGTGATGTCGAATGCGGTGCACGCCTACATTTCGCAGTCTGACAAGGGTGAATTGGTGATCGGAGCCGGAACCGATTCCTACCTCTCCTATTCACAGACCGGATCGATGCACATTCTACAGCATACGCTGGATGCGATTATCGAACTCTACCCAATGTTCAACCGCATGAAGATGCTGCGCACCTGGGGTGGTATTGTTGATGTGACGCCCGACCGCTCACCGATCCTCAGCAAAACGCCGGTAAAGGGCCTCTATGTCAATTGCGGCTGGGGAACTGGTGGATTTAAGGCAACCCCCGGCTCTGCCAACGTCTTTGCACACACTATTGCCAAGGACGAACCGCATCCGATCAATGCTGGGTTTACCCTGGAACGGTTCAGAAATGGCCGCCTGATTGACGAGGCGGCTGCGGCTGCCGTGGCGCACTAAGGGAATACGAACATGCTGATAATACACTGCCCCTACTGCAATGCCGACCGCCCCGAGCTGGAATTCGCCAATGCAGGAGAAGCCCATATCGTGCGCCCCAAGGAAATGGGCGAAATGTCGGACGCTGACTTTGAGAAAATGTTCTTCATCCGAGAAAACCCGAAAGGGATCAGCCTGGAGCGCTGGCGTCACATTCATGGCTGCGGCCGTTTCTTCAACGCGTTGCGCCACACGGTCAGCGATAAGTTCCTGAAGGTCTACAAGGCCGGGGAACCCCGCCCCAGCGATTCTGAAATTGCGGAGTTGCTGAAATGAAACCTGCAGCCAATCAACCTTTTCGCGTTGCCGGTCGAGGTTCCCGCGTTGGAACCAAACAAGTCAACTTCACATTCGACGGTAAAATGTATGAAGGGCTCGAGGGCGACACCCTGGCTTCGGCTCTGCTGGCCAATGGGGTCCATCTGATGGGCCGTTCGTTCAAATACCACCGCCCGCGCGGCGTCCTTGCAGCTGGTGTTGAAGAACCCAATGCGCTGATGCAGGTCAGCAGGGATGCGGCCCGGACGACCCCCAATGTACGGGCCTCAGTTCAGGAATTGTATGATGGCCTGAATGCTCAGAGTCAGAACCGTTTTCCAACCTTGAATTTCGATATTGGCGCAGTCAACAATCTGCTATCGCCGATCTTCGCGGCGGGTTTTTACTACAAAACCTTCAAATGGCCCGCCGCCGCGTGGGACAAGCTCTACGAACCTTTCATTCGCCGCGCGGCCGGTCTCGGCAAGGCTCCCACGGAGGAAGATCCCGACCATTACAGCAACCGCTTCGCCCATTGCGATTTGTTGATCATAGGTGGCGGTGCGGCTGGTTTGATGGCCGCTAAGCTGGCAGCCGGCCAGAAGAAAAGCGTCATTATCTGTGATGAAAATCCAGCCCTTGGTGGCTGGCTGTTGTCCGACACGGATATTCAGGTTGACGGCAAGTCTGGCGAAGCATGGTCTGCCGAGGTGGTGGCTGAGCTAACGGCGATGGACAATGTGCAGGTCATGAACCGCACCACAGCTGTTGGCTATTTCCAGCAGAACATGGTGGTGCTCAACGAGCGGGTGAGCGAACATTTGTCACGTCCTTCAACCCAATTGCCACGTGAACGCATGTGGCAGGTCCGGGCTGCACAGGTGGTCATCGCTCAGGGTGCGATTGAACGGCATATGGTATTTCCCGACAATGACCGTCCGGGCATCATGCTGGCCGGTGCAGCGCAGAGCTTCCTCAACAAATACGGTGTCGCTGTTGGAAGTTGCGTCGCAGTCTACACCGCCTGTGACACCGCCTATGCCGCTGCCTTTGATCTGGCGGAAGAAGGCGTCGAAGTTCCAATCATTGTAGAACATCGCACCGATATCGCAGATGACCTTCTGGCCCAGGCCAAGGAGCTGGGTATTCGTGTCATAACGGGCGCGGTCGTCACGGGCGCCAGCGGCAAGCTGCGGGTCAATGGCGTCACCTTTGCCAAGCAAAACGGCAATGATAAAGAAACCATCGACATCGATGCTCTGATCACCAGCGCCGGATGGACCCCTTCCCTGCATCTCTACTCGCAATCACGGGGCAAGCCGCAATGGGACGAAGCAACGGAGCGCTTCCTGCCCGGTG
Source organism: Rhizobiaceae bacterium (assembly GCA_039969995.1). Lineage (GTDB taxonomy): Bacteria > Pseudomonadota > Alphaproteobacteria > Rhizobiales > Rhizobiaceae > Pseudahrensia. The sequence continues at coordinate 319,931 of JBDVMU010000062.1, forward strand.
TCAGTCCGCAGGATTGCACCAGCATTGGCGCATGCAATGGCACCGATGATTTGGCTGATATATTTGTCGAAGCTGCCAAGGCAACCGGGGCAAAAATACCAAAGTCCAAGATCGAAGACGATGTTTCGACATCTGCCGGTATGATCGGCGCGACAGGAACTGCAGCCGTTAAAGGCAAGGCGTTTGTCGACTTCCAGAACGACGTTACAGCCAAGGACATCAGCCTGGCGGTGCGTGAGGGCATGCATTCCATCGAACATGTCAAACGCTACACAACCAACGGCATGGCAACCGACCAAGGCAAATTGTCGAACATGCATGGCCTTGCCATTGCGGCCAAGAACCTCAACAAGCCAATTCCTCAAGTTGGCCTGACGACCTTCCGTGCACCGTATACGCCAACCACATTTGGTTCCTTTGTTGGGCATAGCCGCGGCAACTTGTTTGATCCGATGCGCAAAACACCGATCCATGACTGGGCGGTGGAAAAGAGCGCCGAGTTTGAGCCGGTCAGCCAGTGGCAACGTGCCTGGTATTTCCCGAAGGGTGGCGAGACCATGCATGAAGCGGTCGACCGCGAATGCCAGACGGTTCGCAAGGTCGCCGGCGTGTTTGATGCCTCCACCCTGGGCAAGATTGAAGTTGTCGGTCCCGACGCTGCAGCGTTCATGAACATCATGTACACCAATGGCTGGGACAAACTGAAACCGGGCCGTGCCAAATACGGCATCATGTGCCGTGAAGACGGGTTTATCTACGACGATGGCGTGGTCGGAAAGCTCTCCGCCAACCGATTCCACGTGACCACGACCACCGGTGGTGCGCCGCGCGTGCTCAACCACATGGAAGACTATCTACAGACCGAGTTCCCCGATATGCGGGTTTGGCTGACCTCGACGTCGGAACAGTGGGCAACCATAGCGGTGCAAGGACCGATGGCGCGGGAAATCATCAAGCCACTCGTCTCTGGCGCGAATATTTCCAACGAAAAATTCCCTCATATGAGCGTTGTCGAATGTCAGGTATGTGGCGTCCCTGCCCGCCTGTTCAGGATTTCCTTTACCGGTGAGCTTGGCTTCGAGATTAACGTTCCGGCCGACTATGGCCGCGCCGTCTGGGAGGCTGTCTGGGCGCAAGCCGAGCCGCTCGGCACCTGCGCCTATGGCACTGAAGCGATGCATGTGATGCGCGCCGAGAAAGGCTATATCATCGTTGGGCAAGACACCGACGGAACCGTTACGCCTTATGACGCGGGCCTGTCCTGGGCGATTGCCAAGGCAAAACCCGACTTTGTCGGCAAACGCGGTTTGCAGCGTCCCGATCTGGTCTCAGATGGGCGCCGTCAGTTGATTGGTCTGAAAACCAAAGGCCCCAAAACGGTGTTGGAGGAAGGTGCTCAGATCGTTGCCGATCCAAATCAACCCATTCCAATGAAGATGCTGGGGTTTGTAACTTCGTCCTATTGGTCGGGCTCTCTGGATCAGTCCATTGCCTTGGCACTGGTCGAAGATGGTCACAATCTGATGGGCAAAACACTGTATGTGCCCATGCCTGATGAGGTAATTGAGGTCGAGGTTACCGGCACAATCTTCTACGATCTCAAGGGAGAACGTCTCCATGGCTAAAGCAGCAATGGCGCTAGCTGAGCGCAACAATCCGGTGGCTGGCAATAAATTCGCCAATGCCAGCGTCTCCATCGAGGCAACCGCCACAACCGCAACAACGGCTAGAATCAACCTGCGTGCCACGCAAAAAGGGGCTAAAGATTTCGGAAAAGCGCTTGGCCTGGAGCTCCCAACGGAGCCCGGACAGATCGCCAAGAAGGGCAGTTTGATGGCCGTCTGGATTGGGCCCGACGAGTGGCTGGTCGTGGACGACAAAACACCCATTGAGGAGCTTATGCCGCGTCGCGAAAACGCTAATTACAGCGCCACGGACATTTCTCACCGCAATGTCGCGTTCACAATTTCCGGCGAAGGTGCTGCCAATGTGCTCAATTCTGGAAGCCCGCGCGACCTATCCCTAATCGAGTTCCCTGCAAACACGGGTTCGCGCACGATTTTTGGTAAAGCCGAGGTGGTACTGATCCGCACCGGACGGACAAGTTTTCGCGTCGAGTGCTGGCGTTCATTCGCTCCCTATGTCTGGGAACTGCTTATTGACGGCGCTCGGGACGCCCATCTTTAGTGCCACTCATTTAGTACGACCCAAAAAAATCTTTTTGCAGTATGATGTACTGCTCGGCTCGAATAACTTAACAAGAGCAGAATCAAACTGCTCCCTTTGGGCAATTCGGTATTTCTCGGAAAATGACAACAGAAAAAGACACTGTGAATACCCGAGCCGTATTTTTCGTCGGAGGGTTTGATCCCAAGTCTCCTGAGGCTTTTTTTAGCCGAGTAGACAGGGAAAACGGCCGCTTCGAGCAATTGTGGGATGCCGACATCACACATCAGGCGTTTGATGGCGGCGATGCGGACATCGTCTGCACACAATTCCAGACCAGCGGTCAAGATGAAGGGCACGCCTGGTCAACCACAACCGATTTTCATTACCTATCGATAGACGACATCGTATTGAAGGACTTCTCAAGAAACTTCCTGGTGCGTCTTGTCCGTTATATAATTTCGTTCGCCGACTATACGGTCACCGGGACTGGAATGAAGTTCTTCTGGCACGGGTGGCGTTTTTCGATGTACGCCCTTTATCCAATGGCTATGCTGCTTGCCAGCCTCGGGCTAAGCCTCATCGCAGGTTCATGGGCCGGCAGCATTGGCTCATCTTATCCTACAGCCTGCGCATTGATTGCGTTCCTGGCCTGCTTCGCCTTCTGTTATCAGTTCGTAATGAAACGCGGACACGTTCTCCACCTGATGGACCTGTGGAGTTTTTCAACAGAGTATCAATATCGTCGGCGACCCGACATGGATGACAAGCTGAACCGCTTCGCCGACCAGATATATGCGGCAGCTTCCAGCAATCAATATGATGAAATTCTGACCATAGGCCACAGCACTGGGGGTGCGCTTATACTGGATGCGACCGCCCGGGTGGCCGAACGCCATCCGGATTTTGCAACCCACGCGGCAAACGTTACCGTCCTCACCGTCGGTTCAACCGCATTGAAGATCGGGCTCCACCCATTTTCTGACTGGTTTCGCAGCAGACTGAAAAATCTGTTTGAGAAAACCCCCGTAAAGTGGGTGGAATTTCAGTGCGTCACCGACCTCATCAACTTCCACAAAACCAACCCAGCGGAGCTGATGCGGCTGGACTCAACAATGCAGACTCCGATTCATATTGATACCATCAGGGTGAAAAATATGATCGGAAGTGAGGTGTATGGGCGCATCAAGAACAACTACTTTCGCATCCACTACCAGTTTGTTTATGCCAATACCCAAAAATATTATTATGACTTTCCAGCTTTTTGCTTTGGACCAGCCTACTTGGCTCAACGTCTGCAGGTCGCCAGGGACATGAAGTCCCTGAACCCCTATCTGCACAACCTGTCGGGCAGAACACGGGAATTGTCATGACAGCGGCCTTGGCGTCTGGCATTTGGGCGGCGGGAATTGTGCTGTGGGTGATTATCCGCTGGCCTCATAGGCGGCGCGCCCGAAAAACTGAAACGGCGACCGACCAACGCAGCCAAAAGGAAAGGGTGCTGTTGGGGCTGACGATTATCGGCCTGGTAGTGATCCCCGCAATTCATCTGACAACCGATCTGATGGCATTTGCCAACATACCATTCCGGCCACTCGCTGGGGTTTTTGGACTGATTTCGATGGTGGCCTTTTTGAGCCTGTTTCACTTCAGTCACAAACATTTGGCCCGCAACTGGTCGGTCTCGTTAGAAATCCGCAAAGACCATGAACTGGTTGATACGGGCATTTATCGGATGATCCGACATCCCATGTACACCTCGTTTTGGCTTTGGGGGATCGCTCAATTTCTACTGATCCCTAACTGGATCGCGGGCCTGTCCGGACTGGGCAGTATTGCACTACTCTATTTCAGCCGCGTTGGTGCCGAAGAAGCAATGATGCGGCAACAGTTTGGTGCCGATTATGACGCCTATTGCGAGCGCACGTACAGATTGCTTCCAAAAATATTTTGAATCCAAAGCTGTAAAAAAAGTACAGGCCGAAGCTTGCAGGTCGCACCAACAGCTCAAGCGAAAGACACGTTGAAGGAAATAGATGAAAAGCGGGCTGACGCCCGCCTCCTATTATTCAGCCGGAGCTGTGGCAAATCCCGAAGGATAAGCAGCACTGCCCGTTTCGAGCGCCTGATTTCCTGCGCCCGCAGAGCGGGCTGCAACGGGGAAATTGGCGATGTCCTGAATCAGATCATCCCGGTTGTGAACCATGCGATAGGCAGAATCACGTTCCATCAAAAAACGATGGGCCTGGCCCTGTTTCCACCAGGTAACAGTCGGATGCAGATGATGCAGAGCATGCCACGCGTCGCCGGCTGGATGCAGCAACACATGGTCCAGCAAGCCCAGATTGTTAAATGTCGTGTCGCAAACCGTGTCACCGCGCTGATAGTCATGCTCTGAAAATTCCGCGATGCTGCGCAGGAACGGCAGGATCAGGAACATTGAAACGAACCAGTGAACCGCGGCATAGGCGGCAAATTGCCATCCAAATGCAAACATCAATGCGGCAATGACACTTGCGTGCCACGCACCAAATATGACCACCTGTTTGGAGGAGGATTTTACTTCATTATAAAATTCACGCACATAAGCTGGCATCCATACCAAAATTGCGTAGATCAATTGACGGTTGTTGTTAATCTCCAGACCCGATGCACCAATGCGCTCCAGTCGTTCCTTGCAGGGATCGCCATGGGCACCATAGTCACCATGGTGAGCAGCATGAAACACGCGATATTGGCGAACATCCTGCAGCATCGGCCAAGCCGCCAGGAGATTGGTCGTGCGATCGTTCAGCGACTTGCTTTGGCAAAAATTGTTATGACTGCCGAAATGCACAATGTTTTCTAAAGCGCGCATCTGGCGGGTAGCAACAATCAGACTCAAAAGTGTCACCAAAGCCGCAATAATTGGCAGGTTCAAATAAACCAGCGCCAAGTAGCCCGCTGCAATCGCGATATAGATAATAGACAGGTTGGCAAAAGCCAGCGAAATGCCCATCCAGGCAGACTTGCCGCAGAATTCCTGTCGAAACTGCTGTTTTTCTTCGCGTGACAAAGCAGAGCGATAGCCCTGCTCGTAATGGTGGTCATGTACGCCCATAATTTCCCTCAAATTCTGCAGCTTGTAATTCGAAGCCGCCCAACAAAAATTCCGTTGTGTCAGTGATTCTACAGAAGCGATATTTATTACCGGTTAACGAGAATTTTGGGTTTCACTCGGCGCGCAAAAATATATGCTGCTACGGGGTTAATAGGAGGCATAGATATGCTCGACTATGCACATCTTGAGGCATTGTTGGCGGTGGAACGCGAAAAGAGCTTTGAGGGCGCCGCAAGGGCTCTCGGAGTAACTTCTTCAGCGATCTCGCAGCGAATTAAGCTTTTAGAAGAACGCATTGGCGCTGTAACGCTCAATCGACAAACGCCGGTCTCACCGACCGAAGTCGGCGCTGAACTGTGCCGTCACGCGGAAATGGTGCTGATGCTCGAAGGCGAAGTCATACAGCGCAATCGGGACGAACTCGGTTATTCCGAAGAAGGTTTCCGCAAAATTAAAATTGCAGTCAATGATGACAGTCTGTCCAGTTGGTTCATGGGAGTCCTCACCGCAAATTCTGCTCATGCCAATCCATATCTGCTTGAAGTATCGATCGCTGATCAGGACTATTCCATCGATCAGATGAAAGCTGGTTCGGCTCTGGCAGCGATTTCCATTCACAAAAATCCGGTTCAGGGCTTTGAAAGCACATATCTGGGAACCCACGTTTATCGAGCAACGGCAAGCCCCGGTTTTATGCAGCGCTATTTTCCAGACGGAGTGACCGTTGAAGCGTTGGAGCAAGCGCCGTCACTGCGTTACAGTTCTCAGGACGACCTGCAAATTCAGTGGATTGAGCAGGTTTTGGGCAACAAGCTCTATCCACCCAGTCACACGATACCGTCCTCACATGGCTTCGTTTCCGCCTGTCTGGCTGACGTGGCGTGGGGCATGCACCCGGCATTGATGGTCGACAAGCTGATTGCTGAAGGAAAGCTGATTGAACTGGTGACAGGCGAGACCCTCAACAAACCGCTATATTGGCATTGCAGCAAGGTTATTGCCGGTCCGTTCAAGCATTTCACAAAAACCGTTATGGAAGAAGCCACACGTCTGCTTGATCAATCAGATCGCCCGACGGAGTAGCGGGCGCATTTAACGCCCTGGCCTTCCAGCAGGTTCAAAAGCCGAAGCAGTTGATCTGCTCCAGCTATTGGCAAACTCCTGCAGCCCCATGCTGCAGCGTTTTACATTTGCCAGTGCAGGCTTCTCAACCACTGCCCAGCAGAGCGCTGCCAATGGCAGGGTCAATGCGAAAGTAAACAGCGTTAATTCCAAAGGGTGCAATGATGGATTCAACCCATATAGAAATTGCGCCACGGGAAAATGGATGACGTAGGTGCCATATGAATAGTCAGCAGCCTTGCTATAGGCCTTCAGCGGACGAATGTTCAAAAACGCCAACCAGATAAAGCTGTACCCTGCGGCGACCACGCCCACAAAGTAGGTCAGCACCGGCCCAGAGACTAATGCGAACACCGTCCAAAGGAGCGCGACCAGAGCAATGTGGTGGGGCACATGATTGCGAAACACCCACAAGCCACAGCCGATCAGAAAACTGGAAGAAAAGTTGACCAAATGTATCCAGCCGCCGGGGCTTTCAATTGCATGAAGCCAGGACTTCATGAGCAACAGCAAAAGCAGGCTGATCAACAAAACAGCACCTTTAGCCCGCGTACTGCGATTGATAAACATAAGGGCCAGTAGAGGAAAAACGGCATAGATCACCACTTCATAGCGCAGTGTCCAGATTGGCAGATTGATAGCCCCCGCCACTGGGTGATGCTCAAACACCCCCGGCAATCCAGCACCAGCATCCAGCAAAACCACTGAGCGGAACAAATAGAGCCAAGAGTTTGGATCTGTGAAATAGGCCGATAGAGGCAATGTTGAAACTACCGGTCCAAGCACAAACGCCAGAACCAGACTGACAACAATCAATGCGGGGAAAATGCGCAACATTCGTGCAACGGCAAAGCGCCAGAGATTTTGGCTACGCTCAAGGCTAGCCGTGATCAGAAATCCACTGAACACAAAGAACACGGCCAAAAGCAGATCAGCCGCCAGCGCAAATTGTGCGTATACGGCTTCAATTGAGCCGTTCGTCACCGGCACTGCAAGCATACAATGAGCAACCAAAATTCCGGTTGCTGCTACCAGCCTTAAAAATTTAATCCATTCTCACGATCTTCGCAGATCTTTCCCAACACATTCATGGTAATCCCCATTCCATTACTGGGGCAAGCATACCGAAGTGACGTAAGGAAAGGAGAAGAGTCTGCAATTAGAGTAAATGAAAATCTAGACAAGTTACATAGAGTTAACTTAGCTCGTTGATAAATCTATATTTTTCCAACTTCAACGACTTGACCTGTCGCCGCTGACTGCTCGGCCGCCTCACCAATACGTACCGACCACAATCCGTCATGGAGGCTCACTTCGGGCGTTTTGATCTCCCCGCGCACCAGCTTCAAAAAGCGCTGATGCTGAAAGAAACTTGAGCCATGGTGATCACCAGCTTGGAGTATTTCGGCGTCGACTTCGACTGCCTCAATTCTCTCCTGTTTTGCGCTGCGGTCAGACAGTATGATTTGTGCGGTCTGTTCTTTGCCATCCTTTGAAAACCGCGCCGGTCCCGGCACGCAAGCATCGACCCGCGCCTTTGGCCCCGTAACCGAGATCACTTCCTGCCACTTGGAGCCTTCAGCAAACATGCACAAATCCAGCATGCCCCGTGTGCCGTTTTGGAAGTCCACGACCACAAATGCATTGTCGATAATGTCAGGTGTCCGGCCTTCATAGCTTTCGTCCTGATGATTGACATCGGCAGCACCGGAAGCAAACACCCGCACCGGATCGCTTTGCATGACAAGACGCATCAGATCCCAGAAGTGACAGCACTTCTCAACCAAAGTTCCGCCGGTGCGTTCATTGAAGCGGTTCCAGTCACCAACCTTTCCCAAGAACGGGAAACGGTGCTCACGAATGGACATCATTTTGGCGGGTCCCGTGGTTCCCTGTTCAATTTCCTGAATCAGCCGCTGGACCGGTGGCATGTAGCGATATTCCATCGCAACCCACACGGGTGCAGCCTTGCCTTCAAATTTGCTCAATACATCGAGGCAATCTGCGGACGTCGTACACAGAGGTTTCTCACACAGGATCGGCTTATTGGTTGCAACCAAGTCCAGTAGAATGTTGTGATGGGTATCGTTGGGGGCAACGATCACATAAGCATCGCACAAGTCTGCCGATAGCATCTGTTTGTAGTCGGCAAAGGTGGAGATTTCTCCTATCGCCGTTTCCTGCGAAACCGCGCGCATGCCTTCGTCGGGATCCGCAACGGCACAGACTTCTGCCCCCTCCAACAAGTTGAGATTACGAATATGCTCCTGCCCCATCATGCCGGAGCCGATCAGTCCATAGCGAACGGTCACATCAAATCTCCAGAACCGGCAATTGCAATTCTGCAGCAATGCCCAATAGCAGTTCGCGATGGTCGCCATAAGTCAGCGCCATGTGATGTTCAAGACCGCTGTTGATCAGATCTGGCAACACTTCACTGACCGTACGATCAAAACGCAACACACCAGACGTACCGGTAAAAGACATCGGCCTCTGCAGCATTTCTCCGCCGGAGAGGATCATTTTCGCCTCACCATAGCTTTGCGAGATGCGCATCAGCGTCACCCGCCCCGGTTTGAGGGGGAATTCGTAAAGCAACGGCATTTTGCGGTTTGTGTGGATGGTCGCAGACGGATCGACACTTGTGTCCCGCATTGAAAGCGGAGCCTGACCACAATGCCAGACCACACCTGTATTGTCATCGCAATCCATATCGACCAGATCGGTCAGGAATACCGGAGCACCGGAAGCTTCCTGCAAGATCAACTGGGTCAACGCCCCATAGACATCTGCCTCGCAGGCACATGGGATGTTGTTTTCTCCCAACATTGAGGCCGGGCCACAAACCGCACCACCATACTCGGTGAAAGTCTCCGGCCAGCAGCGCAGAGCAAATGCCTGGTAATTGCCTGAGCTTCGAATACTGTCCAGCGCCGCCTTCAGACGCAGCGAACGGTCCAGCTCCAGTTGATCCAACTGGTCAAGATCCGGCAGAGCCTCTGCCGCCATTTGGCGGATCTGGGCAACTTCGAATTCATCGGCCGACCGGGCCTGATCAAACAACTGTGGCAGTTCCAACTCATCCACCTGGACGCCTGCCAGTTGTTCCAACCGGTCGCCGCTATAGGCGCATGTGTCAAAACCATCCGGAGCAGCGCCAATCCGTCCAATGCGCTTACCCTGCAGCGCGCTGACCACGGCCTTGGCGCTTTCATTGGCGACTGCCGAAGGGGGGGAGGCCGACAGCGGATGCGATGTCGTGGAACCATCAAACAGTGCGGCAATCTGCTCAACACTGACGCTGTCAGGATCGGCGTACAGCCAGGAAAATGCACGCTTGCGCAAACCCAGTGCATGGCTGGCCAGATTGAGACCGCAAAACGAATTCAACCTTAAACGATCACCGTCTCGTGGTTCAGGGATGGCCCAGATGCCGAGTGGCTTGTCCAGGCTCTGTGCTGCTTCGGCAATCAATGACGCGTCGGTGAATGTCACCTGCAACACCAACAATTGATCAATGTCTTCTCTGCGCAGTTCGGCAACCGCCGCGCGTCCACCATCCATGTCCATCAACAGGTTTTGTGGCCCCACAATCTGAAAGTCAGAACCACAGGACGCGGCCAATGCTGCCAGCATGGAAGCCAGTTTTGCTTCTGCCAAATCAACGTCAAAGGTCGGTCGTCCAAGGGGCAATAATCCGATTTTTGGCATCGGTCCTACATCCCCTCATAGCCATGGCGGAAACTGGCATCGGCTGGTGCAAATTTTGCTCCGCCTTCGCCAAAGCAGGCGTGTTGGCGCCAGTCGTGAGCAGCAGCGTCCGCAAGGGCGGAGATATCGCTCATATAGGCCGAGGACTCGCCGCGAAGATCACGCTCAATCGCATCCCAGTCTGGGTAGTGATTGAAGGCATCCAGCCAGATGGCACGGCCTGCCAGGAAGCCCGATGCACCAGCCTTGAAGGCATGATCCAACACATTTCGGAACTCGGCCTTGCCGGCTCCCGCCGATAACATCACCCAGGGACGACCGGCAAGGCGACCCATTTCATCAAAAATGGCCTGCACTTCTGCAGACCCGTCTGCATCAGCCGCATTGACCGGGCTTTCCAGTTTGAACACGTCAACGCCGTAATCTGGCTTGGCAAATTCTTCGACCGACTTCAGCACGTCGTCGGCCTTTTTACCTTTCATCTCGACATATTCCTGGGTTTGGTGCGCATCTGAGGCAAGTGGATAGACCAGAAGTTCAAACAAAAACGGAATATCGTATTTGGCGCATTCCTCACCAAGACGCTTGGTGTAATCCTGTTGCGCCTGACAGACTTCCTTGCTGGCATCGGGCCGGTACCAGGCCAATACTTTGACCGCATCGCCGCCCATGCGTTTGATCTTGTTGACCGACCAATCATCGATATCGGAGGACAAGCGTCCACCTTCTGTTTCCTGAAACAGGGAATCCTCCAACGTGACGATCAACCCCTTGCTGGGTGCATAAACATCTACGGCGTCGGGAATGGCATAGTGGGGGTCCAGCAGCATCGCGGTGCTTTGGTCCTGCAAAGTTTCGACCAGCAAACGCTTGAATTTAGCTACCTCACCCCAGGGGGCATCGGCAACACCATGATGTTTGGCAATCGGGTTCTTGATCGGTGGTCGTTGATCAACCGCCGTCATCTTAAAGAGCCCATTTTCGTCAGCCATGCGGCGCATGCCCCACAGTTTACCAGGTGTCAGTTGCATGCGTTTTTCTCCCGCACAGAATGGATGAAATTCCTAGTCGACTTTCAAGCCGCTTGGAACAGATGTAGGTTTGCCGAGCCGACCCTTGATGGAGTCCGTTCCGGTCAGTGATTTTAGAAAGGCCAGCAGCGCATCGACCTCAGCGTCTTCAAGTTCGACAGGCTGAATATCAATTTTTGAACGAAGACGTTGACGCTCGCGTTTGTCTTGCAGGGATACGAAGTCAATCGAAGACAGCCAAGGAACGGTCGGCAAATTGGCCATTTCCGGTTTCCACTTTGCCCAGCCCGCGATTGGGTCGAGATGGTGTCGCACTATGCCTTCCAGCGTTGGATATGCGCCGTTGTGACCATAGGGTGCTGTCAGTTCGACATTGCGCAGTTGAGGGGTGCGGAAACTGTAGGCGTCTTCCAAGCTGTCGCTTTCACCCATATGGCCGACATCGCGGACATACGGATCAAACAATCGTGTCCGCCCAGGGCCGAAATGTGGCAGCGCCAATGCGTGGAACTTTTGATCCGAAAACAGTTTACCTGAATGACAGGAGGCGCAATTGGCTTTGCCGAAGAACAAGTCCAGCCCACTCTTTTCCTTTTCATTCAACGCGGTTTGGCTGCCCGACACATAGGCGTCATAGGGACTGTCATAAGACTGCCACTCAAAGTTTTGAAATGCCGCAAGCGCCCTTGCAATGTGGGTGATGTTGACTTGTGGAGCCGCGTCCACATCATCAAAGGCGTTAACAAACATGTCGCCATATTCAGGAACGATGCGCACGCGCTTGGTCAGGATCGGCCAAACATTGTCGATCCGGTCGTGGGCCGCGCCGGCAACCTGATTTTCTTTCGGATTGCCCGCCATTTCAAATTGCGAGGTCATCGGAAAAAGCGCCTGGACAGCAAGAATGGTTTTCAGTCCCGGCGGCAGCCACTCTTCAGCTGGCGAGTCAAAACCGTTGTCGTAAACATCGGAAAAACTCAAACGCCCGTCATGGAACAGCGTGGTAATTTCCTTGGCACCTAGGTTCCACAGCGCCGACGCATTGCGCGGAATGCGTTTGCGAATGCGGTCATCCCCCTGACCTGCTGTGCGTTTCGGGCCGAGGCCATCGCCCCCTTCACCAATTCCCAGCGAAAGGCCATCGCCTGTGCCAAAGTCCACACTGTGGCAGGTAGCGCAGGAGATGTTGCGGTTGCCCGACAAAATCGGATCATAAAACAGAAGCTGGCCCAGTTTGGCCTGTTTCATATCGACAGGAAAAAAGTCGTCCTGGGTCAAAGGCGCAGGAATTTGAGTTGCCTGCGCGGTCGCCGTCGCGATATTCTGCGGGCTAGCAAACAACAGCAAAACCGCACCAAAGGAACAAATATGCGCAAGACGATTGTCTTTCTGGCCTGTTTTCTTCCCAGCATCGCGCAGGCCGAGATCGAAACCGGCCGCGACCTTATGGACGCCAAGAAGTACAAGCAGGCGATGCAGGAATTGCTTCCCGCTGCGCGCTCCGGCAACGCCGACGCAGAGGAACTGATCGGGGTCATGTATGCGTTGGGACTTGGCGTTGAACGGGACGACGTGCGAGCCTTTGAGTGGTACCTGCGCTCGTCGCTGAAGGGGCACCCCGGCGCTCAATCCGGTATCGGTTGGTACTATGAAGTTGGCCGGGGCATGCCCGCGCCAGATCTGGTCAGAGCTTACACCTGGTATGTGCTGTCGGCCATCGGAGGAGACCCCGATGCGGCCATATCTCAGGAAGAGGTCGTAAAGAAAATGACCCCGGAACAAATTGAAAAAGCCCATATTCTGATCGATGATTACAAAGCGTGGCTTTACCCGTTTCGGTAAAGGCGGCGCGCTGGAAAAAACGTTTTGCGCGAAGAATTGGGCCGCTACCACAAGGTAGCGACCCAAAACATTGATCGATTACTCGATGTCTTTTGCGGCACCAGCGTTGATGTCAGCTTCCGCTGCAGCAACGGCACCGGTCAGTGCGTCAAAGGCTTCTGGGCCGCCCTTAACGTTAGCCTTGAACCAGTCATAAACAGGAGCGGCAGCAGATTTGAATGCAGCTTTCTGTTCTGGCGTTGGCACGTAGAGGTCACCACCACCAGCGACAAAGTCCTGATAGGCTTTGATCGACTTACGCTTAGGTGAGGCAAAAGTTGCCTGCTGCAGAGCGGCAAAACCGTCAACAACAACACGACGCAGGCCTTCTGGCATGGACTTGAACTTGGCGTTGTTCATCCACCACAGGGCACCCATGTAAGCATGGCCGTCAAGCGTAACGTACTGCAGGCCAGCATCTGGGAACTTCATGCCCATGATGTCGGTGATGCCGTTTTTGGAACCTTCAACAACACCCGTCTGGAAAGACGTAAACAGTTCAGGCCATGGAATCGGTGTTGGGGAAGCACCCAGTGCACGAACCAGTTCCTGTGGCAGATCGGCGACAACAGTACGGATCTTCAGGCCATTCATATCGGATGGGCTTGCAACACGGCGCTTCGTGTTGGCAAAGTTACGCCAGCCGCCAGTGTTACCAATTGTCATCAAACGAATGGCATCACCGGAATCGGCAAGAGCCATTTTGCGGATTGTGCGGGTGAAGTCGCCTGCAAGAACATGCTCTGCGACACGGTCATCAGCCATCAGATATGGCAGGTCGAGAACCTGCACATATGGGAAGATGCCGGAAGCACCGCCAGAAGTGGAGATGTAGACGTCGATGGAACCATCAGCCACACCCTGCAGGCACTCAGCACCTTTGGAGCACAGCTGTGTACCGATGAACAGCTCAACTGCAATCGAACCGTTTGAAGCAGCTTCAACGTAATTTTTGAAGACAACAAGACCGTCATAGTCTTCGTCGTTTTCATTTGAGTTGGCAGTTGCCCTGATTGTGTAGTCAGCCGCAATAGCCGCTACAGAAGTCGTTGCAAGCATAGCTGCCAGCGTGACTGATTTTAAGAAGTTTTTGACCATTAGATTCCTCCCGGTTGGTCGCTTTCAAGTTTTTTCACTGCACAAACCCCGTCAGACGAGGAATGGTCATTGAAATGGCTGGTACGTAGGTGATCAGAAAAATGACGACAATTTCAACTGCCAGGAATGGCAAGATAGCTTTTGAAATTGTTTCGACTTTTTCTCCACTGACCGACGATGCCACGAATAAGACCAGCCCCATGGGGGGTGTGGCAAGGCCGACAGTAAGATTAACGCTCATAATGATCGCAAAGTGAACGGGGTGAACACCCAGTTCGACAAAGATCGGCGCCAGAATGGGTCCAAGAATGATGATCGCCGGACCGGCGTCCAGGAACATGCCGACGATAAACAACACGATGTTGATCAGGAACAGCAAGATCAGCGGATCATCGGACAGTCCGAGAATAGAACTGGCCAGTTGCTCCGGTGCATGGCTGAGACTGACCACAGTCTTAAAGGCAACGGCAGCACCAACCAGCAGCAGCACAGTCGATGAACCAAGTGCCGACTTGGTCAGGATCGAAGGCAGGTCGGAGAGCTTCATGCTGCGCAGCACGAAGAACGAAATGACAAGCGCATAAGCGACCGCAACAGCCGAAGCTTCAGTTGGGGTGAACACACCAACCAGAATACCGCCGAGAATGATGATTGGCGTCTGCAATGGCGCAACAGCGCGCTTACAGATCATACGGAAATCATGGGACACCCGCTTGCGTTGATCCAGCAGGATTACATGGGCGATGGGCAGGAAAACAGCCATCAGGATCCAGCCGTTGATGTCGAAATCCATCGCATCACCAACCAGCAACGCAATGCCGTTATAGATCATCAACAAAACTGCCGCCAGATTGATCCGCAGCAGCACAAAGGAAACCCAATGCTCCAGCCCGCTGATCGATTGATCCTTTTTGACGATCCGTTCGGCCTTTGGCAGATCGTAACGGTCAGCCAAAAGACGAACCATGACCATCAGTCCAAGACCAACCATGACGCCAGGAACAATACCCGCCAGGAACAGGGCCGCAACGCTTTCACCCATCACATAGGCGTAAATGATCATGATGCCTGAAGGCGGAATGATCGGTCCGATGACCGAGCTTGCCGCGGTGATCGCAGCCGCAAATTTACGGGTGTAACCGTTCTTTTCCATCGCCGGGATCAGCGTTGATCCCAAAGCGGACGTATCAGCCACCGCTGAACCGGAGAGCCCGGCAAACAGAATGGACGAGAGAATGTTCACATGCGCAAGACCGCCGCGCAGATGGCCCATCAAAGCTTGCGAAAACTCAACCAGACGGATGGTAATGCCGCCCCGGTTCATCATCTCACCAGCCAGCATAAAGAACGGCAACGCCATTAGCGGGAACGAATCCATACCATTGTAGACATTGCGGTAGAGCAGCGCGATGTCACGTTCCTGGCCGTTCAGCCAAAGCAGTAATCCGGGCGCCACAAGCAGGGCGAAGAAGACCGGCAGACCGATCATCAGGAAAATCAAAAAGACGGGAAGAAACCAAACAAGCATCAGTCAGCTCCTGCAATGACAACCTGGCCGCGATCCGGCAATTCCTGGTCCGGATTGAGCAACAGGATTATGTTGCGCAGGATCAGCTCAATGTTGACGATGAAGATCATCACCACGCCGAGCAGCAACGCGCCATACATGTAGCGCAGCTTCACCCTGATAGACTCGCCGCCAACCCAATCCAGCGGCACCCGCATGGCGGAAGCATCAAAATTGCCTCCAAATCCAAATGTGTGGTTCCAGCCAAACTGAATACTGACGTACATCACCACCGCCGAAAGCAGCAACAGGATCAGCGACAACACGTGACCGACGCGCTTGGGCATGGCTTGCGGCAACATCTCAATGGCAACGAAGCCACCCCAGCGCATTGCCGAAGGGGCGATCAGACCAGTCATCCACAACATGCAAAAACGTGCTGCCTCCTCCGGCCACGCCAGCGCATTGTTGAACACATAGCGCATGACGACTTGCAGCAGAATGACCGCCACCATCACCCCAAGTGCGAACCAGGCGATATTGCGACCGACCATCAAGACGAATGAAAGCGCCGCTGAGAACGGTCGCAATATGGATGTTAATATAGCTGCCACGGGCAATCTGCCTTTCCGCTGCTGGTGCCCATCTCCTCAATGGGCCTCCCCGAAAGTAGATGATGGACGTTTCAGGAGTCCCCTTCGCCAAGGCGAAAGGCACTGCTCATCGTGAATCCAACACCACAATCACAAAAATGGTACCGGTATCATTTTGGCGAGTCAAGCGCTCTCTTTCACCGAATGTGTTGAACTCCTGTGTGCGCATCAGGCCGACTCCCGCTCGACAAGCGTGAAGCCCATGTCGAAAACACGTTCCGCAACCGGCTCGCCCTGCAAGGCGGTCAGCACCACATCAGCGACTTTCTGACCAATCGCGCTGCGCGGTACGCCGATCGTCGTCAGCGACGGTTTGATCAAGCTGGCAAGGCGTTCATCATCGAAACCCGCAACAGCAATATCGCCCGGCACGTCCAATTGCTGGCGGTTGCATTCCAGCAGCGCACCAAGAGCCAAAATGTCGGAGGCAGCGAACACCGCATCAAGCTTTTTGCCCACGCCAAGCAGTTCCCGCATGGCAAGAGATCCGTCTTCAAACTCAAAGGGAACGTCGCGGATCAACCGCTCATCTGGAGTTAATTGATTGTCCCGTAATGCAGCGCGATACCCCTCAAGGCGGCTTTGGGTTCGGTCGTTGTTTTCCAACAAGCCACCGATGAATGCGATGCTCTTGTGCCCCTTTCTGCAAAGGTAATCGGTCATCGAATAGGCGGCGTCAAAATTGGATATGCCAACGCACGAATCCAGCGGATCTTCGCTGACACTCCACATCTCAACGATTGGTATATCGGCACTTTTCAGCAGCGCGTTGGTTTGCTGACTGTGTACGTGACCGGTCAGCACGATGGCATCAGCGCGTCGCGACAGAAATGTGCGCACCAGCGATTCCTCGATCTCCGGCGAATTATCGCTATAGCCGACCAATAACTGATAACCGGAATCCCGCAGGCTGTCAGATATCGACTGCAGCGTATCGGCAAAAATCGAGTTTGACATATTCGGCAAAATCACCGCCACCAAATGGCTGGCATTGGTCGCCAACGTGCCGGCTGCGAGATTGGGAATGTAGTCGAGTTGCTGCGCCGCCTCGACAACTTTTTGTCGCGTGCCGGGACGTACCTTGCCGGAGCCCTGCATGGCCCTTGAGGCCGTAATCGGGGACACGCCTGCGACTTTCGCCACATCCCTGATGGTCGCCCGCTTTTCGCTCCGCTGCCGCATTTGATTCCAAATTGATGGTCAAAAAATCGACCAAATCGTAAGCACAAAAAATCTTCAAAACCAAATCGGCTTTGTGAGGCCGCGTTTAGATCAACTACAGCCAAGGCATAATTCTGTTTTTAAACAGCTCTTTAGGAAGAACCAAAACGGCATTGCTCCTTAGCTTTGTTTCCCGGATCAAGCTGGGGTAGTTTTGACAGACTATTGGACGCATTCTTGCAATTGGAATTTTGTTTCGTCGCATTGGAGGACAAAGGTTATGGACGCATACGATAATTTGTATGATCTCGGAGGGCACACATTTCCGATCTCGACCCAATCTGATGAAGCCCAAAAATGGTTCGACCGTGGGTTGCTATGGACCTATGGGTACAACCACGAAGAAGCGGTTTCATGCTTTGAAAAAGCCGTTGCCGCCGATCCGAAATGCGCCATGACCCATTGGGGCCTCGCCTATGCGGCCGGGCCAAATTACAACATGCCGTGGCATCTGTTTGACACCAAGAATCGCACTAAGGCGCTGGCTGCCGGATATCATTCTTCGCAGACCGCGCTGCAGTTAACCGACGGCTTGTCGGATTGGGAAGCAGCACTGGTGAGAGCTCTGCCCGCGCGCTATCCGCAACTTGACCTAATTGACGACATGTCCCCCTGGAACGATGATTTTGCCGACGCCATGCGCGAAGCCTATCAACAGCAAGGAGACAGTCTGGAAGTGCAGACGATTTTTGCTGAGGCACTGCTCAACCGAACCCCTTGGAAAATGTGGAACCTGCAGACTGGCGAACCGGCGGAAGATGCATCAACAAAAGAGGCGCAGGTGGTGCTTGAAACTGCCATGGCCGATGATCCCAATGCCATGCGGCACCCGGGCATTTTGCATCTCTACGTTCATCTGATGGAGATGTCGCCGCATCCAGAACTTGCCTTGAAGGCCGGAGATGTGTTGCGCACTCTGGTGCCCGCCGCCGGACATCTTGTGCATATGCCAACCCATATCGATGTGTTGTGTGGCCACTATCAAAACGTCATCCACTGGAACGAAGAAGCGGTTCGGGCCGACCTGATCTATTTTGAGGAAAAGGGCGCCTTCAACCTCTATTCCGGCTACCGGCTGCACAATTATCACTTCGTCATTTATGGCGCTCTGTTTTTGGGCCAGATCGAACCCGCATTGAATGCAATCCGCGGTGCCGCAGCCACTGTTCCCGATGAGATGCTGCAGGTGGAAAGCCCGCCGATGGCGGACTATTTCGAAAGCTATTTGAGCCTTGAACCTCATGTCCTGGTACGGTTTGGCAAGTGGCAACAAGCCATCGACATGGCGCTGCCTGATGACCAGGCACTCTGTTGCACGCTAACCGCCAACGTTCTTTACGCCAGAGGGGTGGCCCATGCGGCGCTTGGCAATGTGAAGGCAGCGGAAGCGTCGGAGGTCGAATTTTTAGAGGCCAAGGCCCGTGTGCCCAAGACACGATTGCTGCACAATAATAGGGTCATCAACCTTCTCGATATTGCCGCAGCAATGCTGCGTGGGGAGATCCTCTACCGTAAGGGCGAATTCGATGCCGCATTCGCCGAACTGCGCCGCTCTGTCGAACTGGACGACGCCCTACCCTATGACGAGCCCTGGGGCTGGATGCAGCCAACCCGCCACGCCCTCGGCGCTTTGCTGTTGGAGCAGGGACGCATTGAAGAAGCCGAAGCGACGTTCCGCGCCGATCTGGGGCTGGGTAGTGGGCTCAGCCGCGCTTCGATCCACCCGGATAATGTCTGGAGCCTTAAAGGTCTCCATGATTGTCTCTTGGCGCGGGACGAAAGTGTCGAGATCGTGCAGATCAAGCAACGACTTGAACTGGCCAATGCGCGAGCTGATGCCGCAGTCGCCGCCTCCTGTTTCTGCGCCCAGGCAGCCCTTCACGCGGCAGCCGAATAGGTGTCGCATCTCTAATGTCCTGCAACCCGCCCATATGGCACCGTTGATGGTAAGCCATTCCACCCCTTCCTGGACCCCAACATGTTAAATCGTGATCAGACCCATTTTCTGCTGCTCAATGTCGGCCATTTTCTGGATCATCTTTTCACGCTGGTTTTTGCCACTGTGGCGGCACTGGCGCTGCACCGGGAATGGGGTGTCGGATATGCTGCATTACTGGCCTATGCGACGCCGGGCTTTTTTGCCTTCGGCCTGTTTTCACTGCCCGCAGGCTGGCTCGCCGATAAGTGGAGCCGGGATGGCATGATGGTGGTATTTTTTGTCGGCATCGGACTGGCTTCCATCACAACCGGTTTTGCCAATTCTCCGCTGCAGATCGGCCTTGGCCTGTTTGTCATAGGAATGTTCGCGGCAATCTACCATCCTGTTGGACTGGCCATCGTTACCATGAAATGGCGCAATACCGGCATGCGCATCGCCACTAACGGGGTCTGGGGCAATCTCGGTGTTGCCTGCGCCGCACTGATCACCGGCTATCTCATCGACAATGGAGGCTGGCGTTTGGCATTTTACCTGCCGGGCATTGTCTCAATCTTCTTTGGCCTGGCTTATTGGGTGGTTCAACGCGATGCGATTTCCATCGACCGCGCCGCCGCCAAGCAACCGCCATCACCGACCGCCAAACAACCGGCCTCTCCTCAGCGTTCCCTGCTGATCCGGGTTTCAATTATTGTCTTCGTTACGACAGCGGTTTCGTCGATCATCTTCCAGTCCACAACATTCGCGCTACCCAAGATTTTTGACGAACGTCTGCAGGGCCTTGTGGCCGACGTTGCTGCCTTGTTGTCGGGAACCAGCGATGACGGTGAGCACATTGCCACGGTGCTTGGGTCTCTAACCTTCCTGGTTTTTGCCATTGCATCGATTGCACAATTGATCGTTGGCAGTCTGCTCGACCGGTTTGGACCGCGCCGCGTGTTTATGGTTTTAGCCATGATGCAATTGGTGTTTTTTGCGCTGATGCCCGGCCTCAACGATGGCCTTGCCTTTGCGGTAGCGCTCGGCTTTATGCTCGGCGCTTTCGGGCAGATCCCAATCAACGACTACATGATCGGCAAGATGGCAAGCGGTGCACACCGCGCCCGAATCTACGGTATCCGCTACGTGGTGGCGTTTTCAGTTTTGGCGATGACCTTGCCACTGGTGGCCTATGTCTACCAGAATTGGGGATTCGATACCCTGTTCCAGATCCTTGCCGCAGCTGCGTTGATCATCCTGTGCGCCGTATCGCTGTTGCCAAAATTTTTGCCATCACCGCAGGACACACCTGCCGCAACGGGCGAGACGACAAAAACGGCCTAGACCTATTCAGGCTTAAGCTGCGCAGCTCATATCCTGGCCGCAGCACATCGGCGATTTGATTTTGCCGTGGTCATTGGGACATTTGGAAATCTGCACCGTGCGACCGTCATCAAGGGTGAGACTGTCATCCACCAGTGGCGCATCACATTTGCCGCATGTCGCGTTAACGCTCATGCCGCACTTTTCACATTCGTAGGTTGCCATTGGTCGCCTTCTCCTCGGTACACTCGATTTCGATGCGATGATTATCGACAATGAGCGTCAAATGGCAAGTCTGTTGGGCGCAAGATTTCTACTCCGACTCCCTGAGTTTTGCCTTCAAAGCCTCATTCTCTGCCCGCAACTGAGCCATCTCTATTCGTATTGGCTTCAACTGCGCGTCGAATTCTTCAACTGTCAAACGTTGTGGAATGTGCTGCGGACAGTTCCAGTCCAGCGCCTCAATTGTGATGACAACAATGCGCTCCGGCAACGCCCGGTAGTCGGGATCCTTTACCTTGGTCAGCAACAAAGCATCTTCCTTGGCACCAATTAGCTTTGCCCGACCCCAGACTTTCAGTCGCCGCCGGTTGGGATAATCCATCAGGATCAACGATACCCGATCATCGTCGCGCAGATTGCCGGTGCTGAGATATTGGCGATTGCCACGGTAATCGGCATAGGCAATGGTCTGTTCGTCCATCACCCGCAAAAAGCCTCTTGGACCACCCCTGAACTGAACATAAGGCCAACCGTTGCCCGATACTGTTGCCTGATAAAAACCATCACGCTCGCTGATGAACTGCTTCTCGGCTGGCCCAATGCGATTGCCGCTTGCTTCGTCCGGGTCAAGAAACGAAGCATAGTGTTCAGCCGAACCATTGTGTGTTTGTTCAGCCAGTACCGATGGCGTGAAGGTGATATCGGCAAAGGACCGTGACATCGTAGAATCCTGACTCTTAGGGCGCCGCGCAGATGCGACCGGAACGATTATTTAGGCTCAGCATTGCCTATTGTAAGGCCAATGCCGAAAGTGTGAACTCACAGAATTCGACTATGTCCGATTTCCGCAGTACCCGCTCTATGATGTTTTGATGTTTGACCCACTTGCTCTTGCGATCATCTTTTTAACTTTTCTGCTGGCGGGTCTGGTGAAGGGTGTCATAGGTCTTGGCCTGCCAACAGTCAGCCTTGCGGTTCTCGCAGTGCTGTTCGACCTGCCAACCGCCATGGCACTTCTGATCGTTCCCTCGCTGCTCACCAACATTTGGCAGGCC